>NZ_FNEZ01000007.1 GCF_900100375.1 Flavobacterium noncentrifugens | reverse complement strand
TGACGGTACTGTTGGAAAAAAACAAATGATCAACTCTGGTATCGCACCAAACCGTTTGCTGATCAAAGCATTCCTTAAAAAAGCAAACGACTTTCAAAGCACGATCGCATAAGTTATTTTATATTAGTTAGATTAGGTAATAGGCCTTTCAGAAACGGGAGGCTTTTTTATGACTATTATGTAACAGGAGCTATAGCGAAAAGAAGCCGAAAGAACTGCACATGAAAGTCAATATGGTCAAATCAAGGTTTTAAGACCTCTAAATGACTTGAACATGCATGATTACCATCATAGCGGAAATCGTAATGGATCAACGCTGAAAATGCTTTGTTGGTATTAATAAGCGCATCCTAAGACAATATTAAAAACAATGCGATAAAATTATCTCTTACCTGCTACAAAACAGTGAAGCCGAAACGGAAGTTTAGGATTTTCTTGCAGCGGAAGATATTACGAATCAATACCTAAAGTTTTTGACCCAACGCCATGACCTGCAATACATTAGATTCGTGCTTCATCCACAAAATGGCCCCTTCAGCGCTACGGCAGGCCCCGATAAATAATACGGCCACGAATGTACCGGCACAAGGAATCTCTGCCTCCAAAGAGATTGATGTTTGTATGTCGGTTTTTTTTACAATAAAACACGCACTTGTAGTTAGGGCTGAAACCGACAAATCAACCCCAAGTAGAATAAGTTGAAAAACTACTGCATTGGCGGTTCCCGGGAAATCAAACATGTTCGGATTTACGTCATCCAAAGTAAGCCTGCCTTTTTCAATGTCTATACTATGCCCGGGTATTCCCGCAAAATAAAATTGCCGCTTGCGGTTGAAGGAAAAATTGCGGAGCAATGCTTCACCTGACTCGCTAGACAGCCCTTTGTTAAACGTTTTACTGCCCTTTGGGGATGTAGGGTCACAGTCTTTAATCACCAGGACGCGTTTCTGGATATGGTTGTACACGTAAGGGTCGGGCAGTAGCTGCAAATAGGGCAGCAACTGTTGCCTGAACAATGCTGCGGTCTTTGAGCAATGTGCGAACTCGGCAGAACACTGACGGCTTTTCAAATAAATGAGATCATTTTTAAGGCGTTCGCTTTTAAAGCCTCCAGGTGTCTGGATGACATTGCCGAAGGCAGTATTACGTCCTGAAAGCCCTCCGAGCTTTCCGGTAAATTGGATGGGTCCGATGTTTTTGGCCATGATATAAAATTTAAGTGCATATAATCTTTTTTCAGTCGGATAATGTATATTTGCAATACCAATTGGCTGTCCGCCAATACTTCACAACTCAAACTTACAAAAAAATCTTAAAAAAACAAACTGCTGCGGTACCGTGGCTATGATACATCCATGCCGCATCCATGCCGTGTTTTGGTTTGGTATTGTTTTGATGTGGTTTTGGTTTCCTTTTGGTTTGATTTGCAAAAAAATGATTTTTGCGAACGAGGGTAAAATGATACCAAATCAAGGACTGTTTAATCCCGTGTTGCATACAGAATCCGATTTTCATAATGAAGCAACCGGTTTTAGCAAAACGCAAAATCAAATAGTTCTCCCAAAAATTGTACAATGAATCGAAATAGTGGTGTAAGTATGCTGAAAATGCTGTAGCTAACTTTACAGTTCGGAATTAATAGTTACACGCCTTTAAGGGTAATTTTTCCGGCAACATTTTTAAATGCTAATTTTCAAAATATGAAGCAGATACACATTTTAAAAACGGTAAAGGGCTGGACGGCAAAATGCAATAGCGCTCCGGCTGACTTGATTTCGGGAGCGGACAAAAATGTTGTTGTAAAAGAAGCTGTTGGTTTGGCGAAACGCTTATACGGAAAAGCCGTGATATTTATCCATGGCCTTGACGGCAGGATACTGGAGCAGCGCGATATTTAAGGGTATGAAAAATATGAAGCTCAGCATCATGCTGTTGTATCAATTCGACCAGCCGCTAAACGTAAGTAATTTTAGCCCGCCAAGTGTAGAAAGCCAGCTTGCTGATTACGTCCGTGCTTTGTCGCTGAAGCTGAACTTGTAGAAGTGGTATTAATCGGGTCGAGTGGGGAAGTACAAACCCCTAAAACGATAAGCCCGGATCGAAAGCACGTTTATATCGGTTTTGCATTTCGTACCAGTATTGCGGCACTCGATGCCTTTTTTCAGGAAGAACGCATGATTGCAGATTATATACTGGATGACTTTACAAGGGAGAGTATTTATTTCCAAAAATACTGGAGTGAAAAAGGGAGTGATTTCTACATTGTAAACTTTTTTAAATTCCAAGGGACAATTCCTTTATCAAAGTGAACAGCTGCTGTTCAGAGGCTGGAATTGGCATCATTTTGATCTTGAAAAATGGATCAGGCCAAAATTCGGTCAACATGATACCATTACTGAGTTGGTAATACCATAATAAATTACTTCCATGTCAGTGGCGTTGAAATCATCCAAAAAAGCTAAATCGCTGATACTAAATACATCAATTATTTGCTGCCGTCGTACCCGCTCATTATTCATTTTTTTTTGGAATTTACTGTATGATTATTGAATTATAATTGTATGTTTATAAAGCGATTTTTATAATGTTCAATACCCCAAAGATCATGTATAAAGGTTCTACTAATGCACCGCTTCCTATAACATTGTTATACGCATCTGACAATGCCGTCGCACAAGGCGATTTTCGGGCGGCGGTCGATAATATGTCAGGAAATTTCAAATCTGCTCCGCTAACGGCTGAGTACCTGGTTTCAAAACAACAGCCTCCGCCTGGCACAATTATCTTTGTTGACTGTTACTACTCTAATTTTACCGGGTATCAGATCATCCAGTTCCTTAAAAAAAGCAAATTATTTTTTAAAATACCTATTGTGGTACTGTCTAAAATTAACGACTACCGGACCCAGGAAACATGTTGGCTTTTAGGCGCTGATTTCTATACCGTTCAACCTGATTCATTGCAGGAATTTGCACTGCTTCTTGAGTGCCTTGTAAAATTAGACTGGCCCACGCGCAAGCGGGACAAAAAAGAATTTATATACAGTTTAAAAAACAAAATTACTGCCTGATTTGGGATGTATGATTTTCTAAAGGGCAGTTGAAGGATTGTAAGCGCTAATTTGCCGTATTACAAACAGTGGATTTGAAGCCTAAAATTTGAAAACTTTTTTTATATTTATATACTTGACGATTCGAACTATTATGATTAACCCTACAAATGATCACTATGGAAGAACAAGAGGCACAAATCGCCACCCAAATTATCAGCGACATCCTCGCGCCGCGCATTGATCCCAAAAAAATTTGCTGCCAAAGACTGAAAGGGTATATTGCCGTATTTCTTGACGGAGACAGATACCGGACGATTTGCAGATTATACCTAAATAACAAGCGGAGGCAGTATCTTGGCATCGTTGGAAAAAAAAAGGTCGAATCGCGCAGCCGGATTTCGGATCTGACGGATTTGTACAGTTACCGTAACGAAATCAATGAAAGCCTAAGTTTTTACCAACATCCCGAGTATTTCTGAACAAACGATCGATTGCTTAAAATAGACCGGGCTATGGGACAGCAGCGCTTGCAGGTAATCACAATGGTACTTGCCGTATCGCTGTGTGTGCACTATTGAACCGAAGGTGCTCTCAGGGTAATTTTTCGTATGGTTGGGATAAAGGCCGTCAGCAGTTAATAACGAATCATTCGCATTCGGCGGGAAAAACGGGGTTAACGTTATGGCCTGCTCATTACTTTTGCAGGTTCCATTGGCAGCGAATAAGTAAAAGTGGCGCCTCCGGAACTGTTGTTTGCTGCTGTAATTTCGCCCCCAAGTTTCGTAATGAAATCCTGGCACATTGAAAGTGCAATTCCGGCACCTTCTTTCGTGGAGCCGGAGTAATCACCAACTGAGAAGAGATTTTGGAAACTTTTTTCATCCAAGCCTTTGCCTTCATCGGATACTTCGATCGATATTTTGTCATTTTGCAATTGAAATCCTATCGTTATCTTTCCGCCAACGGGCGAGTATTTGATAGCGTTTGACAGCAAATTCCGATTGATGAATTGCAACATTTCTTTGTCCGAGACAATAGTCAGGTCCGGTGGAATGTTATTTATAAATTTGAGCTGCGCTTTTTGTAACTGGGAGGCAAAATTCTGCGCCGCATCATCGAAAAGCTGCCGCGGCTGCAAAGTAACCAATTGCAGTGTGTAGCCTTTAAGCTGTTGCCGGATCCACTGCAAGGTGAGGTCGAACCTGTCGAGGATCTTGCTTACATCGTTTTTAATCCTGGCATAAAAAGCATCCATTTCCTCAGCAGAAAGATCAGGATGCGCACTTAAGATTTCGACAACAGAGATTGTGGAAATCAATGGTGACCGAAAGTCGTGGGCAAGGATGGAGACAAGCCTGTTCTTGAAATGATCGCTCTGTTCGAACTTTTCGTTTTTTCTCCTGATGGCACGGTTCATCGTGCTTTTTTTCATGGATACTTTACGGGTTTTTCGGTACAGCCACACCATCGCGATGGTAAAAAGGGCGGATAGTGCGGAAAAAACCAAAAGAAGCAGTATGCGCTTATTATCGGCTTTGGAGTTGTCCTCCAATAATTTGTTTTCCCGCTGCAGGTCGTCGAAATGTAAATAATCGTGCAGGAAAAGTTCGGTCTGATGTTGCTGCATTTTTACCGCTTCCACCAGTTGCCGGGCAGTTTCAAGCTCTTTTTTTTCATCGCCCGCAAGTTTGGAATAATGCATGATGTCTTCCAGGATCAACGGTGTCAGGTAAGAATAGCCGTTGCTGTTTGCAACCGACAATGCCTGTTCGCTGTGCTGTAAAGCCGTTGCCGGATTGTCGCGATAGTATTCGGCAAGCGCCTGGTGTGCAGAAATTTCGGCATATTCAATACCCAGGCGTTTTGACTGCTCCAGTACCTGCATAAAAACAGGCAATGCCTCTTTTTTTGCTGTGCCGGCCATCAGTTTAGACGCTTCGATCTGACGGTTTACCAGCAACACCCGCGAATCTTTATACCGCTGCGCAATCGCGTTAGATTTGCTCAGGTAAAAAAGCAAACTGTCCGCCGGCATTTTGTCATTCAGCATTGCGTAATTGGAATAAACAAGGCTTAAAATACTGTCATTCGTAATTTTTTTACCCAGCTTCATTGCCCGGCGTGAATATTCCAGCATATTCTGAGTCTGCTCTAAACTTGAAAATAAAACAGACATATTCATATAAACCTGCACCATGTTTGAAGCGTCATCGAGGCGCTTGTATTTGGCCAATGCTTGTTTGAAAAGGTTCATGGCATCATGTTGCATCCCTTTAACTGCCAGGGCAATGGCCATAACATTTGTCGCGTCTGCATCGCCCTGCAAATCTTTCAGCCGGGCTGTAATGTTTTTAGACCGCAGCGCATATATGAAAGCGCTGTCAGGGTCTTTCAGGTGCATCAGCATCGACATGCGATTCAACTTTTTCACATAAGCTGCGCTGTCCGGAGCCTGTTTCAATTCATGCTGCAATTTTCTAATCTCTACGGCCTGTGACCAAACACAGGCGGGCAGCAACACGCTGGCCACAATGGTGCTCCACCAGATTATTTTCATTCTCTTTCCTGTCATCTAACGATTTGGTTGCGGTACTGTTACGTTTCAAAGGTAGCCTTTATCGCACAAATTAAATCATCACAGCGGAAAAAAAAGTCTTGCCGAGCAGTTAAGCATTATGGAATCTGCATTTTAAAAGAAACAATCTGGTTTCATTGGTAATCTTTTTCGGATTGCAAAAATATGAAGC
The DNA here is from genome assembly GCF_900100375.1 of Flavobacterium noncentrifugens. Lineage (GTDB taxonomy): Bacteria > Bacteroidota > Bacteroidia > Flavobacteriales > Flavobacteriaceae > Flavobacterium > Flavobacterium noncentrifugens. Next base: position 215,168 of record NZ_FNEZ01000007.1, on the reverse strand, counting down.
CTGTTTCAAAATGAAACAGGCTTTGTATTTCATGTACGCACAGTTATGCGACCGCCCTTTTATTTCAGTCGTTTCATCGAAAAGGTTTGTTTGCGTTCTTGTTCGTTTTTCGTTCCTGAAATTTCAGCCAATAAAGAGTCACTACTGATTTTTGTGTAAGAAATGGTTTTTGGAAAGTCGTGTTGCGGATTTTCAAAAACCAATTGTGTTGCTGAAATTGTTGTTGCTTCAAAGCGAACGGGCAAACCGCCATTTTGATTTTTAACGGTTGGGATATAAAAGAATCCTGCTTTGTCCTGAATTAATCTTATGTTTTCAAAAATAATCGTGTCTTTTTGTTTGACGATGTAGCTTTTTCCTATAAGTTCATCGTTGCTGGCTTTACTCCAGGTTTCATAGATATTTCCTTTTGGGGTTTTGTTTTCCCAAGTTCCGATAAGCCATTCCGCTTTTTTGATGTCATTCGTCTGCTTTGTTGTCCAAGCACAAAGAATGATCAAGCTGACCATAGCAATTAAAAGTTTATTACCTGTTTCCATTCAATTATTTTACGTTAGGTTGCAAAGTTCTAATATGTTCGAAACTTAAAATTGTAAAAATGCGACAAGGCTAATCTGTTCCGTAAAATAGCGAAGACATTTTCAGGTTATTTCTGTAAAATTCTTTTGGTGTAAATCCGGTTAACTCTATGAAGTCTTTGATGAAATGTGCCTGGTCGTAAAATTCGTTTTCGTAGGCCAAAGCGGTAAGGCTTGTAAATTTTTTGTTCAGCAACATTTTAAGTGTGGCTTGCAGTCGTATGGTTTTTGAAAGCTGTTTCGGGCTTAAACCAATTGTTGATGAAAATTTACGTTCCAATTGTCTCCGGTTGGTATTCGATTGTTTGGAAAGTTCGGCAACAGAAAGTTGTCCGTTAGCTGTCAATATGGTTTCAACGGTTGATTTTACAATGCGGTCAACGGTTTCGCAATCAGTTAAATGGCTTAATAAAAATCTTTCAATAAGTTTTATCCTTTCTAAAGTTATATTAGCGGTTAAAATCTGTTTTTCGATTTCCTGTCCGTCCGTCCCAAACAGTTTTTCTAATGATACGGCTGTGTTTTCGATTTCTTTTATCGGAACGGTTGCAAAAGGCAAAAATCCGTTGGGATGAAAGCGAACGGAAAAAATCCCTGTTTCTCCTGTTGGTTCTATTTCGAGTGGCCGGGTCAGTTGTCCGATTACAAAACATTTTGGCTGGATAATGCTTTCCCCGTTTGCAGTATATTGCCGGTATAAATCGCCATAATGAAAAATCATTTCCATACAACCGTCAGGAACAATGTTTTGCTTTTCTGGTGTTTCTTCTTTCGGGCTTTCCAATGTCCAATAACATTTAACAAGTGTAGCCAAGTCTTGATTTGGTTTAAATGTTTGGTAATTCATTGGGCTTTCTTTTTTGATAGAAGTTTGGTTTAGGGCGTAACATAAAGTTTTGCGGCTAAGCGAATTCTGCGAAATTATTAGCAGCGTATTCCCTGCTGAACGGAAACGAAGTTATGGAGAAAACTGTTTCAATTTACACAAAACCAGCCGATTCGCTTAGCCGTTGTTAGCGGATAGTGCCTTTATTTATTCAAATATTCTATGTTTAAATAAATCTTTCATTTTTTCAAAATTCTGTTTTGGCTTTTTGCAAATGTATATTCTCTGATACAATTCTTCTTCATTGTCTGCATATGGATTATAAATACTCTTAACAAGAGTTACTTTTTCAAAATATGGATTGAAAAAATCACCAACTTGATAGCTTAATGCAATTACAGTATTTGGCATTCCTCCACTTGGTGTCCAACTATAATAACTTCCGTGATATGAAAATGCTTTTGGCAAGTTGTATTCTTTCCCAAATAGATTAACTGCTCCAGCTTGAGCATAATGTTTGCCCCAAATTTTACAATTTTGCTTTTCATTTTCTGGCAAACTATCAAAAACTTTTTTTAATTCACTCATTGTTTTTTTCCATTTTTCTTTAGTATAATACTCATCATATTTTACACCATATTTTCCGCCATCAATATCTTTCTTTTCAAATTTGTAAATGGAATGTAAATAATGGTTGAAAGTATAAACTGGCATTCCGAATGAAATTAATATAGAGCCTAAAAATAAAAGAAATGTTATTGGAAACATAACCCATTTATGATTTTGAATTACTTTTTGTTCCCAAAATATTGCTCCAAAGGGCAAGATTGTTAAAATGATAGGAAAGAAATAATACGATTTTCCGTTACTGGATATCAATAAAAGGAAGGATAAAGTAATTGAAAATGCTAATGGTTTATAAAGTTCGGCTTTGTTAGATTTGAAAATATAAATTAATGCAGGTAAAATCAAAATAAGCGAAATTGGATTGGAAGCAAGAATTAAATTTTTCAAATTATCAATTCTCGAAATTTTATCCAGTTGTGTTTCGTATAATCTACTAAACATTTGAAATACAGGATAATCAGTCATGTATTGCCAATAAATATTTGGCAGAATTATTATAAAAGCAAGCAAAATATGTAATCTAACATTTTGTTTTAATAATGTTTCTCTTGTTCTTTTAAAGAATAATAATGACGATATACCGAAAATAAAAAAAAGTACATCATATTTGAATAAAAAACCAATTACTGAAAAAATGGCTAAATAGGTTAAATATTTTTTGTCAAGATATTTTGTAAATCGAACTAATTGGTAAAAACCCAAAACCCAAAATAGTTGTCCAAAAATAACAGGTTGAAAAAGTTGTTGTGAACGTCCAAATGCTGGAGCAATGACTATGCATAATAAAGTTAGAAATAACGCTTTGTTTTTACCGCCTAATTCTAATGTGATTTTTCCAACATAAATAATTATTAAAATGCAAGAGATATGAGAAAATAGATGGTGAATATATACAGAATTGGAATTAAAAAGATTTTGAACATATGCTAAAACTCCAATTAATGGTGGAAATTCCATATAACCAATAGCTAAATGATTTCCAGTTTCAATATGTAATAATTCGTCACCTTGAAACCCTGAATGATAATCTGCAATTAAATGAAGTGTAAATTTTATTATGCAAAAAATTGCGATTATTAGTTTATTCTGTTTTGTCATTTTTTGTTTTTGATTTTCTTTTTTTTTCTTGTCGCTCGGGCATTTCCGCTAACGTTTGGCCTTTAGTTTGCATGATTAAAATTATTAATTTCCGAAAAGGAATTTTAATGATTTATCGAATTACCCATTTGCCCGGTGGTTAACTGCCGGGATTGATTTTTAACCAATCCTGTTTCAACATTTCGAATTTCACTTCGTTTTTTCCATGCATCCCGTTTCGTTTCCATCCCGCCTTGGTATAAAATTTTTCAGCCCGCGTGTTTGGCGATGTTCCCAGCCAAACCTTTTCTTTCCCGGTGGAGAAATACCAGTCAAGCATCATTTGGTGCAGTTTTTTCCCCATGCCTTTTCCCTCAAATTCAGGATGCAGGAAAAGTGCCCAGATGTTGTCTTCCCTTAAATCGGCAATTGCAAATCCGGCAATCCGGTTGTACGTTTCACAAACCCAGCCTTTGCCGCGATGAAACATAAAGTTTTCGCAGTCTGCGTCCGTTACCAATGCCGGATTGGACAACGTATTTTCTTTTACGGAATTCCGTACGATCTGAATTTGTTTGATATCTTCAATTTTTGCTTCGCGGAATATCATATTCAGTTTAGTTTATGGTTTCGGTGCGTTAGCATTGGAAATAAATGTTTCGATTTACGAAAAACCAGGCGACTCGCTTAGCCTCTGTTATGTGCAGGGTTAATTAATCGTAATGTAAAATGTTTTTAACAATACCTGCAATTTTAAGATCTTCCGCTTCAATTTTTTTTGGATTGTATTTTCCGCTATTTATAGAGTAAAGTATTAGACCATCATTGCCTTTCTTCAGTTGCTTGATCATTACTTCCTCATTATAAGTACAAATTATAAAATCATTGTGTTCGGCATATTCCTGTTTTCTACCGATGACTATATCTCCACTGAAGATTTTTGGCTCCATTGAATCTCCGCGAGCCTCAACTATAAAAGCTTCAGAAGATGGAAATTTTAAAAGGCTAGAAGCAATTGGGATTTTTTCTATAACATTATCGTCTAACATTATCCCATTCGGTCCACATTGTGCGGTTCCATATTTATTTAAATATACAATGAGCTTTTCACCTGAATCTAAAATTGTATAGTCTTTAGGGTTATTTGGATTGCGTTTTAAATAACCTTTTTTTTCAAGTTGTACTAAATGGTGATGAATGACGCCAGGTGATTGTTCGCCAATAGAAGATGCAAGTTCTCTAATGGTCAATGGATGATCTATTGTGGATTTCAGCAAATCCAACAGTTTCTCTTGCGTTTTATGAATCTTCCTCATTTTCAATCAAATAGTTTTTAACAAAAAGACGAACTTTTCAACTTGTTCTACTTTTTGTCTGCTTTATTGTTACATTTACAAATGTAAAGAAATATGTTCATTGAAAATTGAGTGTATTAGAAAATTAACTTTTTAACGCCTAAGAACTAAATGGAAAGAATTATAGACTTTTTCAATCACCCATTTTTTATAATAGTGGGAGGATTAAGTACCATGGCTGCTTTATTTTCTCTGATTTATGGACTTTATATAATTCTTTCCGGAGTAGTTCCAGTCTGGGTCAGATTAGGAAGAGGATTGGCAAATAAAAAGATTGCAATTTATGCAGAGGCTGAGTTTCAAGATTTTCGAGATTTACTTTTAGACTCGGGATTATTTAAATCAAAAAATATTGAACGAATAGCATCCGCTTCATTAAAAAAAGGCGAAAGACATACAATGATGTTGGTAAATTATGAAGAATTTCAAGACCAAATACTAGAAATTCTGAAGTATAAAAGAGATAGTGACTCACTCATTATTTATGCGCCTCAAAGCAGAATTGACCAGAATATAATGACTGAGATCAACCGTAATAGAAATTCAATTGTAGTGAACTTTAAAGGCCGCTTATTAAATGATATTTTAACATCAATGATTACAACTACCACTTATGAAAAAAGATAGAATTAACTCGCTAATTAGAACGTTTGTAAAAGAGAAATTGTCACCAAATTCTGAGGATAGGCAATTCGTATCGAACATTTATCAATCATTCAATGATTTACTTGGGGTAAACAATTGTGTTCAAATAGGATCTTATCCGAGGTTTACTGCTATAAGGCCGCTTCATGATTTAGATATTTTATATATAATGGGAGATTGGCAAAGGCAAAATGTTGAGCCCCAAAATTATTTAAATAATCTAGCCAATCAATTTAGAAAAGATTATAAAAATCCTACTTCCTATACTTTAAAAGTTTGATTCGACTTTTTACCAAAGGAAAAGTGCAATGGAAAGATATTTATTTGATCAAAAAATTCCAGTACTTGTCGATGAGTCATTAATTTTAAATATTGATGGCTTTGTTGAAAAACTTGATGGTTTCAGAAAATACCATGCTAATTTAAAGATCGCTAATGGTATTGTTGATACGAAGAACAGTATTGAGTTTAAAGTGGTTGAGAATAATACGAGAGCTGACGTTTTAAAATGGAAGGTTAAAAACGACGATCGAAGTCCGGAACCACGAGGAGAAATAAGTGATCATGGAACATCACAAAAAATAGAAAAAACGGCGTATATCGGCTCACATTATGTCGATTGTTTTGCAGTAAAAAACCGAGTTTGTATAGCTCGTGATCGAGTCAAGGTAATTGTAAGACAGTAATGCCGAATGTTTCCTGCATCTTGCAGCTCAAACCTTGCACATAACGTTCTCTCGCCAAACGAAGTCGCGGTCAAAGCGAACTGAGTTCTCTCTGCCGCAGATAATGTTTCTTCGTGAAAGAACACTTCCGGCCACTGAAAACCATCGCAATTCGCATACAGGCGGTTGGTGGCTGTGCTTATTTCTTATTATGTTTTAAAAACCGATCAATAATAATTTGTCCTGCTTCAGTTAAATCGCCACCATCTAGCTGAATTAAACCAGCGTTTGCTAAATGGACTTTGCCCCACCTACCTTTTTTCTTACCTTCTTTTATATCAATCAAATAATGAATATCATTTTCTGTAAGTCCTAAAGCTTGAGAAATAATTTCAGTATTATCAGAGATAAGTTTATCTGCATCTTCTTTTTTACCTAGCTTTTCTAAATTTATTGCTTCCTTCACAGTTTTTTGTAATTGATCTTTAGCTTGTAATTTGAAATTCCAAGAGCCTAAGCTGCCCTCAATATTTCCAGTTCTGTCAAATAATTGTTTTATGTTTTTTTTAAAAGTTAGAAGGATGATTATTATAAATATTGGCCAAACCATAATTTTCAAAATTTCAATTATTAGCTTTAAAGTTTCGTAAGTTGTCATATTGATCTTTAGAAATTATTAAATTGTTAGGTGAAATGAAGTCCATAATTGTTTTTTTAACGAATTCTGTAAATTCATTTTTTTCGAAGTTACAACCTATTTGGATATTTTCTTCCAAGGTATTTTTAGAATAAGAAACTAAAGCATCGCCTAAAGGATTTATAATTCCCAAAACTAATGGGCCGCCGTATGATATTGGCTGGAAAATCCTCCAGGTCCATAATATCCACTCTTGTTAAATCTAAACCTAAATCCTTTTTTGTCAATAAATTTTTCAGTCCAAAATCCTCTTTCATTAAGTCTGTTTTCGACTTCTTCAATTATTTCTTTAATATTTTTAATATTTGCTTCATAAGCTTTTTGTTCTTATTTAGCAATTGCTGTTCGCTGTTCATCAGACAAAATATAGTCGTTGTGTTTTTGAACAACATTATCTAAATTATTCCAAAATTCATTATTAGTATTCATATTCTCTTTTTTTAGCATTGCCACCAACGTTTCGCGCAACAACGCATGCGCGTAAGAGCGAACTGAGTTCTCTCTGCTAAGATAGACTTTCTTCGTGAAGATGAACGTTCAACTTGCCGAAAACCAGCGTGTGCTTTGTTGCGTTGTTGGCTGAAGTATTTTTATGATGCGTGTTCCGTGGAATTTTTCTTTTCTTTTTTCTTTGCAATGTTTCGCATCGCATAATTAGCTCGGTCGAGCAATGTTTGGATTGTATCGTCTTCTTTATACTGCGCGATACCACAGCATACCGTTATTTTGTATGCTACGTTATCTACAATGAAATTGTGGTTGGCAATAAATTCACGTTTTCTATCTGCAGGTATTTTTGCTTGAGAAATATTGGTGTCTGAGCTTATTACAACAAATTCATCACCGGTTTCATATCTTCTAAAAGTTTGGTCAGTGATACGAACATCGTCGAGAAGTAGCTTTCCCACTTCGGAAATTACTTTATCTCCAATCGTGGGCGTATATCGTTCATTAAAATTTTTAAAATCGTCGATATCAATTAAAATGATTGATAATGGCTTTCGAATTTTTTTGGCCTCTTTCATTTTTTCGCCAAGGTATTCTTCCAACAGTTTGTGACTTTTTAGTCCGGTTTTTTCGTCCGTATAGGTTATTCTCTTCAACTCCTTTATTTTTTTATTATACCATATTTTTAATACTCCAACAATAGCACCTGCCAGAACTAAAATGATAATAATGAGCATGTAGAACTTTAAAGAAACTGCTTTATCTAGAAATTCTTCAATTTTCAAATTCTTATTAAAAAGCTTGTATAGAATGAAAATTACAATGATACCAAACAACCATTTCAGGATATCATAGTATACTTTCGGAAGGAAATCCTGTTTAAACTTTTTGAATGATTCTTTGATTGCAGTCATTTTCGCATGTTTTCTTAATATTTCAGCCAACGTTAGGCCTGTAACCGCAGTCGCGGATCCAAGCGAACTGAGTTCTCTCTGCCAAGATAAAACATTCTTCGTGAAAATGAAACTTCAAATTACCTAAAACCCCGCGATTGCGGTTACAGGCGGTTATAGGACGTTGCTTTGTTTTAATTTTAAAGATTTTAAATTGATATTTAAAAATACATATAGCGTTATTGAAATTGAATAGACAAAAATCCAAGATATAGTTTCTGCTTTCAACATATAATAATCGTTATGTTTGTAATTATTAAAAAATAAATAGAGTAGTGGAGTTGTTGAAGTCAATGTGAATCCAGCCAAAACTAATTTTACTATTGAATTATTTTTAATTAATTTGTTTATAGCATAAACAATTGGATAATATAAAATGAAGCTAAAAAACAGAGGAATTAAATTATAAAATACCGAAGCGCTGATCATATCTACAAATTGCATTTTAGTTGCGCCAGGGAAATTTTTCATTGTATCAGGCAAAAAACTTTCGTTCGTTAAATTAAACTTCATAATTAGAAAGTAAATTATCATGAATGATAAATCTTTAATTAAAATATGTATCGGGAAAAACTTCATGATTACGATTTTTTTCTGCAATGTCCTATAACGTTTCGCGGCTTAAGCGAGGTTGCGATTCAAGCGGACTGAGTTTTCTCTGCCAAGATAAAACTTTCTTCGTGAAGACAAAGTTTCCGGTTACAGAAAACCAGCAATCTCGCTTAGCCGCTGTTACCAGCAGTTATTGTATCAAGCTATCAATTTCAAGTTTTAATTTAGGAAGATGATTTGTCAAAATTGCCCAAATATTTTCATCAGAAACATTGTCATAAGAATGAATCACGTGATTTCTTAATCCAATAATAGCTTTAGCATTTGTTATTTTTTCTTCAAAACTAGAGTCGCGAGTAATTATTCTATTCATCGCTTCTCCAATTATTTCAAGATTTCTTTCAACTGCTCGTTTCATCATCAAGTTTTGACGATATCTAAAAAAATCGTTTTCATGATTTTGATAATAACTATCGATTTCTTCAATTGACAATTTGATGTCAAACAGCCATTTTAAAATCCTTTCATCCATAAATCAACTCTTTAGATCTATTAATTGATTTAATGAGAATTGGATTTCTTAAAGTTTGCTCTTCAAGTAAATCTACTTCACGACCAAATAATGATTGTAAGTTTTGTTTAAAATCAATATAATTTTCAAAATATTGAGACAATTCTATAGGTTTGAATTTTACTAAAAAATCAATATCACTCTTTTCAGTAAAATTTGAAGTTAATGCTGAGCCAAAAAGGTACATTTTGTCGACGTTGTAAATATTACAAAGTCTTTTTAGCGATTCGATATTATTATCAATTAACATCATGTGTCAAATTTAAGAAAAAAAAGTCTTGTTTGGGTTGTGCGTCAAATATAATTGCTGGTAACTTAAATGTAAACGAATAAATGTACTAATAAATTTTTAACATAAAAAAGACCGCGTGGCGGTCTTTAAACATAGTTGGATAGTACAGTAATTGTTCGGTTATATTTTTCGGTTTTTTTCTGACTCTAGCAGTCGCTCATACAGTTTTTTGTTTTCTTCGTAAGTTTCAATTAACTTGTCGAGAGGATTGAAATTTAAAGAACAATTATAGTTAATCGCAGATGAATTATCCTTAAAATCGGAAAAAGTGTTATTGATTATATTGATAACAGCTTCCTCGCTAAAATTCTTAATTGCGTCAGGAGTAACTCCAAGCGCTTTCGCAACCTCTTTCAGTTTATCTTCATCAATATTCTCACTATTTTCCATCATAGAAATCGCCTGTTGGTTTGTCCCCAGTGCTGCCGCCAAAGCTTCCTGTTTCATGTCTTTCAATTCGCGGATGCGACTTATTTTTCGGCCTATATGGTTTTTGGATGGTGTGTTCATAATTCAAAAGTATTAATTGTGATGGAAACGCGTTGCATGTAAAAAACAGAAATTGAAATGTAGGATACAGCTGGAAATGATTGGCTACACCAACAAAATTTGTTTTATACTTTTCAAAAATACAAATTTAGATTTCATTTTTAACAAGGAACCTGAAATTATCTTCTACGGGCAAATATGCAGCAAAAGGCCGCGCCGGACAATTGGCAATTACCAAAAAGCCGCAAACAGAAGTTTACGGCCCTAGTCAATTTGATAGTGCTTCTTAATTGAAATGTTTCATTATGAAAGCCAAAAGATTTTCATCGCTCATTTTATTGGAAGTGCTCTCTGTAGCCATAGCATTTTTGTATTGTGGCGTCTCTGACAGGAATTTTATAAACTGTTCCTGAATCTGGCCGGTTCCCGTAATATGTATCGCGTCAACGTTTGGCATTTTAGCAGCAATTTCTTTAAAGAATTTTTGCGTTAAGGCGATTTCCTGGTGGTTTGACGCATTCTCGTTTGAATTGTTGTCCGGCCCTACATTTTTTACATGGCCTATGACGATGAATTCACCACTTTCAACATTTTCTTTTCCTACAATCGTAGCGTTTTGTGAATCCATCCAAACGCCGAACAACTTTTTGTTTTTTTCTGACATCTTTTACTTTTTCTTAAAGGTAACCCTTCCGGATGGCAAATACGAGTTTTTGTGTTAAGATTGTGATTGTGCCGCTTTCATTTGTAAAGCCATTTCCTGATCAGCTTGGTGTAATGGGGCATGAGCAGGTAAACCATGATAAATACCACGATCCCGGAAATGAAAAAGGAGTAAATGAATTTATTTTCGGGGACATGTAAACTTTTAAGAATGGGGATTACCATCAACGGAATCCCGATAGACAACGGATAAATCCCGGACCAGGTGGCCAGGTATTGTTTCCACCTGACCGGAACTTTTCGATTTTCGTCTTCCAATGGGAAAAGGAAATCCAGTCCGGATTTAATGAAATATCGGTCGTCTTCCGCAAGGAGCCTGTTCGCTTTTTGAATCAGTCTTTTCCGATCCTCGGATTCCATCCAGTTTTTCAGATGTGCAATCGTATCAAACCGGATAATTACCGTGTAATTAAAGGTCAGGTTTGGAATGGGCCGGATGACCTGCCAGTCGATATTGCCAGTTGATTTTTTACAGATGGCGCCAATTTCCTCCAGCCACACTTCGTACTGTTCCTGTTTACCGGCTATAATATGGTGGTTGATGACCACTGATGCGCCCTGGTTTTCCATACCATTTGTTGTTTATCGTTCCACTTACGCTGCGTTTGCACCCAACCGGGCTTCAGGCGTTGAAATGCATTGGCAGCTAAGATAAGAAAAAGACCGCAGTGCTGCGGTCTTTAAAAATGGGGAAATGGTATTGGATGGTTGGTTGGTGGTTCGGGCTTTACATCGGCATTTTGTCAAAATGGTCTTGTGGGGCAGTAGGTTATAAACTCAGGGTGCGTAAAAAACATTATTGAAAATGTAGCATACAGGGAAAAATGATTCGGTACATGAACAGGTCTTATTTACTTGCAGGTGAACAAAAATACAAATTTTCAAATATGTTTTACTTTAAAATTCACAACCATGGACCATTATGTTTTAAAACCGCGAAACCATCCGCAGTCCCACTTGCTGATGCTGATTACCAATGAGCTTTTAGATTTTATCAATGCAGATTCCGTTTATTATTCTCTGGACAATACAGGGGGCGGGCCTAAAATTATCTTTTCGATTTTTATGCACCGCGACAGCATGCAGATCGAAGGCGACTTGTTTGCGGTGGCAGACCGCGTCTTCAAACCCTACCCTGAAATCGCCTACCAGATCCTGTCGTGCGATTACGCAGAAGATGCATTGCGAAAAGGAAACCTGTTCCTTTTAAGGCATTGCACGCTTGGCGAGCTTGCCTACGCCAATCCTTCTGCTGACCATGCTTTTTATCCCGAAGAAGCTACGGTAAGCAAACTGGTACGGCGCGCTGCCAAGCACTTTAAAAAACACATGAATAAAGTGGATGTCTGTTTACTCGATGTTCCCCGCAGTATTGAATATCAAAATGATCTTGAAGCCGCTTTTACCATCCATAAAGCGATGCAATTGCTGTATAAAACGGCAACCCATTTCATTATGGGCAAGCCGTATGCGGCTAAAAGCATTGCCGCACAGCAGCTGCATTTAAGTAAGTTCGCCCCGTCTTTGAGCAATCTTTTCCAGATCGGGCAGGAGGAAGAAAGCGATTTGCTTGAAAAGTTGGACGAATGCTATTGGAGCTATAAAAGGAAGCAGGTGCACAACGTAAAGCTGCCGGATCTCGGCAAGGTTCAGGAAAAAGTGGCACGGCTGAAAGATGAGGTTCAAAAAATGTTTGATCAGATGGTAGCCGAATGTACTGAAAAGATATCCTACAGGGAAGACATCGTAGAAGCAGGCGATACAGCGCCATTGCTGGCTACGCCAACAGGGAATTTTGAAGCGTCAGCTAACGATCTGGAGGCTGTCTGTCAGATCATCAGGGATTTCATTCCGACAGATGCCGTTTATTGTTTTGGAAAGAAAGAGGTTGAGCACACCGAAAAGCTTGCGATTGGCCATTCAAAAGGCAACTTTCAGCAAACCCGGTTGTATCTTTTAGTGCTTACGACGTCAACGAGGGCCAACGCATCGGCCGACCTGGGCAGCATCATCAGCAGCAAAACGGATCAGCGCTTTGTCGCGGTATTGCTTGTGCACAAAACAGATTCCCTGAAAAAGGCTGCCGGAGACCAGCTTTGTTTTTTCAGCAGCGTGATTGCGAATGGGGAATTGCTTTACGGGAAAGAAGGTTTCCGGTGTCCGTTGCATTCAAAGGATGCCGGAGTGCGCAACCTTTCCTTTGCCGAAATATTCATGGGCGAACGCAAAACGATTGGCAACTGTTTTTTAGATGCCCATTTTGAAAGGTTATCGCGGAATGTTTCGACCATTGACCAGGTGATGCTGAACCTCGCCGTAGAGCATACCTGCCTCGGTTTGATCCGCGTGTTTCTTGGGTATACGCCCAATTACTTTTCGCTGGGTTTCTTTATTGACCTGTGCGGATTTTTTACATCACTGCCCAACCAATTTTTCCCAAGGGCAAGCGAAGAGGACAAACGCCTTTTTAAGATGATCAGTACGCATCCCAGTTCGATGCGCTTTCATTATGAGTGGGAGGTTAATTATACCGACATGGATTTTCTTTCGGGCAGGTGTGGTGAGTTAATGAAACTCGCAAGTGAACTAACTGATAAGGAACTGGCGCGGCTGAAAAGTGAAGGCATGCAAACTGTGAATGATAACAAATTACAAAACAATCCATCTTAAATTTTACTACCCATGGAAAATACAATTAGAATACCTGAAAACCATCCGGAGCATGCCCTTTTATTAAAAACGGTAACGACGTTGCTGGAATTCCTTCCCTTGCATTCAGTTTACGTTTCGACGAACAGCGAGTTAACAGATATGACGATTGTTACGCTGTTCCTTTCGGAATACTGTGAAGAGGAGTTAAGCACCGTTTATCCTTTGGTGGCGAGGCTGTTCGAATCCCTGCCAAACTTTTCATTTACGCTTTTTGAGTATTGGTGGGCAGAATGTCTTTGGAAAGAAGGCAGTCCGTTCTTTATGCGCCACGCCACAGTCGATGAATTGGTGTACCGTTCGGATCCTAAAAACAGGATTTTTAGTACAAAAGATCCCGACATCAAAAAACGGCTGCGAAAAGCGACCGCATTTTACGACAACCAACACGTGGAGGCCGCGGGGTTTTTCCGGCATGTCACCTTTTACAGCCGTTACGGAAAGCTTGCCGAAGCGGCCTTCCACTTGCACCAGACGTTGCAGGCCACCTATTTTATTGTGTCATGGCTGACTATGGGTGATACGTTTACAAATGAAAGCCTTGCGGAACAACAAAAGCATGTTGCGGATTTTGCACCGTTCTTTGGAAAACTTTTTGATCCTGAAAAGGCGGAAGAATGGGAGGCGTTGGTACAGCTGGACAATTCATCTAAAGTTGTCCGTTACGACCACACGCATGAGTTCACGACGGAAGCAATCGCCCTTGCGACTGAAAAAACGGAACTGATGAAAAAGGAGGCTTATCAATTGTTTAAGGAAATGATTGCGAAGTGTAAGGCAAAAGGCAATGACGAAGCTAAAGTGGTATTGTATGCCCCGGACAACAATGCGGAAACGACAACAGCCGAACCCGATCATATTGACCTGAATTCCGACATTAAAAAATTCGCTGATGAGTTAACGAAGATCGCCTATTTCAGGACACTGATGCCCCACAATTGTAAGCCGGGAATTTTTCAGGCGAGGCTGGAATTTTACAGCTATTCCAATTTGGGTTTTGTAATCAGTGACCTGATGAAAATTGCACTGCATACGATGTATAATGACGGCTCACAGAACTCAGGTGAAGTGGTAGACCCGAGCAGCCATGTTGCAAGCTTGTTGGAAATTCTTGACCAGTTGTTGCCTTTGAGTGAATTTGAAATGCTCGATGGCTGCCATGAATTGTATTTGAAGCTTGAGGCAAAAAACAAAGCGCAAAATACATAGCATATGGAAAGAAGCTGTAACCGATTTGAAGCCTTTTTCTTTTAAACGTTTTTAACCGCAGTTCAACGAAAAAATTTCACACAAGCTTAACATTCTATTATATTTGAAATTAACAAATAGTTTTCAACAACAGTTTATTAAATGTTAAGTGTCGACAAACAGCAACGGTGCAGTTTGACGGAAGTTTTGTTAACTGTAATCCCGATTATGGCGGTTTGTGTTAATAAGATTATGATTTTGCACTTTTTTAACTTTAAAAAATTATTAATTTTGGTTGCTGTGACTGTTATTAAAGCTTGAAGTGTAACACTTTGATTGTCAGTTTCAGATTGTTAATAGTATTGATAAATAGGGAGTTGGTCGATGTTTTTTGTGTTTAATCGATAAACTACATATTTTAACGGTATAAATTATTTCATATTAAGTTTTAGTGTAAATTTAGCACCCCGATGTGATTAAGTTAACATCGCTAAATCGTTAAAAAAATGAAAGTCGGAACTGTTCAAACCGATTTTTTAAATGCCATTTACCCACCATTTCTAAAAAAATTACCTTATGATTAAACAATTACTTTCACTTTTTTGTGGCCCTGCAGAAAAAAGTAATGCGTTCGTATTTTTTAAAAAATCCTTCCTTATTATAGTACTGCTTGCAGCCTGGAATTCTCAAGGGCAGGTGAGTTCTTATACGCCTACTGGAGTTTCTACAACTGGGACTACCACAACCTCATACGCTACGATTCAAGGAGGACCTGGAACAACGGGTGTGTTTGGAACTACAGCTTGGAATGATGATGTTGTAGCAAACGTTCCTTTAGGATTTACATTTGTTTTCAATGGACGGTCTTACACGGCATGTAATATTTCCAGTAATGGTTTTATCACTTTTGGATCAGCTCCGTCAACTACCAATTATACCCCATTATCTAGTACTGAAACTTACGATGGCGCTGTTGCGGTATTTGCGCAAGATCTAAGGACTGCAAACCTTGATATTTTTAAGCAAACTGCGGGTGTTGCCGGAGCAAGGACTTTTATTGTGCAGTATAATGCAAATAGGCTTAGCGCATCAAATACTGTGATTACAGCAACGATAGCGATGCAGATTGTTTTAAATGAAACCTCAAACTCGATAGAGTTAAGATATGGGGCTGGTTCTGGATCATCCATTACGGGCGCAACTGGACAAGTGGGTGTCAGAGGTGAGAATAATACCGATTTTAATAATAAAAACTTTACTGGGACGGCTTGGCCTACTGCTTCGCCAATTTTTACAAGAGGAACTGCAAACAATCAAACTGTTGCTGTAAGGGTTAGTACGACAGGTATGCCTGCGAAAGTTACTTTGACATATACGCCACCAAGCTGTTTTGCTCCTGTTGGAGTAAATGTAGCAGTTGCATCGGTGACGCAAAATAGTGCTGTAGTAAGCTGGACGGCACCCACACCGGCGCCCGTGAGCGGTTATCAATATTTGGTTTCGACTACCGGGCCTTCTAATATAAATATAGTTTATCCGTTAAGCGGAACGGCCGCTACAGGTTCAGTGGGTGCGGGTGTAACAACAACTCCGTTGACGCTTGCTTCTCCAGATACACAATATTATGTATATGTGCGTTCAAATTGCGGTGCTACAAGCGGATGGTCGGTTGCGGCCACATTCAGAACGCTTTGTACGCCTCAGATTGTGAACCCCGCTTATTCTTTGGATTTTTCATCACTTCCAACTTGTACAAGAATTGAAACCACAAATCCAATCGACCAAAGTTTTGGTTTTTGGGCTTTAAAACCACCATCCACACCAAATGATTGGGGATTTAGCAGTTCGCATTTAAGGATTACCGCAAAGCCGGCTTCTGCAACTACTGGAGCAAACAGATCAGGATTTTACACCCAGGGATTAACCCTTGACGGTTCAAAATCATACCGTGTTTCATACAAATATGGAGCTTCGGCGGAACAGCCAACGACAAACCAGCGTTTAAAGTTAACGATAGGAACGGCACCGGTAGCTTCGGCAGTAACGGATACACTTGCGCGACACGTAGATTTCAGGGGCGGGCCGTTGACCAATGTGGTCAATTTTTATCCGCCAAGCGGAAGCGGAACCTATTATTTTGGTTTTATCGATTATTCAAAACAATTGAATGCGACTACTTTACTGGATGATATCGTGATTGAAGAATCTACTTGTAAAGATCCAACAGGATTGATTTCAGGATTGGTTACGCCAAATTCTGCATCTATCGGATGGACTGCTCCTACAACGCCACCCGGAAGCGGATATTTTTATTACATATCTCCAGGGCCATCATTTGTGGCTCCTGTATTTACTACGGCCGCAACAGGTAGCGCCAGTGGATTGATTGGAAACCTTTCCGGTTTAACTCCTGGTACTACGTACCGTTTTTGGGTACGTTCTAATTGTGGGAATGGAGATATGAGCGGATGGAGTTTGACTTACGGAACTTTTACGACGCCAACTGCACCTACTTTGCCTCCGGCATCTTGTACGCCGGTTTTAGGTACTGCATCAACTTACATTAAAAGTTTCAGTACCACCGGGGCGCTTGCAAATATTTCAAATACGAGCGGAGCAAATCCAGGCGGGTATGGAAATTATACCGCATTGTCTGTTACACAGACAGAAGGGCAATCGATTAATTTTACTGTAACTTCATCATCTACGACTTCCGGTGATAATGTTGGGATCAGTATTTGGGTGGATTGGAACCATGATGGTACTTTTGCTACTGGAGAACGGGTTTTTAATACTACAGGTTATGTGGTTTCTGCTTCGGGGACTTTTGCAGTTCCGTTAGGAGCGACATCAGGAGCCGGACGCATGCGTGTTCTTATTGACTATAATTCAACAAATCCAAACAATCCTTGCGCTTACAATTCTGGAAAAGGGGAAACTGAGGACTATACGTTCTATGTTTTGCCACTTCCTCCGCCTGTTGTTTTAAGTGCTGCTTCTGTAACGATATGTCGCAATGAAACCAGTACGGTTCCAGTTACGATCACCACAGGTACTGCCACTTATGATACTTTTTTCTGGACACCGAATGTAGGGGTCATTGGTAATGCTATAACGGGCTATACTTTTAATCCAACATCTAATGTTACTTATACTTTTAACGCATTTAATTCGACTACTTTCCAGACGGCGACTACTAAATTTAATGTAATCGTAAACCAGCCTCCAACTTCGATCGTCATTACGCCGGCTTCGGCTACGACATGTCAGCAAGGGCCAGCGCAACTGCTTTCAACTACTGGTGGTTTGATATCAGGGGTTAAAATATATGGAGAAGATTTTAATTCAGATGCTCCGGGGTGGTTGGTTGCGAATTCAACTGGCGGACCTGATGGTGCGCTCAGTGCTTGGGGATTGGCGCCAGACGGCTACTATTTTTATGGTACTTATCATAGTAATGACTATACACAGTTTGCTTTTGCAGAAAGTGATTCTGCCGGATTTTATAACACAAATACCTCGCTTACGTCCCCTGAAATTAATTTGACAGGATACAGTACGATTTCGTTGAGCTTTTGGCAATATTACAGATATTATAGCGTAGATACGTTCCCGGAATCAGGTACCGTGCAAATTGCGACAAATGATGATGCTTATACAACCTGGGCGCCTTTGGCAACTTACACAGCAACCAGTCAGGGCGGTACAGCAACTAACTTTATCAACTCGATAATAGACCTGAGTTTGTATCAGAACAAAACAATCAAATTGCGTTTTGTATATGCAGCTTATTTTGATTATGGTTGGGGTATAGATAATATTGTTATTTCAGGAAGCGGGTCTTCTGCTGTAAGTTGGACGCCTAATGGTGTTGGTTCCGGATTGTTTACAGATGCTGGAGCTACAAACGTCTATAATGGTGGTCCTGCTGCGTCGGTTTATGCACTTCCACAGACTAACGCTACCTACAGGGCAGCTGCAGCAAGCGGCTTGGGTTGTCAAACTTATACCGACGTTGCAATTACAGTGACTCCGTTTGATATGGGTACGATTGCACCGGCAGTGCAAACTGCATGTAGTGGTGTGGCCTCAGACATAACGATCACGGGTGCTACAACCGGAACGACTATCGTGAGATGGGAATGGGCAAATAATGCTGCCTTTACAAGTCCGACTACAATAGCGAATACTACAATGACTTTAACATCGGCGCAAATCAAGGCTGCCTGTGGGATCATGACAGGGGATCGTTATTTTAGGGCGATACAGTCTGGATGTATTCAAAAGGCCAGCCAAATTGTAAAAGTAACGGTACCAACAACTACCTTCACTGGAACATGGTCAAGCCCACCTGACGCTACAAAAATGGCTATTTTTGTTACAGGAACTACGTTGAACGCAGATTTTAATGCTTGTGCAGTAGTCATCCAAGGTGGTGCAATTATCGTTAATTCTGGTGTGACGCTAAATGTTGAGCATGGGGTTCATATCACCGGCGGCTCATTGAGTTTTAACAACAATGCAAGTTTATTGCAGGCAGATGCTACAGTTGTAAATACAAATCCGATTGCTTATAAAAGAAATTCACAAACCATGCATCCGTTTGACTATACCTATTGGTCTTCGCCAGTAGGAGGGCAAACATTATTTAATTTGTCACCGAACACCAGATTTGACAAGTATATGGCTTGGGATCCGGTAGCTTACGCATGGTCGGTTATTGCTGCGCCTTCATCTACAATCATGACGCCAGGAAAGGGATATATTGCTCGGGCAGGAACTGATATCCCAGTTGGTGGTGGGGTATATACAGCTCCTTTTTTGGGAATACCTAATAATGGGACGATTACGACTTTGCCTAATAGTGTATATGTCAATCCTGCTGATCCTGCTAAAAATGTCAACCTGTTAGGGAATCCTTATCCAAGTGCACTTGATGCAGAGAAACTGATGAAAGACCCAAGCAATGCGGCTTCGCTTGGAGGTGGTACCACGCTGTATTTCTGGACACACAATACGAATATCAGCAACCAGGCTTACAATTCATCTGATTATGCGACTTATAATTATACAGGAGGTACGGGAATAACTACAGTAACAGGTGTTCCGGGTGCAAATGCAAGCATTCCTACTAAATACATAGCCGCAGGACAAGGTTTTATGGCTTCGATTGTAGGAACAGGATATACCGATGTAGTCTTTAAAAATACGATGCGTGCAGGAGGTTTAAACAATCAGAATTTCTATAAAAATGAAAATACTGAAAGTGAAGTTGAGAAAAACCGTTTGTGGCTTGAGTTTAAAAATGACCAATCATTTAAACAAATTTTGCTTGGTTACATAGAAGGAGCTACTAACAATTATGAAAGAGGATATGATGGTGAGTCTTTAGAATCTGGAAATACCGTTGGATTCTATACGATCAACGGCGCTAAAAAGTTTACCACTCAGGGAAGGGCATTGCCATTTGTCAATAGTGATGTAGTGCCTTTAGGGTACCGCACGACAACTGCAGGAACTTATGAGATTAGTTTAGCATTAAAAGACGGTTTGTTTGAGTCTGGAGAGCAAAAAGTATATCTTGAAGACAGGCTGCTGTTGACAACACATGATTTTACTTCAGGTTCCTATTCATTTGCTACAGAAGCAGGAACATTTGACAATCGTTTTTTATTGAAATATACCAATACTGCATTGGCTACAACTGATGCTGTTTTCGATGAGAATGCTATTGTGGTTTATAAAGACCAAAACGGCATCAATTTGAAAACTAAAGGTATCACCATGTCTGTTGTTAAAATTTATGATATAAAAGGAAGTGAGCTTCTTTTTAGAAACAATATCAATAGTACTACGGCAGTAATATCAAATCTGGCAGCTGCTCAACAAGTATTGCTTGTTAAAGTAACGTCCGTTGACGGAATTACTGTAGTTAAAAAAATCATCTTTTAATAACAAGACAACCAGGAAATTAACCCCTTTCATTTAGAAAAGGGGTTTTTTTGGCTCTGAATCAAATGTTAAAAGAATTGTAATCAATTTTCCTTATATCGTTGCGTCTTGCTTTTTATCGGCAAATAATGTTTTTTAACGATTTTGTGATTTTTGTCTTAACGAATTATTAACTTTTTTATACATTACCGTATTATTTTAACCCAATTTTTTTAATTATGATTATAAACTACAATTCTTTGAGTCGTGGCAGGGATGCTTGGCTCAAAAATGATGTGGGAGAAGTCATCGGCTCACCGCCAACTTCGCCCACAAAAGTCTCACGAACGTCGTGGCTTTGGAATTTGTTGTTGGTTTTTGCATTCACACTATCAGGAGGTAGCATTTATGCACAAACCAATATTGCAAATTATGTGTTTACATCGGCTACCGGCGCAACTTACTCCCCGATAACCGGAGGGACAGTTTTTGCAACTGCCGGTTATGACGATGCAGTTTCTGGCGCAATTACTTTAGGAACTGCGTTTCCTTTTGGAGGTGGCAGCATTACAACATGTTATATTAACACCAATGGTTATATAACGTTTGGAGCTGTTTCTTCAAGTAGTAACTATGCTCCGCTGTCTACTTTGATTGGCACAGGTGCAGTTTCTGCTTTTGGGCAGGATGCCGGAGCATCGACAGCTACGGGAGCAGTACCGGAAATCCGTTATCAGGATTTAGGGACTGAATTTGTAGTTCAATATAAAGATCATGCTAACTTTTATAACAGAACTGTTGAGAAGTTAAATTTCCAGATCAGACTTGAGTATGCAACCGGAATCATTAGAATTGTTTACGGAACTTGCACAAATCCAACAGGAACTTCGACTTCCGGAATAAATCCTCAAGTAGGTATTCGTGGGAATTCGATTGCTTATGCTTCAAATGTCAACAACCTTTACATTTTGGATGCGCCAACAGGAACTACATGTGATTGGTCAAATGCGGTAACGGGAACTTCAAACAGTTCAACCATGTTATTTGCAGTTTCCAACGCAAATGTTAAGATCCCTACTGGTTTAAGCTATACATGGACACCGCCTGCAGCTGCTGTAGCGCCTGTTCGTACTTTTTCTGCAACAACTGCAGTTACATCTTCAGGTGCAACTGTGGCATGGACTGCTCCTACCGGAGCTACACAATATAATGTACAATACAGGGTTCGTGGTACTTGTGCCTGGACAGACTGGAGTGCTAACCCTGTTGCAACAAATAGTGTTGTATTAACAGGTTTAACGGCAAACACGATTTATCAGGTAAGGGTGCAATCATCAAACGGCAGTGCCAATTCTATTTATTCTCACATCCCGAATCTTGCGGGTGGAGGAGATGGTTATAATGCAGCTGCCGGATCATTTACAACTTTACAGAATGCTTGTGCAGGAACCCCTTCAGGTGGTACTGCTAGCCCTGCAACATCTAATGTATGTAGTGGTTTAGTTCCATCGGTCTTAACTGCAACAGGTGTGAGTACCGGAACTACCGGCTTAACATACCAGTGGGAAGAATCTGATGACAACGGAGTAGCTGATGCTTGGGCGAATGCTGCGGGCGGAAGCGGTGCTACAACCGTTTCTTACACTCCACCAGCATTAACCGTAAACAGGTATTACCGTTTGAAAGTAACCTGCGCCAATGGCGGGGCATTTGCATATTCTACAGTTTCGGCAATTACTGTCGTAAACTGTGCTTACGATGTTACAAGAAGTACAGGAATCACTTATAATTCTATTATTTCTACAGGTAATGCATTTACATGGAATACTGCGGCTTCTACGCCGGCAACAACTTCGACATTGCTTACTGATGACAATACCACTACTTTGGTTACAATGCCATTTCCTTTTGTTTACAGAGGAAACACCGTAGCGGGATTTAGAGCAAATATTAACGGTTTCGTGACTTTAAGCAGCGCGGCGTTAACTACGCAATCAGGTGCGAGCCAAGATATTGGTTCTACTTCGACTTGGAGAAGCGTTGTTGCTCCTTTTTGGGATGATTTGGTTATCCAGGGGAACCCGAATCTGATTTCTGCATTACAAGGTGCAACAGCACCGATTAGATATCAGGTAGACGGTATATCTCCAAACCGCGTCTTGACTGTTGAATGGTCAAACATGGAAGTGTATAACAATGCCGGGCCAAGCCTTAATTTCCAAGCCAAATTTTACGAAACTTCAAATAACATTGAATTCGTTTATGGCAGCATGGAAGGGTACAATGGAACATTAAACACAACTTACAGCTATGCGAGCGGATTAAATGGGGAAAGTATTGGTACGGCAAGTGTCAATAACCTTACTGCCCAGCAAATTACCAATACAAGAAGTTTTGCTGCAACTGCGCAGAATGCATTGGTAACACCTCCGGAATGCAATACTAAAATTACTTTCACACCGGGTACTTATACTACCTATGTGCCTGTAGTTTTAACACCGTCAAATGACGAACCGGGAACGGCTATCGCCTTGACAGTAAATAGTGCACCTTGCGGAACTTTGTGCGGAACGTATTACAACACTACTGGAGCAACTGCTTCTGCAGGTATTGCGGTATGTTCGGCTGCAACTCCGGGAACTCCTGACGATGACGTCTGGTTTAAGTTTGTGGCTACAACGGCAGCTACAAAAATCCAGGCTTTCGGCGGCGGCGGTTATAATATGGTGTTGCAATTGTTCAGCGATCAGGGCACTACGCCTTTGGCCTGCTCAAATGCAACTGCAGTTGGTTTAACTGAAACAATCGATGCGACTACCCTTACTGTTGGTGCTACTTATTACATAAGAGTTTACCATCAGGCATCGGGTAATGGAACAACTCCAACGTTGTCCATTTGTGTGAGTGAAGTAAGTCTTCCTCCAGTAAATGATAACCCTTGTGGAGCTATCGCTTTGACACCTTCAACTGCTTGCAATGCGTATTCTGATACGACAGCAGCCGGAACAACAAATGTGGTTAATGCGACTACTACCACTACAAATGGTGTTGTTGCACCAACATGTACCGGTGCAGGAGCAAGTGTAAACGATGTTTGGTTTAAATTTACTGCTACGTCAACTACACATGGATTAACGCTTACTTCAGTCCCAGGATTTGACGTAGCGATCCAGGCATTCTCAGTAACCTCAGGAACTTGCGCAGGAAATAATTTGGTATTGGCCCCTGTTGGCTGTATCAACGGCGGTTCAACAGGCGCTAATGAAGGAGTGATCTTTACTACAGTTTTAGGAGCTGAATATTATTTAAGAGCTTACCGCCACCCTTCGGGAATTGGAGGGACGCCAGTAAATAACAGCCAGTTTTCGATTTGTGTATTCAACCCAATCCCGTCTTGTACAACAAACTCATCTCCTGCAAATCTGGCAACTGGGGTAAGTGTTACGCCAACGTTGACATGGGGACAAGTTGATTATGCTGAAACCTATGATGTGTATTTAGGAACAACTTCAGGCCCAACTACATTGTTGGCAACAACGACAGGACCGACTGCAGTTTCTTATACCTTAACAACTGCTCAGACATTATTAGGTCTTACGCAGTATTATTGGTATGTAGTTCCTAAAAATTTAAATGGAACTCCGGTTTGTGGCGCTGCCAATCAGACCAGTTTTACAACATTAAACAGTTGTTTGACTCCAACTTTACCAACAACTACGGCTTTGGGAACTACTACAGCTACTATTTCATGGACAGCACCATCAACAGCGCCAGCCAATGGATACGAGTATGAAGTAAGGCTTTCAGGAGCTGCAGGTAGTGGCAATGCCGGCCTTCAGGCATCGGGTGCAACTGCTGCAGGTGTTACAACTCAAAACATTGTAGGATTGACTGCTCAAACCACTTACACATTATTTGTAAGAGGTGTATGTGGCGCGTCAATCTATAGCGACTGGACTACAGCTTATACGTTTACAACGTCATGCTTGCCACTGACAACACTGCCACATACTGAAAGCTTTGATGCTGAAGCATTGCCGGCATGTTGGTCAACGAGCCTCGTAAGTGGCTCAGGTGCATGGGCTCCTGCTCTTAGCAATGATGGCGTAGTTGGTCCGCATACAGGGACAAGATTCGCAGGAAAAGCCTGGGTAAGTGGAGGTGGTAGTTCTTTATTGATTAGCCCTCCATATAATTTAACGGCTACTCCTTCGGTAGATGCAAGGGTTAGCGTATGGATTTACAGAAGTGCTAACGGATTGGCTACAGATAAAGTAACATTCTTTGTTAACAATACAGCTTCAGTAACCGGTGCAACGCAACTTATAGATGTGGCATTGCCGTTTGGTTCAGCTCCGGTAGTAGCGGCTGCAGGTTGGTACAATTACACAGCAAGCATTCCGTCAAGTTTCATTGGAAATACTTTTTATGTAATCGCACAAGGAACAACAACATCTTCAATCAATTCCTATGGATTAGGATTTGACGACTATACATTGGAAGTAGCTCCGCCAACGATCGATAGTTTTACGCCTTCGGCATTATGCTCACAAGGATCAACATCGGTTACTGTTAGCGGGCATGCATTCAGAAACATTACTGCTGTGAAATTTAACGGTGTTGACGCTGCGTCTTACACAGTAGTTAACGCAACAACTATCACTGCAGTGGCTCCTTTAGGAGTTACAGCTGGAAATATTACCGTTACGAGCGCTATCGGAACCGGAACAAGCACTGCTTATACCGTAACCCCAAGCCCAACGGTTCTTCCGATCTCAGGCCCAGATTCAGTTTGTCTTGGATCAGGTACGGTTACCCTTACTACAGATACACCTTCAGGTTTAGGTACATGGAGCTCATCAAATGTTGATGTGGCAACAGTATCTTCTTCAGGAGTTGTAACTCCTGTTACAGAAGGAAATGCCGTAATTTCATTTACAGTTACTTCTTCGGGATGTACAAGTGCACAAACGCATGCGATCGCTGTAAACAAACCTATAGAAGTGCTGTCAAGCACAGCTACACAAACGGTACAAACAGGTGATGATACGTTTTTCGCTGTAACAGCTACAGGTACCGGTACACCGGCACTAAGTTACCAATGGCAAATTAGTATCGATGAAGGGATCAGTTTCGAGGATGTGCAAAATGACGCTACATTTAGCGGAGCAACTACAAGTACGCTTACAATAACGGATGTTCCTGATACCTTGAACAATACAGCGTATCAATTGATAATTACTGGTGCCTGTGGTACTGTGATTACAGATCCTTCAGTATTGATCGTTGGTGAAACAGCAATCAGAACGCAGCCAGAATCAGAAACAATCTGTTCTTCAGGAGGCGGTTCAGCAAGCTTTACAGTAGTGGCTTCTCCGGATGTTCCTGCTGATGGCTACAGATGGCAACAAGATCCGGGTGGAAACCAGTGGGAAGATATTACTGATACTGGAATCTATTCAGGAAGTACTACTGCTACTTTGGTTTTAACAGGAGTTACATCTGCATATAACAATTACAGGTATAAAGTGTTCGTTACAGGAAACGGTGTTGCAGAGTCAAATTCTGCCTTATTAACTGTAGCTGCACCACCAGTTGTAAATACCAATCCTACGGCTCAATCTGTTTGCTACTCTGGAGGATCAGCGATCTTTACAGTAGCTGCTGGTGGAGGAATTGGTTCTTACCAATGGCAATATGCCACTACAAACAGTGCTAATGATGCTGACTGGTCTTCAGTAACAGCAACGGTACCTGCGGGAGCTACTTACAGTGGTGCTGCAACAGCAAGCCTTACTGTAAATACGACAGCTTCAACACCTGCAAATGGAACTTATTTTTACAGAGCCGTAGTAAACGGTATTACAGTAAATGATGAGACGCCATGTGCAGCTGCAAAATCTGCAGGAGCACAATTGATCATCAACAACGTTACGATCAATACACAACCAGCTCCAACTACAATTTTCTCTGGTAACTCAGGATCATTTACAGTTGCCGCTACAACAACAACTGCTGCAACTTACCAATGGCAATTTTCAACAGCCTTGGCAGGACCTTACGCAAATGTTGCTGATGGAACTCCAGCGAATATTACCTATTCAGGAGCCAATACTTCTGCATTGTCAGTTGCAACTGCACAGCAAACAGCAGCGGGAAGCACAGCACGTTACTACAGGGTTTTGGTATCGTCTGGTGTAGGATGTAGCGTGGCTTCAACTGGAGCTTTGCTTACAACTACTACTTACTGTGCGCCGTCATTTGCTAACGGGCCTGGTACAACAGACGGTATTGCGAATGTATCGGTTGGAACTTTAAACAATCCGTCAACTCATAACAGTACATCTCCTTACTATACTTTCTTTACAGGGGTAAATGTTCCGGATTTGTATACAACTACAACTGTGAATGTATCGGTAACCTATGGTTCTGATTCAACTCAGTATGGAGGTGTGTGGATTGACTTTAACCACAATGGTGTTTTTGACGCAAGCGAAGGTGTTGTTTCAACAACAAGCGCAGGCGCAAGCGGTACCGCTGTATTTACATTTAATGTTCCTGCAGGCGCTGTTCTTGGTAACACAAGAATGAGGGTTCGCGGAGGAAATGATTCTGCCCTTACTACAGCTCAGGCTTGTGGTGTTGGCGGTGGAGGATATGGTGAAGCTGAGGATTATATTGTAAACATTCTTGCAATACCAGCTTGTACCGGAACTCCGGTTGCCGGAACGGTAACTTCATCTGCTGCGGCAGTTTGTGGTTCAGGAGCTGTTACACTTACAGCTGCTGGATACAGTGCAAATGCTGTAGGTCTAAGCTACCAATGGTATAATACAACAACAGGATTGATTTCAGGAGCGGTTAACCCGACGTATACAACGCCGGTAATTTCTACTCCAACATCATACTTCTATAGGGTGACTTGCTCAGGAGGTTCTTCTGCAGACACGCCTACAATCACGATTGGAGTAAACAACCCAACAGTATTGACATCAAATGGAGCAACGCGTTGCGGTGCTGGCACTGTCAATCTTACTGGTACAGCAAGCGCTGGTGCCACTTTAAATTGGTTTGCTTCAGCAAGTTCAGGTACTGTATTAGGTTCAGGAAATACTTTTGCTACACCTTCAATCAGTACGAATACGACTTATTATGTTGCTGCAGCAATGGGCGGAAGCTCAGAAAATGTAGGAAAACCTTCAAGTCTAGGTACTGATGGAAATACCTTATTTACTGGGTATGGAATTGTATTCAATGCAACCTCTAGTCTTACATTAGCTTCAGCCGTGATTTATCCGGTAGGTACTGGAACAATTACGATCGCTTTGCAAAACTCTGCAGGAACTGAAATTGCAGTTTCAAGTGCAATTGCAGTAACGGGAACTGGTATTGCAACTCCTGTAACACTTCCACTTGGCTTCTCTGTTCCTGTAGGTACAGGATATAGATTGCTTGTGAAAGCGACTACTGGAATTACAGGCTTAATCAGGGATTTTTCAGCTGCATTCCCTTACACTTCAACAAATGCTTCTGTTACAGGAGGATGGGCAGGAAGTGCAAGTACAGCGAATTATTTCATTTATAATTTAGGTATAACTACAGGCTGTTTCTCTGCAAGAACTGCAGTAACTGCTACTGTAAATGCAGCACCAGCACTTGCTATTAGTGCAGCTACTGCTACGCTTTGTAATGGTAACAGCACAGTGGTTAATGTAACTAGCCCAACTGCTAATTTCGATACGTACACATGGGCTCCGGCTGGAGGTGTAAGCGGAACTGCAGCAACAGGGTTTACATTCAATCCATCTGCTACCACTGCTTATACTTTGACAGCTACAAATGCTGCAGGTTGTGTAAATACAGCTACTTTCAATGTGACTGTAAATGCTTCCCCTGTAACACCGGTAATTACACCGGCAACTGCTACATTGTGTGCAGGATCTATACAAGCATTGACTATTGGGAATTCTTCAACAGCAAATGTTTTAGCTGTTCTTGGTACAGGAACTACTGCTCCAAGCACAACAAGCTTTCCAAATCCATTAAGCGCATATTACGGAGGTGTAAAACACCAAATGTTGTATACCGCTGCTGAATTAACAGCACAAGGATTGCAGGCAGGAAGCAGCATTAATTCGATCTCATTACCAATGAGTGCAGCTGTTGCCAACGCTTGTACTAATTTTACCATTAGAATGGGTACGACTTCAAATACTGCATTGACAGGATTTGTTACAGGAACATCAACAGTTTATGGTCCTGCAACTTACACTCCTCCTACAGCTCCGGGTGTGGCCAAGTTCACATTGACTACGCCGTACGTTTGGAACGGTACTTCAAACTTGATCGTCGAAATGGTGCACAATGCAGGTAACGGTGGTAATGGAAACGGAACTAGAGTTCTTACAACCACTACTGCAACCAATACAGTGTATTATGGGGCTAGTGATGATGTCTCTGGAGGCATTGCAGGATTTGACGCTTTAACTGTATATGATTCAGAGGCGGCAAGTTCTTCTAGGCCGAACACAACGTTTGAAGCTGTTAATGTCTTGGTTCCAACATGGAGCCCTACTACAGGTTTGTATACTGATGCGGCTGCTTCGGTTCCTTATACAGGAGGCCAAAGGGCTGTCGTATATGCGAAACCTACTGCGACAACATCATATGTGGCAACTGTTAGCCTTGGTGCTTGTCCAAAAGCGAGTACAGCAAGTGTGATTACAGTAAACCAATTTTACAATTTCTATGTAGATAATGATGGTGACCACTATGGAACAGGTAATGCTGTGTCATTGTGTGCAGTTAATGCAACAACACCACCAGCAGGATATGCTTCTGTAGCCGGTGATTGTAACGATGCTGTTGCAGCAATCAATCCTGGTCATGCGGAAGTTCCTTTTGACGGAATTGACAACAACTGTGACGGAAACTTAGACGAAGGATTCCAGTTGAAAACCAAATTGTTGCCATCATTCTGTGGTGCAACGTTAACTTCAATCGGATCATTGATCGGTATCATCACATTGCCTACAAGCAATCAGATTACCGGTTACATTGTTAAAGTTACAAATGGTGCCAACGTTCAAATCCTGAACAGGCCATTGCCAAACTTTAGCCTGACTATGTTAACTAACTATGACTATGCAACGACTTACACTGTAGAAATACAGTTGGTAAGAAACGGAGTGGCCTTAGGTTACTATGGAGATGCATGTTTTGTTTCTTCACCAGCAGTTCTTGACGAAGGCGGAGCTACTTCTGTATCTCCATCACAGTGTGGACAAAGACTAACAACGATCACTACTCTAGTCTCTACAACGAGCCTTCCGGGTGCAACGGGTTACCGTTTCCGCATCACCGATATTACTCCGGGTGGAACAGGCCTTGTTCAAACGATCGACAGACCATTGCAATGGTTTAGCCTTCCAATGTTGGCACAGTACAACTACAACGCTACTTATTCAGTAGAAGTTGCAGTGAAAACAACTGGTGCTTACTCAGGATACGGATCGCCATGTGAGGTTTCAACACCATTGGTCACAATGACATCTTGTGGTGTAACAGCTGCTCTTGGAAGTACGCCAATTTCAGCGCTTAGCGCTTCTGGTGCTACACAATACAGATTTATTGTAACCAAAATGCCTGAGAATTCAGCTACGACTATCGACAGGACTACCAACTATTTCACCTTCAATATGATTCCTGGTTATGTACCAGGCGGAAGATACTCTGTAAGAGTAGCCACATTAACCAAAGACTTGTTCTCTGTTTATAGTGATGCTTGTACCGTATTTGCTCCTGGAGGTGCGGCTACTAAAGCTGAAGTTGAAGGTGTTGGAGAATCATTATCTTTCAATGCTTTGGCACATCCAAACCCATTTGCATCTGACTTTGCTATCAGCGTAACTACGCCAAGCAGTGAGCAGGTTCATTTGAAAGTTTATGATATGCTAGGTAAACTGATCGAATCCCGTGAAGTTGAAGTATCAGATCTTGAAGGACAAAAAGTAGGTGCCAGATATGCTGCCGGAGTTTACAATGTGATTGTAACTCAAGGTACAAATGTCAAAACACTACGCGTTATCAAGAGATAATCTTTAATGACAACCGGGTTTCCGGTAAAATAAGAAAGCCTTCCTCAAGAAATTGGGGAAGGTTTTTTTATTTGATCCAATTGGTGCAAATGACGGCATAAAGGAAAATCGCAATTGAAAAATCTTGTCTTCTTAATTTTTGTTTTCTAACGTTTTTCCCTTGTCTCTAAAAACACAAATAAAAAAGCCTTCCGGTTGGGAAGGCTTTTGCTTTTATAATTTGAGCTTACTCGAATTCAGACGTAAAGAACAATTTTACATTTGGATATTTGCTTTGGGTCATCTGGATCGTGAAATCTGAATCTGCAAGAAAAACCAGTTGCCCGTATTTGTCTTTGGCCAGGAATTTCTGTTTGATTCGCTTGAATTCTTTGAACTCTTCGCTTTTCGGATCTTCGGGTTTTACCCAACAGGCCTTGTGAACCGGGAAATTCTCATACGTACATTTCGCGCCATATTCATGCTCGAGTCGGTACTGAATGACTTCATATTGAAGCGCACCAACAGTTCCTATGACTTTCCTGTTGTTCATTTCGAGGGTAAACAATTGCGCGACGCCTTCATCCATCAACTGGTCAATGCCTTTTTCGAGCTGTTTTGATTTCAACGGATCGGCATTGTTGATGTACCTGAAATGCTCGGGCGAAAAACTCGGGATGCCTTTAAAGCTCATTTGCTCGCCTTCGGTCAGGGTATCGCCAATTTTAAAATTCCCCGTGTCGTGCAATCCAACAATGTCGCCGGGATATGAAATGTCAACAATCTCTTTTTTCTCTGCAAAGAAGGCGTTCGGACTTGAGAATTTTAAATTTTTATTCTGGCGGACATGCAAATAAGGCTTGTTGCGTTCGAATGTCCCGGAAACAATTTTTACGAATGCAAGACGGTCACGGTGTTTCGGATCCATATTCGCGTGGATCTTAAATACAAACCCCGACATTTTTTCTTCAGTCGGATTTACCAATCGCGTTTCCGATTCTTTCGCTCGGGGCGACGGGGCGATCTCAACAAAACAATCGAGCAATTCACGAACACCGAAATTGTTCAGCGCCGATCCAAAAAAGACAGGCTGCAAGGTTCCGTTTAAGTACTTTTCGCGCTCAAATTTTGGATAGACTTCATCAATCAATTCCAATTCCTCACGAAGTTTGTCTGCCGGTTTCTGGCCGATGATTTTTTCCAATTCGGGATTTTGTACATCTGAAAAAGCAATTGTTTCTTCGATATTTTTGCGGCTGTCTCCACTGAATAAGTTGATATTTTGTTCCCAAAGGTTGTAAATGCCCTGGAAGTCATAACCCATTCCGATAGGAAAACTCAACGGTGTAACGGTAAGCCCGAGTTTTTGCTCTACTTCATCCATCAAATCAAAAGCATCTTTTCCTTCACGGTCTAATTTGTTGATGAAAACGATCATCGGAATGTTGCGCATCCGGCAAACGGCCACGAGTTTTTCAGTTTGTTCCTCAACGCCTTTTGCCACATCGATTACGACAATGACACTGTCAACAGCAGTCAGCGTCCGAAAAGTATCTTCGGCAAAATCCTTGTGTCCCGGCGTATCGAGAATGTTTATTTTCTTGTCTTTGTAGTTGAATGCCAATACAGAGGTAGAAACCGAAATCCCTCTTTGGCGCTCAATCTCCATGAAATCGGAAGTAGCACCCTTTTTGATCTTGTTGTTTTTAACGGCTCCGGCTTCCTGGATCGCACCTCCAAAAAGCAATAATTTTTCGGTCAATGTGGTCTTTCCGGCATCGGGATGCGAAATGATCCCGAATGTGCGGCGTCTTTCTATTTCTTTTAAAAAACTCATATTTTATATAAATGGACTGCAAAAATACTATTTATTCGACAAATAATCCCGGCATTAAATAAAACTCCATTTTTTGCCTGCTGAAACTTATGTTTTACACCTATTTTCGCAGCATATAATTTTTTGTTAATAGTATTGCGTATGCTTGTTTAATGCGATCGAATTGTTATTTTTGTTGGCTGTTATTGAAAGAAATAGCACAAAAAACCAACCAGGCATTCAGAATTTTAATTAATCAAAAAGAAATTTTTAACATAATGAAGATGAAACAATTGTTGTTCGGATTATTACTTTCCATTAGTTTAGGCAGTTATGCACAAAATGACAAAAAAAAGGAAGTTTTATTTACAATTGATGACAAGCCCTATTATACAGATGAATTTGAAAGGGTTTACAATAAAAATTTAGATCTTGTTAAAGACGAATCCCAAAAAGACCTGACCCAATACCTGGAATTGTTCGTGGGTTACAAACTTAAAATCAACAAGGCCAACAAACTCGGGCTTCAAAACGGTGACAGTTATAAAAATGAACTTGCTACTTACCGTACACAACTCTCCAAAAATTACGTTACCGACTCTAAAGTTACCAAAGAACTCGTTGAAGAAGGTTATCAACGTTCACTAAAAGAAATTCACGCTTCGCACATCCTGATTAAAGTGGATGAAAACGCTTCCCCTGAAGACACGCTGAAAGCATACAATAAAATCAAAGACATTCGGCAGAAGGCAGTTAACGGAGAAGATTTTGGAGCACTTGCCGCGCAATATTCTGAAGATCCTTCTGCTAAAGAAAACAAAGGGGATCTGGGTTATTTCTCGTCATTCAGAATGGTTTATGCTTTCGAATCTGCCGCTTATAAAACTCAGAAAGGCAAAGTTTCAAATATCATCAGAACGCGTTTTGGTTACCACATCATCAAAGTGGATGACGTTCGCGACAACAGGGGTGAAGTAAGTGTGGCGCACATCATGATCCTGAACCCTAAAGCAGACGAAGCAGACAAAGACAAATCGAAAAAAACAATTCAGGATATTTACAAAAAATTGCAGCAGGGTGAAAAATTCGAAGACCTCGCAAAACAATTTTCTGACGATAAATCTTCTTCTTCCAAAGGCGGTGTTTTAAACCGTTTCGGATCGGGGCAACTGAGCTCTGAGGAATTTGAAAATGCAGCATTTTCATTGACGAAAGAACATCCGGTTTCTGAGCCTTTTCAAAGTAAATTTGGATGGCATATCGTAAAACTTATCGAGAAATTCCCGGTAAAAACGTTTGACGAAATGAAAACCGAACTGGAATCAAAAGTCGGAAAAGACGATCGTTCGCGTTTGATCACGAATTCACTCAACGACAAGCTTAGGAAAAAATATCCTGTAAAAAGAGACAATAAATTATATGCGGCAGCTGCAAAAACGGTTAACGACGCTATTTATGACGGAAAATGGGAATTGCCTGCAAATACAAAACCGTATGACGGCAAGCTGTTTTCAATCAATGAAAAAACCGTTACCGGAACCGATTTCCTAAATTTTGTAAAAACACACCAAAATGGCGGGAAAGCTTTAAAGCCTGTAAACAAACTGACAGATAAATTATATGAATCGTTTGTTGACGATCAGCTGAATGCCTATTACGACAGCCATCTTGAAAAAGAATTTCCTGATTTTGCTGCGATCATGGACGAATACCGTGACGGATTGCTGCTTTTTGATTTGATGGAAAAAGAAATCTGGGAGAAATCTAAAACAGATACGGTGGGCTTGCAGAATTTCTACAACACTCAGAAAATGAACTACATGTGGAAAAACAGGGCAGATGCGATCATTGCTTCTTCTACAAGTATGGATGTGATCAAAAAAGCACAAAAAATGCTGAAACAAAACAACACTGTTGATCAGATCAAAGAAAAACTAAACACCAAAGATAAAGTGTCGGTAATGACCAATGTAGGCGTATTCGAAGAAGGCAACGAAGTGCTTCCGAAAAGTACCAAATTCGAAACAGGCGTTTCAGACATTGTCAAAGAAGGCGAATATTATTTTGTGACCAAAATTAATAAGGTAATTCCAGCGGCGCCTAAAACACTCGAAGAATGCAAAGGCAAATGCGTTAATGATTACCAGCAATTCCTGGAGCAAAAATGGGTCGATGACCTGAAACAGGAATTCAAAGTGAAAGTAAACCAGGATGTTTTTGCACACGTGAAAACCGATCTGAAAAAATAATGTACAGGCTGCTTTATACAGCAATGTTCCTGTCGTTGTATTCCTGCAATTTTTTGACACCGGCGGCAAAACCGCATTCGATTGCAAGGGTAAACGATGCATTCCTGTATGAAGAAGACATTAAAGACCTGGTTCCGAAAGGCACGGCAAAACCCGATAGTATTGCAATGGTTCGGAATTTCATCGACCACTGGGCTTCACAGAAATTACTGATCAGCGCCGCTGAAGTCAATCTCGGAAAGGAACAGAAAGCAGGTTTTGACGACCTGATCAAGCAGTATAAAATCGACCTTTATACGAAAGCATACCTCGAAGAATTGGTAAACCGATCTGTCGATACCATTGTTTCTGAAGAAGAATTAAAAAAATATTACGACGAGAACAAGGAGAATTTTAGGACAAACGGTGCGTTGGTAAGGCTTCGGTATATTAATCTTGAAAAAGACAATCCAAAGCTTGAAACCATAAAAAGCAAGTTTTTCGATTATAAGAAATCGGATAAGAAATTTTGGGACACTTATGCATTGCAGTTCAAAAGCTTTGCATTCAACGATTCGGTCTGGGCCGATATGAGCCAGGTGTACAGCAAGCTGCCTTTCATCAATCCGGGGAACCGCGATGAATATATCGTATCAGGCAAATCAATACAATATCCTGAAGGAACGGCAATGTATCTGGTAAAGATTAAAAATGTCATCGACAGAAACCAGATCGGGCCCTATGAATATTTAAAACCGACGCTCAAAGAGGTTATTTTGAACAAAAGAAAGTTAGAATCAATTAAAAAATTTGAAAAGGAAATCACTGATGATGCCATTAAAGACCGGAAATATGAAATTTATAAATAAACAAATGGTACTCGCAGTTTGCCTTTTTGTAATGACCACTTTAGCGTCTGCACAAGAAGTGGTCAAGGACACGGTTAAAGCAAAGAAACCTGCCAAAGTATCGGCCACAATGCACCGAAAAGTTGACGGGATTATTGCAACAGTTGGAGATTACATTATTTTAGATTCTGATATCGACAAGTCGTTTCTCGAAATGACCAGCCAGGGAAATTCGATAAAAGACATCACCCGCTGCCAGATGTTGGGGAAGCTGCTTGAAGATAAATTGTATGCACACCAGGCGATCCAGGACAGTATCGTTGTAAGTGACGATGAGGTCAAAGGCAAGCTTGAAGAACAATTGTCTTACATGGTTCAGCAACTTGGATCCATGGATAAAGTGATCAAATATTTTAAAAAGAACAACGAGGAAGACTTTCGTACGGACCTTTTTGAAATCATCAAAATGAACAAGCTGACTTCTGAAATGCAGAAGAAAATTGTGGATGCGGTAGAAATCACTCCCGAAGAAGTCAGGAATTTCTATAAAAAAATACCAACGAACGA
The DNA here is from genome assembly GCF_900100375.1 of Flavobacterium noncentrifugens. Classification (GTDB taxonomy): domain Bacteria; phylum Bacteroidota; class Bacteroidia; order Flavobacteriales; family Flavobacteriaceae; genus Flavobacterium; species Flavobacterium noncentrifugens. The sequence goes on along the minus strand of NZ_FNEZ01000007.1, from coordinate 179,308 downwards.
ACTGCCGGTTTTTGGTGCCGAAATGGAAGTGGCCCAAATTGTCATCCAGCCAAAAGTAACCGATGCAGAGAAACAAAAGGTAATCGACAGACTCAAGGAGTTCAAGAAAGAAGTCCAGGACGGCGCCAGTTTTGCAACAAAAGCCGTATTGTATTCAGATGATAAAGGGTCGTCTGCAACCGGAGGATTTTATAAAATGAATCGCAAAACGCCATTTGTAAAAGAGTTTAAAGATGTCGCTTTTAGCCTTGGTGAAGGAGAAATCTCTGAGCCTTTTGAAACGACTTTCGGATACCATATCATTTATGTGGAAAAAATCCGGGGTCAGGAAATCGATTTGCGGCATATTTTATTGACACCGACTGTTTCAGATCAGGCATTAAAAGAGGCAAAAGATAGAGCGATCCAAATCAAAAAGAAAATCGATAGCAAAGAAGTCACATTTGCCGAAGCAGCCCGTACCGAATCTGATGAAAAAGAAACGCGTACAAACGGTGGTGTTCTGGTCAATCCAAAAACTCAGGATACGCATTTCGAACTTACTAAAATGGATCCGGCTTTGTATTCCCAGGTTTCAAACCTGAAAGACAACGAAGTATCGCAACCTATTTTGGATGTCGAGCAATCGGGCAGGAAAAAATACAAACTCGTTACCGTGACCAATAGGATCAACGAGCATACCGCTGATTATGCCAAAGATTACATCAAAATCAAAGATCTGGCTTTGAAAGAAAAACAAATCAACGCCATTGCCAAATGGTCTGAAGAAAAAATTAAAGAGACTTATATCAAGATCAACGGAGAATACAGAAACTGCGAATTTACCAACAACTGGCTTAAAAAGTAGTTAGATCAGAATTGAGACTTAAAACTCCTCAAAACTCTTTTTTTAATGCCCAATACTCATTTCTCAATACTCAATTATGTCTGACGTTACCGCTATACAAAACCTGGTTCAGAAACGCACCGAGCTTAAAAAAGAAATCGCTAAAATCATCGTAGGCCAGGATGTGGTTGTGGATGAAATTCTGCTGAGTATTTTTTCGGGCGGGCACGCTTTACTTGTAGGCGTTCCTGGGCTTGCAAAAACCTTGATGGTCAATACGATTGCGCAGGCCTTGGGATTGAATTTTAAACGGATCCAGTTTACACCCGATCTGATGCCATCGGATATTCTCGGGAGTGAGATCCTTGATGAAAACCGACAGTTTAAATTTATTAAAGGCCCGATATTTTCGAATATTATTCTTGCTGATGAGATCAACCGTACGCCGCCAAAAACGCAGGCTGCTTTGCTTGAAGCGATGCAGGAACGCGCGGTGACGATCGCAGGCCACAATTACAAACTCGATTTGCCGTATTTCGTTTTGGCCACACAAAACCCGATCGAACAGGAAGGAACCTATCCTTTGCCGGAAGCGCAGCTCGACCGTTTTATGTTCTCAATTAAATTGGATTATCCATCTTTTGCAGAAGAAGTTCAGGTGGTGAAAAGCACGACCTCAGATGCAAGAGTAACAGTGAATCCTTTGTTTGCCGCCCAGGAAATTATCGATTTCCAGCATTTGATCAGACGCATTCCCGTTGCAGATAATGTGATCGAATACGCCGTGACTTTGGTGAGTAAAACACGCCCAGATAACAATTTGTCAAATGACTACATTAAGAATTATATCGACTGGGGCGCCGGGCCAAGAGCTTCGCAAAACTTGATTTTGGCTGCAAAAGCGCACGCTGCCTTCAACGGAAAATTCTCCCCGGATATTGAAGATGTCAAAGCTGTTGCCACCGGAATCCTAAGGCATCGTGTAGTGAAAAATTACAAAGCTGACGCGGAAGGAATTTCAATAGAAAAAATCATCACATCGCTTTTCTAAAAGTGAGATCCAAAATAGTCAAGCCCGCTTCATTGCGGGTTTTTTATTTCCAATTGTTTTCACGCTTCGAATTTTGGAACCCAAAATTCAATTTTAAGCGTAAATCCCTAATTTAGAAAGGTTCTTAACTATAACGATATAATTATTGTCTGTTGGAATTCCGAATTTGGCAATAAAAGCAGTTTAAATTAACGATAACATAATATTTTGATCCGAACGCAAAATTTATTTAATAATAATCACTAAAAATGCTTTTTTGGAAATAATAATGTTTCGAAACGTTAGTTTTATTCGAAATAGTTTAATTTAAAGAGGAATTCCGTAAATTTGCAACACAAATAAACAAACCTATTCATTATGGCTTTTGATATTGAAATGATTAAAAAAGTGTATGCGAATATGACAACGCGTGTCGATAAAGCACGTGAAATTGTTGGGCATCCGCTTACCTTAACTGAAAAAATTCTTTACAACCACCTTTGGGAAGGAATTCCTTCAACTGCGTTTACGCGTGGAAAAGATTATGTAGATTTCGCGCCGGACAGGGTTGCCTGCCAGGATGCCACCGCACAAATGGCGCTTTTGCAGTTCATGCACGCCGGAAAACCAAAAGTTGCAGTGCCAACAACCGTGCACTGCGATCACCTGATCCAGGCAAAAGTAGACGCGGTAACCGATTTGGCCCGTGCGAAGTCACAAAGCAGTGAAGTTTTCGATTTCCTTTCTTCGGTATCGAACAAATACGGAATCGGATTCTGGAAACCGGGCGCCGGAATCATTCACCAGGTTGTCCTTGAAAATTACGCTTTCCCAGGTGGAATGATGATCGGAACGGATTCACATACGGTAAATGCGGGCGGACTCGGAATGGTTGCTATCGGAGTAGGTGGTGCCGATGCCGTTGACGTGATGTCTGGAATGGCGTGGGAATTGAAATTTCCAAAATTAATTGGTGTCAAACTTACCGGAAAATTATCGGGATGGACAGCGCCAAAAGATGTTATTCTAAAAGTAGCCGGAATTCTTACTGTCAAAGGTGGAACCGGAGCGATCGTTGAATATTTCGGAGAAGGCGCAACAGCGATGTCTTGTACCGGAAAAGGAACCATTTGTAATATGGGTGCTGAAATTGGCGCTACGACTTCGACTTTCGGATACGACGAATCCATGGATCGTTACCTGCGTTCGACGGATCGTGGCGATGTTGCGGATGAAGCCAATAAAATTGCTTCTTACTTAACCGGAGATACGGAAGTGTATGCAAACCCGGAACAATATTTCGACCAGGTGATTGAAATTAACCTGACGGAATTGGAGCCATACTTAAACGGACCTTTCACACCAGATTTGGCTACGCCGATTTCTAAAATGAAAGAAGAAGCGATCAAAAATGACTGGCCTTTGAAAATCCAGGTGGGTTTGATCGGATCGTGTACAAACTCTTCCTACGAGGATATTTCGCGCGCCGCATCATTGGCCAAACAAGTTTCCGAGAAGAATTTAAAAACAAAATCGAGCTTTACCATTACTCCGGGATCGGAATTGGTAAGATATACAATAGAGCGTGACGGATTCATCGATACTTTTGAGAAGATCGGGGCAACCGTTTTTGCAAATGCCTGCGGCCCTTGTATCGGAATGTGGGATCGTGAAGGCGCTGAAAAAGAAGAAAGAAATACCATCGTTCACTCATTCAACAGAAACTTCTCGAAACGCGCCGATGGAAATCCAAATACACTTGCTTTCGTAGGTTCACCTGAATTGGTGACTGCACTTGCAATCGCAGGAGATCTGTCTTTCAATCCACTAACCGATACTTTGATCAATGAAGACGGAATTGAGGTGAAACTTGACGAGCCAACCGGAAACGAATTGCCTCCAAGAGGTTTTGCTGTCGATGATGCAGGTTTCCAGGCGCCGGCTTCCGATGGTTCAGGTGTTCAGGTTGTCGTGAGTCCAACATCTGAAAGGCTGCAATTGCTTGCGCCGTTCACGCCTTGGGATGGAAAAAACATCACAGGAGCGAAATTACTTATTAAAGCTTTCGGAAAATGTACGACTGACCACATTTCTATGGCCGGGCCATGGTTGCGTTTCCGCGGACATTTGGATAACATTTCAAACAACATGCTGATTGGTGCAATCAATGCATTCAACCAAAAAGCAAATTCGGTTAAAAACCAATTGACCGGCGTTTACGATACGGTTCCAGCTGTTCAACGTGCTTACAAAGCTGCCGGAATTCCTACGATTGTTGTCGGTGACCACAATTACGGTGAAGGTTCTTCACGGGAGCATGCTGCGATGGAGCCGCGTTTCCTTGGCGTTAAAGCCGTGTTGGTCAAATCTTTTGCCCGCATCCACGAAACGAATTTGAAGAAACAAGGCATGCTGGCGCTGACATTTGCCAATGAAGCCGATTATGATAAAATTCAGGAAAACGATACGATCAGTATCACGAATTTAACAAGCTTTGCGCCGGGCGTGCCGTTGACGATCGAGTTCAACCACGAAGACGGAAGTACGGATGTGATTCTTGCAAACCACACTTACAACGAAGGCCAGGTTGGCTGGTTTGTAGCGGGTTCTGCACTAAACCTGATCGCAGCTGCTGGCAATGCTTAAGATTTAGTTAGGTTAATTTTAAAAAAACTCCCGAAGCGATTCGGGAGTTTTTTGTTTTTATGACTATTGAAGGATTTTTTCCATTTTATAATTGATGAGCTCAATGCCTTTTCGCAGGTTTTTCTGTTCCTTCAGAATTGTGAAACCGTTCTTTTCAAAAAAAGGGCGCGCCGTGATGCTGATATCGGAAGTAATATTGAAATTCCCGGATTTTCTCGCGTGGGTTTCCAATTGGGATAAGATATTTTGTGCGATTCCCTGACGCTGGAAGTTTTTATGAATGTAGAAAAAGTCAATGTAATTGCCGTCACGTAATGTTCCGAAACCAACAATTTTATTGTTCTTTTCGGCAACGATGACAAGTTGGTCGTTCATCATTGCGGTCCATCTTAAGGTATTTTCAACAGTAGATTTCCAAACGTCAATCTGCTGCTGATTGTAATCTTGAATGCAGATTTCTTCTATGGTTCCGACATAAATTTTCTGCAGATCAGGCAAATCCGACGCTAAGGCAATTCGTAATCTCATTCTTTTTTTCTTGTCGGATAAATATACAAAAAACCGCGGGAAACAAAAACTTCCGAACAAAACCGGGAGTTAAGCATTAACTTGCTTCAGTGTATTTCTTGAAATTATCTATGATCATTTGCCAGCCGGTTTGTTGCATTTCTACGGGATTTTGATTTTCAGGATCGAATGTTTCAGTGATTTTGGTTTCATTTTCATCTCCATCAAATGCAATGCTTACGGTTCTGCCATCGGCCATGGTGTAATGAATGTATTGATGCGTAGTTACGGTATCATAAACACCTTCAAAATCAAATCCGAAACTGCCGTCTTTGGCTTCCATTCTTGAAAGGAATTTTCCGCCTGCTCTGAAGTCGTTTTCCGCTATCGGCGTATGCCAGTCAGGCGAAGCATGGTTCCAGTTTTTAATGTGTTCAGGCTGCGACCAGAATTTCCATACTTTTTCTACGGGCGCGTTTACCGTTGTTTTTACTGTTATTGTTTTTGAAGTTTCCATAAAGACGTGACTTAAGTTTTGAGGATTTAAAATCAAATTTACGACAGTAATATTTCAACTCTAATTGGGAAGTAAGACAAATTAAAGGCAGATTGCGACAGGTAAACCAATTATATTCTGGTTGCGGGAAAAAAAATATCGAATGTAGCGCCTTTATCCAATTCGCCTTTAGCAGCAATATAGCCGTTATGGTTGTCGACGATTTTCTTTACAATTGCCAATCCGATGCCGGTTCCGTCATAAATGGTCCTGGAATGCAGCCGCTGAAAAAGCTCGAAGATTTTTTCGTTGTATTCCTGTGGAAAACCGATTCCGTTATCGGTGATCGTAATGTGGCAGTAATAGCTGTTGGGCAGCAGGTTCTTGTTTTTTAGGAATTTTCCTTCAGCTATCTGGCTGCTTACTTCAATCAAAGGTGCTTGCCCGGCTTTTGTAAATTTAATCGCATTACTGATCAGATTGTATATCAGTTGGCGGAATTGAAAAGGAATGATGTTTACATCACACATTTCACCAATTGCGACTATACCGTTTTTAGAGTGCAATTCTTCTGTAAGATCATCTTTTACACTTTCAATTATCGCTCTAAGATCGGTGATTTCAAATTTCCGAATGTCGTTATCGGCACGCGAGTAGGCGAGTAGGTCATTGATGAGTGTTTGCATGCGCTCAGCGGCATTGCGCATCCGATTAAAATAATCTTTGCCGATTGGCGTCAGGCTGTCAATTTCTTTTTCTGCGATCAGTGAGGCAAAAGTCTGTATTTTTCGAAGCGGTTCCTGTAAGTCATGGCTCGAAATGTAAGCAAACGACTGCAGCTCTTTATTCATTTTCTCCAAAGAAACATTGGTGTCTTCAAGCTGGACGGTGCGTTCTTTGACTTTTTTCTCCAATTCAACATTGAAATTTTTCTGATGCTGCAACTGCATTTTTCCGGAATCGATTTCATCAACTGCATTTAGGTGAAATGCAATGAGTTCGGCAAATAAATTAAACATTCCTGTTGTTGCCGGTGTATTTAAGGTATGAGGATGTGGATCAATAGCGCAAAGCGTTCCAAAAAAAGTACCGTCTTTTCGAGTGATCGGAACCGAAATGTAACTCTGAAATCCGTACATCGCCGGGGTATGATGGTCATGAAAAATCGGGTCTTTTGCAACATGGTCAATCACAACGGGTTTGTTGTCATGCCTGATTTCATTGCAGATCGTAGTTTTGATTTCGAGTTCATCACCCGGTTTAAGCCCAAAATTGATATCGTCTTTTACGCTGCAAGTAATCCATCGGTCTTCGGTAACACGCGCTACGGCAGCAAAACCCATCCCCGTTGACTGGCATATTACTTCGAGCAGCCCCGGTATAATATTTATTTTACTAATATCGTCAATGTCTTTCTGGAAAGTATGTTCAGTATCGGGTAACATATTAAGGTCTAAGTTTGTCGCCTAAATTTACAAATTTTATTCGAGCGTATGGCTTAGATCACATAAAATAAAAAACTTCCGGGATTTCGTGTTTTATGGCTGATTGTCACAACTTATGTTTTTCAATCCAGTCAATAATAAAATCGGCATCCACTTTCCATGTAGACTGGCCTAATACAAAATGATTCCTGCCCGCAAATTCCTTATAATCCAACACCGATCCATTTTTTACATATCGGTTGTAATTCCGGATGTTGAGATGTGCCGGGATAATATTATCATCGCTGCCCGAAGTAATCAATAAAGGCGCGTGGGGCTTTTCGTAATCGACCTTTGCAGCAGCCGTAAGTCCGCCCCGTGCTACTGTTTTAGACTCTGGGATTATAAATTTTTCATAAGCCGCTTTTTGCTGTTCCAATGGCATGCCGTTTACAAATGCATATTGCCAGTCTTTAAAAGACATCAGATATGTTTTTTTTAAAGACGTGAACAATCCCAGCGATTTCCATCCAGCCCTTAAAAATGAAAATTCATAGGGAAAAACGCCCAGTGTCGGGACCGGATGAATGGCCACGCCCGCTCCTGCCAAATCGCGATTCACGATGAGCTGCGTAATCAATCCGCCTAAAGAATGCCCGATAACGATTGGCTTTTCGGGATATTTTTTTACGATATCGGCGTAATGGTTTACAAGTTCGTCGAGTGTTAAGGCTGCAAGATCTGTGTCGTTTGGCTGCCGGTTTCTCAATGCCTTAGCCGTGTCGTTTTTGAAAGGCCAGGGCGGTGCAACAGTATTGTAACCGCGATCTTCAAAATAGATTTTCCATTGATCCCAACAGCTATTGCTTACAAATGCACCTGTTATAAAGACGATATTTTTGTTTTTCTGCAAATTCATTTGTATTGGTCTTAAGTTTTTTATAGGATGTATTTCATTGAAAATCAGTCTAAAAGTATTAAAAAAATATGACGATTTAACACAAGTGCAATATCTTAGGGATATCTTAATAATAGATTTGATTTCTGCAGATAATGAAAATATTTTTTGCGATTTTAACGATATCTCAGGATTTTACCAATTGATTTTTTTAAGCACAAACAGTCACACTTTTTTATATCTTTAGCAGGCAACTTAAACCAGCCAACCAAATCCATGGAACACAACGAACAAGAACATTTTAAAAGAGAACTCGGATTGTTAGACGGAACGATGCTCGTCGTTGGCTCCATGATCGGATCCGGGATATTTATCGTGAGTTCCGATATGGTGCGCCAGATTGGTTCCGCAGGCTGGCTCATCTTAATCTGGGTTTTAACGGGATTAATTACAGTCATTGCCGCGGTAAGTTATGGGGAACTCAGTGCGATGTTCCCAAAAGCAGGCGGACAATACGTCTATTTAAAAGAAGCCTACGGCAAACTCACCGCATTTCTGTATGGCTGGAGTTTTTTCACTGTCATCCAGACCGGAACGATTGCTGCAGTGGGTGTGGCCTTTGCAAAATTTGCGGCCTATTTGTACGAACCTGTCAGCGATGAAAACATATTGTACCAAATTGGTTCTTTCAAACTCAATGCAGCGCAGATCGTTTCGATCATCACGATTATTTTTCTGACATATGTCAACAGCCGCGGCGTAAAAAACAGTAAGATCCTTCAAACAATCTTAACGATCATCAAAATTTTATCGTTGCTCGGGCTCATTATTTTTGGATTAACATTAGCCGCAAGCAGCGAAGTCTGGAATGCCAACTGGGCGAATGCCTGGACGACGCAATCGTATCACGCTGAGAGCAGTTCGTGGCTTCCCATTTCAGGAACGGCTTTGATTACTGGGATTTCCGCAGCTATGGTGGGTTCCTTATTTTCAAGCGATGCCTGGAATGGTGTGACTTTCATCGCAGGCGAAATCAAAAACCCGAAAAGAAATGTCGGCCTGAGCCTTTTCCTCGGAACTTTCATCGTAAGTGTCATTTATGTTTTGGCCAATTTAATGTACCTCGCAGTAGTGCCACTTCAGGAAATCGCCACAGCAAAATCCGATCGAGTCGCAGTTGTGGCCGCCGAATATATTTTCGGGAATATCGGCACGCTAATCATCGCGATCATGATCATGATTTCGACATTTGCCTGCAACAACGGACTCATCATGGCCGGTGCGCGCGTTTATTATACTATGGCAAACGACGGGCTTTTCTTCAAAAAAGCGGCTCAATTAAACGAATACAGTGTGCCGGCCTGGGCACTTTGGGCGCAATGCCTCTGGGCTTCGGCCTTGTGCCTGACAGGAAAATACGGTGATTTACTCGATTTTGTCATCATCATCGTACTCATCTTTTACATTCTCACGATCTACGGAATTTTCATCCTGCGCAAAAAAATGCCAGATGCCGAGCGCCCATACAAAGCTTTCGGTTATCCGGTGCTGCCGTTTTTATACATCATCGTAGCAAGCGCCATTTCAATTGCCTTATTGGTGACCAAAACCAGCACCTGCGGCTGGGGCGTTTTAATCATGCTGATCGGAATTCCGGTATATTATCTGACAAAGCCTAAAGAAGCGTAGTTTTTTTAGGAGCTTTTTCCTGCTGTCCGCTGTATCTTTTGTTTGTTACCAAGATGTTTTGTCAAAACAAAATACCTTACAGCCACCAGCTGTTCTCTCTTAATATCAAATACAAAAGGATGCCGCTCCCATCAGGGCTAAAAAAAGTCCGTTTCCATCAAAAGCATTGATGAAAACGGATTTTTTCGTTCAGTAAGAATGTTTGCTCAAAAGTACGATCTGTCCCAAATGATATGCGTCATGCTGAATGATGCCGTGAATGTGTTCATAATTCGTCAGTCCGTTGTTAATGTACACGTCATCGAGTTTTTTCGGCGGAAGCCCATTTAAGAATTCCATCCATTCTTTTTCTGAATATTCGAGGTTGTCGATTGTTTTTGCCCAGGCTTTAGGCGAAGTGTCTTCAATCGGATAAAAATAATTCGTTTCAGGACTTTCAATCACATGGCCTTTTACACGGTCGAGTACGCTAAGGCGCCACAAAATCAGGTGGTTCGTAATTTCCCAGATTGAATTCCGGTTGGGATATTTTTTTTCAGCTGCCGCTTCAGCAGTAATGTTTTGCAACGTTCCGAAAAGCGTAATGTCAAGCCATGGCTCGCCATTGTATAAATCCTCAAATAGTTCTAAAATACGCTGTGGTTCTTTCATCGTCTTGTCATTTAGCTACTTAAAGTTATAAAAAAAACCGCTCTAATAACAATCAGAACGGTTTTTTGTTAAAATTTTTCGCTATTAATAATAAGTGTAGCGTCTTACTTTTGCAATGTATTTTGCAAGCCGAATCACCTGATGGCTGTATCCATACTCATTGTCATACCAAACATAGAGTACAATATTCTTGCCGTCAGCCGATACAATTGTTGCATTGCTGTCATAAATCGATGGTGCGGAAGTTCCTACAATATCAGAAGAAACAAGTTCGTTGTTCAGGGAATATTTGATTTGCTCGACCAATTCGCCTTCCAAAGCATACTGTTTCATGATCGCATTCACTTCGGCAACCGAAGTTTCTTTAGCCACTTCTAGATTTAAAACCACCAAGGAACCATTCGGAACCGGAACGCGAATCGCATTTGAAGTCAGTTTTCCGGCCAATGTTGGCAATGCTTTTGCGACGGCACTTCCTGCGCCGGTTTCGGTAATAACCATATTTAACGCTGCAGCACGGCCACGACGGTATTTTTTATGCATATTGTCTACCAGGTTCTGGTCGTTTGTATACGCATGGATCGTTTCTAAGTGGCCTTTTACAACGCCTAAAGTATCTTCTACCGCTTTCAAAATGGGCGTGATCGCGTTTGTCGTACAGGAAGCCGCCGAGAAAATGTTGATCTCATCCGGGTTGTAATCTTTCTGGTTTACGCCGTGAACGATATTTGGAATGCCCTTTCCGGGCGCGGTCAATAAAACTTTATCAACACCTTTGGAAACCAAATGCCTTTCAAGCGCTTCTTTGGTTGTGAAAGCGCCGGTGTTGTCAATGACTAAAGCATCGTCAATGCCGTATTTTGTATAGTCAATTTCTTCCGGGCCATTTGCCGTAATCACATGAACCGTTGTTCCGTTAATAATCAGCGCCTGGTTCTCGACATCGGCCACAACTGAACCCTGAAAATCGCCATGAATGGAATCGTACCTTAATAATGACGCTCTTTTTTCGAGTGAAACCGCATCGTTTTTATCTCTGGTGACAATCGCGCGCATCCGCAATTGCGTTCCTTTTCCGGTTTTCGACATCAATTCGCGCGCAAGCAAACGACCGATTCTGCCAAATCCGTAAAGTATGACATCTTTGGGTTTGTTGTTTTTGAAGTCTTTTGCATTCTTCAATTTGTCGATGACAAAACCTTTTGCGTCGTCGTATTTGTTGTCTTCCATGTGGAATTCATACGTCAGTTTTCCAATGTCAAGTTTCGCCGGTGGCAGGTCTAAAGACAAGATCGCACGTGCAATTTCAACAGAATCAAATATCGAAATCGGCTTGCCTACAAATTCGCCAGCATATTCATGCAAATTGATGATGTCGCTGACATTCAGGTTGATCAACTGGTTCCTGAACAAAACCATTTCAATCGATTTATCATACCATAAATCGCTGATGATTTTGATAAACTCAACGCCGGCGCGCCTTCTGTCAGTTTGGAAAGAAACTTCTTTTTCGTATAAAACGGTGTTGCTCATTGGGTAAATGATAAAAAAGTTAGTGTGTTGTTTTTGTAATTCGCAGCAAAAGTAACCATAACAATTGTTTTACGAAAACGATTTCGTAATTTTTTGCAAACTATTTAATTCAACATATTTTTGAACCATTAAGGCATTAAGTTTATTTAGATTTACAGATGCTTAATGAATTTAATGCCTTCATGGTTCGTTTAAAAATTGTGTTTTGTTAATGTTATAAAATAAAAAAGCCATCCCAATTGAGATGGCTTTAAAGAAATTATGGCGGATATTATATGATAATCCTAATTCGTTGCCCAGCTTTATTGATCATTTCAATGCTCACACTTTGATTTTCATCTTTGTTACTCATGATTTTGGAAACGGTTTCCACGTCGGTAGCTTTGACATTGTCCACACTTAAAATAATGTTGCCTTTGAGTTCGTCATAATATGGTTTCAGGTTTTCATTGGTAATCTCACGAATTTTTACACCTGAACTGATTCCGAATCTTTTCTTATCCGAAGCATCGATATTTTCAAGTTCGATGCCTTTGAATTCCGTGCTTACAAATTCATTTTTGGTCAATTCTACAGGAACGGCGTATGTTTTTCCATTTCTAATGTACGTCACCTGAACTTTGTCTTTCGGGCGTTTGGTGTTGATGTAAGTCGCCAGTTCTGAATAAGTTGAAATTGGCGCATTGTCTAATTTTACAATCACATCGCCTTTGGCCAATCCTGATTTTTCAGCGCCTGAATTTTTCGTCACACGGTTTACATAAAATCCTGAAGTTTCTGAAATTCCGAGTTCTTTGGAAGCTTTCGTATTCAATTCGCCGCCTTCAACGCCTAAAATTCCACGTTGCACATTTCCATATTCCATAATATCTTCAATGATTTTTCGTGCGATATTCGACGGAACTGCGAAAGAATATCCGACGTAAGAGCCGGTCATAGATGAGATCATTGTGTTGATCCCGACGAGCTCACCTTTGGTGTTGACCAATGCGCCACCTGAATTTCCGGGATTTACTGCAGCGTCAGTCTGGATGAAAGACTGGATTCCGTTTGTGTCTAAATTTCTTGCTTTTGCAGATACGATTCCGGCAGTTACAGTCGAAGTCAAATTGTATGGATTTCCGACTGCAAGCACCCATTCGCCCACTTTTACGTTATCCGAATCGGCAAAAACAGTATAAGGCAATTTTTCATCTGCATCGATTTTTAACAGCGCAATGTCCATTTTTGAATCGGTTCCGATGAGTTTGGCTTTGTAGATTTTCTTGTTGTTGAGTGTAATTTCGATGTCGTTTGCATCTTTCACAACGTGGTTGTTGGTAACGATGTAACCGTCTTCTGAGATGATTACGCCAGATCCGGTTCCAACCTGTTCTTGTTGCTGGCCGCCTTTGTAACCGTAAAAATATTCCAGCATCGGATTTGAAACCGTTCTGTAAGAAACATTTTTTACGTGAACAACCGAGTGAACGGTTCTGTCGGCGGCATCGGTGAAGTCGACGGTTTCGACACCAAGTCCGATATTTTTGGTATAATTTGCAGGCGCAACAGTCACCACATTTTTTTTGGATAAAATCCCGTCATTCTCAATAAATAATTTGTAAGCTCCGAGTGTTGTTGCACCACTCATTAATGACACTAAAAATAAACTCGAAATATTTTTCATTGGTTAATAAAATTGGGTTGAACATTGATGTTTGTTATCTGACAGTAAAATTAGAAAAGTATTGTTTTTGAAAAAACAGTTTAACGCCTGTTTAACACGGATTAACTTTTCGTTGGGAAAGGCTGCAAGCCAAAGGTTTAGCGTTGATTCTAGCCTGGTAATTTAGGTGAATATTTATATGATTTATTCGTACATTTGTATGCATCAGAAATACAAAAATGAAACTTACTTTTTACAAATACCAAGGCACCGGAAACGACTTTGTCATGATCGACAACCGCGACGGAAAATTCCCCAAAGAAAACACAGAGATTGTTGCGAAATTGTGTGATCGCCGTTTCGGAATCGGAGCAGACGGATTGATTTTATTGGAAAATGATCCCGAAACCGATTTTCGGATGGTTTATTACAATTCCGATGGAAATACGAGTTCGATGTGCGGAAATGGCGGACGCTGCCTGGTCTCATTTGCCAAAAGCCTGGATATCATCCAAAAGGAAACGACTTTCATTGCCACAGACGGCTTGCATCAAGCGACGATTTTTGACGATGGAACGGTTTCTTTACAGATGAAAGATGTCGATACCATTGAAATTACCGCCGAACACGTTTTTCTCGACACAGGTTCGCCGCATCATGTTCAAATGGAGGAAAACCTTAAAGATTTTGACGTGAAAACCCAAGGTGCAAACATCCGCTACAGCGATATATATGGCAAAGCCGGAAGCAACGTGAATTTTGTAAACCAGGATAACGAAGATACCTTTTCGGTTCGTACTTATGAACGCGGTGTGGAAGATGAAACTTTATCGTGCGGAACTGGCGCTACCGCAGTTGCCATTGCAATGAAAGCGCTTGGCAAAACCAATTCTGATACGATCAACCTGAATGTCGAAGGCGGAAAACTCGAAGTATCATTCACTGAAAAAGATGAAAAGTTTACCGATGTTTTCCTAAAAGGCCCGGCCACTTTTGTGTTTAAAGGGGAAATTGAGATATAGGCAAAAGGCAAAAGGCAAAAGGCAAAAGGCAAAAGGCAAAAGGCAAAAGGCAAAAGTCCAAGACTACCTCAAAATCGTACATCTAAAATCGTAAATCAAATCCTAATGAAACTCACATTAAAAGGTGAAAATATTTTCCTCAGAGCGCTCGAGCCCGAAGACCTTGAGTTTGTGTATGCGGTCGAAAATGACGAATTCATCTGGGAAGTTAGCAATACGCAAACGCCGTACAGCCGGTTTTTGATTCGCGATTATTTAAAAAATGCACAGCAGGATATTTATGAAGCGAAACAATTGCGATTGGCAATTTGCAAAAAAGGAACTTTTCTTCCTGTCGGATTGATCGATATTTTTGAGTTTGATCCGAGGAACAATCGCGCCGGAATTGGCATCCTGATCAAAAATCCCGACAACCGAAATGCCGGAATTGGAACCGAAGCTTTGGAACTACTGATTCAATATGCTTTTAAAAACTTAAATTTACACCAACTTTTCGCGAATATTGATTCACAAAATGAAGCCAGTATCAGGCTTTTTACTAATTTTGGGTTCGAACAAATCGGAATCAAAAAAGACTGGAATTTCATCAACGGAAAATACAAAGATGAAGTGCTGTTTCAACTAATCAAAAACCAACTATAAAATTTACGTTTTGAATATAAAAAAAATCGCCGCCATTGCTTCAGTCGTCATCGTTTCTGCATTGATCATTTACGGTTATATGGTGTACCGCGACATTTTCGCAGGCAATACCAACTTTGAGCAAAAACAGGTTTATGTCAACATTCCGACAAATGCCGATTACGAACAGGTAAAAAAAGCAGTCGCGCCTTATATTAAAGATATGGATCGTTTTGATCTGGTCGCCAACAAAAAATCGTATCCGCAGCGCAGCGAAAAAGCCGGAAGGTTTTTGATCAAAAAGGGCATGAATAGCAATGACATTATCAACTCACTTCGCGTGAATGTTCCTGTCGATCTGACTTTTAATAATCAGGAACGGCTCGAAGATTTTGCAGGAAGAATCGGTTCGCAAATCGAAGCCGACAGTTTAAGCCTGATCACGGCATTTAAAGATCCTGAATTTTTAAAAGAAAACGGATTCACCGAAGAAAACGTTCTTGCAATGTTTATCCCAAATTCCTATGAATTTTTCTGGAATACCGATGCAAAGAAATTCCGTGACCGGATGGCAAAAGAATACCGTAAATTCTGGACAGAGGAGAGAATTGCCAAAGCCAAGGCACAAAACCTGACACCGATTCAGGCTTCAATTTTAGCTTCGATCGTACATAAGGAAACCGTAAAAAAAGACGAGCGACCGAAAGTAGCTGGCGTTTATCTGAACAGGTATTCGACCGGAATGAAACTGGAAGCCGATCCAACGGTAATTTATGCGGTCAAGAAAAAATCAGGCGATTTCAACCAGGTCATCAAACGTGTTTTGTACAAAGACCTCGAAACCGATTCGCCATACAACACTTACATGTATGCCGGTTTGCCGCCAGGGCCAATTGCGATGCCCGATATTACGGCGCTTGAAGCGGTTTTAAATCCGGAAAAGCACAATTACATTTACTTCTGTGCAAGTGTGACGAATTTCGGTTATCATGAATTTGCCGTCACTCCAGCGCAGCATGAAGTCAACCGTAAGAAATATGTTGCCTGGGTCAACAGCCAAGGAATTAAGCGTTAATTGAAATTTCTAAAAAGCATATTTATTTTGGGTTTGTTGGTTTTGATGTTTCAAAATCTGCAGGCTCAAAGTGCTGTAAATGCATTTTTGAAACCTTCGGATTCTTTAAATGTTCCCCGAAGAAATACAGTAGTGATTTCTGAAGTTGCTTTATCTGCAGGTGTTTTGGTGGGTTTAAACCAATTGTGGTATGCCGATTATGCAAGATCTGATTTTCATTTTATCAACGACAATTCCGAATGGCTGCAGATGGATAAAGCCGGGCATGTTTTTTCATCGTACCATTTTGGGAAATTAGGAAAAGAAGCGTTGCAATGGAGTGGAGCCAGCCGAAAAAGCCAACTGATTTACGGTTCGACTTTGGGTTTTGTATTCCTCACTGCTGTTGAGGTTATGGATGGATATTCTTCAAATTGGGGCGCCTCGTGGGGCGATGTTGCAGCAAATGCAACCGGAACGGCACTATTCGTTTCCCAGGAATTGCTGTGGAAAGAACAACGAATCATCCCGAAATTTTCTTCTCATACGACGCCTTATGCGTCTGCGCGGCCAAATGCCCTGGGGAATTCTTTAAACGAACAGCTTTTAAAAGATTACAACGGGCAAACGTACTGGCTTTCGGCCAATGTGCATTCGTTTTTTAAAGATTCCAAAATCCCTAAATGGCTCAATGTAGCTGTTGGTTATGGCGCCGAAGGCATGATTACCGGGGAAGATGCTTTTGTAAACACGATTTTTCTTCCAGAACGCAAAAGAATACGCCAATTTTACTTCAGTTTTGATGCCGACCTGACGAAAATCAAAACCAAATCACATGTTTTGAAGACCGTTTTCTCAATCTTCAACACAATTAAAATTCCAGCGCCAACGTTTGAATACAGGGCTGACGGAAAGGGGAAGCTGCGTGCGCTGTACTTTTAGAAAAGTTTAACTGGCTGATAACCAGATTTATATTTTTTGTCGTATATTTGTCCCGCAGAAATTTCCCGGAGTGACAGTCTTGGAAGAAAAACAATTTATGATTAAAAAATGCATTTTTTACGCCAGCCTCATTATCATTGTCACGTTTTTAAGCCTTGCTTTTAAACCATTTGAACTCAAAAACCACGATTGGTTTTACGTTAACAATTCAGACGAAACGCTCTACAACTTTCCTTCAAAAGAGCAAACTGATTATTCCCATCTCAACATTCCTTTTACCGGCAAATTTTTTATTGGATTCAAAGAAGCACTTGCTTTTAAAGAATCACAGGGAAAATACAAAAAGATCAATTCTTTGGGATACATGGGAAAATACCAATTTGGTTCCCAAACGTTAAAGACAATCGGAATCCACAACAACGAAGCTTTTTTGAACAGTCCGAAAATGCAGGAAAAAGCATTTGTAGCCTTACTTTCAAAAAATAAATATGAGCTTCGGGATGAAATTGAAAAGTATTCCGGAAAAATTGTAAACGGAATCAAAATTACGGAGTCGGGAATTTTAGCTGCTGCACATTTGGGTGGCGTTGGATCGGTAAAAAAATTCTTCAAAAGCAATGGCGAGCGCTATTTAAAAGACAATTACGGTACATCAATTAAAAGCTACATGAAAAATTTCGGAGGTTATGAAACAGCAGGAATTGAAGCAAACAGCAATCCGAAAGTGATGTAATCCCAAATATAAAAATAAAAAACCTGTCAGCCGACAGGTTTTTTTATGGAATAAAGTTACATTTTATGAATGATAAAAATCGTTGGCCGGTTGTGTAAATCGACAGTTACCTTCTTCCAGTCGGCTACGTGCAGCGTTTTGATATATTCGGTTGGTAAAGTAATGTCTGCGGCTACGCAAAGATGCGTACTTGGCTGTAAAGCCTGCAAAATATCTTCTAATAATTTATTGTTTCTATAAGGCGTTTCAATGAAAATTTGTGACTGGTTTTTATCAGATGATAATTTTTCCAGATTTTTAAGTACATTTTTCTTTTCGGTTTTTTCAATTGGCAAGTAGCCATTAAAAGTAAATCCCTGTCCGTTCATTCCAGACGCCATCATGGCCAATAAAATCGAACTTGGACCAACCAACGGAACGACCTGAATGCCTTTCTCATGTGCCAGTTTTACAATTGCTGCGCCTGGATCGGCGATTGCAGGACAACCGGCTTCGGACATCAGTCCGACATTTTTGCCTTCCATGCACGGCTGGATCATTTTATTGTATTCGGAAACTGCGGTGTGTTTGTTTAAAGCACTGAGGCATAGAGTGGCCTGGACTTTTTCAGGAGCAATGCTTTTGATGAACTTGCGCGCCGTTTTTTCATTTTCAACTATGTAATCATCAATGAATTCAACCGTTCTTCTGACGGTTTGCGGCAATACATCCATCGGATTGTTCTGCTGCGCCTGTTCATTATTGGTTGTGTCGCCCAAAGTCGTTGGGATCAGGTATAATTTTCCGGACGGTTTCATCTGATGGAATTAAGAATGTTTTGCAATGAGCTTTTCGGCAATGATGTCGCAGGTTTCATCAAGCATGTGGTACAGGGTTTCGAAACCATTTTGCAATCCATAATAAGGGTCGGGAACATCGACATTGTCTCCGGGAAACATTTCGTCAAGGATTAGTTTGACCTTAGCTCCTTGTTCATCGGTTTTTGCCAACTCCATTACATCGTTATAATTGGTGCCGTCCATCACATAAATATAATCGAAATTGTCAAAATCGGCACTAGAAAACTGCTTGCCTTTTTGTCTGGAAATGTCATGACCGTATTTTTTAGCTACGGCAATCGAACGCTCGTCGGGCTGTTTTCCAAC
This sequence comes from Flavobacterium noncentrifugens, assembly GCF_900100375.1. Lineage (GTDB taxonomy): Bacteria > Bacteroidota > Bacteroidia > Flavobacteriales > Flavobacteriaceae > Flavobacterium > Flavobacterium noncentrifugens. The sequence continues at coordinate 160,446 of NZ_FNEZ01000007.1, read as the reverse complement.
GTGCCAATGTCCGGTACCGGCTGAATCGACAACGAATTTGTCTTTTGGAAGTTTGGATGCCAACAGTCCTTCGGCCAAAGGCGAACGGCAAATGTTTCCCAGGCAGACCATTAGAATTTTTACAGGCATTTTACAAGGATAATTTTTTGTTGATATCTTCAACAAATTTTTTGAATTGTTTGTCTGTTGCTACCAAATTGTCAACTGTTTTGCAAGCGTGCAATACAGTAGCGTGGTCGCGATCGCCGATTTGTGAACCGATGTTTGCCAATGATGCTTTGGTGAATTTCTTCGCAAAGAACATTGCCAATTGCCGCGCCTGAACAACATGGCGTTTCCTGGTTTTGGATTGCAGCGTTTCAAGATCGAGTTGGAAATAATCCGAAACGATTTTCTGGATGTAATCAATCGAGATTTCACGTTTGACATTTTTGACGAATTTTTCGACAACATGTTTCGCCAAATCGATCGTAACTTCTTTCTTGTTGAATGAAGATTGTGCGATCAATGAAATGATCGCGCCTTCGAGTTCGCGAACATTCGATTTGATGTTTCGGGCGACATATTCAATGATGTCCTCGGGCATTTCTACGCCATCGCGGTATAAAATATTTTTGAGGATTGAAATCCTTGTTTCGTAATCAGGCTGGTGCAATTCGGCAGACAAGCCCCATTTGAAACGCGAAAGCAATCGTTGCTCAATGTCCTGCATATCAACCGGCGCTTTATCCGATGTCAAGATCACCTGCTTGCCATTTTGGTGCAAATAGTTGAAAATGTGGAAAAAGACATCCTGAGTTCCTGATTTTCCGGATAAGAATTGTACGTCATCAATAATCAGCACATCGATCAATTGATAGAAGTGGATGAAATCGTTCCTGTTGTTTTTCTTAACTGAATCAATATATTGTTGGGTGAAGATTTCCGCAGAAATGTACAACACCGTTTTTTCTGGGTATTTATCCTTGATCTCCACACCAATGGCGTGTGCCAGGTGCGTTTTTCCAAGTCCGACACCGCCAAAAATCAACAGCGGGTTGAATGAAGTTCCGCCTGGCTTATTGGCTACAGCCATACCTGCAGAACGCGCCAAACGGTTTGAATCTCCTTCGAGGAAATTGTCAAAACTGTAATTCGCATTTAACTGGGATTCGATCTTGAGGTTTCTGATTCCGGGAATTACAAAAGGATTTTTAAGTTCCGGGCTCAGATTTTTAAATGGCGCATCAACTTCCTGGGTTTTCATCGGGCTGCGGTGCGCACTTGGCAATTGTTCCGTAAACGGTTGTTTGTTGCCATAAGTGTTTTCCATTTTAATTTTATAGAGTAACTTCGCGCTTTTCCCGAGTTCTTTGGTAAGCGCCACTTTTAACAATTTCACATAATGCTCTTCAAGCCATTCGTAGAAAAACTTACTTGGTACCTGAATGTATAAAGCGTTATCGGTCAGCTCAACAGACTTAATCGGTTCGAACCAGGTTTTGTAAGCCTGATCCTGGATATTGTCCTTTATGAAAAGGAGACAATTTTCCCATACTGATTGCGCAGTTTTGCTCATAAATTGTTTTAAATTAGTGTTTTTTATTAAAGGTTCTCTTACAAAAGAAAAGTAGTTTTCTTGCTGTATTTTGGGGTAACAAATATGTGAACAAAAATCGTTAAAAAAAAATAAAACAGGGTTTGATTTTTCAGAAATATTGTTGTAAGAACACCTATTTACCTTTGCTAATATATTAAAATTTTATTTAAAACTCCTATGAAAGAACACCAAATTGAAGTCAGGGTACGTTATTCGGAAACAGACCAAATGGGCGTGGTGTACCACGGCAATTACATTCCGTATTTTGAGATAGGCCGCGTCGAATGGCTTAGAAATAAAGGCGTGTCGTATAAAAGTATGGAGGAGAGCGGAATAGCGCTTCCGATCGTTTCGATGACTTTAAACTATAAAAAGCCGGCGCGTTATGATGAGTTGCTAACGGTAAAAACAAAGTTCAAAAGCCAGACTTCTGTAAAGATCGAATTTGATTGTGAAATATGGAATGAGAAAACGGAGTTATTAACAACGGCCCATTTTATTCTGGTGTTTGTAGATGTTAAAATTGGTAAACCAATAGCACCTCCGGAGTATATAAAATCACTTTTAAAGGATTTGGAATAATAACAGGATTATTCTTTAATTTTTATACCGATTTCAAATAGAGATTCAAAAGTGCCGAATACGTTTTCGGCATTTTTTTTTCGGGTGGCAATTTCGATTTCGCAGCTCATTTCCATTTTTTGGAAAATGATCTCTAGATTTTTTTCTTTAATAATGCGCATGACTTTGTTCATGTTTTTATAATCGAATGATACGATGAAATGAACATCAATGGTTCTTTCTTCAATTTCAGATGCTTCCAAAGCCATTTGCGCGGTCGTTTTATAAGCCGATATTAATCCGCCAACGCCAAGTTTCACGCCGCCGAAGAATCGTACGACCACAATTAAAACATTCGTAACATCAAAAGACTGGATTTGCCCATAGATCGGCATTCCCGCACTGTTGCTGGGTTCGCCGTCGTCATTCGCGCGAAAAGACAATTTTTCGGTTCCCATTTGCCACGCATAACAAAAATGCACCGCGCCAAAATGTTGTTTTCTAAGCAATTCTAAATTCGATTTGATTTCATCTTCGGAAGCCACCGGAAAAGCATAACCGAAAAACTTACTGCCTTTTTCCTTCAACAAGACTTCTTCCGATGGAAAAGCAAGGGTTTGATACGTGTCTTTAATTTCAGGCATTAAAATTACTGGAGGATTTTCTTTTCAAAAAGCTCGACGACATCTTCTTTGCCTACCTGCAAATTCCACACATTAATACCCAAAGCTGCTGCTGCGTCGGTGTTTTCTTTTTTGTCGTCGATGAATAAAGTGCGTTTTGGGGAAAGATCGTGCTTGTTTAAAATGTAGCTAAAGATCTGCGAATCGGGTTTTCGCATGCCCATTTCAAACGAGTAATAGACTTTTTCAAAACATTGGTAAAAATCGCTGAAAAACGAAACGCCTACATTTTCCTCAAACTCATGAATATGGATCTGATCGGTATTCGTCAGTAAAAACAAGCGGTATTTGTTGGAAAGCAATTGTAAAAATTCCAATCGGTACAACGGAAAGTCGCCAATGACAGCATTCCACGCGCTTCGAATTTCTTCAATATCGGCCTCAGGCAAAAACTTCTGGAACGTTTCTAAAAACTGGTCTTCCTTAATTTGTCCGCGTTCAAACTTTTCATTGGCCTGCAGCAATTCTTCATTTGGGCCTTTCAATCCCAGTTTTTCAAATGCTGCAATCGCCCTGTCTTTTTCAAGATTGATAAAAATATCTCCAAAATCAAAAATAATGGTGTTAATCATGGTTTGAAAAAATTAAAAGTTCGTCTTCGCCTATCGTTTGCCTGCCGACTTTTTTAAAATGTAAAACCGGAGCCGAAATGCCATCGTTTAAAACAATATTTCCTTTAAAAACCCGCGCTTCATCCCATAAACTAGAGTCGATGAAAGTCTGCAAAGTATGCCTTCCGCCTTCAATAATGACCGACTGGATTTGATGTTTGTACAAAACATCCAAAACCTGCACGACTGCATTTTTTGTAAAATCGATAACCTCAAATATAACATTTTCTTTGTCGCCAGAAAACTTTTCCGAACAAATAATAATCGTTTTGAGCTGGTTGTCAAAAACATGGCGGTCGTTCGGAATCCTGTTTTTGGAATCCAAAACCACGCGAACCGGACTGTTTCCTGTCCAATCCCTAACATCAAGTTTCGGATTGTCATCAATCACCGTTTGCGTGCCAACCAAAATCGCCTGCTCTTCCGATCGCCATTTGTGCACCAGCTGGCGCGAATAGACGTTCGAAATCCAAACCGGTTTTTGTTCCAGTTTTGACGATGGCGCAATAAATCCGTCCAAACTTTCGGCCCATTTCAAGATCACATACGGACGCTTTTTATTGTGAAACGTAAAAAACCGTTTATTCAGTTCCTGGCATTCGTTTTCCAAAACGCCAACCGTTACATTTTTGCCGGCTTCAAGCAATTTCTTAATGCCGTTTCCGGCCACTTTTTCATTCGGATCGACCGTTCCAACAACCACATTCGGAATTCCATTCGCAATGATCAAATCACAGCACGGCGGCGTTTTCCCAAAATGGCTGCACGGTTCCAAACTCACATAAATCGTAGATTTTTTAAGCAGCGATTTGTCTTTAACCGAATTCACGGCATGGACTTCGGCATGCGCTTCACCTGATTTTTTGTGCCAGCCTTCGCCAATAATTTTGCCGTCACATACGATCACGCTGCCCACTAATGGGTTCGGATAGGTCGTTCCCAAACCGTTTTTCGCGAGTTCAATACAGCGTTTCATATAAAGGTCGTGCGTCTTCATTCCACAAAAATACATTTTTAAAATCAGGAATTAAAAGGTAAATTTGTTCAGGAGCTGTTCCGCCTGTCCGCTGTATCTTTTGTTCCATTGCATTGCACAAAAGGATGCCGCTTCCATCCGGGCTAGGGCAGTTCGATTAAATAATTAATAGTTAACAATTAATATGACTATTCGGGAAATCCAGCCAAACGACAATCCGCAAATCGCTGAAGTCATCCGAAAAGTGTTGATCGAACTTGAAGTTCCAAAAATTGGAACTGCGTATGCCGATCCGCAGCTTGACGAAATGTTCGAAACCTATAACGTTCCGAATGCTGCTTATTTTGTTATAGAACAAGATGGAAAAATCCTCGGTGGTGCCGGAATCGGGTCGTTAGATAAAGAACCTGAAACGTGCGAACTCCAGAAAATGTATTTTCTTCCCGAAACCCGCGGGCTCGGATTGGGAGAAAAAATGATCCAAAAGTGCTTACAGTTTGCGAAAGATTCCAGCTATAAAAAATGTTATCTCGAAACCATGCCAAATATGAAAGCCGCACAAAAACTGTATAAGAAGTCGGGTTTTGAATACCTTTGCGGGCCGCTTGGAAATACAGGACACACTTCCTGTCCCGTTTGGATGATCAAAGCAATTGATAATTAATAATTCATAATGAGGATTCGCGAATACAGGAACCATTTTGTTGACACGCTTGCGCCGATTTACGATCTGGACGAAGCAGAAAGTTTTTTTTATCTGGTTTTGGAAGATAAAAAGCAATGGAAAAGAATCGATCTGGCGTTAAACCCCGAAGCTCAATTCTCGGAAATCGAAATTCCAGAATGGAATGAAATCCTCGAAAAATTAAAGCAATACATTCCAATACAATATATATTAGGCAAAACGCATTTTTACGGACTCGAATTTGAGGTCAACGAAAATGTCCTGATTCCGCGACCTGAAACCGAAGAATTGGTCGAGTGGATCCTTTCAAACAACTGTAAATCCGGAAATTTAAAAATTCTTGACATCGGAACCGGAAGTGGCTGCATTGCGATTTCGTTGGCCAAAAATCTTCCTGCCGCCAATATTTCTGCAATTGATGTTTCCGAAAAAGCATTGGCTACAGCCCAAAAAAATGCCCAAACCAACGAAGTAAAAGTAGATTTTTTACGCAACGACATTTTAAAAACTGAGGATTTGGAACAGCAATTTGACATCATTGTTTCGAATCCGCCGTATGTCAGAAACCTTGAAAAAGAAGAGATCAGGCAAAATGTCCTTGAGCACGAACCACATCTTGCTTTGTTTGTTGACGATGACGACGCCTTGATTTTTTATCGTAAAATCGCGGAATTGGCACAGAAAAACCTTTCTCCAAACGGGCAATTGTATTTTGAGATCAACCAGTATCTCGGCAAGGAAATGATGGATCTACTAGAACAGAAAAATTTTCAGCAAATGGAGCTTCGAAAAGACATTTACGGAAATCACCGGATGGTTTTTGGGAGAAAGTAAGTTTGTCTAAAGTCTAAAGTCTAAAGTCTAAAGCAACTACTCATACCGCAACGCTTCAATAGGGTCGAGCCGCGCCGCTTTAACTGCCGGATATGAACCTGAAACCACAGCTACTAAAAAAGTTGTGACAAAAGCCGCTAAAATGGCGCCCCACGGAATCACAAATGCAAAGTTAAGCAACGATGCAATTCCGTAGCCGGTTAAAATCCCTAAGATCAACCCAACCAATCCGCCGAGTTGTCCAATGACTAAAGTTTCAATAAAAAACTGAACGGCAATTGTGGTCTTTTTCGCGCCAAGCGCTTTCCGAACGCCAATTTCTCGTGTTCTTTCTGTAACCGAAACCAGCATAATATTCATCAAAGCGATCGATGATCCGAAAATTGTAATAATTCCAATAACCCAGGCTGCCATTCCCAAATATTGCGTAATGCTCAGGATTTTATTGATCAAGTCGTCGCTTCTCGAAATCCCGAAATTATTTTCCTTGACCGGACTTAGTTTTCGCACGCGCCGCATCATGCTGTTGGCATTGTCAATCGCTTCGTCGAGTAATTCTTTCTTGTCGATCATGACGCTAACGGTGTAGTTGATGTTTGGTGCCGTAAACAACGAACGCGCAATTTGTATCGGGATGAAAACGCGCAAATCCTGGCTGTTGCCGAAAGTGGAACCCTTTTCTTTCAATACGCCGATGACTTTGAATTTCGCGCCGCGAATCGAAATAACCTTATCGATCGGGTTTACATCTTTCAATAAATCCTTTTCAAAATCAGAACCAACGATGCAAACCGACACATTATTCTGAATGTCGAATGGCGTGAAATTGCGCCCGAGGTTGACTTCAGAGCCTGAATTTATCATGTAATATTCATCAACCCCCAAAACACTAATATCTGGATCAGTTTTTTTGGATTCGAATTTGGCTTCGGCTTTCGTAGTCGCTGTAAACGAAAGCGAAGTATGCGTAAACGGGTATTTGTATTTCTGTTTAAATCCGACAGCTTCAGGATACGAAATGATCGGGTTGACTGCCTTTTTGCGGTTGCCACCATCCATCTGTTGCGAAATGTCATATTGCTCAATGTTAAAAGTATTGGAACCCATTGAAGCAAAATCCGTTGAAAGCGTATTTTCAAGTGCTGCCGTAAAGGTCAGAATTCCAACGAGCGCCCAGATTCCGAGCCCGATAATAAAAACAGTTAAAATCGTACGCAGCAGTTGTGTCCTGATCGAACCCATTGCAATGCGGACATTCTCTTTAAACAGCTTAAACATGTTGTTTTTTTAATGCTACTAAAGTAGCAATTTCGATTGATTAATACTTCATTTAAAAAACGGGAATTTTTGGCGAAAAGTGGTATTATTGTAATTCAAATACAATTCATAATGAAACCAATTTCTTTTCGTATTTCTGCATTGCTGGCATGTTTCGCCGCAGCAAGCGGACTTCAGGCGCAGAGTGGCGCTGTCATTCACAAAACAAACGAATACACGATTTTCGCAAATGGCGTAAAGCAGGATAGATTTTCGGCGAAAGCCAAATCGGCATTTGAGCTTACTTCAGACTATCAAAGCCCGAAAAACGAATCGGTATCTTCTAAAATCGAATTCAAGTTCAGCATCAACGGCAAGGACAACGAAATGAAACCCGGCGTGAACCATTATTTCAACCTGTCCGATGGCGTTTCAGAAACTAGCGTGATTAAATTTGGCGAAGCCTCAAAAGGGTCTGCTAAAACGAAAGAAACCCAATTAAATCCGAACAGCAAATTAAAAATCCGCTTGGATTTAAGGGAAGTTTTGGGCGAAATGAAATCAAAAGGCTATTACACGGCATTTAATGGTGATAAGATTTTCAAAGAAGATTTTAAGCATGTATATGTTGCCGGAGCTGCTGCACCTTTGTCATGGGATTTTGACAATTTGTACCAAAAATCAGAACTGGAACTCAAAGATCCCGATGGAGACGGAATTTATGAAACCACACTAATTTTCAACGCAAAAAAAGACCAGAAAGTAACCGCTACTTCGTGGAAAAAATCTAAAAATATTACGGCATTTCCACAATATCATTCAGAGCAAGTGCTTTCAAACGCGATTTACAACCTGTCGCTAGAAGAAATGGTCAATGCCATAGAACCCGACAGCACGTTCAGGACCGGAAAAGAATGGGCGGGCGTCTGGACGCGTGACATCAGCTACAGCATCATCCTTTCGATGGCGTATTTGCAACCCAAAGTGGCGATGAACAGCTTGATGAAAAAAGTCAGTGCCAGTAAAAGGATTATCCAGGATACAGGAACCGGAGGCGCGTATCCGGCATCGACCGACAGAATGGTCTGGGCCATTGCTGCGTGGGAAGTATACAAAGCAACCGGCGATAAAAAATGGCTTTCGTCTTCTTATGAAATCATCAAAAATTCAATTGGAGATGACAGGATTAATGCTTATGACAAAGAAACCGGATTGGTTCGCGGAGAATCTTCATTCCTGGACTGGCGCGAGCAGACGTATCCGAAATGGATGCAGCCGGCAGATATTTTTGAGTCGGAAAACCTGGGTACGAACGCCGTTCACTATCAGGCCAACGTTATTGCTTACAAAATGGCAAAACTGCTAAAAGATGAGCCATCTATTGAAAAATACAAAGTATCCGCCGATCAGATCAAAGACGGGATCAACAAATATTTATGGATGCCCGAAAAAGGATATTACGCACAATTCATTTACGGAAGAAATTATAAAATGGTATCGAAGCGCGCCGAAGCTTTAGGCGAAGCGTTGTGTGTTTTATTTGGCATAGCCGATGAAGCAAAAACACAATCGATCATTTCGAAAACACCACAAACGGCTTACGGAATTTCCTGCATTTATCCCCAAATCCCAGACATTCCGCCTTACCACAACAATGCTGTCTGGCCTTTTGTACAGTCGTATTGGGCGATGGCATCTGCAAAAGCAGGAAACCAGGCTTCAGTAATCGAATCGATTGCAGCCATTGACCGTCCGGCAGCTTTATTTCTGACCAATAAAGAAAATTTCGTTGCCGATAATGGCGATTTTGCGGGAACACAAATCAATTCCAGCAACATGCTTTGGAGCCTTTCGGGAAATCTTGGGATCGTTCATAAAATTATCTTCGGGCTCAATTTTGAAGATGACAAGCTTGTCTTTAAACCATTTGTCCCGAAAACTTTGGAAGGCGAAAGGACGCTGAATAATTTTAAATACCGTGACCTCATTCTGGACATCAAGATCAACGGTTACGGAAATAAAATCATGAATTTCATGGTTGACGGAAAAGTAGAAAAGAATCCCGAAATGTCTTATCTGGCAAAAGGCAGGCACACCGTGGTGATTGAACTTGACAATAAGGAAGCGCCTGCTGTAATTAACAAAACAGCAAATTATTTTTCACCGGCGACACCATTGGTTGTGGCAGATGGCGATATCCTGAAATGGCAAAAAACAGAAAATATTTTTTACCATATTGTCAGAAATGGCGTGTACAGCGCTAAAACCACGGGCGACAATTATAAGATCAAAGACAAGAATTATGCAGAATACCAGGTCGTTGCTTTTGATGCGAATGGAGTGGAATCGTTTGCCAGCGAGCCAGTTTCGATTGGTGTAAAAACTGGAGTAACTGTAGAAGCTGAAACCGTCGTAGCAAAATCGGCACTCGCCTATAAAGGATTTTCGGGCAGCGGATTTGTAGAAACGTCGAAAGAAAACAATGCAACGATTAATTTTCCGGTAGAAATCCCGGAAAGCGGAACCTATGCGATCGATTTTAAATACGCGAACGGCAACGGCCCAACAAATACCGAAAACAAATGTGCGATCAGAAGCTTAAAAGAAAACGGCACTTTCTTAGGAACGTTGGTTTTCCCGCAACGCGGCGTGCAGGAATGGAGCAATTGGGGTTTTAGCAACAGTGTAAAAGTAAAGCTTGAAAAAGGAAAACACGTGTTGACCATGTTGCTGGATCCGGCAAATGAAAATATGAACGGCACTGTGAATCAGGCAATGCTCGATTATTTGCGCGTGACGAAATTGTGAAAGTTTAAGTTTTTCACAATAGCAACTAAATTCCCTGCAAAAAATAAGATATTTGCAGGGAATTTTGATTTACGCACAATTGAAAAGCTGTAAATCGTTATTAAAATCTGAAATTAAAATGGCACAAAAACCAAGCATACCAAAAGGAACCAGGGATTTTTCACCGGCAGAAGTGGCGAAAAGGCAATACATCATGCAAATCATCAAAAGCAATTTTGAAAAATTTGGCTTCCAGCCGATAGAAACGCCGTCGTTTGAGAATTCAGATACGCTGATGGGAAAATATGGAGAAGAAGGCGACCGGTTGATTTTTAAGATTTTGAATAGCGGTGATTTTCTGGCTAAAGCCGATGAAAACCTTCTGAACAATAAAGACAGCTTAAAACTGACATCGCACATTTCAGAAAAAGCATTGCGTTACGACTTAACCGTTCCATTCGCAAGATATGTCGTACAGCACCAAAATGAAATCGAATTTCCGTTCAAAAGATACCAGATCCAGCCAGTTTGGCGTGCCGATCGTCCGCAAAAAGGGCGCTTTCGCGAATTTTACCAATGTGATGCCGATGTCGTTGGGTCGACAAGCTTGTGGCAGGAAGTAGAACTCGTGCAATTGTATGATTCGGTTTTTTCTGAGCTTGGATTGGAAGGCGTTACGATCAAGATCAACAACCGTAAAATATTAAGCGGAATCGCTGAGGTGATAGGCGCTTCGGATAAACTGATTGACTTCACAGTCGCTTTAGATAAACTAGATAAAATTGGCGAAGACGGTGTGAAAAAGGAAATGACCGAAAAAGGAATTTCCGCGAAAGCGATTGAAAAAGTACAGCCGTTGTTTCAGTTTACCGGAACAATCTCTGAAAAAATTGACAAGCTTTCGGAATTGCTTGCTTCATCCGAAGAAGGTTTAAAAGGGGTAGCCGAACTGCGTTTCATCTGCGACAGCATCCAAAATCTCGGACTTGATAAATCTGTTTTGGATTTGGATGTGACCTTAGCGCGCGGACTTAATTATTATACAGGTGCTATTTTTGAAGTCGCCCCGCCGGCATCCGTTGCTATGGGATCTATCGGTGGCGGCGGAAGATATGACGATCTGACCGGGATTTTCGGACTTAAAAATATGAGCGGTGTGGGAATTTCATTCGGGCTTGACCGCATTTACCTGGTCATTGAGGAATTGAATTTATTTCCCGAAACAGTAACTTCTACATCAACAGCTTTATTTATCAATTATGGTGAAAAAGAAGCATTGTATGCAATGAAAGCGATTGCTTCGTTGCGGAAAGCCGGAGTGAAAGTAGAATTGTATCCTGACAATGCCAAAGTAGGAAAGCAATTTCAGCACGCCGACAAACGCGGTATTAAATTCGCGGTAATCGCCGGGGAAACCGAAATGGAGAAAGGCATTTTTGCATTGAAAGATCTCATTTCAGGCGAACAATTTGAAGTCGATTTCATCGCGTTGCAAAGCAGTCTTCAGAAATAAAATCATACCTATATTAAATGCTAAAGCTTCCCTGTTCAGGAAGCTTTTTTCTTTTGTGGGGCAAAAGGGTGTTTAGCGTATGGTCACTTTCTTGGAAAGTTCCCCTTTATTTGTGTGCACTTTGATAATGTATGTCCCGGAACTTAGGTTGGTTACAGGAATACTGATTTTGGTTTGTAATTCGTTTTTGACATTCCACTGATTCACCGACTGGCCAAGCATGTTGAACAGCATGACGGTTTCTATGGTTACATCGGTATTGTTGTTTTTTATAACGATCGTATTGTCGTTTGTCGCGTAAGCAACCAGCACATCATTGTTGAGGCTGAAATTTGTGGTTGCAAGCGCGGAAGGATCTTTAAACCTGAGTGAAAATCTTCCGTTTGTTGCTCCTGCAGGTATGTTGATTTCGAATCCGTCATTTCGGAGGTCGTGGTATTGCTGGGTGACATTGTCAAAAATGTAGATTGGCTGCTGCTCATCCATGTTTTCGATTTTGTCGAGAACGAATTTTGAAATGCCGCCGGTTGATGATTTTACCATCAGCGGATAGCTATTATCGGTATTAAAAGCACCCACACCCTGGATGTTAAGGCGATTTTCGAAAAACAAATCGGTTGGCTGCGTGTCGATAGATTGCGCGTCATAACCGGTATCAATTCCGTCAGTAGCCAGATTGTCCATAAATCCGATCAAAAGCTGTCTGTGGTAATGGTCTGGCGTATCAAACCCGATCCTGATCCTTGCAAACCCATCTGCCTGAGCAGCATCTTCAATATTACTGTTTGATGGGGAAGCATTGTTTTTAAATACATTCGTCGAAGCCGTATTGGTTTCTTTCACAAATGCCCTTTGGGTATTCCTGAATTTAATATCTCCGGCAGTGCTTATGCCTACCATAAAAAACGCCTGCCCGACAGGAATGTACCTTCCCGGAGTTTGAAACTGACTGTCCGAATTATTTTGCCCGATTGGTGACATGGCCGGTGTTCCGCCAACAAGCGATCGGGTTGCATAACCACCCTGATGGTCAGTCTGATAATGTGTATTGTTTGTAACGTAATTTTCCCAAAGGTAAATCGCACCTGTTGTTGAGGTGACGTTGTCGGCAATGAACCTGTCTGTATCAAGTGCTGAAGGATATGGGTTTCCGCAAAGATTTGGCGTGTTTGAAGACACAGCAACATTGATGTCGCCGTTGTTTGGCTTTCCAGTAAAAGCATAATTTTGGTATGCGCCCAAAGCGCCGCTGCCTTTCATTGAAAAACCTTCGCCTGCATGCAGGATTCCGGTTGAGCCTACAGACGACCAGTTTGCAGTATATGCATTCAGGTTTTGGAATTTAAAGATCCAGAAACTGCTTACGGTGATTGGCGTTGTTGGTGCACCATTCATCGTGCTGGTCCAGGTGATGTTTTTTAATGATTCCGGATTTGTTGCATCTTTCATCACGGCATTTATATTGTAGCCGCTGTTGTTTCCCATCGGACTTACCGCGCCTACAGGAGAACACCAGTAATTGTAATTGTAAATGTTGGATTGCCCGCTTTGGTCTTTTTCAATGTATCCGGTGCTCGTGGCATCCAGTTCACTGAATTCGGTTTGTACCAATTGTGATTTTCCTTTAAGGTCGATTTTTCCGTCGAGTTTCAGGTACCACGTGTTTTGCAGTTTGTTTTCGTTGTCAATGGAAACCGTTACGCCGGGCTCGATGAACATTCCCAACGACGTCTGGTTGGCAGAGATTTGAGTATTATGCTTGATTTTGATGATCGACCACACATAAGTGTTCGCATCTGATGCCCTTACCGAACTGTTTGGGCTGATTGAAGTTTCCAGATTGCCTGCCCTTGTTGTCGTAAACGGCATTGGAGCCAATTGCAGCCTGATGTTTTTTACATTGTAAATGTGTGCAGCAGTAATGTCCTGTGCGGCAGTGGTATTTTCTGAAATCAGGTTTGAGGTCGCGTCGTTTTGAAACGTATCCATTTTGTAATACGCCAAGAGCGAAGACCAGGAAAGCCCTTCGATATCTTTTGGAATGATTTCGCCACGGATTGCAGCTCCATTTTTTCTGATTTCCTGATAGACCATTTTCTGGATCATATCATCGGTCAATGCTGTTTTAAAAACCCTGATCTCGTCGATTCCGCCATTAAAATAATTGCTGTCTGCTACCGGATTTTTGGCAAAAGTAAACTTGGCTGTCGCAGTGTTTAGGTGTCCTGATAAAGCACCGTTGTTTGATGAAACGGCTTCTTTTCCATTAAGGTATAATTTTAATTTGGCCGATGGATCATTGGCATTGTACACAGCTGAGATGTGATACCATCTGTTAAGCTCTAAATTTTCAGAAGATAAAATGGTGGTGCCGTTTGCGGTTGCTGCCAGTTGGTTATTTGAACTTCTTAAGGAAATATTGAAATTTTCCTGGCCCATTACAAATACATCTTCGCTTGAGTTCCTGCTTAGTTTGATCCAGCCCATCATTGAGGCCTGATTTAAGTTGCTTAGCAATTGCATGCCGTCGCCATAATCGTTTCGGCCGTCAAACTCTACGAACAACTTATTGTTAAGGCTTCTTGGCGATCCGGCGTTTGTAACATCTGTATCAACAATGTCTAAAATGCCATCGTGGTCTATATCTTCGACTGCATTGATCATTCCGTCATTATCGGTATCCAAATGAGAGAATAAAGTTGTTGCAATGTCATAAATCCCATCACCATCAGAATCTGTTTTCTGATAATCGGCTTTCGAATTTCCAGAAGTTTTTCTTGCTAACGGGCGGTCGACAGATCCAAATCCGGTTAAAGTATCGAATACATCCAAAATCCCATCGCCATCTGAGTCAATTCCGTCGCCAACGCCATCTCCGTTTCTGTCGCCATCTCCATTTCTTTCTCCAGCTTCATCCACATCAAAAAGGCCATCATTATCACTATCTAAGTCGGTAAAATCTTTTACACCATCATTATCTGTATCCGGCAAATGATATGTTCCTGCTGCCAACATCGCTTCGATTGCATCATGCAGGCCGTTTGCATTCGCATCGATCCAGTTTGCAGGATCAATAGTCGCTTTGTTGTTGCTGTAACTGGCAAAGCCTGCTTCTTCAATATCCGGAATGCCATCGTTGTCGGAATCAAGGTCTGATGAATTAGGAATTCCATCATTATCAGAGTCGCAAAATGAAAATCCGGTGCCGCAGGAAAGTGCTTCTATAGCATCGGGAATTCCGTCATTGTCATCATCAAGATCATTACGATCAGGAATGCCGTCGCCATCGGTATCTTTTTCTGCTAATACAGGGCTGGTGTTTTTTTGTGAAATTACATTTCCGCTGTTTGTAACCAAAGCTGGATGTAGTTCCTGTGCATTTATAAATAATGAAAATAAAGCTGATAATATCAGTAAGGTCATTTTTGAATTTGGGGTAATTTTTTTCATAACCAATAATTTGTCAGATAGTGTTCCAGTTCAGTACGCTAATAATTACAGGCCAAAACTAAATCTTATTTTAATTAGAAAAAAGAAAAACATCGACAAAGTGCATAAAAATGCGACAAAAAGCATAAAAATGATTATTTTGTAAGTTTTATATTATAATAAAAATAACTAAAAAATCTAATTATTAAATTTTTTTGCAGAAACAAATAAGAAATGCCAGCTATAAAAACTGGTTTTAAATGGCTGGTAAAAGATGTGAAATTTAAAAAGATGGTGTCCACAAGGGAATTAAAGAAAATAAGCGCAAAAAAAATCCCTAAACTTTTTGTGTTTAGGGATTTACGATTTGCAGTAGCGAGGACGGGAGTTGAACCCGTGACCTCAGGGTTATGAATCCTGCGCTCTAACCAACTGAGCTACCTCGCCAAAATTTGGTTATTGCATCTTTCAATGCGGGTGCAAATATAAAACTTAAATCAGATGCTGCAAACATAAATAAAGAAAAAATTTTTATTTTTATAAATGCTTTTTTTTTGGATTATTATTCTATATATTTCCCAAAAATATTTGCTAAAAATGGACGTAAAAGCACGCTACGAATTAGAATTCCCGATCAATTCCTCACCTCAATTGCTATATCAATACATATCAACACCTTCGGGTTTATCTGAATGGTTTGCTGATAATGTAAATTCAAGAGGTGAATTTTTTACATTCATCTGGAACGACTCTGAAGAAAGTGCAAGGCTGACTTCAAAAAAGACCGGCGAGAAGGTAAAATTCAGATGGATCGATGAAAATAATAAAGACACCGACTATTTTTTCGAGCTTCGGATATTGGAAGACGAAATTACCAAAGATGTTTCCCTGATGATCATCGATTTTGCGATCGAAGACGAAATCAGCGAAGCGACTTTGCTTTGGGAAAATCAGATTTCCGATCTTAAACATGTCATTGGATCGGTATAATTTGTTTATTACACTTATATTTGCCCCGAATAAATCCGGGGCTTTTTTATGGTTAATTTTAACGGGACGCTTGTTCCTTCTTCAGAAAATATTTTAGTAGAAAACCGTGCATTCCTTTACGGAGACGGCATATTTGAAACCGTAAAGATCCTTGACGGAAAAGTGCTTTTTCTCGAAGATCATTATTTCAGGCTCATGTCGGGCATGCGGATCGTGAGGATGAAAATCCCAATGGACTTTACCATGGAGTTTTTCGAATCCCAATTATTGGAAACCGCTGCTGCGAATAATTGCCTCGATTCCGGCAGGGTAAGGATTACGGTTTATCGAAATGCAGGCGGGTTTTATCTGCCTACAGCCCATTCAGTAGGATTTGCCATTTCAGCAATACCACTCGAAAATAAAGTATATGCCATAGTTCGAAAAGAATATGAAGTCGACTTGTTCAAGGATTTTTACATCACCAAACAGCTGCTTTCTTCGGTAAAAACGACCAACAAGCTCATTAATATTACAGGTAGCATTTATGCAGATGAAAATGCTTTGCAGAATTGCCTGTTGCTGAATGATTCCAAAACTGTCGTTGAAGCGTTAAACGGAAATGTTTTTATGCTTAGCGGAAGCAAACTCGTGACGCCACCGCTTTCAGAAGGTTGCCTGAATGGCGTCATGCGCAGGCAAATTCTAGCCATTGCAAAGAAAGTGGAAGGAATCGAAGTATCCGAAGAAATCATTTCGCCATTTGACCTTCAAAAAGCTGATGAAATTTTCATTACCAATGTCATTACCGGAATCCAGCCGGTCACGAAATACAGGAAAAAAGATTTTAGAACTGCTTTTGCAGAAAGTTTGCTGGTGAAATTAAACGCCCAGATCAGGTTTTCTTAATTCAGTAAAGGATTTTCAGGTGCATTAGACCATAAGATGTAATCGCCGCCAAGTTCAAGTATTTTCTCTTTCCAGAAGTCGGTTGTAGATTTTCCGATAATTTTATTCTGGTATAAATTTTCAGCAACGATCCAGGAATTCGATTGCATTTCGTTTTCAAGCTGCTTGGCTTCCCAGCCTGTATAACCTAAGAAAAACCGAATGTTATCCTTTTTAATCTTTCCTTCGTTGATGAGGTCTTTTGTAAGCTCAAAATCGCCGCCCCAAAAAATCCCGCTCGAGATCTCGACACTATTCGTAATCAATTCCGGAATGTTATGGATGAAATATAGATTGTCCTGTTCTACCGGGCCGCCATTGTAAATTTTAAAATTAGCCTCAACCTCTGGAACCAGGTCGTTAATGGTATATTTTAAAGGTTTGTTGATGATAAATCCGACGGAACCGTCTTCATTATGGTCTGCTAATAAAATAACAGAACGATTGAAGGATAGGTCTCCAATAATGGATGGTTCTGCAATGAGCAGATGTCCCTTTTGTAGTTTTTCTGAAATCATTTTATTGCAATTTTTATTAAATTTAACAAAATAAAATTAATAAAACCAAATAATTATCGAAAAAGTAATAAAAAAGCCTCTCGTTTCCGAAAGGCTTTTGCTTTATGTCTGGCTAATACGTGATTAGTTTAATCCGCCTTCTAATTCAGCACCAGCTTTGAATTTCACTACATTTTTAGCAGCGATTTGGATCGTTTTTCCAGTTTGTGGATTTCTTCCGTCTCTTGCAGCTCTGTTAGAAACTGACCAAGATCCGAAACCTACTAATGATACTCTTCCACCTTTTTTCAAAGTTCCGCCTACATTAGTTAAAAATGATTCTAAAGCCAATTTTGCAGCAGCTTTTGAAATTCCTGCATCTGCAGCGATAGCATCGATTAATTCTGATTTGTTCATAATAATAGTTATTAATTGTTGGTTAAACATTATGTTAATAGAAAACAAATTTAATAGGAATTCCTTACTACACAAGACTTTTCAAGTGTTTTTAATCGATTTGTTGATAACTCAAACAATTTGTTGATAAAGTGTGTTGTTTTTATCGAAAATCAATTCAAATCAGCATTGGCGCAACTTAACGCACGATTGCATTTTCAGAAAATGAGATACCGTTTAGCAATTGTTGTGCAGTCATTTTATTCTTTCCAGGATATTGCAGGGTCAAAATCTGGATAAAACCGCCATCAACTGCTATCTTCAATTCCTTTTTTGTTGCCATGATTTTCCCCGTAGGTTCGTTATGGTTTTCGTTAACGAGCAAAGCTTCATAGATTTTCACGTTCCACTGTTGCGCTTTATCTTCAAAAAAGCACCATGCCGCAGGATAAGGCGATAAGCCACGGATTAAATTGTAGATTTCTTTTGCAGGTTTATCCCAGTCAATTTTGCAGTTTTCCTTATTGAGTTTGTAGGCTGTTTTAATGTCGGGATGATCGTTCTGAATCGTCGTTTTTACATTTCCATTCGCAATTAATTCCAGCGTTTCAACAACAATTTTGCTTCCGACTTCCATGAGTTCGTCGTGCAATTGGCCTGCATTTTCTTCATCCGAAATCGGAATTACCGCATTTAAGATCATCGCACCGGTATCGATTTTATCATCGATGAAAAAAGTAGTCACGCCGGTTTTGGTTTCTCCATTGATGATCGCCCAATTGATCGGAGCCGCGCCGCGGTAATCCGGCAGGAGTGAAGCATGAAGGTTGAATGTGCCGAATTCCGGCATTTCCCAAACTACTTTCGGCAACATCCTAAAAGCAACAACGACCTGCAGGTTGGCATCCAACGATTTTAATTCCGATAAAAAAACTTCGTCTTTTAAATTCGTAGGCTGCAGCAATTTCAGGTTGTGTTCCAATGCGTATTCCTTGACCGCCGAATATTTAATCTTTTGCCCTCGGCCCGCAGGTTTGTCGGCAGCCGTGATAACGCCAACGACGGTATAATTATTTTTGAGGATCGTGTCAAGGATTCCAACCGCAAATTCGGGCGTTCCCATAAAGACGATGCGTAATTTTTCCATTATTTTCTGAGTGTATATTGATTGTTCGGATTGATTGAAATCCGGTCGTTTTCGAGTAAATGCTGTATCGCAAAGATAACATCGGCCGATTGAAATTTCGTCAGTTTTTCCAATTCTCTTGAATCGAAATCCTGCATTTTAAGCAGCGACAGGATTTTTTCGGATAAGGTGTTGTTATCAATTGGCGTTGTTTGCTTTTTAATGCAATTCGAACAAATGCCGCAATCGGTGGTGTCGGTTTCCCCAAAATAACCCAGAATGGTGCGGCTTTTGCAGTTTTTACCGTCGTTCACATAATCCAAAACCGAACGCAATTGCGATTTTTTAAGCTGGTTCTGGTTTTCGAGGAATTTAGAGACGCGGTTAATGGTTCTTTCGTCTTCGCGGACTTCATTGAAAATCAAAGTCGCGTCATTGTTTTTTGCATGGTAATCGATGATTTCCTTTTCTTTTAATTTCTGCAAAACGGCGTGAACCTGATTTTCTTTTGCATTCGATTTTTTTGCGACCAGCGGAAGATTGAAAGCCGTTTGCATGTCGTAAATTCCGGGATAAGTCCGCAAAATCGCCAGGATGATTTCTTCATCATTTTGATTCAAGCTGATGTATCTGATGACTTCTTTCGACTCGATCAAAAACTGTATCGTGATCTTCTCTGAAAATTCCTGCGACAAACTAATGATGCCTTGCCTGTCAAGAAATTGCATCGCGTTGAAAGTCCGCAAAGCCGGAAAGCCATATTTCTGGCAAAACTGGTTTAAGTTAAACGAAAATTGTTCATCGATGCCTTCTCCGTAAGCGATCCTGAAATAATTGCAGAGTTTAATGTAAACTTCCGTCAGGAATTTTTTATCCGGAAGCGCGTTAATGAACTGGTTTTCTGCCTGAATCGTATCTGATGGCGCGGTCAATAAAACCGCAAACGCTTTGTCTTCATTCCGTCCTGCGCGACCCGCTTCCTGATAGTAATTTTCAATATTTTCCGGAAGCTGGATGTGAATTACAGTTTTCACGTTTGCTTTGTCAATCCCCATTCCGAAAGCATTTGTCGCGACAATAACCTGGACTTCTTCATTCATCCAGCGCTGCATGTTTTTGTCTTTTTCCTTTGTAGGCAATCCGCCGTGGTAAAAAGTGGCACGAAAACCTGCGGCATTCAACTGTGAAGAAACATCAAGGCAGGATTTCCTGTTCCTGACGTAAATGATGGATGGCTGCGGATATTTCGTCAGGATTTGTTCGATGCGGTAATTCTTGTCTTCAGTTTCAAAAACCATGTAAGCAATGTTTTTCCGTGCAAATGACTGCTGGAAAACAACTGGTTTCTGCAATTGCAATTGTGCAATAATGTCTTCCTGGACACGCTGTGTTGCTGATGCGGTCAAGGCGAGAAATGCTACTTTCGGAAAATGCGGCTTCAATAAAGAAATCTTCAGGTAAGCCGGACGAAAATCGTGTCCCCATTGCGAAACACAATGTGCTTCATCAATTGCGATCAAATTAATCGGCAGGCTTTTGATGCGGTCTAAAATCCAGTCAGATTGCAGGCGTTCCGGGGAAAGATATAGGAATTTGTAATTTCCGAACTGGCAATTGTCGAGCAAATTGATGGTGTCATCTGCCGAGATGCCGCCGGTGAGCGCAATCGCTTTAATATCGCGCTTTTGCAGATTGGCAACCTGGTCTTTCATCAATGCGACCAAAGGGGAAACCACAAGGCAAATGCCATCTTTCATCATTGCCGGAACTTGAAAGCAAATTGATTTTCCACCGCCGGTCGGCAACAATGCAAATGTATCGTTTCCAGCCAAAACCGAATCGATGATGTTATTTTGTAACGGCCGGAAAGTGTCGTGTTTCCAGTATTTCTGTAGGATTTCTAAAGCTGTTTCCATGGGATTTGCAGTCTTCTTTTTTGGCGGATAAATCTAAAAATGGCATTTCAATCTTTGAAGATCGTATAAATATAGAAAAACAGACTGTAATTTGGAAATCGGAAAGCTTTGCGTGATTGAAATGCAGGTAAAAATTGGTTTTAGTTTCTCGCTTTTAAACTGCCTAAGATAAAATCAATGCGGTTCTCCACCGAATCTTTTGGGACTTCAATCAAATTGTAGCCATATTTCTCGTAAGTTTCTGTCAGGTGGCTGTAGATCAGTTTGGCCTGCTCGTAGTTTTCGTAGCGCGCGTCGTCGCTAACGTAAATTTCTTCCCAGGGTGGCAGAATAAAAATCTTACTGTATTTGTGAGCCTCGCAGGCTTCATGAAAAAAAACTGGATAGCTGTCGCCAATATAGTGCATGTAAGCTAAAACATCTGGAATGCCACGGTCGAGAAATACGACTTCGTGCGGTTCTTCAAGTGCGTTCCTGAATTGTTTTTTGCGGCCTTCGAGGAGTAATTCGCTAAACAACAAAGGGTTTTCAAGAAACAATTGCTCAATGCCCTGTTTTTTGGCTTCAAGGGTCACTTCGCGCGAGATTTCAGGATAACAGCAGTGTCCTTTTGCTGTGAGTCCGTCGATGATGGTGGTTTTTCCGGTTCCTGGCCCGCCGATGATTACAATAATGTCTTTTTGCACTTTTTGGAAATAAGGCGCAAACTTAGTTAAAGTATTTGGGATTTGAAAAAAGTTGGCGTTAAAGATTGTTTTGTGGTGGTGGGTGCACGGATTGCAAATCCGCATCAGTTTTTTGAAAAATGCATTTCCGGTGGTTTTAATAATTCTTTTGAATCGACCGCGTGAGGGACAGCAGCGAAAAGCCCACAGCCGGAGGTACGACGGCGCGGACTTGCAGCGGATTGCCCGACCCGCAGGGGCACGCCCAAATGATTTAGAGTATGGCGTTGCCTTTGGCCCGGGCTTTCCGCTGTATCTGCACCAGAAAAAGGCGCAGGATGCCGCTGCAATCCCTAACGCGAATCCCACAAATCCTTGACATTATGGTTTGAATTGAAGTCATGGGAAAATCCGATCTTTAAATCAAAAAATCTCAAACCAAAACCTTATATTTGCCTTTATTTTAAATTGAAGATGGATCAGAAGACGGAAGAATTTTACAACAGGCTGCGCAATGAGCTCAATGAAAGCACACCTTCATGGCCAGCGGAATACTTATACAAATTTATAATGCCGTCAGTAGGCGATAATGAGGAACGTGTGGAAAACGCGTTTAACGGCATGGGTGCGGTGATTAAGACCTCGAAGTCTAAAACCGGGAAGTTTACGAGTGTATCTGTAAACGTTCAGATGGCCAGCGCACAGGCAATAATTGATAAATACCTTGAAGTTTCTACGATAGAAGGTATTGTTTCCCTTTAAAAATTATGACAAATAAATATCAGAAAGAAATCGCGAACGATGTCGTGCACCATTTGGAATACAATTCTGAAAGGCAGCATTTGATCATTCCAGAATATGGCCGCCACCTTCAGAAATTGATCGACCAGGCGACTGCAATTGCAGATAAGGACGAGCGCAACAAAGCGGCGAAATACATCATTCAGGTGATGGGAAGCCTAAATCCGCATTTGCGAGACGTGCCGGATTTTCAGCATAAATTGTGGGATCAGTTGTTCATTATGTCTGATTTCAGGATCGACGTAGATTCGCCTTATCCTGTGCCTTCACGTGAGGTTTTACAGTTGAAGCCGGATGTGTTGAATTATCCGCAGAACTTTCCAAAGTACCGTTTTTATGGCAACAACATCAAATACATGATCGATGTGGCCAACAAATGGGAAGACGGCGAACTCAAAGGCGCACTTGTGAAAGTGATTGCGAACCACATGAAAAAATCATACCTGAGCTGGAATAAAGACACGGTGAAAGACGATGTGATCTTCGAGCATTTGTATGAATTGTCGGATGGTAAGATCGATTTGCTGCAAAGCACTGAAGAATTGCTGAACACAACCGATTTAATGCGTACCAACAAAAGGATGTCGAATAAGATCATGCCTTCCGGGCCGCCGAAAATCCAAACCAATAAAAATGCCGGCGGACAAAAACAAAATGCATTCAAGAAAAATAACAACAATAGAAAACAATCATAAATTTACGATTTTTGATTTACGATGTACGGCGCGAACGTCAATCGTAAATCGTCAATCATAACTCTGACATAAAAATGGGTATTTTTAAAATTGAAGGCGGCATTCGCCTCAAAGGCGACATCACGCCGCAAGGAGCTAAAAATGAAGCGCTGCAAATTCTTTGCGCGGTATTGCTGACTCCTGAAAAAGTAACAATCAACAACATTCCGGACATTATCGATGTCAATAAACTCGTGACATTGCTTGGAAACCTGGGCGTGAAAATCGAACGACATGGCAAAGGATCGATCACATTCCAGTCGGATGAAGTGAAT
Source organism: Flavobacterium noncentrifugens (assembly GCF_900100375.1). Classification (GTDB taxonomy): domain Bacteria; phylum Bacteroidota; class Bacteroidia; order Flavobacteriales; family Flavobacteriaceae; genus Flavobacterium; species Flavobacterium noncentrifugens. The sequence continues at coordinate 137,204 of NZ_FNEZ01000007.1, read as the reverse complement.
GTTGGGTATCTTGAAACAGAAGCTTTCAAAAAAGAAGGCGGATCGCTGAGAGGATCGATCATGATTGTTGGCCCATTGTTGGCGCGTTACGGACGCGGATACATTCCGAAACCGGGCGGAGATAAAATTGGAAGAAGAAGATTGGATACGCACTTTGAAGGTTTTATCAACTTAGGCGCGAAATTCAGATACAATAAAGAAGACCATTTTTATGGCGTTGAACAGCCTGAAGGCGGACTTGTTGGCGCAGACATGCTGCTCGACGAAGCGTCGGTAACCGGAACGGCGAATATTGTGATGGCAGCGGTTTTAGCCAAAGGCGTCACGACGATTTACAATGCGGCCTGCGAGCCTTATCTGCAGCAACTTTGCAACATGCTGAATTCGATGGGCGCGAAAATCACAGGCGTGGGTTCGAACTTATTGCGGATTGAAGGTGTTCAAAACCTTGGCGGATGTGAGCATAGAATTCTTCCGGATATGGTTGAAATTGGTTCATGGATTGGACTGGCAGCAATGACCAGAAGCGAGATCACGATTAAAAATGTAAGCTGGGAAAACCTTGGCGTGATTCCGAGTGTGTTTAGAAAGCTTGGGATTACATTAGAGAAAAGAGGCGATGACATTTACATTCCGGCACATGAAAACGGGTATGAAGTTAAAAAAGATATCGACGGTTCGATCTTAACGATTGCCGATGCACCGTGGCCTGGATTTACCCCGGATTTATTAAGCATCGTTTTGGTTGTGGCGACACAGGCGAAAGGCGAGGTTTTAATTCACCAGAAAATGTTTGAAAGCCGTTTGTTCTTTGTGGACAAACTGATCGATATGGGCGCGAAGATCATTCTTTGCGATCCACACCGCGCGGTGGTGATTGGGCACAATTTCCAGTCGCAATTGAAAGCAACAGTCATGTCGTCTCCGGATATCCGTGCAGGAATCTCCTTGCTAATCGCGGCCTTGTCTGCAAAAGGCACAAGTACAATCCAGAATATTGAGCAGATTGACCGCGGTTATGAAGATATTGAGCAGCGATTGCGGAATATTGGTGCGAAGATTACGAGAGAATAGTCAATTAATTGACAATTAATAATGAATCCCGTTGTGTGAGCAACGGGATTTTTTTGTTTAGTTGTCGAGGGTTTTCCAGACTTTGAGGAAATCGTTTACCAGTTTTTTGTCAACGCCTTCTTGGTGCGGATCGTCGAATTCAATATTCGTCAGGAAGATTTTTCCGGTTTTTGTTTTTGGATCGAAGAACATAAAGGTTGTGATGCCGAGGTCGCTGCCGGTGTGGCCGATTTGTCCGTTGCTTTTGATGCGCCAGAAAATACCGGAATTTGGTTCTTTGGGATCGAAGTGAATGGGAAGCTGGTCGTCTGAGAATTGCTTTTGAAATAAAGTCGTAAATGATTCTTTGGAGAGGATTTTCCCGTTTCCACTTAAGCCACTGATCATTTCAGCCAGATATTTTGAAAGGTCACTGATGGATGTTTTGAGGCTGCCGTCGGGGTACGTGATTTCAGAATACAAAGGATAATATTGCATTTTGCGGTTGTAGATTTTGACATGGTTTTTTACGATTGAGTCGGTCAGTTTCCATGAAGTTTGATTCATTTGCAAAGGTTCGAAAATGTATTTTTTACAAAATTGGTCGAATGGTATTTTGGCTTTTACTTCGATAATATAAGCGGCGAGGGCAGACGCAATGTTGGAATAATGGTAAGCAGTTCCGGGTTTTTCGGTGGCGAAATTTGTTTTATTGAATAACTTTCCACCTTGCGACAAATAGCTTTTTAAAAATGTCGAAAGCTCGAGGTCAGTTTGATTTTGAATTGTAGAATGTGTGATAAAATCTTTGTACAGCACACTTTTTACATCGGAATATTCATTTGGATAAAATGTTTTCGGATACACATTTTCATCGTCAATAATCGAAGAAGTATGTGTGGCGAGCTGCCTGATCGTGATCGGTGCATTCGGAAAATCTGGATTTGAAACATTAAATGGAAGTACTGAATTCACATCGGCATCCAAATTAAAATAACCCAATTCGACAGCTTTCAGTAGTGCAACACCGATAAATGTCTTGCTGACTGAACCAATATTTTGAACTGAATTTGTAGTGTACGGAAGTTTGTTTTTTACATCGGCAAAACCAAAAGCATTTTCATAAACAATTCCGTTTTCGTTCAGAACAGCAACAGCAAAGCCTGGAAAACCCGATTTTTTATAAATGGATTGCAAGGTTTTTGTCAGTTCCGGATTCTGATTTTGGCTGTAGCCGAATTGCAGAAACAGGCAGCAAATGATCTGGATAATTATTCGTTTCATCAATCAAGAACATTCAATAATTTCAATCCGAAAACAACGCCGTCGGAATGATTTTGATATTGGTAAGAATGTACGTAATCCAATCTGAAGAATTTAAATTTACCAAATCCGAGGTTGTTTAACCCAACTGAAAACTCGTTGTACGGACTTCGATCCGGAACCGAAAGGTTGTGATAACCCAAAACCAAAGTCGATTTCAGCTTGTTCAGCAACGGGATTTTATTCATGATGTAACCTTTGTCGTCATGTTCGGCGTAGAATTCAAAATAAGCGTCATTCGTGCTGTTTGAATAGTACGGCATCAGGTTGAAGTTGTTCAAATAACGGTCAGATTGTCCCACGTGCGTTTGGTTTCCATTGAAATGCTTGTAGTCTACAAATGAAATTCCTTCGGCATTGAAGAACTTTCCGGCTTTGGTGTTTATCGCAAGATTTCCTTTGTTTCCAAGCGTAATATCATACGTCAGCCTTGCATTCAAATGGTCGAAATCGTATCGTTTTTCGCTCCCGGCAAATCCTTTTTCGAAACCTATATGCAAGACTGGATATTTGTCGTTGCTGAAATTGAATTTCCCATCCGGGCGCGTCCAGTATTGCTGCCCGAAGGTAATCCTTGCAGAAATGGCGCCCTTGGCCAGGTTGTGTTTTGTAATTGCCAAAGTATTGAAATCAAAGGGCAATAACGGATTGTTTGAAGTGTAAAAATCGTTTCTGTCCTGAAAATAAACCTGGTCGGTCATATTCCATAACGGTTTTCTTTCAGAATAATCAATCGAGGCGTTCATGAAAAGCCCATTAATGATCTCGCGCCCGAATGAAGCTTTAACGAAATTCTTTTCATACAATTTCATGTAATTGTCCTTAAAGAACAAAGTGCTGATCGAATTTATGAATCGGCTGATCGGCTCATCCGGATTGAATTGATCGGCGCTGCTACCTCCGGAAACGCGCAATTCGCTATAATTGGTGTTGCTAAAACGATTAACATAACTGGCGGTGGCACGCAGTTTTTTCTCGGAAACGCCATAATCAAAATCGGTCCTGATGGTAGAGAATGTACGTTTTTCCTCATCCCTTTTTGTAAAATACAACCCGCTTTTGAATCGGTAACCCTGAACGGTATTAAAACTAAAACCTTTTAAAATCCCATCATAACCGGCACTCCATTTTTGATGTGAATTTTTGTAGTCATAGCCCACAATAGGATCAAGGAACTTGAATTTGTTGCCTTTTGCATCGATCGAATCCAGATAAACCTTCGATTTCTTTTTTTCCTGAAGCGCATTTTTCTTCTGATAATCAGTAATTTCTTCTGAAGTTAAAGGCACCGGACGCAATGTATTCCAGAAAGAATCGTCTTTTTTATTAGCATTGTCCTCAAAATTAAGGACTTCGGCACCAAACGTTTTTTTGTCAAATTTAGGGTTAAATAGATATCTGCTATACACGTAAGTAAAGCCGCCTGAAAAATTAATACCCAGAAGGCCTGCCGTAAAATCAAGTTTTTGCGTGTTTTTTGCCCAGATTTTACTCACGCTGTTGTAATTAAAACTCTGTTTCAGGCTCAGTGTATTAAGTGCTGGCATTTGTACCTGGGCACCAATGATCGAAACATCAACTGCATAGATCGCCCAGCTGTCTTCAACTATATAAATGTATCCTTCAAAAACCGGTTCCGATTTGCGTCTTGGCGTGATCTTGACTTTATTGATCTGCTGGTTGTTCTTGTCGAAAAATGTACCTTCGAGCTTGTAAGTATAATAGTTAAACGCATTGTCAGCTATCGGCGAAATGGCATTGACCTGAAAAGGCAGGTAGTTTTCATAAAAATCAAAATTTGCAGATGCCGCGTTGTTGAAACTAAATCCGTTGTCATTGCCGCTGACTTTAGAAGCAACAATGGTTTCTTTCATCTTATCAGGCTTTTGGCGTGAAATTTTAGAGACGGTTTCCGAAAGGTATAAAATGCCGCTTCTCGTAGAATCGAGCACTTCATCAAAATAGTCGAATTTTTGTCCGAGAATGGCTTTCGGCGCATCCTTGATCCTGAAAATCCCACGCGAATAAAAATCGGCTGTATAATTTGCAGTCGTTTCTGAATTTTCTTTTTTTGACGCTATGGCATTTCGGATGACTTCAATTGCAGGATTTTTTTTCTTGTCAATGGTGACTTCACTAAGTGTGATGTTTTCTTCTTCAAGTTGAATGTTGAGTTCCTGGGTCGAAGGCGAAAAAACAAACTTTATTTTCTTGGTTTTGTAACCAAGGTATTGGAAAACAAGCATCGATTTGCCTGGATGTTTAATCGCCAATTCATAATATCCCTGTTCATTTGTGGTGGTTCCTATATAGGTATTTTCAATATATACCGATACAGATGGGAGCGGTTTGCCATTTTGATCTGTAATGATTCCCGCGACACGGCTTTGTTGTGCCATGCTTAAAGCAGAAAAGAACAGGAACAGCATTGTAATTTTTATTTTCATGCGGGTTAAATCACTTAATATTTGTCTGAAAAATAGGCCAAAGCCAATGCATAACTCTTAAGGCCAAATCCTAAAACCACACCGGCGGCGTTTGGCGAAATATAAGATTGGTGCCTGAATGCTTCCCGAGAAAAAGTATTCGAGATGTGCACTTCGAGTACAGGCGAGGCTATGGCTTTTATGGCATCACCAATTCCGATCGAAGTATGCGTATACGCCCCAGCATTCAAGATGATACCGTCATAATCAAACCCTTTTTCCTGGATTTTTCCAATGAGCTCGCCTTCAATATTGCTTTGGAAATACTCAAGGTCGAGGTTCGGAAATTGCTTTTTTAATGTCGTAAAATAATCTTCAAACGAAGTGTTTCCATAAACATCGGGTTCGCGTTTTCCAAGAAGATTTAGGTTCGGGCCATTGATGATGATGATTTTCATAGAAGAAGCACGCAACACTGCGGGGTATTAGAATTTGTATCCGACAGAGAACTGAATGACCCTGTTTTTCACATCGGCATCTGAAGAAATATCAGTTAATCCGACTACATATCGGCCCTGAACAAAAATATGACTTGTAATGTCAACGCCAAGTCCGCCTACAACTCCAAAATCAAAAGATGTCGGATCATCAAGGTCAAGTTTTTTGTTGTCATTTACTAAAAATGCAAATTGCGGTCCGGCTTCAAGGCTTAAAAGATCGGAAAGAATGTAATATTTAAGTACAACAGGAACCGTTACATAATCGTAATTAATTTTCTCATCTTCTAAATCGCCGAGTTTTACCTTGCTTCCCTGCGTAGAATAAAGCACTTCAGGCTGGATGAAAAAATTTGAGCCTGCTTTGATTTGCAGCAGCGCGCCAAAATGAAATCCGGTTTTTGTTTTGGTGTTGTACAGGCCTTCGCCATCAAGATCGGCAAAATTGGGTCCGGCTTTAAGCCCAAATCGGAACAATTGAGCATGGGCATTAAAAGATCCTAATAACACAAGGAGTAAAACTGCGATAGCGGTTGATTTTTTCATTATTTTTTTGATTAATTCATGATTCCAAACTTAATTAAATTCCGCGAATTGTGTGGTATGATTTCTCTCATTGTTGACAATTTTCAAAGTGAATGTTGATAAAATTGTTGACAATTGCGGTTTTTACGCCCGGCAGCCCAATTTTAAAACATTAAATTTGAGTATACTAATTTAAAAACAACAACAATGAAAAAAGTATTATTGATGGCAATTGCCCTATTTGCCCTTGGTTTTGCAAATGCACAGGATATGAGATTTGGCGTAAAAGCAGGTTTGATGATCTCCAGTTACGATCAGTTTGCAGTAGATAATGATTACGGGAATTATGATTATTATAATATTTACAACTCGTATTATTATGGAAACGGGTCGAATAAATCCAATGTTGGTATATACGTAGGCGGTCTGGTTGATTTTGCACTGGTGGATAAATTCCGCCTCCAGCCAGAACTTACGCTGTCTGTTGTTCCTGGCGATCATGGCTATGTGGCGATAGGCGTGCCGGTATTGGCGAAGTATTCTTTCTTTGATAAGTTTTACGCCATGGCCGGTCCCGGACTTAATTATGCGGTAAATGCAGATGATGATCAATTCTCACCAAGCTTCGATATCGGGGCGAGCTATGATTTAATGCAGGACTTTTACGTCGAGGTCAGAGGTGATATAAGCTTAGGGGGTTATCTTGGCAGCAATATCCACGCTGGTGTAGGCTATCGTTTTTAACATAAAAAAATCCGGTTTCGATGCCGGATTTTTTATTTTTTTATTTTTATGAAAAAATATTATACAAATTAACATTTTTTTATATATTCGCATCAAACAAAACAAAAATAACAAAAAATGAAAAAAATTACTCTCACGGCATTAGCGTTATGTGCTTTTGCATTTACTCAGGCTCAGGATATTAAATTTGGAGCAAAAGCTGGTCTTAACTTAGCCAATCTTACTACTGATTATGGTAATTTAGATGGTTATAGCAATGACAACAAAATGAAACCGGGATTTCATGTTGGTGGATTTGTTGAAATCAAAATCAGCGACAAATTTGCAATCCAACCAGAGGTTTTGTATTCATTACAAGGAACTAAAGTTAAAAGTTCAGAAGCTGATTTCGACGGTTACAGCTATTCTTCTGAAGACAAAATCAGCCTTTCCTACATCAATGTACCGGTAATGGTTAAATTTTACCCGATTGAAAAATTATTCATTGAAGCTGGTCCGCAGGTTGGATTTTTAATTTCAGCAAAAAACAAATCTGAGTATACTGAAACCGATGGTGATGTAACCATGAGTGCAAGTACAGATGTAGATGTAAAAGATGCATATAAATCAATTGACTTTGGTGTAAACGTTGGTGCAGGTTATGAATTTACTGAAAATTTATTCGCAAGTGTTCGTTACAACATTGGTTTAAGCGATATTGCTGAAGATGGAAACAATGACGAAGATTTAGATTTAGGAGCATATGGCAGCTATTTCAAAACAAGAAACAGCGTATTGTCAATCTCTTTAGGTTACAAATTCTAATCAGAATTAAACAAGCATATAAAACCTCCCATTGGGAGGTTTTTTTATATATAACATTTTCTGTTATTGCTGTAACACCGCTGTACCAACTTAGGCCTAAGTTTGCAGGACTAATTCAAAAAAATAAAACATGAAAAAGGTTTTTTTAGCAGCAGTCGCATTATTTGCAATCGGATTTGCCCAGGCGCAAACGGCAAGATTCGGAGTAAAAGCAGGATTGAATGTTTCCACGCTTACCGGGAATATTGAAAATGCCGAGGCCAAAATTGGCGCACATGTGGGCGGACTTGTAGAAATTAAAATCACAAACAAATTTGCGATCCAGCCCGAGTTGCTTTTGTCGCTTCAGGGTGCGAAAAACGATTATACCGAATCATTTGGCAACAACCGTTACACCAATGAAGAAAAGCTCAACCTGACTTACATCAACATTCCGGTAATGGCCAAGTTTTATGTCATTCCGGCGTTAAGCCTTGAAGCCGGTCCGCAAATCGGATTTTTAGTCAATGCTGAAAACAAATATACTTATACAGAAGTTGATGGCAACGATGTTTCTACCATATCAAGAAAAAATGATATCAAAGGCAATCTGAGAACACTCGATGCCGGATTCAATCTTGGTGCTTCGTATTATTTCACCAACAATCTTTTTGTGCAGGCACGTTATACCATCGGGCTTTCAAGCATTGACAAAAACGATTACAACAGAAATGATGACAATGATGACTTTAATGATTATGATTACGACAAGGGCATTCACAATGGGGTTTTCCAGGCCTCAATTGGTTACAGATTCTAAATTGTTCCTGAGTTCAAAATATAAAGCATCCGTACTGGATGCTTTTTTTATGCGTGAAAATAACCTTAATTTGTAGGATGGATTGGAAAAGTTACATCAAAAGTTATCAGTCGTATTTGAGGATTGAACGCGGGCTTTCGAAAAACACGATCGATAATTACACATTCGATATCGAACGGGTGCTCACGTTTCTTGAAGCATCATCGATGGAGGTTTCCCCTGTGAAAATCTCCGAAGAAACCCTGCAGCAATTCATTTATTCGGTTTCGAAAGAAGTCAATGCGCGTTCTCAGGCACGGATCATTTCAGGCTTGAAAAGTTTTTTTTCGTATCTGATCTTTGAAGATTACCGAAATGACAATCCGCTCGAGCTAATCGAAACACCAAAAACCGGGCGCAAGCTTCCCGACACTTTGGCATTGTCTGAAATTGATGCGCTAATTGATGCTGTTGATTTAAGCTTGCCCGAAGGCGAACGCAACCGCGCAATGCTCGAAACACTTTATGGCTGCGGATTGCGCGTTTCCGAATTGGTGACGCTCAAAATCTCCGATTTGTTTTTCGATGAAGGGTTTATCAAAATTACCGGAAAAGGAAATAAGCAGCGTTTTGTCCCGATTGGAAACCTGACCAGAAAGTATATCGAAATCTACAAAAATTCAGTTCGTCCACATTTGAATATTCAGAAAGGCGCCGAAGATACTTTGTTTCTAAACCGGCGCGGAAAGCAACTGACACGTGCCATGATTTTTACGATCATTAAAAACCTGGCAGATAAGATCAACCTGAATAAAACCATTAGCCCGCATACCTTCCGGCATTCGTTTGCCACGCACTTATTGGAAAACGGTGCCGATCTGCGTTCGATCCAGCTGATGCTTGGCCATGAATCGATTACTACAACTGAAATTTACGTACATCTGGACAGAAAGCATTTGACGCAGGTCATGCATGCGTTTCATCCGAGGAAGAACAGTTGAAAGGCGAAAATCACAAAGCCGCAAAAATGCGAAAGTTGCAAAGTCAAAAGTTTGTTGTTAATAAAAGTCCTGATTGTTGTTACGATGCTTCAGGTATGGCCGCGTTAGGGATGGAAGCGGAAATCGTTTTAGCGGCGCAGCGCAGCGAAGCCGTAAAACATTGCAACGTACAGCCCGGCCACAGGCAACGCCCAAATGCAAATAAAAAAACCGGACAATAATGCCCGGATTTTTTCTATAAATAAGCCTTTCGACTTTTTGACTTTCAACTGAATTATTTCGCAATATTCACCGCTCTTGTTTCACGGATCACCGTGACTTTTACCTGTCCGGGATACGTCATTTCTGTCTGGATCTTTTGCGAGATTTCGAATGATAAGCTGACCGCGTTGTCGTCGGTAACTTTTTCGCTTTCTACGATGACACGCAATTCGCGTCCGGCCTGGATCGCGTAAGCGCTTTTTACACCGCTGAACCCGTAAGCCACTTCTTCCAAATCTTTCAAACGCTGGATGTAAGAATCGAGAACCTGGCGGCGTGCGCCCGGTCTTGCACCAGAGATTGCATCACAAACCTGAACAATCGGCGAGAGCAAATATTTCATTTCGATCTCGTCGTGGTGCGCTCCGATGGCGTTGCACACTTCTTCTTTTTCACCGTATTTCTCGGCCCATTGCATTCCTAAAAGTGCGTGTGGCAAATCGCTTTCGGCGTCAGGCACTTTTCCGATATCGTGTAACAATCCGGCTCTTTTAGCGAGTTTTACGTTCAATCCGAGTTCGGCTGCCATGATTCCGCAAAGTTTCGAAACTTCACGCGAGTGTTGCAATAAATTTTGTCCGTAAGAGGAACGGTATTTCATTCTTCCAACCACTTTAATCAATTCAGGGTGCAATCCGTGGATTCCGAGATCGATTACCGTGCGTTTTCCGACTTCAATAATTTCGTCGTCGATTTGTTTGGCGGTTTTTGCTACGACTTCCTCGATTCGCGCCGGGTGAATGCGGCCGTCGGTTACTAGTTTGTGCAATGCCAGACGTGCAATTTCCCTTCTTACAGGATCGAAACACGATAAGATTATGGCTTCAGGCGTATCGTCAACGATGATTTCTACTCCGGTTGCAGCTTCAAGTGCGCGGATGTTTCTTCCTTCACGCCCGATGATTCTTCCTTTGACATCGTCTGATTCGATGTTGAAAACAGATACGCAATTTTCTACGGCTTCTTCGGTTCCAACGCGTTGAATGGTGGAAATGATGATTTTTTTAGCTTCCTGCTGCGCAGTCAATTTTGCTTCTTCAATCGTGTCCTGGATGTGCGACATCGCTTTGGTTTTGGCTTCGGCTTTTAAACCTTCAACCAATTGATCTTTCGCTTCTTCAGCAGACAAGCCTGAAATGACTTCGAGTTGGTTCAGCTGGCTTTTGTGCATTTTTTCGACTTCGTCGCGTTTCCTGTCGAGGGTTTCGATCTTGGTTTCGTATTCCTTGGTCTTGGCTTCGTAATCGTCATTGATTTTTTTTGCTTTTGCCAATTCGCCTGAAACTAAAGATTCTTTGTCGCGGATGCGTTTTTCAACTTCAGCAACCTTTTTGTCACGGCCAAGGATGACTTGCTCGTGTTCTGCTTTTAATTCGATGAATTTTTCTTTTGCCTGGAGGATTTTGTCCTTTTTGATGTTTTCTGCTTCGAGATTGGCGTCTTTTAAGATCGAGCCGGCTTCTTTTTTCGCGTTTTTAATCAGGTTTGAGACGTTGCTTTTTTCCATCATTTTGGCGATGGCAAAACCTGCGGCGATGCCGACGATTGCTGAGATAATTATTGTTAAAATGTCCATGTTAAGTGAGGGTTATATATAAAAAAAAGCCTACATCAGTTGTGTGAATAAACTCGAAAAGACAAGTTTTGAGCTAACTCGCTGTTCAAGGATCTGCTCAGGGCAGCTTGCTTTAGTAGCGATGATTTGCTCATTCTAAAATGTTAGTGTTGAGTTTACCAATATGAACTAATGTAGGCAGTATCTTAGTTATGTAAAGAACGTGTTTTATTACTTATCGAGATAATTCGCGATTAAATCATTCATTTTTTTAATGCGTTCGATGGTTTCCGTGCCGTCGATCGAGTTGTCGATTTGCTTTTGCTCCAGTTGTGAGGCAAATTGTAAAGCGCACATGGCCAAAACATCCTGTTTGTCGCGAACAGCATAGTTTTCTTCGAATTGCTTGATCATTGCATCAATCTTTTTGGAAGCGCTTCTAAGGCCTTCTTCCTGCGACGGCTCTACCGTTAACGGGTACACGCGGTCTGCGATTGATAATTTGATTTTAAGCTTTCCATCCATATTTTTAATCTGCAAGTTGCGCGATACAGTAATCTATTTCCCGAATTAATGAATTTATCTTAAGCTTGGTATCTCTTTTATTGTCGTCACTGCCAAGCAATGAATTGGCTATTTTGAGTGTGTCATACTGCTTTTTGAGCGTCTCAATCTCGCCCGATTGATTGTGTATGGTTCCTGTAGCTTTTTGCAACTCTTGCTTTAAATCCGCCGAAGTTTGTTCTAAAACCGCTATTTTCTGCAATAGTTTTTTTAGCCTTCCTTCAAGAGTATCAATAATTTCTACAATCTCACTCATTTAAGTCAAAGTTCATTACTAATCCTACAAAGTTAATATTCCAATCCAATTAAACCAATACTTTTATTAAAATTTTCCCAACGCTAAGATGTTTGCCTGCAATAACATGTAAAATAAGGAGTTATAAACTAGAATTTTTTTCGGGAATACGACCACTTTTTTTATATTAGCGAAAACCTTTATCATGAAATATACACTCCTTTTACTAGCTTACATGCCGCTTTTTTCTCAAGTCAATTATCCGAAAGATTATTTTCGGCAGCCAATGGACATTCCGATGCAGCTTTCGGGAAATTTTGGTGAATTGCGCCCCAATCATTTTCATGCCGGCTTTGATTTTAAAACCCAGCAAAAAGAAGGTCAGATCGTTCACGCTTCCGCAGATGGCTATATTTCCCGGATCAGGATTTCTCCGTATGGTTACGGAAAAGCCATTTACATCGACCATCCAAACGGCTACACAACGGTTTACGGGCATTTGCAAAAAGGCTACAAAGGTGTTGAGGATTTTATTCAGAAGGAACAATATAAAGAACAATCTTACGAAATTGATTATTTGCCAAAACCTGGTGAATTTCCGATTAAAAAAGGCGATACGATTGCCTATTCGGGAAATACCGGCGGTTCTGAAGGTCCGCATTTGCATTTTGAATTCCGCGATACCAAATCAGAAAAAGTGATTAATCCGCTGTTATTTGGATTGGAAATTAAAGACACCAAAAGGCCGATTGTAACTTCTTTGGTGGCTTATCCAATTGGCGACAGCAGCGTCGTAAACCAATCGTCGCGCCCGATTATGATTAATTTATCGTTGCAGCCCGACGGAAGTTTCATTGCTGAAAAAGTGCTTGCCAGCGGACAACTCGGATTTGGGATTACAGCCAACGATTTTGACGATGTTTCGTATAATAATAACGGTATTTATAAAGCCGAAACGTTTTATAACGGACAATCGAATTTCAGTTACCAATTTGATACTTTCGCTTTCGACGAAGGCCGATATGTCAATGCGCTGATCGATTATCCAAGGTACAAAAAGACAAAAGTGCGCGTGCAGCAATTGTTCATGCGGCAATCTTTCCCACTGAGTATCATTCACGCAAGTGCAGGAAACGGATTGATCCAGATGGCGCCAAATGTAATGCTGTCTTACCGAATTGAAGTTTCCGATTTCAGTGGCAATAAAACCACAATTATAATCCCGATCGAATATGCTGTTTCGCCTGCAAAAGTGCCCTCTGAAACGGTAAAAACGCCGTATTTCGTAAAAGCAAAAACCGATAGCAGTTTTGAAAAAGGCGACATGTCGGTATTTCTCCCTGCCGGAACTTTTTACAATGATTTCTACCTGAATTTTGACGTAATCGATAGCGTGATGACGGTTCAGGACGATTATACGGCGGTGCATTCCAATTTTCAGGTGGCGATCAAAAGCCATTCGGTTGCAAATACAGAAAAAACGTTTATAGCATCCGTTTCCGGAAAAAACCTGAGCTATAATCCGACCAAATTCAAAGACAACGTTTTTACAGCTTATACCAAAAATCTCGGACAGTTTAAACTTGCAAAAGATACGATTGCACCAAGAATTACCATTGCAAAACCCATCGAAGGCAAATGGATCACGAACCAGAAAAACATTCAGCTGAGCATTTCCGATAACCTTTCCGGTATCAAATCGTATAGCGGATTTATCAATGAAAAATGGGTGCTTTTCGAATACGATTACAAGTCTAAAAAAATTACGTATCTGATTGATGACGGCCAGCTCGCAGAAGGCAAAAATGATTTAAAAGTAATAGTTTCCGATAATCTTGGAAATTCTGCTATCTTTGAAACACAATTTTTCAGAAGTCAAAAACAATAAAAAATTAGCTCTTGAATACGAATATCAAACTACTTACGCTGCTTTTTTTCCTTGTCGGATTTACCGGATTTTCTCAAACAGCAAAGCTTCAGGGAATCATTCTTGACGAAAATAGCGCACCAGTAAATGGAGTCAATGTGACCGCCGGAATCAACACTACAAAAACCGATGAAAACGGATTTTATGTGATTTCAATTCCCGCAAATGAAAAAGTCACGGCCGTTTTTACGCACGCAGTTCTTAAGAAAAACACCGTTACGGTAACATTGAAACCGTATGAAATTTACGAGCTCAATATCGTCATGAACGACAAAGCCGAAAGTCTTGGCGAAGTAACTGTAACGGCAAACAACCGCAAAAGGGTAGAAGGAATTACCACGCTTGAACCGGCAACGATCCGCAGAATTCCCGGAGCAAATGCCGGAGTGGAGAATCTTTTAAAAAGTTTGCCTGGCGTCTCAAGCAATAATGAATTAAGTACGGCCTATTCGGTTCGCGGCGGAAATTACGATGAGAATTTAGTGTATGTCAATGAAATTGAAGTCTATCGCCCGTTTTTGATCCGTTCAGGGCAACAGGAAGGTTTGAGTTTTACCAATACCGATATGGTGCAGAATGTCGACTTTTCTGCCGGAGGTTTTCAGGCGAAATACGGCGATAAATTGTCTTCTGTTTTGGATATTACATACAGGACGCCAACCAAATTTGGCCTTGCTGCCGAAGCGAGTTTCCTTGGCGGAAGCATCGCTGTTGATGCGGTTTCTAAAGACCAGAAATGGACAGCCTTAACTGGAGTTCGCTACCGCGACAACAGCCTTTTGGTCAACAGCCAGGAAACACAGACGAATTTCCGGCCTACATTTGCCGACTTGCAATCGAACATTACTTTTGCGCCTTCAGCGAGATGGCAGTTCAGTTTTCTGGGGAATATTTCGCAGAACCGGTACAATTATGAACCGCTGACACGCGAAACCAAATTCGGTACCATAGATGAACCGATTGCTTTGCTTGTTAATTATGAAGGACAGGAAAAGGATAAATATGAAACGTATTTTGGTGCGTTTAAAACGGTTTTTAAAGTCAATGACAATTTCACGCTAAAATTTATCGGATCGGCTTACCATACTTTGGAGCAGGAATATTTTGATATTTTTGCGTCTTACGGACTCGGGGATGTTGATACGAGCATTGGCGGTGAAACCCGAGGTGCTGTCACATTCAACCGTGCCATTGGAACACAATTAAACCACGCCAGAAACGATTTGGATGCGGTAATTGTTAACGCCGAAGTCAAAGGGTTCCACAACGTCAAAAACCACCAGATCGAATGGGGTTTTAAATACACGCGTGAAGACATCCGCGATAGGATTGTTGAATGGGAAGTGATTGACTCTGCCGGTTTTTCACTGAATCCGCCAAGAGGGTTTCCGATAAACGACCAGCCATACACGCCTTACACCGGCCCGTTGGTACCATACCAAAATGTAAGGGCGAAGAATTTTGTAACGATAAACCGTTTTTCAGGCTATGCACAATGGAGTTTGAAAGACCACATCGGTTCCAGCCAGGTTTGGTACAATGCAGGTGTCAGGATGCACCAATGGCAGGTTTCAGGCGACAACATCAATGGCAAAAGCCAGGTTGTTTTTAGTCCGCGCGCACAATTCGCGATCAAGCCGGAATGGGGAAAAGACATGGTTTTCAGGCTCTCAGGAGGTTTGTATTACCAGCCGCCGTTTTACAGGGAATTGCGCGATTCGCTTGGTACGGTAAATCCGGATGTGAAAGCGCAAGCAGCTGTTCATATTGTTTTGAGCAATGATTACAGCTTTAAAATGTGGAATAGGCCGTTTAAAATGGTCACCGAAGCCTATTACAAATCATTGACTGATGTGAATCCTTATACTCTGGAAAACGTCAGGATCCGTTATGCTGCAAACAACAATGCGAAAGCATTTGCGCAAGGGCTTGATTTCAGGCTCAATGGTGAATTCGTGCCGGGAACGGAATCGTGGATCAGTTTCGGATATATGAAAACCGAAGAAAACATCAACGACCGTGGTTACATCGCAAGGCCAACGGACCAGCGTTTGAAATTCGGCGTGTTGTTCCAGGATTTTATGCCGCGGATCCCAAGCGTAAAATTGTACCTGAATTTGGTTTACAACACCGGATTGCCTGGCGGTTCGCCTTCTTATGCCGATCCATATGTCTACCAATCCAGATTGAAAGATTACCGCCGTGCAGATGTTGGGTTTTCATACGTATTTACAGAAAAGAACGACATTCGCCCCGAAGGGCATTGGCTTAAAAAATTCAAAGACCTGTCGCTGGGATTCGAGATATTCAATCTGTTCGACAACCAGAATGCGATCACAAATACATGGGTTCGTGATGTATATACAAAAAACCAGTACGGAATCCCGAATTATTTAACGACGCGCGTTTTCAATGTCAAACTGAATGTTCGCTTGTAGTTAACACCGATTCGTTTTAAAAATAATTATATTTGACGCAAAAGCCAAAAAGCATATGAAAAATGTAAACCGCATTTTTATCGGGATCGCAGTCCTGTTTTTTGCAAGCTGCAAGAAAGAAGTCGACGAAAAACCCAAAGTCATTTACGAAAACACTTCCAAATCGGCGAAAGCTGAAGCCAAAGTGGATACCGCACAAATTGAAGTGGCCGATCTGCCGATACAAATGCAGGGCACCAATTACCTGATCCATCCTGTTGGCGATTTGAATATTTACGGTGGAAGCGCCAAATCGCGTTCCGAATCGGGTTCGAATGTAAACGACATCAGTTTCAAGATTTCGAATTATGGCGAAAATGAAATTACCGGTTATCTGCGGAATTTTAAATTTCAGGAAGTGGGTTCAGATTCGTTAAAGACTTTAACAGATAAACCGGTTTTGATACAAACGGCTACTTATCTTAAAGCGGTTGCAGATAAAACCAAACAGCAGCTATTGGTTTATACGTTGGCCGATATGGATACGAATAAAGATGGAAAACTCGATGCCAGCGATATCAAATCCTTGTATCTGAGCGAGATCAGTGGCAGCCGTTTTACAAAAATTTCACCTGATTTTCAGGAGCTTATTGACTGGAATCTGCTCGAATCTAAAAACCGCCTGTATTTCAGGACTATTGAAGATACTAATAAAAACGGGGAATTTGATAAGAATGATGTGGTTCATTACCACTATGTCAATCTTTCAGACTGGAAAGTTTCAGATTATAAACCAGTTTAAATTTGGATATGAAGCATTAAAAAAAGGTTTGGCAATAAAGTCAAACCTTTTTTTTATAAAATAAAATTTATTTAAAGCGAATTGATGAATGCCAATAAATCGCTTCGTTCCTGAGGCGATAACTGTTTGTATTTGTCTTTTGCTTTTTGGGCTTCACCGCCATGCCATAAAATCGCTTCTTCAACATTTCTGGCACGTCCGTCGTGAAGCAGGTTTGTATGTCCGTTTACGGTTTTAATGAGCCCGATTCCCCACAAAGACTGTGTACGCCATTCGCTACCGGAAGCTAAAAAGTCGGGAGAATTGTCTGCCAATCCTTCGCCCATGTCGTGGAGCAATAGATCTGAATACGGCCTGATGGTCTGGTTTCTCAACGCTGTAACCGGATGATCAGATCCAGTTACAAATTTAGGTGCATGGCAACCGGTACAATTGATCGTTTGAAAAACCTGTTTTCCTCTTAAAACATTTTGTTCTTTGTAATTTCTCCTTGCCGGAACGGCCAAAACCTGCGAATACAAAACTACACGGTTGAAATTCAGGTCTTCAATTTCTGGCGAACCGCCATTTGGTATGGATCCGCAATCCACTCCGGGAGGGCAATTTTCATTTGGAAAAAGAGAAGATGTGATGCCCATATCGCCTGAAAATGCTGCAGCAACCTGTTGTTTTACATTTGGCTGGTTGGCTTTCCATCCAAAACGGCCCATTTTTGTGGAATTGCTCTGGACGTCGTAAACGTAATTTGCTTTTCCGGAAATGCCGTCACTATCGCTGTCGGTCACGTCGGCTAAAGCCAAAATAGCTGCATCAGGAATGGCTTCAAGCAATCCGAGCCCGATGAGCTGGTTTGCAACTCTTGGTGAAATCATAAGTGTTCCCGACAAAGGCCCGTAACCCAACTGGCTAATCTGGTAAGCTGGCTTCTGCAGGTCGACAACCGTTCCGTCTGAAAGCGTTTCAGAGATCGTTTGATAAACAATGCTGTACTTTCCTTTAATGGTTTGGTTGAAAATGGCATTGTCCTGCAATTGCCCACCGTAAACGGGATCGGGCATTGGTGAGCCATGAGCATCGATTCCGGGAACCGACAAACGCAAAAGCAATCCGGTACCCAATTCTCCATCAAATGCAGGAGCCCTTCCGCGGCCATCTTTAAAATGGCAGTTTCCGCAAGCGTTTGTGTTAAAGAATGGGCCTAGGCCATCCCTTCCGTTGGTGCTCGACGGTGCGGTAACCCATGGCAATCGAAACAATGAATTTCCGACACCAAAATCTGATTTTTGTTCCAGAGTAAGGTTGGTCGCAAAAAAACCAAAAGCTTCCTGTGAAGTATTGAATACCGTTACCTGACCTCCGGAAAGTTCTTCACCAGTTTCGGGTAAAAGATCGGTTGACGGTGGAACTTCGGTGTAATCTTCGACGCTGTCAGATTTGCTGCAGCCCGACAGCACCAGCAATGCAACGAGAATAACTATTCTAAATTTTTTTTCAATCATTGATTATGAAAAAAAGTGCCTTTATTGAAAAAGACACTTTGTAATTAGTTTGCAAATGTATATCTTAATTAGATCACATTCACTGTGATGCCAATTTTTGATGCGCCAGCGATGAAGTTGGCTCCTAAATTTTCCAATTCCCTAACAGCTGTTCTCACTTTTGCACCTTCTTCAGATTCCGGTCCGCCAGAAATCGCTAGATCAAAAGGCCTTTTAATAGCTGCAATTTTGCTTAGTGCCGCTGCAATTGAATTGTTGGTGTCTGTTGAAACTGCGCTGTTGGCCTGACCGACCAGATCCTGCAAAGAAGCACCGTCAACAGATCCGTAATGTCCTTCATAAACATTCACGATTCCCTGAAGGTTCAAAGCAATATCCCTGTGGGTATTGTCGCTGAAACAAGAATGCTCGTCTTCCTGATTTTCAGAAATAAGCGCAACATCCATTCTTTCAACAGCCAATTCAGCCTGTGCCAGGGTTGTAATTCCAAGGTAGATGTTTGTAATGGCCTGGTTTTCATCCATTGTTAAAAAGGTAGTTCTGTATTCACCACCTACTTTCCATTGGTTAACCAAATAAGCCAAATGATCGGTTAGCAGATCTGCACATACTTTAAGGTATTGTGCTCTTCTTCCGGCATAAGTATCCGTTGTGTAATCGGTTAACGGCCTTTGACCTGGCAAGTCTGCAGATGGAGCAGTTAAGTCCTGTCCCCAAAGTAAAAATTCTATAGCGTGGTATCCGACACTTACATTGGCTTCGCCGCCATTTCCATTTTCAGATTCAAGGTAATCTTTGGTAATTGCAATTGAAGAAGCTATAATTCCGTTATTGGTGATTGTTCCATTATCATTAACATAGTCAATAAAAGCTTCATCAAGCGGCCATGAATTGATCAATCCTTCAGGGCTTTCTTC
Organism: Flavobacterium noncentrifugens; assembly: GCF_900100375.1. Lineage (GTDB taxonomy): Bacteria > Bacteroidota > Bacteroidia > Flavobacteriales > Flavobacteriaceae > Flavobacterium > Flavobacterium noncentrifugens. The sequence continues at coordinate 117,876 of NZ_FNEZ01000007.1, read as the reverse complement.
AGTGGCATCGATTGGGCCGTTGGCAAAACGAAAAGCTTCAGTAGTACCGTAACTTTCCCTTGACAATTTCCATTTGGCTTTGGCTGCTTCTAAAGTGGTTTCTGTGGGTGTCTCGGTAAAATCATCAATGGCTGCTTCTAAAACAACGGCATCATCATACGCCTTTTGGTAATTGGCATAAACAATATTTGAATAATTTTCGATTACTTGTTTTTTCGTTACGGGCGATCCCGCATCGTCATCATCGCTACAAGCATATATAGATAATCCAAGAGTCAGGACAACCGCTGCTTTTAAAGTCATTTGCTTCATAAAGTATTTTTATTTAGAATGATTAAATTTAACGCAAAAGTATCGACTGGTTTTAGAATACGCAAACTTTATTTAATAATTTTTTTAGCAATCGGGATTGTTAATAAATGAAGGTCAGGATTTAAAAATTAATTTAGAATTATTATGGATAAGTAGGATTTGCTTTTGTATTTTTGTCGAAATTTTTTAAAAGATGAAAAAAATAATGGCATTGTTCGGATTTGTTGCAGTTCTGATTGCCTGTTCTTCGAGCGACAATGATGAGGCTGAAACTGTAAATAACAATTATGACCGAACGGCGCTTTTGACCAATTGGGCCGATCATATCATCATTCCTGCTTATCAAAACTATCAGGCAAAAATCAACACGCTTTCGACAGATGCTGCGGCTTTTACAGCCACGCCAACAACGGCAACTTTGCAAACATTACGAACTTCATGGCTCGAAGGATATAAAGCCTATCAATATGTAGCCTTGTACAATTTCGGAAAAGCGCAGGACATCAGCTTTAAGGAAATGAGCAATACGTATCCAATCGATAAAGCCGGGATCGACGCAAATATTGCTTCGGGAACGTACAATCTTTCTTTGTTTGCCAATTTCACACGCCAGGGTTTTCCAGGGCTTGATTACTTGATTAACGGGCTTGGCGCCAATGATACCCAGATTATCGCATTTTATTCGACCGATTCCAATTCCGCCAAATACAAAACATACCTTATAGATGTTGTAGCGAAAATGAAATCCAATGCCGATGCCGTAGTTGCAGATTGGACTGGCGGCTACAGGGCAGCATATATCAGCAATAACGGAACTTCTGTAAGCAGTTCTGTAAGCAAAACAACAAACAGTTTTGTGAAAAGTTTTGAAAGAGACATTCGTTCCGGAAAAGTGGGTTTTCCTGCCGGGGTATTTTCAAATAACGTTCCAAGGCCAACAGATGTGGAAGCGTATTACAAAAAAGATGTGTCTAAAATTTTATTGAATGCTTCGGTAACAGCGGCAAAAGATTTTTTTAACGGTAAATATTTCAACGCTGCCGGTTCAGGCGAAGGTTTAAAAAGTTACCTCGACTATGTAAATGCAGTCCGAAACGGACAAAAACTTAGCGACATTATCAATTCACAATTTGCACTCGTAGAAACGACAAACAACCTGCTTGGTGAAAATTTTATCGATCAGATCAGTACCGACAACCAAAAAATGTTCAATGCTTACAATACCATGCAGCAAAATCTCGTTTACATCAAACTCGATATGATGCAGGCATTGAACATTACGATTGATTATGTTGACGGCGACGGCGATTGATCATGAACCGAATCAAAAATTACTTAAATACGTATACAAATGCTTCAACGCTGGCCTTTTTCAGGCTGGCGTTTGGTTTTATGATGCTGTGCAGCCTGATCCGGTTTGCGGCTTACGGCTGGATCGAAAAATTCTACATTGCGCCCCAATATCATTTCACTTATTATGGTTTTGACTGGGTGAAGCCAATCGGGATTTACACGTATCTGATATTTTTGATCTGCGGAATTTCATCACTTTTCTTTACGATCGGATACAGATACAAAGCTTCGGCAATCGCGTTTTTCCTGAGTTTTACCTACATCGAACTGATGGACAAAACGACCTACCTAAACCATTATTATTTCATTTCGATCATCGGTTTTGTAATGATTTTCCTTCCTGCAAATGCCTGTTTTTCAGTTGATGCATATCAGGATCCGAAAAAATCTTTTCAAAAAATTCCTTCCTGGAACACCGATATTTTAAAGCTTTTGCTCGGGATCGTATACTTTTATGCGGGTTTGGCCAAACTCAATTCCGATTGGCTTTTCAAAGCGATGCCGCTTAAAATCTGGCTGCCAAACAATCTGAATTTTCCGGTTATTGGGCCGTTGCTGAATGAAAACTGGGTGCATTTTGCCTTCAGCTGGACTGGTGCGGTTTACGATTTGACGATTGTGTTTTTACTATTGTACAAACGCACCCGGATTTTTGCCTTCATCTTAGTCGTTGTTTTCCATTTGCTCACAAAAATCCTGTTCCCGATCGGCGTTTTTCCATACGTAATGATCGTATCTTCGCTGCTGTTTTTCGACAGTGGTTTTCATCAGAAATGCCTGGAGATTATCGCTAGATTTTTCAAAATTGGGAAATCGGTTTTTAATGTGGCGAATGAAAAAACGATCATGAAAGGAAGTCTTTATCAGATGAAAATCGGAATATTAACCCTGTTTGTCTGTTTTCAATTGTTGTTTCCATTCCGGTATTTGTGTTATCCCGGCGAATTGTTCTGGACCGAAGAAGGTTTCCGTTTTTCGTGGCGCGTCATGCTGATGGAAAAAGCAGGTTACACGCAATTTACCGTAACTGATGCCAAAACCAAAGAAAGTTTCCATGTGAACAACAGCCATTTTTTAACCGCTTTTCAGGAAAAGCAAATGGCTTTTCAACCCGATTTTATACTGCAATACGCACACATTTTACACGATTTTTACCAAAAACAAGGCATTCATGATCCTGAAGTACGCGCCGAAAGTTACGTCGCACTTAACGGAAGGCTCAGCAAATTATACATCGACAAAACCATAGATCTCGCTAAAGAAAATGAATCGTTTAAACACAAAACCTGGCTGCTGCCGTTCAAAGATGACATTAAAGGATTTTAGCTGCTTTTTATTTTTACTGCTTGCCGGCAATGTTTTCGCGCAGGTTAAAATCTCCGGTACAGTTACGGCTGCTAGTGGGGAGAAATTGCCATTCATCCAAATCATCAACAAAACCGATGGCAATAAATCGCAAACGGATAAAAACGGAAATTTTGTTGTCAACGTAAGCAAAGCCGGAAATTATGAACTCACTTTTTACAGTGACAATTACGCAATCTTTGAAAATTCATACGCCGCGCCATCCGAAAATATCCAGGTTTCACTGGAGAAAATCAACAGCCTTTCAGAAGTAACCGTTCAAAAACAAAAGGAAAAAATATTCGCACTCAACAAACTCCGAGATGTCGAAGAAACCGCGATTTACGCAGGAAAAAAATCCGAAGTGATTTCAGTCGGGCAACTGACCGCGAATAAAGCGACGAATAACACACGCCAGATTTTCGCACAGGTCGTTGGTTTAACGATCAATGAAGGTTCAGATGGCGGATTGCAGCTCAGCATTGGCGCACGCGGACTTGATCCAAACCGCACGTCCAATTTCAATACGCGCCAAAACGGTTACGACATCAGTGCCGATGTCTTGGGGTATCCCGAAAGTTATTATGTGCCGCCAACAGAAGCACTCGATGAAATCCAGGTCGTCCGTGGTGCTGCATCGCTACAATACGGAACACAATTTGGCGGATTGGTCAATTTCAAACTCAAATCACCATCTGAAAAACCAATCAGCGTAGTTTTAAGAAATACAGTTGGCTCTTACGGATTGTATACCAATTTCACAAGCCTCAGCGGTAGCGTTGGAAAATTCAGTTATTACGCTTTTTCGAATTATAAAAAAGGCGACGGCTTTCGCCCTAATTCTGATTTTGAAAGCAAGAACTTTTTCGCGAACCTGAATTACCAGTTTACCGATAAAACGTCGCTGCATTTTGATTATACCTATTTCAATTACCTCGCGCACCAGGCTGGCGGATTGACCGATCCCATGTTTTACGAAAATCCGCGCCAAAGCAACCGCGCCAGGAATTGGTTTAAAGTCGACTGGAATTTGTTTGCCCTGCGATTCAACCATAAATTCACGGCTGATGCCAATTTTTCGCTGCAGCTTTTCGGACTTGATGCAAGCAGAAAATCCGTTGGATTCAGGCCAAACCGCATTGAAATTGGAGATGCTCAAGGCCAGGCTCGCGATCTAATTTCGGGGGATTTTAAAAACTGGGGCGCCGAAGCCAGATACTTGCAAGGTTATAATCTGGGAAGAAATAAAAGTACATTTTTAATCGGGGCCAAATACTACCAGTCGGATAATTCGGGATTTCAAGGCCCGGGAAGTTCCAGAAGCGATGCCGATTTTAATCTGGCGACAACAGAATTTCCATATTACAAAAACCAATCGGATTATAAATATCCAAATATGAACATTGCCGTTTTTTGGGAGAACATTTTTCGGATTACACAAAAATTCTCCGTTACGCCGGGTTTTCGATTCGAAAAAATTAGAACCGAAGCTGAGGGTTATTATAGGGTAATTGGCTTGAATTTTTCAGAGACAGAAGTCATTTCTGATAGAACAGAATATGAAGACAATATAAAAGACCGAAATTTTGTTTTATTTGGCATCGGACTGAGTTACAAACCAAAAAACAAACTGGAATTTTACGGAAATGTTTCCCAGAATTACCGTTCGATCACATTCAATGACATTCGTACGGCCATTCCGAACCAAAAAATTGCACCCGGAATTTCTGATGAAAAAGGCTATACTTCGGATATTGGATTTCGCGGACAATTAACCGATAAGGTGACTTTTGACGCCAGCGTGTTCGGTTTGTACTATGATGATAAAATTGGAGAATACGACATAGTAGAAAGTCAGATATTCAAGCGCATTAGAGATAATATAGGAACGGCCGTCACCTATGGGTTTGAAATGATGATCGACTGGAATCTGGCGCGGACTTTCTTTAAAAACAACGAGAATTTTGTCTGGAATGTGTTCTCAAACACTGCATTTACCGGATCTGAATACCTTAAATCGTATGTGCCGTCAAATTACGACATCAGCGTTAAAGGCAATGAAGTCGAATTTGTTCCTTTGTATAACATCAAAGCCGGAACCGGAATTGGCTATAAAAATTTTAAAACAAGCCTGCAACTCACTTATGTTTCGTCACAATTTACTACTGCAAATAATGATTACAGCAATCAAAATAGCATTGGTGACGGAATTACCGGACAAATCCCGTCTTATTATGTGGCCGATTTTTCTGCATCCTATAAATGGAAAATGCTAAAACTCGAAGCTGGGATCAACAATTTTACCGACAATAAATATTTTACCAGACGCGCTTCAGGTTATCCTGGGCCGGGAATTATCCCATCAGATTTCAGGAGTTTTTATACGACTTTAGAAATTGCTTTTTAAATCAGGATGTCGCTTTCAAGATCTGATTTTTCGATTGTAAAGTCAAATCCCAATCGTTTTACGAGTTCGATGACAAGGTTTTTATACCAGTTTTCTGATTTTGGATGGATGTAGATTTTCTCGATCAACTGGCTGATGTCGACGTCGATTTTAAGTCCGTTGTCGATGTTTAAATTGTGCGAAGTCGCATCGGTGATGATCCGGATTTCGCGTTCGTATTGGAAACTTTTCCGCTTGAATAAAAACGGAAAAAACGCATTTTCAAACGGAATGTATTCTTTTTTATAATCGATGTAATTGACTTCTCCAATGTATTGCTGATACGTTTTTTCAGGTGCCAAAGCTTCTTGCAACCGGCCTAAAGTCGACTGGATCGCCAAACCTTCGCTCTTCTGTGTAAAAATCTGCCACATCGCAAACGATTCATATTCGTTGATGTGCCAGCTGCTGATGACGACATTTTTCCGGTGTGTTTTGTAGTAATCCAAAAAGTCGGGATTGTCTATCGAAAGCTTGCGGATTTCCTCAAAAGTCGGCTCGCTGAACGTGCCTTCATATTGGTCTTCAAACTTGTCCGACCGCGACATGAACAATTTTCTGTACAACAATAAATCAACGAATTTAGACAAATCAAGATATTTCCAGACAATCGTTTCCGGATCGTGTGGCAGCTTGATGTCTTTATCGTTGGTATACATTTTTAAGATTCAAAAGATTGCATCGTGACCAGTTTGTTGTAGGTGCCTTGTTTTGCAATCAGTTCGTCGTGGCTGCCTTGCTCAACGATTTTTCCTTTTTGCATCACAACAATCACGTCTGCTTTCTGGATTGTTGAAAGTCGGTGCGCAATCACAATCGAAGTACGGTTCTGCATCATATTTTCTAACGCCACCTGAACGAGTTTTTCGCTTTCGGTGTCGAGTGCTGAAGTCGCTTCATCAAGGATCATGATCGGCGGATTTTTAAGTACAGCGCGTGCAATCGACAAACGTTGTTTTTGTCCGCCCGAAAGCTTGTTGCCGCTGTCGCCGATGTTGGTTTCAATGCCCAAAGGCAAATCTTTCACAAATTCGTAAGCGTTGGCAATTTTTAAGGCATCGATCACTTCTTCATCAGTTGCATTTTGTTTTCCGAGAAGAATATTGTTTTTGATCGTATCGTTGAATAAGATTGAATCCTGTGTCACCAATCCCATTAAAGCACGCAGCGAATGCAGATCTAAGTCTTTAATATTGACGCCGTCAATTTCGATTTGGCCTTCCTGTACGTCATAAAAACGCGTCAGCAAGTTCGCGATTGTACTTTTTCCGCTTCCCGATTGCCCAACAAGTGCAATGGTTTTTCCTTTTGGAACTTCGAGAGAAAAGTCTTTCAGGACATTTTCTTCCTCATATCTGAAATTGATATTTTTAATCGAAATCCGATCTTCAAAACCTTCTTTAAAAACCGCATCTTCTTTAGATTCGATCGTATTGACTTCTTCCAAAACCGTAAAAACCCTGTCGGCTGCAGCCAATCCGCTCTTCACATTATAAGATGCTTTTGAGATTGCTTTTGCAGGCGTTAAGATGTTGTACGCCAACGCCATATATGTGATAAATGCCGATCCTAACAATGTTTTTTCAATCAAAACCATATGCCCGCCATACCAAAGTAAAACGGCGATCGTTACAATTCCTAAGAATTCGCTCATCGGCGAAGCCAGGTTGTTTTTGTTTCCGATGCTGTTGGATAATTTAAGCAAACGCGTCACCGAATCATCGAAAACCGACTTGAATTTATTCTCTGCATTGTAGCTTTTGATGACTTTTAATCCGCCAAGGGTTTCTTCAACCACAGAAATGAAAAATCCAGATTCCTGCTGTACCCGTTCTGATTTTGACTTTAATGATTTCCCGATTCTTGAAATGATCAAACCTGAAATCGGAATGAAAATGAACACGAACAACGTTAGTTTCACACTGATATAAAACATCGTAATGATCGTAAAAATAATCGTCAACGGTTCGCGGATGATCAATTCGAAGATCGCAAAAAACGAAGCCTGCACCTCACCAACATCGCCCAGCATTCTCGCCATCACGTCGCCTTTTCGCTTTTCAGAATAGAACGATACCGGAAGTTCGATGATCTTTTTGTATAAAATGTTCCTGAAATCTTTCAACACACCATTCCGCAACAGCGTAATATGGTACATCGCAAGATAATTGAAAATGTTTTTCAGAAGGAACAGCGCGATGATCAAAATGATCACAAACAACAAGGCGCGCGTTTGGTCTTCGCCTGCAAATTTTGCGGCATAATAATTCAGCAAATCCTTTAAATAACCGCCCAATTCCGTAATGCTATGCAATTCAGGCTTTGTGCTGGCAACCGGTTTTTCCTCGCCAAACAAAATATTGAGCATTGGGAAAAGCGACAGCATCGATAGCGAACTGAACAACGCATATAAAATATTGTAAAAAATGTTCATCACCGCATTGCTTTTATACGGTTTGATGAACGGAATGATCTTTCTGTAATTGTTCATTAGCTAAGGTTGAGTTCCGATATGATTTCCTTGATCTTATCGTCAAGTTGTTTTTCCACGGCAGCTGCATTTTCTGCACGGTCGAGTGGAAGATGTGCGCTGAAATAAAATTTGATTTTTGGCTCGGTTCCGCTTGGTCGCGCACAGATTTTCGTGCCGTCTTCGAGGTAATAAATCAGGACGTTCGATTTTGGGATTGTCATCATTTCTTCCTCGCCGGTCATGATGTTTTTAGCGATCGATGATTGGTAATCTTCCACCATTACGACACGTTCATTGTAAATTTCCTTTAACGGATTTTCACGTAAATCGACCATCATCTGGTTGATTTCCTGCAATCCTGAAATGCCTTTTTTGGTCAGTGAAACCAAATATTCTTTGTAAAATCCGAATTCAGCATACAATTCAATCAGTTCTTTGTAAACCGAGCTGCCTTTGGCTTTAGCCTGTGCTGCAATTTCGCAGATCAGCAACGTCGCGGCAACGGCATCTTTGTCACGAACGGCATCGCCGACCATATATCCAAAACTTTCTTCACCGCCACCGATGAATTTTTGCTGCGGGAAATCTTTGATCATTTTCGCGATCCATTTAAAACCGGTCAAGCCAACTTTGCATTCTACGTCATACGCAGAAGCGAGTTCCATCATCATTGGCGTAGAAACGATCGTTGATCCGATGAACTGTTTGCCATCTATTTTTCCTTGAGTTTTCCACTTTTCGAGCAGATAATGCGTCATTAAAACCATCGTTTGGTTTCCGTTCAGCAGCGTCATTTTACCGTCGTTGTTTCTTACAGCAACGCCCAAACGGTCGCAATCCGGATCGGTTCCAACAACAATATCGGCATTTAATTTATCTGCAAGCGCAACGGCCATGCTCAAAGCTTCCGGTTCTTCAGGATTTGGAGATTTTACCGTTGGGAAATCCCCGTTCGGCTCGGCCTGTTCCGGAACAATGTGCACTTTGGTATATCCGGCTTTCGCCAATGTTGGCGGAACCAGCTTGATCGAGGTTCCGTGCAGCGAAGTAAAAACGATATTTAAATTTTCCTTATCTTTTGCAGGCGTATTGAAACTCGCGTTTTCAATCGATGATTTGATAAACGCGTCATCAACTTCCTTATCAATATATTCAATCAGTTTTTCGTCGGGCTGGAATTTAATTTCGGCATATTCCAACGCTTCAATGACGTTGATGATTTCACCGTCCTGTGGCGGAACAAGCTGGCCGCCATCTTCCCAATACACTTTATAACCGTTATATTCCGGCGGATTATGTGACGCCGTCAATACGATTCCGCACTGGCATTTTAAATATTTGAGCGCAAAACTGAGTTCTGGAGTCGGACGCAAATCTGAAAATAAATACACTTTGATGCCATTGGCAGAAAATACATCCGCAACTGTTTTTGCTAAAGTGTTGCTGTTGTGGCGACAATCATATGCAATGACCACTTTAATTTGCTGCCCCGGAAATTGCTGGTGCAGGTAATTTGAAATCCCTTGCGTATTTTTCCCGAGCGTATATTTGTTGATTCTGTTCGTTCCAACGCCCATGACGCCACGCATTCCGCCCGTTCCGAATTCCAGGTTTTTGTAAAAACTTTCCTTCAAATCAGCGGGCGAGGAAGAAATCATTTCTTTCACGGCTTCCTGCGTCTTATTGTCGAAAACCGGTGTTAGCCAGGCATTGGCGCGGTCTAATATGTCTTTTTCAATTTCCATAGTGTTTTATTTTTTAGGAGCTGATCCTGCTTTCCATTGCAATCTTTTTTTCGGGATTGCTTCGTGCCTCACAATGACCTCAAAAAAGGATTTCCATTTCAATCAGGGCTAGGGCAGATGTCTCGCAATCAGCTTCAGTTATATATTGACAGTATTTGATATTTTATAACGTTCTTCATTGTTCTTCGTCCGCAAGATGATTTCGCCAAGAAAACCGGCCAGGAACAGTTGTGTTCCAATGATCATCGTCGTCAGTGAAATGTAAAACCACGGATTATTGGTCACCAAATTGTAAGGCAAATCATTATACAAACGGTACAATTTTGAAAATCCGATAAATCCGGCAGCTAAAAATCCGATGATAAACATCACAGAACCTAAAGCGCCAAACAAGTGCATCGGGCGTTTTCCAAAGCGAGAGATAAACCAGATCGTGATTAAATCGAGAAATCCGTTGATAAAACGGTCCATCCCAAATTTGGTTTCGCCGTATTTTCTTGCCTGGTGCTTTACTACTTTTTCCCCGATTTTTCCAAATCCGGCATTTTTCGCCAGAACCGGAATGTAACGGTGCATTTCGCCTGAAACTTCGATATTTTTTACGACCGTATTTTTGTAGGCTTTCAATCCGCAGTTAAAATCATTCAGTGCTACACCCGAAGTGCGGCGCGCAGCCCAGTTGAACAATTTTGACGGCAGGTTTTTGCTGACAACCGAATCGTATCTTTTCTTCTTCCAGCCCGAAACCAGATCGAAATTGTGTTCTAAAATCATTTCGCGCAATTCGGGGATTTCTTCAGGATTGTCCTGCAAATCGGCGTCCATTGTAATGACGACATCGCCTTCCGCTTTCGCAAATCCGGCGTGTAAGGCTTGTGACTTCCCGAAATTCTTCAAGAAACGGATGCCTTTGATGTTCGTGTTTTCTGCCGAAAGGCGGCTGATGATGTTCCAGGAATTGTCAGTGCTTCCGTCATCGATGAAAATCACTTCGTAGGAAAAATTATTTTTGGTCATTACCGAAACGATCCAGTTGTGGAGTTCCTGCAAAGATTCTTCTTCGTTGAGAAGCGGAATTACAATGGATAAATTCATTAATTATAAACTTTGTGGGCGTTCTCTTCTGATGATCAATGCAGTCACGAGTCCGATAATAGAGTAGATGACCAAATTGATTGCAAAACCTTTGAGTTGTGCAACAGCTCCAAATGAATCTGTTTTTTGCAGGTCTTCGATGATTTTATTGACATCGGCAGCTTTCGCCCCGAAACTTTGCATCATGCTGACGGTATATTTGATCAGGTTTTCGGTAATCACCGCTTTCGCCTCGGGATCAATAAAATTAAAAAGCAAAATGGTATAAATCGTCGAAAGCAAAAATCCGATTACCACCGTAATGAAAAATGCGGTGAACGCTTCTTTAAATGTTAGAAAACCGCCTTGTTGCTTTTTATAAGTGATACCTGCGAAAGCGCCAAATAAGGTAATTACTATGAGATTTGTTACTCCGATCCACGGTTTTGTAAACAAACTCAGGTCGACGGCATACATGATCGTGGTGACAACAATTAAAAAAAGACCTAAAAACAATCCAAATTTGACTGCATTTTTCCTCAGATTTTCCATACTTAATAATCGCTTGGTTGAATTAATCTACAAATATAACAATTCCGTATGTAATGCGTAAAATAATTGCTGTCGGATATTGATTAAAAAAACATCTATAAACATTTGATTATTAAAAAATAATTGTAAATTTGCAGGCTTAAAATAATAAAGTAAAACAAAAAGTTATAAGGCGTTTATACCTTTTCGTGAGAAAAGCTGCAGGACAAATTATAGCCATTAAAGTAAAATATTACCATGAAAAAAGGAATCCACCCGGAAAATTACAGATTAGTTGCTTTTAAAGACATGTCTAACGAAGAAGTTTTTATCACTAAATCTACAGCTGATACAAGAGAAACAATCACTCACGAAGGTGTTGAATATCCCGTTGTGAAAATGGAGATCTCTAGAACGTCTCACCCTTTTTACACAGGTAAATCTAAACTTATTGATACTGCAGGACGTATCGATAAATTTAAGACCAAATACGCTAAACACGTTAAATAATTTTAACAGTTTCAAATATCAGAAAGCCTTCCAATTCGGGAGGCTTTTTTATTTTTAGGTAACCTGTTTTGTATTTAAACTTTGTAACTTTGGCACTTTACAACTTTGAAACTTCATAAAATGAACTACATACTTTTTGACGGAACCGTCCGCAACGCCTTGCTTCCTTTTACATTTACACGTCCCGTTGCCGATATTCGGATCGGAATTTTAACCATTCGTGAAAAATGGGAAAAATATTTAGGATCGACGACAACAACATTGACTGAAGACTATTTGTCTGAAAAATTCCCGATGGTCGAACTCGAAGAAAACGTGATGATTAATGCGTCTTTTCTGCCGAATGGCATTTTGGCCGAATTGGTTGGCAATCTCGAACCAAACCAAGCGATTTTTAAAGGCGAGGAAGTCATCGCTTTTTATACGCAGGACACACAGGAAGAAGTCAATTTCGACAATTATGAAGTCATCGAATACAACGACGATTGCCTTTTTGTAGCAAATCCGTGGGATATTTTTTCTAAAAATGATGCTGCGATTCGCGAGGATTTCGAGTTGCTGACCGAAGACCGAAAATCACAACCCATCCCAAAAAGCGTCAACGTGATTTCGCCTGAAAATATTTTTATCGAAGAAGGTGCAAAGCTCGAATTCGTAACCTTGAACGCTTCAACCGGGCCAATATATATAGGTAAAGATTCTGAAATTATGGAAGGCTCGATCATCCGCGGTCCATTTGCGCTGTGTGAGCAGGCTTTGGTGAAAATGGGAGCGAAGGTTTATGGCGCGACAACTGTTGGGCCACATTCGAGAATAGGCGGTGAAGTTAGTAATTCTGTTTTGTTCGGCTATTCTAATAAGGGGCATGACGGATTTTTAGGAAATTCGGTTTTGGGCGAATGGTGTAATCTGGGTGCCGATACGAACAATTCGAACCTCAAAAACAATTACGAAGAAGTCAAATTGTGGAGTTATGAAACGGAAGGTTTTGCAAAAACAGGATTGCAGTTCTGCGGATTGATGATGGGCGACCACAGCAAGGCCGGAATCAATACGATGTTTAATACCGGGACGGTTGTTGGCGTAAGCACGAATATTTTCGGAAGTGGCTTTCCGCGAAATTTTGTTCCGAGTTTTTCATGGGGCGGCGCATCGGGATTTACGACTTACATCACCAAAAAAGCATTTGAAACTGCAAAAATCGTCATGTCGCGCAGGAATGTAGCATTTGATGAGAAAGAAGCTAAAATTTTAGAGCATATTTTTGAAGAAACCAAAAAATACAGGAAAGAATAATTTTTAAACAAAAAACCACGATCGTATTTCAATCGTGGTTTTTTATGGAATATTGTTTTTTTTATTTGTCTGTATTTTCAATAACTTCTACCTTTTCAACCCTTACAAATTTTCCGTGGATGTTAAAAACCAATTCAGTTCCGTTGACTAATTTAACCAGGATTTCCTGTGGGCCTTTATCAATTTTGGTCACTTCCTGTTGCGGGTAATTCTTTTTTATGTAATCCCAAAAAGGTGTAGGAACAAGTGATACCGGAATCGGAGTTCCTTTTCCGTCAATTTTTTTCCAGCTACCTGAATCTTTAAACTCAAGTTCTGTTTTGTCTTCAAGTACAATACTGTAAGTCGACAGGCCGGATTTTTTTTTAGTTTCTTTCGAAGCTGTTTTTACAACCGTTTCTTTAAAATTTGCCTGTATGAATGTAAAGATGTCAGCAGGCAAATCGGTTGGCTTGATTTTTTGTGCTTGTGCATTTGCGGCAAATGAAAAGACAATCAATAAAGCGGTAAAAATATTTTTCATGGTGTTTTGAATTTTGAGTTTTTAAAAATAATAAAACGAAATTACTTTTTTAAGTATTTAAGAAAGCTTTAATGTTTCTTTATTCTTAAAGGAAAGTTTTGTTCAGTTGATTGCAAATATATGAATTCCCAATTGGTATAAAAATAAAAAGGAGCTGCCGTTAAGACAACTCCTTTAAGATTTGATAATTTTTTTATTTTTTTGTGACCGTCATTTTTGCATTTCCCAATGCAGGAACAACTTGTGTCGTTTTTTCAGCCATTTTAGTTGCTGGGTTGATCCATAATGTTGTGATGTCATTCGGATTATCATTCGAAACGACTTCTGTTTTAAGGCAATCCACATTGTTGAATTTTTCGGTTCCAACAACTTTCAAGGTCACCTGCTTTGCTTTTCCTGTAGTCATATCGGGCATTTCAAAAGCCAGTGCATAGTCAGGTTTTAAAGGCAATCCTGCGATGATGTAATCCAATCCAGCACCGTCAGAAAAGTAAGCGCCAGTAAAAAGGATTTCCATTTTTTTGCCTTGCATTTCCATCGTCATTTTGTCTTTTGTGAACGCCATCGGGATGCTTTGTCCCATTTGTGTCATGTTTCTGCTTACGATGGCCATTGCTGGCGTGAACTCGGCTTCATCCGTGATTTCGCCCATCATTCCTTTAGCCGAATCTTTCACGCTCCAGTTGCTCCCTTTTTGGGAAACGGTTCTTGTCATCGTCATCGGAATGGTTTGGCCCTGCACTTCAAAAGTAAAATCGTAGTTTACCGTTTGCGCTTTGAAAGTGTTGTTGATCGCCGGAAAATCTTTTGCCGTTTTGATCTCTTTTTTAGATTCGTACGTTACTTTCGAAACATCAACCGTGATTTCTTTTAAACGTTTGGCTACATTTTCAGGCATTTCTTTTTGATACGTTCCACCGAGAATGCCTGCAAGGAATTTTTCTGTTTCGGCAAACATCGCCATGCTGTTTACGGGTTTGCGGAAACCGTGGCCTTCATCATCTGCCAAAAGATATTCGACTTTTTTGCCTTTATCGCGCAAAGCAATTACGATCTGGTCGGCTTCAGCTTTTTTAACCCTTGGATCATTTGCGCCCTGGATGATCAATAAAGGTTTTACGATTTTATCGGCGCTAAATAATGGGCTTGCAGCTTTGATGCTTGCTTTTCCAGCTTCGGTGTTCGGATCACCAACCATTCCGTATAACATTGCTTTTCCAGCTTCCCAATAGGCAGGAACCGATTCGAGCAAAGTAAAAATGTTGCTTGGGCCAACGATATCAACACCGCAGGCATAAACATTAGGCGTAAAAGCCAAGCCGGCAAGCGTGGCATAACCACCATAACTTCCGCCCATGATCGCCACTTTATCTTTATTGGCAATGCCTAGGGCGATTAAATATTTCACGCCCCAGGTAACATCATCCTGCATCAGTTTTCCCCATTGCAGGTCGCCGCCGTTCAGGAATTTTTTCCCATATCCGCCGCTTGCCCTGAAGTTTGGCTGCAAAACGGCATAACCTCGATTCGCTAAAAATTGAGCAATCGAGTTGTATCCCCAATTGTCTCTTGGCCCTTTTGGCCCACCGTGTACCAGGATTACAACAGGTAAATTTTTTGCTGTTTTTCCGACAGGCAAGGTCAGATAAGCCGGAATTTCAAGTCCGTCGCTGCTTTTGTAACGCATCGGAGTCATTGGAGCCAAATACTGCTCTACTTTTTTCAAAGCCGGCCTTGGTACATATTGCAACACCAGTTCATTATTATTGGTATCGAAAAAATAAACTTCAGGAGCATATTTATCGCCTGTAACAGAAACTAATAATTTCTTTTCGTCTTTGGTCATGCTCTGAAAGCCAATCTCGCGCCCCGGAAATTTCGATTGCAGGAATTTATAATTTTGTTCCCAGGCCGCATCTTTCCACAGATACACTTCTTTGTCGTCTGTATAGCTGGTGCTGATGACTTCCCTCGTTAGGTCGCTGATCGAAAGTCCGCCAAAATCAACCCTATTTTTCGGATCGCTTTCCACTTTGGTGTTTTGTTTCGTTACCGGATCGATTAAAAATAAAGTCGACAAATTGAGGTCGCCTTTATTTGAAACCAGATAGGCTTTTTTGTTGTCTGGTGTCCAGCCGGTGATGTAAGCTTGCTCGGTTACGCTAGTATCATAGAAAGGAACTAATTTTTCACCGTCTTTGCGGAGCATGGTCGTATTTCCTTTTTCGTCAGTTTTAGAAACGACTCTTAATTTTTCGTCCCAATCAAAATCATAACCTGTAATTCTTTCGGTATTTTCATACATTTTAGTCAACGTTCCTGTAGAAATTTGCAACTGATACAAATCGTGCCAGGATTTGTCGCGGTCATTTATGGAAACCATCATCATATCGGGATCTTTTTTACTCACGAGATTGATCCCCGCGGTCACATCTTTTAACGGTGTCAGGTTTCGTGATGCAGGAACACTGCCAGCGGCTGCTGTTGCCATCGGGTCAACCGCAAAAACATTTACATTTTCATCACCGTTTTCATCTTTTACGTAAACAATATATTTTCCGTCGCGTGTCCAGAAATAACCCATCATCGGCCTTTTGCTATTTGTCAAAGGACGTGCTTTGTCAAAAGGTTCATCAAATTGTTTCACCCAGATGTTCATGATTCCGTCGTATTCTTTCATGAAAGAAATCCATTTTCCGTCGGGGCTCAATTGGCCGGCCGAGATTTCGGGATTTCCAAAAAACAATTCGCGGTCTAAAACAGGTGTCGCGGCATCTTTGGTTTGTGCCGTCATCTCGTTGGTGAAATTCACTGCGAGAATTAGGATAAAGCATTGATAGACAATATTCTTCATAAAAAATGTTTTAAAGGTTGTGATAAATATAATAATGTAATTTTAAACAGCCGCAATAAATGTTAATCTTTTATTTTTTGGATTTTTATCTGTAAATTTGTCGCCTTATTTTCAGGCAGTATGATTTGGATGCCAAAGCCTGAAACGAGAAAACATTATGACAGACAGAAAAAAAGTTGCTTTTTACACACTTG
Source organism: Flavobacterium noncentrifugens (assembly GCF_900100375.1). Taxonomy (GTDB): domain Bacteria; phylum Bacteroidota; class Bacteroidia; order Flavobacteriales; family Flavobacteriaceae; genus Flavobacterium; species Flavobacterium noncentrifugens. Next base: position 101,221 of record NZ_FNEZ01000007.1, on the reverse strand, counting down.
GATGCAAGCTGAATTTTTCAGAAACTTCTACGATAGCGCGCAGTTTTCAGGATGAAGGTTTTGATCGTGTCGATTTTGAAGAAATTGCTGATATTTATGTGATCAACACCTGTTCGGTAACTGAAAATGCCGACAAGCAATTTAAACAGGTCGTTAAAAAAGCAATGAAACTCAACAGCAATGCGTTTGTTGCGGCGGTTGGCTGTTATGCACAATTAAAACCCGAAGAACTTGCAGATGTTGATGGCGTGGACCTGGTTTTAGGAGCAACCGAAAAATTCAAGATCACCGATTACATCCATGATTTGTCCAAAAATGATATGGGCGAAGTGCATTCCTGCGAAATTTCGGAAGCCGATTTTTATGTTGGGAGTTATTCCATAGGCGACCGCACACGGGCTTTTCTAAAAGTCCAGGACGGCTGCGATTACAAATGTACCTATTGTACGATTCCGCTCGCACGTGGCATTTCACGAAGCGACGCACTCGAAAGCGTACTTAAAAATGCAAAGGAAATTTCCCAGCAAAACATCCGAGAAATCGTACTTACCGGTGTGAATATCGGGGATTATGGCAAAGGCGAATTCGGCAATAAAAAACACGAACATACTTTTCTGGAACTTGTTCAGGAACTCGACAAAGTCGAAGGCATTGAAAGATTGCGGATTTCGTCCATCGAACCCAATCTGCTAAAAAACGAAACGATCGAATTTGTTTCCAAAAGCCGCACTTTCGTTCCGCATTTCCACATTCCGCTGCAATCGGGAAGCAATGACATTTTAAAGAAAATGAAGCGCCGTTATTTGCGCGAAGTGTATACAGAAAGGGTAGGGAAGATTCGCGAAGTCATGCCGCACGCGTGTATCGGTGTTGATGTGATCGTTGGATTTCCTGGTGAAACCGACGAGTATTTTCTCGAAACCTACAATTTCTTAAACGAATTGGATATTTCCTATCTGCACGTTTTCACGTATTCTGAACGCGACAATACCGAAGCCGCTTCGATGCCGGGGGAAGTTCCTGCAAATGTCCGTGCCAAACGCAGTAAGATGCTGCGCGGATTGTCGGTTAAAAAACGCCGCGCTTTTTATGAAAGCCAGCTCGGGACTTCAAGAACGGTTTTGTTCGAAAGCGAAAATAAAGAAGGCTACATTCATGGATTCACCGAAAATTATGTCAAGGTAAAAACGCCGTGGAATCCGGAATTGGTCAATACTTTGCACGAAATTACACTGACTAAAATCGATGATGACGGTGCTGTGAGGATGGAATTTCAAAATGGTCAAATGTTAAATGCCGAACGTCAAATGACTGCACTTTATCAGTAAAAGGCAGGCATTTATTCTGTTTTTCGATATGAAACGTTTGACATCCAGCTTAATATTTCGAATGGAATTTAATCTTCGTGATCCTGAAAACCGTATCGCTGTACTGCTCAACAAATTCATAAATATGCCGTCCAGGCTGCTTAAAATCGATAATTAATCTTGCTGAAATTTCGTAGTACATTTTTGCGCCTTCCATCATCAATCTTGCCCCTTTATTTCTATATGCGGAACGTATTAGTTCGAATTCGCATAAATTCCATGTAGTAAAATTGATGTCGAAATCTTCCGATTTTGAATATAAGCCTTCGGTGATTTCGGTCGTACAGCCGTAATATCGTTCGATATTTTCGAAGAAAGAAATAACTTTTGAATTTGTTTCGTCACTCATCTGATAAAGGTAGTATTTTGCCAGAAATAAAAAAACCGCTTCATTTTATTGAAACGGTTTGTAAATTTTACAATTTGATTCCCGGAGGAAGCAACTCTTTATACACCGGATTCTTCCTGAAAAATGCAGCGATTTTTGGCAAAACCGGAACAACTTTTAATTTTCGCTCGATGGCAATTGCCATAATGTTTTTTAGCAAATCGGAAATAAATTCCTCGTCGGTAAAGTTCTCTGGAACGATGATTTTTGTCAGGAAAATCTTTTTCTCCTGGAACGAATATTCTACCGAAACCATTTTACCATCGGTAAAAGTTTCAAATTGCCTCGAAAAAGTATTGTCTTTGATTTCCATTGTGGTAGTGTCTTCCATAGTTATTTAAATGCCATCGGAACTTCGACGAGCAGTATTTTTGATTGTGAATGAATCGAAAGATCGAAATTTTCAGCATCCGTAATCCCGATGGCATCGCGTTGATGCAAGGCATGCGCGCCAACTTCAATTTTGCCCTCGATCAGAAACAGATAAATTCCGTTGCCAGGAATGTTGATTTTATAATTTACGATTTTTCCGGTTTCAAAGATTCCAAGACTAAAAAACACCTGCTGCTAGATCCAGATTGCGTTTCCGTCGTTCTTGTCCTCAGGCAAAACCACGTTCACAAAGGTATTGATTTTATGCACCAAATCAAATGATTTCTAGTTGTATCTCGGCGCAACGTTTTCTTTTTCAGGCAAAACATCGTTCGCGTTCCTTTTTGAATGAAAACGAACAATTGGCTTTTAAGCCAACCAGGATCGGTGTGGGCACGGGTATTTGCAGGGAATAATTTCATGGTCATAATTTATTGATAAAATAAAGATTGAAACAGGCTTGTTTCGAATGAAAAAATTAATTTTAAACGCTGTCTGGAAACATTGCGCACCTAAATTTTAAACCATTGAGACATTAAGTTTTATTAAGATGACTTCAGGGTTCTTAATGCTTTATCGTTTTTTATAAATAATATCCTGGCAAGCATGATTTTATATAAATTTTCGTAAAATATAACGGTTTGGCGTTATCAATTAGTTAAAACAATATGGAGAAAATTCCTGTTTATTTTATGCCAGGACTCGCAGCCAGCCCGGCGATTTTTGAACGGATCGCGCTTTCGCCCGATATTTTTGACATGCATTTTCTGGAATGGGAAATTCCGTTTGAAAACGAATTGCTGTCCGATTACGCCAAGCGGATTTCTGAAAAGATCTTTCACAAAAATCCGGTTTTGATCGGTGTGTCTTTTGGCGGAATCTTAGTGCAAGAAATTTCGAAATTTGTTCATCCGAAAAAGGTGATCATCATTTCAAGCGTCAGGAGCAACGCCGAGTTTCCAAAGCGGATGAAAGTGGCAAAAGCGACAAAAGCATATAAGTTATTCCCGAAGAACCTGGCCGATAAAATCGATACGCTTGCCAAGTTTTCACTCGGGGAAAAAATCAACCAACGGCTCAAATTATATGAGAAATTCCTGTCGGTGCGCGACAACCGCTATCTTTCTTGGGCGATCCAGAATGTGATCTTGTGGGACAGAAGCGAAATCGATGAAAACGTGATTCACATCCACGGAAGTGCAGACGAAGTCTTTCCAATGAAATATATTAAAAATTGTATCGTTGTTAAAGACGGAACGCACATCATGATCCTGAATAAATTCCGGTGGCTCAATGAAAATCTTCCCAAAATAATCCTAGAAGAAAAAGCCTGAATTTGCGAATTTTTGTATGTTTACGAAACTATTTAAAGAAAAGAAAAATGAACCTGATCCAAAAAACCGGACTCATAGCAACGGTCGTCATTGCAAGCGGTGCGTTGATTTACGGCACTTCATACGAACATAAAAATGAAATCACACACGAAAGGACGGCACGTTATTTTCCGGTTAGCGTTGACTTTGCAGGAGAAAATACGCCTCTGAATATTTCTGATGTCAAAGAAAGATTCGAACGCGAATTGCTGGTAAATGCCAATTTGGACGCGACGACTTTGCTGATCATCAAAAGAGCCAACCGCGCTTTTCCTGTTATTGAGCCAATCCTTGCAAAATATGGCGTTCCCGATGATTTTAAATACCTCGCTGTTATTGAAAGCGGACTCGTAAATGTCGTTTCCCCAGCCGGAGCGCGTGGTGTTTGGCAATTCATGCCTGAAACGGCAAAAGAGCGCGGCATGGAAGTAACTGATATGGTTGACGAGCGTTATCATCTGGAAAAATCCACCGAAGCCGCGTGTAAATATTTGCTCGATGCAAAACTGCGTTTTGGAAACTGGACCTTGGCAGCAGCTTCATACAACGGCGGCGTAAATGGTGTGAACAAACAAATCGAAATGCAAAAAGTCACGAGTTATTATGATTTGCTTTTGACAGAAGAAACGTCGCGTTATGTGTTCAGGATTCTGGCGTTGAAAGAAATCATGAAAGCACCTGAAAAATACGGTTTCGCAATTTCACCTGAAGAATTATACAAAAACCTGCCGACAAAAAAAGTAGAAATTGACTCCTCAATTGTAGATTTAGCCGATTTTGCCAAACAGCAAGGCATCAATTACAAAATTTTAAAGATCCATAATCCGTGGCTTCGCGATAAAAAATTGCTGAATCCAAACAGGAAAAAATACCAGATTGAAATTCCGTTAAGCGGATATTAAAAAAAAAAGGCGTTGAGAATATCAACGTCTTTTTTTAATCAACCGTTGCCAATTGCTGTTCTTTTACCGGAGCATCTTTCTTCGCCAGCAAATCCACAACACGCGCATCGAAAACCACATAATTCATTTCAATTGCTTTTTTAAACGGTGTTTTCTTCGAAACGGGAATGCTGCCGCGCGTAATATCGATGACGTCAAGTTCGCTGTTTAAGAAGTAACAAGTCGGAAATCCCAATGTATGCTTTAAAGTCGCCACAACTTTCGCGTCATTTCGATACGATTCATTGGCGTAGCAAACTTTAATATTTCCATTAAACTGCCTCGAAATTTTCTTGATGTCGTTTTTAATATCCCAGAAAACCACAATGATCTGAAGGTCTTTATTGTATTTCTTAGCGAGTTTGTTCAGTGCGGGAATTTCACCTTTATTCATTACGCACCACGAAGCATACGTAATAATGAAAACCGGCTTGCCCATTTTGCTGAGTTTTACCTTTCGGCTGTTGACGCTTTTAAACGAATAATCGTCAAATCGCGAACCTACTAATCGGTTTTGAACCAAAGAATCGAAAAGCGCCTGGCCTTCAGCAATGTTGCCTTTTTCAAACTCTATGTCGCTTTTGGTATTGTATTTTTTAATGTTGCTTTTGATCGCATCGGAAAAATAAACGAGGTTTTCCTGGGCAAAGGAAGTATGAAGCGCAACAAAATTCACGAAAAGAAGTATTATTAATCTCATAATTAGTTAATTTATTGATTAATACGAATCAAACTTAACTAATTTATTAATACGAAAACGATTTTTATAAGAATTTTTCATAAAAAAACCATTCTTAAGAATGGCTTATTATTTTGACTATAAGGAAGTTGCTTAAATTTTCTTCATTTGTTCTTTCATCAACTTGATTTGATCCGTCAACATGTTTTGCTTGTCAAGTTTTTTAGCTTCATTCAGCAAATTTGTCGCTTCAAGTTTTCTTCTGCGCGACATCGCAACGCCGGCAAGGTTTAATTTTGCTACAGCCAAATCCATGTCCATAGACAATCCAAGCGCAATTGCTTTCTTGAAATATTTCTCCGCCTGCGTTAAATTGGTCTGCGAAAGCATGATTCCGTGCAAATAATTAAAGTAGCCCTGTTGTTTTTGAACCAAAGCCGTTTCCGGGTTTTTGATGTAAGCCAGCCACTTTTTAGCGCCTTCAAAATCCTGTTTTCTAAGTTTCAGGAACGCCAAAAGAATGAATTCATTTTTAAAGTACAGGAAAATCGGGATTGCCGACAGTAAAATCAGGAAAATTCCGTTCCCGATGTAGCTTTCGGTCATCTGCCAGATTCCGGCAATAATGAACAATCCGGCGATGATTAATTTAATATTTCTGTGAAACATAATAGTGTTATTTTAGCAGCCGCAAAGATAGTAAAAGGAATTGAAAATATTTTTACAAAACTGCTTGCCAGAAAAAAAAGACTTTGTATATTTGCACTCGGTTTTAAGGCAACGGCTTTGATTCCAAAATGAAAGATACTAAATAAGATTTTAAAGATACAAAGCAATGAGCAAAAGAACGTTTCAACCATCGAAAAGAAAAAGAAGAAATAAACACGGATTTATGGACAGAATGGCTTCTGCAAATGGAAGAAAAGTTTTGGCTCGTCGTCGTGCAAAAGGCCGTCACAAACTGACTGTATCTTCAGAACCAAGACATAAAAAATAATGTTTGAATCAAGCATTAAACGAGGCGTTACTTTTATTAGTACCGCCTTTTTTTATACCTTGTCGCTTCGTTTTGACGAATGTCGAATGACAAATGTCTAACGAGTATTGCGTTCTTATTATCATGATTATTAGAAGCTAATCCGGCTGTTCGCTGTATCTTTTCCGCGCTAAAGAAGCGCGAAAAAGGATGCCGCTTCCATCCGGGCTAAAAACAGCATATTCGTTCGTTCGACGTTTGTCATTCGTCGTTCGACACTTAACACAACAACTAACTACACAATGCCAAAAGACAATTCAATCAAATCGGTTCTCATCATCGGCTCCGGACCAATCGTCATCGGACAAGCCTGCGAATTCGATTATGCCGGTTCGCAATCGGCGCGCTCAATCCGCGAAGAAGGCATCGAAGTGATCCTGATCAACTCGAATCCCGCAACGATCATGACCGATCCATCGATGGCCGATCATGTATATTTATTGCCGCTTACGACCAAATCGATCGTGAAAATCCTGAAAGAACATCCCCAAATCGATGCCGTTTTGCCAACCATGGGTGGACAAACCGCACTGAATCTTTGCCTCGAAGCCGAAGAAAAAGGCATCTGGAAAGATTTCGGTGTCCAATTAATCGGCGTCGATGTCAATGCGATCAACATTACTGAAGACCGCGAACAGTTCAAGCAATTGCTCGAAAGAATCGGAATTCCGGCAGCGCCAGCAAAAACAGCTACTTCTTTCTTAAAAGGAAAAGAAATCGCCCAGGAATTTGGGTTTCCACTCGTGATCCGTCCGTCATTTACACTCGGCGGAACCGGAGCAGCTTTCGTCCACACGAAAGAAGAATTCGACGAAAAACTGACTTACGGACTCGAAATGTCGCCAATCCACGAAGTGCTTATCGATAAAGCCCTGATCGGCTGGAAAGAATATGAACTCGAATTGTTGCGCGATAAAAACGACAATGTCGTGATCATCTGTTCAATCGAAAATATGGATCCGATGGGAATTCATACCGGAGATTCGATTACCGTTGCACCAGCGATGACTTTATCTGACCATACTTTCCAGAAAATGCGCGACATGGCAATTTTAATGATGCGAAGCATCGGGAATTTTGCTGGAGGTTGTAATGTACAATTTGCCGTTTCCCCGGATGAAAAAGAAGACATCGTTGCGATTGAAATTAATCCGCGGGTGTCGAGATCATCTGCATTGGCGTCGAAAGCGACCGGATATCCGATTGCAAAAATTGCATCTAAACTGGCTTTGGGTTACCATTTGGACGAACTTCAAAACCAGATTACAAAATCGACTTCGGCACTTTTCGAACCGACTTTAGATTACGTGATCGTAAAAATCCCACGCTGGAATTTTGACAAATTCGAAGGCGCCGACCGGACTTTAGGTTTGCAAATGAAATCCGTTGGAGAAGTCATGGGCATCGGAAGATCATTCCAGGAAGCACTTCATAAAGCCACACAATCGCTCGAAATTAAACGCAACGGACTCGGAGCAGACGGAAAAGGCTACAAAAATTACGAGCAAATCATCGAAAAATTGACTTATGCAAGTTGGGATCGTGTTTTCGTAATATACGATGCGATCCAAATGGGAATTCCGCTAAGTCGCATCCACGAAATCACTAAAATTGACATGTGGTTTTTGAAGCAATACGAAGAATTGTATGCGTTAGAAAAAGAAATATCCAACTATAAAATAGATACGCTTCCAAAAGAATTGTTATTGGAAGCCAAACAAAAAGGTTTCGCCGACAGGCAAATTGCACACATGATGAATTGCCTCGAAAGCCAGGTTTACAAACTGCGCGAAGACCAAAACGTCAAACGTGTGTACAAATTGGTTGACACCTGCGCGGCCGAGTTTACCGCAAAAACGCCATATTATTATTCGACTTTTGAAGCCGAGATTGAACGCGCTGACGGAACAACTTATGTGCACAATGAAAGCGTTGTTTCCGATAAAAAGAAAGTCGTCGTTTTAGGTTCGGGACCAAACCGGATCGGGCAGGGCATCGAATTTGATTACTCTTGTGTGCACGGCGTTTTAGCTGCAAAAGAATGCGGTTACGAAACGATCATGATCAATTGCAATCCCGAAACGGTTTCAACAGATTTTGATATTGCCGACAAATTGTATTTCGAGCCGGTTTTCTGGGAACATATTTACGACATCATCCGACATGAAAAACCCGAAGGCGTAATTGTTCAGCTTGGTGGTCAAACCGCTTTAAAATTGGCTGAAAAGCTTTCGAAATACGGAATCAAAATCCTGGGAACGAGCTTTGACGCATTGGATTTAGCAGAAGACCGCGGCAGGTTTTCGGAATTATTGACCGAATTAAAAATTCCGTTTCCACAATTCGGAATTGCGGAAACAGCTGATGAAGCTTCGGCTTTGGCAGATGTTTTAGACTTTCCGCTGCTCGTTCGTCCATCGTATGTTTTGGGCGGACAAGGCATGAAAATCGTCATCAACAAGCAAGAGTTGGAAGAACACGTTATTGACCTTCTTAAAAATATTCCGGGAAATAAATTGTTATTGGACCATTATCTCGACGGCGCGATTGAAGCGGAAGCCGATGCAATTTGCGATGGTGAAAACGTCTACATCATCGGAATCATGGAGCATATTGAACCATGCGGAATTCATTCGGGAGACTCGAATGCGACATTGCCGCCGTTCAATCTCGGTGAATTTGTGATGCAGCAGATCAAAGACCATACGCATAAAATCGCTTTGGCTTTGAGAACTGTTGGTTTGATCAACATCCAGTTTGCGATCAAAGACGATACGGTTTATATTATTGAAGCGAATCCGAGAGCATCGAGAACCGTTCCGTTTATCGCGAAAGCATATGGCGAACCCTATGTAAACTATGCGACAAAAGTGATGCTCGGTCATAATAAAGTCACTGATTTTACTTTCAATCCGCAGCTTAAAGGCTTTGCAATCAAGCAGCCGGTTTTTTCTTTCAGCAAATTCCAGAATGTAAACAAAGCACTCGGGCCCGAAATGAAATCGACCGGTGAAAGCATATTGTTCATCGACGATTTAAAAGACGACCAGTTTTATGAGTTGTATTCAAGAAGGAAAATGTATTTGAGTAAATAGTCCCGAAGCTTCCGGAAAGATTTTAGTATTGAGTATAAGATAAAAAAAGCCCCGAATTACCGGGGCTTTTTATTATTCGATAATGACTTTTGCAGTTTGGTGGTCTTCCACTTTAAGGAAATAAATCCCTTTTTCGAGTTGGTCAACTGCAATAAATCCGTCAACAATTTTGCCGGTATTTATTATTTTTCCACTGACGTCACTGATTTTGTAATTTTTATTCTTCAGATCGCTTCCAGAAAAATAAATGCGGTCAGAGGCAGGATTTGGATAAAATTTGACTGTGTTGTCATTTGCTTTAGTCAGTCCCAGAACACTGATTTGCGTGCTAACCGTATTTGTAATTACGGCAGGATTGAAATCAAAGTAAATGGCGGCATTTGAAGAGGCAACATCTCCAACAGCAAAACCGGTTTTCGGTTTAATCCTGTATGCAAACCAACCGTGGCTGTATGGCTCGTTCGAAGTACTGTCGGGCAGATAAATGTTTAAAAAGGATGTTGTTAACTCGTTTCCATTTTTTAGCAATACCGAATAATTTTGGCTGGCTCCAACTGGTTCAAATGTGCTCCAATCCAAATCGGCGTCAAGCATTTCTTTTACAATAACGAAACTTGCGGGTGCATTTCCTGTGTTTTGAAACCGGGTGATGTATGTCAGATAATCGCTCGCCTGTGTTGCATTAATGTAAGCACCTTCGAGTACCGTTTTGTCATTTGGATCAAAAGAACTCACAATAACCTGGTTGAATATTGCGGTATTATTCTCGGGAGTGGCATCACCGGCAATCGGGTTTGCCGTTAAAGTTAACGTATTGCTATCGTCCTGATTGACCGCTGGTGGCGGAAAAACATTAAATTTTAAATCAATATAACTTTCCTGGAAAGGCAACAAATCAGTATAATTCCATAAGAGTGTTCCTGAGTTGGCGTTATCTGGAGATTGTGTAGCGCTAATAAAAGCCATTTTTGCAGCGTCAAAAGCCAAATTGATATTTCCATTTAAACTGGTGCTGCCATAATTTTGGAATACGATCCTGTAAGAAGTTTCAAAACCGGGACGTGCAGTTGCCAGTGGAAGTATTTTTACATTCACATCGCTATAATTCGTGGCAGAGGAAATGCAGAAATTGGTGTTGGTATACTGTGTTGCAGAACCCGAACTGTTTGTGTTTACAGCAGTTGGATCTGATGAAAAATTGGATCCAAGATTATTCAGTGCGCTCGTTGTGAATGTTCCGGTATTTGGAATGCTTATGTGGTAATTGCCGGTATAATCTGTAAAACTTTCGTAGGTGTTGCTGCCATCTGTTGTAGCGATTTTTCTCAGTGGAAAATCCAGTCCGGCATTGCAATTCGTATTTCCTGAAGTTTTAAACCGAACGTTTCCACTAATACGATTTGGCTGTAAAAGAGTCAATGGCGTGATGATGCAATTGAAGCAGTTGTTTGGCATCGGACAGTCATAACACGGATTTTGAAGCTGTAACTGTGGACTGATGCAATTGTTTTCAAAGTTTAAGATTGGACTGCTGAAAACATAGCCAACATTGATTTCATTTTGGGTGATGTCATGCACACCGGTTGATGACCAATTGGGAACTTGAGAATTTCCGGTTGGGTTCGATATTTCAACATTTGGATCGGTTAATGTAAAAGGAACGGATTGCGATTGAAGGTCATAATAAGTGGCACTATAAGTGTAACGTACTGTATCGCCAAGGTCTATTACGCCATTATTATTGTCATCCTTATAAGTATTTCCAACTGTAAAAAAGAGACTGTAAAATACAGGTGTAGGAGTTTGATTGTCAGTATAATAATCATTAGGACTGCTGTAATCAGTAATAATCGCATTCTCTGGCGTGGTTGCATACACTTTTATAAAAGACAAATCCATACAAGCGCCAAATGTTGTAGGCTTGAATCCAGTAAAATTTAGGGTGTTTTCCTCACCTGGTTCCAAACTTATTTGTGGCTCGATGTTTTGGAATATGATTTCTGGATACCCAACATTGACATTTTCAACATAAATATTTGTTAACCGCTGGTCTCCGGTATTTTTAATGTTTATTTGAAAATTAAGGACGACACTACCTGTATATGAAATTAATTTCACGCCAATTGCCGGTCCTACAACACTAGTCGTTTCAGCAATGGGTTTTGCAAACACATTCACATAAACAAGCAAAAGCAAAAAGTAAAGTTTTTTCATCAGGTTCAGATTTTTGCCAAAGATTGTTAAAAAAAATGAAAAATCAGAAATTTACATTAAAAATCAATGTATTAAAAAAGCCCTATTCAAAATGAACAGGGCCTTTCCCCAAATTTAAACTTATTTTAACTCAACTACTCTTTAATTATTTTCTGGACTTTTTTGCCTTTTTCGGTAATGATCTTTACAAAATAAATCCCTTTTGATTTGTCTGAAATATTGATTTGTGCCGATATTTTATTGGCAGCAAACACTTCAAGAACGCGCCCCTGGACATCATACAATTCAATCGATTTGATCGTGTTGTTGCAGTTGATGTTGATCTTGTCCTGAGCCGGATTTGGAAATACGACGACGCTTTCATCATTTGTGAAAACATCAGTACTAAGCACTTCAAAAGTTGTTTCGGCATCATTCGTTACAATCGGGAAGTTGTAATCGAAGAAAATATTTGCCCTGTTTTTTACCAGATCACCAGTTTCCAGTGTCGCTTTCGATTTCATCTTGAAAAGGATGTTTCCGTGTCCGCTTACCGGCGGATCGCCAGCTGATGGTGCCAGATTGATATTGGCAAATTTAAATTCGACCGTATTGTTTCTGACTTCCGCGAAAGCGGGATGCGAAGCGTTCATGACCTGTAGTGAATTGATATCGAATTCGTCTGGATTGACATCAAGTGTAACCACAATATTTTCTGCAGCAGCCGTTCCGGTGTTTTCAAAATTAACCATATAATGCAGGTAATTTCCGATTTCGACTGGCGCTACGGTTTCGCCTTCAAGGCAAATGATATCATTCGGGTCAAAAGAGCCTATAACTGTTTGGTTGTAATTGAATTGATTGTCTGATGGAAAATCATCTCCAATAATTGGCGTAATGGAAGTCGTAAAATTTAAAATATCACCGTTATTTACTGCCGGAATTTCCATTGGCCCATTGATGTTCAGCGTCAATTCGATGCTTCGATTTTCAAAAGGCATCAGGTTTGTAAAATTCCACGAAAGTGAATTGGCAATAGCAACATCAGTAGCTGGCATTGCTGAAACCACATCTGTCCTGGCATCATCAAACGCTAACGTCACCGTTCCAGACTGCATTTGGTTTCCTTTGTTTTTAAATACGATTTTATATTTGGCATCAAAACCCGGGCGGGCTGATTCCAATGGAGCAAAAACAACCTCCACATCTTTATGTAAACCTACAGCCGCAATGCAAAAATTCTGGGTTGAAATGTTATTGTTGGCATTTGCAAACGTAAAATCGGCTGAGCTTGGAGAGAAAGAAAACCAAGTAGGATTTTCAGTATTTGGCGAAATTACATAATCTCCGGCATTGGTATAAAAGTTATAAGTTCCGTTAATATTTGTTACTGTTGCGCCGTTTAGCGTTCCGTCATTTATATTGAGTTTCACAAACGGATTGACAACATCGGAAGCATCACAACCATTATTATCAGCATCAAAAATCGCAATTCCGGTAATGGTATTGTGGTTTCCGCCCGGAGTGAAAGAGCAGTATGAGTTAGATACTGTAGTGTTCATTCCTAAATCATTTAGCTGCGTTTGAATACTCTCAATTTGCGATTCATCGGCGCAAATGTATCTTAGATTTGAATTGTTGCTGAACGTTAAGGCTTGCTCTTTTGAGCCATTTTTTACGTATAAAGTTTCAAGTAGGTTGTCATAACAGGATAGACTTTGAAAATAAGCAGCGTTGCTTAAATCTAAAGTGGTGAGCTGATTACTCTGACATTGCAAAAGCCGAAGGTTAGGTGATGCCGTAACATCTAAAGCCGTTAACTGATTATACGCACAAGATAAATTTTGTAATTTAGTTAAGTTGCTTACGTCTAAAACAGTTGATTGCGTACTGTCACACATCAGATTTTCTAAATTGATCAGAAAATTAACATCCAAATTCGGAATTACATTTTCTGAGTATGCCAATTGTATTAAAGTGGTTAAACCATTTAAGTTTAAAGCTGTTAATTGGTTTTGATACACATCTAAATATTCAAGAACAGTTAAATTACTCACATCGATAGTTGTAAGTTGATTGGTACTGATATCCAAAAATTTAAGATTATTCAAACTGCTCAAATCAATGGACGTAAGCAGATTGTTGGCACAGCTTAAGCGCTCAAGATTAGGCAAATTGCTGACATCTAAGCTTGTGAGTGTATTATTGTCGCAATATAAAGACTTTAAATTTGTGGACAAACCACTGACGTTGGAAAGTGCAATTTGATTATAAGAATACGATAAAGTTTCCAGAGCTGATAATCCGCTTAAATTTAATGTCGTAAGTTGGTTTACGCTACAATTCAGATCTTTAAGACTGCTTAAATTAAGAACATTCAGAGTCACTAACTGATTGTTTGCACAATTTAAGCTGGTAAGACTTGGAAGATTCACCAAATTCAAATTGGCCAATTGGTTGTAATTGTAATCCAATGTTTTCAGATTAATCAGGCCTGTCAAATCTAAACTGGTGATGTGGTTGTATGAGCAATATAAATCAGTAAGATTAATAAGATTGCTTACGTTAAGACTTGTCAGTTGTTGGCTGGAACAGCTTAATTTTTTTAAGCTCGACAAGCTATTTACATTCAAAGAAGTAAGTAGCCCTAAATTATTCCCTAAACCATCACAGTATAATTCCTCAAGGTGAATCAAACCATTAACATTTAAAGTAGTTAGTAGATTATAAGAGCAATATAACTTTTTCAAGTTGGTCGATCCACTGACGTTTAAATTACGTAAAATTCCCATTGTCTGACCGTCTAAAACGTAACCGCCGGCACATCTTAATTCTACCAGACTTAACATATTCGAAACATCTAAATTTGTAATTTGGTTGGTATCGCAAACTAATTTTTGCAGGTTGGGCAAGTTGCTTACATTTAAAGTTGTAATTTGATTTCTGGAACACGATACTTCTGTAAGATTGGTTAATCCATTTAAATCTAAGGAAGTCAAAATACCATTGCTGCAATCTAATTTTTGCAGATTAGGCAAACCACTCAAAGTTAAGCTGGTGAGATGGCCAATGGGATTGGCTTGCATGTCAACCGAATTGACTACTTTAAAATCCTGTAATGCCGGGAGGTTGTTTAAACTAACACTGATAAGTTGGTTGTTTCCCCCACAATTTAAAGTTGTTAAATGCGTAAGTCCGCTGATGCTAAAATTAATTAGATTATTGGCAGAACAAATGAGGTTTACAAGATTCGGAAGCGCATTAACATCCAAATTTGTTATCAGATTGCCTCCACAATTTAAGTCGGTCAGATTTGTAAGTCCCGCTGAATTAAAATTGGTAAGTTGATTGGCTGAACAATCCAAGTCAGTTAGATGTGTGAGTGTCGATAAATTAAGGCTCGTGAGCAAGTTATAAGAACAATTTAATTTGGTAAGATTCGTTGATAAACCATTTAGATTGGTCAGTTTATTTCCCAAACAATTCAGTTCTGTTAAATTGGTTAAACCATTTACATTCAATGTAGTAAGTCCGCACTCAATCACAGACAACGACGTCATATTTATCAAATTGCTTACATTTAACGAAGTAAGATTATACAATCCAACGCAAATCACACTTGTTAAATTTGCATTATTTATGGTTAACGAAGTAACATTTCGTATCGAATCTATAGAAAGTGTCGTTAGATCCGTAAGCGCATTTATGTTTAATGAAGATGCTTGATTGGTCTTAATTTGCAAAGACTGAAGGTTACTAAAACTGTTAAGTCCGGTTAAATCGGTAATGGCATAATGTCCAACAATTAAAAGTTTCACCGCTTGGGCTTCACTCAATTGAATTTCGCCATCGCCGTTGGCATCAATGGTCATCCATTGGTCACTAAAGTTTTTGGCAGTGCTGTTTTGTGGATCGGTAGCGCTTGCTGAAACCAACTTTAATTTAAAAAAGGGATCGGGAATGTTGACAATTTGAGCATTTGCAAACCCGGCAAAAAGCAGTATAAACAGGAATATTTTTTTCATTTTATTTTTGTATTAAATTCAATACAGATGAAACAGCTTTCATTTAACTATTTCCAATCTTTATTCTTTGATGATTTTGGTTACTTTCTTGCCTTTTTCTGTAATGATCTTTACAAAATAAACGCCTTTGGATTTGTCTGAGATATTGATTTGTGCCGATATTTTATTCGCCGCAAACACTTCAAGAATCCGACCTTGAATATCATACAATTCTATCGATTTGATCGTATTGTTGCAATTGATGTTGATGATGTCCTGAGCCGGATTTGGAAATACAACCACACTTTGGTCATTTGTAAAAACATCTGTACTTAGCGCTGTAAAAGTCGTTTCGGCATCATTCGTTACGATTGGGAAATTGTAATCGAAGAAAATATTTGCCCTGTTTTTTACCAGATTGCCTGTTTCTAACGTGGCTTTCGATTTCATTTTGAAAAGGATGTTTCCGTGTCCGCTTACCGGCGGATCGCCAGCTGTTGGCAACAGATTAATATTGGCAAATTTAAATTCGACCGTGTTGTTTCTAACTTCTGCGAAAGCGGGATGTGAAGCGTTCATCACTTGCAATGAATTGATGTCAAATTCTTCAGGATTGACCTCCAGTCTTACCACAATGTTTTCTGCAGCAGCAGTTCCGGTGTTTTCAAAATTCACCATGTAATGCAGGTAATTTCCAATTTCAACAGGTGCTACGGTTTCGCCTTCAAGGCAAATGATGTCATTTGGATCAAAAGAGCCTACAACTGTTTGGTTGTAATTGAATTGATTGTCTGATGGAAAATCATCACCAACAACCGGTGTAATCGACGTTGTAAAATTTAAAATATCGCCGTTATTTACTGCCGGTATTTCCATTGGTCCGTTGATATTTAAAGTCAAATCGATGCTGCGGTTTTCAAAAGGCATCAGGTTTGTAAAATTCCACGAAAGTGAATTGGGAACTGCAATATCGGCAGTTGGTGTTGCTCCAACAAAATCCGTTCTTGAATCATCAAATGCCAGCGTTACCGTTCCGGATTGCATCTGGTTTCCTTTGTTTTTAAATACGATCTTGTATGGCGCATTAAAACCTGGGCGTGCCGATTCCAATTGGGCAAACACAACTTCTATATCTTTATGCAAACCGACCGCGGCGATGCAAAAATTCTGGGTTGAAATGTTGTTGTAATTTGTAAAAACAAAATTGGCTGCGTTTGGCGAGAAAGAAAACCAGGTTGGGTTTTCAGTATTTGGCGCAATTGTATAATTTCCGGCATTGGTGTAAAAGCCATACGTACCATTGATGTTGGTTACCGTTGCGCCAGTTTCTGTTCCGTCGCTTATGCGGAGTTTCACAAATGGATTCACGACATCGGTAATATCGCAGCCATCATTGTTGGCATCAAAAATCGCAATTCCCTTGATGGTATTGTAGTTTCCGCCAGGTGTAAAAGAGCAATAGGAGTTGCTAACAGTAGCGTTCATGCCTAAGGTATTAAGTTGGGTTTGAACCGCCTGGATCTGTGCATCATCGACACAAATGTATTGCAAGCCGGGATTGCTGAAGAAATTTAAAACTTCTTCGCTTCTGCCGTTTTTTATAAATAAAGATGCCAGCTGGTTATTGGTACAGTACAACTGATTCAAATTTGGGGAATTGCTTGTGTCCAACGTCGTCAGTTGGTTGTTGTCACAATGTAAAACTTCCAGCTTAGTTAAACTGCTTACATCCAATACGGTGCTTTGCGTGTTTATACATCCTAAATAAGTCAAATTAACTAATGAACTCACGTCTAAATTTGGCATCACATCATAGGAATAATCTAAGAAACTAAGATTTTCATGATTGCTCAAATCCAAACTGGTGATTTGATTTCCGCCGCAGGACAACGTATTTAGATTATTTAGGCCTGTAATGTTAATTTCGGTTAACTCATTGTCGCTTGCAGCTAACATTTCCAAGTTTGGGCAACTGCTGACGTTGATGTTTGTGATATGATTTCTGCCTAAGTCCAGTTGTTTCAAATTGGTCAAACTGCTTACGTCTAAACTTGTGAGTTCATTGGTGTAACAATTTAAAACTTCCAGATTTGTCAAACCACTTACATCCAGGCTCGTTAAATTATTTGATACGCACACCAATGTTTTAAGGTTTGTTGATAAGCCGCTCACGTTTGTAAGTGTCAATTGATTATTGGAAAAATCCAAAGTAACCAGATTTGACAGTCCGCTTAAATTCAAATTCGTTAGTGAATTGTTCGTACAAAATAATGTCTTTAAGCTCGTCAAACCAAGAACATTCAGCGTTACCAAGTGATTGTATGAACAATACAAATCGGTAAGTTTAGGTAAGTTTACCAAATTTAAACTGGATAATTGGTTGTAGGAATATTCCAATGATTCAAGATTGATCAATCCGGTAAGGTCTAGACTGCTGATGTTGTTGAATGAACAGTTGATCATTATCAGATTGCTCAGGTTGCTCACGTCAAGGCTGGTAAGTCCCTGAAAACTGCAGCCTAGTCTTTTTAGGTTGCTTAATCCGTTCACGTTTAAGGAAGTAATATAACCTCGTACGTCCTGCGTACCATCACAAAAAAGCTCTTCAAGACTTACCAATCCGGTAAGGTTAATCGTTGTTAATAGGTTAATCGGACAATGTAATTTTTTAAGATTCGATAATCCGGCAACATTCAAATTAGCCAGATGACCAATTATCTGGCCGTCGACAATGTAACCGCCGGCGCAATATAGTTCAGTTAAATTAGTCAAATTTGAAGCATTAAGATTTGTGATGTAATTTCTATAACAATTTAATATTTTAAGGTTTGGTAAATTCGTTAAAGCCAAAGTTGTGATCAGATTGCTCGAGCAATCCAATTCTGTCAGGCTGGATAATCCGCTTAAATTTAGCGATGTCAATTTACCGTTACTGCAATTTAATTTTTGAAGATTTGGCAGTCCGGAAAGCGATAAAGACGTTAAACTACTAATGGTATCGCCACTATTGTTGATGTTTCCCAATACCTGAAAATCTTCTAAAGCAGGTAAATTGGCTAGAGTTACAGTAGTCAGATCATTGTTAATACTACAATTCAAACTTACCAAATTGGGTAGGCCGCTGATACTTAGGATCGTTAATTTATTAGCACTGCAATCCAGTTTGGTAAGGCTTGTAAGCGCGTTAACATTTAAAGTTGTCAGCTCATTGCCGCCGCAACTCAGCTCGCTAATGTTTGACATTTCATTTACATTTAATGCCGTAAGTTTATTATTCTGGCAATTTAGTTTTGAAATAGTAGCCAAACCACTTAAGCTTGTCAGCAGATTTTCTGAACAATTCAAATCCGTAAGGTTTGGAAGCCCGTTAAAATTCAGGCTTGTTAGCAGATTATTCGAACAGTCTAATGCAGTAAGGCTTACGGGCAAACCGTTAAGATTGGTCAACTGATTTCCGGAACAGCTTAGCGCAGTCAAATTGACCAATCCATTTACATTCAAGGAAGTAAGCGCGCAATACAGCAAAATAAGTTTATTGATATTTGTCGAATTGCTTAGATTGACTGAAGTAAGAATAGGCATGCCAATGCAGTTAACGGTCGTTAAATTTGGCAGGTTGCTCAAATTCAGTGACGTAAGATAATACATGTTATACGACGAAAATGAAGTCAAATGTGTAAGCGCGGTTAAATCTAACGTTGAAACGCCGTTGCTCAGATTAAATAAGATTTGCAGGTTGCTGAAACTGTTAAGCCCGGTTAAATCTACAATGGTTTGTCCGGTAATGTTTAGGTATTTTACCGCCTGGGCTTCGCTTAGCTGAATATTTCCGTCATTATTGGCGTCGATGGCAATCCATTGGTCACTGAAATTTTTGGCAATATTGTTGGCAGGATCAGTAGCGCTGGATGCTAACAACCTTGCTTTAAAAGTCGGATCCGGAATTGTAACGATCTGCGCATTCGCCATCCCGGTGAAAAGCAGTAAAATAAATAGTA
The DNA here is from genome assembly GCF_900100375.1 of Flavobacterium noncentrifugens. Lineage (GTDB taxonomy): Bacteria > Bacteroidota > Bacteroidia > Flavobacteriales > Flavobacteriaceae > Flavobacterium > Flavobacterium noncentrifugens. The sequence continues at coordinate 81,775 of NZ_FNEZ01000007.1, read as the reverse complement.
ATTTTTTAGTCATGATTGATTCGGTTTTTGGTTGATATTGTAGAATTGTTTTCATAATCTTTTTTTTAAAGCGCCTTAATTAATTCCTGCAGCTTTTCTTTTTTGCTCTGCGCGATCGGAATGTTCGTATTGTCGGCCATCACTACATATCCACCGTCATTTTTGATGTATGATTTCAGATAAGATAAATTAATCAGATGCGACTGATGGATGCGTTCAAATCCGTGTTCTGCCAGCAATTCTTCATATTCTTTGAGCGTCCTCGAGATCAAAACCGGCTTGTGGTTTTTGATGAAAAACTGGGTATAATTTACTTTTGCCTCACATCTGATGATATCCGAAACATCGAATAAATGAATGCCATCGCTCGTTGACAGTGCAATCCTTTTGTAATTGTCGACTTTCTTCCGGATGTTTTCAAGCAATAAATCGATGTGGTCAAATGAATTGTTCTTTCCCACAGCGTCTTTTATTTTAGCGATTGTGTGCTGCAATTCCTCAAAATCCACGGGTTTCAATAAAAAATCGAGCGCACTGAATTTAAAAGCCTTTACCGCATACTGCTCATGCGCGGTAATGAAAACGATGTGAGCATTGATTTTTCCCTGCGTTTTTTTGATGCTTTCAAGAATGTCAAACCCGGTTCCGTCAGCCAGATGAATGTCCAGGAAAATCACCTGCGGATGCAGTTTTTCTATCGCTTCGATTCCGGTTTTTACACTTTCGGCTTCGCCAATGATGGCAATGTCATTCGTATATCGGTCTAAAAGCGCTTTCAGGCCGGTGCGCAAATGCTGGTCGTCGTCGACTAATAATGCTGTGATCATATTTATTGGATGTATTGGACAGGCAGTCGCAAAATTACACGTGTGCCGCTTTTTTTATGGTTGTTTTCTAATTCGATGATTTCAATTTGTGCCGATTTGGATGTGGTCGATTCCATGATCTGAAGGCGTTTTTTGGTAATTTCAAGCGCCATCGATTTGTGCGCGGTAACCGAATTTTCTTTCAGGTGTTTCGATTCCGATAATCCAATGCCATCATCAGTAACGGTACAGATCAATTGCCCGTTTTCAACATCAAAAGTCACGTTAATGTGGCCGTTTCCTTCTTTCGGAACCATGCCGTGCAGCACAGCGTTTTCTACAAATGGCTGAATTAGTAATGGCGGAAGTCCCATATTAAATTCGACTTTTGAACTCGCCGCAATGTGAAATTCAAACTTGTTGTGGAAGCGCAATTGTTCGAGTTCGAGGTAATTCTGCAGGCTTTCAATTTCTTTGTCAATCGGAATCAGCGACCCTTTGGAATATTCCAATGTCAACCGCATCAGTTTTGAAAATTTCGACAAATATTTTAGTGCCGAATCTGTTCCGTTTTGCACGATGAAACTCGAAATCGCACCGAGACAGTTGAATACAAAATGCGGATTCATCTGCAAATGCAGGGCTTTTTGCTCATATTCGGCAACTTCTTTCTGAAGCGTCAGTCTTTTTTTGACCTGCATCCGATTGTAAATCACCAGGATCAAAATGATGATCAATACGATTGCAATGGCCGAGAATATCGCGAATTGTGTCTGTCGTTTGGCTTTTTCTTCAACCAAAGATTCTTTTCGTTTGTACTCCGAATTCAGTTCGGCAAGCGCAATTTTCTTATTCGTTTCCTGATTGTTGATGCTGTCACGCGCCGTGATGTAATTTTTGTAATGGGCGAGCGATTCGACCGGATTGTTCAAATGCCCATAAATTTCACTCAGCAATTTTTCAGAATGGTAGCTTTGGTCTAAGACGCCGATTTCGGTAGCATAAGACAGTGATTTGTTGGCAAAAGCCAATGCTTCGGGATATTTTTCATCGTCGGAATACAGCCGCCCGAGGTTGTATAATGCAAGTGAAGCGCCGAATTTATTCTGCATTTCCTCATACAAACCCAACGATTGCTGGTAAAATTGCACGGCCAGATCAAAATCATTTTGTTTGGAATAATAATCGCCGAGGTAGTTTTTTAAAAGGGCAAACCCGCGCCTGTCATCGGTTTTCTCAAAGAAGCTTTTTGCCTGGTTGTAAAATTGGATCGCTTCCGTATATTTTTTGGTTTCAAAATAAATGACGCCAATATTTGTGAGTGTCATCGCGGCATTGCTGTCGCCGGTTTCCTGTTGGATTTTCGAAGCTTTCTGCAAATATTCCAATGCTTTCAGATAATTTTGCTGTGCTTTATAAACAATCCCGATGTTGTTCAGCGCTTTGGAAATGCTGGTTTTTTGCCCGGTTTCCTGATACAGTTTCAATGCCTTCTGGTAATTTTCAAGTGCCATGTAATGGTTGCTTTCTTCAGAAAAAACAACCCCTGAACTGGCATAAGCGCGGGCCAGTCCGTTTTTTACCGCTTTATCATCCGGATTTTTATCCAATAGATTTTCGAACGTAGCCAGTGCTTTTTGAAAATCGGCTAAAGCCAACTCATATTTTCCGGTAATGATATGGTAATTTCCTTTATTGATCGCTGCATTTGCCTGTCCGAAACCGTAATGGATCTGCGAAGACAGTACGGCCGCTTGATCTGCATAAAAGGCAACCGAATCCGGATAATTTTGTTTGTAAGCGTCGGCGAGTTTGTTGTATAAATTAACCTTTGCAGTATCGATTTTTACAACAAGCAGCATCCTTTTTAAGCTGTCGGCCTGCGTATTCTGGGCATTGCAAAGACCGGAAACAGCCAGGGCAAGTAGAAGTGTCGCGGTATTGAATTTACTTTTCAAAACAATTTGTTTTAAGTTATCTTCAACAAATGTAACCGATGTTTTTATTTAAAAGTGGTGCCAATTATTATTTATGGGATCCGACTTATTATTTGGAATTTCCGGATTTTTATGCCGCTAATTTTGTTTGACCAATGTTTTGGTATACACTGAACCATCAACGTTTACAGAGACAAGATAGCTTCCATTGGCGAGGTTTTCAATGTTGAGGTTTTGTTGGTATTTTCCTGCCGAAACGGTTGCTGGCGGAATTTGCTTTACAATTTTTCCATCCAATGAAACCATGTCAATCGTGACTTTGCCAGGTTTTGAAAGTTCGAGCGCGATCGTAAATATCCCCGCTGTCGGATTCGGGTACAAACCAAAAGACAACTGGATGTCATTGGCAACAGCCTGAATTCCCAATGCCGTTTTGCTAATCGTCCAGATCACGCTGCTGTAATGCACTTCTGAATGTGCCGTTGTCCTGACCTGGTTCGTATAATCGGTAACGCCTGCAGTCAACGTATGCGTACCAATCGACAAGGCATTCTGATCGACCTGAAACGTTTCACTGTTGTTGTCAAACACCGTGGCATCGAGCTGCCACCTGATGTGGAGCGTGTTCGGAATGGGTTTGATGAGTTCGCTGAGATTGAAATCCAGCAACGCGTCAGACGACGAAATGTTCAGCGTTGTTGGCGTATATGCCGAAACCGGATTAACCAGAGTATGGATTTTTTCAATAAGCGCTTCCTTGCAAACGCTGCAGTACGGCTTTCCGAGTACTTCCATTTTACAGCGGTTTGATGTGGGCCTGTACCATTGCGCTGTCGCTCCGCCGCAGCAATAATTCACAATATCGATGTTGCTGTCATCGGGCGCAAGCCAGTTTTTCCATTTGATCAAAGTTGGATCGCTTTCCCCGGTCATGTTTGGCCTTTCGAAAAAATAAATATCACCGGCATAATATTCATCACCGAGGTTTCCGAAAGAATGGCCAAGTTCGTGCGCCGTAATTTCATAACCATCCGGGTGGGTGGTGGAAACGGCAATCGCACCGCCGCTTCCGCCATAATAAGAAGTATTGGCAAGGACGATTGCGTGGTCGTAATTTGGGACATTTGCGGCCAAAACCTGCATGACGCGTGAATTTGATTGTATCGTAACCAACCGGTGAATGCCGCTTGCATCAAAGGAACTTCCGAAATAATTGTTCGGGTTTGAAGCCGGAACTGCCGGATTTGCGCTTCCACAATCGGATGCCGTATTTGGGTGCTTCACGCCGCTTTCAACAGAAATCACCTTGACCGCAAAAACATTGAAGTAATTTTTATAATTGCTCCACGGAATTTTGCTGAACAAAGAATTGCTGAAATCATTGGCTTTGGTGATGAAAAGATCCTGCTGGCTTTCAGTATAACCATCACCCAAAATAACAAGATTGATCATTTTTTCAGAACTGCCGCTGTATTGAATGGTGTCGACTTCAAAAACCTGCGCGTTTGCCAATTGCAATCCGAACCATTGAAGCAGTGCGATAACGTAAAGTTTCTTCATATTTAAAATTTTATTTGAAATAATGCTGTTTTGTTTTTGCCGATCAGCGTTTCAAAAATCCTGATGTGGTTTGCGCCATTTTGCTGAAACCGGATGAAAAATTCGGCCTGGTCTAAAACCACATCTTTAGAAGCTAATTTTCCCGATTCATCCGCATATTCTGAATGCACGAACATTGGGTGCGGAACAATGATCGTTTGCAAAAGCCTGTCACCAAAGTAAATTTTGGCAGTCAGGAAATTCGGGGAATGAACATCGGCTTCAGATTGATTTTTAAGTTTGGCCGTCGTTTTTACAGTGTGTAGCAATGCGATTGAATTTCTTTTCCCAATAGTATCTTTTTGGATTTGAAAAGACATAAAAACAACCGCATTTGAAGAAACGGAAGTGATTACCGCTGTTTCTCCAGTATTTTTCATCGGGCCGCAGCTCAAAAAAGCAACAATCAAAAGCAGCGACAGGATTTTTTGCATTGAAACGGTTTGTTTTCAAATATATAACAAATTCACTTCTGATGTAAAGCAAAAAAAAAGCCCTTAAAAAAAGGACTTTTGATTTTTAATTTTCATAAGAATTTTAAGCGCGCATCGCCAATTTCTGAAGCATTTTTGTCGAAATACTGTCCGATGAAGCGCCATAACCGGCGACTAAAATCCCTTTGATTCCCGATGTCGATTCGATCGCATACACGACTGCTTCGTCGCCCGGATCGGATTCGCCTTCATAACGGTAGACTTCGACTATGTTGAATTCATCAGTATCAAATTTCCCAGAATGATAGGCTATCCAGTTGTCGACAATATTAAAATCAACCGAAAAACCTTCTTTCCTGAGATTGTTGATCGCTTCAGTTACAGTGGCGTAATGATAATTTTCTTTCATGATTATAGATCTTCTTGTTTGGTTCTAAGCGGAACGAGGCATTTTACATCTTTGCCGTTAATGTACCATTCGAGGCAAAATCCGTCCGGATCGGTTTCGTGTTGTGCCGTCAGTAATTCGAATGCCCTGGAAATGCCGTCGAGGTTTTCGCGATAATCGGTGATGTAAAAACTGTTGTAAGGCCCAGCTTTGATCGTGTAGGTTTCGGCTCCGGATTTTTCGGCTTCTCCGGGTTCCATTTCAGAAGCTGCGGCTTTGTAAATAATTTCGCCATCCGGTCCCGGCCATGAAATCCCGAAAAACTGCCTGCGGTCTTTGTCGGCAAGCGTTGCGTGAAGTTTCATGTGCGCTTCCTCGATTCCGTCAGGAAAGCTGTCGGCGGTCACGCAAATGGTTTTGATGGGTTTGTCTATTGTGAAATTGTCCATAGTCAGATTTTTTGCAATTGCTTTTCTCAAATTTAATTATTTTTTCAACACAAACCGGGCGCTTTTGCATTTATCGTGAAAAGATTCTGAACAAATCAAAACCCGGTTTTGATCCGGCAAACGGACAGAATATTATCTTACATTTGTTAGCAAAATTATGAATTATGAAAATGAAGATTACAAACTTTAAATTTCCATCCACTTCAATTGCGCTGGTGTTTTTCCTGTTGTTTTATGGATTGTCTTTCGGACAAACGTTTACCGATTCGAACCTCCCGATTGTCATCATTTCAACAGACATCAATCCGAATACCAACCAACCGTATGAGATTTTAGACGATCCGCGGGTTTTGGCCACGATGAAAATCATCAAAAGGCCCGACGGCACGCGCAATTACCTGACCGATCAAACGAATGTGGCTTATCTAAATTATAACGGCCGCATCAACATCGAAATCCGTGGCTCTAGCTCGCAGGATTTGCCAAAAAAACAATACGGATTGACGACGCTTAAAGCGGATAATACGAGCAATAATAATGTATCGATATTCGGAATGCCAAGTGAAAACGACTGGATTCTAAACGGACTGGCATTCGATCCTTCGCTGATGCGCGATTACCTGACGTACAATCTGTCAAGGCAAATCGGCAATTATGCGCCACGAACCCAATATTGTGAAGTCGTCATTAATGGGGAATACAAAGGCTTGTATGTCTTTCTTGAAAAAATAAAGGCCGATACGAACCGCGTCAATATTGTCAAAATTGCAACGACAGATGTTACCCAACCCAATCTTTCGGGCGGCTACATTACAAAATCTGATAAAACCACTGGCGGCGATCCGGTGGCCTGGAGCATGAGTTCTTATGCGGGTTCAACCGATTTTATCCATGAGCTTCCAAAACCTGAAGACGTTACGGCGCAGCAAAATACGTACATTCATTCGCAGTTTACGAACCTTGCAAATGCGTCGCATAACAACAATACCAGTCTGATTTCTGGATATTCTGCATACATTGATGTGCCATCATTCGTGGATTATATGATTAGTACAGAATTGGGTTCGAATGCCGATGGCTATCAGATCAGCACTTTTTTTCACAAAGACCGCGGCGGTAAACTTCGTGCCGGGCCGGTCTGGGATTTTAACCTGGCGTATGGAAACGACCTTTTCGCTTACGGGTTGGACCGAAGCCATTATGATATCTGGCAGTTTTCGAATGGCGATAATGAAGGTGCAAAATTCTGGACGGATTTGTTCAACAATTCCACTTTTAAATGTTATTTATCAAGAAGATGGAACCAGTTGACGCAATCTGGCCAACCGATGAATGCAACAAGCATCAATACTTTTATCGACCAGACTGTTGCGTTGATCTCTGAAGCAAAAGTTCGCGAACAACAAAGGTGGAATACGGTTCCGAACCACGCGCTTGAAATTAGCAATATGAAAACCTGGATCTCGAACAGGATCAATTGGATGAACAGCCATATCGGGAGTTTTTCGGCTTGCCAGAATATTGAAGTGCCGCAATTGGTCATCAATAAAATCAATTACAATCCCGGAACGGATGCCGTTTTCACGGTGAGCAACGACATGGAATTCATTGAAATTAAAAATGCAGGAATGACTTCGGTCAATTTGTCCGGTGTTTATTTGAGCGAATTGGGGCTTTCGTACCAATTTCCGGCCAACAGTACGATTTCGGCAGGGCAAGGAATCTATGTCACTAGCAATCCGACTGTTTTCCAACAAAAATATGGCATCGCTGCTTTCGGGCAATTCACCCGCAATTTATCAAACAGCAAGCAAAAACTGGTTTTGGCAGATGGTTTCGGAAATGTGATCGATACGGTAGAATATTTCGATTCTTCGCCCTGGCCAAATGCCGATGGCAACGGAAGTTTCCTGCAATTGACCGATACGGCATTGGATAATAATCTGGCGTCGAGCTGGATCGCGTCTGATTTACAAACCTTGGCAACAGATTCATTTGTGTCTGAAAATAATATGGCGTTGTATCCAAATCCGGTACATGGACAACTAAATATCAGCACGACGAATAATATCGATACCATCGAAATTTATGATGTGTATGGAAAACTGCTGCAACGAATTGCGCCAAAATCAAACCATCTTGAAGTGGGATTTTCAGATTATGCGAACGGATTGTATTTGGTGAAAATGTATTCTGGAAATAATATCAAAACACAAAAAATCATCAAACAGTAATTTATAAATGGCATTTTTGAAAAAGATCAGCGCAGAAGCAAAAGCCGATAACAATACGGGATTCGGTGTCAATGCGAGCAGTTATGGTGGGCGTTTTGTAAATAAAGACGGTTCGGCAAACGTGCAAAAGCGGGGCATGAATTATTTAAACCGGATTTCGTGGTACCATACGATGCTCGACATGCCCAGATGGAAATTCATCGCCATTATTGTGGCTTTTTATACCGGCGTCAATTTTATTTTCGCAGCTTTGTATTACTTAATTGGGATTGAATATCTTGACGGAATTGAGGCGACAGGATCGGAATGGATCAAATTTGGAAAGGCTTATTTTTTCAGTGCGCAGACTTTTACAACTGTTGGCTACGGACACATCAGCCCGAACGGCGTTTTAACCAGCGCACTCGCAGCAACTGAAGCCTTAACCGGATTGCTGAGTTTTGCCATAGCGACCGGCTTGTTTTACGGAAGGTTCAGCAAGCCGAAAGCCTTCCTGAAATTTTCAAAAAATGCAGTGGTTGCGCCTTATAAAAACCAACGCGGACTTATGGTCAGGGTCACGCCGTTTAAAAATACCAATTTGCTCGACGCCGAAGCCAAAATGACTTTGGCAATGAGCATTCCGGAAAACGGCCAAATGGTCAACCGTTTTTATTCTTTGGATCTGGAGCTGCAGCGCATCAATTCACTGACGTTGAGCTGGACATTAGTGCATCCGATTACGGAGGAAAGTCCGCTTTCTACTTTTTCACGGCAGGATTTTGAAACGATCGAAGGTGAAGTTATCATTTACATGAAAGCTTTCGACGATCTTTTTAGTGCAACTGTTGCGGCACGAACTTCTTATACTTTCGATGAAATTATTTACGGTGCCAAATTCGAGGTCATGTATGCCGAAAACGAAGATAAGACCAAAACGATATTGTATCTGGACAAACTTGACCGCTATAATAAAGTAGAAATGGATTAGCTGGGTTTATTTTAAGGTAAATTCGGTCTTGACATTTACTTTTTTGGATACTTTGCTTTTTACTACAGACGGAATTTCAATTGCAAAATCATCGGCATAGACATTGAAAGCGGAGATAATTTCGATTCCGGTTTCCGTTTTCCTGATCTTGGCATTGGCAACAACATCTTTTGTTTTTCCGTGGAGTTCGAGTTTGCCTTTGATCGTATAATCTTTTGCGGTTGCAGTTAAAACTGCCACATCAAAATTCTGGATGTTTCCTTTAAAAGTCGATTTTGGATATTTGTCGCTCTCGATGTAATTTTCATTAAAATGCTCTTCCATTAATGCGACTTTAAACCGAAATCCTTTGATTAGTGCCAAACTCGCAATTTCTCCTGTTTTCGGATTTAGTACGCAGGTCACGCCTTCGTTTTTGGCTTTTACTTCTTCAAAAGCCGGGACAGAAGCTTCAAAAGTGATTTTTCCGTTTTTGGTGATCATCTTTTCCTGTGCGAATGTGATCGCTGAAACCAACAGCAATCCAAATAGAATAGTCTTTTTCATAATTATTTTTTTTTAATGTTGAAATTCTTGATCGCGCCAAAGCGTAATCATATCAATGTTTTGCTGTGGCATTTTTGGCCCGCCAAGCGGCATCAATCCTGACTGTCCGTTATCTTTTGAGATTCTTTCGATAAGTCCACGCAACTCTATTGCACTTTTTACATCCTCGAACGTGGCAAGTGACATTGGTGCGCCATTTTGAGGAATTGTACTGTGGCAGGAAATGCAATTGTTATCAATAATGGCTTTCACATTCGCATTATAAGTGATTGGCGTATCGGTTAGAATCGCTTCCACGCCGAGATCATCCGGGCTGTCATTTGAACAGCCAAAAGCGGCAAAAGCAAGTGTCAGTAATGTGATTTTTCGTAATACCATTTTGTGTAAAATTTTATACAAAAATATAAAATAAAGTTAATAATTTGAATTAAATTTACAAAAAAATAAATATAATAATTAATTCTGTAATCTTTTATGAAAAAAAAGATCATATTTGCTTTTGTAGTCATTGCTGTTGGATGTGCTTTTGCAGCTTATAAAGTTTTATATAAAGAGCATCGTAACATTAGCTTAGAAAACGCCACATTTTCTATCTCAGTGAAAACCCTTGAACAGGAATTTTTGGCGAATGACAGTCTGGCGAATGCTAAATTTGCCGATAAAACCATTGAAGTGCATGGTAAAATCACAAATATCGACGCGGCATCCAACAGCATTACCATTGATGAAAAGCTTGAAGCGGTACTTTTTGTAAAAGATAATGGCCTGCAATTGCAGCAGCAAGTGCATGTAAAAGGCCGGTTTGTTGGTTATGATGATTTGCTTGGAGAATTTAAAATGGATCAGGTTTCACCCTTAAAATAAAACAATGAGAAAAAAATTACTACTGTTATTGCTTTTGCCGATTTGCTCTTTTGCACAGGAAGATTTATTAGCCGGATTGGACAGCGTTCCTAAAAACCAAAAAGTTGAATCGGCATTTAAAGCCATGAAAATCGTCAACCTTGAATCGACAAAACTGGCGGCAAAAAAAGATTTTTATCTCATTATTGCACACCGCTTCGGATCTGTAAAAGATGGTTTCGAAGGTTTTTTCGGGTTGGATAATGCCGTAACGCAGATCAAATTCTTATATGGCTTGACCGATTGGGCAACAGTTGCGGTAGGTAGGAGCGAACAGGCCTATGATGTTTCAGGAAAGTTTTTGATCGCTTCACAAACAGAAAACGGATTGCCGGTTACGATTGTTTCCTTTAACAGCCTCGCATTCAACAATACTTTAAAGGAAAGCGATTATCCCAAATTGCAGTTTGAAGACCGGGTGACTTATGTAACCCAGGTTTTGGTGTCCAGGAAATTTTCGGAAAAACTGTCCCTTGAGTTGGCGCCGACATTCTTTCATGAGAATTTTGTAATCGATGACAACCAGGACAATTCGCAGCTGGCCATCGCAATGGGCGGAAGGTATAAAATCGCAAAACGCTGGTCGATCAATATGGATTACGCAGTGCATACGAATCGTGCGAGCGATTCTCCATTTAGAAATCCGTTGTCAATTGGCGTAGACCTTGAAACAGGCGGGCATGTTTTTCAAATGCATTTCACGAATTCACAGGGCATACATGAGGCAGGTTTTCTTGGGCAAACGACGGGGAACTGGGCCGATGGGAATGTTTTTTTCGGGTTCAATCTCGTCAGGGTGTTTTAAAAAAAATCCCGCTTCATAACGAAGCGGGATTTTTTTGCAATTTAATTTAATTTGAATTACTTTTTGAGGAATTTTTGTGTGAAACGTTTTCCGTCAGCATCTTTCAGTAAAATGATGTATGAGCCTGATGAAAGGTTTTTTACAGAAATAGGTTGATCGGTCACGACAGTATTTGAAACCTCTCTTCCGGCCATGTCAAAGATCTCAGCAGATTTGAAGGCTGCTGCCTTGTCTTTAGCTTTGATGTAAAGTACATCATTTGCAGGGTTTGGATAAATGCTGAAAGCGGCATTTGCAAAATCTGATACCGCAAGTGTCGAACCTTCAACGGCCATAAAAGGGTGGTTGATTGGCGGGTTATTGAATGTGTCTACAATCCCTGATGGCCATCTGATGATTATTTTGTCGATGTGCGTTGCCGAACCAATACCGAAATGCGTATTTAAAGTACTCATGAATTCGAAACCTTCACCACTTCTCACGTCACGGATTTGTTTTCCCCAGGCACCGTAAATTTCAACACGCGCTGCGATTCCGTTTGTATTGCTTTGCGTTCCTTTGGTGTTAATGGTAATCCAATTGTTTGCATTTCCGGAATTCATGTAGAGTTTTACAGAATATGGTGCTTCATATGAGCTTTGAATGTCAAGAAATCCGTCATTGTTGAAGTCCCCAACAGCTCCCAAAGCCATTCCAGGATAAGAAACCGTACTAAATCTCATATTGCCCTGATTGTAAAAGATTTTATAGCCGCCGCCCATGATGTCTACCAATCCGTCGTTGTCAAAATCGTAAGCGATATAATCCCTGCTGGTAGAACCATCTGTCTCAAGGCCTGATCCATCAGATACGTTGGTAAAAGCAATATCCATTTTGTTGTTTTCGTCAAGATCATTTCTGAAAAGTATATTTTTCGTACTTCCATTAGAACCGATCATAATGTCCATATCGCCGTCATTATCAAAATCTGCAACAGCAGAAGACCAGGATTGGATTGGTGTCACATTGATATGTGCAGCCGCTGAAACATCTGTAAAAGTACCGTCGCCATTGTTTCTGTGCAATTCACATGGTGGCCCTGAACATTTTGAAATGAACAAATCGACATCGCCGTCATTGTCATAATCCGTCCATAAAGAAGCATAATTTCCTCCTGTTGAAGTGATGCCTAAATTTAATGCACCTGCCGCTCCGGATTGGTAGTAAGTGAATCCACCTGCTGCATTGTTTATGTAGTAAACGTTTGGTTCAACATCATGGCAGGAAAAAGCGTCTAGGTTTCCATCATTATTGATGTCTATAAAATTTGTTCTTTGGCAAAAGATGTATTGCCCAGGCGTATGTTTGGTAAAAGCAGTTCCCGTCGCATTTGATTCCATTAATGTCAAGCCATTTCCGCCTCCGTATAAAAGGTCATTATAGCCATCTTTGTTATAATCTCCTGCGGCAATACTCCAAAACGCAGTATTTTCTGCAGTTGCCGTTGGAATATTGGTTTGCGTAAAGGTTCCGTCAGCATTTTGATAATGAATTCTAATATTATTACCTGTCGTTCCCACAATATCATCGAGGTAATCGTTGTTCATATCCACCACACAGTTGTTGTATTTGTTGTTTCCGACTTGTGCAGTTGCCAATGGCTGCTCTACAAATGCTACCGGCGGTGCAATTGGAACAACAACTTCACCTTCAATAAATTTAAATTTAAAGGTTAAAGAATTCCACCTGTTGTCAAAAGCAAAATGGTAAGTGGTGTTGGCGGTAACATCAAAAACAGCAGTAGAAGAAAAATTTATTCCCGAGTCATCATCGCCAGAATAGCAGGTCAAATTTCCACAATCTCCAACAAATACATGTAAACGCGTGTCGCGCCTCGGTGAATTTTCTACAATGTCTGTTGTAATCGTTATCGTATGATTCTGGGTTGGGGTATATACATACCATTCAGCAAGGGCGGCAGGACTTCCTCCAGTTGGGGTACAGTTTTGCTGCGGCGGCTGGGTTCCGGTAAACGAAGTGATTGTGTAAGTTCCAGAACCTGTTATTGGCGCTGCATTAGCACAACTTTCCTGAGCTGATGCGATTTGCGCCACGAATAGGAAAGCGAAAAGTAAAGTAATTTTTTTCATTGATATTGGTTTATTAGTTGATTGTTTTTGAATTAATCGCAAGGCGTTAAGGAGTTGATCCATTGTTCCATTAATGAAACGCCTTCTTCATGGATCATTGTTCTTCCGTGCAAAGGCATCCGGTAAGCTTCATTTGTCGTATTGATGCGGTAAAACAACATCGATTTGGTTGTATTTCCCGGAGTCACCACTTTTGCAAGAGACGATGGAAAGCCCTGCATGTCACTGGTATTCAGGCAAACACCCATATTCTCACGGTTGCCGGCAGTTTCGCTATATGCAAAACGCATAGGCCTGTAATCGCAATGCCTGTCATTGGCATGGCAGTGTGCACAATTAATGTCCACATAAGAACGGGCGCGCTGGTCTAATGATTTCGAAGTGTCGTTATAATTTACCGTACTGTTTGCGGCAGTCGGCATGGTAAAGTCATTTGCGAGATAACCTTCTTCGATCCATTTGGTAAGCTGGTTTTTTGTGCTGGTCCCGTAATTGTAGTCGAAATTTAAATTTTGCGGTTTGATTCCAATCGGTATGTAAGTTGTGATTTCATCAATCCCGATGGTTTTTCTCGATTTGTGGCAAATGATGCATTGCGCTTGTGAAGGAATCCGGTATTCAGCAGTTTTTTCGACATTATTATCGTCTTTCCAGGTCACTGTGGTGAAACTTCCCGCAAGATCATTGGTAGCTTCAGTCTGCTCTGCATTCCATACATAATCGGCAAAAATCCATCCGGATTCTTTCCTGATCATGACACGGGTTTCAACGATTCTTGTTCCACCAACGTTTGCAATATTCTGCACATTGTCATAATAAAATGTCTTGATCAGTGCTGCGCCGACTGGCAGTTCTAAAACCGTTCCGTCGCTGTTGTATCTCGCTTTTTTTCCCTTTGGCATCCACACAAAACGTTTTTTATGTGCATAATCGGTAAACAAACTGCTTGCAGGTTCGTATGGCAATACGTTCAATGCAGGCTTCTGGTCTTTCATGTCGCCTTCAAAAAATTTATAATCTGATAATTTAGCGTATGGAACAGTCGTAAGATCAACGGTAACAGGTGATTCGATAGGCGGTTCAACGACCGGCGCTACTGGCGCGATGTAAGCATCGTCATCAGATTTTGAACACGAAACAATAATGATTAATGCAATGATTAGCGTAAATCCAAATAAGAATGCGTAATTTCTTTTCATATATTTTCAATTTCTGACCAAAAATATAAAAAAAACATAATAATTTGTTCGCGAGTATGTTAAAAGATATTTTAGTTCATTTCAATGCGCACATTGTAATTTTTAAGTTGCGATAATGCTGCTGCTGAAGTATGGTCAAATGCTTCTTCATGAAGGTCTTTTTCTTTCTTCAAAGCAATGTGTTTTACGGCGTTGTAAAAGCGCCTGACTTCGTCTTTATTCGATAAAATCAAACCTGGAACAGTCGCATTTTCCCCATTTTCGGTTTTTGCCACCATTGTAAAATAAGAAGAATTGCAATGCTTCACTATGCCGGTCCGGATGTTTTCGGCTTCAACGCGCACGCCAATGATCATAGAGCTTTTTCCTACATAATTGATGCTGGCTTTCATGGTGACCAATTCGCCGATTTCTATCGGATTCAAAAAATTAACGGTATCTACCGAAGCCGTCACGCAATAATAACCCGAAAACTTTGAAGCACAGGCAAATGCGATCTGATCCAACAGCGACAAAATATAACCGCCGTGTATCTTTCCGCTGAAATTGGAGTGCGACGGCAGCATCAATTCTGAAATCGTGACCTTTGAGGATTTCACCGTTTTGAATTTCTTATCTGACATTGAACGGCGATTTTTCAGGTTCGACGCTCGTTACAAAATAATGACTTTCGCCCCACCAGGGAAATGTTCGGTAACGTTCTACATAAGTGACTTTGACGTATTGTCCCTGCATGTTTTTTAAATCTTCGATGACCTGTTTGTCGCTGTCCAAAACAGAAAACGAGAAAATCTGCGCTCCAGAAATTCCCTGGCTCATTTCGCCTTCCCAGGTTTTAAAAATCACGCCTTTGCTGCTCACTTTAATCAATTCGCCCGCCCTTAAGCCTTCGCTGTAAGTCGCATAATATACAAATGCAAACCATGTAATCAAGCTGACAACAATAGCTGCTAAAATCAGGAGTAGTGTTTTTTTCATAATAGTTCGGTTTCGTTTTCGTCTGTTTCGGCTCTTTTTAAAATGCTTTCAGGCAATGCTTTTTTGGCTTTGGCGCCCATTTTCTTAAGTTTTTCAACACTGGTGATCAGGTTTCCTTTTCCCTCGACCAATTTGTTCATTGCGCCCTGGTATTCGGTTTTGCTTTCTTCGATTTTTTTTCCGAGTCGGATCAGATCAGCAACAAAACCTTCAAATTTATCATACAAAGCCCCGGCCTGGCGTGCAATTTCAAAGGCATTTTCCTGTTGTTTCTGATTGGCCCACATGCTGTCGATCGTGCGCAATGTTGCCAATAGGGTAGAAGGTGTGACAATGACAATATTCTTCTCGAATGCTTTGTTGTATAAGGCGGTGTCTTCGTTAAGGGCAACAGCGAATGCAGGTTCAATCGGAATGAAAAGCAATACAAAATCCGGACTTTCAATCTGGTACAAATCGTGGTAATTCTTATCGCCAAGCTGCTCCACATGGCGTTTGATCGAATTCACATGCTCTTTTAAAAATGCCGCCCTCAAAAAATCATCTTCTTCATTGATGTATTTTTCATAAGCTGTAAGCGACACTTTCGAATCGACTACCATCTTTTTTCCGTCAGGCAAGTTGATCACAACGTCAGGGAAAACGCGTTGCCCGAATTCATTCGTAAAACTCTGCTGCACTTCATATTCGCGGCCTTTTTCAAGCCCCGATTTTTCGAGTACGCGCTCTAAAACGAGTTCTCCCCAGTTGCCCTGCATTTTAGAATCGCCTTTCAGCGCTTTCGTTAAATTCAAAGTTTCACGGCTCATTTGCTCGTTCATTTCGCGCAAACCTAATATTTGTTGGCGCAAAGCTGCGTGGTAATCAATGCTTTCCTTGTGTGTGTCTTCGACTTTCTTTTCGAACAAATGGATTTTTTCCTGCAACGGCGACAGGATGTTTTTCATGTTTTCCTTATTCTGCTCGGTAAATTTATTCGATTTTTCTTCCAATATTTTATTGGCGAGGTTTTCAAATTCTTTGGTGAATTTTTCCTGGAGCTTTTCTACTTCCTGCTTTTGTTCGAGATTGCGTTCCCAGAGGTTTTCAAAATCGGTTTCTTTTTTGGAAAGCTGGATCGCGAGGCTGTCTTTTTCGGTACGGATGATTTCTTTTTCAGCATTGGCTAATTGCAGTTGCTTTTCGGCATTCAAACGTTCGTTTAGCAATTGCTCTTTTAAGGCGATGAATTGTGAATTCAGTCCGATGTTTTTTTCTTCGAGCGCTGTTTTTTCAGATTGGGAACGCGCGGTAAACAACAATTTTCCTATGAAAATCCCAATTCCGAGCGCAATGATAAAGGTGATGATGGTAATGATGGCAGTATTCATGTCTAAGGTTTGTAAAAAGTAAATGTAAACAATTCCGCGAAGAATTTATTTGACTTTTTTCCATAAAAAAACGGCCTAATATTTAGCCGTTTTTTCAGGAGTGACCCAGGATATATGTAGGAGAGTTAGTTCAGGATCCTAAACTGGCTGTCGAATTCTTTGTTTCTGATCCTGCGCTCAGAATAACTGTTGTACATTAAATTGCGAACGTGCTTTTTGTGCGCTTTGATCGTTGGAAAGTAAGACACGATCCCAACGATTGAAATCAGGATTAATACCATCCAGATCGCCATGTAAATGATGTAGTTCATATCGGTAGAATACTGAAGGTTTGATGCGAAATAATAACCGGCAAATGCAAACACGCCCAGAGATATAATAAGTATTAGCCTTTTCATAACATTTAATTTTAGTGGATTTTGATGTAAATATCCTCGGATGATTCGCCTTAAATATTTTTATCTAAATTATAATCGCCACGCTAAAAATCACTTATACGATTTTGGGATAGTCTTATATGATTTCTGTTAACATAATTTTTGGTTGTAAAATGACTTGACAAAATTTACGAAATCGTTTCCCATTTGAATTTTTTAAATATATTTGGCAGGGATTTTGTAAAGCGTCCAACACGAAATAAAAGCTTGACAAACATTCAAAAACAAAACTTATGACAAGAAAAATTACCTTTAGCTTCCTTTTTTTAGTATTGAATTTTACCGCTTTCGCCCAAAGCAATGTTGGGCATTTAACGATTTTTTCAGAAGATGGAGATCGTTTTTTTCTGATTTTAAATGGCGAAAGGCAAAATGACATCGCACAGACAAATCTTAGGATCGAAGACCTGAACCAGCCTTATTACAACGCTAAAATTATTTTTGAAGATAAAACGTTGATGGATATTTCTAAAAACAATCTCGCATTAACCGATGCTGATGAGATTTTTAGCGATGTCACTTACAAGATCAAACGTGATAAGAATAACAAGTCGAAAATGAAGATGAATTTCTTTTCGATGATTCCTGTAGAACAACATTATGTTGCGCCAAAAAATGTATATGTAATGCATTACGGACAACCGCAGCCGCCAGCCATGAATGTATCTCAAACTACAACTACAACGACTACAGCGGGAACGAACATGTCGGTTGGAATGAATACCGGAGGTGTAAATATCGGGATGAATGTTAATTTCAACGACCCGGTCGTGACCACGCAAACAACAACTACAACAAGCGGTTCTTTCGACAATGACAATCATGCGGGACACGATCATGAAAGAGGCTGCAACCGCAAATTCGCGATGCTTCCGGCAGATTTCAACAGTGCATTGGCCACTGTAAAAAACCAGAAATTCGACGATACCAGATTAAAAACCGCAAAACAGATTACGTCTGCAAACTGCCTAAGCGCAGGACAAATTGCAAAAATCGCCGAAGTTTTCGGTTTTGAAGAAAGCAAACTCGATTATGCTAAATTCGCTTATGACCATTGTACGGAAAGAGAAAATTACTTCAAGCTCAACAATATTTTCAGCTTTAGCTCTAGCGTAGATGAATTGACAAATTTTATTCAGGGCCAGGAATAATAAGGGTCAAATGTCGATTGACGAATGACAAATGAAAGCCTGCAAACATAAAAAAGACGCTGCAACAAACAGCGTCTTTTTTTTGCTCAATATATGACCGTTCGACGTTTGTCATTCGATGTTCAACATCAAACCTTAATCGTTTTCCATTTTCCTCTCTTAAACAAAATATAACTTGCAATTGTTATCATGGTTTCGGCAACCGGAATCGCAATGAAAACACCGTCAGGGCCAAGCCCGAAATGTTTGGCAAGCAGCCACGCAAACGGAATCTGGAACAGCCAAAACCCAATCAGGTTGACTTTTGTCGGTGTCCACGTATCGCCTGCGCCGTTAAAGGCATTGATCATCACCATCCCGATTCCGTAGAAAATATAACCGCACGCAATAATCCGCACCGCGCGAACAGCATAAATCCTGACTTCTGCATCATTTGTGAAAAACGCCACCAGGTATTCGGCGCCAAGCAGTGAAATCAGCATGACGGTTCCCATGTAGATCACATTGTATTTCGCTGTTTTTAAAACCGATTCCTCTGCACGTTGCACTTCTTTCGCGCCAAGATTTTGTCCGACCAATGTCGCTGCGGCATTGCTCAATCCCCAGGCTGGCAAAAGGAAAAACATCATCAGCCGCATCGCAGTCTGATAACCGGCAGATCCATTATCGCCGCCGGTTGTTGCCACGAGTTGCGCCAGGAAAATCCAGCTGCACGAGGCGATCACAAATTGCAAAACTGCCGGCGCCGCAATTTGTACCAATGCTTTGATTTGGATCCAATCCGGAGTCAGGTAAGCCAATGTGATCTTCAGCATATTTTTCCCATTGAACAAATGATACAATTGATACCCAACGCTAATGCTTCGGCCAATGGTCGTTGCAATCGCTGCTCCGGTCAGGCCAAATGCGGGAACCGGGCCAAAACCGTTGATCAATATCGGACATAAAATAATGTTGCTGATGTTAGCGATCCAAAGGCTTTTCATCGCAATCGCAGCATTTCCCGCACCTCGAAAAATCCCATTGATTAAAAACAACAAAGCAATAATGATGCTTCCGCCCATCATGATCTGGATGAAAGGCGTTCCGTGTTTGGCGGCTTCCGGTGAAGCACCCATTAGCAATAAAATGTTGGTTCCGAAAATAACGCCCAAAATACTGATCACCGCGACAATGGCAACAGTAATTAAAATTGCCTGCATTCCGGCTTTTCCCGCCGCTGCCGGATCTTTTTCGCCGATTCTTCGAGCTACAACAGCCGTTGCTGCCATACTGATCCCAATGGCAAGTGAATAGATAATGGTTAAAACCGATTCGGTCAGGCCAACGGTTTGTATCGCGAAACTGCTGTGTTCCAAATGCCCGACGAAATATAAATCAACCAGCGCAAACACAGATTCCATCATCATTTCGAGCATCATCGGAATGGCAAGTAAAATTACCGATAGGCGAATGCTCCCGGTAGTAAAGTCAAGTTCCTCGCCGCGCAAAGATTTTTTGATGACTGATAATATTAGAGATAATTTACCCTTTGCAGGTGTAATTTGTGTCATGATAAAAAAAATAATAATTGATAATTGTGGCAAGATGCAGCTGCATTCGCCTTGTTGTTAGCGCAATGTAAATGTCCTTTTTAAAAAGTGAGGACGGCTAAAACAATCATAATCTGTAGAATTTACCGCAAATATATCATTTTTAAAACATAAAAAAACCGTCAGGAATTTTTTCTCAACGGTTTTGAAAATCTTTGAATGCTTGAATCATTTCAATCTTTAAATCTAATTTTATTCATCAAGCTTGATGTTTCCACGGTCTTTATGATTGTCCGGGTGCGAATTCGGATAACGATTGGTTGCGATATCAGAATTCCGGTCTTTGTTCTCAACCGTTTTCTGCTGCGCTTCTTCCGATTTTACACCACGGCTCAGGCTTTCATTTTCATCCCAGTTTCTATCGCCTTGTTCCTGATTTCTGGCACGTTCAACATTTTTCGTGTTTCCGTCTTCATCGGTTTCTTGTTCTGTATTCAATTTTTCCTTCGCCGGATTGTAGTCTTTCGGGATGTTTTCACCGCTAAACCCTTCGTTGACTTCCTGTTCATTATTGATCTTTTTTGATCCCAAATCTTTATTTTCCATAACTGTAGTTTTAAAAGTTAGTGCATTGTTCCTATAATATTACGCCTTTTAAATCTTAGAAGCCATTCCTTTAACATTGCTTTTGGACAGTATTTAATTGGCTTGAGCGGTTTCAAAATTCTGAAAACAAACCTATATTTGCAGTCTGATGAAGCACCAGCATTACCTTATTCACAAACCTTACGGATTCTTGAGTCAGTTTATTTATGAGCTGAAGCGTAAGAAGAAATTGCTTGGCGAATTGTATGATTTTCCTGTTGGAACAATGGCCATCGGCCGGCTAGATGAAGATTCTGAAGGCTTGTTATTATTGACCACCGACGGTATGATGAGTGAAATCGTCCGAAGCAAAAAAGTTCCAAAAGAATATTACGCGCAGGTTGACGGAATCATCACGCAGCAAGCGGTCGACCAGTTGAAATCCGGCGTCGAAATCGGTTTCAACGGAAAAAAATACACCACCAGAAAGTGCGATGCTTTTTTGTTGAATGAAGTTCCCGATTTTCCAGCACGTACGCAAAAAATCCGCGATGAACGCCACGGCCCGACGAGCTGGGTTTCAATCACTTTGAATGAAGGGAAATTCCGCCAGGTTCGGAAAATGGCTGCGGCAGTGGGTTTTCCAACGCTTCGGCTAATTCGGGTTCGCATCGGAAACATCCATTTAAACGACCTGAAATCAGGGGAAGTGCGCGAAGTCGATAATTTTGATCTTCCCAATTCAGAATCTTAAATCAAATATACATGCTCAATATTGTTTTAGTCGAACCTGAAATTCCAAACAACACCGGAAATATAGGTCGCCTTTGCGTGGGAACCGGAAGCCGTTTGCATTTAATTCATCCTTTCGGATTTAAGATCACCGATACCGCTGTAAAGCGCGCCGGGCTTGATTATTGGGTTCATCTCGATCGTACAGAATATCAAAATGTTGACGAATGGATCGCCCAGATTCACGATAAATCCCGCGTTTTTCTATTCAGTTCACATGCTGAAAAAACGTATTACGAAAATGATTTCCAGGATGGCGACTGGCTGGTTTTTGGAAAGGAAAGTGTCGGATTGAGCGAAGAAGTCTTAGAGCAATTTGAAAATCACTTAACGATCCCGATTTCGCCATTGGTTCGCAGTTACAACCTTGCAAATTCCGTTGCTTTTGCAATCGGCGAAGCCAAAAGACAACTGTCTTACAAACGTTGATTATTTTCTGAGCGATCAGTTAACGATGAAATTGGAGAAAGAAACAGCGATTTTATTTGCGGTATCTTCAAGCGTCGGCTTTACATCTGAAAAATCTTCTTTGAGATTGCCATCGGGCATGAAAAAATCGGGAATTGTCGTTTTTACAGGCGTTCCTTTGAGGTAGATCTGCTTGACGGAAAATTGTAGTTTGTAAGTTTTGTCGGCATTAAAAACAATATTGAGCGTATACGTGATGTCGTATGAAAAAGTCTCGCCGAGATTCCTGAACAAATAGGCATTTTTCTTCAGCGCATCAATTTTGAGCGAACTTTCGGTCACATCATAAACGTCATAACCTTGCTTGTTGTAAAAGGCTGCCCAGGATTTTGAAGCTTCAATCAGTTTTTCGTTTGGCTTATTTGGCGTTGGCAATTCAATCGGTGTAAAACCTTTTGAAGTCATTTCTAATTTTGGCTGTGCGAATGCCAATACGGTGCACAAAAACAGGAATATGGTAAATGTGAATTTCATCTTTTCAGGTTTTGGATCCTAACAAAGATAAACGAACTCAACTTCAGATTAAAGATTTTTAAAGACAAACTTGTGTTTTTCGGGATCAAAAATGATGTTTTCACCTTCAAACAGCGTGTCAAAAACTTTGTCGGCAATCAATTGATCAAGACTTCCGGGAATGACTTTTCCGTCAGTCATCACGATCATTTCATCACTAAGCTGGATCGCCAGATCAATATCATGTGTAGAAAATAAGATGCATTTTTTAGTTTCAGAGGCGAGTTTTTTAAGCAATTTGAACAATGAGACTTTATGGAGTAAATCCAAATGTGTCGTGGGTTCATCCAGAATAATCAATGGCGTGTCCTGTGCAATCGCGCGCGCAATCAGCACTTTCTGCAATTGGCCGTCACTGATCTCAAAATGTTTTTTTTGTTCCAGAGGCGTGATTTGCGTCAGTTCGAGCGCTTCATTTATTTTTGAAAAATCATTGTCGGTCAAAGTGCCAACCCAATTCGTATACGGCTGTCTTCCCAAAGCGACCAATTCGAAAACAGTTAAATTGCTCGGCGGTAATTTTTCAGTTAAAACGACGCTGAGGTTTTGTGCCGCTTCAAGCGAACTGTAAGATGAAATATTTTTACCGTTTAGGAAAACGGCTCCTGAAAGCGGTTTCTGGATTCCGGTAATCGTTCGCAATAAGGTTGATTTTCCAACGCCGTTTGCACCGATCAGGGAAATGAGTTTTCCTTTTTCCAAAAACAAATTAATGTCTGAGGCAATGGCATTTTGTGCTTTTTTCGAAGGATAGCCAATCGATAAATTTTCGGTTTTTAGGATAATCTGATTTTCCATTAGGCCATCATTTTTCGTTTTCCGACCAAAAGCCAAATGACCACCGGAGCACCAATGATTGATGTGATCGCGTTGATCGGCAAAGTTATATCGGTTCCCGGAATCTGTGAAAAAATATCGCAAATCAGCATGATGACCGCACCAAAAAGCAACGTCGCCCAAAACAAAATGTTGTGGTTGCTCGTTTGAAAAACCAGTTTTGAAATGTGCGGAACGGCAAGCCCGACAAAAGCAATTGGACCTGCGAAAGCAGTAATACTTCCGGCTAAAATTCCCGTTGCGAAAATGATAATCAATCGTGCCTTATTGTAATTCAATCCTAGGCTTTTTGCATAGTTTTCACCAAGCAGCATGGCATTCAATGATTTAATACTAAAAAGACTTAGGATCAATCCGATAAATACGCAAATAGCTAAAATGATGATTGATTGCCACGACAAATTTCCGAGGTTTCCGAGCGACCAAAAGGTGAATTTCTGCAATTGTTCGGCGGTACTGAAATACGTCAGAACCCCAACGATCGCGCTTGTAAAACTCGAAAACATCAACCCGACTATTAATATCGCCATGGTATCGCGGAGCTTTTGTGAAACTACTAAAATCGCTAGTAAAACAAAGGTGCTTCCAAAACATGAAGCTAAAATAATTCCAAAAGACGAAACCAAAAACGACGCTAAAAATGCAGGTAAAAACGCCGATCCTAAAATGACAAAAGCGACGCCCAAACTGGCTCCCGAACTCAATCCGAGCACATACGGACCTGCCAACGGATTTCGAAATAATGTCTGCATCAGCAAACCGCTCACAGACAATCCCATCCCGACCAAAACGGCTGTAATCGCTTTGGGCAAACGGTAGTTGATGATGATATAATGCCAGGATTCTTTGGAAGCGTTTCCGCCAGTGAGACTCTGGAAAACCTCTTTTACAGGAATCGAAACCGAACCTAAGCTGATGTTTAAAACAAACAGCAAAGCCGTTCCGATGATCAGAACCATAAAAAGAATTTTATGTCGGCTGCCGGTTTGCAATTATTTTAATTTTTCGAAAAAATACAGTTCATATTGTGGCAACAATTCCGGATGAAGGATTTTAACCATATCGTTGAGCACTAAATCCGGGCGGTTTGGCGCCAATTCGAAATAAATCAGCCCACCCGTTTTTCCTTTTTTCGTACTGTAAGAATAGACGTTTTTATTTCTGAATGACGCGAATTTCGCATAATGCGGATTGCTGTCGGACAGTTCTTTCAAGCTTGTAAATTGTCCCGGCCCGATCCAGAAATCGGCGTGCTCACCCTTTTCAAAAACGGTTTCAAACGGCAATGACAAACTTCCGGAACCTTTGGTATTGTTCCACAAATAATTTCCTCCAGCCTGAGCAATGATTACCGATCCCCAGCTTTCGCCTTGCGGCAGATACCATTGGTTTTCAAACATCGCTCCGGATAAAACCGTTGGTTTGGTGGTGGCTTTTTTGGCGATTTCCAATGTGGCGTTGTAGTCTTTTTCGATGTTTGAAAAGATCGAATTTGCTTTGGATTCCAATCCGTAAAGTGCTCCGAAAAACTTAATCCATTCGGCTTTCCCGAGTGGGGACAATTCGTTCCAGTCGCCGTTGAGGATGACTTTGAGTCCGCTTTTCTGTAAATTGTCGAGTGATGGATTGTTGTTGTCAATCCCGTACCCAACGATGACATCGGGCTGGATGTCGATAATCACTTCGGTATTTAATTGCTGGCCTACGCCAATTTCGCGTATTTTTTTCTGGTCGATTAGGTTTCTGACTTTATCCGAAGAAACAAAATCCAGGTTTGGAAATCCAGTCAACGTATTTTCAATACCGAGCATTTCGAGTGACGGAATGTGTGTTGTTGATGTTACTATAATATTTTTTATCGGAACTTGAATGATCGTATTTTGCTTCAAACTATCAGGAATACCGGCGCCTTTTTGCTGCAACACATAAGTATAATCTTTATTCGCTTTCGGCCATGGATTGCTGACTTTTACAACCGAAAAACCGTCGTATTTGTAAATCGAAAGTCCTTTTGCATAGTAGATTTCGTTAGCTACAGCCTGATTTTTATCCGTGGAAACGGTCTCGTTTTTTTTACATCCGCCAAACAAAACCAATAAAAAAATCAGGATGGATTTAAGAAAGAAATGTTTCATTGAAAATTATTAAAAGTAAGGCAAAGGTAAAAGTTACGCCGGTTTTTTTGCACAATCGGCAATCTTTATTTAATTATTCAAATGATACGCCTATATTTGCAGCGAATTGAGGTTGTGATTTTGAATACTGTAAATCACATTAAAAGGGAATCAGGCAAGGGTATTTTTGATTTAAGAAGTACGATTTACGATAACGTTCGTAAATCAAACATTGAAAATCATAAATCCCAAAATCCTGAGCTGTTCCCGCAACTGTAAGCTACAAAGACTGCTGTTATCTCCAAAACCACTGTTGCAAAACGGGAAGGTAAACATCAGGACGCAAGCCAGGAGACCTGCCTTTTTTCTTAACGAATATCGAATCTTCGGGAAAAAAGATTCAGAAAGGATGACTGCGAAAAAGCTGTTTTTAGGTGTTTTATTTTTGATGTGCCAGGTTGTTTTGGCGCAGCAGGATTCTATTGCTTTGAAGGAAGTTTTGGTTTCGGATTATCAGCTGAAGCATTTTTCGGATGCGCAATCGGTACAAAAACTCAACGATACGATTATCGGCAGGAACCAATCTTCGCTGACTTCATTACTCAATTACAATTCGGTTGTTTATTTTAAGGAAAACGGACTCGGAATGGTGTCGTCGCCTTCGTTTCGCGGCACAACAGCGCAACAAACCGCGGTGATCTGGAACGGCATCAACATCAATTCGCAACTCAACGGGCAAACCGATTTTAATACGATTACGACGCGTGATTTCAGTGAAATTTCAGTAAAATCAGGCGGAGGCAGTATTATTTACGGCAGCAGCGCGATCGGCGGCAGCATTCACTTAAACAACGACTTAAGTTTTAAAAAGCGTTTTGAAAATGAGATCCGGCTGAATTATGGAAGCTTCAATACTTTTGGCGGCAATTACAAACTGGCTGCAGCCGATGCTAAAACGAGCGTGAATTTAAGTATTTCGAGAAACAGTTCGGATAATGATTACGAATATTTAAACACGACAAACCTCAGGAATGAAAACGGGCAATTTTACAACACCAGTGTCAATTTGGCTTTCGGATACAAACTCAACAAGGCGAATGTTTTAAAATTGTACAGCCAGGTTTTTGAAAGCGAACGGCATTTTTCAGGTACTTTGGTTTCGCCTTCGCGCAGCAAATACCAGGATTTGAATACGCGGAATTTACTGGAATGGACGGCTTCAAACCAGACTTTGATCTCCACTGCAAAAGTGGCTTTCCTTTCTGAAAAATATAAATATTTCGGGGATTTCGATTCGGATCATTTTGAAACTTCCAAAGCTGAAACAGTCATCGCAAAATATGACCTGAACTGGAAAATTTCGCCAACAATTAACCTTAACGGAATTGTAGATTATACCAAAACCAAAGGCATCGGATCGAATATCGGTGATGAAACCAGGAATGTCGCGTCGGCAGTTTTGCTTTTTAAGCACCAATTGCTTCAGCAACTCGAATATGATTTTAGCATTAGGAAGGAATTTACGAATGCCTATCAAAGTCCGGTTTTGTTTGGATTTGGAACAAAATTTACGGCTTCCAAACATTACAACATCAAATTAAACGTTTCACGCAATTTCAGGATTCCGACGTTTAATGATTTATACTGGCAAGGTGCAGGCAATCCCGATTTAAAGCCGGAAAGTTCCTATCAGGGCGAAATCGGGCAGGAAGTCACTTTTGGGAATTTCACCATTTCTGCAACCGCTTATTACATGAAAATCGAGAATTTGCTGCGCTGGATGCCAAACGGAAACATTTGGGTTCCTGAAAATGTGGGTAAAGTAAATAGTTATGGTGCGGAAGGATTTTTGAATTTCCATAAAAAAATCGGTGCTCATTTCATAGAATTTCACTCGACTTATGCGTATACGATTTCGGAAAATGAACTGTTGAAAAAACAGCTGGCTTATGTTCCTTACCATAAATTCAATGCAGAGCTGGTTTATTCATTTAGAAAACTCACGTTCAACTACCAATATTTATTCAACGGACAAATTTTTACACTTGCCGATGAATCGGATGTTTTAAAAGCATACCAGGTTTCAAATGCCGGAATCGATTGTGATTTTGGTTCGAAAAACAACTACAAAATCGGTTTTCAGGCGCTCAATATCTGGAATGAAAATTACCAAAGCATGCCGCAAAGACCGCTTCCGGGAAGAAATTACATGATCAATCTCACACTTAAATTTTAAACTATGGAACAAATTAAATTATTTTTAACTGTTTTGGCCGGGGCGCTTTTTTTCGTTTCGTGTTCAGACGACGATGCTGAAGATGCAGGCCGCATTGCTTTGGGAAGTTACGATCTTGGAACTTTGGTTTTGAATGAAGGGAATTTTAATACGGGAAATGCATCCGTATCTTATATTTCTGATGATTTTTCTGTCAGTCAAAATGATATTTTTTCAATTGTGAATGACGGCGCAGTACTTGGCGATGTGGCACAAAGCGTCGGATTCAACAACGATCTGGCGTATATTGTGGTCAACAATTCACAAAAAATTGAAGTCGTCAACCGCTACACTTTCAAAAAAGTGGCAACGATCAACAATCAAATCAGAAACCCGAGATACATTGCATTTGCAAACGGGAAAGGGTATGTGACCAATTGGGGAGACCCGATCAATCCGAATGATGATTATGTTGCGATTGTCAATCTATCCACACAAACCGTAACGTCTACGATTCCTGTTGCAGAAGGTCCGGAACAAATTGTTCCTAATAACGGAAAATTATTCGTTTCCCATTCCGGCGGTTTCCATTTCGGAAATACGGTATCTGTAATTTCAAATGATGCCGTTTCATCCACAATTGCTGTTGGCGATGTTCCGAAAGAGTTGCAGATTGTTGACGGAAATTTATGGGTAACATGTAAAGGCAATCCGTCTTACGCACCATCGGGAACAACAAGCGGAAAATTCGTAAAAATCAATGCGGATACCAATGCGATTATTGGAGAATTGAAGTTTCCAAATGGGCAGGCAGCGACCAATTTAGGAAGCAGTGCCATTTCGGGAACGAACATCTACTATAACATTGGCACAGCCGTTTACAAATGCGCGACAGATGCACCGGTACTTCCTACGACTCCGGCTTTTGACGCAGCTGCACAGGGCGCGGCTTCGATTTATGGTTTGGCGGTAAACAACGGGCGCATTTATGTTTCGGATGATGCAGGATTTACAGTACGCGGAAAAGTCTATGTGTATGCTGCCGGAAACGCAGAATTTGCGATCGGGGTACTTTTGAACAGAACGACTGTCGGTGTCGGACCGTCGGCATTTTACTTTAATAATTAACCAAAAATCAATATGAAAAAATTTTACAAATTACCGCTTGCCCTTCTTGCCCTGATCTTTTCGACTGCAATTTCTGCACAAAATACCAGTGGTGTATTGGTGTTAAACGAAGGCAGCTTTGGTGTTGACAATGCCGGAATGTCATTTCTTGCAAACGGACAGGTGCACCAGCAGGTTTATGCCGATGGAAATAACAATGTTCCATTGGGAAATACCGCACAAAGCATGGCTTTCGATAGCGATCATGCTTATGTCATTTTAAATGGATCCAACGCATTGAAAGTCTTGGACAAGCAAACCCTCGCGCTTCAGGCAATCATGCCGATCGGGCTTTTCAACCCAAGGTTTATCACACTTGCAAACGGAAATGCCTACATCACTTGTTGGGGCGACGGCGGAAATGCTTCCGATGATTATGTGGCAGTAGTTGATTTGCAAAGCCTCAGCATTACGACAACAATCCCTGCGCCCGAAGGTGTCGAAAGGATCATCCAGGTTGGCGACAAATTGTATGTTGCAAACCAGGGCGGTTACGGTTACGGAAACACGGTTTCTGTAATTGACGTGGCTACGAATACCATTACTGCAACGATTCAAACGGGCGATGTGCCGAATTCTATTATTTCAGACGGAAGTGTGTTGTATGTGCTTTGCGGCGGAAAACCAATGTGGGCGACACCGGAGACTTTTGGAAAACTGATGAAATTCAATTTGGCAGACAACAGCCTGATTAGTGAAATCAACTTTGAAGGCAAACATCCGTCAAACTTAGAATTGTATGGCGATTTTTTATTGTTTTCGATTGAGACCGATATTTATAAAATCACGCTTGGCGATACGGATTTGCCTGAAAATCCTTTGTTTTCCATTGATGAAGTCGGTTCTTATGGCGTGTACGGAATGGACGTGATCGGCGATCAAATTTATGTTGCCGATGCAGCCGATTACGTTTCGAACGGAAAAGCTTTGGTATATAATATGAACGGTGTGCTCCAAAATTCTTACACAGTGGGCGTGATTCCGAATGGTTTTTATGCTGCCGATGTTTTATTGTCAACAGAAAATCCGAACGGTATTGCTTCAATTTCTGTTTTCCCTAATCCAACAACGGAACGTTTTTTTATCAATACCGATAAAAATGCAGCGGTAAAAATATATGATATTTCAGGCAGGTTGGTAAAATCAACGACTTACAATCCGTCAGGAATTGTGGTTTCTGACTTGAATAGCGGAATTTACCTGGTTGAGATTACCATCAACGACCAGAAAAGCATCAAACGCATCAGCATCAAATAATGAAAAAAGCCGCTGCTTTATTTTTAATTCTGATTGGAATTTCATCAAATGCCCAATCCTATCCGCCCGAAGCCGGAGTTGCAGGATCGACTGCGATTTTTAAAGAAAGTGCCGATTTCAAAGCCTGGGCAACCGGAATTGAAGTAACTCGCGGCTATCTGAAAAAGTCAGATCCGAATTTTTCAATTGGCGGAAATAATAAAGCCACTGCAGGTTCGCCTTCAGATGCTTTGGGCTTCCCCGATGGAAATACGGTAAGTCTTGGCGATGAAGGAAACGCGACGCTCACATTTGCTTCGCCAATTATCAATGGCGACGGTTTTGACTTTGCCGTTTTTGAAAACGGCGGGCCAACATACCTCGAACTGGCTTTTGTAGAAGCGAGTTCGGATGGCGTTCATTTTTTCAGGTTTCCGGCGCACAGCCAAACGCAAACGCAAACGCAAATTGGCCCGTTCGGAACGCCATCAGCAACCTATTTGAACAATCTTGCCGGAAAATACAGCGCGCAATACGGCACGCCGTTCGATTTAAGCGAGTTGCCCGATGATGATTTTCTGGATAAGAATAATATTACACATGTCCGAATCATTGATGTTGTGGGTTCGATTGATCCCGAGTTTGCGACTTTTGACAGTTTCGGAAATGCGGTGAATGAATCGTATCCAACGCCGTTTGCTTCCTGCGGATTTGACCTGCAGGCTGTCGGAGTCATTCATCAACGAACTTTGGGGTTGAATGACAATCTGTTGCAAGCTATTTCGGTGTATCCAAATCCGGCAACCGATTACATCTGCATCAATTCTGAAAAGCAATTAAGAGCGACTCTATTTGACAATGAGGGCAGCATCGTGATTGAAAAAGATATTGATAAAAACCAAAAGATTCCGGTTTCCCAATTAAAATCAGGCGTTTACTTTTTGCGATTGGCATTGGATGATGCCGAAGCATCGGGAGAAATCCACAAAAAAATAATCATCAAATAAAAAAAGGCTTCTCAAATCGGGAAGCCTTTTTTATTATTTGATCAAACCTTCAGGGATTTTGGAAACATACATATCGGTTCCAACCGGATTCATCGACTTGGAATTTTTAAATTCGTCAAATATTTGTCCTTGATTTTGCGGGAAATGTTTTCCGTTTCCGGTGATTTGTGCAATGGCTATATTCAGGTACATTTCGGATGGATCGCCTAAAATTCCGAGATTTGCGAGGTTTTCTTTCCTTTCAAAATCGGGTTTAAAACCTTTAGCATAATCGCTTGAACCGTCTCTATTCAGAGTTTTCAATACGAGCGGCTGCATCGCATAATGGTGCGACGTATTGATATCTTTCTTGGTAAACGTAGGCGAATCGTATAAAGTAATCGACCCAACGTTTTTCCCGGTGGTTGTATCGCCAATCTGCACAATCGTGATGTATGGCTTGAGCCCGTTGATGATGAGTTCGCTTGCGGAAGCGGTGGACTGAGTCGTGAGAATGTATATTTTGGTGCTGTTCAGCGAATTGATGGCCGCGCCGGTATTGATTGTCGTCCCGAATTTATTCAGCAAAGTTTCAGGATTGTTCGAATTGTAATACGCCATCGCTTTGGCATTCCATTGCTCGCGGGCAAACAATTGTCCGTTGAACTGTCCGGTGATCATACTGGCGAGATGTGTTGCCGTTTCGACAGACCCGCCGGAATTGTAGCGGAGGTCAAGGATAAAATCGGTAATTCCCTGTGCTTTTAATTCGCCAAAAGCATTGTTCATCGCCGTTTCATAATTTGGATAAAAACCGTTGTACATTAAATAGCCGATTTTGTGGCTTCCCGAAGTAATAACTTTGTTGATATACACCGGATTTTCTGAAAGCACTGTTTTGGTAAGCGTTACCGAATTTCCGTTAGGAGTGATATTCCCGGAATTGAAGTCGGCAAGGTTCAGCGTGTAGGATTCCTTATCGAGCAACTCGCTAAAATTGTCGGTGTTGAGTGAAACGCCATCTATGGCATAAAAAATATCGCCGCGTTTTACGCCTTTGGCTTCAGCATCTGAATTCGGTAGTACGTAACGTACAATTCCGAAAACATCTGTTCCGGTGGAAGTCTTTAAATAAAATCCATAATCGGCTCCGCTATTTTTTGTAGTTCCTGCAAGAATGCCTTCAAGTTCAACGTAATCGTCAAACAATACGCTAAAGCGATCCACCGGATTTGACACCAATGATTTAGGCATATAGAGCAGATGCTGAAAAAAATCTTCAGAGTTGCTGTTGCTTTGCAAAAAACTATTGAGCGCTTTCTGGTCAGGGAACCGGTTGTCTGCTAAATCAGGAACATCGGCCTGCCATAAATAATAAAGGTTTAGGCCTTTCCAGATAAAATTATTGACTGCAATATCACTTGGGACGGCGTTGTCATCAAGGTCATCACAACTTTGGAACACCGTTCCGAACAACAGCAATAAAACCAATAATCTGCAAGTATTTTTCATAGCATTCATTTTGTCATAAGAAATGTAAATTTACTTAAATTAGTTTTATTGCAATTTCTTTGTAACAAAAAATATTGCATTTCGTCTGCACTTTGGAAACCACCAAAAAACAAACCTTTTTATGAACCAGAATGACTTTATGCAACTCGTTTCGCCTTTCAAGGATAAGATTTTCCGCGTGGCCAAGCGATTGCTCATAAGTACTGAGGAAGCAGAAGACGCGACCCAGGAAGTCATGGTGAAATTGTGGAATAAAAACGAAGGTTTGTCGGTTTACAACAGCGTCGAAGCATTGGCAATGACCATGACCAAAAATTACTGTCTGGATCAATTAAAATCAAAACGTGCCTCAAACCTGAAAATCGTCCACAACAATTTTACCGACCGCACACCGGGTTTGCAGCAGCAGGTTGAAGATTTAGATAGTTTGTCCTGGGTTGAAAAAGTCATCAACCAACTGCCGGAACAACAAAGACTGATCATACAAATGCGCGATATCGAGCAATATGAGTTTGCAGAAATTGCCAAGATACTGGAAATGAATGAAGCCGCCATTCGCGTGGCGCTTTCAAGAGCGAGGAAAACGATAAGGGAATTCATGACAAAAACACACCGCTATGGAATTAATTAAAATAGAACAATTATTAGAAAAATACTTCGATGGAGAAACGAGTATTACCGAAGAAAATGAGTTGCGCACTTATTTTTCTTCATCAGATGTTGCGCAGCATCTGGAACATTACAAACCTTTGTTTGGCTATTTCTCTACCGCAAAAGAACAGCAGTTTGAGCAACAGATTCCACTAGACACCAAGAAATTAAAAATAGCGTGGATTTCAATTGCAGCATCGGTTGTTGTTTTGCTTGGCGCCGGAACTTTCGCATACTTCAATTACCATCAGCCACAGCAAAATCAGGATTTAGGCACTTACGACAATCCTGAAATTGCGTTCAGGGAAACTCAAAAAGCACTGGAATTGTTGTCGAGCAATGTGAATGTCGGCGTTGAAAGTGTTCAGTATATCCATGAATATGAGGCTACAAGAGACAAAGTATTCATTGTTGACTAAACGAAATCTGCAGGCTTCGGGCATTATCGGGGCAAAATTTAAAAATCAATTAAAAAAATAAAATCAAAGAACATGAAATCAGCAATCCAAAAATTAGTTTTCGCTTTAGCAATCGCTTTACTGCCAATGCTAAACTTTGCCCAAGGCGCTTTTGATAAATTCGACGGGCAGGACGATGTGACTTCGATCATCGTCAACAAAAAAATGTTTGACCTGATGAGCAAGGTGAAAACCGATGCTTCGGATAAAGAAGCGCAGCAATACCTGAATCTCATCAAAAAACTCGACAATTTAAAAGTCTTCACGACCAAAAGTACCAGGGTTGAAAATGAGATGAAAGCTTCAGCCAATTCTTACATCAAATCTGCCGGACTCGAAGAATTGATGCGTGTGACTGAAAACGGGAGAAACATCAAAATCCTTGTCAAATCAGGATCAAGCGACACCCAGGTTCGCGAACTTTTAATGTTTATCGAAGGCGGAAAAGGCGAAGATACTGTCTTGATGTCGTTAACCGGAAATTTCGACCTCAATGAAATTTCGACCTTAACGGATAAAATGAGATTTCCCGGAGGCGACGATCTGAAAAGAGCAACCAAAGGTTCAAAAGGCCCGAAAGGCGCAAAATAAATAATATGAAACGATATCTCATCGCAACTTGCGCATTGTTAATGATCAGTTGCAACAACGAGCCTAGCCTTCAGAAATATTTTGTTGAAAATACGGAAAACAAGGATTTCATAGCACTTGATGTTTCGCCAAGCATTTTGAATTTAGACCAAACGAAATTGTCGCTGGAACAAAAAGAAGCGATGAAAACATTTGAAAAAATGAATGTGCTTGCGTTTAAAGCCAATGGTTCGAATAAAGCGGAATTTGCAACTGAAAGAGCCAAGGTCACCAAAATCCTCAAAGACGAAAAATACCAGCAACTGATGAAATTCGGTTCTGGGAAAGAAGGTGCTTCAGTAAGTTTTGTGGGTGAGGACGAACATATAGACGAATTCGTTTTGTTTGCCAATAAGGAAGACGCCGGATTTGCAGTCGTCAGGATTCTTGGTAAAGACATGAACCCGACAAGCATCATGACGATGATGACCGCGCTCAAAAATTCAAATATCAATCTCGATCAATTGAAGCCTTTGCAGGAAATGCTTGAGAAGAAATAAAATCAATCATTAATCAAAAAGAAAAACCTTCCGTAATTGGGAGGTTTTTATTTTTTAAAATATTTGAAAGGAACAATCAGCATTCCAAAACATTCTCCGTGCTCTTTTCCGGTGTGTTTGTGATGCATTTTATGTGCGCGCCGAACCGCTTTTGCATATCGGTTGTTTGCCGTACGAAGCAATTTAAAACGCTGGTGAATGAAAATATCGTGCACGACGAAATACGTCCAGCCGTAAACAAAAATCCCCAGTCCGATTGAAAGCCCGATTTCTAAAATATCATATCGCCATAATAGAAAAAAACCAATACTGACGAAAGCATAAAACACAAAAAAAGTATCATTGCGCTCAAACCAGGAATCGTGGTCTTTCCTATGATGATCTTCGTGCAGTTTCCATAAAAATCCGTGCATGATGAATTTATGCGTAAACCACGCCATGAATTCCATGAAGAAGAATGCCCCGAAAAACGCCAGTAAGTGAATCCAAATGCTCATAATAGATTGAATTTATAAGAGAAATAACACTGTGCGAAAAGTCCGTATTTCTGGTAATCCGGAACGCGGATGCGGGTATTTTTAATTTCTGCAGAAGGTGTTTTCTTTAATTTGGACAGTAATTTTTTATAATAAATGTAAGCCGTGTACACGCCGAATTTCGCATCGATCGGCAATTTCAAAATGCCTTCAAATCCGGCTTTTAAATCCGATTCGATTTCGTCGATGATGAGTTTTTTCGAATGTTCATCGAGTTTGTTCAAATCGGCATTCGGAAAATAACTGCGTTCCAACACTTCAAAATCGGCTTTCAAATCACGTAGGAAATTGATCTTCTGCAACGCCGATCCAAGCCGCATCGCCGAATGTTTTAACTCTTCAAACTTTGCATTGTCGCCTTTCACAAAGACTTTCAGGCACATTAACCCGACAACATCGGCAGATCCAAAAATATATTCGTTGTATTCGTCTGCCGTTTTGTACTCTTTTTTGCTGAGGTCCATTTTCATGCTTTTCATGAACGAAGCGATCATTTCAATCGGAATATTATATTTAGAAACCGTATGCTGAAAGGCGTTTAGTACCGGATTCAGGCTGATTTTATACTGCAGCGATCTATCCAGGTCAGATTCAAATAAATCAAACAATTCGGCTTTATCATAATCGTGAAAACTGTCAACAATTTCATCCGCGAAACGCACAAATCCATAAATATTGTAAATGTCCTGGCGAATTCCCGGCGCGAGCAATTTCACCGCTGTAGAAAACGAAGTGCTGTAAGATTGCGTCACATTCCTGCTGCATTCAAACGATATCTGGTCAAAAATGGATTTCATATTACGAGTGTTTCTCTATTAATTCGGCGGCCAGTTTTCCCGAAATCAGCGCCGGTGGAACACCTGGGCCGGGAACGGTCAACTGTCCGGTAAAATACAAACTACGCACTTTCGGGCTTTTTAGTTTGGGTCGCAGGAATGCCGTTTGCAACAGCGTATTTGCCATTCCGTAGGCATTTCCTTTATAAGAATTGTATTCCTTTACGAAATCATTTACGCAAAATGATTCCTTAAATATAAGGTTTTCCCGAAGTTTTTGCTGTGTTAAATTTTCAAGGCGAATCAGGATTTTCTCAAAGTAAGTTTCCCGAAGTTCCTGCGTATCTTTAATTCCGGGTGCGATCGGAATCAGGAAAATGGCTGCTTCGCAATTTTTAGGAGCTGCGTTTTCATCAGTTTTGGATGGAAAACTGGCATAGAATAATGGATTTTCGGGCCATTTCGGGTCGTCGTAAATATCCTTGGCGTGTTCGTCAAATTCCACATCAAAAAACAAAGTATGGTGCTGCACGTTTTTAACTTTTTTATCAAAGCCTACATAAAACAGTAGGGAAGAAGGTGCGAATGTGCGGCTTTCCCAATATTTTTCGGAATATTTCCTGTCTTTAAAATCGAGTAAAGTTTCGGTATGATGGTAATCGGCGCCGCTTAAAACCACATCTGCGGAAATGATTTCTGAATCAATTTCAATTCCGACCGCTTTGCCATTTTCAACTACAATTTTAGAAATATTGCTGTTTGTATGAATTTGAACTCCCAGTTCCCGTGCCAGTTTTTCTATCGCTAAAACAACGCTGTACATACCATTTTTCGGATGCCAAGTGCCAAGTCCGAAATCTGCAAAATTCATAAAACTGTAAAATGACGGTGTGTCTGAAGGTTTTGCGCCCAAAAACAAAACCGGAAATTCGAGTATCTGAACCAGTTTTTTATTTGTAAAACGCTTTCGAACTTCCTTGCTGATGTTGCTAAAAAACTGTCCGACTTTTGTCGCGGTTTTCAAAGTAACCAACTCAAGCGGCGAAACTCCGGGATTGTAAACCAAGTCTTTGATCGCGATGTCGTAATTGCTTTTGGCTGTGGCCATGAAATCTTCGAGGATTTTTCCACTGCCTTTTTCGATCGATTCAAATGTTTTGATGATTTCGGGTAAATTGTCTGCAATTGTTACAAAATCATTGACTCCAAAATAAACCTGATAAGCCGGAGCAAGTTTTTTCAACTCATAATAATCGGAAGTTTTTTTGTCGAAATCGGCAAAGAAGCGTTCAAAAACATCGGGCATCCAATACCAGGTTGGGCCAATGTCAAACGTAAATCCGTCTTTTTTTAACTGCCGAGCGCGTCCGCCAATGGTGCTGTTTTTTTCATAAATGGAAACTTTATTTCCGGCTTTCGCCAAATAACAAGCAGCGGCAAGTGATGAAAACCCGGATCCGATAATAACAATATTCTTTCTCATTGTTTAACGAATTTACAAAAAAATTAAACAAAATATCGAAATTGAATATTATTTTTGATTGCGAATTTAAAGTGCTTAAAAATGCTCGAGCAAGTCTTTAAAGTCGTCAAAAATCCTGATGTTTGAATCCATGACACTGTCGTCGATGTGTTTGGTTTGTTTTCCGGTAATCCAAATCCTGGAATGATCAGAAAGGATGTTTTTTTTCATCAGCTTGATGTAATCGTTGATCGCGCCGGTATCGGGATAAATGGTCATGTAGGTAACAAACTCGATGAGCCTGAAATTTTGTCCTAAATCTTTGAGGTTGTTCATCGGTATACTCTGCCCAAGATAAATCGTTTGGTGGCCGTGCATCAGCAATTCGTAGTTGATATACATGAGGCCGAGTTCGTGCAATTCGCCCGACGGCAGGTAAAGCACAAATGTACGGTCGGTTTTTTCGGGCTTTGAAAGTTGCGCCTTTTCAATATTGATGACGAGTTTTTGCTTGATCAGATAACAGATAAAATGTTCCTGTGCGGGCGTAATCGTTCCGGTTTGCCACAACATCCCGATTTCCTGCAGAAACGGAATGAAAACTTCGGTAAAGATGTCACTGAATGTTTTTTCTGAGAGCAAAGCATTGTAAGTTTCCAGAAAATGGTTTTGGTCAAAGTTTACCATCGCAATTTTAAAAGCGCTAATGGCGTGTGTTTTGGCACTTTTTGAAGAGATGATC
Organism: Flavobacterium noncentrifugens; assembly: GCF_900100375.1. Taxonomy (GTDB): domain Bacteria; phylum Bacteroidota; class Bacteroidia; order Flavobacteriales; family Flavobacteriaceae; genus Flavobacterium; species Flavobacterium noncentrifugens. The sequence continues at coordinate 43,728 of NZ_FNEZ01000007.1, read as the reverse complement.
TCAGAAACCAATTGCGGGATTTTACCTTCCGGATATTTTGAAATCGTAGAGATTTTATAACCGTGGTTGTGCAGCAACGTAATGTTTAGCAGTTTTTGAAGGCTTTCAAGATCATACAAACGAATATTCGTGTCGGTGCGCATGGGTTCCAGGACGTTGTATCGTTTTTCCCAGATGCGAATGGTATGCGCCTTGATTCCGGACAGGTTTTCGAGGTCTTTGATGCTGAAAGTATTTCTCAAACTGTTTATGTTTTGATTAGATATGTTAAACAAATTTAATTAAAAAGGACGAGAAATTTGAAGACCTCAGATAATAAATCAAATTTAAATGATGAAAATAATTTGTGGGTTGTCTTATTTTTGGAACTTAATTTAAAGATATGATCCAAAAAAAACAAAACTATTGTTGAAACGGCCTGCAATGGCATTCCTGGTTTTTTAGAGTTTAATGAACGTCTTAGGCAAAGCATTTCTATTTCAGGCAAAAGCGAAAGCATGTTTGCGAATTATTCGAGATATCTTGCGAAAGTGGCTATTTGTTTTGGTCGTGTGCCGACTTTTGTTCCGATAGAAGACCTGAACCAGTATTTGTATCAGTTGCAGCAACAGTACAATTCTCCGTCAGATTCCTATTTTAAATTCACCGTGTACGGATTGCGTTTTGCGTTCAAAATGGAAGGAATGCGCGACAAATACATTGCACTTCCAACCATAAAAAAAGACAAAAAACTCCCCGTAGTTTTAAGTCGCAATGAAGTCAGGCGCATGGTTGAAGTTACAAAATTGCGAAAGCACCGTGTGTTGCTGTTCCTGCTTTACGGCTGTGGATTGCGATGTGGCGAAACCCGAAACCTTAAATTATGCGATCTTGATTTTGACCGGCGGATGCTGCATGTAAGATGTGGAAAAGGCAGGAAAGACCGATACGTTCCAATGGGCAAAATCCTGATTTCCGAACTAAAAAAATACATTCGGGAAGAAGGCTGTATGGAATGGCTGTTTAATGGCAAACCTGTCGGGAGGGCAGGAGGTGATTTTGACAGCAGGTATTCGCAAAGAGGCATTCAATGGGCGGTGAAACAGGTGTCAAAAAATGCCGGGATTTTAAAGTTGGTTTCTGTTCATACTTTGCGGCACACTTTTGCGACACATCTGTTAGAAGACGGTTTGGATATTGTGAGTATCAAAGAATTGTTGGGACACGTCAAAATTGAAACGACGCTGCTGTATTTGCATGTCGCACAATATGACAGAAAAAGGTTTTTTAGTCCGCTGGACACTTTGTATGGAATGCAGAAACCTGATTTTAACCTTGCAAATGGTTGTCTGTTATTACAGGAAAAGCAAATTGAGAATCACTGTCTGATGGAATTTACACCTAACTAAAACCAATAAAAAGCCTGTAAATAAATTTCTCTACAGGCTTTTTAGTGACGACGATGGGATTGACTTCGTCCATCCCAAAACCTCCGGTTTGAGAATAAAAAAGGAGAAAAATATAGAAGCAGGGCTTCCTATTTTTCTCCAATTTTTATTCATCCGTGACGACGATGGGATTCGAACCCACACGCCCTAATGAGCACCAGCCCCTCAAGCTGGCAAGTCTACCAGTTTCTCCACGTCGCCGGAATTAAAAAAAGCCAAGCTTTAGCTCGGCTTTTGTGACCTGACTGGGGCTCGAACCCAGGACCCCATCATTAAAAGTGATGTGCTCTACCAACTGAGCTATCAAGTCTTAGCCTGAAGAAATGAATGTAATTTTGTGACCTGACTGGGGCTCGAACCCAGGACCCCATCATTAAAAGTGATGTGCTCTACCAACTGAGCTATCAAGTCAAAATCATTTCTTCAATGCGGGTGCAAATATAAGGTGTTATTATTTATTTTTCAAAGCAATTTTCTTTTAAATTTACCTTTTTTTAATATTTACTGTTAACGCCTTAATTTATAAGGTTTTATTTTTATGATGAAAGTGATTTTGCTGGGTTATATGGGTAGCGGAAAGTCGACTGTCTCGAAAATGCTGGCTGAAAAACGCCAATTGCCACATTTCGATCTCGATGAAATGATTGAAGAAAAAGCCGGAATGCCTGTAAAAGAAATATTTTCAGCAAAAGGTGAAATTCATTTCAGGAAACTGGAGCATGAACTTTTCCATCAGCTTATGGAAAGAAATGAAGATTTTGTGCTTAGCCTTGGCGGCGGAACACCCTGTTATGCAAACAACCATTTGCTGTTTACAGGAGAAAATACCATATCAATTTACCTGAAAGCGTCGATTGCCGAATTGTACAACAGGTTAACCGACGAAAAACAGCACCGTCCGTTGATTTCAAATGCACATTCCGAAGACATGAAAGAATTCATCGCCAAGCATTTGTTTGAAAGAAGTTATTTCTACAATCAGGCGATGCACGCTGTAAACGTAGATGGAAAATCGGCTGAAGATGTCGTTTCAGAAGTAGAAAAACTCCTAATTTAAACACGCATAATCATTCGTTCCTTCAAAAACCACGCGAACGTGTTCTTGTGATGATGTACTCAAAGAAATTCCTTTAAAATCGGCTTTCACCGGATATTTTTTATGATTTCGGTCTACAAGTACTGCGGTTTTGAATTTTTTAAGCGGTACATCAAGAAAATGTTTTACGCCATAAACCAGCGTGGTTCCTGAATTCAATACATCATCAACAAGTACCAAACCTCTGTTTTCGTATTGCGATTTGTCAAGCGAAGTAGAAACTTCAGCATTCGGGTTTTGCTTGTTGATATGCACTTCACATAAAAGCACTTTTAGCGTTGAAATCTGCCCCAGCACAATGGCAATTTTTTCTGCCAATGCATAACCGTTCGTTACAATTCCTGCAATGACGATCGTATCTTCATCCACGAAAGTTTCATAAATCTGGTAAGCGATCCTTTTGATCTTGTGCTCAATTTCCTGATGCGTCAATATGATGTTCTGCGCCATGTCGTTTTTATTTAAAGTAAAATATATTATGAATCCCAATTGGGATCCGGGATTTCATTGCCATATTCGTCCAGGTCACGCCGGTCTTTTTTAGTAGGCCTGCCTTCGCCGGTCTTGCGATAATGTTCTTTGGAAAGCTTCATCAGTTCGAGGTGTGCAAAAGTTTCGGGAGGCGTTTCATCTTTTCGGTACATATCGACTAGTTTCGCGCCCACGCGGTTTGGCGGTACATCGAGCACCACAATGATTTGTGTGATCTGGTCTTTCCTGAAAGTGATTTTGTCACCCGGAAAAACCTCTTTCGAAGGCTTTGCAACCTGCCCATTTACGGTAATGTGGTTCTTTTTTGCGGCTTCGGTAACCATATTTCGGGTTTTGTAATACCGCACGCACCAAAGATATTTATCGATTCTCATGTTTTTTCTAAAATCAGCGTTAAATAGTTTACAAAAATAAATCAATATTGTATCTTGCGAACCTAAAAAAATCAGCTATAATGAACAAATTTAAGTTTTATTTTATTCTAATGATTTCAGGATTGCTTTTATTTTCCTGCAAGGATGATGATAGTGAAGATCCAGTACCGTTGCGTGATTTTCAAACACAATATGATACAGACAATTCGCTGATTGAAACTTTTTTAAAAACACATTACCTGATTGAAACCGGAACGCCCGGAACAACGAGCGAAATGGATGTTGCTTTTGGCGACATCCCAACAGGAAATCCAGCTAACCTTGTTTCGTTATGGCTCAGGCCAGACCTGCTTTCAAAATCGGTCGTTTCGAATGGCGTCACTTATAAACTGTATTACCTTGCGTTGAGAGAAGGCGATGCTTCAAAAGAAAGTCCTTCGGTTGTTGATGAAATCTTGGTTTCTTACAACGGCTCCTATCTGAATTCAGATGGTGCTCTTAAGCAATTTGAATATGTGCCTTTTCCAATAAATAAAATTGGATTGGATCAAGTAGCTGTTCAGGGCTGGAAAGAAATTTTTCCGTTATTCAAACCTGGAACTTCAACGGTAGTCGTGGGCGAGCCTACAATTTACAATAATTTTGGCGCTGGTGTCATTTTTATTCCGTCAGGGCTGGCTTATTATAATTATGCAACCACTTCGATTCCTTCCTATGTCCCACTGTTCTTTTCGTTTAAATTGTATGACATGACACGTGCCGATCAGGATGAAGATGGCATATTGTCAATTTACGAAGACCGCAACGGCAACGGTATTTTTACAGATGATGATACCGATGGTGATGGCGTGCCTGATTATCAGGATGTTGATGACGATGGCGACGGAACTACAACGAAAGAGGAAACCAAAATTCCAAATTCTTCCCCAGCGGCTTATTATCCATACAATGGTGCCGAGGTAGATGATCCTACTACAGCAATTGATGAAAGGTTGGGAATTCCTAGTTGTGGAAGCAGCCCTGATTATCTTTCGCCAACACGCTTAAGACGATACATTGACCCCAGTTGTCGATAGTCGATATAAAACATAAAAAATCCCGCTACAATCATAGCGGGATTTTTTTTATTTCAGATGAGACTATTTTCTTTTCATCACTCTTTCAACCGCTTCAACAATCGCCTGGTTGTTCAGTTTGTATTTTTCCATCAATTGTTCGGGTGTGCCCGATTCTCCAAAACTGTCCTGAACAGCTACAAATTCCTGTGGTGCCGGACGGTTTAATGTCAACACGCGGGCAATGCTTTCGCCCAATCCGCCAAGGATGTTATGCTCTTCAGCAGTAACCACACATTTTGTTTTGGCCAATGATTTCAAGATGGCTTCTTCATCGAGTGGTTTGATTGTATGAATGTTGATCACTTCTGCAGAAATGCCTTTTTCTTCCAATGCTTCGGCAGCAACAAGCGCTTCCCAAACCAGATGGCCTGTCGCCACGATCGTCACATCCGAACCTTCATTTAAAACAATGGCTTTACCAATTTCAAACGGTTCATCAGCTGGTGTAAAATTCGGCACGACCGGACGGCCAAAACGCAAATAAACCGGCCCGTGATGATCGGCAATAGCCAAAGTCGCCGCTTTCGTCTGGTTGTAATCGCAGGTGTTGATCACGGCCATCCCCGGAAGCATTTTCATCAATCCGATGTCTTCTAAGATTTGGTGCGTCGCGCCATCTTCACCCAAAGTCAGTCCGGCATGCGAAGCACAAATTTTTACATTTTTATCTGAATAAGCCACCGACTGGCGGATCTGGTCATAAACTCTTCCGGTAGAAAAGTTCGCAAATGTTCCCGTAAACGGAATTTTTCCGCCAATGGTTAATCCTGCCGCGATCCCGATCATATTCGCCTCAGCAATCCCGATCTGGAAAAAACGCTCCGGATGGTTTTTCTTGAAATCGTCAAATTTCAGCGATCCGATCAAATCGGCACAAAGCGCCACGACATTTTCATTTTTCTGCCCAAGTTCCGTCATTCCGGCACCAAAGCCCGAACGCGTGTCTTTGCTTCCTGTATTTTCGTATTTTTTCATTTAAAATTTAAAATTAAAAGATTTAAAAAATTGAGAGATTGTCGTTTATACAAACCAATCATTATCAATTATTCATTATTAATTATCCATTAATTAATAATCGCTTTCGCCTTCAATGTAATTCTGCTCCAATGCCAATGCCAATTGTGCGTCATTAGGCGCTTTCCCGTGCCAGGCGTGGCTGTACATCATAAAATCGACACCGTTGCCCATTTCGGTATGCAGCAATACGCAAATGGGTTTTCCTTTTCCGGTTTTGGATTTGGCTTCGGTCATTCCGGCGATGATCGCTTCGATGTCGTTTCCTTTTTCGATGTCGATGACATCCCAGCCAAACGCTTCAAACTTTGCACGAATGCTTCCCATTGGCAATACTTCGTCCGTCGTTCCGTCGATCTGTTTTCCGTTAAGGTCGATCGTAGCAATTAAATTATCGACTTTTTTAGCCGAAGCATACATGATCGCTTCCCAGTTTTGCCCTTCCTGCAATTCGCCGTCGCCGTGTAAAGTATACACCAAATGGCTGTCATTGTTGAGTTTTTTAGCTTGTGCTGCACCAATCGCAACCGACATTCCTTGTCCTAAAGATCCCGAGGCGATGCGAATTCCAGGCAAACCTTCGTGTGTTGTCGGATGGCCTTGCAAACGCGAATTCAGTAATCGGAAAGTGGCGAGTTCAGAAACTGGAAAATAACCGCTTCGTGCCAGTACACTGTAAAAAACCGGGGAAATGTGGCCGTTCGAAAGGAAGAAAATATCTTCCCCGATCCCGTCCATGTCAAAACCTTCTTTTCGATCCATCAGGTGTTGGTAAAGCACTACCATAAATTCGGTACAACCCAGCGAACCGCCCGGATGTCCTGAGTTTACAGCATGCACCATGCGGAGGATGTCCCTGCGCACCTGAATGCTTAAATTGTTCAATTCTTGAGTGTTGCGTTTCATTGTATTTATAGCGTTAAAGTCTGTCAAAAGTAAATTTTTATTTAGCGGGAGGCAAATCTATTTAAATAAAAATTCCCGTTTTAGGCGGGAATCAGTATTGGTTTGAGAAATCATTTAAGAGGCTTTTCCTGCCGGATCTGGTTTTAACGATTCCATATCGATCACATACCTGAAACGTACTTCTTCATCTTTCAGCATTTCAAAAGCGTTGTTGATGTCTTTCATTTCGATCATTTCGACATCCGGAGTGATGCGGTGTTCAGAGCAAAAATCGAGTACTTCCTGAGTTTCTGCAATGCTGCCGATAAGTGATCCGCCGATGGTACGGTTCATTTTCGCCAGTTCCATATTGTTTGCCGGTTTTTTATACGGACCAAGAAGTCCTACCGTAATCAGGCTTCCGTGTGGCTGCAACAAACAAATATACGGATTGATATCAAACGGATACGGAATCGTACAAAGCATAAATTTAAACGCATTTTCATAATTCTTTAAATCGTCTTCATCTTCATATACCAATACGCTATCTGCACCAAGTTCATTTGCAGCCTGACGTTTTTCCTCGCGGGAAGTGATCGCAGTTACATTGGCACCCATCGCTTTTGCAATTTTTACAGCCATATGCCCAAGACCGCCAATGCCAATGATCGCTACTTTATCGCCCTGATTGATATTGGCACGTTTTAATGGTGAATAAGTCGTCACCCCGGCACACAAGATCGGGGCAATAGATGCTACGGGTAAATTTTTTGGAATGTCTAAAACGAAAGATTCCTGGACAGTAATGTGTGTTGAATAACCGCCGAAAGTATTGTATTCTGATCCATCAGGTTTAAAATAACCGTTGTATGTCATCGTTGGGCCAACCGGGCCAAGGCAATATTGCTCCTCGCCATGTTCGCACGAAGCACACGATTTGCACGAATCAACCATACAGCCTACGCCAACAATATCGCCTTTTGAAAAGCGTGTGGTATTGGGCCCGGTTTCAATAATTCGGCCTACAATTTCGTGTCCCGGAACGCACGGATAAATGGTGTTTTTCCAATCGTTGTGCACCTGATGCAGATCGGAATGGCACACCCCGCAGTATAAAATTTGTATTAAAACTTCATCGTTTATGGGTGTGTTTCGCTCTATTTCCATGGCTTCAAGGTGTTTTCCACCAATTAAAGAGCCCGATGCGCCGTATGCCGGAATTGTAAATTTTGCCATGATTGTCATTTTTAGTTTGTTTATAAAACTAAATCGAATCTGATAAAAATATTTACAGGATTTTTTGGATTGCTTGCACGATTATTCTGAAGGCGTATTTTTAAACTCGGAGGGCGTCATGCCTGTGGCTTTTTTAAACGCATTGTTGAAGGTGGTTTTTGAATTGAATCCGGCTTCAAGGCCAATGGCAATCAAGGTATAATTAGCAAAATCAGGATTTAAAAGGTAGTTTTTCGCCTCTTCGACGCGCAATTTGTTGATGTAATCCGGAAAGCTTATTTGCAGTTCGGCATTGAAAACCCGTGACAGATGGCTTTTGCTGAGGTGCAGTTCTTCAGCTATTTTATCCAAAGTGATCGATGGATCTAGAAAACGTTTTTGATCGACAAGCATGTTTTCAATCTGGACGATGTGCTCATTCTTTTGCTTTGCAGGCGCATATTTGATTTTGTTTTCGATCGAATAATTCCGGATTTTTTTGCGCTCCTGAACCACGCCGAATTTATAAATTCCAATGTGGCCGAGCCAATACGTCATGATCGACATGCCGATCCACAACATATAAAAAGCACGTGAAATGCCATCAATAACCGAACTGACCATTTCAAAAGCCCATAAAAAACTCAGCAAAAACAAACTTCCAATAATCCATTTGAGCCAGTTTAAGCCCGAATAGGAAAGGTGAATCTCGGTTTTGCGGTGCTGTTTTTCAAACTTATAAATCTTCACGAAACAATACAGCAGTACAATCTGGCTGAAAATAATTCCGGAAAACTCTACCAAATTCGGCAACGGCTCAAGAAAATTGTAAAAAGCGTCGTTTTCATATTTAGCGATCGCCGCAATCTTGTAAAGTATAATTAGAAACAAAGCGACCACAAAAGGCAGATACAGCAACTTTTCGCGAAAACTGAATTTTTTTTCCTGATCCAAAAACGAACAGATGTAGGAATAAAACACCGGCGGCGAAAGCAGCGCACTCGGGAAATACAGCCAGATGAAAAACTGCGTCCTCGAGATTAGTGCAATGTCCATCAAATAATAGCCTAAGTTGTTGATCGAAAAACTGAAAATCAGTGTTGTAAGGAACAAAGTGCTTTTTGACCTGTATTTTTTTGAAAAGAAAACAACCAGCGAAAACACGATACCCTGGCAGATTCCCGCAAGGATGATGCTGTTGAAAATATTAAAATCCAAACCTTCGTCCATAAATCAAAAATAAGTTTTTTATGTTATCAGAATGATTAAAAATAATTTAAAGGTTATGGATGTAAATCGGAAAATAAATTATTAAAATTTTGCTTCAAATAAGATTCTCCGGAATGGATAAAATACCGGCGTAACAGGGAATTCCAAATGCAGCCGCTTTTTAAAGGTATTGATGAATTGCGGCTTCAAATCCTGAGGAAGCCTTTCGAGATACGGAAGCAATGCGGTTCCGGAAACCCAATCAAACAATGCCTCGGCATCTTTCAAGTGTAACGGATAAACTTTTTCAAAAACCGTCATCGACTGGCTGCCATTTTCGAAAAGTAGTTTGGAATAGGCGTCGATATTGAGTACCGGCGAATGGCGTTTCCAGTTTAACAATTCGGTTTTAAACGGCGCTTCGTCAGCGAGCTGGTTTAAGATCTGGTTTGTAAGGTTGTTCTGCTGATCCGGGATCTGAATGGCCAATTGCCCACCGGGGTTGATCGCTGCAATAATTTTCGGCAGAAGTTCCTGGTGGTTTTGTACCCATTGGATGGCGGCATTTGAAAAAATCAGGTCGAATGTTGCTCGTGATTCGAGCTGCGCTTCTATAGATCGTTGTTCAAAATGCAGCTTGTCATTGGCGAAAGCCTTCGAATCCTGAAGCATTTCTGCAGAAGCATCGATGCCGAGAATTTTAGAATGGGGCAACGCATCAGAAAGTTTGCGTGTGAGTTCGCCGGTTCCGCAACCGAGGTCGAGTGCGCTAATCCCGGATTTTAGTTCTACCAATCCGAGCAAATCGTAAAACGGCAAAAAGCGCTCCGATTTAAATTTATTATAAGTGTCGGGATTCCAGGCCATGATTTTTTTACGGTAAGATAAGCAAAATTTGCGATTTTATGATATCGGATGACTACGATTTGCGGGAACGGCACAGCTGAAATCAAATAAAAAAAGCCCTGAAAATGCAGGGCTTTCAACTCAAAATTATAAAAAATTACTGCCTGATGAATCGTTTTACTGCAGTACCTTCGGGCGAAATAATCTTCATCAGATAGGTACCGGAAGCACAATCATCCAAACGAATCTCAAAATCTTCATTGCTGTTTTTCAGGTCAATGGTGCTGATAATCCGGCCGTTTAAATCAAAGATTACCGCTTGTGTTAAATTCCATCCGCTGTCATTTCGCAATACGATATGGTCTTTTGCAGGATTGGGTGAAAGCACGATTTTTTGAGCTTTTGCCGTTGGGTCTTTTGTCGCAAGCACAGTTTTCTGTACGACTTTCAAGACCACTTTGTTGTTGCCCACATTAACGACGTCAAACGTATAATTCATTCCGTTGTATGCTGCCGTTGTAGTTGGCGCCATGCCAAAAGTTAATGTTCCGGTAGTCGTTGCAATGGTGAACTGGTCGTTGATATTCGCGGCAAATCCAAGCACAACCGAAACATTACCATTCGTTGTCGCATTGCCCTGAATGGCGAGCACATCATATCCTGTGCCTGGGGCAAGTCCGTCAAGATCAACAGCCAGTATTGCACTTGGCGATGATTTAAAATCCCCGTTGATTGTTAATGTTCCCGGAGTTCCGCCTGGAGCGAAAGTTCCGTTATTGATGAAATTTGTCCCCGGTGGCGGAACGATTGTTCCGGTTCCTTTCACGATTCCGTCGACATTGTTTGTAAATGTTACGCCACTGTAAAATACCAGCGTGCCTGATTGTGCGTCAACGGTGCCTGAATTTACCACAGTCAATTCGATTGCTGCAGATCCATTGGTGGTCGATTTTTTAACCAGCCCGAAGTTGTTGAGAATATGAGATCCGCCTCCAGACCAGGTGATATAAATATTGTCTGATCTTATGTCGATGACACCAGAGGCCAGATTGTTTAAAATCCCGTCATTTACATATAAAGCACCGCCGTCCTGCATATTCATTAAAGCACTGTTGTTTATTGTAGTGCCTCCGTTTGCCACTTTGCTGGTGCCTGAACTAAGATTTAAAAGGCTGTTGTTGTTGAGTGTTCCACCGCCGTTTATGGTTCCGGCTTTCCATTGAATTCCGGCGGTTCCTGTAAAGTTAAACGTTGCAGAAGTAGTTACTGTTGTCGTTCCGGAAAGATCCAGCACTCCGTTTAATGCGCCGGTCAGTATTCCTGAACAGCTTACGGTATTGACCCATTGCAAAACAGCTGAAGCCGATACATTATAGATTCCGCCAGTTAGTTCCGTATTTGGGTCATTTAAAATCAAGGTTCCTGAATTTACCACAATCGTTCCGGTATTTTTTAAGGAAGCTTCTATCTGAGTTGATCCTGAAGTAGTTGTTTTTTTGATAAGCCCGGCATTGTTCAGGGTATGCAAAACCGAACCTGACCAGGTGATTTCACCGCCGTCGCTTTTCATGTCGATAATTCCTGAAGCGGTATTGTTTACAATGGCATTATTGATGTAAAAATACCCGCCGTCTAAAATGTTGATCAGGCTTGTATTATTCAGCGTAAGCGTGTTGTTGATGACTTTGCTTACGCTGGAAGTCAGGTTTAATGTGCTGTGGATACCCAAAGTTCCGGGTCCGGTGATTGTTCCGCTGCTCCAGTTGATTCCCGGCGTTCCTGTAAAATTGAAAATAGCTGCAACAGGAATCGATACTATTCCTGTGAGGTTCAAATTGCCATTTACAGCCCCGGTTAAGGTTCCGGTACAAGTAATGGTATTTTGCCATAGCAGCGCCGTAGTTGCCGCCACATTATAAATGCCGCCGGTGAGCGTGATATTCGCATCATTGAATATTAATGTACCTGCTGTTACCGAAATAGTTCCGGTATTTTTCAGCGAGGCTTCAATTTGGGTTGACCCGGCAGTAGTGCTTTTAATAATGGTTCCTGCATTGTTAAGCAAATGACTTCCGCCACCAGACCAGGTGATTTCCCCGCCATCTGATTTCATGTCAATGGTACCGCCTGCGAGGTTGTTGACAACGGCGTCATTTAGATAAAGATAGCCGCCATCTAAGATATTAATGATATTGCTATTGTTTAAAGTAAGGCCGCTGTTCAGGACTTTGCTTGCGCCTGAAGTCAGGTTTAACTTGCTGCTGATGCCAAGGCTTCCAGGTCCTGAAAATATTCCGCCGCTCCAGTTAATTCCGGGTGTTCCTGTAAAATTGAAAACGACTGCAGCCGGAAATAATACGGTTCCGGCTAAATTAAGATTTCCGTTTATTGCTCCAGTCAATGTTCCGGCACAGGTGAGCACATTTTGCCATTGTAAAGTCGTTCCGGCCGCTACATTGTATGTTCCGCCTGTGAGCGATATGTTCGGATCATTGAATATTAACGTGCCGTTGGTTACTGAAATAGTCCCTGTATTTTTTAACGTAGCTTCGATCATCGCTGAGCCAGTCGTGGTGGTTTTGCGAATGGTACCCGAATTATTTAAAGTGTGCAAAATACTGCCAGACCAAGTGATGTTTGCGTTATCCGATTTGATATCGATAATTCCCAAAGCCTGATTGTTTACAATACCGTTACTAATGTAGAAACTTCCGCCATCATTGAGGCTGATCGTAGAAGTATTATTCAATGTCGTTCCTCCGGTAATAGATTTTGACGTACTGAAATTTAAAGCGATCGGGCTGTTGTTTGTTACCGTTCCACCACCATTTAGGACTCCAGATCCCCAGATAAGCCCGGTAGTTCCAGTAAAGTTGAATGTTGCAGTCGTAGGAACGGTCATGTTTCCAAGCCAGTTCAGTGATCCGTTTGCCATACCGGTCAGTGTTCCTGAACAAGTTACGGTCAGTGCCAAGTTCAGAGTGGCTCCCATAGCAACATTGTAAATGCCGCCTGTCATCACTATTGCCGAATTGTTAAAGTAAAGGATACCAGTAGTAACATCGATGGTTCCCGAATTATGCAGTTCTGCTTCAATCACAACAGTGCCTGAAGTCGTCGAGCGCTTAATTGTTCCCAGATTGTTTAACAAGTGCGAACCGCCGCCAGACCAGGTGATGTTGCCATTGTCAGACATCAAATCGACAATTCCCGCGACCTGGTTGTTGATCGTTCCATTGTTAAGGTAAAAATATCCGCCGTCTTTGATATTGATCGTTCCTGTATTGTTAATCGTAGTCACTTGCGAAATCACTTTTGAAGTACCCGAAGTGAGATTTAAAGTACCCGCATTTGTCAAAGTTCCGCCGCCGCTGATCGTTCCCGAAGTCCAGTTTGTAACTGCATTCGCAGCAAACGAAGACGCATTCAAAAAAGACAGTCCGCCCACAATCGTCACCGAAGCATTGCCTTGCACAACAATCGATTTTGTAACCCCGGCAACATTGATGACGACCGCTTTTCCTGTTGGGATGATCACGTCATTAGCGGCTGTTGGCACCGTAGCCGGACTCCAGTTTGCGGCAGTATCCCAATTGGTATTGCTGCCAGATCCTGTCCACGTAATGGTTTGTGCCGATGTAGTAAAAACACTACACAAGAGCATCAAAAAGAATAAAGTTTTTTTCATGGTTTTTTTATTAATGTTGAGAAATAAATTTCAGAACATCAATAGGGAAGTCGGCGGAAATGGGTTCGACAAATGTACCAACCCAAGAATTTCCGGTGTGCCGATTATTGCTTTTTTACAAAAAGTGGAACTATCTTAACCCATTTTTAAAATCAGATGGTGTGATTCCGGTCACTTTTTTGAAGGTATTGTTGAAAGTGGTCTTAGAATTGAATCCGGCTTCCAGGCCAATGGCAACCAGGGTATAATTCGAAAAATCAGCATTGCTGAGATACGATTTGGCTTCTTCCACACGAAGCGCGTTGAGGTAATCGGGAAAACTGCTGCCGAGTTCGCCATTGATGATGCGTGACAGGTAACTTTTGCTCAGGTGAAGCTCGTCGGCGATTTTATCGAGTGTAATTGTAGGATCCAGAAACCGCTTTTCACCAATAAACATCTTTTCAAAAGTAACGATGTAATCGCTTTTTTGTTTTTCGGGAACATAACTAATCTTGCTTTCTATTGAATAATTGCGGATTTTCTTGCGTTGCTGTTGGATGCCGAATTTGTAAATTCCGATATGGCCAAGCCAGTAAATCATGATTGAAATGCCAATCCACAGCAAATAAAACGCGCTGGTCATGCCGTCAATCTGGATTTTGATCATCTGATAACTCCATACAGTCGTGAGGAAAATCAATCCGCCACACGTCCATTTGAGCCATCGGAGTCCGGAATTTGTGCTGTTTATAATGTTTTTATCATTGCTGCGTTCAAAGCGGTTGATTTTTATGATGCAGTACAACATCGTCACCATCATCATCAAAATTCCCAGGATTTCAACCTCAAAAGGCACATAATATATTGATCGGTAAAATGTGTCATTTTGAAAACCTGAAAGTTTTGCAATCTTAAAGGCAATGCAGGGCAGCAGAAAAATGGCAAAAGGCACATACAGGAATTTTTCCCTCAGCTTGGTTTTCTTTTGAGGATCGAGAAACGCACCCACGTAAAAATACAGCAATACCGGGATCAGCAGCGGAAAAGGCACGTAGCAATATTCATAAAACTGCATCGCCGTGATCAGGTTGATGTCACGCAGGTAATAGCCAAGATTGCTGAGTGAAAAACTCAGGATAATTCCCGCCAGCAAAAGCGTACTCTTAAAAATATTGTATTTTTTGGAAAAGAGTACGACCATCGCAAAAACAATTCCCTGGAAAATCCCTGCGAGAATGATGCTGTTGAAAATATTGAAATTCACATGGTATCTTTTTAAGTTCTTCGGTCAGATCATTGAGCGTCAGTCCAAATATACAGATTTTGGGAAATTTTTACCGATGTAGAATAATTTTAACAATTGCCTTAATTTGTTTCAGACAGCTGTTGTGAAGCTTTTATACATCTAAAAAAATCCCGCTGGAGCAGGACTTTAATTTTAGTTTTTTTGATTTTTATCGTCAATGAATGGCTTTACCAGATTTTATTATCTGGAGGCAATTTCATATAATATTTTCCTGATTCCAATGCGCCAAGCGAAATATACCTTATATATATGCAGATGACGCGGACGTTGTCGAAAGTTATATCTTAATGAATTTTGTTGCCGATGCTGCATCGCCGTTTTTTAATTTCAGGAAATAAATGCCTTTTGCCAGGTTCTGCACATTGATCGTATTGGATGCCGAAAGGTTTTCTGTTCGAATCCGTTTTCCGGAAGTGTCATAAATTTCGACTGTTGCATTTGTAGCAGTTTTGTTTCCAAAATCAATTGCTATGTAGTCTGTCGCCGGATTTGGAGAAATGGTGAATTTTTCAGAAGTGAAAGATTTCGCAGCCAAATTGGCATCGGTATATTGGGCATAATCTCCGTCAGGATTCGTAATGGTCAACATCGGAGTATAGGAAAAATCTAACAAATAAGTAACTTCATAGGTAAAAATTCCCGGAATATTTTCTGAAAAGAAACTAAAATACCTTCCTTCCATGCTTTCATTTTCCGGAAGGTTACACATGATGAGCGTGCGTCCAAATTCACCCATGGAAAAAGTCGGTTCTGTACTTGAAAATTCAGTAAATCCGAATCCGGTGTTGCATACGGAAGTACTCATTGAAGTGGGTGCAAAATCACCAGTGCTGAATTGCAGCGGAACCTGCACAACTTCTGAATTCGATACCGGAATATAACTTTCGCTGCCAACGGCCAAATAAGTAAGTTTCCATTGGGTGCTAAACAAAACTTCAGGCTGCGCCTGGCTGAATTGCGCTGCAAATGCAATCAATATAAAAATGTAGAATTGTTTCATAAGTCTGTTTTTAAGGTTGTTAAGGTGTGAATTTACAAAAAAGAACAAATGAATGGTGATAAAGCACAATAAGAAAGTGAAAATAATCATTTGGCTGTGAAATCCATCCGTCAAAAAGCTGTTAAAATAAATATCAAATCGTTAATCCTAAATTTGAAATCTGCTATCTTTGCCGTCCCAAAAGTAACGGGAAACCAAATCCATGAAGTTCGATTTACTAAAGACAGATCCGCAAACAAAAGCCCGCGCCGGCAAAATCACCACCGATCACGGTGTCATTGAAACCCCGATTTTTATGCCTGTCGGAACCGTAGCTTCGGTTAAAGGCGTGCACCAGCGCGAACTCAAAGACGACATCAATCCCGATATTATCCTAGGAAATACTTACCATTTATACCTTCGCCCGCAAACCGAAATCCTCGAAAAAGCAGGCGGATTGCACAAATTCATGAACTGGGACCGCAACATCCTTACAGATTCCGGCGGTTACCAGGTATATTCGCTTTCGGCAAACCGCAAAATCAAGGAAGAAGGCGTCAAATTTAAATCGCACATCGACGGTTCGTACCATTTCTTCACGCCCGAAAACGTGATGGAAATCCAGCGTACGATCGGTGCAGATATCATTATGGCTTTTGACGAATGCACGCCTTATCCGTGTGATTTTCACTATGCGAGAAGGTCGATGCACATGACACACCGCTGGCTCGACCGCTGCATTTCGCATCTGGACAAATTGCCGTTTAAATATGGTTTCGAACAAACATTTTTCCCGATCGTTCAGGGAAGTACCTATAAAGATCTGCGCGTGCAATCGGCAGAATACATTGCGAATGCAGGACAGCAGGGCAATGCGATTGGTGGATTGTCTGTGGGTGAACCGGCCGAAGAAATGTATGCGATGACTGAAATTGTGACCGCGATCCTTCCCGAAGACAAGCCGCGTTATTTAATGGGCGTTGGAACACCAATTAACATCCTCGAAAATATTGCACTCGGAATCGACATGTTCGACTGTGTGATGCCAACTAGAAATGCCAGAAACGGTATGTTGTTCACGTCTCAGGGAACTATCAACATCAAAAATAAAAAGTGGGAAGCCGATTTTTCCCCATTGGATAATATGGGCCACACTTTCGTAGATACAGAATACACCAAAGCCTATTTGCGCCATTTGTTCGCGGCCAATGAATACCTTGGAAAACAAATCGCGACGATCCACAATTTAGGATTCTACATGTGGTTGGTTCGCGAAGCCAGAAAACATATCTTAGCGGGAGATTTCCGCGAATGGAAAGAAAAAATGGTCAAGCAAATGGACCAACGATTGTAAAACAGTCTAAAGTCTAAATTCTAAAAGTCAAAAGATCCTTCGGGCGGTGACTTTCGACTTTCGACTTTCGACTTTCAACTGAAAGTATGCTAACAATAATAGACAGATACATCCTTAAAAGATACCTTTCCACATTTGTGGTGATGCTGTTGTTGTTTATTCCGATCGGGATTGTGATCGATGTTTCGGAAAAGGTCAATAAAATGCTCGAGAATAAAGTGCCTTTTGCAGACATTGCGTTGTACTACCTGCATTTTACGATTTATTTTGCAAATCTGCTGTTCCCGATTTTCCTGTTTTTGTCGGTAATCTGGTTTACGTCAAAACTCGCCAACAATACTGAAGTCATTGCCATTTTAAGTTCCGGGATTTCATTTTCGAGATTCTTGAGGCCTTATATTATCGGTGCGACAATCGTTTCGGTTTTTGCTTTGCTGATGGGATTTTTCATCGTGCCAAAGGCGAGTGAAGGTTTCAATAATTTTCGGTATACCTATCTGAAAGGAAACGGCAAGAACGAAATGCGCGAAAACAACAATGTATTCCGCCAGATCACCGACGACGAATTCATTTATGTGAGCAATTTCAATACAATGTCGAAAACGGCATTTAATTTCTCATTCGAAAAATTCAAAGGCGACCAGCTCGACTATAAAATTACGGCGAACCGCATCAAATATAACCCGTCAACAAAGAAATACACCATGTTTGGCTACACCAAGCGAACTGTGGGCATACTCAATGACAAACTCGAAAAGGCCGAGAAAAAAGATACTGTTTTTAAATTCGAACTCGACGATTTAACGCCGGTGGTTTACATAGCCGAAACCCTTTCACTTGGAGAACTCAACAGTTTTATCGATAAAGAACGCAAGCGTGGAAACGCCAATATCAATACCTATTTAGTCGTGTTGTATAAAAAATACAGCATTCCGGTTTCTGCATTTATCTTAACGATCATCGCAGTTTCGGTTTCTGCTATGAAACGTCGTGGCGGCATGGGAATGAACCTTGCCATCGGAATTATCCTCGCGTTTACGTATGTTTTTTTCGATAAGGTTTTTGGCGTCATGGCCGAAAAATCAAGCATTCCGCCAATCGTTGCCGTTTGGTTTCCAAATGTAGTCTTCGGAATCCTGGCCATTTACCTGCTACGCAATGCCAAGCGCTAACTTCAAAAGTTACCTCAATCTTCACCTGATTGTCTTCATCTGGGGATTCACGGCAGTGCTCGGCGATTTGATCACGATTCGCGAAGCATCGCTCGTTTGGTACCGAATGCTGCTTGCCGGAATTTTCCTTTTGTCTTATTTACTGATTACAAAAAAGTCGTTTTTACTGCCTCCAAAAGCCGTGATCAAACTCGTTTTGGTCGGTTTTTTAATTGCGATCCACTGGATCTTTTTCTTTCGTGCGATCAATATTTCAAACGTTTCGGTGACACTGGCGATGTTTTCCACAGGCGCGTTTTTTGCATCGATCCTCGAGCCAATCTTCTACAAGCGCAAAATGCTGTGGTATGAAATATTATTCGGGCTCATCATCGTTGCCGGACTTTGCATCATCATGGATGTCGAGGCCAAATATTTAAACGGAATGCTCTGCGCTTTGTTTTCAGTATTTATGGGCGTGATGTTTACGATTTTCAACGGAAAACTCATCCAGCAATACGATTCGACTGTCATCACATTATACGAGTTTTTCGCCGGATTTTTCTTCGTCTCCATTTACCTGCTTTTCGACGGCAAATTCACCCCTGAATTCTTCAGCGTTTCCGGAAAAGACTGGGTTTTAATCGTCATTTTATCATCCGTCTGTACCGCTTATGCGTTTACGGCTTCGGTCAATGTCATGAAAAAATTGTCGCCTTATACGGTCATGCTCACTACGAATCTCGAACCCGTTTACGGCATTTTCCTCGCGTATTTCATCATCGGCGACAGCGAAAAAATGAGCGTTCCGTTTTATATTGTATCTGCAATCATCCTTGCAACAGTCATCGCGAATGGCATTGTAAAAAATTATACCCGAAAAAAAGCAGCACAAACACCAACAGCTTAATGCCTTAATGGTTTAAAAAAATTATTTTTTCAGGAGCTGTTCCGGCTGTCCGCTTTATCTTTTTTATAGTATTGCTCGTGCCTCGCAACGACTACAAAAAAGGATACCGCTTCCCATCCGGGCTAGGGCATTCCAGCACCAAAAACGTTAACAATTAAAATCAAAAAAAACGCTTTCGTTCCAAGTTTTAAATTTTATCTTTGCGTTTCCAATTTAAAATTAAACGCACAAATCCTATGGAATATTTAGATTTTGAGCTTCCCATAAAAGAACTGGAAGACCAGTTAGACAAATGCCAGATCATCGGCCAGGAATCAAACGTCGACGTGACACAAACCTGCAAACAGATCGAAAAAAAACTTCTCGAAACCAAAAAAGACATTTATAAAAACCTGACGGCATGGCAACGCGTGCAGCTGTCAAGGCATCCAAGCCGGCCATATACGATGGATCATGTCCGTGCGTTGTGCGGCACCTCATTCTTAGAACTTTTTGGCGACAGGAATTTTAAAGATGACAAAGCGATGATTGGCGGACTCGGGAAAATCGGAGGCCAGTCGTTCATGATCGTCGGACAGCAAAAAGGATACAATACCAAAACACGCCAGTACCGCAATTTCGGAATGGCAAATCCTGAAGGCTATAGAAAAGCGTTGCGACTCATGCAAATGGCAGAAAAATTCGGGATTCCGGTTTTAACGCTGATCGACACACCCGGAGCTTATCCCGGCCTTGAAGCCGAAGAGCGCGGGCAAGGTGAAGCGATTGCAAGGAATATCTTCGAAATGATCCGTTTAAAAGTGCCAATCATCTCTGTGATCGTTGGAGAAGGCGCATCGGGTGGCGCACTCGGAATCGGTGTTGGAGACAAAGTATATATGCTTGAAAACACCTGGTATTCGGTAATTTCACCAGAATCTTGTTCGTCCATCCTTTGGAAAAGCTGGGATTATAAAGAGCAGGCCGCTGAAGCATTGAAACTAACGTCAACCGACATGAAAAGACAAAAGCTTGTTGATGACGTAATTCCGGAACCATTGGGCGGCGCGCACTACGACCGCGAGACGACTTTCAAAAATGTTCAGGAATATGTGTTGAAAGGTTTCAATGAACTTAAAGATTTATCAACAGCCGAACTGGTCTCCCGCAGAATGGATAAATACAGTAAAATGGGCGAATACAAAGAGTAAAATCTTACAAATAGATACTTAATCCGAAGCCCTGTGGTTTCGGATTTTTTTATGGTTATAAACAAAAAATACCGATTTATCAACAACAGTTTGTAATAACTCTGGCAGCCCTTTTTTTATTTTTTAGTTACTTTCGCACTATGGAAAATTTCAGGAATATCAATCCCGTACGCGTAGATAAAACTACGATCATCAACCTTGAAAAAGGCAAGCTGCCGCCGCAGGTTTTAGACCTTGAGGAAGCTGTTCTCGGTGCGATGATGATTGATAAAAAGGGTGTTGATGAGGTGATTGACATCCTGCAGCCCGATGCTTTTTACAAAGACGCACACAAACATATTTTTGAAGCGATCGTGCAGTTGTTCACAGACACGCAACCTATCGACTTATTAACAGTGTCGGCACAATTGAAAAAGAACGCCAAACTCGATTTGGCCGGAGGCGATTTTTACCTGATCCAGCTCACCCAAAAGATCTCATCTTCAGCACATATCGAATTCCACTCCAGGATCATTTTACAGAAATACATCCAGCGAAGCCTGATCAAGATCTCATCAGAAATCATCGAAGAATCGTATGATGAAACCACAGATGTTTTCGATCTGCTCGACAAAGCGGAATCCAAATTATACGAAGTCACGCAGGGAAACATCAAGCGGAGTTCTGAAACCGCGCAGAGTTTGGTGATTCAGGCGAAAAAAAGAATTGAGGAAATCGCAGGTAAAGAAGGGCTTTCCGGAATTGCGACTGGATTTGAAAAACTCGACCAGATTACTTCAGGCTGGCAACCCAGCGATTTAATCATCATCGCGGCACGTCCGGGTATGGGTAAAACGGCTTTCGTTTTGTCAATGGCAAGAAATATTTCGATCGATTTTGGCCATCCGGTAGCGTTGTTTTCACTCGAGATGTCATCGGTACAGTTGATCACGCGTTTGATCTCGTCTGAAACCGGATTGTCCTCTGAAAAATTAAGAACCGGAAAACTTGAAAAGCACGAATGGGAACAGCTTTCGATCAAAGTGAAAAACCTTGAAAAAGCACCGTTATTCATCGATGATACGCCTTCGCTTTCGATCTTCGATTTGCGGGCCAAAGCGCGCCGTTTGTCTTCGCAGCACGGCATTAAGCTGATTATTGTCGATTACCTCCAATTAATGACTGCCGGTGGAAACGGTAAAGGCGGCGGAAACCGCGAGCAGGAAATCTCAACCATTTCCCGAAATTTAAAGGCTTTGGCCAAAGAACTAAGCGTTCCGGTCATTGCCTTGTCGCAATTGTCGCGTGCCGTGGAAACGCGTGGATCGAGTAAAAGGCCGTTGCTTTCGGATCTTCGGGAATCCGGGGCGATCGAGCAGGATGCCGATATCGTGTCGTTCATCTACCGCCCCGAGTATTATAAAATTGACGAATGGGACGATGACGAGCAAACGCCTACAGCCGGACAGGCAGAGTTTATCATCGCCAAACACCGTAACGGATCACTTGAAAACATCCGATTGAAATTTATCGGAAACCTTGGTAAGTTTGACAATTTGGAGGATTTCAGCGGAAGCTATGACGATTTGCCATCGAAGATGAACCATGAAGACAATCCGTTTACGACTAAAAATTTACCGTCGCCGAATGAAGCGTTTGGAAGCAATATGAATGCGGCAGATGATGATAGTGATGTGCCGTTTTAATAAATTTCTTTAACCTGAATTTTTATTTTTGTAACGGAATAGTAAATTTGATGATCGCGCCTTTTTCCGGATTGTTTTCAGCCCAGATTTCGCCTCCAAATTTTCGGATCATTTCATACGTAATATGAAGTCCGATACCATATCCGGTTTCTGCTGATGTTCCCTGAGCCGACTGGACTTTATTAGTAAAAAGCCGCTGCAGGTTTTTTTCGCTGATGCCAGCACCATTATCTTTTACAAAAAAATAAGATTCAGCTTGTTCATAACCAATCTCAATCTGCCCATTTTCATAACTGTATTTAATTGCATTGCTGATAATATTGCGGTAAACGATCTTGAGGATTTCTGAAGGGATTTTGATGAGAAGATTATTTGGAATGTCAATTTCAACTGTCAAATTTTTTCGGTTCAAGAACATTTCCAACTGGAGAATCGTTTCGGCGGCAACCAATTTCGGCTGGCACAACACATTTGCTCGGGCTGCATCATTCATTTCAGACTGTGCCCAGCTCAAAAGATTTTCTAAAATCAGTGTAGTTTGGTTGATTTGTTGTTTAATTCCATAGGCTAGCATTGGAAAGCTTTCAAAATCCAACACTTCATTTTCTGTGAGTTCGATTGTTTGCTGTAAATTGGTCAGCGGGCTTTTAAAATCGTGTGAAATAATCGAAAAAATCTTCTGGTTTAAAGTATTCAGTTTTTCAAGTTCATTTTTTTGCTTTCGGATCAAGCGGTTTTTACGTTGTAAGTAAAACGCAATCAGCATGAATCCAATTAAAATCATTGCAGATAAAATTATGATCACGATAAAAACCCGCGATCTGTTTGCCTGAGCAACATTCTGGATCTTGAGCAATTTATTCTCTTTTTCTCTGATCTGGGATTGATATTTTACTTCCAGAGCGAGCAGGTTTTTGCGCTGTTCATCAAACTTTATGGCGCTCATCAACATTTCTTTCTGCTTAAAGTATTGATACAATTTGGCAGCATTGTTCTGAAGCTTATAAATTTCAATGAGTTTATTAACGGCACTGATTTCATAAGAACTGATCCTACAATCGGCTGCGATTTTTAATGCTTTGAGTCCGTAATTTTCAGCTTCGTTCAGGTTATTTGTCGAAATGGCAACATCTGAAAGCTTATTATATTGCAGGGAAGTTTCACATTCAGAGCCGTTTTCTGTAAATAGCTTTATGGATTGGAGAAAAGTTTCTTTGGCAAGTTTCGGATTGTTATTGACAAGGTAGTAATAACCAATAATCGGCAGATTGATCATCTTATTATCGGTAACAATTTCTTTGCGGTTGTATTTTTCTGCAAAAAGCATCGATTTTCTGGCATAAAAGTAAGCCGAGTCATAAACTTTCCGTTCATAAAAAAGATTAGCAATTTTATGGAAAATATAGCCACGGCTTCTGAGCCCGCGGGTGCCATCCCTAAACGAAATTTGCAAGGCTTCTTTCGAATATTCCGCTGCTTTTTTTGGATGTGCCAGCAACCGCTGGATGTCGCTAAGGAAAAGCTTTAGCAAAACCTGCTCATATTTGTCAGGTTTTTGCGTGTTCATCAAACGATAAATATACGTTTGCGCTTCTGTATATTGGTTTTTGTAAATCAAATCACTGATCTCATTGTTCTCTTTCACGTAATTTTGCGAAACTGCGTTTGGAGCAAACAACAGCAAAACGATAAGCACTAAAAAAAATCTCATAACATTTATTTGGTCAAACATAATCAGATTGCATAAGTAATAAATTTTTAACGATCTGCAGCAGTTTAATAGTTTTATTGGGAAACATTTTCATCGCAAATCTGTTATCTTTGGATAAAAATAAAAGAATGCTTTTTAAAAGAATCGTCGTTTTATTGGTTTTTGTATTTCCAATCCTGGCTAAGGCGAATTTTATTTTGCTGCCGATGGACGAAACCACCCAGCAAAACCACCTCAAAGCTTACGGAATCACCTATTGGTGCCTCGACAAAAAATTCAAGGCGAGCTGGCTGCTCAATTATCGCGGCGGTTCTTTTTTACTGCCCGATTCGCCCGAAATCCGGAAAGAATGCCAGATTCGCGGGGTCAGTTTTGAAGTACTTTCAGATTCACAGGCGCAGACGATCCTTGATGAAATTTCCAGCCCATCGCAAAATATGGAAACGGTGGTATTGGAAAAAGCGCCGAAAATTGCAGTTTACACGCCGAAAGGCAAACAACCCTGGGATGACGCGGTAACGTTGGTTTTAACCTATGCCGAAATTCCGTTTACGCCCATTTATGACGAAGAAGTGTTGACAGACCAGTTGCTGTTATATGACTGGCTGCATTTACACCACGAAGATTTTACTGGGCAATACGGCAAATTTTATGGTGCTTACCGAACGGCTCCGTGGTATATCGAACAGAAAAAAGATGCCGAGGCATTGGCAAAAAAACTCGGTTACAATAAAGTCTCAGAAGAAAAAGGCGCAGTCGCGAAAAAGATCCGGGACTTTGTCATTGGCGGCGGATTCATGTTTGCCATGTGCTCGGCGACCGATAGTTTCGATATTGCGCTTGCCGCAGATGGAGTCGACATTTGCGAACCGATGTTTGACGGCGATCCGAGCGAACCCAATTACCAATCTAAAATCGATTACACCAAATCATTTGCTTTCAAGAATTATACACTCGAAAGAAAACCGGAACGCTACGAGTTTTCAGACATCGACATGACCGAAAAACGCAAGATCCCAATGGAAAAAGATTATTTCACCTTAATGGAATTTTCTGCAAAATGGGATGTGATTCCAAGTATGTTATGCCAAAACCACACCCAATTGGTCAAAGGTTTTATGGGGCAAACGACTTCTTTCGAACGCGAACTCGTAAAATCAAATGTATTGGTTTTAGGCGAATGCCAACTCAACGGTGAAGCGCGTTACATCCACGGCCAGGTCGGAAAAGGTTTTTTTACGTTCTACGGCGGCCACGATCCCGAAGATTACCAGCACCGGGTGGGCGATGAGCCAACGGTTCTAGATCTGCACCCGAATTCTCCGGGTTACCGTTTGATTTTGAACAATATTTTGTTTCCGGCAGCAAGAAAGAAAAAACAGAAAACCTAAATTTTACATCAGATAAAAATTATCTGTTTTTAGCGGTTCTGGTTTTTGATCTTCATTCAGCAAATCCATGATATTAATTTCGATGGTTGTTGCGATTGAAGTCACAGAAATGTCTGTCGGCATGTCGTTAAACGGATCCTGTAAATGGCTTGCCGTTTTCTCAAGAAGAAAGAATGCCATCGAAATGACCAGCAGCAACGGAATTTCAAAATAGCTTTCGATGTCGCGCAATGAGATGGAAAGCGTGATGACAAACAGGTAAATGATCAGGTGCAGGAAATATTTGTAAGTCACCGGAAACACCGTGTTCTTGATTCTTTCTGCCATTCCCATTGAATTTGTGAGACTTACAATCGTATTGTTTAACTGAACTTGGCTGAACAGTTCTAATGTTGCATTTTTCCTAAGTTTTTCAATGTCCATCGCATTCAGCTGTAATATGGCAAGTGGTTTATTGCTGTGTTTTTTGATGGAATTTAGATCTTCCGCTGAAAAATATTTCTCAAGAGTTTGAAGCACATCCTGTCCTCGTAAATGTCGCCCAAGCGCATAGCACCACGCAATTTGGCGGTAAGCAATTTTCTTGATTGCTGCTTCTGCCGGAATTTCTACGAAAGATTGCAATTGTATGATTAGATTTCTGCTGTCATTTACAATCGAACCCCAGATTTTTCGCGCTTCCCACCATCTGTCGTACGACTGATTTAATTTAAACGATAAGATTACCGATATTGCAGTACCAATAAATGCCGGAATGGCAATTGGCATAATCGGGATCAGCATTTTAAATTCGTGTGTCAGATAGTATACGACAAGTCCGATGACAAAAACATATACGACTTCATACTTGATGGTTCTTAAAATATACGGTAGAGGGATTTTTTTGTTGAGTAGCATATTTTACAATTGTTGGACAAACATATATTTTAAGTGCAATCTTTGTGTTACATCGTAAATAGAATAAATTACAAATAAACAAAAAAGCCAATCTTTTACGACTGGCTCTTTTAGCCCTGATGGAAGCGGCACCCTTTTTTGAGGAACGAAAAAAAGATTACCCCACAAAATAATAATTTTGATTTTGTGCTCGGTCAGTTCGCTTTGCTCGAGTTAGCGGACAGCAGGAAATAGCTTCAAATAAAATTACTTATTGTTATCAATAATATAATTTAAAACCTTAGTCATCAAATGCACACGGTCTTTGCCAACAACATTGTGTTTGTGCATCGGATAAGGGAAAAAGTCGACTTGTTTTTCTGCTTCTACGAACTTTTTAACCAAGGCGAAATTTTGCTGCATCACGACCACATCGTCACTCGTTCCGTGAATTAAGAGCAGTTTTCCTTTTAAATCTTTGACATAATTCAGTGTACTGGCTTCATCAAA
The DNA here is from genome assembly GCF_900100375.1 of Flavobacterium noncentrifugens. Lineage (GTDB taxonomy): Bacteria > Bacteroidota > Bacteroidia > Flavobacteriales > Flavobacteriaceae > Flavobacterium > Flavobacterium noncentrifugens. The sequence continues at coordinate 17,319 of NZ_FNEZ01000007.1, read as the reverse complement.
ACCTTTTTGATTTTCTGCAGGCGTGTCCATGTAACGCTCACCATACATGACTTCATAGTATTTCCAGTCGGTTACCGGGCCGCCGGCAACACCTACTTTAAACGCATCAGGTTTTCTCAACATTAGTGAAGTAGTCATGAATCCGCCGAAACTCCAGCCGTGAACTGCCAATCGATTGCCGTCAACATAAGGCAATGATTTTAGATAATCCACACCTTTGATCTGGTCGTCCATTTCGTTGACACCCAATCTTCCATGGATGATGCTTTCGAATGCAAATCCGCGATTTCCCGAGCCACGGTTGTCGACTGTAAAGACAAGATAACCTTGCTCGGCCATCCAGTACATCCATAAATTGGCTCCGTCAAGGTAGGAATTCGTGATCATTTGTGCATGTGGACCGCCGTAAACATACACCATAACCGGATATTTTTTCGTCGGGTCAAAGTTGCTTGGCTTGATCAATCTCGTGTATAAATCGGTTTTTCCATCGGCAGATTTGATCGTTTTGACCTCGGCAGTTCCCATTTGGTAACCGTCATATTTGTTAGCACTGACGAGTAAAGTCTGTGCTTTTAAATTCTTGTCGTACAATAACGATTTTGAAGATGTTGTATGGTTTGAATATTCGTCAAATACCCAGTTTCCATCGGTACTCACTGCAACGGTATGTGTGCCTTCATCCTTGGTAATTAAAGTTTGCTTTCCTTTTAAATCCACTTTATATCCTAACATATTTGTCGGATTTGGGCCTGTTGCCGTAAAATAAACTTCTGTTCCGGCAGGATTTGCGCCTAAAATCTCATGTGCAACAAATTTGTTCTGTGTCAGTTGTTTGATGAGTTTTCCGTCAAGCGAATAGTAATATAAATTGTCGAATCCGTCTTTTTCACTGATCCAGATGAAATTGTTTGATTTAGAGTTTGGGAAAAACGCCGGATGTTCCGGTTCTACCCAATTGTCGTTTTTTTCTTCAAGAATCGTACGGACGAAAGCGCCCGTATTCGCATCGTACACATTTAAATGCATGTCGTTTTGCCCGCGGTTCAGTTCAGCGATCACTACAAATTTTTCATCTGGAGTCCAAGAAAGGTTCGTTAAGTAGTCATCAGCATTTCCTCTTGGCGCAATGAAAACTGTTTTTTTAGAAGCCAGGTTGTAAATCCCGACCCTTGGTTTTTCGCTTTTTTGCCCGATCATCGGATATTTGATATTTTCTAATTTTCCCGGAGTTTCATTGATGTCCAATAATGGATAATCGGCCACTTCGGTCTGGTCTTTTTGGTAAAAGGCTAAATAATTAGCTTTTGGCGACCAGAATGTTCCCACAGTAATCCCGAATTCGCTTCTTGCAAAAAACTGTCCTGAAACGATTGCTTCGTTGCTTTCATTGGTTACGGCGACTTTTTCTTTATTGGCATTTAAAATATACAGATTGTTTTTTTGGGTGTAAGCAATATTGTTTTTCTGATCATCAAATGCGGCGTTTTCTGCTTTTTCAGGGAGTTCAGAAATGAGTTTTCCAGCTTTTGTGGAAAGATTGTATTCGTAATATTTGTTGTCTTTGCTAACGATAAATGTATTTGCATCTTTCCATTCTAACCCGAAGAAGTTTTTAAAATCTGATGACAAGGCTTTGTTTAGATCTGCAAGTGTGACCAATTCGGTTGCTTTGGAATTTGCAGTGTTGGCCGTCATTAATTTCTTATACGAATCGGCAACATAAACATATTTGTTGGTGTTCGGTATCCATTGGAAACCCAATAATTTATCAGCCCGAAATAACCTGTTCTGCTGTAAAACGCCATCTTCTAGCGTGATTTTTTTGGTTTGCCCAAAGGTCGAAACCGCAATGAAAAAACTGAAAAACAGTACGATTTTTTTATTCATGTGTTTGGATTTAATTGAAAAACAAAAGTATTAAAAAAGGATCATGAAAACTGACTTTGTTGGTCTGTTAACATGATCCTTTGTTACAATCTCGTAAAATTATTGATTAGCTGTTTTAAATTTCAGCCGATTAAATTTTTTTATAAACCAGAAGGTATTAAGAAAGCATGAAGCCATTTGTCTTAATGTTCCTTCATTTCTTAATGGTTCAAACTTATTCTGACTATGAAATTTCCGATAATCAACAAAAATTAGACAATACCTTCCTCGTTTTCTTTATCTAAATATTCCTGTACGATTTCAATCGCGTTCGTCACCACATCGCTTAAAGCTACAATAAACGTACCTTCTTCTGCCGAATTGATCGCGTGTTTGATCGCTTCGACCTCTTTTGTAATGATTTCATGCGTCACGTTTCTTCCTGATTCTGCAATGCCTTCAAGGATTAAATCGATGATTTCCTGTTCGGTTCTTCCGCGCAAATGTTTTTCCTGGCGGATGATAATATGATCGAACATTCTTCCGGCGATTTTCGCACATTCTTTAATGTCTTCATCGCGTCGGTCGCCAACACCGGCAATAATCCCGATTTTTTTATTCGCATCGACACTGTTCAAAAAGTCCTCGACTCCTAAATATCCCGACGGATTGTGGGCAAAATCGATCAGTACTTTAAAGCGCTTGAAGTCGAAAATGTTCATTCTTCCAGGCGTTTGCGCGACACTCGGAATAAAAGTCTGTAAGGACAAGCTGATGTCTTCTGTTTTGAATCCCCATAAATAAGCGGCCAAGGTTGCGGCGAGCGCATTTGCGATCATGAATTTTGCTTTTCCGCCTAAAGTCAGCGGCACATGCGTCGCCCTTTCCACACGGATTTTCCATTCGCCTTTTTTAACGGTAATGAAACCATTTTCATAAACGGCGACAATTTTTCCTTCTTTGCTCAGTTTTTTAATCAGCGGATTTTCTTCATCCATGCTGAAATACGCCACATTGCAACTGAGTTCAGATGCGATTTTGACGCATTGCTCATCTTCAGCATTTAAAATCGCCCAGCCGTCTTTTTTGACGCTTTTTGCAACGGTGCTTTTGACACGTGCCAGATCGTCAAGTGTATGAATGTCGCTGATTCCCAAATGGTCTTCCTGAATATTGGTTACAACAGCAATATCGCAACGGCTAAAACCCAGACCAGAACGTAAAATTCCGCCACGGGCTGTTTCCAGAATTGCAAATTCCACTGTTGGATCTTTTAAAATGTATTCTGCACTTAATGGCCCTGTCGTGTCGCCTTTTTCCATCATGTGGTTCTGGATGTAAATTCCGTCAGATGTCGTAAAGCCCACTTTATAACCGTTGTTTTTTACAATATGGGCAAGCAATCGGGTAGTGGTCGTTTTTCCATTGGTTCCGGTTACCGCGATGATTGGGATGCGGCTTGGTTTTCCTGGCGGGTACAACATGTCGATTACCGGAGCGGCTACATTTCTCGGCAAACCTTCAGACGGCGCTAAGTGCATGCGGAAACCTGGGGCTGCGTTGACTTCCAAAATACAACCGCCGTTTTCTTTTAAAGGCTGCGTTAAATTTTCTGCCATGATGTCGACACCGCAAATATCGAGTCCGATGACACGCGAGATGCGTTCGGCTAGGAAAATATTTTCGGGGTGCATCATGTCGGTAACGTCGACAGAAGTTCCGCCGGTACTGAGATTGGCAGTTGATTTTAAATAAACAATCTCTCCGTTTTTAGGTACGGTTTCTAAAGTATAATTTAATTTTTCTAGTAAATCCAAGGTGTCGCGATCGACATCAATTTGAGTCAGGACATTTTCATGTCCGTAACCGCGTCGCGGATCGAGATTGACCGTGTCAATCAATTCCTGTAAAGCATGGGTTCCGTTTCCGACGACGTGTGCCGGAACGCGTTTCGCTGCTGCAACGAGTTTGTTGTCGATAACCAAAACCCGAAAATCAAAACCGGTGATGAATTTTTCGACGATGACGCGGCGGCTGTACGTTTTTGCGTAAGCCAATCCTGCAACGGCATCTTCCCAGTTCAATACATTAATAGAAGCGCCTTTTCCGTGGTTTCCGTCGAGCGGTTTGATTACAATTGGATAACCGATTTTGTCAACAACTGTTTTCAAATCTTCTTCTTCCATACAAATGCCACCACTGGCAACGGGAATAGAAGCGTTATCGAGCATGCGTTTGGTTTCTTCCTTATTACACGCAATATCGACTGCAATGTTGCTCGTTTTACACGTAATGGTCGCCTGAAAACGCATTTGATTGACGCCATATCCGAGTTGTACGAGTGAATTCGTTCCGAGGCGAATCCACGGAATATCTCGGGCAACGGCTTCTTCAACGATACTTCCCGTGCTTGGCCCAAGCCTTACGCGTTCTCGGATTTCGCGCATTTTCTGGATGTCGCCTTCAAGATCATAATCTGTTCCGGCGATTAAAGCTTCGGCGATATTTACAGCACTTTCGGCTGCGAAAAGCCCGACATTTTCTTCGGTATAACTAAAAACAACGTTGTAAATTCCGGGCGTTTTGGTTTCGCGGGTGCGTCCGAAACCAGTTTCCATTCCGGCAAGTGTCTGGATTTCAAGGGCGATGTGCTCGATCACATGTCCCATCCAGGTGCCTTGCTCAACGCGCATGAAAAACCCACCGTCGACGCCTTCGGAGCAACGATGCTCGTACATGGTAGGAAACATCGCCATGATGCGCCCTTGAAAACCGTCGATTTTATTGGTTGGAAATTGCTCCATTTCTTCGAGATCCAAACGCATCTGGATTAATTTTTTTCTTTGGACACTCCAGATATTCGGGCCGCGAAGCGCCTGCACTTTTAAGATTTTCATAGACGAAGTAATGTTTGTTTATTTGATAGCAGTTTTGTTAAAAAGAAAAGGTATTGATTTTACTAAAGTAAATTTTTCCAGCAGGTTTTCAAAATTTATTTGATTTATTTGAGGTTTTTCTTTTTTGGAACCTGATTTTCAGTCGGGAATTGTTGTGATGGAAACGAAGCTCTTGTTATTTAGCCCCGATAGCAGTGGAAATCCTTAGCTATTAAATGCTAATTTAATAGCTAAGATTGCAACGGATAGCGGGACAAAAGTTCCTTTAACGCCCGAATTTTCTGCTTCTAAAAAACATAAATACGTTTGGTTTATTTTAATTTTTGGTTATTTTTACCAGATGAACATACGAGGAAAATTAATCATTATAGGCGGCGCCGTTGACAAAGGGAGTTTTACTGAAACGAACCTGGATGCCAATGTAGCCAATAATCTGAACTTTTTTGAAACCGGAATTCTGAAACGGATCCTGAACGAGTCCAAGAATAAAATCGATTCGCGAATTGAAGTCATTACGACGGCTTCGAAAATTCCGCGTGAAATCGGACCAGAATACGTAAAAGCATTTAATTATCTGGGCGCGAAAAATGTGGACGTTTTGCATATCGAAAAGCGAGAACAGGCAACGAGCCAGGAAGTGCTAGATCGTGTAAAAGCAGCTGATGTATTGATTTTTACCGGCGGCGATCAGTTGAGGCTGACATCCATTTTAGGCGGAACGGAATTTCACGACCTGATCCTCGACAAATACCACAATGAAGACTTTATATATGCCGGAACTTCTGCGGGAGCCGCGGCGGCGTCGAACACGATGATTTACCAGGGCAGCAGTTCTGAAGCTTTGCTGAAAGGTGAAGTGAAAATTACGAGTGGACTCGGACTCATTGACGGCGTGATCATCGACACGCATTTTGTGCAGCGCGGCAGGATCGGAAGATTGTTCCAGGCTGTTGTTGGAAACCCAAAAGTTTTGGGAATCGGGCTTGGGGAAGACACCGGTTTGCTGATTACCAACAATGAAAAAATGGAAGCAATTGGTTCTGGGCTTGTGATTTTGGTGGATGGGCGTGAAATTAAAGATACGAATTTAACGCAGGTTGAAATGGGCCAGCCAATCTCGATCAACCATTTGGTCACGCATGTGATGAGCAAATACGACACTTTCGATTTGAAAACACACAAAATGAACATCCAGTCGTCGCAATATGCAGATGAATTAAAAATGCTTTCAGACGACTAAAATCCACACATGAAAATTATCATTCACGGCGGTTTCTTTTCGGAATCATCGACCAACCACGAAACGAAAGTCGCCAAACAACAGGCTTTGCTTAGAATTGTTAAGAATTCGTACGACTTTTTACAGCATCATTCGGCTTTGGAAACGGTGGTTCATGCCGTTACTTTATTGGAAGATGACGAATTGTTCAATGCCGGAACCGGTTCGCAAATTCAAAGCGACGGGAAAATCCGGATGAGCGCATCGTTAATGGACGGCTCGACCCAAAAAATGAGCGGTGTCATTAATATAGAAGAAGTCAAAAATCCTATTCAGGTGGCGCAATTGCTGATGGACAGCGAAGATAAGGTTTTGGGCGGCGATGGTGCAACCGATTTTGCACGCAAATTGGGTTTTGAGGTTTTTTCGACTGAAATTCCGCAACGCCGTGCAGAATACGTGGCCAAGAAAGCACCAACTGGAACCGGAACAGTAGGCTGTGTCGCATTAGATACACACGGAAAAATAGCGGTTGCGACTTCAACCGGCGGAAAAGGTTTTGAAATTCCGGGGCGCGTTTCCGATTCGGCTACTGTAGCCGGAAATTATGCCAATCATTTTTGCGGCGTCAGTTTAACCGGTGTCGGCGAAGACATTGTCAGCGGCGCTGTCGCAGCAAAAATTGTCACGCGTGTCACCGATGGCTTTACCATTGAAAAAGCATTTGAGAAGACTTTTGAGGAATTAAAGCCTTTTGATGGTTTTGCCGGAGCAATCGCGATTGATTCCCATGGAAATATCTTTCATCAGGATTCGCATCCGAGTATGGTATTTGCGAGTTTTGATGGGGAAAAAGAAGAAGTTTTCGAATAACAAAATATCTGTATAAATAAAAAAGCTACAGTTTCATATAGTTGATTCTGTAGCTTTTTGGTTTGTTAGAAGAATTTAAAAATCGGTATTTACAGTCACCGATTTCCATACTTCGAGCTCGTTCATCACATTTTCGGCTTTGGTTTTCGCCAATCCATACGCATCGCTTCCGAGGAATAAATGTACTGGCGGATTTTTTTCTCCAGCAATCTGAATGATCGCTGCCGCGCCTTTTTCAGGATCTCCGGGTTGGTTGTTGTTGATTTGCTGCTGGTGTAATTCCTGTGATTCGCGTGTTGATTTGTAATCGTCAAGCGGATTTTGCGGCGTGGACAACGAACCCGATGTCAGGAAATTGGTTCTGAAATAACCGGGAAGTACTGCGGTGACGTTGATCCCGAAATCTTTGAGTTCGATCGCCATCGCTTCAGAAAATCCGACGACTGCAAATTTAGTGGCGCAGTAAATCCCGAATCCCGGAAAATCTCCCAAATAACCACCGATTGATGCAATGTTGAAAATGTGTCCCGATTGTTGCCTGCGCATATGCGGTAACGCCTGACGAATAACATTTAATGATCCGAAGACATTGACGTCGAAATTTTGTCTTGCCTCCGCATCTGATAATTCTTCAACCGCGCCAAGCAAACCGTAACCGGCGTTATTGATAATGTTGTCGATTTTTCCGAAAGCAGCGATTGTTTCATCGATCGCTTTTTTGACATCGTTTTCATCGGTCAGGTTCATTTCTAGTGGAAGAAATTGATTAGACTTTGGTGAAATTTCACGTTCCAAATCAGATTTTCTTCTTGAAGTGGCTGCGACAAAATCGCCTTTTTCTAATAATTTTTTTGCCAATATTAATCCGAAACCTTGTGAAGCTCCGGTGATAAACCATACTTTTTTGTTGCTCATGATTGTTGTTTGAAAATTAATTGAAATCGGTTGAAATGGAAACGGCTTTCCAGTTTTGCAAGTCGTCACTCAGGATGCTGACTTTTTCTGTCGCGCGGTTGAAAGCATCGCTGCCCAGAAACAACCGGATCGGCGGATTCGGGTTTTTAACCAGGTCGATAAATACGGATGCGGCTTTGTCCGGATCGCCAATCTGCGCACCGTCGAAAGAAGCGTAGCGCTCGTGGGATTTTCTGATCTCTGTGTAATCTTCGATCGGATTTTGCGCGAGAACCAAAGATTCTGAACTCAGGAATTGCGTTCGGAAAGCGCCGGGTTCTACAACTGTAACGTGAATACCGAATTCTTTGACATCTTCTGCCAAAACTTCTGATAAGCCAACGACTGCAAATTTTACCGCCGCATAAACGGCCCAGCCGGTTGCTGCAGCAAATCCGGCAATCGACGAAATATTGATAATATGCCCGGAGCGCTGCGCCCGCAAATGCGGCATGACTGATTTGATGACTTTTAAGGTAGCGAAAACATTGACATCGAAACTCTGGCTGATTTCGGTTTCGCTGAGTTCTTCGATGGCGCCGCCAATTCCGTAACCGGCATTGTTGACAACGACATCAATTTTGCCGAAATGATTGACGGTTTGCTCGACTGAATTCCGGATGCTATTTTCATCAGATAAATCAGTTTGCAAAGCCAGGAAATCCTGATTTTGGAGTAAAACTTCCGGAAAATTTTTAGAATTTCGCGAAGTCGCTGCAACAGCATAACCTTCGTTAAGAAGTTTTGTTGCCAATGCGAGTCCGAGCCCTTTGGAAGCGCCGGTAATGAACCACGTTTTTTGATTGGAATGCTTCATGATTTAATGTTTTAAATGATGAAGCAAAGGTATGTTGGTTATGCAATGCTGAGATTGCGCGAATCAAACGGATGATTACGAAATTCAAACATTCCTAAAAAATGTAGGGGTTTGTGTGGTTTGTTTTTTAAAGAAGTTGTTGAAATGCGCCGCTTCGTCAAAACCGAGACAATACCCGATTTCGGAAATATTCCAGTCGGTGTGTTTTAGTAAGGCTTTGGCTTCTGAAACCAATCTTTCCGTAATGTAATCGGTCGTGGTTTTTCCGGTGGTTTCACGAATGGCACGGTTCAAATGATTCACGTGAACGGAAAGCTGCTGTGCAAAATCTTTGGCCGAACGCAAGGTAAAACGTTGTCCCGGCGTTTCAATTGGAAACTGCCTTTCTAGCAATTCCCTGAATACGGAAGTAATTCGGGAGTTGGCATCAGGATGTTGGTAAAGAGTTTCTGAAGGCTGTTGCTTTAGCGCGTAATGCGTAAGTTCAGTTGTATAATTGTGCAACAAGTCATATTTATAAACATAATCAGAACTGATCTCTTCGAGCATTTTGTTGAAAATTGCAGCGACATCAGCATCTTGAGCATCATTTAAAACATAGCTTGGTTTTCCGCCTGGCGCAAACATGGGAAGTTCGCTGAGGCTGGTTTTGATCTTTTCGGTGAAGAACGATTCTGTAAAAATGCAGAAATATCCGGTGACATTTTCGGATAATGATTCCCAGGTATATGGAACCTGTGGATTGAAAAACAATAAAGTCGAACCGGAAATCTCGATGCTTTTATCGGCATAATGGTAGTGGTTTTTGCCGCGAATGAGCAGGACTTTGTAATAATCGCGACGGCTGTAAGTGATGCTGCTTCCTTCTTTTTGGAGGCAGTCTTCGAGTCGGAACACGTTAAAATGGCCCACGCCGGGATGCAAACCTTCGGGTTGGTTGAGTTGCTTTTGGGTGTAAAAATCCTGTAAAGTTTCGGTTTTGCTCATGGGGCAAAGTTATGAAATTCAAACAAACAAAAATAAATTTAATTGAAGCGGTTTATTTGTTGATTGCTGTTTCAGAATTTCTTTTTTGGATTTTTGCTGCCGTCCGCGTTAAGGATTGCAGCGCAAATCCTTTTAGACGCAACGCAGTGAAGTTTAAAAGATTGCAGCGAAAAGTCTGGCCGAAGGCAACGCCCATAAAAAAACCACCGCTTTCACGATGGTTCTTCAAACAAATTAAATTTAAAATCAGGCAACGCGCAATCCGGTCGTGATCGCGAAACGGTTCCAGGTGTTGATCGTGATAATCGCCATGATGATTTCGGCGAGGTATTTTTCGTCAAAAAGATTGGCTGCACTCGCGTAAGTTTCGTTTGAAACGTGGTTGCTGATTAAGGTTACTTCTTCGGTCAGGGCGAGGATTGCTTTTTCCTGTTCGCTGTAAAAATCGGTTTCACGCCAGGCGCTGATCAGGTAAATATGCCTTTCGGTCATACCGATTTTCCGGGCATCGGCAGTGTGCATGTTGATGCAGAACGCACAGCCGTTGATTTGGGATGCACGGATTTTGATTAGTTCTTTGTGGATTGGATCCAGACCTGTTGTGCCAATGTATTTTTCAAGATTCATCAGAGCAGTATACGCTTCGGGAGCTACTTTTGAAAAATTGATTCTGGTTTGCATTTTCGTTGTTTTTTAAAGTTGGAACAAAGTTCTTGTATTAAGCTTTAAAAAAACTTGAAGTAGTTTAAGAAGTTGCTGAGTCGCAAAGTTGCAAGGTCCTGAGTTGATTTTGATTGTAGTCAGACTTTGCCGGCGCGGATTTTACTAAGGAATTCCGGGGAGAAATCAAGGTAAGAAGCGAGCATGTACTGCGGAATACGCTGGGTGAATTCAGGAAATGAATCATTGAAAAAATGGTAGCGTTCTTCGGCGCTTTGGGTATACAGGTATTTGATGCGCATTTGTGAGGCACCGAATGCTTTTTGGAGTACCAGTCGAAAATAGCGCTCGAGTTTGGGGACTTTTACGAGCAAGTCCTCCATGTCTATTTTTTCGATAGCGATGATTTCAGAATTTTCTATGGCCTGGATGTAGAAATCCGAAGGGCGTTCGTTGTGGTAACTCAGGAAATCGCTGAGCCACCAGTTTTCGATCCCGAATTGGGTCGTTTGCTCGTTGCCTTTGTCATTGATGATGAAATTGCGGCAGCAGCCTTTGATGATGAAATATTGGTGGTGGCAGATTTGTCCGGCATGGAGCAGGTTTTCTTTCTTTTTGAGGGTCTTGAATTGGAGCGCGTCTCGCAGCAATTGGGTTTCATTTTCGTCGAGGGAAATGAATTTTTCGATGTGATTGATTAGCGGTATATACATCGGAATTTATTTTTTAGGATCGTTTTTTTGATTGAGCATTTCGTTGAGTTGCTTAAGCACATCAAGCAACAGCACCGCTTTTTCCTGATGGTCGATGGCAAGGACGAGTTTTTGCTGTTCCCAGTTGGCCGAATCATTTTCACGAACCATGATTACAATGTTCAGGAAAGCAAAGTCGCCTGTACGGTAAGAAACAGGTTGAAAAGCAAAAACCTTTGAAAGATCGTAAGTTTTTGAGGTTCCAATGGTTTTGTTATCATTTGGATTGATTTCGGAAAGTACCAAAAGATTGCTGTCAAAAAGCACCTGGATGGGATTTTTTGATTTTTTCAGGTGTGCATTGGTTTGTAATAGTGTGGTTGCTTTAAGCTTCAGTTCCTCTTCAGTCAATTCGGGATGAAGGATTTTTTCTTTTTTTCCGTTTCCAAACCAGATTTCCTCGATATCGCTTTTGGCGAAATAAAAGGCGTTTGGTGATTCCGGAGTGGGTTTAAAATGCACGGATTCATCGTTAATATTTAAAATCTGTACGCGTTTTAAGGAGCCGCTTTTTAGTTTTAAAGTATCTTGTGCCGAAGCAGAAAGCGCTACAAGCGATAACAAAGCAAAACCCATTTTTGAAAGCAGTTTTCGAAAGGTCATTTTACGGATATAATTTTGTCTAAAATTAGCAATAATCCTTTATCCGTGATACTTTTTTTGTTTCGATGATCTAAAGTTTTTTAGAAAAGCGCTAAACAAAGCAGCGGCAATTATGTTTGTCGCTGCTATTTATTTTATAAATTTTAGTCTAATAATTTCGAATCATAATACGCCGTTTCAGACGTGATTTTGCCGTCTTTGTTGAATTCATCTGAAAGATGGATTGGAAAAACAATGGTTTTTTTATCGGATTTCCGGATCAGGTTAAAGTTCCACCATGACAATACCGTGCGGCCATCACCAAGCTCATAATGCAGGTAATCCGGATAACCAACGATGTCGATGCTGCTGATCTCAAATTTTTCAAGTATCTTTTTGTCCATGGCTTTTTGCTCTTCAAGGGAAATCCCGTTTTTGCTGAAATCGCCTAAGGAAAAGAAACGCGCATCGTCGGCATAAAAGCTGTAAGATTTTGCGTAGTCTTTATTTTCAAGGGCATAGACCATTTTTTTGACCGTATTGATGTATTCGTGGTGGTTGTAAATCGTGCCGTTGGTGCGGTCGCTGTAGCTTTGCCTGATTTCTGTAATTACGTTCGAATCCATGTAATCGATGGCCATTTTGATCTTGTTGTCTTTGTCGACTACGAAAGAGCGGTGCAGCGGCATTTCTACTTTTACGCCGGTGGCTTTGTGTACGCCTTTGAGCTTGTCCCAGCTAAGCACCCAGATCACGTTTTTGTCGTTGTCTTTTTTGTATTCCAACGCATCGGGATAGGCTTCTCCCCAGGGTGTGATCGAGTAATAGTCGAGTTGGTCGTGCCAGGCTTTTGCCATTTGCAGATAAGCTGCTTTGTCGTCGCCTTTGTCGGTGATTTTGCCGCTGACGCCATTGTAAGATCTGAAATCATCTGAAAGGTATGTGGCGAGCTTTTGCACATCACCGGCGACAAACGCTTTGGTCATGTTTTCTACGACGGCAATAGCCGGATGTTCGATGTAAATGGTGCCGTTGGTCTTTTTTTGTGCATTGCAAACAAAAGCCGCAAACAATACTGCGATAAGGAATAATTTTTTCATGGGTTTGTTATTTAAAGGTTATAAAGATGTTTTAATTGTCAATTTGGTTGGGGCGGAACTTGGCAATTGAACTTTGATAAATTCATTTGCCAAAAGGCTGTAGGATTTTTTGACTGTTTATAACCAAGCGCAATGCGTTGCAACGAGTAGTCGTGACAATGATAATATTCTTTTACGATCGGATTTTATAGGCCATGAAGCTTTGGGAATGAACTGATATCTCGATAATACCAAAGCAGGCGGGAAGTTTTTGCAAATCTGGGGTTAGCAGGTTGTTAAAGATAACAAAATATTTTTAATATGCTGAAAAACAATGAGATAAAGTTGAAAGGCATCAGGCAAAAGGTCAATGTATAAAGTTTCATGTTTGGCGCGTTAGGGATGGAAGCGGCATCCTTTTACGTCGCAGCGCAGCGGAGCCGTAAAAGATAGAGCGGATAGCCCGGCCAAAGGCAACGCCCAAAAAATAGGCATAAAAAAACCCGCTCTTTCGAACGGGTTTCCTATGTAAGTAAGTTAAATGTAGTTGATAAAACGTTATTTTACTTTGTTAAGTACGGCTTTGAAAGCTTCCGGGTGGTTCATCGCGAGATCGGCAAGAACTTTACGGTTCAATTCGATTCCATTAGATTTCACTTTCCCCATGAACTGTGAGTAAGACATTCCTTCGAGACGTGCTCCTGCGTTGATACGCTGAATCCACAGTGCGCGGAAGTTTCTCTTGTTCTGCTTTCTGTCGCGGTAAGCGTAAACCATCGCTTTTTCCACGGCATTTTTAGCTACCGTCCAAACGTTTTTTCTACGGCCAAAGAAACCTTTGGCTTGCTTCATTATTTTTTTTCTTCTTGCTCTTTTAGCAACTGAATTTACTGATCTTGGCATAATTTGCTGATTTTTTGTAGCAGGCGTCCCGAATTAAATCAAGGGAACTTAATGCCGTACTCCAAGGTTATTAAATAATTTGTAACCTAAAGAATTAGAACTTTCGCTCTGTTTCAAACACCAATTGCTTGGTATTAGATAATCCTTAATTGTTGTTTGATGCTTTTCTCATCTGTTTTGTGAACGAGTGTTGAATGTGTCAACGCGAGTTTACGTTTTTTAGATTTCTTAGTCAAAATGTGACTTTTAAAAGCATGTTTTCTTTTAATCTTTCCTGAGCCGGTAACTTTGAAACGTTTCTTGGCGCTGGATTTGGTTTTCATTTTAGGCATCTTGTCCTGAATTTATTTAATTTAACTTACTTACATTTTTATTAGGAGCTAATCCGGCTTTTCGCGGCAATCTTTTGTTTCGTAAACTCCACAAAAGGATTTCTGCTGCAATCCGGGCTAGGGCAGTTCGTTATGAATTTGCCTTTTGGCTCACTATTTCTTCTTCTTCGGCGCAATGAAAATAATCATCCGCTTTCCTTCGAGAACCGGCATCGATTCTACTTTTCCGAATTCTTCCAGATCAGTCGCCAATCTCAACAATAAGATTTGTCCCTGGTCTTTATAAATGATCGAACGTCCTTTGAAGAATACGAAAGCTTTTAATTTCGAACCTTCTTTAAGGAATTTCTCTGCATTTTTTCTTTTAAATTCATAATCATGTTCGTCGGTCTGAGGTCCAAAACGGATCTCTTTTACAACGACCTGAGTAGATTTTGCCTTTAATGCCTTGTCGCGTTTCTTTTGCTCGTACACGAATTTTTTATAATCCATGATCTTACAAACCGGCGGATCGGCGTTTGGCGAAATTTCAACTAAATCCAGTTCAAATTCGTCTGCAAGGCGCAAAGCTTCCGAAAGCTTGAAAAGTCCCGGCTCAATGTTCTCGCCAACAAGCCTCACTTCCTGGACACCACGAATGTGCTGGTTGATCCTGTGTGCGTCTTTTTTTTCTACTCTGGGTTGGTAACCCTTGTTGCTTCTTATTGCTATGACTTTATTATTTTAAGTTAAACGTTAAATGTTTTTAATGTTTTGCTGATTTCTTCATTGACCAGCGCTGCAAATTCGTCGATTGAAACGGTGATATTGCCTTTTCCTTCCTGGCCGTGGCGTCGTACGGAAATGGTGCCGTTTTTCTCTTCTTCCTCGCCAATGATCAGCATAAACGGGTATTTCTGTGTTTCAGCTTCCCTGATTTTCCTGCCGATTGTCTCGTTGCGGTTGTCAATTAGGGCGCGAATTTCGTGATTTTCCAGCAATTCTAAAACTTTTTTGGCATAATTTTCATATTTCTCGCTCAAAGACAAGATTATAGCCTGTTCCGGCATCAGCCAAAGTGGGAAATTTCCTGCTGTATGTTCGAGCAAAATCGCGATAAAACGTTCCATCGAGCCAAACGGCGCGCGGTGAATCATCACTGGACGGTGCAATTCGTTGTCCGACCCTTTATAAGTCAAGTCAAAACGCTCCGGCAAATTGTAATCCACCTGAATCGTTCCGAGTTGCCATTGTCTGCCGAGTGCATCTTTGACCATGAAATCGAGTTTCGGGCCGTAGAATGCCGCTTCGCCATATTCAACAACCGTGTTCAATCCTTTATCGGCTGCAGCGCTGATGATCGCGTTCTCTGCTTTCTCCCAATTTTCATCTGAACCAATATACTTTTCGCGATTTTCCTGATCTCTCAAAGAAATCTGAGCCGTGAAATTCTCAAATCCCAACGATCCGAATACATATAGTACAAGGTCGATTACTTTTTTAAATTCTTCATCCAATTGGTCCGGCGTACAAAAAATATGCGCGTCATCCTGAGTAAATCCGCGAACGCGCGTCAAACCATGCAATTCGCCCGATTGTTCGTATCGGTAAACCGTTCCAAATTCGGCGTAACGCTTCGGTAAATCTTTATACGACCACGGACGCACGTTGTAAATCTCGCAGTGGTGCGGGCAGTTCATCGGTTTTAATAAAAATTCCTCGCCTTCAGCCGGAGTTAAAATTGGCTGGAAACTATCGGCGCCGTATTTTTCATAATGGCCAGAAGTTACATATAGTTCTTTTTGCCCGATATGCGGCGTTACCACTTGCTCGTATCCGGCTTTTTTCTGCGCTTTTTTCAAAAACTGCTCCAATCGGTCACGCAAAGCAGCGCCTTTCGGCAGCCACAATGGCAAACCTTGTCCGACTTTTTGTGAAAACGCAAACAACTCCAATTCTTTTCCGAGTTTTCTGTGGTCGCGGCGTTTCGCTTCTTCCAATAACTCAAGATATTCAGTCAGGTCTTTTTGTTTTGGGAACGAAATGCCGTACACCCGAGTCAACTGCTTGTTTTTCTCATCACCGCGCCAGTACGCTCCGGCCACGCTCATGATTTTCATCGCTTTGATGATTCCGGTATTCGGAATGTGTCCGCCGCGGCATAAATCAAAGAAATCGGCGTGGTCGCAAAACGTGATCGTTCCGTCTTCGAGATTCGAGATCAGTTCGGTTTTGTATTCGTTGTCCTTATATACTTCGAGCGCTTCGGCTTTCGAAACCGGGCGCATCGTAAATTCATATTTGCCTCTTGAAATCTCGAGCACGCGGTCTTCGATCTTTTTAAAATCGGCTTCAGTGATTTTCTGATCGCCAAAATCCACGTCATAATAGAAACCGTTGTCAATCGCCGGCCCTAAGGTCAGTTTGATTCCAGGATACAATTCCTCCAAAGCCTGTGCCATGACGTGCGAAGTCGAATGCCAAAACGCTTTCTTACCGTTTTTGTCATTCCACGTATATAATATAAGAGAACCATCGGTCGTCAAAGGCGTCGTCGTTTCAACGGTCGTGTCATTAAAGGAAGCCGAAATCACGTTTCTGGCCAGGCCTTCGCTAATACTCATTGCAACATCCATCGGCGAAACGCCATTGGAAAACTCCTTTACGGAACCATCTGGTAGTGTAATCTTAATCATTGTTCAAAATTTATGAGCGCAAATATAGCGGATTCGCAAAACACATACAATATATATATAGTGTATAATTTGAATTTTGGGTTTGTTTTGGGATTTGGGAGTTGCTTTCTTTAGAATTTGGATCTATTTCCCGCTTTGCGCTACAATCTTTTTTATAGATTTTCCTTCCGCTGCGCTACAGTAAACCCATAAAAAAGGATTTCCGCTTCAATCGGGGCTAGGGGCATTGTGTTCAAAATGGGCATCTTGGTAAACCGAAGCAAAAACCTTCAAAAAAACTTTCGCCTTCAAAAAACTACCTTCCAGCGAGTTACATAATTTCAACAAAAAACTATCAAATTAAATGCTCAAAAAGTTTGGAAAAGTCAAATGAATGCCTACTTTTGCACCCGCATTGACAAAGACGTTCTTACTTATTTACTGAAAGGCAGACTGGAAAAAAAGTTTACAAAAACTTTACAAAAGGTTTGCAGAAAAGGAAAAAGTAATTATCTTTGCCACCCGGTTCGAGAGATCGAAAAGGGAGCAAGTTCTTAGAAAGATTGTGATACAAGTTCAGCGGAAATAAAATTCAAAAATTATTTCAAAAAAGACTTGCACAGGAAAAAAGAAGTTGTACTTTTGCACCCGCTTTGAGAGACAAACGAAAGTGAGTTTGATAAGCGAAAAGAAAGATAAGACACGTTCATAGACATATTGAATTGACAGCCGTTTTGAAAG
>NZ_FNEZ01000006.1 GCF_900100375.1 Flavobacterium noncentrifugens | reverse complement strand
TTACTGAAAACCAGCAATCTCGCTTAGCCGCTGTTGTGCGTTCGGTTGAATTGAAAGAAAAAAGTTCGTATTAAATTCATTTTTTTCTGCGCAAAACTTTTACATTTTCTTATTTTTTTGCTTTTATGATTTATTGTGCAAAATTCAAAGTTTAAACTTTTTACATTTATGTGTTTTTTTTGCGCAAGAAATTTAAGTATCTAAATTTCTACGCAAAATTTTTCAAAATCCTTTTTTGAGATTTCTAGATTACTGCGCAAACTTTTCAAGTTTTCGCTTTTCAAGTTTTCTATTTTTACTTTTCTGAATTTTTGCGCAAAACTTTTCAAAAATCTGTTTTCAAAACCTCTAAAAATTTCGCAAACTTTTTAAGTTTCCATTTTCAAGTTTTTGATTTCTGTGCAAAACTTTACAAGTTTATTTTTTCGAGTTTCGAAATTTCCGGTTGAGATTTTTTGCTCACAACTGACGCACAACGTTAGGCCGGTAACCGACAGTTGCTGATGAAAGCGGACCGAGATTTCTCCGCCAAGATAATGTTTCTTCGTGAAAACAAAACGTTCTGTAACCTGAAAATCAGCAATTGCGGTTACCGGCGGTTATGGGCAGTTTGACCAATTTTGATTATTCGTTTTTCCATTTTTCATACAGCTTTTTTGTGTTCCAAAACCTTGACGAAACGCCATAGCAGTCACTAAAATTATCTACTGCGTCAAATAGAACATCTCTATATTCTGTTTTCCAATCTCTGTCAGAAAGATAATTATGAATAATGCAATATGACAAACGATCTAGAGAGTTTAAATAATTTTCTCTTGCTACTTTAATTCTGTCTTGAAACAAATCTATTGAATCATTATTCAGTTCTCGATTATTAGAGTTAACATCAATTCCATATTGACGAAGTTCAAAATTATAATGATCAAGATTTTCTTTTCGTTTATTCATTTCGCTTTCTAACTCTAATACAGTCATTAAAGTGCTGTTTTTCTGGCTCTCGGCTAAACTTTTAAGTTGAACTTTTACTTGTTTAATTTGAAACCAAGCAACACATAAAACTAAAATGGAAATGAATGCGGAAACCGCTGAGGAAATTGCGCTAATCCAGTCTGTAACTAAAGGACACATTATCTATTTAATTTTTGCATTAATAATTGCATAATTACTTGTGCCTTATTTGAATTTGAAATTGTATTTTGATGATCTTGTGATTTAGTTTCAAAATCGCCCTGATGCGTTTTAAAATACATCATTAACTCTGGAATAGAAACTCCGGATCTAATTATTTCACTTAAAATTGAACTAAGTTCTGTATTTGAATTTGCCGATTTAAGTTGTTCTAAATACTGACGAATGATAATATCTTTCATAAAGGTTATAATTTATTAATCAGCAATTTAACATTTAATGAAATGAAAATTTTGTTAGGTGAAAGGAGTTTTCAACAAATTGCCCATAACGTTTCGCGGCTCTCACGCAGTTGCGAATGAAAGCGAGCTGAGTTCTGTCTGCCGAATATAAACATTCTTCGTGAAATAAAGATTTCTGGTAACAAAAAACTTCGCAATTGCTTGAAGCCGCTGTTAGAAGAAGTTGCTCTTAAAGTATACTGCTCAGGTATTCTTCTGCAGTCATAATTGGAATTGTTGAGCTCTTAAAATCTTTTCCATTTCTAGTAATAATAATTGAGCAACTGGATTGGATTGCAGTAAAATATTGAACTGCATCTTCAAAATCCTTAAAACTTGAATTTAGTCCTTTTTCAATTGTTTCTTCGTTAACCTCACATACTTCACAAATGATTTTAAATTTTCGCAATTTGCTTAAAACGGATTCGGAAGATTCAAATTTATTTAAAATATATTCTACAGTTGTGAACGATAACGGAGAAACAACTAAAATAAGTTTCTTTTGATCAGCAAGAGTTGCTACTTTGGCAATTGAATCAAAAAAAGGAATTCTTTCCGCTAATAGATCCAATATGACATTAGTGTCTAAAAATATTCTGGTCATTTGTATTTTTGCTCTAAATAATCCACGCGATCTTTTTTATAATCATAATTTGCGGGAATTGTAATTCCCGAAGAAAGACTTTTTACAAAAGGCGATATTTGTAATTCATTTTTGGGTTTGTCAGAAGTCAAAGAGTTAAGATAATTCTCAATTAACCTGGACAAGCTTAATTTCTTTTCCGACGCATATAACTTAGCTTTTTCAATAATTTCTTGATCTAGCTTTAATGTGAGTTTAGTATCCATATCAAATATTTTATACGTACAAATATATGAATTTATGGACGCATTTTAATGTCATCGCGATTTTTTTGCAATTTCTTCTAACGTTTCGCGGCTTAAGCGAGGTTGCGATTCAAGCGGACTGAGTTTTCTCTGCCAAGATAGAACTTTCTTCGTGAAAACAAGATTTCCGGCTACCGAAAACCAGCAATCTCGCTTAGCCGCTGTTACCAGTAGTGCCGTTAATATTCGACAGAACTTATTCGAACCCAAATCTTCCACATACCATTCTGTTTTTTATATACATTCAAACCTGATTCTCCTGATTTTCCAATATAATTTGCAAAGTAAACCATAGCATATTCTTCATTTCTAAAAAGATTGGATTAGAAATTTCTACAGTTGTATTCTTTTTTTTTGACTTTAAGTAACTTTCCGAGTCATCTTTGTCTAATATTTCATAATTTTCAAAATCTTCTTTTCTCCACTTCAGATCATATTGATTTCGAATAGACTTTATTAAATATTTTCTCTCATCTTTCGTAATCACTATACTTTTTAATGAATCAGATGAATTATTTATCCTTTGAGCGAAAAAACCATTTTTACTTTCTATTAAACTCTGCAAATGTTCTTCAATTCTGCTTTTATCTAACTGATTTACAACTTTCGGTTTACTATAATTGTAGGCATTTTGTAATATATCTGCCGTAATTTCTTTTCTAATCTGTTCATTTTGTCCAAATGATTTATTCAGAAAGAAAATAAAAAGAATTGGAAAAAATTTTCTCATTATGATATACGTTTTTTGGGCATTACTGGTAACGTTTTGCCTGTAAGTGAATTCGCGGTGCAAGCGAGTTGAGTTTTCTCTGCCGAATATAAACATTCTTCGTGGAACTACAATTTCCGGCAACTCAAAACAAGCGCAATTCGCTTACAGGCGGTTAGCTGTTCGTGCCATTACTTGTACTTTTTTGCGTCATTTAGAATCTCAAAAAAAATTTTGTCATCTATAATTAATTCAGTCGCAATTTTTTTTGGAATTTTTATCTTACCAATACGTTTTGAATTTCTTACTACGCTGACCTCACTTTCATTTTTAAAAGATGTAATTATGCTTTCTACATCTTCGTAATTCTTAACCAATTTTTCATTTAATATTCTGGCAACTCCTGTCCATTTGCCTTTTTGGTTATTCATTATCACGTATTCTTTGAGATATATGTTTCCATCTTTCCACCTAAAACCAACTAGATCAAAATACTTTGAAATTGCCGAACCTGTATATTCGTATTTAATATAAAATATATCGTCTGTTGTCGATACGAAATAGGAATCAATAGACATTACTTGTGGAAAGATAAAATCATAGTTATAAATTTTACCTCCAGAATTAACTTCTATGCTTTTTGAGTTCAAGTCACGAATATGAATTTTGGCAGCATTGTTTTGCGCATGAATCGATAAGCTAACAAAAAGGATAATTTGTAAAATTTTTATTCTATATCTCATTGATTTTCAATTTTAGCACGAATTTCAGCGGCATGACAGCTAACGTTTGGCAGCTAACCGAAGCTGCGGCGACCGAAGCTGAGTATTCTCTGTTACCGCGTACGAAGTTATGAAAAATACGGGTTCTATTCACTGAAAACCAGCAGTTTCGATTAGGTGCGGTTAACTGATGTGCTTTTTATATCACCATACGATATTTGATATTCGTAATCTGATTATTTGAATATTCAATTGTAATAATTCCTCTATTTTTACTTTCAAAAGTCTGACAATTTTTTGTGTGTAAACCTTTCTTAAATTCGTTTTCATAATAAGTTGAAAATAATAGTTTGGCTATACTGAATACATATGCTTCAAAATCTTTATCATCTCTAACTCGCTTAGTCTTAAATATATTTATGAACTCAGGATTAAAATCTTGGTCTGAACCAATTGCCCATAATCCAAACTGTTCGACTAAATCCTTGTCATTTTTTGTGATTATTCCAATTCTCGAACTAAATCCATAGCAGCCTTTTTCATCAATAATAAAGTTGTAAAATTTATATTTAGGAAGAACATTTGCTAAAACATTGTCTGGATAAATTTTTAAAGTATCGTTCGTGTACAAGTAATAACCGACACTTGATTCCTCTGGTTTACCTGCATAATGCGTTTTCAAGTATTTTGTTATTTCTTTTGGAGATTGTCCAAATAAGATTGATGTAAATAAAAGAATTATTGTCTGTAGTAATCGATTTTTCATAGCATTTCAGTTAACGTTTCGCGCAACTACGCAGGAGCGGAAAAGCGGAATGAGTTCTCTCTGCCGAAGATAAACTTTCTTCGTGAAATATAAACGTTCAACCCAGGAAAAACAAGCTCTTGCTTAGTTGCGCTGTTAGCAGATGCCACTTATTCTAACTTTTTTACAATATTGTCAAGATTTCCAACAACTAGATTAAATTTTATTTTATTACTAGGATATAATTTTTGCATATCATTTCTCAATTCTCCAAAAACTGCTTCCATTCCATTATCAGTTTTAATTGATTCATCACATGAAATAGAAATTATATAATCACTTCCTTCTTTTTTTAAATAGACATATTTCGTAATAGCTAGATCAAAAAAAGTTGTTTTTGTAAACCCTTTGGCAATTTCATCAGCTTCTTTTTTCGAAACATTTTGTGAGTCAAAAACAATTTCATGATTCATTTTGCCATATTTCATAGTTATTTCGGTTGGCAAATTATTTGTTGGACTTGATATTGTATCGGATAAAAGCCCAATGCTTACAAATGTTACGAGAGTTACAATAACTCCAATAATCCCGATTGCAATGATTCTCCACCAACCATACAGTTCTCCATTACGTTCAATGTGATTATTTATCTTTTGTCCTTGAAAATGTATTAAACAATAATAAGCAATTACTGTATAAACAATTGGAATAATTTGATTTGGAATTTTAGCATTCTCAGGAATTAAAAGTAATCCTCCAAATATTAATATTGTAACACCTATTGAAATAATCCAAGTTTTTTTTGCTTTTTCTGGTTCGCCAAAAGCTTTAAAATTTTCTGCTATTAAATAACCAGCTACTAATGGACCTCCTAAAAACGTTCCTACCCAAATCGCGCGATCTTTGTAAACTTTATATTTTGGTATTTCAATTAATTCTGAATTTTCCATTTTTGTCAAGGTTGTTTTTTGTGGTTTCTGCTAACGTTTTGCCGGTAAGCGAATTCGCGATGTCAGCGGACTGAGTTTTCTCTGCCAAGATAAAACATTCTTCGTGAAAAACAAACGTTCAACTTACCGAAAACCAGCGTAATTCGCTTACCGGCGGTTACCTGCTGGCTTTTTTGCATTTAATCCTTTCAGTTATTTTATAAATTTCTTCTGGAAGAGCATCTGTTGAATAATATATTTTATCTACTTCGCATTCACATTCAGCATTTTTCAAAGTAATTGAAACTATTCTTGGGCCTAATGGATGATTTCCTCTTCCCCAATTGATGACTGTAAAACCTTTTGTTTTTAGAATTTGTACAAGAATGAGTTTTTCATTTACGTCATTTAAAATTTTATGAGGTAATGAATCGTACAAATTTTCCAATTCTAGATATTTATTGCTCGAGTTTTCAATAATGAAATCGACTATTTTTTCATCAAACTTTTTTGGTTCATTTTTCAAACTTGATTGACACGAAAAAGACAACAAAATTAAAATGCTTTGATATTTCATTTTTTATACGAATTTTGGTCGAAGCTTGCAGGTAACGTTTGGCCTGTAACCGCAGTTGCTGATGCAAGCGAGCTGAGTTTTCTCTGCCAAGATAAAACTTTCTACGTGAAAATAGACGTTCTGTAAACCGAAAATCAGCAATTGCGGTTAAAGGCGGTTGGGCGAAGATTCTATGGTTCTGCAAATGGTGAATCTTTTGAAATCCATTTAATTTTTGAATATTTCTTCCGAAAGACTTTTTCGATACATTTTTTATCTCCGTCAAAATTTGTTAGGTCGAGAAAAATCGTTTTTGAATTCGGCAATTGTTTAATTTCATACTCTAACGATTCACAATTCTCATCTCTGTTTTCTAGCACTTTTACGTACAACGGATTCCGACTTTTTACTTTTATAAGTTTGTCATCAAAATATCTTTCAGAATTTTCTATACTTTCTTCTATAACAGTTTTGTTTTTAAAGATATCTATTAAAATTTTATAGGTCTCAATTATAATTTTTCCTTGTTTGGTTTTCTTAGATGGTGAATAAAAAGTATTTCTCCGAATATTCTTGTTGCCAACGCTATCTTCTACAAAAATTGTAATTCCGTCATTTGGTGGTATTTTTTCTCTTTCAGATAGTTTATAATCTAATAGCTTATCCAAATTTATTTTCAACTTCTCGTATTCTGAGTCACTTATTTCGACAGTTATATTACTTCCTTTTGGAAGAAAATTTTTCACACTTCGCGCGTCAAGAGAATCTATCATTCGGAAAAGCGTTGGCGATAATGAATCAGCAAAAAAATATTGATAATTCTCTTTTGCGCTAATTCGTCTATTTTTTAAATCAAGTTCTATATCGAATCCTTCGTGAAATGATGGCGAAGAATAAAAGAAATATTTTCCAGATGAATTTTCGGAATTACAGCCAGATAAAATGGTAATTAACAAAATTGTAATGACTAAATGTATTTTCATGATGTATGTCTGAATTTTCGCCCAACGTTTTGCCGCTTCACGAAGTTGCCGATGAAAGCGAGCTGAGTTCTGTCTGCCAAGATAAAACATTCTTCGTGAAACAAAACATTCAATAACCTAAAACCGGCAATTTCTTGAAGCGGCGGTTAGCTGTTGTTTTAATCTTCAGACCAAAATTCCGGAGTCAAATAGAAAACGGTATCGATAAAATACAAGATTTCATTCCTTGTCAAAACATTCTCGTCGTGTAAATCTTCTAATATAATTCCTAATTCAGAATTGAAATAATCATTACTACGATTATTCTCAAATCCGTTTTGTGTTAAAAATGTTTTGACTTGTTGCAAATCAGTATTTACTGAATGGCAACATAAGATTGTTGAACTACACAATACAAAATATCGTTGTCTTTTGTAAAACCAATCAATTCATATGCTGTGTCTGGAAAAAAATAATTGTGAAGCAATAAATTGTAAAAGTAATCTTTCCATGAAGTGTAATAAATTGAATCATTTAATTTCAATACATTTTCCGAATCTTTCAGATATACTTTTTGTTCTGCGCCTTCACTAACATATTGAGAAAGATCGATATCTCTAACCCAAAGATTACTCTGCGTAATATAGTTTTCTAATCTCTTTGCTTCTTCACTTTTGAAATGCTTTTCGATTTCAATTGTTCGGCCTGTTGTTTCGCCATTTTTAAGGTAACCGGCGATTGTTTGGATAATTGTTCGAAACCTAACTTTGCTCTTTCCTGAAAGGATATTGTGTAATTCATATTTTAAACGGTTTTGCCTTGACAAATATAATCAAACTTTCAATTAAAGAAAAATCATGATTTTTTTGAGATTTTCAAAAATAACAGCTAACGTTTCGCCGCTTCACGAAGTTGCCGATGAAAGCGAGCCGATTATTCTCTGCCAAGATAAACTTTCTTCGTGAAACTACAATTTCAATTTAAAAAAAACCGGCAATTTCTTGAAGCGGTTGTTGGCTGACGTTTAGTTTTTGTGACTAATTTCGTCTTCCGATTCGATATTAAAAATTTTCTGCAATTTACGAATTTGACTTTGGCGATTAAAAAATTCATCAAAGAGAAATGTAACTAAAAAAGTCGCCATCCAAATTATTAAAAACACAATTGTTGAGAATTTATAATTTGACTGAATCGCTGACAATATTACGCAAAATGCAAATCCTAGCCATGAATAATAATTAGCTTGTTTGAGTTTTAGCTCAAAACCATCATCGAAAAAATTTCTTTTAAAAGGAAAGTTTAGAAATGGAATCCAAATATAAAAGAATAAGTTTTTTTGCAAAAATGATAAATCGTCGACAATATTTTTCTGAATAAAATTCTTGATTTCAAGTTCTTTTGCGGTCTTGTATTTTTTTATGTCTTGTTCATTCAAATTTCTTTTAGAGATTTCTGACATAGCAACCAAAACGGCTATATCAGTATAACTAAATTTATCTTGTATAATTTCCAACAGTTCCGAATTTGAAAATGTTGAGTATTTCTTTTCTAAATCTTCTTTTGTTATCATTTCTTGTTTATTCGTTCTGCGGTCTTCATAAATGTCAGCCAACGTTTCGCGGCTTAAGCGAGGTTGCGATTCAAGCGGATTGAGTTTTCTCTGCCAGGATAAAACTTTCTTCGTGAAAACAAAATTTACGGTTACCGAAAACCAGCAATCTCGCTTAGCCGCTGTTAGCAGATGTTTATTTGCAAATTTCACGAATTATTTGTTCTGCTGCTCGTCTTGGAGTCGAATGTGCAGATTTGGGGTCACCTATGAAAACATTTCCGATAAAGTCAAAAAATATCGAGCTATTCTCCTTTAATTTATATTTTGGTTCCGGCATAAAATGCGTTCCTATTTCACTTTCATAAATATTAAATTGTCCAAGGTCTAATTCTTCATTATAGGTTATTTCAATTAGATACGGTTTATACAAATAAATTATCTTTAAAATATTTTCAGAAAATTCGACAGCATCTGTTTCATTTAGCACATACGCATTTGCATAGTAATCAGTTATTTGTTTAAAAAATAATTTCCCTTTTTCTATTGAAATCCTATAATTGTCAATTCTGTTCTCTTCTTCTTGAGTCATGTTATTTACGTTTTTTGGTTAAATATCTGCTAACGTTAGGCCGCTTCACGATGTTGCCGATCAAAGCGAGCTGAGTACTCTCTGCCGAAGATAAACAATGTTCGGGAAACCGCAACTTCCAGCTACCGAAATCTCGGCAATATCTTGAAACGGCGGTTGTGCGATGTTATGATTTCCAAATATTAAATTCCTTTTGTAAAATATTAATAATTTCAGAATAGGAATTCAATTCATCTACTTTGGGATAATATTTTAAATACTGATCATAATTACTAAAATCAAAATTATGTTTGTAATTATCTGTTCTTACAAAAGCTTCGTAACCAATTCCGTCTAATGGATGAATTTGTCTACTGATTACTTCATATTCTCCATCGATTAACTGATATTCTGGCTTTCCTTTAAGTTTATGCTTGATTTGTTTGATGCTTTTTAGAATTTGAATATCATTTTCTATAAAAAAAAGCCAAACTAATCGCAAGTCTGTATTTGATTCTAGTTTTTGTAATTCAAATTTAGTTTGAGTACTATTTGTTTCGTGATAATATTTATAGAGTTCAGCTTTCCATTTCTTTTCTTTCGTTTGATACATTCGAAAAATCTCACTAGCATTCGTGATGCTATATCTTTTGTAAATTCTTATTTCTTTTTCATTTGACAAAGAATCAGGAATTTTTATTACTTTATTAATTTCTGAAACAGTTTGCGGAAATAAATTTGAAACAAAAAACAATATAAAAATGGTAAATGTTCTTTTCATGATGATGTTTTTCTATAATATCGCACAACGTTTGGCCTGTAACCGTCAGTCGCGGATCAAAGCGAGCTGAGTTCTCTCCTCTAAGATATAATTTCTTCGTGAAAACAAAGCGTCAATTTAACGAAAACTCCGCGATTGCGGTTACAGGCGGTTAGTTGCTGTACCTATTCCAAGGCGATATTTATGCATTCCTTTCTTAGCAATGCTAAATATTTTGATTTTTTTGGATTATGAGTTGTATTTAAAATAGGCTCAAAATGTTTAATTAAATCTTTCTCGATAAAATCAATATTCTTTTCGACTTTTAAATAATCAAATTGAAGATTGTCATTCATCCAATTTATAATTTTTGCAGAATCTATTGAACTAAATTTATAATTGTTTGAATTTGCTTTGCCAATTAATGAACCCTTAGGCGGTTTAAAATTAATAAGCGCACCAATTCCTCTGAAAAATGTTCCATGACTTTTTCCTCGACATTCTTCTTCTAGTCGCTTGCCTAAGTTTTTGCTCGCTTTACCAATATAAATTATAGAAGATTTTTTGTCTTCTATTTCACTTCTAAGTTGCAAAGGGAAAGAAGAAATATCCATAATTCTCAATGCATAAATTCCTGCGAAATTTAGTTTGCATTCATCCAAATCCTTTAGTGATTTGAAATTTTCAGGTTTAAAAATTTCGTTCATTTTATTGCGTTTTTTTTGGTATAGCAACTAACGTTTCGCGGCTTAAGCGAGGTTGCGATTCAAGCGGACTGAGTTTTCTCTGCCAAGATAAAACATTCTTCGTGAAAACAAAATTTCCGGTTACCGAAAACCAGCAATCTCGCTTAGCCGCTGTTAGCGGTAGTAATTGTTCAATTGGTTTTCTATTTTGATTCCTAGTTTTTTCAAACTTTGTATAAAAGCAACTAAAATTTTTCCTTTATAAAATAACGCAAATTCATTTTCTGAATTACTAGAAATTATTCTAATAAGCGGCGTTGGACGACGATTGTCTGTAAAAGTAAATACTATTTTTTCAATATTATTCACGACGAATATTTCACTCTTTAAGTATGGTCGACGAACTTCTAGTAAGTCTTCATACAGATGAAATGTTTTCAAACCTCTTAAAATTATAAATATAGTAAGAAAAATAAAAATGAAAATTAATGTAGAAAAAATAATAAAATTTGCTCTACTAACATAAATTAAAAAAGCACCTGGAAGTAAAACTATTAAGCTACGCGATAAAGAATGCAAATATTGGGGCTTTCTAATCTCGGTTTCAAATAATGGTTTCTTTGTGTGCATTTTTATCTTGATTATTACCGCTAACGTTTCGCGGCTTAAGCGAGGTTGCGATTTAAGCGGACTGAGTTTTCTCTGCCAAGATAAAACTTTCTTCGTGAAAACAAAATTTCCGGTTACCGAAAACCAGCAATCTCGCTTAGCCGCTGTTACCCGCAGATTATACTTGTTCACACTTAAGTTGACTCATCTGTTTTTTTCTTAAAACATCAAAAAGAATAAAAACTGCGATCGCTGATATTCCTAACATAAACCACAAAGTGCCAATTTTAAATGGAAGAAAACCCATAATCAAAGATATAATCCAAATAGCGAAAAGATTCAGATTAAAAAAACCAACTAAAATATAAAAGAAGTTATTTTTTAGAATGTTTTGTTTTTGTTTTTTGAAAATTGTCAACCTCAATATTATCAATAAAATACCAACAGCTATGGCTACGCAAACACTTTCGATAAAGTTAAAATAGCGTCATGCTGCTCATATTGTATTGATCGTTTACCACAGAATTATAATAGTCAAAAAAGCTATATAATGTCCAGATATTTATAACAATAAAGGACAAAGCAATATTTTTGTAAAGTTGTGTTTTCATCATCGTGATTTGTTTACTATTCGCAGCTAATTTGCGGGTAACGTTTCGCGGCTATCACGCAGTTGCGAATCAAAACGAGCTGAGTTTTGTCTGCCGAATATAATGTTTCTTCGTGAAATAAAAATTTCCGGTTAGAAAAAACTTCGCAATTGCTTGAAGCCGCTGTTGTGCGTTCGGTTGAATTGAAAGAAAAAAGTTCTTATTATATTCATTTTCTGCGCAAAACTTTTACGCTTTGTTTTTTTGGTTTTTATGATTTATTGTGCAAAATTTAAAGTTTACACTTTTTGTGTTTTTGCGTAAAACTTTCAAGTTTCTAAATTTCTACGCAAAATTTTTCAAAATCCTTTTTTTCAGATCTCTAGATTATTACGCAAACTTTTCAAGTTTTGCTTTTCACGTTTCTGAATTTGCGCAAAACTTTTCAAAAATCTATTTTCAAATCTCTAAATTATAATGCAAACTTTTCAAATTTCCACTTTTAGGTTTTTAAATTTCTGTGCAAAACTTTACAAGTTATTCTTTCGAGTTCCAAAATTTCCGGTTGAGTTTTTTTGCTCACAACTGGCGCACAACGTGTCGCCGGTAAGCGAATTCGCGATGCCAGCGGACAGAGTTTTCTCTGCCAAGATAAAACTTTCTTCGTGAAAAACAAACATTCAACTTACCGAAAACCAGCGTAATTAGCTTACCGGCTGTTGTGCGTGGTTCTTTATATTCCTTCAGTTTCAATTTTATTAAAAACTAATTTTCCACCTTCAAATCTAAAATACACATTTGTCCAATCGGAGAGTATAAATTTCATTTTGTTTTTACTTTTCTTCTCAACAGAGTATGGACTAATTGTTATATAAAACAATGAGTTTTCGATTGATATCGAAGAAATTTGGACAAGTGTAATTTGACTTTTGTTATTTTTGAAGTACTTATGTAAATCTTTATTTTCAACTTGTATAATTTGATATCCGTTTAGTTTGGCTGGAAGTTTTTCTAGAAATTTTTCAGATTGAATGTAGATTGTTTTATAAATAATTTCTTTGGGAAAATGTATTTTATAGTACGCTACATTTTGTTCTAGATATTTTTCAATAGATTTTAGATAAATGGAATCTGTTTCATTAAGCTCTGTTTTGACTTTAGAATTTACTTGTGAGTAGATTTGAGATGAAATGAACAGAACGAAAAAATATAGAATTTTCATTTTTTTTGCGATTTTTATGCACATTTTTGGCGGAATCACGCACAACGTTTCCTGGCTAAGCGAATTCGGCGAAAATAGGAGTAGAGTATTCTCTGCTGAACGGAAACTAAATTATGGAAAAAGTGTTTCAATTTACACAAAACCAGCCGATTCGCTTAGCCGGTGTTATGAGCTGTAATAGTTTGTAGACTTAATTTTCAATTTCAATTTTTACGATTTGATTTTTAACTTTTCCATAAGTTATTCTAACGTGCAAACCATTTTGTAAAATACTGTTAGTTTCACTGAAGCTATTAAAACGCCCAAGCATTGCATCTCCATAAGAAAATTTTACAGAATCAACCATAAAACTCTCAATTGTTACAACTCGACGTTGTGAAGCAGGTCTTTCTCTTTTAAAACCAGAAATTACGCCTTCAACTTGTGCTACTTTTGGAGAAGTTAAAATTGCTTGAATTCTATTTTCGATATCGTCTTTAACAATATAAGTTAGGTACGCAAACATAGAAGTAGAGAATATGAATACGCTACCAATTATCCATAATAGAATTAATTTTTCATAATCCTTGTTATTTTTTTTGTAGCGCTTAATACAAATCCAAGTGATTAAACAAATTATAGAAATATATAAAAAAACTTCATAGGATTTTATTGAGTTTGTGGGCAAATCAGCAATCGACCAATATGTGTAATATTTCATTTTCATTGTTGTTTAGTCTGCTGCTGAAATTATAGCTCATAACGTTTCGCGGATTTGCGCAAACGCGATTCCAGCGAGCTGAGTTTTCTCTGCCAAGATAAAACATTCTTCGTGAATTGCAAACAATCAATTTACTAAAAACAAGCGCTTTGAGTAAATGCGCTGTTGCCCGCAGGTCGCGGATAAAGTGAACTCGATTTATAAGATTTTTGAACTATTCAATTTTTTTTCGGAAAACCTTCGAGCTACTAAAAACTATCTCGTACAAAAAACATTGTGCGAGTTTTTTCTGCGAAATAATTTTGACAAAGAATTGACAAACAAATCGACGAAAAAGAGAAAAAGAGGCAAAGAATGACTAAGATTTCAAAAGGTTTCGACAGATTTTTTTCAAAGATTTACAAACTTAGAAATCAAATTTTGCCAAACTTAAAAAAGCGGAATAGGAGAGGAAATATTTTCAATTTAATCTATTCGTAAATATGAAAAAAGAGTAAAGTATTCCAGGACCTTTTTACGCGCGCCAAGGCGATTTGCGGGCAACGTTTTGCCGCTTCACGAATTTGCGATTCCAGCGAGCTGAGTTCTGTCTGCCGAATATAAACATTCTTCGTGAAAACAAAGCATTCAATTACCAAAAATCCAGCAAGTTCTTGAAGCGGCGGTTAGCTGTCGTGTCTTAGTTATAACCACCTTTTTTCATTTTCTGTTGCATCAAGAATATCAATATTGAATACCGATTTAAATTTTTCGGCTGTTTCAAAGGCATTAACTTTATCAGATGTTTTATAAAATGTAATATGTTTATTTCCTTTGTAGAATAGATTTAACAGTATTATGTCGCTTTGAAAAGTTGCTTCTGCAGTTATTACACGAATAGTTTGATTTTCTTTCGTTTTAAAAACTGAGACGTATTCAAATCCTGGACATGGTTGCCATTTGCCGAATTTATATCCGAATATTGATTTTATATTTCTATATGTATTGTTATGCAGGTTAATTTGTGAGCCTTCGGTTGATAATAAATTTAAGCCGATTACAGAAAATATTACACCAAATAAAATACTCAACATTGCAATGGAAAATAGTCCAAGACATATAAACATTGGACCAAGTATTTTTTTAAATGTAGAAACTTCCTTTAAGTAAGTAATTATGCTCATTATTATGATTGTTGATTCGGTTGTCGATTTTCGACATGACAGCTAACGTTCCCGGCATATGCGCAGTTGCGGTCTTAATACCTGAGAATTTTCTGCTACCGAAAAACGAAGTTAATGAAAATAATGTTTCTTTTAACTCAAATCCCGCAATTGCGTATATGCCGTGTTGGGCGAGATTTTCTATTAATCATATTTGGAAAAACGATATGACTTTAAAATTAATCATAAATAGATGTGATTAATGAAAATCGACCAGTTTGACCGTGGACGCAGCCAGATAAATACGGATTTAAATATGTCGCTTATGTCTTATAAGCGATCGTTTTTAAATCCGCCAGCCCAAAAACTACTTTTTTTTAAGCGGCCGAAGTTAGCGTAATGAATTTAACAAAATGTACAGTAAAACCGCAGCAGTGTCTCTTGATTCATAGATATTTTTACGCTAACTTCTCCAAGCTTCTAAAGCGATTAGCTTTGAAAAACGCGTTTTTCAGCGAATCCCTTCGCGAAGCTTGGCAGCAAAAATCGTCATTCTTCCTCTTTTGCCCGCTTAAAAAAAAGTAGTTTTTGTCGCTGAATTTATCGGCTGCGGTAACGTCAAATTGCGCCCAACTTATCCATACCCGCACAAATAACCCACAATCCCCACATTTCAAACAGGATAAGCGAATATAAATGCAAATATTTTTAGTACATGCAAGTATACAAATAATTTACAAACCCTCATTAAGTTAAATCAAAGGGATTGCGGATTTTTTGTATTGCAAGATCGCTTACATGCGTATAAATCATTGTCGTCTTGGGGCTGGTGTGTCCCAGTAAGTTTTGGATGTAGCGTAAATCAGTGCCGTTTTCAAGCAAATGCGTAGCAAAACTGTGGCGCAGGCTGTGTGGCGAAACCTGTTTGGTAATTCCGGCACGTGTTGCAGCGATCTTTACCACAGTTTGAACCGAGCGAGCCGAAAACTTTTCACCATTCGGCCCTTCAAATAAAAATATTTTCGGAGAATAAACACGGTAATATTCACGCATAATTGTCAATGCCTTTTTAGAAAGCAAAGTGTACCGGTCCTTTTTACCTTTTGCACTTTTAATATGAATTAGCATTCGGTCACTGTCTATGTCGTTCAATTTAAGCTGCAAAGCTTCACCCAATCTGAACCCACCTGAATAAATAAGGCACAATAGCGTTTTATGGCGCAGGTTCCCCGTATTGTTAATCATTCGCCGCACTTCCTCCATACTCAACACAACAGGCAATTTTTTTTCTCTTCTGGGACGCTCAATCTCTCCAATTTCAACTGCAATCCCTGAATATTCAAAATACTGCTTTATCGCGTTTATGGCCTGGTTTTGATATGAAATTGATTTATTCGGCTGTACGATAAATTCATAATTAAAACGTGAAACGATCATCGGATTCAATTCTGTACAATTTCTCTTTACCAGATATTTACAGAAAAATACTACCAGACTGCAATACGTGTGCACCGTATTATCGCTGTAACGTTTGGTTTCAAGCCACTTTTTAAACTTATATATTTTTTCGATCTCAGAGATAGGCAGCATGATGTCATCCATATTGTAACGCCGCTTTTCTTCCTGAAGATCTAGTTTTTCCGTGTTGATTTTAGCAAAATCACTCAAGATTTTAATACTATTGGCTTTGTTGGATAAGGTATACTTCAAATACCAAAATTTCCGCGTATGACTCCATTTGACGTTGAGCAGTGAACGAACCTTTTGCTCAAGCGCCGCATTTTTTTCAAAACAAATACTCAGGATTTCTTGGTTGCGATGAATCGTTCGGTTCAAAGTTACCACAGGTAGGGAAGTGTGCATATATTCTATATTTTGGCGTGTATGAAGCGAATATACAAAATATATGCAGAATTTTTTCAAGCTATTCCCGCTGTCCGCTGTATCTTTTTTAAATTTACCTTCGCTGCGCTTCGGCAAATTTAAAAAAGGATGCCGCTTCCATCAGGGCTAGGGCAGAACAGTCACTTCGTGTATGCCAAATAATTAAAGCACTTTCGAAAGAACGTGTAAGAATATCCTAAAATTAAGGTTTGTAAGGAAACTGGATCTTAAATGCCTGATACATGCTTTCATGCAAAATCGTTGCATGGTTTTCTTTAGGTAATGGTAAAAAATCAGTTTTCATTTTTGTTTTCGACAGCAAATCAGCTAAAGATTTTGCATCGTTCTCCATGACTTTTCCTTCTGAACCAACTGAAACATAAACATAAGTTTTACTGTAATCATTTTTCGAAAAATTCGACTCGGCCAATTTCAGCAAAGATTCATCATCCCACCACAGGCTTGGACTGATGATAAAATAATGCGTGAACAAATTGGGTTTTTTGATTAAAATTTCAGTCGCCAGTAATCCACCGAGCGATTGTCCGATCAGGTATTTTGTTCCGGTTGTTTTAAAATTTGCTTCAACATAAGGCTGCAATTCATTTTCTAAAAAGGAAATGAATTTCTCTGAACTTCCCGTTGTCGGATATTGCTTTTTGTCGGCTTGGTTTGTAGTCGGAAATGTAAAATCGCGCTTGCGGTCTACATTCGCAATCCCAACAACGATAAAATCAGGCATGTTCAATTGCATGTGGAAAAATTGTACCAACCCAACGATATGCAGAAAATCTTCATTAGCCGAACCATCAGGCAAATAAATCACCGAATGGCTTTTATTTTTATCAAAACCATTCGGAAGATAAATATTTAAAGTCCGGTTTTCATTAAGGATTTTCGATTCAATTGTCCGGCTTTCACCAATGGCAAACGGCACATTGCTTTCGGTTTTAAGTTGTGCATTCGCAATCAAGCTGCAAAATACTGCAGCCAAAAAAATATATTTTTTCATTATTTACTGTTTTTCATCTTAATGCCTTTCAGCAATGCATAAAATCGTCATCCATGGCCATGTCCGAGGTTAAAATCTTATTTCAGCCACGTAATGAATTTCACCGGCTTTGACGTTAGGTTTCAATTTAATATTTTAAGTAAATCCTCATCCTTCAGCCAGTTTTCTAAATTCAGCAGGGCCGTTCCTGGTTTTACTTTTGACATTCTCGAGATACGCCTGAAATGACATAAAAGTTGATTTTTAATTTAAGTAAAGATAAGTTTTTAGGCTAAATACAAACAACAAAAAATCCGCATGAAGCGGATTTTTCTATTCACAATCTGAATAATTTCTATTATGCATATCAATTGACTAAAGGTGAATCACTTCGCCGTAAGCATCAGCCGCAGCTTCCATAATTGCCTCGCTCATCGTTGGGTGCGGGTGAATTGATTTAATGATCTCATGTCCGGTTGTTTCCAGTTTACGCGCTACAACTGCCTCGGCGATCATATCGGTAACGCCTGCGCCAATCATGTGGCAGCCCAGCCATTCGCCATATTTGGCGTCGAAAATTACTTTCACAAAACCATCTGGCGTTCCGGCAGCTTTAGCTTTTCCGGATGCTGTGAAAGGGAATTTTCCGATTTTGAGTTCGTATCCTTTTTCTTTCGCCTGTTTTTCGGTCAAGCCGACAGAAGCGATTTCAGGCGTGGCATACGTACAGCCAGGAATGTTTCCGTAATCGATTTTGTCTACATGCAAACCTGCGATCTTTTCCACGCAAGTAATGCCTTCGGCAGAAGCGACGTGCGCCAAAGCCTGGCCAGGAACTACGTCACCAATCGCATAATATCCGGGAATATTTGTCTGGTAGAAATCGTTCACTAAAATTTTATCACGATCGGTTGCGATGCCGCATTCTTCAAGTCCGATGTTTTCGATATTTGTTTTGATCCCAACTGCAGAAAGCAAAATTTCTGCTTCGATGATTTCTTCGCCTTTTGCCGTTTTTACGAATGCTTTTACACCGTTTCCGGTCGTATCGATTCTTTCTACAGCCGAATTGGTCATGATTTTCACACCCGCTTTTTTCATCGAACGCTCCATTTGTTTGGAAACGTCCTCATCTTCTAACGGAACGATGTTCGGCAAAAATTCAACAATAGTTACTTCAGTTCCCATAGAGTTGTAGAAGTGCGCAAATTCAACTCCGATGGCGCCTGAACCAACAACGATCATCGATTTTGGCTGTGTTGGCAAGTTCATCGCCTGCCTGTAACCGATGACTTTTTTCCCGTCTTGTGGAAGGTTCGGCAATTCGCGTGAACGTGCGCCGGTTGCAATAATGATATGATCGGCTGAATATTCGGTTGTGGTGCCGTCAACTGTCACGTCGATTTTCTTCCCCGGTTTTAATTTTCCGGTTCCCATGACAACGTCAATTTTATTTTTTTTCATCAGGAACTGGATCCCTTTGCTCATACCATCGGCAACGCCACGGGAACGTTGGATTACTGCTCCAAAGTCTTTGTCAAATTCATTTACGGTGAGTCCGTAATCCGCAGCATGCTTTAAATAATCAAAAACCTGAGCCGATTTTAGAAGTGCTTTCGTTGGGATACAACCCCAGTTTAAACAAATTCCGCCAAGGTTTTCTTTTTCTATGATCGCAGTTTTAAATCCGAGTTGTGCTGCTCTGATCGCTGCAACATATCCGCCCGGGCCGCTTCCTAAAACTATAATGTCGTATTTCATTTGGTATTTTTTTATTGTTTTAATGTTGGATGAAACACAAATTCAGGTGTTTCATTTTGCTTTAAATTTTCCGGTTACGAAATTAGTTATTTATTTGCTTACAGAAAAATTATTGGCCTGCGATATTGATTTCGCTTCAGCAATTATCGTGTTTGTCTTTCGGTTCTGGGATAGAAAGCCTTGCATTTGCGAAGCCATCATTTTCAATTGTGAAGTTATCCTTTGCATTTGCGAACTTACCCTTTGCATCTGCGAGCTTGCCCTTTGCATTTGCGAGCTTGCCTTTTGCGTTTGTGAACTGAGCTTTTACATTTGCGAGCTTACTCTCTGCGTTTGCGAGCTTACCCTTTGCGTTTGTCAAGCTATGCTTTTTAATTTGTAGTCACTTATTTGCCCTGTATCCCAATACTGATTTCTGGCTATTCCGCTATATTTATTCTTCCTCACGCGCTTCCACCAAAAACTGCGAATAATACAGGTTTTTGTAAAATCCGGTTTCACGGTTTAATAGTTCGGCGTGGCTTCCCTGTTCTACAATGTGGCCTTTGTCCATGACGACAATTTTATCGGCGTTTACGATTGTTGCCAATCTGTGCGCGATCACAATCGAAGTGCGCCCTTTGGTAATCGTTTCAGTCGCACGTTGGATCAATTCTTCAGAATATGTATCGATAGACGAGGTCGCTTCATCCAGAATCAAAATACTCGGATTGCTCACATACGCCCGAAGGAAAGCGATCAACTGACGCTGCCCTGACGACAACATCACGCCGCGTTCTTTTACATTATAATTGTAACCGTTTGGCAGGCTCATGATAAATTCGTGCACGCCAATGCGTTTAGCAGAAGTCACGACGTCTTCCATTGTAATTTCAGGATTATTCAGGGTGATGTTGTTCAGGATCGTATCTGCAAACAGGAAAACATCCTGTAAAACCACAGCGATTTGCTTCCTGATTGAAGCTAATGTATAGTCGTCAATGTTTTTTCCGTCTATACAAATTTCGCCGGCATTGATCTCGTAAAATCGGTTCAGCAAATTGATAATGGTAGATTTTCCTGCTCCGGTTGCGCCAACAATCGCAATGGTTTCTCCGGCTTTGACATTCAGGCTGATGCCTTTAATCACTTCTTCGCCTTCAATATATCCAAAATGCACGTCTTTAAAACTGATGTCGCCTTTAAAAACCGGTGCTTCATGCGTTCCGGTATCCTGAATCTGGTCTTTGGTATCGAGGATTTCAAACACGCGGTTCGCTGAAATCATTCCGAGTTGCATCTCATTAAACTTATCTGCAATCTGCCTGAGCGGGTTAAAAAGCATTCCAATGAACATCGTATACGTAAACAAATCCCCGAAAGTCGTGGTCGCATCGCCACCCAGAATCCGCGCGCCGCCATACCAAACGACAAATCCTAATGTCAGCGACGAAATGATATCGGCGATCGGGAAAAAGATCGAGTTGTATAAAATGGTCTTGATCCAGGCGTGGTTGTGTTTTTGGTTGATGACGCTGAATTTATCGGCCTCAATGTCTTCACGGTTAAACAATTGCACGATCTTCATTCCGGTTACGCGTTCCTGAACAAACGTGTTCATATTGGCCACCTGCGTGCGCACTTCTTCAAAAGCGAGTTGCATTTTTTTCTGGAAAACGCGTGTAATAATGACCAAAACTGGCATCGCAAGAATCACGATCCATGACAATTTCCAGTTCATGCAAAACATGAAAATCAGTACGATCACCATTTTTAAAAGGTCGCTGATGATCATGAACAAACCCTGGCTGAAAATCCGTGCAATCGATTCGATATCAGATACAGAACGCGTCACAAGCTGCCCAACCGGCGCATTGTCGTAATATTTCATCCTGAAACTCAGCATGTGCCTGAACAATTTGTTGCGGATGTCTTTCACAATATCCTGACCGAGCCAGTTGGCCCAGTACACAAAATAAAACTGCGAAAAAACCTCTGCCAGAAGCACGACAAACATCAAAACGATGTATGATAATAAGCCTTTTGCATCATGATGCTGAATGTAGCCATCCACGGTATGCTTCAGCAAATAGGGGCGAAGCGCTGCGAAAACCGACAACGCGATCGCGAAAAATACCACGCCATTGAACCGCCGCTGGTACGGTTTGGTATATTCCAGAATTCTTTTAAATATTTTGGTATCGAATGCTTTTGCTTTCATTTATTTTTTTTGGGAGCTGTTCCCGCTATCCGCTGCAATCTTTTTATTTTGTTCGTGCCTCACTAAAAATAAAAAGGATTTCCGCTTCTATCGGGGCTAGGACTCGGTATTTACGGCTGTTTCCGGTTTCAGAACAGCATTGTTGTTGCTATAATCGTATTTGATTTCCGTTAGATACAAACCGTGGGCAGGCACGGAAAATCCTGCTTCACTTCGTTTTTTGCTTTCGATGACGGCGTTGAAATCTTCGACTGAAAGTTTTCCAATGCCCACATTTATTAAAGTTCCGACAATCGCACGAACCATATTGCGGAGAAAGCGGTCGGCAGCAATTGTAAAGATGAGTTTGTCATTCTCCTGTTTCCAGAAAGCTTCGGTAATGTTGCAGTTGAAAGTATTTACATCGGTATGCACTTTTGAAAAACATTCGAAATCGGTGTGGCTTAATAATAATTTAGCCGCTTCGTTCATTTTTGAGACATCGAGTTTTTGCGGGCAATGCCAACTTAAATCCTGCAAGAAAACATTTTTAAATGTGTGGATGTGGTATTCGTATGTGCGTTTTTTTGCATCGAATCGCGCATGCGCATCATCGTGAACTGCGAAAACATCATAAAGAACAATGTCTTTTGGTAAAAATGAATTTGCTTTGTGGACTAAATTTTCGGGATCAAATGCTTTTTCGGTGTCGAAGTGCGCGAACATTTCCCTTGCGTGTACGCCGGTATCGGTGCGGCCAGCGCCCATGACATCGATTTCGGTGTTGAGTATGACAGACAGCGCTTTGTTCAGGGTTTCCTGCACAGAGGCCGCGTTTGGCTGGTATTGCCAACCGTGGTAATGGGTTCCGTTGTATGCCAGTTTTATAAAATACCTCAAAAGCTGTGTTGGTTTTAATCGGCTACAAAGATACTTAATTTAATGGTTTGGTTTCCCAGGTTGAAATGCAACAAAATGTTAATTCGGTTTTGAAACCAATTGTTTAATTTTACTGAAATTCCCTAGCCCTGATGGAAGCGGCATCCTTTTGTGCAGCGCAGCGGAGCAAAAGATATAGCGGACAGCAGGAAACAGCTCCTGATTTCTCTTTTCAGTCGAAATGACAATTAAGGAAAAATAATATTTGTATGAAAAAAATACTTCTGCTTTCGGATACGCACAGTTATATTGACGATACGATCTTGAAACATGCCGCGAATGCTGATGAGATCTGGCATGCTGGCGATATTGGCGATTTAGTTGTGACCGATATGCTCAAAAACATTAAGCCACTTCGTGCTGTTTATGGCAATATTGACGACGATAAAGCGCGGATGGAATTTCCGTTGCACAACCGTTTCATGTGTGAAGGCGTTGATGTTTGGATTACGCATATTGGCGGTTATCCCGGAAAATACAATCCGGCGGTTCGTGCCGAAATGGAGAAAAACCCGCCAAAATTATTCATTTGCGGGCATTCGCATATTTTAAAAGTGATGTTTGACAAAAAGTACAATTTGCTACACATGAATCCGGGTGCGACGGGAATTCATGGTTTCCATCAGGTTCGAACAATGTTGCGTTTTGTAATTGACGGCGATAAAATTAAAGACCTGGAGATTATTGAGACGCCGAAACGCGTTTGATCATTCAACAACCGGAATATTTAATGTTACGGTTGTGCCGTGGTCAGGTTTTGAATCGACTTTAAAAGTGCCATTCATATTTTGGATCCTGGCGCGGATTTGCGTGAGACCGAAACCTTCGTCGGTGGTTTTTGTAGTTTTAAAGCCTTTGCCGTTGTCTTTTACGGTGATTTTGAGTTGGCTTTTTTCTTCATTTATTGTAAGTTCAGCCTCAGTTGCTTCGCTGTGCTTGAGGATGTTGTTCAGCAATTCGGTGACGATAAAATAGACCTTCATTTCAAATTCTTCGTTGAATCTTTTGAACGTGAAAACGTTTCCGGAATATTCAAAATGCAGCAGCGAATTGGAATTTTTTTCGCACAAATCCTGCAAGGCATACAGCAATCCGAATTTCGCTAGCAATACCGGAAGCAATTCGTGTGACAAGTCACGCACTTTATCATGCGCTTCTTTTAAAATGGCGCGGGTCTTTGCAATTTCCTGCGAATCGGTTTTTGTAATCGCCGAAAAGGCGGAAAGGTGTAAGCCTGCTGAGGAAAGCTGCGCGCTGATGTTGTCGTGTAATACACTTGCGATTTTCTTGCGTTCCAGTTCCTGTCCGTCGATGGTGGCATTGATGATGTTTTGCTGAACGCGGCTTTCGATGTCTTTGAATTTATTTTTCTCCTTGAGGCGCATGTTCTGTAAAAAGAAATACAATAATATGGATAGTATGATGATCAGTGCGATGATGACGAGGAAAATCTTTTGGTTTTTTGATTGTTCTTCGAGGAGTTCCTGTTGGCGCTTTTTGTATTCGGTTTCGACTTTTTCGATTTGGTAGCGCGTTTCGGCGTCGCGAAGGTTGGAGTTGACTTTGTCCTGGTAGATGATGACCATATTATCGATATATTTCATCATGTATTTATTTGCAGTTTTAAAGTCATTCATTTGCTCATAGGCATACGATAAATTCAGATAGTCATCTGTTGCATCTTGAGAAATGGTGTCTTTTGGTGTTAATGCCAAGCTTTTAAGGTATTGTTCTTCTCCTTTTTTGAAATTTTTTTCAACGGTGAAATAATAATAGCCGAGATTGGCATAACAAACTTTGAGGTATTTTATCTTTCTGTTTTTACTGGCATAATAAATGGCCGTGTCAAGGTATTTTTTTGCAAGTTCTCCTTGACCAAATTTAAAATTATAGCTGGCATAATTGCTATAACTCCTATAAATCTGATCACTGTTTCCATTGTTCTTATATAAATCCTTAATGCTTTTCATGTAAAATCTAGCACTAGTTTCATTATTTTGTGCCATAGAATGTACAAAAAGGCCTTGTTGGCAATACGCTTTTAAAGTATCATTACCCAATTCCATTGCCATGTTTTCGGCGCTTTTAAAATATTTGTATGATTTGGTCTTGTCTAAAGTGAGTTGATAGACTTTTCCAATTTCGTTGAAGACTAGTACTTTTTCAAACTTAAGTTGTTTTTTCTCAGTAAATTTGAGTGTCTCAAACAGCACGCCTATTGCTTTTTGATGGTCGTTGAGTTTGAGGTAAATTTTACTTTTTTGGATGTTATTGGCACACCATTTATTATATAATTTGTTCTTAAATAAATAGTCTGACTGATTTATTGCATATTTTAAAGCTTTAAGGTCTTCATTTTTAGCTAAGTATATTCCAATAGAATCTGTAGCAGTTCTAGCTGAAATAGAACCACTACAGAAAAAAATGAAAATTATAAAAATCTTTAAATGATAAGTCTTAGATATTATCAACTGTAACTTTTGGCTTGTTTGACGTTTTTCCATCACAAATCTGAACAAAGTAGACACTAAGTTTACCATCAATAGGTGCTATCGTTACTTTGCATTGAACGAAAATATTTGAGGGTACAGTTTGTCCCGGCTGTAATTGTACGGTTATGTAATTAATCTTCAAAGAGATACTTTGTGAATACACACAATTATTAGGGATTTCAAAAGTAACATCAAAAGCGATTGCAGACTTGTATTCTACGCAATAGTTGGTAACGATATCCATTTCTTTATGTTTTATTGGTTAATTAAATTGTTTTTGAGTGCATATTTTACGAGTCCGATAGTGTTTTTGACTTCGAGTTTTTTCATCAGGTTTTTGCGGTGCGTTTCCACGGTATGGGAACTTATGGAAAGCGCTTCGCCGATTTCTTTTCCGCTGTATTCCATCGAAATCAGTTTAATGATCTCAAGTTCCCGCTCTGTTAAAACGGAATGGCTGTTGCTGCCGGAGTTGTTTTTCTGTGGATTTGCAAAGGATGCGAATATTTTATCGCGAACCGTTTTGCAATAATAAAATTCCCCATTTGCAACGGTATGTATGGCTTCGAGAATGTCTTCTCCGGCACATTGCTTCGTTAAATAGCCACTGGCGCCCAGTTTCATGACTTCTTTGATCAGTTTGATATCGTCATAACTCGACAGCACTATAATACGGAATGGGAACTCGTTTTGCGAATAATCTTTTAGCAAAGAGATGCCGTCTTTTTCAGGCATATTAATGTCTATCACCAGTATATCGGTCTTTGTTTTAACGGCATCGGCAATGACATTCAGGCCATTTGAAGCAGAACCTACAAATTCAAGATCAGAAGTAGTGGCCAACACAGATTTCATTCCGTCAATCAATACCTGATGATCGTCGGCCAGGAAAATGCGTATTTTCTTAGTGCTCATTCTTTTTGGTTCAGTTGCTCAAATTTAACACTTAAATCGATATAACCTAAGAGTATTTTTAGCAATTTTCAAATATATACAATCAAAAAAAACCCAGACATTGTCCAGGTTTTTCTTCGCACTAAATAAACTAAGTTTATAGGTTTATCTCAATCGGTCCACAGATTTTACGAGATCTTCATCCTTTTTGATGGCTTTGTTGGCCAACACTAAAAAAACGATAGAAACAATAGGTAGAAACATCCCAATACCTTTCTCTGAAACCATAACGGCT
Source organism: Flavobacterium noncentrifugens (assembly GCF_900100375.1). Taxonomy (GTDB): domain Bacteria; phylum Bacteroidota; class Bacteroidia; order Flavobacteriales; family Flavobacteriaceae; genus Flavobacterium; species Flavobacterium noncentrifugens. Next base: position 209,250 of record NZ_FNEZ01000006.1, on the reverse strand, counting down.
TCTCCAGATAAGTTTAGTGAGCGATATACAAATAATCCTAATAAAATTAAATTCAATATGATATTCAATCTGTTGATTACAAATTGATTTTGCCTCTTGGCGTATGATAAGATTGCGAGCAGAGATAAAGCGGCGCTCAATCCAAAAAATGCAGCATACAAAATGCTTTGCATAAAGTAGAAATCAACGTTGCCCTGAAGTGTCCAAAGCGGGAAAGCAAAGGGCAAAGCGCTACTTATAAGCAAGGCGGCAGCAAGGTAAACGGTTTGGATTCTCTGGATCATTTATGCTTTATTTGTTGCACAAAAATATATTTTCTTTTTGATAAATACTATTGCAACCTAAATTTTTATTCGTATTATTGCATAACAAAATCGTAAGTACTTCATTTTACGGCCCGTTTTAAGGATAAAAATCACTACCACTATTTCAATCTCCATATCAATTAAATTCAAATAACATTCATGTTTGATATTTCTGTATTAAAAGAAATGAAGCTACCTGAACTTCAGGATATCGCTAAATCTAAAAAAATAAAATTCAACGGTGTAAAGAAAGAGGTTTTGGTCAACCAGATTCTTGACCAGCAAGCTTCGGAACCAAAGGAAAATACATCCCCAACCGATGAGACTGCTGCCGAAAAACCTAAAAGAAACCGCATTGCAGCAGAGACTAAACCTGCAATCAGCAAAGCATCCAAAACCCTTTTTTCTGCTTCCGATGAGACTGCACCTGATGTTGTAGCTGAACCAAAGCAAGAAAATGACAATCAGCAGGCTAAAATCGAAACCGTACCAAAAGCGATAAAGTTTAAAAAAGCCGATTACGAAAAGAAAATTGCTCCAAAAAAACAGCAAGAGCCGGTTGCCAGGGATGAAGTTGCAGAACAACCCGCAGCAGAAAATACTGAACCAAAACAGCCTGAGAAGAAAATCAATCCAAACCAACTCCATAAGTTAGCTAAAAACAGCAACCAAAGTGGAAATGGCAACGGAAACCAAAATGCGAACAATCCGAACGCAAACAATCAGAATGCCAACAATCCAAACGCAAACAATCCGAACGCAAACGGAAACCAGGCTGCAAACGGAAACCAGGCTGCAAACGGAAACCAGGCTGCAAACGGAAACCAAAATCCAAATCAGAATCCAAACCAAAACGGGCCAAACGGCAACGTAAACCCGAATTTCAAAAATAAAAAAAGTAATAATTTCCGTGATGCCGATTTCGAATTCGACGGAATAATAGAAAGTGAAGGCGTACTCGAAATGATGCCCGATGGTTACGGTTTCCTGCGTTCTTCAGATTACAATTATCTTGCTTCACCTGATGATATTTATTTATCTGTTTCACAAATTAAGTTATTTGGTTTGAAAACCGGAGATACTGTAAAAGGTGTAGTAAGACCTCCGAAAGAAGGCGAGAAATTCTTCCCATTGGTGCGCGTTTTAAAAATCAACGGACACGATCCGCAAGTCGTTCGCGACAGGGTTTCATTTGAACATTTGACTCCGGTTTTTCCATCTGAAAAATTCAGGCTTGCAGAAAAGCAAAGTACGATTTCAACCAGGATCATCGATTTGTTTTCACCTATCGGAAAAGGCCAGCGCGGTATGATCGTAGCCCAGCCGAAAACCGGTAAAACGATGTTGCTGAAAGATATTGCCAATGCGATTGCTGCGAATCATCCCGAAGTGTACCTTTTGGTATTGTTGATTGATGAGCGACCGGAAGAAGTTACCGATATGCAGCGCAGCGTTAGGGGAGAAGTGATTGCTTCGACTTTTGACCGCGAACCACAGGAACACGTTAAAATTGCAAACATCGTTCTTGAAAAAGCAAAAAGATTGGTAGAATGCGGACATGATGTCGTGATCTTGCTCGACTCGATTACGCGTCTGGCCAGAGCTTATAATACGGTTCAGCCCGCTTCAGGAAAAGTGTTGAGTGGTGGTGTAGATGCCAATGCCTTGCAAAAGCCAAAACGTTTTTTCGGAGCTGCCAGAAATGTTGAAAATGGCGGATCGCTGAGCATTATCGCTACAGCATTAACCGAAACAGGCTCTAAAATGGACGAAGTGATCTTCGAAGAATTTAAAGGAACTGGAAACATGGAATTGCAATTGGACAGAAAAATTGCAAACAAACGGATTTTCCCTGCAATCGATCTTACTTCTTCAAGCACGCGACGCGACGATATGCTTCTTGATGAAAAAACATTGCAAAGAATGTGGATCATGAGAAAGTATTTGTCTGACATGAATCCTGTTGAAGCCATGGATTTCATTAACGACCGTTTCAAAAAGACACGCAACAACGAAGAATTCCTGATTTCTATGAATGATTAAATTTCTTAATTTTTATCATAAAAAAAGTCCCGTATGATTACGGGACTTTTTTATTTTCAGTTTATTTTTTCAGCACCTTGATGGTTTTGGCGTTCTGGTTTTCATCAGTAAAACGAATCAGGTAACTTCCGGTGTTGAAACTTGAAAGATCAATCTCAAAATCAAGGCTGTTGGCCGTTTCACGTTTCAGCAACTTGCCTTCAATACTGTAAATATGATACTCTTTTATGCTCTTTGCAGCTTTAATATGCAAGGCATTGATTACCGGATTTGGAGCATAATCAAAATTATCGAACACACCGCTGATTTCCTCATTTGCCAAAGTGGCGCAATTTATCGTTGCATCCCAGCCGCTGTAAGTCTGGCTCCCATCTGAATAAAAAGCAAATGTCAAAGCACCGCTTGCATGTGTCGAAGTAACTGATCCTGGCGAATTGCTGCCAAAAGATTGTGACAACCTCGGGAAAGTATGATCAGGCCCATCGTAAATGCTAAGGTAATCGCAGCAGCTTTCCAATTGGAAACTGTTAAACACGGCATTCACCTTTTTATCTGGCTGATCCGGATAAATGGTTGTCGTATAATTCTCTGCATCCTGATAAGTTCCAAACGGCCCGCCGGTGTCATAAAAATGATTTCCGGAACAATAATCGGGAGTGGTACAAATTTTTAACGGCCCGGCCCAACCTGAAGTTCCTGCGTTACAAACAGATCTTACATAAACGTAATAGCAAGTTCCGGGCAGCAATCCGTTGAATGCAAAAGAATTAACGGTCGTCGTGTAAAACTGTTCGTGCGGCACTTCTCCTTCAGGAACGATAGCGATCTGCCAGGAAGTAATTCCCGGAACATACGACCAGCTTGCAACAGCAGTAGTAGTCGAAACCGCACTCCCTATAAGGGAAATCGGATAGTTTAGACATGCGGCAGGCGCTTCACATAAAATACTAGCATCCCAGCCGGAGCTGGTTGAACTGCCATCCGAAGAGAACCTAAAAGTTAATGCACCTGTTGGATGCGTAGAAGTAAATACCTTTGGCTGGGTGTAGCTGAACAAAACTTCTCCTTGGTCGTTTGGCCCGTTGAAAACAGCCAATTGGTCACAGCAATTTTCCAATACCAGGCTGTTGAATATTGCTTTGACTTTTCCGCCGGATGTTTCAGGAAAGATACTTTTTACATAATTCTCTCCGTTCTGATAATTGCCGCTCACTCCGCCTGTATCGTAAAAATGTACGCCATTGCAATAATCCGGCTGGGTGCAAAAATTATATGGGCCAACCCACAACGAAGGCCCGTCGGTACACATTGACCGCACAAAAATGTTCTGACAGGAATTCAATGCAAGATCAGTGAAAGTAAAAGAATTGGTATTGCAAACCGTTCCTGGCCCCGTAGGGGAAGCACCATTTGGTAATTTTAATATTTCCCATTGTGTCGCTGCTGAATTTTCAGACCATGAAACGGTAACCGTAGATGTAGTCGCATTTGTGAGCATCACATTTGTTGGCGGATTGACACATGGAGGCATTGGTTCGCAGATAATTGTTGCATCCCAGCCGGAAAGTGTTGTATCACTGTAGGAATAAAATACAAATGTCAGTGCGCCGGAAGCATGCGTAGAGGCAAACGTTGTAGGTGCTGCCGAATTTCCATAACTGTTATACAATACCGGTGAAGAGGTATTAGACCCATTGTATATAACCATAGAAGCACAACAGTTGGCAATGTTAAAACTATTGAAAACCGCCCGAATCCTGTCATTTGGATTATCGGGTGAAATGGTGGTCATTTTATATTCGTTAGGAAGATAATTCGCTGTTGGGCCGCCACTGTCATAAAAGTGATCGCCGCCACAATAATCCGGAAGGGTACAAAATTTATAAGGGCCGGTCCAGTCTGAAGGGCCATTCGTGCAAACAGATTTTACATAAACATCATAACAGGTATTTTTTGTTAAGCCTGTGGCGTAGTAAGGTTTAATGTTCGTAGTAATACCGGTGCCTGTAGGAGCAGTTCCGGTGGGAACCACTTCAACCATCCAGGAATTGCTGCCGGAATTTTCAAACCAATCCACTGTAGCAGTTGTTTTTGAGATGTTGTATACGTCAATGTCAGTTGGCCTGTTCGGGCAAGGAGGCATTGGCTCACAAACAATTGTTGCATCCCAGCCTGAACGCGGTGTGCTGCCGTAAGAATAAAACGCAAAAGTCAATGCCCCGGTCGGATAGGTTGAAACCAAAGTTTGCGGAGTTGGAGTCTGATCTGAATACGAATACAGCAACTGCGAAAAAGTATTTGTTCCATTGTAAACAGAAAATCCGGAACAACATTCTTCGATTGAGAAAGTATTGAAAATAGCTTTTATACGTTCCCCGTCATGATCAGGGTAAATGGTAGTCACGCTGTAATTTGTCGGAATATAATTTCCATCAGGCCCTCCGTTGTCATAGAAATGATCGCCTGCACAATAATCTGGAATCGTGCAAAATTGATACGGGCCTGTCCATGTTGATGATCCATCCGAACAGTTGGAACGCACATAAATATCATAACACGTATCTTTCTGAAGTCCGGTAACGTTGTGGAAATAATTGTTGGTTACCCTATTGCCAATGCCAGTTGGAACGGCATTTCGTAGAACAATTTCAACATCCCATGAAACTGCATTTGAATTTTCTGCCCAGGACAAAATGGCAGACGTAGATTTTATCTGATCAGCAAAAATATTTGTCGGCGGGTTGGCACATGGTGGCATAGGCTCACAAACGATTGTCGCATCCCAGCCTGCAGCAGTTGAATTGTATCCGGAATAAAATACGAAAGTCAGCGATCCGTCATAATAAGTTGAGGCTACAGACGGCGGCATATTTCCGGTGGTGCCACGATACAGCAGGTTTCCGTTAAAAGACGGCCCGTTGTAAATGTCTAAAGCATCGCAGCATTCCTGCCCGAGATCAAGACTATTGAATGTAGCACGTATGCGTTGTCCCGGAGCATCTGGAAAAATTTGTTTTTGATAATATTCATTGGGCTGGTAATTCCCCGTTAGGCCTCCGGTATCATAAAAATGATCGCCACCGCAGAAATCCGGAGTGGTGCAAAATGAAAATGGGCCTGTCCATGATGAAGGGCCGTTTGCACAAACTGACCTGATATAAAAATCATAACAGGTATTTTTAATAAGCCCTGCTACAGGATAAGGTTTGGTGTTCGTAATGGTTCCAGTACCGGTTGGCACCTGATCTTTCAATACAATTTCGACTTCCCACGAAACCGGATTTACATAATCATACCATGCGATTGTAGCAGTTGTCGCGTTCACGCTTGTTACAAAAGGCTGAACCGGGGAATATGGGCAAGGCGGAAGCGGTTCACAGATGATTTCAGCATCCCAGCCAGTTGAATTTTCATTGCCATTGGATGTAAATTTAAAAGTCAGCGCACCCGATTCATGATTTGAAACGACAGTTCCGGGAGGATTGCCCCAGTAACTGGCATAGATAATCTGGGAGTTTGTATTTGGACCATTGTAAATTTCAAGATTGTCCTGATAATCTAATAAGTTCATATTAAGGAATCGCGCTTTAATCCTGTCACCTAGATTTTCAGGATAAATAGTGGTGATTTTTTGCTCGTTGTCCGGATAATTGTTTGTAGCGCCGCCCGTATCATAGAAATGCGCGCCATTGCAGTAATCGGGCTGGGTGCAAAAAGTATAAGGCCCGGTCCATACAGGTGCGCTGTCAATACAACTGAGTAACACATAAGCGTCGTAACAGGTATTTGAATTCAAGCCTGTTACCGTAAACGGATTTGTCGCTACAGTAATTGCAGGGCCTGAAGGCAAATTGCCTTGGGGTACAACCCTAAGCTGCCATGAGGATGCAGCAGCCTGTTCTGTCCAGCTGATGGTAGCTGTTGTTGAGTTGGTTCGTAAAACTGTAAAATCAGTCAAGGCGAGACAACTCGTAATAAATGAAACCGGTGTTGAATAATTTCCGGATGCGCAACCGTTTTTGCCTTTTACGCGCCAGAAATACCTGTTGTTGTTTTTTAAAGTTAAAGCAGCATACATGTTTGAAAATACCGTTGCAGTTTCGATTATCGGATCAAAATCAGCTGAAGCTGCAATCTGAATTTCGTAGCTTTCGGCTATGGCATCGGCTGTCCATGAAAAGTTTACCGGATTGCTAATCCCGACGGCATTGTTGGTAGGAAGCAGTGGCGTGATCGTTGAAAAATCCGATGATAAGACTTTTAAAACAAGGTTCATCTCGAATTCATCCGACGCAGACTGCCCTTTGATGGAGAAAGGGTAATTTCCTAATGCCAATTGGTCCAGGCCATTTAAAGTCAGCACAAACGGTCCGGAAGCCAACAAGAGCTGCGGACTGAATGCGGCAGTAACGCCATTGGGAAGGTTCAAAGCAGACAAAGCCACGGTTCCGCTAAATTCAGATTTGGTATTTAACTGAAATGGGATGGTTGCCGTATTGCTTCCCCTACAAATGCTTTTCGTACTTTCATTTGTTGTAAACCAGAAATCGGTAACGGTATTCCCCGAAATGATCAAAGAATATCGTTGGGCATTATTCAACAAAACGCCTTTATGCGACACTGTCACGACATAATTTCCGGAAGGGTTCTGGATTTCCTGTTTTTCGACATTGTCAACGGTATTGTCAGATTTTGTGGCTGCCGCCGATGGCAAGGCCGGGTCGAGTTTCCACGGTAAAAATGTATCTGTTCCCCTAGTAATTCTGATGTCGAGATCATTAACTAGGCTTGGCGTATTGAGGTCGATGGTTTGGGCCGGAATGTTTCCTTTTGGATCTGTCCACGATAAAGTCGCAACAAGCGGTTCATTTCCAATAGCTTTGACCGCAAGGGAAAACGTTTCGCCCTGTTGCAGGTTATTTTCCTGAATATATGCCTGGTTGCCGTTTTTAGTGATGACATCCGCAGCTTTTTCGGCATTAATTAACCCGTATCCAAATGCGTAATCAGGCCCCGGATTTGTACCGGCTTCGTCTGCAGTATGAATCATCAGCCCACGCAAAGTAGCCGCCCGCATAAATGAATTGTTGCGCTGGTTGTAGTATTGCTGGAGCAGGAGCAAAGTGCCGCTTACGCTTGGCGAAGCCATAGAAGTTCCTGAAAGAACGCCATATCCTGTATTGGAATCATCAACTGCTGAGAATGTATTCACGCCTTTCGCCGAAATATCGGGCTTGATCCGGCCGTCATCTGTTGGGCCCCAACTGCTGAATTCAGACATGACTACAGTTTCCGGCCCGGTATAATCCTGCACTTCATTTACAGCTGCCACCGTGATTCCGTTTTTACTCACACCATGGCCGCTGATGAGATCGTAGCCATTTTTCCCGGTATTGAAATCATTTCTGCTGTTTCCTGCAGCGCAGACAAACTGGTAATAGGGAGCGAAGAACATGATATCATCTATTGTTTGTGCCGATTCGTTGTATTTTCCCCATTGGTACGCTTCCATAAAATACGGATTTATGCCGTAAGAATGATTGGATAACAGCAATCCATTGGCTGCGGCCACAGCAATTTCTGCAAGATCATTGCTCCAGTCGTAAGATTGCATGTTCGACTTAAAAGCCATTCCACGTGCTGCACCGTTCTGAAATTGATCTGAACCCATGATTGTCCCGGCGACATGCGTAGAATGATAATGTGTCTCGGCGGTATTGTCCATGATTTGTACGCGCCCGCTAAAAAGCTGGTGTGAATGCAAAGCAGCACCGGCATCCCAAACGGCAGAAGTCATGTTTTCTCCCTGAATGTTAAGCCCAAGTCCACCGTCAGTATACAATTTATTGGCACGTGACGTCACTCCTGCGCCGCGGTTGAATGTAGTGTAATAGATTGGTTTTAAACGGTCTGAAACCCCTACAAGCACAGAAAAATCATCTTTAGTCTTTATTTCTTTGGGCCAGTTGTACTGTTTTGCCAGATCATTTGCGAGCTTCCTGTTCTCTTTAAAAAAGGCTTCCTGTTTTTTAGAGATGCTTTGAAGCGCTTTGACATCCGATTTTGCAGCAATCACTACTTTTTGCTTTTCATTTTGAGCAGACATGAAAAAGGGCAAAAGGATCAGAAGAAAGTATATTTTTTTCATTTTTGAGTCTTTGGAAAAAATTCGTTTTTAAGAAAATTTTAAGATTTGGAATCAAAAATAAAACAATCATCCATATAAAAAAATTTAATGCTGATAAATAAAATACAGATATAAAAAAAGCCCGCCATTTTTTTGGCGGGCTATATGAAAAAGTAGAATAATTAGCTTAATTCACGATTATTTTTTTCGTAGTAGATTGATTGTTAGCATTTAGTTTTAGAAAATAAAATCCTTTTGGTAAATCTTCAACGGTGTAGGTATGGTTGATTGAAACCGGTTTTTTGATCTGTTGCACGATTTGTCCATTGATGTTTATCAACTGGATTTCATCCAAGTCGGCTTCTGAATCGATATTGATCCTATTGTCGTTCGAAGGATTTGGATAGATAGAAATTCCTGACATGACATCAAATGCATCAGTGGCAAGAAATACATCCGGCCAACGGTTTTCTGCTGGCTGCCCGCCCCAGATGACTGTTGCCAGATACGGATTGTCAATAAAAGGGTTTCTATTTCCTTGTCCGTAAGTATTTGATGCATCACCAAGATAAGTGTTTCTTTGGTCTTCAACTGCAGATATCGGATCTTCGGCATTCCATTTCAAAAATAAATCGATCATGTTGCTGTCATTTGCAACTGCAGTTCCAACACCGACATTTTTAGGAAGGCAACGGTTGCCATATCTTAAGTACATATACATGACCATGCGGGCGACATCACCTTTCCATTCGTCACCCGGATACCAGGTTGCCGAAGTAACATCGTGTGAAGTTCCTGTCCCGGCTGTGAATTTTTCACTTCCCCGGTCGCCGTTTCTCTGCACATCAGAAGCTCTTAAATGGTGTGCATCTGCTCCCGGCCCTGAAGTTCCCAAATCTGGCGTTCCCAATGATTTTGCATACGTATGTTCGCGGTTCCATTGGCAGCTCGCGCCTCCGCCATCACTGTTTTTGTTTCTTCTTCTGTGGTCATTGTCGTCAGCGGTGCTTGAAGGACAGATGTTGTTGCTGAATCCGTACAACAATAAAACATTTGTTTTGGTTGCATCGTCCGGATCAATGTCAACAATTTTCAACGCTTCTTCAGCCTGGCTGTAATTGAGCGTTTTGGTATGTGTTGCAGTGATTTTTGTTGAAATTGCAGTTTTTAAGGCTGCAGCCGACTGGTTGAAATTGATATCACTGTAATAAGTTGCAGGTGATCCCGCTTGTGCCATTATCAAGCCTGTTGTAAGCAAGGCAGCAATTGAATAGAATTTGTTCATATGTAGATTTTTTCGGATGGCAAAGTTATACGGATATTTGGATTGGCAATAAACTTTAACTTTTGTTCAAAAAAAATGCCTTTCTGTTGTGAAAGGCATAATTTATAAACGGTATTGTTGAAATTAATTCACCAATACTTTTTTCGTAGTTATTTGATTTCCTGCAGATAATCTTAGGAAATAGAATCCTTGAGGTAGATTTCCAAGCTCGTAATTGTGGTCATTGGCTACAGGTTTTTGAATCTGCAACATGATTTGTCCATTGATGTTTACCAGTTGAATTTCGTCAAGGTCATTTTCTGAATGGATGTTGATTTTCTGGTCGTATGCAGGATTTGGATAAACAGTTACATCAGCCAATACATCGTAATCTGATGTAGCAAGCGGCTGGCCCCAGATTTCATTTACAAATTCTGGACGGTCGATGTATGGATTTCTGTTGTTCTGGCGTGCATAAACTGCGTTGTTTCTTGAGATTTCCCTGTCACTTACAGGATCCATTCTGTTCCATTCTAAAAGAATGTTCTTAAATGCACCGGTGAAAACCTGAGTGGTTGTTCCGTTAAACATCGCATAAGAATACCCAGAAACTACATTTTCATAGCGTGTTGCAAAGTAAAAGTACATCCGCGCAATATCACCTTTAAATTCATCGATTGGTTCGAAAACGGTACCAGAATATCCGGCAGCATAACCTGAATTAATTCCTGGCCCTAGTTTCGATCCATTTAAGGAAGTAGAAGAAGCTACGCCAACCTTCCCGTGAGGAAAATTGCTTCTTACGCCATTTACTTTACCGTCTGTAGGCGTAATAAAATGCGCATCATTGTGCATAGGTGCTGCTTCATTAAAAACAGATTGCGGGATGATATGCTCTCTATTATAACAGTCGCCTTCGGCAGTATAATTCCCACATCTGTCGGCAGTTCCTAAAGAGAAATTATATGGGTCAACTCCAGTTGGATTTTCTGAGTACATGTCAAGTACAGTGCCATCATTTTCGTAAAAAATATCCTTATCAGATGTTTGATAAGTGACATACAGTCCATCATACCCACGGTCAATATGCCCTTTGATGATGTTGTACAATTGCGTTTTTAAAGCGTAACCCGTTCCGGTGGCGTTGGAATAATATCCTGCAGGAGCTTGGGAAAAACCTGTCATTACAAACAAAGACAGGAATAAAATGTAGACTTTTTTCATAGTGGTATTTAATTATTCAGTTTTATTTCTTTCGAGTTGTGCCATATAGAATCCGTCAAATCCTGATTCCGAGGCTAAAATTTTGGAATCTTTGACAAAAGTAAAATTTTTGCCTGTCTCAGTACTTAAGAAACGCTTAATTTGTTCCTGGTTTTCAGAAGGCAATACAGAGCATGTGGCATAAACCAATTTTCCGCCAGGTTTTACAATTTTGGCATAGCTTTCTAAAACTTCTGACTGGACTTTACGGATATTATCTATAAATTCAGGCTGCAGCTTCCATTTTGCATCTGGATTTCTTTTTAAAACACCCAATCCGCTGCAAGGCGCATCGATTAAAACACGGTCGGCTTTTTCATGGAGTTTTTTAATGACTTTGGTAGAATCAATGATTCTATATTCGATATTGAAGGCCGAATTTCTTTTGGCGCGAAGCTTTAATTGCTTGAGTTTGCTTTCATACAAATCCATTGCAATCAGTTGCCCTTTGTTTTCCATTAATGAAGCAATGTGGAGCGTTTTTCCACCGGCACCTGCGCACGTATCGACGACACGCATTCCTGGAGCCACATCAAGATAGGCCGCTACGAGCTGAGAATTGGCATCCTGAACTTCAAAAAATCCTTGTTTAAAAGCATCGGTCAGGAAAACATTTGCACGTTCTTTTAGAACCAGTGCATCGGGTTGGTCTTTAAGGAATTCGGTTTCGATATTCAAATCCATTAAAATCGCACGGAGTTTTTCTTTGGTCGTTTTTAAAGTATTGACTCTGAGAACAACTTTTGCAGGCTGGTTTTGAGCAGCAATTTCAGTAGCCCAAACTTTTTCTCCAAGTTCTTTCACACCGAGTTCATCCATCCAATCAGGAATGGATTCTTTGAGTGCACGGGTTTTTGACAATTCGTCGAAACGTCCTTTGATTTTTCTTTCAGGCGTGCCTTCAAGCTGTCTCCAATCCGGAATCGGGTAACCGCGCAAAACGGCCCAAACGGCAAACATGCGCCAAAGATTGTCCCTGTCATAAGGTTCTCTCACCTCGGCAATTTCTGCATACAAACGTTTCCAACGCACAATTTCATATATGGTTTCTGCGACAAATTTCCTGTCGGAACTGCCCCAGCGTTTGTCTTTTTTCAAGGCACGTGCTACTACTTTATCGGCATATTCGCCATCATTAAAGATCGCGTTTAGGGAGTCGATAGTCGTGTAGACTAAATTTCGGTGTAATCTCATTTTTAATTATTGAGGGGCAAAGGTACTATTAAATGCTTAATTAAATGTTAAACTGCAATTCTTTGCTTATTGCATAAAAAAACACTGTTTTGAGCAGTGTTTTTTTTAAATTATTAGTTGATGCGGTTTAAGCATATCCTTTCGGGCGGATGCAAAACCATCGGGAATTTTTCAATTTTTACAGAACTGCTGTCGAGCCCGAATGCTTTTTCTTCTGATAAACTGAATTTTTTGATCAGGAAATACGTATTCATAATGATTTTTTCATGCCACAACATGTCACTGTCGTTAGAAAGGAATTTTTCAGACAATACAAATTTAAAATCACCTAGGATGTTATTTTTGTTCAAGGATTCATATCGGCTGGTCACATCTACTTCTCCATTTTTTACCATGTCGCGAAGCACCTCTTTAAACATGAGGTTGATTTTTGTTGGTTCACGGAAACCCAGATTAAAGTCAATTCTAAACAAGTCGTCTTTTAATATTTCGGTAACCTTATATTCTGTTTTGTAAGGTTCGCTAAGAATATTTACATGGACAAACCAATAAATATCGGCTCTTTTAGGACGTTTTTGCAGAATAGAATACATTACTTTCTCCTCGATTTCATCTGTACGCCCGGCATTGGTCATGTAAACGAGATGCGTTGCGTATTTTGGGATTGATAAATCGACACTAAGTTCAGCAAGGACTTTTTTATAATTGTCGATCTTAACGATTTTCGTGTAGCTTTTGCTAATTTTCTTGGCTTTAAACCAAACAGCCATGATGATAATAAGAACCAGGGCAATCAAAAGCGTTACGTAACCGCCATGTGAAAACTTTTTAAGGTTTGCAATCAGAAAACTGATTTCAATGGCCAGATAAACCAAAATGATCGGTGTGATGAAGTACCAGGAAACGCGCTTCATGATCATGTAATAATTCAACAGAATTGTTGTCATAATCATACACAAAACAATCGCAAGCCCATAAGCAGCTTCCATATTTCCCGACTCTTCGAAATGCAAAACAACCATGACGCAACCAGCTAAAAGTAACCAGTTGATTGACGGAATGTACAATTGTCCTTTCAATTCTGTCGGATATTTGATCTTTACTTTAGGCCAGAAATTCAATCGCATGGCTTCATTAATCAAAGTAAAAGAACCACTGATTAATGCTTGGGAAGCGATCACTGCGGCAATCGTTGCAATGGCTATTCCGAAAGGCTGAAACCAGTCTGACATAATCAGGTAAAACGGATTGGCAAAATCCCCGCCCAATTCCTGTAATGTTTTTCCTTGGTGCTGAATCAAATATGCGGCTTGACCAAAATAATTCAGGACTAAAGTTGTTTTTACGAAGATCCAGCTGATGCGGATATTTTTTCGTCCGCAATGACCCATATCAGAATACAAAGCTTCAGCTCCGGTGGTACAAAGGAATACGAATCCGAGTACATAAAAACCTTCAGGGTGTATTTTTAATAAATGATACGCATAATACGGATTGATGGCTTTCACGACATCAGTATGTCCCATGACCTGTATAAATCCGAGCACACCGAGCATTCCGAACCAAATGAGCATCATTGGTGCAAAGAATTTTCCGACAAGTTTTGTCCCGAATTGCTGGATCGTAAAAAGTGCTACAAGAATTCCGATAACAATCGGAACGGTATTAATGTCGGGATAAAATGTTCTTATTCCTTCTACTGCGGACGATACTGAAATGGGAGGTGTGATGATGCCGTCTGCTAAAAGTGCGCTTCCGCCAATGATCGCAGGAACAATCAGCCATTTGATTTTTGTTCGTTTAACGAGTGCATACAGAGCGAAAATCCCGCCTTCGCCGTGGTTGTCGGCACTTAAAGTAATCAGCACATATTTAATGGTAGTCTGTAAAGTCAGCGTCCAGAAAATACAGGAAATCCCTCCAAGGACAACATCAGCATTAATGGGATATTTTCCAATTATGGCTTTCATTACATACAGAGGTGAAGTACCGATATCACCGTAAATAATGCCGAGGGTAATTAATAAACCTGCAAAAGTGAGTTTATTGTGAAGGCCGTGATGTTGAGCGCTCATAAAAAGTTGTTAAAAAAGATACAAATTTACCAATTTAAGTATACCAATGATGAATGTTGGTATTAAATTTTATAGGAAAGAAAAATATTGACAACATAAAAGAGCATCATAATGTTATGATGCTCTTTTTATAATGATTGTTAGAAGGATTATCTCCTTGAAGATGAATTTCTTGACTCTGATCCCTGTACTTGTGCGGCACGTTGCGAAGATTCGTTTCTAGGCGTTGCAGCAGATCGTGTTCTTGGCGGACTTTGTGCAGGAGCTGCACTTTGTGTACGAATTGCACTACCAGAATTATTTCTTACCTGATTTGACTGGTTTTGAACTTTAATCGGATTTTGCGTCCTGATTCCAGCATTTGTTGGTGTTCTCTGAATTTGAGTAGCCTCGTTTCGGGTTCTTGCTGTGTTCGGGGGAACAGCTTTTACGTCATTTGTACGCACTCTTGTAGTGTTGTAGTTCTGGGCTTTGACATTTGCGGTACGCGTTGTTCCGTTTGTAACCGATGTATTTCTAGTCGTTCCGGTCCTGGTTTGCCCATTATAACCCTGGCGTTTGATGCTTTCAGTTCTCGTTTTGTCTAGTTCGTAACGATTCGTAACGTTCGCATTTCTTCTGTCAAAAGCACGGTCGGGATATTGTCTTTCGTATCCGTTAGCGCGTCGTCCATTGTATAATACTGCTGCCGTCTGGCTTCTTCGCGTTGTAACGTAATTGTAATGGTTGTGAATGTTAATGTGTACATGTACATTTCTTCTGTATCTGTAAATAGGGTAGGGATTCCACATGTGGTAATACCCTGGATAGTAATTCCAATACCAACTCGATACGTAAGGACGGTAATTGGTAACCCAGAAATGGTTGTAAATAACAGGAGTATTTACATAAACGGGTTCATAAATATAATTTTGGCCATACATGAAAGTATTCCCGACAACTTGTACCTGAACCTGATTGTTGCTGCCTTTTTCAACTTCTATAGTAGCCACATCCTGATAAACATCTTTGTCTAAAACGGCTTGAATAATGATTAAATGGGTATTGCTTTCAACAGATTCGATTACCCTTAAATAATCAACCTCATTGTCATTATTCAGGTCGAGGTTTGAAATCTGTAAATTTGGATCGTTTAGTCTTTGCTCAAAATCTTCAAGATTTTGTGAGTCGCCAAAAATAGATGCTACAGCTTTTAAATCAAGATTGTCACTGATGTCTGAACCAGTTGCTGTTACAGTTGTACGGTCTTGGGCGAAAATGGGCGCACTTAATACAAATGCGAATAATGCGAAAGTTACTATTTTAGTTTTCATGATTTGTGGTTTAATGATACTGTAAGGGTTACCTTTGATTTGCGCAGTTTCAATTACTGTGCCAAGACTGCAATTGAAATTTAGGGATTGTAAAATTATTATTTAATTTATTAAAGATTAACAAAATGGATAGGTTTTCACTAATGATTCTCTTAACGATTTTTGCTTTATCTTGCCGCGTTTGTGCACAGGATATTTTTAAATCGGTTGCAATTGATACGCTTTTAGCAGATGATTTCAGCATTCGTTCGATTGTTGTTGATCAGAATAAAATTTGGTATGCAGCCGATAAAGGCAAATATGGATGGATCGATATCGATACCGGAATTGATGAACAAAACCAAATCGATTATAAAGATTTGAAGCCAGAATTCAGAAGTATTGCCCAAACAAATGAAAACATCTTCATGCTCTCTATCGGTGATCCGGGTTTGCTGTATAAAATCCATAAATCTGATAAAAAAATAGAACTTGTGTATCAGGAAAGTCATGACGGAAAAGTTTTTTATGACAGTATGAAATTCTGGAATGACAAGGAAGGCATTGCTGTTGGTGACCCTGTTGAGAATGTTTTTTCAATAATCACTACCCACGATGGCGGTCAAACCTGGAAAAAAGAAAAGGCTGTTAATTTGCCAGAACTCTCACCCGGAGAAGCCGTTTTTGCTGCAAGCAATACCAATATAGTGATTGTAAAAAATGAAACCTGGATTGTTTCGGGTGGTACAAAAGCCAGAGTTTTTTATTCATCAGACAAAGGAAAGCATTGGACTTTTTATGCGACGCCAATCATACAAGGTAGTGCAATGTCAGGAATCTTTACTGCCGATTTTTATGACGACAAAACTGGATTTATTGCCGGAGGAAATTATGATGACTTAAACAATAATTACAAGAATAAAGCCATAACTTCTGATGGCGGCAAAACCTGGAAACTCACTGCCGATGGACAAGGTTTTGGATATGCCTCCTGCATACAATATGTTCCTAAAAGTAAGGCGACCCAAATTGTTAGTGTTGGCGCATCGGGATTGCAGTATTCTTCTTATTCTGGTAAGAACTGGATAAAATTTTCCGATGAAAATCAACTTTATACTTTGTATTTTGTCAATAAAAACACAGCTATCGCAGCAGGAAAAAATAAGATCGTAAAATTGAATTTTAAGTTTTAAAACTATTCTTTCCGGCCTTTGTTCCTGTATTGTTTTAGCAAAGTCCTGTTAAAATCTTCTTCTGCTTTTTTTAATTTGAGAATTTTTATGGCTGGAAGTATTGCTTTCAGGCTTGTTGTGAATTTCTTCCGGGACTGATACATCTCATCTTCGGCATTTTCAATTTGAGACAAAAAGCCTGAAGCCTCTTTATCGCTCAAGTTGTCAATGTTTCCGTCGTTCATGCGATCCATATAAGAGCGCATCTTTTGTTGCCTAAAATCATTTTGCTTTTCATCAAATGCATTATATAAAGGCCAGAATTTTTCAGCTTCTGCTGACGTAAGACCTAGCTTATCTGTAATAAAAGCTACTTTAAGTGTTTTGATTTGTTCTCTTTTCTCTTTAAACCTGCCACCTTGGGCAAAAGAATGAAACGAAGAAGATATCAAAAGAAGCAACATTATTTTTTTGAAATTTTTCATAGTTACTCAATTATGTATTGTTCTAAATTAGGATTTTGCGAAAGTAGATCTTCGATTGTTTTATCTTCAATATCGTAAGTAACGCTGAAATTTTTTATGTCTTCTTCATCTAAAAGATCAACCAAATCATTTTCTGTATTATTGGCAGAAACAAGATAGTTTTCTAATGTTGTTCCGTCAGGTTCAATCATTTGGGGTGACATTTTTTGAAAAACGGTTATGCTTAAAGCTAATATTAGAACTGCCGCTGCTGCTAGATACCATTTTTTTCTTTTGTTGAATAAAGGAATTACGTTTGTGTTTTTTATCGGAATTTGAGTCATCATTTTTTCTGAAAGCGACACAAAGTAAAGTTCAGGAACTTTAAATCCCGATTGTAATTTTTGATCTTCTTGAATTTTAAAATCTTCCATGTTTCTAAGATATATTTTATTCCAGATGGTTTAATGGTGCTTTACAAAATCTTCAACTTTTTTAACGGCATGATGATATGATGCTTTTAAAGCGCCTACCGAAGTTCCTAATATTTCAGACATTTCCTCATATTTTAAATCCTGAAAATACCTCATATTGAAAACCAGTTTTTGTTTTTCAGGTAATGTCAATATTGCTCTTTGCAACTTAATCTGGACTTCATCACCGTCAAAATAAGCATCAGCTTTTAAATTGTCTACAATTTTTGTCTGTAATGCTTCACTGGTTGTGGCATTTTTTTTTGCCTTTTGATTAATGAAGGTAATGGCTTCGTTTGTAGCGATCCGATACATCCATGAAAACAATTTGCTTTCTCCTTTAAAATTCTTTAAGTACTGAAAAACTTTTATAAAAGTGTTTTGCAATACATCATCGGCATCATCATGATTCAGGACAATGTTCCTGATATGGTGGTAAAGTGGTTTTTGATATATGAACAACAGTTTTTGAAACGCATCATTTTGCGTTTTTGGATCTAACAATTGTTTTATGAAAACTGATTCTTCCTCCAAAATGATTGTTTTTTCTTTGACCTTATAATTGGTAATAAGTTTAACCAGCTTTCTAAATTAAGCAAAAAAAAACCCTGCATAAAGCAGGGTCTTCTTTTTATATTGCAATTAGTTCTTAGTGTGCAATCATCACTTTTCCAGTAGTAATTCCATCTTGTGTAGTCAAACGAGAGATGTAAAGACCATTTGAAAGTTGAGAAGCGTCAAATTTAACTGTATTGTCTTGGCTGTCTGAAGCTTGTCCGCTAAACAATTTAGCAACAAGTTGTCCATTCGTATTGTATAATTCAAGTGTAGCTTCGCCAGTTTCAACTACATTAAAGCTAAAGTTAAGGTCAGTTTTTGCAGGGTTTGGCCATGCAATTACACCGTTAGCATTTGCTTGTAAGCTAGAAACGATTTCAGTTGAAGGATTGTTACGAACAATTCCAGGAGTACAATCACCATTCAATACAACTACACCATCCACATCATAACCATCTTCTGTTTGAGATAAAAGGTCGTTGTTTGTGATACGTACATATCTGATCCAAGGTAAAGCCAATGGTGCATTAGAAATATCAATTGAAGCATCAAGACATACTGCATTTCCAACTGGATACCAAGTTAAACCATCCAAAGATACAGATACATCAGCATATTCTTTATAATTTTCACATTCAGGGCTTCCGAAAGAAGTTTCAACAATTTGAAGATCATCACCATCTTGGTTGAAAACCACACCATCAAAACAAAGTTCGATAGATCCACCATATCCTAAAGTCACAAAGTTAATTGTATCATTGTTTTCAGGAGCACCTAAAGCTTTTTCTGGGTGAATTCTCAATGGAGAAATTGGTTGTCCATTTTTCTTAGTACCTTGTACGTAGTGGTCTTGGTAAACACAAGTGGCATAACATCCACCTCTAGTTGGAGGCGTATCATCTGTACCACAACCCCATAAAGCTTCAACACCATCAACATCAAAGAAATCAGGTGTGTTTCCTAGAGTACTGTCATTTGAAATTCTTACGAAAGAAACTGGCAAACCTGCAGGAATAGCTCCGTCAAGATCCAATCTGATGTCTGGTCCCTGACAAACAATACCAAGATCATACCATGGCGCTAAACCGTCAGCTGAAACTTCAACTTTAGCATATTCTGGATAGCTTGAACACGGACGATTTCCCCATGTTGTTTCGTAAACTCTTAAATCTGGAGCAGATGTTCCGTCAGTCATGATGTTTCCACCCATTCTGATGATAATCCATCCATTTTTACCTAAAGAGAAGAAGTTAGCAGCACCATTTGAACGGTTGTTTTCAACTGCAAGGGCTCTGTTTGGGTCTGTACGGATTGGATCAGTAATTTGACCACCGTTTGCAAGTGTTCCTTGCTCGTAATCAAACACATCAATACCAACACATCCAAGTCTTGTTGGAACTTCAGCACATCCTGCAATAGCGATTACACCATCAACATCATAACCATCAAAAGTAGTACTTGAATCATCGTTGCTGATTTTGATTGCAGTTACGTAAGCAAGTCCGGAATCTGCAATATCAACTGATCCATTTCTGCAAACCTGGCCTACCGGAAAGAAATTGATTCCATCTTGTGATACTTCAATATTAGCTCTTTCAATACCATCGCTGTTGCAATCGTTTGAAGCATAAGAAGTTTCAATAATTGTGATGTCATTTCCCGGATGATCCAATACAGCACCATTGAAATCAATAATGATTGATCCGCCATAACCCAATGACACGAAATTTTCAGTGTTGTCATTTTGTGGTTGTCCTTCTGCTTTTGTAATGTCACGTCTGTTAAGGTCTACCAATTCGGAAGATCCTTTTTTAGTGCCTACTACATAATCCCTTGCTGTAGCTCCGTAACACAGTTGCTGTGCATTTGTTACTGAAGCAGCTAACATAGCTACCCCGAAGATCGCTACATTAAAAAGTTTGTTTTTCATCATAATAATACGTTTTTAATTTTAATAAATAAATGTCATCGATAGTTTGAAACTATCCCCTTCGTTTAAAATTCCATTTTGTCAGTAGGCAGAAAAAAAATTCATTTTATTGTCAATTTTTTGTGTTAAGCTTGGTGTAGTTTTGGGGAAACTTTGGAAGCTGTATTCTAAATCTGAAATGAAGGTAATACATCTTGTAATTCTCACCATAACAATCAGATGAAAAGCCTGAAAAGTCGATAAAAGTGCTTTTTTTAGGTATTTGAGCGGTAATTTTTTTGGTAATGGCTCCTAAACTATGACTTTCCAGATTGTAACAGAATAAACCATTTTATCATAAAATATTTACAAAACCTGATGTAATCGCCATTTCAAAAAACCATAATTGTGAATATGATAAAAAGCCACGATAAAATATTTTATCGTGGCTTTTAAAAATTAGTAATTAAATTATCTTTTAAGGTTCTGTAATTTTCTCAGTTGGAGGCGGAACAGCTACAGGATTTTGCACAGGTAAAACTATTTTTTTAACCGGAACAACACTTCTTGAAGCAGCCGGAATATAAATTTCAGTGACCCATTTCGACGGATGTTTCTCCTGAACCATATTTACGGAATACATTTCAACGGAAGCACCAGGGTTTTGTACAAGATTGTTCTTCGAAATATATTCGAATGTTTTATCCCAAGCCGCATTCGAATGGCTGTAATCACCTGTTAGGGTTGTTTTTACCGCCTGAAAAGATTCCAATTTCCCCGACGTAATATCACTTCCGGGGCTTGTGAAAATTTCCTGGCTAACAGGTACGCAAACCGACATGTCTGTAAGCCCTTTCGCCAAATCATACGTATGGTAAATCACGAATGGTTTTCCATGCATCACAATTTTATTTTTGCTGAAAAAATGAATCAGCTTAGGAAGCATGATCCTGATGTTTTTAGGAACGTTTGCGATTTTACTGGTAATTCTTTGCTGTAAATAATAAGTCCCAAGTTTTTTTACCAAACCGTTTACCTTAATATTATAGGTATTCATTTCATAGTCCAGTGACTTGTCTAGATTTTCGAGGCTTCTTTCATACATTCCACCAATTACTTTGTCGGAGCCACCTTTAAAAACGGTATAGATCTTAAATCCAAAATTCATTGTTCCTTTTGAACGCCAGGTTACTTTTGTTCCGCCAACGGTATCTTTAAAAGTCCAGAAAACATCTGAAAGGCTGCCGCTGTAATTCATTTTTTGAGTTATGGTTTCATTATCCTTGATGTCGGTCGTTTTTACATTTCCATCGCCATCAGTTCCTTTCCAGGAATAGGAACCGCCTTTTCCAATGGTATTTGCTGGATAAATAAATTGCATTTTCGGATCATCAATTTTCCACGAACCGAAATTCTCCCAATTCCTGAAATCATTTACATAATTAAAAACAGTAGCTTTTGGAGACTTGATCACCTTACTTCGCTGCACATTAAAATCCCCTTTCTGCGTTGCCAAAAAAACAGATAATGCGAAAAAAGCCAGTACAATAAGAAGAAAAATATATTTAAAGATTTTCATAGGATGCCATTAATTTCTATGTAAAGTTAAAAATTATATTCAATGGGCAATTATATAATTTCAACGCTTCACATCGGGATTGTACGGACTAAGATTGTTATATTTGTTCGAATAATTAAATTATACCAATAATGAATTTAAAAAAAATAGCCGGAATTTTTTTGACGACTGCAGTCTTGGTTTCCTGCAATAAAGACAAATCCGATTCTAAAAATGACGATCCGAATTTTAAATATGAAGCAGAGCAATTTGCCGATATCAAAGTATTGCGATACCAAATTCCGGGTTGGGAAAATCTAACATTGAAAGAGCAGGAACTGGTCTATTATCTAACCCAGGCTGGAACTGCCGGCCGCGACATCCATTGGGATCAAAACTACAAGCACAATTTAAAGATCCGTAAAGCGCTCGAGCATATCTATGAAAATTTTAGCGGAGACAAATCAACTCCCAATTGGAAGAATTTCGAAATCTATCTCAAAAGGGTCTGGTTTTCAAACGGAATCCACCACCATTATTCAAGCGATAAAATCAAGCCGGGCTTTAAAATCGATTATTTCAACCAATTGTTAGCAGATACAAAAACGAATCTTGCGCCTGAAATCGTAACGATTTTGTTTAACGATGTCGATGCTAAAAAAGTAAATCTGGATGAATCCAAAGGTTTGCTTGCAGGTTCGGCTGTGAATTTTTATGACCGCGGCATTACTGTCGAAGAAGCCGAAGCATATTATAAAACCAAAACCAGCCCCGACGCAAAAAGGCCTTATTCATTCGGATTAAACTCCAAGTTGGTTAAAAATGCCAATGGCCAAATCGAAGAAAAAGTCTGGAAAAGTGGCGGAATGTATGGTGCTGCGATTGATAAGATCATTTTCTGGCTCGAAAAAGCAAAAGGCGTAGCCGAAAATAAAAAGCAAGCCGATGCTTTAGGTTTATTGATCGAATTCTACAAAATCGGCGATCTCAAAACCTGGGACGATTACAACATCGCGTGGCTTCAGGCAACCGAAGGGAATATCGATTACATTAACGGATTCATTGAAGTGTATAATGATCCATTGGGTTACCGCGGTTCTTATGAAGGCGTGGTTCAGATCAAAGATTTCGACATGTCTGCCAAAATGGAAAAGATCTCGAAAAATGCTCAGTGGTTTGAAGACAATTCTCCGTTAATGCCCGCTCATAAAAAGAAAAATGTGGTTGGTGTTTCATATAAAACGGTGATTGTTGCAGGTGAATCCGGAGATTCTTCGCCAAGTACGCCAATCGGTGTCAACCTTCCAAATGCCGACTGGATCAGGGCGGATTACGGATCAAAATCGGTTTCTCTCGGAAATATTGTCGACGCTTACAATAAAGCCGGCGGAACTGACAAGCTTAAGGAGTTTGCCAATGACAAAGAAGAAATTGAACTCGAAGAAAAATACGGTGAAACTGCCGATAAATTGCACACGGCTTTGCACGAAGTAGTAGGGCATGCTTCGGGCCAAATTAATCCCGGTGTAGGAACTCCTAAAGAAACGCTGAAAAGTTATGCTTCAACACTTGAAGAAGGCCGTGCCGATTTAGTAGGCCTATTTTATCTGTACAACTCAAAATTGCAGGAACTTGGCCTGGTTGAAGACTGGAAGAAAACCGGAATGGCCGCTTACGACAGTTACATTAGAAACGGATTGATGACGCAGCTTGTTCGTCTTGACCTCGGTGCCAATATCGAAGAAGCACACATGAGAAACCGCCAGTGGGTGAGTGCGTGGGTTTTTGAAAAAGGCAAAAAAGACAATGTGATCGAGAAAATTACGCGTAACGGAAAAACATATTTCAACATTACGAACTATGAAAAATTGCATGAATTGTTCGGGCAGTTGTTGAAAGAGACGCAGCGCATTAAATCTGAAGGCGATTACAAAGCCGGAAAAGCATTGGTTGAAAATTATGGTGTAAAAGTCGATCAGAAATTGCATAAAGAAGTTTTGGAAAGAAATGCCAAATTTAAATCTGCGCCTTACAGCGGATTTATAAATCCAATGCTGGTTCCGAAGAAGGAAGGTGGAAAAATCATTTCAATTGATGTAATACAGCCAAAATCTTTCGCAGAGCAAATGTTATATTACTCTAAGAACTTCGGATTTTTACCAGAAGACAATTAGATAATAGATAAAAATCAAATTTTAAGGAAAAACCGCTGCATCAAAACAGCGGTTTTATTTTTTTAAACTTTCAAATCCGTTTCCAATTTTGATTCGTATATATTTTCATGGAAATATATGAAGGCTTAAAAATGAACAGGAAATTCAGATTTTTTTACTATAGCTTAATGTCTCTACTGATTGTCGTTTTGGTATATCAGGCGTATCTTCTGATCGATATCTTATTTGAATTACCTGATAACGGACAGGCTTTTTTGGTTTTTCCGTGGAAATAACCCTAACGTTTCATCGTGAATTTGATGATGAACAAAAGTACAATGAACAAAAGGAATCCGATCAGAACACGGTAACTTCCCTTGTAAAACTTTCGGTGCAAAACCGCATCTTTACGATAAACGTAAATGGATGCCATTATAAAAGCCACCAAAAATAACCCCGCGAAAATCCATTGTCCCTGTGAAAACATTGTGTATAATTTTTTTGCCAAATTTACTCAAATTTGTTCCAAACCCATTATTTTGCAATACCAATTAATTCACAAAATCATGCAGAAACAAATCAGTTCAGTTAAGGAATTTCATACGGCTTTCGGGCTCGGCGTAAGCGCAACGGTCAAAGGCGATCTCGGCGAAAGCAAAAACATGCTGCGTTACAATCTGATGAAAGAAGAAAATGAAGAGTATCTCGAAGCAGTCCAAAATAATGACGTTGTTGAAATTGCCGATGCGCTTGGCGACATGATGTACATTTTATGCGGAACGATCATCGAACACGGCATGCAGCACGTCATCGAAAATGTATTCGACGAAATCCAGCGCAGCAATATGAGCAAACTCGGAGAAGACGGAAAACCGATTTACCGAGAAGACGGAAAAGTGCTTAAAGGCCCGAATTACTTCAAACCAGATTTTTCGAAAATAATTGAAAACAATGGATAATGGACAATTGATAATTACCATAATTGCGTATAAATAAAAAGCCGAAAATTTTTTTTCGGCTTTTATACGTTTTAGATAGCATTGTCCATTATACTTTAACGGTCCACCCAAAAGTGTCGTCAGCCAATTTATACTGAATGCTGTTCAGTTTGTCTTTAAGCTGCAAAGCAAATGAATTTTCGATTTTTGGAAGTTCATAATAAACATCCTGGTATGAAAATCCTACGATCGGATTGACCACTGCGGCAGTTCCGGCGCCAAAAACCTCTTTCAGGCTTCCGTCTTTTGCGGCTTCGACCAATTCTGAAACCAGTACCGAACGGACTTCCACGTTAATTCCGTCGCGCTCAGCAATCGAAATTAAGCTTTTTCTGGTCACGCCGTCAAGAATCCTTTCGCTTGTTGGCGCAGTAAATAAAGTATCGTTGATGCGGAAAAATACGTTCATTGTTCCGGCTTCTTCCAGTTTGGTGTGCGTCGCGTCGTCTGTCCAGATGATTTGCTGAAAGCCTTTTTCGTTCGCCAGTTTTGTTGGATAAAATTGTGCCGAATAGTTTCCGGCCGCTTTTGCAGCTCCAATTCCACCATTCGCCGCACGGCTAAAATGCTCTGCGATAATGACTTTTACTTCACCTGAATAATATGATTTAGCAGGAGAAAGAATGATCATAAAACGGTATTGAGTCGATGGCGCAGCAATAACACCGCTTCCGATGGCAATCATAAACGGCCTGATGTATAAAGTATTTCCGAGTCCTTTTTTAACCCATTCGCGTTCAAGATCGATCAATTGGTGCAAACCGCTCATGAAAATGTCTTCGGGAACTTCTGGCATTGCCATGCGCTTAGCCGATTTGTTGAAGCGGTCCATATTCTGGTCCGGGCGGAAAAGCCAAACATCATCATGCTCGTCTTTATATGCTTTCATTCCTTCGAAAATGGCCTGTCCGTAATGAAAAACTTTTGCTGACGGATCCAATAAAAACGGCTCGTAAGGTTTGATTTGAGGCCTTTGCCAATTGCCTTCACGGAAATCACAAACAAACATGTGGTCTGTGAATGTTGTCCCGAAAGAAATGTTCTCAAAATCAATAGAATCAATTTTTGAAGATGAAACTCTTACTATATCGATTTCGCTTGTCGTATTTAAACCCATTTAAAAGTTATTTTTAGATCAAATATTGAGTTTAAATAATTGAAAGTCAATGATTTGTGAGCAATATTCAAAAATTAATTTAAGGAAATAATTATTTCGCTAAAATAATAAAAAAATATCTTTGGAATTGGCTCAAGCGCTTGTTTTATTTTATGATTTTTTTAATTCTTTTTCCTGTAAGCTGTTTATTGTGAATTCAGCAACAAATTCCATAAAATACTGGAAATATAGTTTGGTATTTGAATAAAGGGTTATTTTTGCATCCAACATTTCATTTTAAAGTGATCCACATGAAAAAAATTATTGTTTTAGGGTGTTCCTTATTGGCATTGGCAAGCTGTAAAAATAAAAGCGAAGAAGTAAAGATTGACGAAACTAAGGTAGAAACACCGGTTGATACTATTGTTCAAAAAGATACAGTTGCCATATTGGAAACTGCGGTTCAGGAAACTAAAGAAACTCCTGTCGCTGAAAAACCAATCGGAGATAAGACCATTCCCGCTAAAATGTTAACGCCAAAACCTGCAATAATTAAGGTACAAAATGCTAAAAAAATGGAGGTTTCATACAGTTCTTTTGGAGATAAAATCTTAGCAGATAAAGCGCTGACTCAGGAAGAGATGCTCAACAAATACAACAACCTAAAAGCTGGCGATACGATTGCAGTCAAATTCAAATCGAAAATAACTGCCGTTTGCAAGAAAAAAGGCTGCTGGATGAAAATGGATCTGGCCCATAAAAAGGAATCGTTTGTACGGTTTAAAGATTATGGATTTTTCGTTCCGGTTGATGCCGATAATTCAGAAGCAATTATCAGCGGGCGTGCTTATGTTGAAGAAATTTCGGTAGCAGAGCAAAAGCATTACGCAAAAGATGGCGGAAAATCTCAGGAAGAAATCGATAAAATTACAACGCCAAAAGTAACTTATGCTTTTGAAGCTAACGGTGTTTTAATCCAACAATAAATTGAAAAGGGAAATCATCCAGACTTCCGACGGTTCGACAACCATTCATTTGCCGGACTGGAACGAATCGTACCATTCTAAACACGGCGCGATCCAGGAAGCCTATCACGTTTTCATACAAAACGGTTTGTCCTTATATGTGGGTAAGCCGATTTCAATTCTCGAAATCGGTTTTGGAACCGGACTCAATGCTTTCATTACTTTTCTCGAAAGCCAGAAATCGAATCAGCAAATTGATTATGTTGGAGTAGAAGCATACCCTGTTTCTGCAGATGAAGTGCTGTCGATGAATTATGTGAACGAACTTCAGGCTGAACAATACTCTGAGGTTTTTAAAGAAATGCATGAGAGCGAATGGAACAAGAAATTTTCTCTTTCGGAAAACTTTTCCCTTACCAAGCGCAAACAATTTTTTAATGAAATCAACGACATCGAAAAATTCGATCTGATTTATTTTGATGCTTTCGGATATCGCGTACAACCCGAATTGTGGAGTACCGAAATCTTCCAGAAAATGTATAATGCTTTAAAGCCAAACAGTGTCCTTGTTACTTATGCTGCTCGCGGCGTGGTAAAGCGCAGTATGATTGAAGTGGGTTTTACAGTTGAGAAACTAGCCGGACCGCCGGGGAAACGCGAAATGTTCCGGGCAACTAAAAATTAAAACCGAGTATTACAGTTCTCAATCAATTTTATTATTGGAAAATACCTTAGCCCCGATAGAGCCGGTATCCTTTGTGAGGTACGAATAAAGATAAAGGCGAAAGCGGGAAACAGCTCCTAAAAAATTAACTTCCCAATTAACGTTTCATTTGGATAGCCGACTTGAAATTTGCCTAAATTTGAGATAACCAATTTGTAAAAACAGATTTCTAATGAAAAACATGTTTGCTTACACTAAAACAATACTCGAAAGGGTAAGTTTTGATCCCGTACTTTTTTGCAAAGAACTGGAAAAAGCCTTTAAAATGCTGTTGCCTTACGAGATAGAACAATTAACTGAATGGGTTTTTAGCTTTACAGACCAAAAACCAGAATTGAGGCAATGTCTGATTTACGTTAACAAATAAAACTAAAAGGAGCTTAAACGGCTCCTTTTTTTATGCACTCCATATTTGTAATAGCATATTTTTTAGAATTGCAAAACGAAATATTTGTAAGATTATATTTTCAAAATATACTAAAATATGTAGATTATCGTGTTTATTTGCACTTTATCGTCATTTTTTTACATTTTTTGTTTGCGCGTTTAAAATATTATTATACATTTGATCCAGAGATAACCCCTAAATCTTTTAACCATGCCAAGAATGATTTATGATTACACGAAATCGGTGCTGGAGAGAGTAAGTTTTGATCCGATACTGTTCTGCAAAGAATTAAAAAAGGCAATAAAAAACTTACTGCCTTATGAGTTGGAACAACTGAAGAAATGGTTGTTGAGTTACACGAATACGAAGCCCGAGCTTCGACCGTATATCGAAATTTTGAGTTAGTTTTATATATATTTTGTTGTGAGTTTAGTTTTTGAAAAGAAAAAGGAGTTTGGTGAGAGAACTCCTTTTTTTTTGTGCTTATTTTTTTGGGATCGGACTGATGATCTCGACGTTCTGGAATACGATCGCGCCTTTGATCACACCGGCTATTGTAGCTCTTAATGCATCGATGATGTGGATTTTAAGTTCGGTTTTTGGAAAGATGAGGCTCACTTCCCGCGCTGGTTTCGGCTCTTTAAAATGGCGCAATTTCAGTTTTGCTTTTTCAGGAAGATCAAGCGTGTGTAAGTAAGGAAGCAAGGTTGTTCCCAAACCTTCATCGGCAAGTTTGATCAAAGTTTCAAAACTGCCGCTTTCAATTCGGAAATGATTGGTGTCGTTTTGAAGATCGGAGCTTTTACAAAGGTTTAAAATGCCGTCGCGGAAACAATGGCCGTCCTGAAGCAATAAAATTTCATCCAGGTTTAAATCATCTACATCAATTTCAGATTTATGAAATGTCGGATGGCTTTCCGGAATGTAAGCGACAAACGGTTCGAAATATAAAACCACTTCTTTAATTTTTTCTTCCATTAGCGGCGTTGCTGCAATTGCGGCATCTAAGTGTCCGTTTTTTAAACGCGTGATAATTTCATCGGTATTCAATTCTTCAATGATCAGTTTGATCTTTGGGTATTTTTTGATGAAATTATTGAGGAACATCGGCAATAAAGTCGGCATGATCGTTGGGATGATTCCGAGGCGAAATTCCCCGCCGATAAAGCCTTTTTGCTGTTCGACGATGTCTTTGATCCGGTTCGCTTCGTTGACAATATTTTTTGCCTGGTTCACGATTTTTTGCCCGATTTCAGTCAACTGGATTGGTTTTTTGCTTCGGTCGAAAATCAAAATGCTGAGTTCATCTTCTATTTTCTGGATCTGCATGCTTAACGTAGGTTGCGTAACGAAACATTTTTCGGCGGCAAGCGTGAAATTCTTGTGTTCGGCCACTGCCAGAACGTATTGCAATTGGGTGATTGTCATTATATCAAATTTTGGCATAAAAATAAGAAAACTATAAGCTTCATTTATAGTTATTCGAATAAACTTTTACTAAATTTATCCAGCTAAAAAATTTCAAACCTTATAAAACGACACCATGAAAACCAACATTTTAGGATTGCCTGTCAAAGAATCTGAGCAAATTGTAGAAGAATTGAACATACTTTTATCCAATTTTCAGATTTATTACCAAAACCTTCGCGGCATCCACTGGAACATCCGAGGCAAACGTTTCTTTGATCTGCATGTGAAATTTGAAGAATTGTATAATGATGCACAACTCAAAATCGATTTAATCGCCGAGCGCGTCTTAACCATAGGTGGAACGCCGCTGCATACTTTTGAAGATTACATCAAGTACAACAGATTGACAGTTGGAAAAAATATTTCAAATGACGAAAAAGCAGTTCATTTAATCGTAAATTCCTTATCTGATCTATTGAAGATCGAACGTGAAATCTTAAACAAAACAGCCGAAATCAACGACGAAGGAACCAATTCGATGATGAGTGATTTCATTTCAGAACAAGAAAAGACAATCTGGATGATGCGTGCATGGTTAGAAGAATCTTTGTAAAATACTGTTTTTCAGATATTAAAATCCGGATTGGTTTTCAATTCCGGATTTTTATTTTGGAAAAATGTTAAATTTGCTTTAAATAAATAATTTGGTTGTTGTTTAAACAGATTTCCGTTTATTTTTGCGCTATGAAGACTGTAGTAAAATTAGTATTGTTCCTATTTGTGTTTTTCCTGGCGACTCCGACCATCGTGAGTCTGATCGAAAAAAACTGCAATACTTCTATGTTTTACAGCATGTCTGAAGAAGAGCATGTACACCACAAAGAAATTAAAGCCGAGATTAAAACTGATTTTTGCTACGTGATTCCGTGCATTTCCGAAAATACTTCAAGCCTTATCCATTCAGAAAATTTATCAAAACACGATAATATTTCTGCCTCCATTTTCATTCCACCGCCCGAACAGGTTTAATACAAAGCCGGATTTATCCTTTAAATCCTGATGCTGCATTTGTTGTGGCACAACATTTTTGTATTCAATTTTTAGTAAGGTATCATGACAAAGAAAATCAATCTTTTTGCCAACCTTAAATCGGATTTTGCATCTGGTTTGGTGGTTTTTCTGGTGGCGCTTCCCTTGTGTTTGGGTATTGCGATGGCTTCGGGCGCACCGCTTTTTTCAGGAATTATTTCAGGTGTGATCGGTGGAATCATCGTGGGGGTTTTGAGTAAATCGCACCTCAGTGTTTCGGGGCCGGCTGCAGGTTTAACTGCAATTATCTTAACTGCTGTATCCGATTTGGGCGCTTTTAATTTGGTGCTGACTGCAGTCGCAATCGCTGGAGTGATCCAGTTGGTATTGGGCTTTATAAAGGCAGGAAGCATTTCTAATTATTTTCCGACAAATGTGATCGAAGGCATGCTTGCCGGAATTGGGATCATTATCATTTTAAAGCAATTGCCGCACGCCGTGGGATATGACAGCGACTTTGAAGGCGACCAGGCATTTTTTGAAACCGACGGGCACAATACATTTTCGACTTTGCTTGGTGCATTGAATTATGTGCAGTTGGGTTCGATTATCATCACGATCATTTCCTTAGCGATTTTGATTTCGTGGGATAAAGTTCCGGCATTGAAGAAATTAAAACTCGTTCCGGGCGCGTTGATCGCCGTTATTCTTGGTGTGGTTTTAAATGAGATTTTTACCGCTACCGGAAGTTCATTGGCCATAGCCAAAACACATTTAGTATCCTTACCGGTGCCAACGAGCTTTGAAGAATTCAAGACGATTTTAGTTTCCCCGGATTTCGCTGGATTTACCAATCCGAAAGTGTGGATCCTTGGCGCAACCATCGCCATCGTCGCATCAATTGAAACTTTATTGTGTATTGAAGCGGCTGACCGAATGGATG
Organism: Flavobacterium noncentrifugens; assembly: GCF_900100375.1. Lineage (GTDB taxonomy): Bacteria > Bacteroidota > Bacteroidia > Flavobacteriales > Flavobacteriaceae > Flavobacterium > Flavobacterium noncentrifugens. The sequence continues at coordinate 177,847 of NZ_FNEZ01000006.1, read as the reverse complement.
TTCAAAAACGTTATACCGACACCAATGTCGAATTAAAAGCGCAGGGAATCGGGAATTTACTAAGTGCATTATTGGGTGGTTTGCCAATGACATCGGTGGTTGTGCGAACATCGGCAAACAACAATGCCGGTGCAAAATCGAAAATGTCGACGATCATTCACGGCGTTATGCTATTGATTAGCGTTTTGGCAATTCCGATGGTTTTGAATAAAATCCCGTTGGCTACTTTGGCAGCAATCCTTTTGGTCGTCGGATACAAATTGGCCAAACCATCCACAGTAAAACATTTCTGGGAAAAAGGAAAATACCAGTTTATTCCGTTCATTGCAACGATGCTGGCAGTTGTTTTCACCGACTTATTGAAAGGTGTCGCACTCGGAATTATCATCAGTATAATTTTCGTATTGAAAGGAAACCTGAAACGCGCGTACAATTTCAGGAAAGAAGAATATGCCGATGGTGACGTGATTCACATTGACCTGGCACAAGAAGTTTCTTTTTTGAATAAAGCCGCAATCAAATCCACTTTAAGTGAAATTCCGGAAAACTCAAAAGTCATCATTACAGCTCACGATACGGTTTACATTGCGCATGACATCTTAGATTTGCTGCATGAGTTTAAAACGACACGCGCGATTGATGAAAATATTAAAGTCAAGCTGAAAGGTTTTAAAAAAGCCTACAATCTTGAAAATTCGCAGGAAATCCCGAACAAAGTTTCGTTGGAACACCACCAATACGACGCGATGAAAAGAAGGACTGTAAAATCTGAATCGCTAAACAGCGAGTTTTCAGAATAAATAATTAGCTACCCTTAACCGAAATTTACCTAAATTTATATCCGATTTTTAATCGAAATCAAAAGAAAAAAATTACACATTATGAGCGATTTTTATAAAGAAATACTTGATAAGAACAAAGAATGGGTAGAAACGTCACTTTCTAAAGACCCAAATTATTTTAAAGATTTAGCCAAAGGCCAGACTCCGCCATTGTTGTGGATTGGTTGTTCAGACAGCCGCGTTCCCGCCAATGAAATCATCGGGGCGAAACCAGGCGAAGTTTTCGTACACAGAAATATTGCCAACATGGTAATCCATTCAGATATGAACATGCTTAGCGTATTGGATTATGCGGTAAATGTACTGAAGGTAAAACATGTGATCGTTTGCGGACATTACGGTTGCGGAGGCGTGAAAGCCGCGATGGGAAATGCTTCCATTGGGATCATCGACAACTGGATCCGCCACATTAAAGACATTTACCGTTTGCACCACAATTACCTGGATTCGATCATTAATGAAGACGACCGATTTAACGCATTTGTAGAATTGAATGTAAAAGAGCAGGTTTTCGACCTGGCAAAAACATCTATTGTCCAGGCGGCTTGGAAACACGGGCAGGACTTGACGTTGCACGGTTGGGTTTACGGATTAAATTCTGGTTTTGTAACCGATTTGAATGTAAACCTGAGCTCAGACAAAGATTTGGATAAAGTAGACCAGTTGAAATTTACTTAAACCAAACCTATACAATTGCCTTGTGTAGATTACAAAGTATGGCAATTTTTTCAGCCACGAATTGCATAAATTTTCACGAATCATTGAGTGAAAATTAGTGTGGTTCGTGGCTAATTTTTTATTCTTCGTTCAGATTTTCATTAAAGGAAGAAGGTAGCATTTGCGGAATGAATTTAACCAAAATAGGAAGCAGCAAACTTCCGCCGGGAATCAGGAAAATAGTCAACGACGGAATGCTTTTGCAAATGTCAAGCAGCTGTTTTTTTACTTTTTTCTTTTCGGATTTATCGAGATCGCGCGTTGTGGTAGCCGCGAGAAGTACCATTAATTCTTTACTTTCCGAAATTTCCTTGATGAGCCTTTTTTTGTTCCTGTTGATCAAAGTCACCACCAATTGTGTCGTCTGGTCGTAGAAATGTTTTACTGGATTGGAATAATTGAAATACGGAATTTGCTTTCGGTGTTTCGAAATAAAATCATGTGTCGAAATAATGCTTTCTGATACAAATTCTTCCGATATGTTCATATTTCTGGCGAGAACGTGCAGGAAATAGGCTTCTTCATTTTCGACAATTCCGTCGCTCCATAAAGCCAGTCCGGCCATATCAAGCAGGTAATATTTCTCAAGCGGATATTCAAAATACGACAATTCGAGTGTTTCCAGATTCAGGATATTGACTTTTGAAAACTTGCTGTAACGCACCGATGCTTCGAAAAGCCTGATCAGTAAATCATCGTGCTGTGATTTATTGGTTTTGGTTTTGAGTGCCAATGTGACAATGCTTACGATCGTTTCTTCAATTTTCTTCAGGTATTTTTCAGGGATTTCACCAAGGATCAAATAGCGCTGAAATGCCAGGACATCTACAAAAAGTAAGGCATTGGTAACAATATGCGAAAAGTTCTTGCTGATGATATTGTCATTTGTCTGGACGCGGTCGTCGATGATTTTTTCGAGCGTGGCAGCAGCCGAATGTACCGGCAGTACTTTTTTGAAGAAATTAAATCCCTGTGGATGCATTTCATCATAAAATGCCACTGCTTTTTTGACAAATATTTCAGGCGTATTTTGCTTGGTCGTAATGCAGAAAATCTGGTATAAGGAATTCAGCAGCGCCAGTTTGGAAATCTCATCGCGAAGCCATTGATCAGAGGCGATCGGGATTTCGGAAGTGAACCCGATGATGTGGCCGTAAATAAATCCGGTTTCCCTGACTCTGGTGTAAAACAAATCGGCATCAGCATTTGCGTAAGGTTTGCTTTGCTGTTCAAAGAAAAATTTGTCTATCCAGCCATTTGCCGAAGGATTGATCATGGTATGCGGTTTGATTGTGCAAAGCTATACTTTTTTGACAATCCTTGTTTTTATTTGCGATTTAAAATGTACGATTTACGAATTCACTTAAATCGTACATCTGAAAATCGTATATTATTTAATGATCGCGGTACAGGCTACTCTTCCTCCGGCGTTTCCTGTTGGCTGTGTGGCATAATCATCGGCTTTTTCATGAACGATCAGGCCTTTTCCGAGAACATCTTTGTTTTTATCGCCACAACCCACACACCATTCGTCGGTGGTTAAAACAATGGTTCCGTTTCCGTCAACATCTGCGGTAAAGTTTCCAATATCGCCTTTGTGATGGTCGGCATCGCCCCATTTACCGTGTTTTTTGAATGTTGGGTTCCAGTGTCCGCCGGCAGAACTGGCATCTGCTGCAGAACAATCTGCTTTTTCATGGATGTGGATTGCGTGAACGCCGGGTTCCAATCCGCTGAGTTTTGCAGTGAACATAACTTCGTTTCCTTTCTGGACAAACTCGGCTGTTCCTGTGGCTTTACTGCCGCTTTTCGATTCGAAGTTTATTTTGATTGTTTCGCCGGGTTTAGCATCAGTTCCGTTTGATTTGCATCCAACGGCGATTGCAGCCACTGATAAAATTGCGAGTGTAAAATGTTTCATAATTGTAGTTATTTTCTGGTTTTCTATCAAAGATAAAGAAAAGACGTCATTTAAGAATCCAAAAAAATCTTTTAAATGATCAATGTGGTAATTATGTAAATACACCAGGAAATTTTAATAGCCCTGTGAAAGCCGAAAGATTTGGAGGCAAACTGTAATTTGCAGGAAACAAATTTTGGACGAAAATGCCCGCGTTAGCGATTGTAGCGGAAATCCTTTTTTAAAGCGGAACAAAGTGGCGCTGTAAAAAAGATTGCAGCGGAAAGCGCGGCCCGCAGGGAAACGCCCAAAGGAAATTTTGTAAGGGATTTAAATTTATACTTAATAATATAGACCTGATGATTTTCTCCAAATCCCAATGATAGCGCGGGAATTTGTGTGTTATGGAGTAACATAATAAAATAAAAAAATCCAACTTCTGATAATCGTATAACATTTCAGAAATATTATATAACAAATTTTTATCCTCAAACCGACAACTTTGTAACATACTAAAACCAATAACAAAAACGCAGTAAAAATGAAAAAGACAACACTTCTCAAAAGCGCTTTATTGAGTGTCGCGATCAGTTCCATGTCGGTTACAATGACTTCTTGCAAACAGGAACCGAAAGCAGAAGATACTAAAGAAGTTGCCGAAGATCAAAATGAGGCAAAGTTTGATGATACAAATGATGCCAAAGAAGACGATTCCCAATATTTAGTGGCTGCTGCCGAAACGGATATGGCCGAAATCGAACTGGGAAAACTGGCGCAATCTAAAGGTACTGATCCTGATGTAAAAGCCTTAGGTAAAATGATGGTTGACCAGCATACCAAAGCTTCAGCTGATACTAAAGCGCTTGCAGACAAAAAACAAATTTCCCTTCCTGTTGCAGTTACGGATAAAGGAAAAGAGGAATATGAAGACCTGAATAAAAAATCGGGAAAAGATTTTGATGAAAAATTTGCTTCGATGATGGTTGACGGTCACAAAGATGCAATCAGCAAAATCGAAAAAGCTTCTGAAAAAGCAACTGATCCTGAAATTAAATTGTGGGCAGCAAATATGCTTCCAACTTTACAAACGCATTTGCAGCATGCAGAAACAGTTCAAGAAAAATTAAAAAATAAAAAATAAGAAATCATGGGAAATTTACTATATACAATCGCAGTCATCTTAATTATTATTTGGGCAATCGGATTTTTAGGTGGTTTTGTTACCGGAAACCTGATCCACATCTTATTGGTAATCGCAATTATTGCAGTAATTCTAAGAATTATTCAGGGGAGAAAACCTTTGTAATTGAAAATTAATGTTTGTTTGGTTCGCAATATCTTTATAACAAATTGGCTTATTTCAAATATGGGGTTATAAATGTTAAAAGTCAAGATTAAGGATATTGTAAAAAAAAACGGTCGCTCTCGAACAGGCGGCCGTTTTTGCGTTTAAGAATTTCTGCAAATTACTTCGTTTTTTCTCCAACAAAATAATCTGAATTGGATTTAAACAATACATTGAATGTTGTCAGGCTTCCATAAATCCTGGTAATATATTGCTGCAAATCGATTTTTTCATGTTCGTCCAATTTGCTCGCGTTGATCTTTTGTTCCATCACGCGAATTCTGTCGCGAACCATCACGATTTTGTGAAAGAACTGATCGATCGGAACTTCTTTTCCTGCAACTCCGGCTTGTCCGGGATCGAGGATTAATTTTCCGCCTTTCCATTTGTCGGCAATTGGAGTGGCTGGCGTAATATCTGACCATTTCTGGAGAATTTGCCTCAGGCTTTTTTCAACGTCAGAAAAACTTACCGTATCGACTTCGTTTTCAGCGGCTTCAATGACTTCAAATTCACTGTTGATCGCGATTGTTTCCAATCCGTTTTCAATAAATGTTACCCAATATTCTTTTGATGAAACGTTTGTGACAACGCCTTTTCCGTATTGCGGATGCGAAATTCTTGAACCTATCCCGAGTATTTTCATGATTTTAATTTTTCTACTAAAATAGAAATCCAAATCTATTCCCGCAAAAAAATGTGTCTGTGAAAAACATTGCTGTTAAAATTTGCGTAACTTTATAAGAATCAACCATTAAAACCATAATAATATGAAAAAGATCATTTTTATTTCGGCATGCATTGCATTATTTTCAGTTTCCTGCAACAGTACCAAATCGTCGACCACTGAGGAAATGGCAACAACTGAAAAAGGAGGCAATCCTTCTGCCCTTGAAGGAATATGGGAACTCGATTACCTGAGTGGAACAAAAGTAGCTTTTGAGAATTTATATGTGGATAAAAAACCATTTTTGTCATTCAATACCAAAGACAGCCGCGTGAGTGGAAACAGCAGTTGCAACAGTTTTACCGGAAACATAACGGTTTCAAAAAACTATTTAAGGTTTGATGATGCGATGGCGATGACCAAAATGTTCTGTCAGGGCGATGGTGAAAGCAGTTTTATGGACGGACTTAAAAAGATCAATTCGTATTCGATTTCAGATGAAGGGAAAACCCTGAACCTGATTATCGGTGACATTGCAATTATGCGCTTTCATAAAAAATAAGTAAATAAAAAACCGCCTAATTTTAACAATTGCGGCGGTTTTTTCCAACTTAACTAAAAACTATTTTTTACTAAAAGCAGTATTCATTTTCAGCAACCAATTTGCTGGTGATCGTTTCTCGCAATCCAACAATATTCGGCATGTTCGTATATTTTGTAAATCGGCGCAAGCCCATAAGCATCATGCGTTGTTCATCACCTTCAGCAAATGAAATAATGCTTTCTTTTCCTTTTTGGGTGACTACGTCAACAGCTTTGTATAAGTACAATTTCGCCATCGCGATTTGTTCGGTTGCTTTGTCTTCACCAACCGATTTTGCAAGTTTTTCAGTTCTTAAAATCGTCGATTCAGCGATGTAAATTTCAATTAAAATATCGGCAGCAGCCATTAACAATTGCTGGTGTGCATCGAGATCCGGGCCATATTTCTGAACTGCACCACCTGCAACCATTAAAAACGCTTTTTTGAGTTTGCCAACGATTTCTTTTTCTTCAGCAAACAATTCAGAATAATCCGGCGTATTAAAATCAGGAATTCCCATCAATTCTTCCTGGACTTTTGTCGCTGGCCCAAGCAAATCAACGTGGCCTTTCATGGCTTTTTTGATCAGCATTCCAACAGACAACATGCGGTTAATTTCATTCGTTCCTTCGTAAATTCTTGAAATACGCGCATCGCGCCACGCGCTTTCCATCGGCGTATCTTCTGAAAATCCCATTCCGCCAAAAATCTGGATGCCTTCATCGGCACAATTCTGAACGTCTTCAGAAACAGCCACTTTTAAGACCGAACATTCAATGGCATATTCTTCAACGCCTTTCAATTCAGCTTCCTGATGCGAAACTCCCGCAGCTTCACGCGCCTGAATTCTGTCCTGAATGTCTTTGGCGGCGCGATATGTTGCGCTTTCTCCTGCATAACAACTCGTTGCCATTTCGGCCAATTTATATCGGATCGCGCCAAAACTTGAAATCGGCGTATTAAACTGGATTCTTTCGTTTGCATATTTCACAGCTCCGGAAGTAACACGTCTTTGTGCATCTAAGCAGGCTGCAGCCAATTTAATTCGGCCTACATTCAAAGCATTCATCGCGATTTTGAAACCGTTTCCTCTATCAGACAGCATGTTTTCAACAGGAACTTTCGTATCGTTAAAAAATACTTGTCTTGTTGAAGATGCGCGGATTCCGAGTTTGTGTTCTTCTTCATTCATTGAAATGCCGTTTGCCGGATCATTTTCTACAATAAAACCGGTAATGTTTTTATCGTCACCGATTCTGGCAAAAACGATAAAAACGCTGCAAAATCCTGCATTTGAGATCCACATTTTTTGTCCGGTGATCGAATAATATTTTCCATCTTCAGATAAAACAGCTTTGGTTTTTCCTGAATTTGCATCCGATCCTGCGCCAGGTTCTGTCAAACAGTATGCGCCAAACCATTCTCCTGAAGCGAGTTTCGGAACATATTTTTTCTTTTGCTCTTCTGTACCATAAAGTGTAATTGGCATCGTCCCGATTCCGGTATGTGCGCCAAAAGCGGTTGAAAAAGAGCCAGTTGCACCTGAAATATAATCGCATACCAAAACGGTGTCGACAAATCCCATTCCCATTCCGCCGTATTCTTCAGGAACGGCTACGCTTAAAAAGCCCATTTCACCAGCTTTGCGCATTGTTTCTTCGGTAAAAGCATAATCTTTGCTTTCAAACCTATTTTTAAAAGGCCAGATTTCCTTGTCAACGAATTCCTTTACAGAATCGCGCATCATTTTTTGCTCTTCGGAGAAATCTTCGGGAGTGAAAATATCTTCGCATTTTGTTTCTTTCACTAAAAACTGACCGCCGCGGGTTACGTCTTTTTCAACTGCTGTCTCTGCCATTTTGTATGTTTTTAATTTATTAATTATAGTAATTCGTAAACACCTGCCGAACCTTGTCCGGTTCCGACGCACATCGTGACGATCCCGTATTTGCTGCCGCGGCGTTTCATTTCATCGAATAATTGTACAGAAAGTTTAGCGCCGGTACAACCCAATGGATGGCCGAGTGCTATAGCGCCACCGTTTACATTTACGATTTCGGGATTCAGATTCAATTCTCGAATAACGGCCAACGATTGTGAGGCGAAAGCTTCGTTTAATTCGATCAGATCAATGTCATTTAAAGTCAATCCGGCTTGTTTTAAAGCTTTCGGAATCGCTTTTACCGGCCCGATTCCCATAATTCTTGGCTCGACTCCGGCAGATGCAAAATTGACCAGACGTGCAATAGGTGTGAGGTTTAGTTCTTTTACCAATTCTTCTGACATGACCATGACGAATGCGGCGCCGTCGCTCATTTGCGAAGAAGTACCTGCGGTTACGCTTCCGTCAGCGGCGAAAACCGGACGTAATTTTGCGAGTGCTTCCAAATTCGTATCGGCTCTCGGGCCTTCATCTGTGGTTACTGTATAGGATTTGGTTTCTTTTTTTCCATTTTCATTAATGAACGTCTGCTCGACGGTAATCGGAACAATTTGTTTGTCGAATTTGCCTTCAGCCTGTGCTTTCAATGCTTTCAAATGCGAATTCAATGCAAATTCATCCTGGTCTTCACGTGAAACGTTGAATTGTTTGGCAACCGCTTCTGCAGTTAAACCCATTCCCCAATAGTAGTCTTCGTGGCCTTCTTTCGCTACAGCGTAATCTGGAGTCGGTTTGTAGCCGCCCATTGGAATAAAACTCATGCTTTCTGCGCCACCGGCAATGATGCAATCGGCCATTCCGGATTGGATTTTCGCTGTCGCCATTCCGATGGTTTCGAGTCCGGAAGCGCAATATCGGTTTACGGTAACTCCGGGAACATCAACCACGTTCAATCCCATTAAGGAAATCAATCTTGCAACGTTCAAACCTTGTTCAGCTTCTGGCATGGCATTTCCAACCATGACATCATCTATTCTTTTTTTGTCAAAATCCGGCAGTTCATTCATCATGTACTGAATCGTTTCTGCTGCGAGTTCGTCAGGGCGTTTAAACCTGAAAACTCCTTTTGGCGCTTTGCCCACCGCGGTGCGATAAGCCTTAACTATATATGCTGTCTTCATTTTCTTAATTTCTTAATGGTTTGCCTTTGGTAAGCATAAATTGAATTCTTTCTAGCGTTTTTCTTTCGGTACAAAGCGATAAAAAAGCTTCGCGCTCAATGTCTAAAAGGTATTGTTCAGTTACGAATGTCGGTTCAGATAAATCGCCGCCAGCCATGACATAAGCCAGTTTGTTTGCGATCTGTTTATCGTGGTCGGAGATGTAGCTTCCGGCTTCCATTTGGTCTGTTCCAACCATAAACATTCCGAGCGCTTGTTTTCCAAGCACCTTTACATCTTTACGTTTGATGGGCTGCGTATATCCGGCTTCAGCCATAATTAACGCGTGCTTTTTAGCTTCGGCGATTTGTCTGTCTTTATTGACGACCACAATGTCTTTTCCGTGCTGTAAAATTCCGGTATCAAATGCTTCATAAGCTGACGTTGATACTTTCGCCATGGCAACCGTTAAGAAATATTCCTGCAACACATTGAGTTCGACATCGTTTTTATGAAACAAATCCGAAGCACGCAATGCCATCTCTTTAGATCCGCCGCCACCTGGAATAACGCCAACGCCAAATTCAACCAAACCAATGTAAGTTTCCGCTGCTGCAACAACTTTATCCGCATGCAGGCTCATTTCACAGCCGCCGCCCAAAGTCATTCCGTGTGGTGCAACGACAACCGGAATTGAAGAATAACGCACACGCATCATCGTGTCCTGGAACAATTTAATCGCCATATTGAGTTCGTCATATTCCTGTTCGACCGCCATCATAAAGATCATTCCGATGTTGGCTCCGACAGAAAAATTCGCCGCTTGGTTTCCAATGACCAATCCCTGAAAGTCTTTTTCTGCCAGTTCGATCGCTTTATTAATTCCTTGTAAAACATCGCCGCCGATGGTGTTCATTTTCGAGCGGAATTCGAGGTTTAAAATTCCGTCACCTAAATCCTGAACAATTGCACCTGAATTGCTCCAGACTTTTTTGCTCTCGCGGATATTATTCAGAATGATAAACGAATCCTGTCCCGGAATTTTGTTTTGTGATTTCGAATTGACGTCGTAATAATAAGAAGCGCCTTCTTTAATTGTGTAGAAAGATTTATTTCCAGATGAAAGCATATCGTCAACCCATTTGGCGTTTGACAAACCTTCGGATTTCAATAATTCGATTCCTTTTTCGACACCAACGGCATCCCAGATTTCAAACGGGCCGTTTTCCCAGCCGAATCCGGCTTTCATTGCGTCATCAATTTTGTACAGATCATCGGTGATTTCAGGAACGCGGTTTGAAACATAAGCAAACATTGCCCCGAAGCTTTTTCTGTAGAATTCGCCGGCTTTGTCTTTTCCTTTCACTAAAACTTTGAAGCGATCGATGGGTTTATCGATGGTTTTTGTAAGTTCCAATGTTGCAAAAGACGCTTTTTTAGCAGCGCGGTATTCCAGTGTATTCAAGTCTAAAGACAAGATTTCCTTGCCTTCTTTTTTATAAAATCCTTGACCGGTTTTTGATCCGAGCCATTTATTTTCGAGCATTTTTGTGATGAAATCCGGAAGTTTGAACAAGTCGTGCGCTTCATCTTCAGGAACGCCTTCATACAATCCATTGGCCACGTGAACTAATGTGTCAAGTCCGACAACATCGACCGTTCTGAAAGTTGCCGATTTTGGGCGTCCAATAACCGGCCCGGTTAACTTATCGACTTCTTCAATCGTCAGATCCATTTCTTTAACAAGATGGAAAAGGCTTTGTATTCCGAAGATCCCAATCCTGTTTCCAATAAACGCCGGAGTATCTTTGGCTACGACCGAAGTTTTTCCAAGGAATTTTTCTCCGTAATTATTTAGGAAATCCAATACTTCTGTTGAAGTTTTTGGCCCCGGAATAATTTCGAATAATTTTAAATAACGTGCCGGATTGAAGAAATGCGTGCCGCAAAAATGCTGTTGAAAATCTTCACTTCGGCCTTCGCTCATAAAATGAATCGGGATTCCGGATGTGTTTGATGTAATTAAAGTTCCCGGTTTTCTGTGTTTTTCAATTTGTTCGAAGACTTGCTTTTTGATGTCTAATCTTTCAACAACAACTTCTATAATCCAGTCGCAATCAGCGATTTTATGAAGATCATCTGTAGTGTTTCCGGTTGTGATCCTGCTGGCGAATTTCTCGTGGTAAATAGGCGAGGGCTTCGATTTTAAAGCATTTGCCAAGTGGTCGTTGACAATCCTATTTCGGACCATCTTGTTTTCTAAGGTTAGTCCTTTTTTGGTTTCAATTTCAGTAAGCTCTCTCGGAACGATATCCAAAAGCAACACTTCGACGCCAATATTGGCAAAATGGCACGCAATGCCTGAACCCATAATTCCGGATCCGACTACGGCAACTTTTTTAATAATTCTTTTCATAAATGTGAAATTTATTTTTTAACGGGCATTTATGGTATCGCCATATTTATTGGTTGTTTTTTGCAAAAACCCTTTGTTGATGGCGATTTCATATTTCGGGTTGGTTGAATATATTTTTGTCCTGTATGAGTTCGTTGATGACTTCGGCAACTTCTGTAAAATGCTTTAGCTGTTCTTCGGTCACATTTTTACGAACGCTTTCGTTGAATTTTAGTACGTTGTTTTTTGACAATTCCCGTTTTTCTTTTCCGAATTCCGTCAGGTAGATTAAAACGCCGCGCCCGTCTTCAGGGTTTTTCTTTCGGATGATCAAACCTTTTTCCTCCATCGATTTTAAGGTTCGCGTTAGGCTTGTCGCTTCCATTCCCATTTTTGGACCTAAAGCTGTAGAGGGAGTTCCTTTATCTTTATCGATGCTGAGTAATGCAAATCCGGTCGCCATCGTTGCGCCGTATTTTGAGGCTTCTTCGTTGTACATCCGCGAAACGGCCTGCCAGGTGGCACGAAGAATATAATCTATTGTTTTGTCTTTCATTTAAGGATTGATTTTTTACGCAATCGTTTTCAAATATAATAAAAAATACTATGCATGTATAATCGCGAAAATGAATTGTACATAAATTAAAAATGAATTGTACACAAACGGATGCATTTCCAGTCAATTATCGACGTGCTGAAGGCGATTAAATCGATGCGGTCACAAATATATCATTTTAGTTTAAACAGCGCTTAAATCGCTTTTAAACGATTTTTAAAAGATCAGATTGTAAATGAAAAAAACCGCAGATATTTGCGGTTTTTTATTGCGTTTTACTTGCGGGAAAGCTTTGTTTTTCTTATCTTTATGTCAAATAAACCGCCTGTTTTAAGCCTTGTATTGAAATCATACTTTGGCGAAAAAGCGCAATATTGTCGTTTGGAATCACAGCGCCATAAAAGTATTGATCAACACCTGGATTAAATACAATTGATGTTATTGTGCCTGCAACGAATCCTTGTCCTGCTGTTGTTGTTGTATTAATATAAACTTCCATAATGTTTCCTGGCTTAATCACGCCTATTACTTCTAAAAAAATATTGCCCACAGTATTTGTTGCGTTTAATGAAGCTATACCTACACCGCCAGTGGCAGCGGATGTGTTAAATACCATTTGAACGATGTTACTGTTTGCGGTGCTTCCAGTTTTTTCGATTGCAATGTTGAAACGCAATCTTGTTCCGACCGCCCACGTGTTGGCAGGAATTAAATAGTACTTAAAAGCTTTTATTCCAATTCCGGTAACAGTATAGTTTGCACCATCGAAAACAAAAAATCGTTCCATTGCAGCGGTGTAATCAATAACAGCGTTTGCGCTCGGTGCAATTAATGACGATCCATTCATGTTGTTTTGAACTTTTCCGTTAACTAACGCCGGTGTTGCAAAATCAGTATCTGCAACTGCTGCAACAACATCTTTGTTGGCATTTAACTTGACCATTGATCCTGCCGCAATTCCGGATAAGCGTAGCGTTGCCAATGTTTGCCTTGCAGTCCAAACCCACGGCAATGCTAAAACCCTAAGCCAGGTATTTTGCCACCATTTTTTGGCGGTAAGTATGTCAGTGTCATTTGTACTGTTTTCATTTGCAGCTTCAGAAGCAAGTATAATTTTCGCAACACCTGCAGCAGTTTCGATTGCCTGTTGTTGGTTGTAGTCCAATGATGACCAGTTTGCATCGATTTGGCCTGCAGGGACATTCACAACATAAAAAATGTCGCCATAATTAACTGTCATACCGTGAAACGTGACAGTTGCACCATTGTGACGATAAGCGTCGCCACGACGGAGCGCGCCGCCGGTTCCCGATCCAACACCTGCGACAGGATAAGAACCTGTTCCAAAATCATGATCGCCAAGCAACTTGAAGCTTGACACAGACAACGCTTCAGCGTATGTCCGTAGTGTTGTTTCCAACGCGGCCATTTGATTTACGGTTACCAAATCCTGCGCTGAAGTTCCGTTTGCAGAATTAATTATCTTATTACCGTTTGCATCAATATTACCAAAAACCTTATTGTTTCTTGAACGCGAATCTTCAAGATCATTATTTGCTTTTAATGAAATCAGCCATTGCGCTACCGTTCCGTTAAATCCGTTTGCGACAGCCACCATGTAAGCGTCAAGACCGGCATCTCCTTTAGCCTTTACGCCAGTATCTACACCGGCAACGAACCAATTTCCGGTATTCGGATCGATTTCCGGTGAAATGCCATCGTTTCCTTTTTCGCCTCCAGCTTTTATTCCGGTATCGATTCCTGCAATAAACCAGTTGCCGGTTTCAGGATCTATTTCGGGTGAATTTCCATCAGCGCCTTTTTGACTGTTCCAGAACTGTTCCATTGTCCCTCCTGGATTATCCACCAACCACAATTCAAAGTTGTTCAAGCCATTTTTTCCATCGGAAAAGCGACTGATTGTGATTTGTTTCTTCTGTTGCGTTTCAACCCGTACCACATTAGGCACCGAGCAGGAAACGGTTACTTGCTTTTTTGGAGCAGCGCCAATTGTGATTGTTTTCATTTACGTGTAATTAAATCGCCTTTAAATTCTATTTGATTGGTGTCAATGTTCCAAATTTCGTAGTAAAATTTGCCGTCTTTTATATCATACTTCGACGGCCAAACTTGAAATGCCATATCCTTGTCGTCAGTAGTCAAAGCCCCAGTCATTTTGTATAAAGTGTTTTTTGCCGAACTGTTCCAGACAAACACTTCATATTGACCAGGCCAACCTTCAGAGTTCGTATAAATGACTGTCAGGCTTTCGTTTACTGCAACGCTGTCGATGTGTACGACTTCTGCGATTGATGGATCAATTGTAAAACTCATAATTATTGGTTTAATTTAATTACTCGAATCATCCAACCGTTAGTCAGAACATCGTTTGAAGCGACACCTGATACTTTTGTTCGTACAAAGAGATTTCTGTCAACCTGATACGCTGTTGCGGTACGCATTTCATTTGCTCCTGCATAATTTGACCATTGGTAAATTATTTGATTGTCGGCCGCGAACGAATCTACATTTAAGCGGAAATACCCATCAGCAAAGGCGGTGACAAAAATATCCGGACTATAGCCATTAAAGGAAACTAAATCAACAAATGGTTGAGTGCTGCCATTCTGCACCACTTTGATAAAACATTCCTGATAGCCTGGATTAAATGAACCGGTCGGCGGTGATGCTTCATCGCTTTTATACAAAAAGATTACGTCTGTAGCTGCTAAAGACGTAGAATTGAAACCATATTGACCAGGGGTGCCAATAAAAACATAAACAAAGTCAATCCCTGCTGTCGTGAATGTTATAAATGATGTTCCATTAGTTCCCAGTGACAAAGGCGCGACTGATGAATTTACAAAGTCAATAAAATTGATTTCTATATTTCCCAATGGAACAGGAACGCCAGTAGCGATAATTTGTTGAATTTGTGCAGGCGTTGCAATAATTAATCGCCTAAGCGTTTTAATAGCTTGCACAACTTTATTGAATTCTGGCGCAAATAAATATTCATTGTGAGGTTTGCCCTGAACTGCTGCAAGCTTCACTGCACTATCGTGTTTGCGCTCGATGTCTAAAAAAATATCAATTGGATCGATTGATTCTGCCATGATTATGCAATTGTGTAATTAGTAATTTCGATGATCTTATCGTAGTACGCATTTAAAAATGCAGAAAGGTTCGCGGATGCTATGTGTACAATTTCGCCTTTGACATTCATCATGTCAATTCCCTTTGGTGAAGCTGCAACAGCGGCATAGCGCAATTGCGCTGCTTGATGCATAGGATAATCGTTGGAACCATACGTAAATTTGTCAGAACCGATTGTCTGTATTGATTCAGCAGCAGTTAAAATCGCCGATTTTTGTTCAAAAACAACTTGATAGGTTTCCATTTCAATTTCATCACGTGCGACTAAAATCCCGTTGTCGAATTTTAGCGGACAAACGCCGTAGATGTTTTCAGGAACTTCATTTTCAGGTAAGATCAGGGGATTATTTACATCGCCCATAGCTGTCAATTCCTCTAAGTTATTTGCCCACAGCGCCCATCTAATAATTGGCCTGTCAGGATCTGGAAAAGCTTTTACAAATCTCATTCGGTAGGTTGTTGAATTAATATATAATCTAATTTCACGTTTTGAACGTGTGCAGGCACGCCGTAATTAATTTCCTGAAGCGCGATGTCAAAACTTACTGGTGTTTTGTTTTTAATGACAAAGTTCACGTCGTTTTCGTCTGTCCAACTTCCTAATGAAACCAATGTGGCAACGACTATATAGTCAGATG
Source organism: Flavobacterium noncentrifugens (assembly GCF_900100375.1). GTDB lineage: Bacteria > Bacteroidota > Bacteroidia > Flavobacteriales > Flavobacteriaceae > Flavobacterium > Flavobacterium noncentrifugens. The sequence goes on along the minus strand of NZ_FNEZ01000006.1, from coordinate 162,006 downwards.
TTCCAACAGTTGGAAAATTTACAGTAACAAGTTCATCGTATGGAGTTCCAAAGTCACCAATCACAAAGAATGAATTTCTTAACACCTTTGGCAAATCCGGTTTGTTTAAAATAAAACCGGCTTCATTTAAAGCAGCAGTCCAATTTGAAAGCACATTTACTTGCGCGTTTGCCTGAATTCCGTTCAACTTATCTTTTAATGCCTGTGAAAAATTGAAATCAGTGTGAACGTAATTTGCATCGTGTACCAAATCTGAAGGGATGTCTTGCAAGTTTTCCCAGGATAAAGCAACAACTGCAGGAACTCGTGTAAACGTCGATAACAAAACACCGTCAACAGCGACAATTGCGCTTGTGGTTCTAAAAACGTTAGGGTTTGATCCGTTCTGAAAGGCTATCGATTCGAGAACTACATCCTTTTTTACTTTTGGATCAGTATTTCCGTTTATGCCTGCAAACGGACATAATTCGCCATCGATGTACATCATTCCTGGTGTAATATTTCCCGCCACAATTTTGCAGCCCGAAATGATATATTTTCCGACATCAGAAATATTCAAATGACCGGCCATCGTTCTAAGAATTTCAAAATATGCCGACTGCATTTTTTTGAAGGTCATTTGTTTTAGCCTATAACCGCCAGGCTGTGTAAAATCTATTAATTCCATGTTAGTAGGTTTGGATATTGTATTTTTTTCCGAAGTATCTGTAACTGTCTATTTCTGCTCTTAGATTTGGTTCCTGAAAAGCATAACCAACAGGTATGAAAATTGTAAAACTGTAAGCGCCGGATCCTTCCACATCAACATCCAAAAACAGATCTGATTCACTATCTTCATCTTGTAAGAAAGAAACATCTGGTTCCTGATCCTGATAAATGTATAGTGCGCCGGTTTCCTGAATGTCTCCGATGTAAACCCTTTTTGTCGTGTCATGATGTTGCGTATCATATCCTGGTACTTGAAAATATTCATTTAACAATTTTTCTAAATAGATCGTTGTGCCATTGTGCTGCATCCGATAAAGCGTTTTTTCCTGCAGTTTGTTCAATGGCTTTAGAAATGAAAAGAGCATCGCCATTTGCGCGGGCTTTCGCAAGAATTGTGGGTGCAGTTCCGACAATCTTTCAAAATCAATTTGTGACCAAACCATAATCCAGATAATTAATTGTTAGATTTTCCGGCCTTATTTTTATGTAGCCCGCTTCAGGGATTTTCCATTCGCCAAATTCGGTGAATGGGTAAGCAGCGAACTTTGAGCGCATCATATCGATTGTAACCAACTTAATACCTTTGGCAGATCTGACTTTAGCTTTGAGATAATCTTTCACAAATGCACCGTTAAACTCCAATTCAGATAAATATTCACTGATGGCATCTTTAACTGGAAATACATTACCTGCAGTATCTAAAAGCCTTCCGGTTTCTAAATCGATTAATGCCGGATCCACATATACAGTCAGATTAGTTTCTATAAGATCAGCTTCCATATTGATCAAGCGGATACGTACGCCTGGCACTTTGATGTTTTGCAGATATGCCTTTATTCGCAATTCTTGCGCTGCATTAACAGGTTCTAAACTTCCGTTATTATCTGTTGCAATTTTGATAACCAATTCGCCATCGTCACTCTCTAAAATCGAACATCTGTCAATAATTTTCCTTTCTTCTGCATCAGCGATATTTGTCAGATCATATTGAAACTGGCCGTCTTTCCAAACGAGTTCCAAACCATCATGATAATTCAGAACTGCAAGCTTCAGGTTTGGCAAATTTTGTGGCCTGGAATTTTGCGCGTTTGCTTCTACTATCTGTTCATGAAGCATGTATGAAAATGATAGCGCATCGAAAAAAGTGTTTTCAAATGATGTCAATGAAAATTCTTCTTCAAAGGTTTTTCCAGGCGTTAATTGATACTGTTCGATTATAACCCGATCAGCAATGAATGCTGCAGTTATTTCGTGTTTAATGTCTATTCTACTTCTTGCCATTTTTAAAAAGAATAAGGGAATTCGCCTGGGAATTCATAAGCTGTTAGTTCTGGTTCTGGTTCCGGTTCTGGCGTTAGTACAGACAGGGCACTTGCCGGTCGGTTCTTTGTATTAAAAATGTTTACAATTTGGTTTTTTGTTACTGCAGGTGATTTTAGAACCTGGCCGATTTCCAAATGATCTGTCACATTTATACCGTTCAATAATGCCATTGCGAAGGCGTTTTCAACATCGCCGGTGCATTCGATCACTTTATCAAAAAAGCTTTGTCCCTGGTACACGATGTTTTTATCAGTCATAACTTGCAATCAATTTGAAAGGTTTGTTTTGGTAAAAATCCAACGATTCCACTTTCAGGCCATCTTTGGCCATGTGTTCTCGGATCAGGTGCCTGTAGGTTAAATATTCCTCGCTTAATAAAATATCTTCTAATCCTACACCCAAATCGGGATTAAACTTAAAATCGCCTTGGTGCGCAATCAGGATCAAAGCCTTATTTTGTTCGAGCGTGTTCCCGATCACAATGCCGGAAATGATCTTTCCATCAGATCCGCGAACCGGTTGTATTTTCAAATCCAGAACTTCGCCTGAATCGTTCCTGTCGTTATATTGGATAGCTCTATTTTTCATCGTTTAAAATCATTTTAAAAGCTGATTAATTTTAGCTTCAAGTTGTTCGACTGCAGTCAATACATCGGGTGTAACAGTACTACTTGGTGCGTTGGGAGCCAACACGCCAACTTTTAAAATTTTGATAATGTCTGCAAATCCGGAAAACAGATCTTTTAGATTGACAGCTTCATTTTTTATCTGAACTTTCTTATCTTCACTATCGAATGCTACTTTTAAACCGGACTGGAAAAACTCAAACTTTTTAAGCTGATCAATTTTTATTACAACCAGATTGCTTAACGTGCCGTCGATACTTAAAATCGTCACATCAGATCCTTCGAGCGGCGTTAAAAGCAGATAATCTTCACCATCGGTTACAGTTGCGTTTAATCGAACATCTGATGTGATAAACCCTGAAGCAAATTTTACAGTGCAGGTTTCGCCTTCGATAGATTGTACAACCACATTCATAGGATAGTTAGGATCTGCATCGACAATCGCTTTTATTGCGGCTTTTATTTCTGAAGCTTTACTCATTATCCTAATTTTATTCCTGGTGTAATTGTTCTTTTCCCGCCCGATTCGTCAAAGGTTGTTTCCACTCCAACAACATAATAAGTTCCCTTTTTGTGCGGATAATCCAGATCGATGTAATGCGCTGAATCGCCAGGACGAACGAAAGGAACCAACCAACCGTCAAATGTGCCGGCGAAACCGTCGAAGTTGTTTTTTCTTAAAGCTGCAGCGGCGATTTCTTCCATTGCCGCGGCTGTCATCGGGCCGACTTTTAATGTGATTGAATCGCCGCCGGTTGTTCCGCGTTTGATGCTTGTAACCTTGCCTTTAATATTCGTGCTTTCAATCGTGACTTCAACTTTTTTATCAATGGCTCGTTTGTATTCAAGTGACGATTTTTCAATGTTCCGGTGCATCGAGTAAACCACATCGGCACCTTTCTCGATGTATGGCGGGTGAATGTGCAGGATCTTATTTGACGTATCAAAATAAATATTGGCCTTTGTTTCTTCCTGCAGCTTTTTCAGAACATCGTAACCGGTAGCCTGGTGAATTGTGAACTTTTCGTACGAGATGTTATAATCGCAGCTTACTTTGAAACTTGGATCGATTTGGTTGACTAAATATTGCGCAATGGCTTTTATCGACGTTGGCTTCAATTCCAGATCTTTCACACTTTTACGGAACAAGAACAAGGCATCTTCGCATAAAATTTTCAGTGTGCTGTCATTGGTTGTAATGTCCTGGATAAAACCTTCAAACTCTTTTTCGAGTTGGCCATCATAACCAAGCTTGATTATTAATGAAGTTCCGCGCGGAATACTTGCTTCCAAACTTAGAACTTGGTTCATTACAGCTTCAGGCAATGTAATTTCGGCAACATCGGCAAGGTTGTCAACAGAACAATTAATTTTCAGACTTGCCAACAAACCCAAACGAAATTTCTTTCCGGCATTATCAAACCGGATGTCCCAATTCATGTCGTACATTACAATTTTATTAAAAGGTTGTAACTTGAATCGGAAATTACTTTGACTTCGTAAGCTTGCACGTTCTCGCCTTTCGTAAACGGAAAACTGAAATCTTCAACAACAATTTTTGTTATTCCAAGCAATTCAAGCGGCGCACAATTCACACGCACTTCTTTTGAATGCTTCAAAACCGCATTAAGCTTCCTGAAATCTTCAACAGGAAAACAATCTTCGACAGCGCCGGTTAAGATCGAACCAAACAGCGCACCAGTGATCGTGATGCTGTAATCATCTTGTGACCATCGTTCTTTTATCGTTCCGAAAAGCTGTTCAGATCCTTCAGCATGCCATTTGGCTACATTTCGCTTTACGATGTTATTGTGGCCAGAAATACTGATCATTGGTTCGTATGGCAAAGTGAAATAAGTAGCGCCGTTATCGATAGATAAAGAAAATGGGAAAAATTGTTCCTGCAGGTTTGGCATGTCAGCAGTGTAGGAACCAGGAATAGTTTCAAATTCTGTCGAATCGATTTCCGATTGGTTTTCCCACAATGGAAAAGGCAAAACCGGCAAAACGTGTTTTCCGATTTCGTTCTGGATTAGCTTAAACTTTGGAACCTGTTTTACAACATTGTTTCCCAAAAGCGATGCAAATAAAAGGTCAGTATTGTTCATGTTAGCTTCCTGCTGTTGTTGACATTGCCAGAAGCCTTAAAAGCGCATCCTGTGTCATGTTGCTCATTTGATCAGTTCCTTCTTTAAAATCCTTAGCGTAAATGTTCAATACGCCAATAAGATCTTTCAGATTGATCGTGATGTAATTGTGTTTGGTTCCGCCAGTCGCAATTGCTTCATTCGTTTTGGCTTTTTTATCTGAAGCTGCAGCAGGATTTGCACCGGCACTTTTTGCGGTTCCTGGTGTTGTTGGATCTGCAATGCCATCGGTTTTTTCTGCAGCTTTTTTCCAGTGAACCGATTGGCCTGCTAATGCAAATTCATCTTTCGATTTGATTGCTAAATCAGCGACCTTCTTTGCGCCGTCAACGATGGCTTTTTTCCTGGCTTCAGTATCTGCATGAATCTGGCTGATCATTTTAAGATTTTCGGAACTATCGCCTAAGCCCATCGTTTCCTTAAATTTGTACCAACCTTCTTTGATGTAATTGATCCCGATCATAATTGCATTTACAACTGTGTTCCATTGAAACTTCAATCCTTCAACCCACGCTAAAAACAGGAGTTTCGCACCATTGACCGTGTGCTTCCAAGCTTCGCCCCAACCTTCAGTAGATGAAACAACCCACGCGATAACGGCGATAAGCGCAATAATGGCCAACGTGATTAAAATGATAGGGTTCATTGCCATAACAGCGTTAAAAATCGCTTGCGCTCCCGCCCATATTTTAGTAGATTTCGATACAACGTTTGTCCAAAATTCATGAAGCTTCTGGCGGCTCGTAAGGAATGAAATCGCATCGCCTGCAAGTGTAAATGCCGGTATTAAATTAGAAACATCCCTTGCGGTGTCACCCAATACTGAAGCGTAACCCATAAGACCATCTGTAGCGTTAAACATCGAGATCTTGAAATCATCGATTTGAGCCTGAAGGCGTTTGTTTTTTTCCGCCGGACTTTCCATAATGATAGCCGCCTGTTCGTAGGCCGTATTGGTTCCAGTGATCGCTTTTGTTAAACGATCCTGTTCTTCAATTCCGGCAATCAGTGCAATTGCAGCGTTGTTATTTTCAGTACCAAATAGCTTTGTCACAAGTGCGCTGTCATTCATAATCCGGCGCAATGGCCGTAAGCGATCTGTTAATGAAAGTGACTTATCACCAAGTTTACCAATATCGACACCTGCAGATCTAAGTTCTTTTTGAACATCTTTCGGAAGGAAACGGCCTTCAGATAATTTTGCCAAAGTATTTCTCAATGCGACACCGCCTTCAGATCCTTTTTTACCGGCTTTGTCTAAAACCTGAATTGCCGCGTTGGTTTGCGCGAAATTGACATTTGCGCCTTTTGCGGCCATTCCGCATTGCTCTAATGCGCCTTTAATGTTTGGGAGTTCTGCAGATCCTTCACCTGCAGCAGCAGCCATTACATTCATCATCGATGCCATTTCTTTACTGGCCTGGATCGGATCAGCTAAAGAAACCTGATATTGGTTCATTGCCGTTGTCAGAACCTCGGTTGCTGCGACCTGGTCGCCGCCCATAAGCTTGCTTGTAACAGCGACAGATTTGCCCATCGCATCGAGCGCTGAAGGTACCTTTGCAATTTCGGGTGTAAGTTGTCCCAGGATAAGCTTAAATGATTCGGCACCGTCTGCAGCAGATCCGCCAAACGTTACAGCTGATTTTCTGGCATAGCCCTCGATCTCTTTTAATTTGTCACCCGCAACGCCAGTCATTGCCGACAGATCATACATTGATGTGCTAAGATCCATTCCAGGCTTATTCAAAGTATTCAAACCATTAGCGACACGATCAACCTGATCAAGTATTGACGAAAGCTTAATGGTTTGAATCCCTTTGTTTATGTTGGCAAAGGCTTTCATAAACGACTTATCCATAACTACGGCGCTCTTTTCGACCTTGTGCATTGTCGCATCAAGCTTATCCATTCCGGCGGTTATTCTGGCCGCATCGGATTGAATTTTAAATATGTAGTTAAAGACATTATCCATTTGTTATTTTCCTTTTTCTAATTTGCGGATGTATTCGAGTTCCTTAATTCTCATTGCCCAATCCTGATCGGATAGACTGTCGGGATCCGGAATGTGCATGTAGTATTGCAGTTGGGCGTTGCTGATTCTGATGAATTCTTCCGGACGTACTTCGGCAGTCTCTAAAGCTTTTCCAAAGTGGCCTGTTTGATCACAATCAGATCTGCCAGTTTAGATCCGCATGCCAGGAACAAATCATCATCAGATTGCAGCTTTTCGTCACCGGCAAGCCAACAGGCTTTTAAGATGATTTCGTTAAACTTCATCGGATCTTTGGTACCGATAGATGAAGCGTAACCAATTGCTTTTCTTCCTGGCTTTTTCAAATAAGCGGTGTGTTCATCAACCGCGATTCTGAATACTTCGCCGTGTTCGGCTTTCCAGGCATCGATCTGTTCCTGGCTAACAGTGTGACCAGTTTTGATCACTTCCAGTTTTTTGTTTTCAATTGCCTGCACTTCTGCAGCAAGTGGGTGTGCGATCACACTTTTTATTGCTTTGTTTTTTTTCTTTTTGTTCTTTTTGGTTTTTTGAGTTTCCATCGTTATTTTAGGATTTGGGTTTTAAAAAAAATCCCTTCCCAGATCGGAAGGGATTTTGCATGATTGAAAATTTCTATTTTAAGTGACGTTCTTTTGAATGCGTCTCGCAATCCAGGGAAGCTTAACTTCAGCGAACTTGTCGCCTTGTTTCATTTCCAGAGCATCTTCGGTGAAACGAGCGCCGATAACACGGTGTGTTGTCATTTTATCGCCGTTCAAAGGATCGCCGAACACGATCAAACAGTCCACGTTTGCGGATAAGATGTCACCGCCTGCAGCGAGTTCGATAGCATCGAAATCAGATTGCAACATTGTGAATTCGCCTTCGTTGCTTTCGTTTCCGGTTTGGATTGAATGTGCATAACGACCTTTGCCGTAAACAGATTCGCGTTCAATTTTTCGCGTCCATTTTACACCGCGTATTGTAACGATGTCGCGTCCGCCGATGATAATTGTAATATCAGCCCATTCGTATTGTCTTGAATCGAACATTATTAATTGGTGTTTGAGGTTACAGGTACAAAGCCAAGCGGTACTTGGAAAAACTTGTTATAGCCTTTCGACGCAACCTGAAATTGGCGGATTTTGATTTTTGAAGTCGATGTAACGTTGTGGGTTAAATCGAGCCTGAAGATTACGCCCCGATCTTTTGCATTTTTCGGATTGTATGATAGTTCGTCATTAGCTGACATCTGTTGAAAAATCAAAGTTTCAACTGCATTTTCGATGGTGCTTGCGTAAATCGGATCAATCGTACCGTTTGGCAGTACGTTGTTAGAATCAAGCAAAAAGGGAAGCAATGCATCGTAACCCAATCGGTACGCTTTATCAATTACACGCCTTCTGGCCGCCATGTGATAATCGTCAGCGATTGGACATGCCAAATGATCATCTACAAAATAGTAACCCGACTTCCTAACGTGATTCCTGAAAGTCACATAACCTTTATCGTTCAACGCTCCAAAGTCGTAAAGTTCTGCAGGCGTATCAACGATATAAGCTTTCAGGTTTGCTGTCGGGCCGTCAAGCAATCTTCCAATATTCTGATGAACTTGGATCTTTGCGAATCGACCGCCAACTATTCCAACTGCAGCGCCGTTACTTACAGGTACACCAGTTCGTTTTTCCGAATCTCCGATCATGATCATGACACGGTTCCAGTCGCGCTGTAGCAGATCCGAAAGAACTACTTTGTTTCCGTTAAAAGCATAAGCTTCGATTATGGCAAACAATGGCGCGTAATACTTTTTGGTGTAGTTTTCCGCAAGCAATTGTGCAAGGTTTGCAGCTACGAAAACATCAGAATCAATTCCGGTTTCCAAAGTCACAACATAGTCACCGGTTGGCGAAAATGAAGTCATGATGAAATTCAGTTTTCCGTTTGCAGCATCCAAAAGTTTTTCTGCAGGCGCTTTGCCGGTTCCTGGATCACTTGTGAACCAATCGCTGACCTTTTGGGTTTTTGCAAATCCCATCAACCATAGTTCGGTACCTTCGCCAGCTTCAGCATAAAACTCTTTTAAAGTTTTGTAAAGCCTGTAATTGTTTACATCTGGCAGAATTCCAAGTGCAGCGACATCGACCATGCTTTTTACCATGTAAGCGGTATTTAAAGCAAACTTGTCGGCTACAGCAACGGCACTGGCAAGCAAGCCGCCAACGCCGTCTGGCGTATCGACAACCTGTGCGAGATTGCCGTTTTCAAATTCAATGTCAATGTTTGGATACATTATTCCGCTGTTTTAGTGGTTTCAGTTTCGGTTGTTGCAGGATCTTTTACTGCAGCAGTTTTCGCTTCTGCAGCTTTGGCCGCTTTGGCGGCTTTGGCAGCTTTGGCAGCATTTGCCAATTTTGTTGCAGCAGCTTTTTTGGCTGTAGCTGCTCTCTTTTCTGCAGCCAGATCTTTGCCTTCGTCTTTTGCCATTTGATTCTGAATTCCAGAATTCAAAGCTTCTGCAGTTTCATCTGCAGATTTCACGGCATTTGTCAAAGCATTCAAAACAAAGTCTTCAACTTGTCCGGCATCTTGTCCGGCATCTTGTCCGGTTTCGTCAGAACCTGAATCTTCAGATCCTTTCTGATCTTCTGAATCTGTTCCGGCATCGCCTTCAGGTTGGCCAGTTTCTTCGGTAGCGCTTCCGAGATCTTCAGCAGATTCTGCATCCAATACTTCAGCATCGACCACTTCGATCTGGTTGATGTTTTTTACTTCTGTAACCGTTTTGTTCTTTAAAGAAACAGCGTGGTTTTTCGCGTCAGATGGTTGGTAAAAACATTGTCCGTCTGAAGTTTTGTGATAGCTTTCCAGTGTTGGATTGGCTTCAAAAATTGGATCGATTTTGTTCATTATTTGAGGGGATTAAATGATTTGATGTAGCGGCCAATGATGAACAGGATCAGAAGGAAAAACAAGATCCGACCCGCCCAAATCTGTAGTTCCTGCCAGAAGCTTAAATCCCTGGGAACTAAAACAGGCACTTTCTTTACAACCGTAATTGATTCCTGTCGGTTTTCGGATTTCCATTTAGCGTGTAATTCCTGTTCTTTTAAATCACAATCGCATGTTAACTGATTGTCTTTTAGATTGACCTTTGGCGGATTCAATGAACCGTTTTGCGACTTGATTACTTTGGGTTCTACCAGAACCGGCTTGCCGTCAACTATTTTAACTGTTGCTGAATATTGGGATTGATCAGCAGGGATCTTGAAAAGCGAATCGTGTTCTTTTTCAGTGATCTTTAACAGATTTGTTGTTTCTGTTGTTTCCTGGATCGGAACGCTGCTGCTCTTGCATGAAGTGCAGAGCAGCGCTCCACCAAAAACTAAAACAAAAACTAAAGTCAGAAATGCAGAATATTGTTTCATTATGTATTTTTAAAAGGTTTTTAATTGGTTTTTAATCTTAGGAATCCTTTCATTTGCGACACCTTCCTATCGTGTCGTATGCACACTTCGTAACCTTCGCGGCTACCTTCATCGTTGGTATTGCCTTCGATGGTTTTCAATATGTTGCCAGGCATTACAGCTATGACAAATCCCGCGTGTCCGGTGCCATTTCCAAAATCCATTATGAAAATATCGCCTGGCTTTGGACATCCGACTACTCGTAGTTCCGGTTTGCTGTTCCACATATCAAGAACACCGGCGGTTCTCTTTAGCGGGTTTTCGATCTTTAAATCTTTACAGGCCATTGACACGCACCAGTAAACAAATGCCATGCACCACGCATAGCCCTTTCCAAGTCCCACTGATAGAAGGTATTTTTCAACCGCTTGCCCGCTGTTTGTATTTTTCGGGATTTCCTGAACGCCGTTTTGGCTTTGGGCGTGGTTCAGGGCTATTAATGGTAGTGTCATGCTGTTGTTTCTGTTTTTCCGTTCAACTGTTTGTATTTTTTGAGTTCGTCAACTAACTCGCGATTTTCCTGCATCATGTGCTGAAGTTGTTCGTCAGATCGCTTCATGTGATCCTTTAAATCGTCAAGTTCTTTGACAACTTCTTTATATCTGAGTGCCATATCATCAAGCATTTCGCGGTAATACTTCACGGCCTTTGTTGCGTTATCCAGTTCGTTTGAAGTGACTTCTGCAAGATTTTTACGTCTGGCTGCGAACCAGGTACCGACACCGACCAGTAATGGCAGAATCGCATTGATTAGATATTCGTTCACTGAAATTTCTGTTTAAGGAATGGCTGCTGCAGATCTGCAGCAGCCATTGATTTAATACTAAAGGATCGCTCCGACTAACCTTGCGCGGAAAGGCACACAAAGGAAATAATGGCGGTAAGCCAAATCGTTTGTTTGACCGTGCGGGTTTGTTGCAGCAGGTTGGAAATACTGTTTTGTAAGGCCTGTTTTCTTTGCAATTCCTTCTGGCGAAAATGCTACAGTTCCATCTTTGTCACCTGCAGCAGCGATAGCGCCGTATGCTTTTTTCACATTTGCAGAAGTGTATTTTGGTGCCGTTTTGTACGGCGGGTAAATTTCAAATCCTGCAACAACCGGCGCGGGTGTTCCTTTCACGTGATTTGAAATAAGGTTTCCAAAATTCTTTCTGTCCAATGCCAAATCCGCGTAGTGATTGCTGTTTGGTACCAGACGCATTTCGCCTTCAACAAATCCTGCAATTCTGCACAAGCGTGCAAATTCAACAAGGTCTTCGTACGTCAGTCTTTTACGACCTGTCGAATCTTGCAACCCATCAGGACCGCCTGTAGCAACAAGTACCGGCGTATTGGCTGTGTGCGATGCAGGCGCAATTGAATGGAGCGCTTTAGCATATTTAGCACTTGTAATCGCCTTAGTGCCTTTTTTGGTTACGGTGTCAATTTTGTCGTACGACGCACCGATAACCTGATCATCGGAAACAGTCACGACTTTCGTTTGAAGTTTGTCCAGGGAAAAACTCAATGTACCGTCAGCATATTCCTGTACTGGAATTGGGTAAGTATTGTTGTTAATCAAAACGTCAACTTCAAAGTCAGTTGATGCAACATGAATAACATTTGTTTCGTTAGCAGATCCTTCACCGAAAACTGTAATGTCAGCATCAAGTTCAGTGATATTGTCTAACCAAGGGGCTACATCTGCATTGTCAATGTTTTCAATGACGCGATCTAACCAAACATCTGGGAAATTAGCAGGCATGGGCTTTTTTTATTTAGTGAATAATTTTTTGTACGCTTCAGGGCTTGTGTTTCTGAAGGCTAATTGCGCATCAATTGAAAGTGTTTGGAAACTTTCTTTTGTCATTGTCGCATCACCTGCAAGAACCGTTTCAGCACTCAAAGACACTTTTGCCGGAATTCCTTCTAAAGTCGAGGTCAAAAGCGACAGATCTTGTTTTCCAAGCTTTTCAAAATCAGCCCTTTTTTCTGCCGAAATTTTACCGGCTTTAATGGCCAGATCAACTTGCGTTTTAATTGACAATTCGGCAGCATTTTCAGCAGCAGTTTCGTGCGCCAGTTTTGCCGCAAGCAGCTTCGTGTTTTCGGCCTGTAACGCCAGAACTCTTTTTTCAACTTCTTCAACATCCTGTTCAGGCGTTTTCGTGTCGAATGACAATGCGGCCAGAACGGCCACTGATAAAGTGATTTTCTTCATATTAATAGGATTGTTTAACTCTAAGGTTTGGGTTTCTTCTTCGACTGGTGTAGTTTCATCATCGAAGGTTGTTCCTGGTCCGGATTGGAGCGACAAGCAAAGATTTTTTACATCTTCATCTTTCATTACTTCGCCGTTGTCTGCATAAAGCCTGATCGAATTGGCGTTTGATGGAACTGCTACGATTGAAACTTCGTACAACTCACATTTTGTCATGATCAGTTCTTCACCGATGATCTTTAAATCTTCGCGCTTAAAAGTGATACCCATCGAACAGGAATTGATAAATTCCCGTTCGACTTGACCTGATACTTTTGCAGCATCAGGATCTTCAGTATCAAAGATTGGATCGCCTAATAACAAATCTTTGTCTTCGCGCCAGTTCTCCCATTTTCCCAACACACTTTTAGTGCTGTTCCAGTGGTCATTCAACATCATAGGATTTTTTGAAAATCGCTTTAGACTGATTCCGTTCGTTATGATCCGGAAGCCGTAGCTGTTGGTTTGGTTCTGATCGTTAAAAACAAATGATTTTGGTTTGGGCATAGCAAAAAGGGGTTATATCCATGTGGATTCGGCGGCAAAGATTAGCCGGAAAAATGCATCAAAAAAAAAACTGTTCAATCCTTAAACAGTTGTGTTTGTTGACTTAACCAAGTTGTTAAGCAACTGAACACTTCTTTTTTCACAGCGCTTTACTTTATCAATTTTGCTTCAAAAGATAGATTATGGCGCTACGAAAAAAGCAGGAAATGGAGTTTGCGAAATCACTGTATTTAAGTGGCGGCATAACTCAAAAAGAAATTGCGGAAAGAATCTCAGTTACCGAAAAGACACTAACCAAATGGATCAAAGAAGGTAAATGGGACACTCTTAAAAAATCGTTGCTTACGACAAAACAAAACCAATTGACATTTCTATATGATCAGTTGGAGTGCCTGAACTTAACTATCTCACAAAGGCCGGATCCAATCAAACCAGATGAAAAAATCGAACCTTTCGATTTACTCGTTCAACGCGGCAAATTCGCAACGAGCAAAGAAGCCGATGTGATCATCAAGCTTACAAATGCAATCAAAAAATTAGAAACTGAAACTTCAGTTGGCGATACTGTAGAAGTGGCCAGAAACTTCATTGAATTTGTGCGGCCTCAAAACTTAGAACTTGCCAAACAGATCACAAACCTTTTCGATGTATTCATAACTGCAAAAATGAAGTAATGGCTACAGCAGAAGATAAAAAGTATTTTGAGGAATGGCAGAAATTTCGGGACAACACCCGAAAGGCAACGCCAATTGATCTTAACGAAACTGTTGTCGATAGGCAAAACAGAATTGCAAAACTTGAAAAAGATCCTGAAGCCTGGTTTAAATATTACTTCCCGAATTTTTATACTTCGGAACCGGCACCTTTTCACATCAGAGCCACGCGACGGATCTTAAACAATCCTGAATGGTATGCCGTGCGTTCCTGGTCACGTGAACTTTCAAAAACGGGCCGAACGATGATGGAAGTTCTTTATCTGGTTATGACCGGAAAAAAGAAAAACATCCTAATGGTGTCAAGCACTTACGATAATGCGGTAAGGTTTTTATTGCCATACAAAGTAATTCTGGAAGTAAACAACAGGATCATTACAGATTATGGCGACCAGGAAACGATAGGAAATTGGGAAGCAGGCGAATTTGTAACCAAAAAAGGCGTTTCGTTCAGGGCGTTAGGAGCCGGTCAAAGTCCGCGTGGAACCCGCAAGGATGAAGTACGTCCGGACGCTATAATAATTGATGATATTGATACCGATGAAGAATGCCGTAACCCATCGAGAATAAAAGAAAAAGTGAAATGGATTGAAGAAGCCCTTTACGGTACCAGATCAATTTCAAACCCGCTTTTATTTATGGTCAATGGCAACATCATTGCCAAATATTGTTGTGTTACCGAACTCGCTAAAGTTGCCGATGAACATGAAATCATTAACATTCGCGACAAAAACGGCGTTTCCACATGGCCTGCAAAAAATACTGAAGCTTTAATTGATCGGGCGCTTTCCAAAATATCCTGGTCAGCACAACAAAAGGAATACTTCAATAATCCTGTAAGCAGTGGTGATGTTTTCAAAACACTAAAATTCGATAAATGCCCGCCGCTGAAATCTTGCGATGCTGTAATCGCTTATGCCGATCCATCAACATCAAATAAAGATCGAGGTGTAAACAAACAAGCTTCTTACAAATCTGTAGGTGTGATTGGCCGGAAAGGCACCAAGTACTATCTGTATAAAGTCTGGTTGCGACAAACCAACAATTCAACTTTTGTAAGTTTCTTATTTCAGGCTTACAAGTACATGGAACTGCACGGTGTCGATGTTAAACGTGTGGCAATTGAAAACAATTCACTGCAGGATCCGCACTACGAACAAGTAATCATGCCCGAAATCAAAGCACAAGGAAAAGCGCAAGATCTATACTTGCCGGTTACGCCCGACAAACGGAAAAAAGGCGACAAGTTCGACCGGATTGAAGGAAATCTGGAACCAAAGAACAGGCTTGGAAATCTCATTTTCAACATCGATGAAAAGAATGATCCTGACATGAAAGTGATGGAAGAACAAATGTTGGGAGTAGCTGTAAACGCTAAAATGATGGACGGCCCCGATATGCTCGAAGGCGGTACATGGATGCTTGAAAATAAGACTTTACAAATGGAAGGCGGCTATGCTTTCGGATCAATTAATAGTAGAAGATTTTAGCAGTTATGAATGAAGAAGAAGCGAGAATAACCAAACTTTTAACCGATGCTCACAATGCTTTTGTTGTGCTAGAAATGACGCACCCATCAGACATAAATGACTGGGTAAATGGTATTCATGAATTGCAGAAAATTATAGGAATGCGCATTCTTAGAAGGGATTATCCAGAAACTTACCCCACAATTAATTAGTTATGTTTTTACAAAAAGAAGATTTAGGAAGTGCCATGTATGGCTACCAAATTGACCAAATCACTGAAGGAAACGATGATCTTGTTTTACAGGCAATCAATGCGGCCATTCAGGAAGTTGGCGGCTATTTGGCCGGAACATCGCTCTATGATGTGGCCGCAATATTTGCCGCTGAAGGTTCTGCACGAAATGCCTTGATTGTTACGCACACGGCCACTGTTGCCAAATGGTACATTGTAGAATTATGCAATGCTGACATTATTGCAGAACAGGCAAAAGAACGTTACGACCGCGCGACCGCGTGGCTAACAAAATTGGCTAAAGGAACCGTAAACCTACCGGATCTGCCAATCATTTCAATTGATACCGATGAATCCGAAACTGACACTTTCGGATATGGATCACGCACCAAATTTACACACGATATATAATTTATGGCACCTACTAAAAAACCTGTAGCAGCAAAGGCAACTTTAGCCGCAAAAACCACAAAACCTGCAGCGGCCAAACCGGCGGCAAAAGGCGCACTCGATATGAAGTTGATCAACCAGATTTTGGAAAAGTCAATTTCACGCGTTCGTCAAGATGTTGCGTCCTGGAATGCGGCGCTCACAAATGCCAGAAAAGCAGAGAAACCAAAACGCTTTTTGTTGTATAATTTGTATGATGAAATTTCGATTGATGCCCTTGTAACATCGCAGGTAAAAAATCGCTTTTTAAAGTCGTTGTCTGAAAATTTTATTATTCAGGACAAAGCCGGAAAAAAGAATGAAGAACTTACAAATTTGCTTCAGGATAAAAAATGGGTAAATGATATTAATAAAGCCATTTTAGGATCAATCACACACGGTCATTCTTTGGTCGAATTGTCCTGGATCGGTGAAGGCGAAACTGCAGACTTAAATGCAGATCTGATTCCACGTCAAAACGTGGAACCGCGCGACGGTCTTTTTTATCCAGACTACAACGGCGATAAATCAACCGCTTACCGTTTAATGCCGGAATTCGGAACCTGGCTTTTAGAATTTGGCGATAAAAAGGATTTAGGACTTTTAAATAACGCGGTTCCGCACGTGCTTTTTAAACGGTTTGCGCAATCGTGTTGGTCGGAACTTTGCGAAATTGCAGGGATTCCGCCGCGTGTAATGAAAACTGATACCGGTAATGCGGCGATGTTGCGCCGTGCTGAAAGAATGATGAAGGACATGGGCGCTGCAGCTTGGTTTATTATCGATGAAAACGAAAAGTTTGAGTGGGCGGAAGCGTCAAACGCAAACGGAGATGTATATAAAAACCTCATGACATTTTGTAACAACGAAATTTCTATGTTGTTTTCCGGCGCTGTAATGGGACAAGATACAAAGAACGGTTCCAGATCAAAAGAAGCGGCAATGCAGGAAACTTTGCAGGCGTTGGTTGATGCTGATATGTCATTGATTGAACAATATTGGAACAGTACGATCATTCCGGCACTTTTGCGAATCGGTGTGATTTCTGGCGATTGTGTTTTCACATATCCTGAAGCTACAGATCTGGAACAGCTTTGGAAAATGACAACTGAAGCTGCAGCAAATTTTGAAGTTGATCCGGTTTGGGTTAATGATACTTTTGGCGTGAAAATTTTGGGCGCTAAGAAAACCGAAGCGCTTGCAGGATCCAATCTATCGTTAAATTTTGGTGACGGTTTTTTCGTATAAGCCCCAAAGGTTTTAAAAATTACTTTGGGGCGTTTCATCAGCGCCTTAGCTTTCTATACGATTGCGATTGTCACGATTGTAAAACACAACCGGCACAAATTCACCTGGCCGCCAAAAAGGATTTTAAACAGCTTTTAAACGCCGCTGAAAAGGCGTTTAAAAAGCTGCATGAAAATGGCAGTTATAAGCCTGAAGATCTTTTCAAAGTCAAAGAGTACAAAGATCTGATTAACGGTACCAGCGCAATTTTTAATAGTGCTATCGAAGACAACAAAATCCCAGATGAAATGCTGAAAAGCCTGAAAGAAGACACGTTCTTATTTTCAGCGCTGAAAACCAACG
This sequence comes from Flavobacterium noncentrifugens, assembly GCF_900100375.1. Lineage (GTDB taxonomy): Bacteria > Bacteroidota > Bacteroidia > Flavobacteriales > Flavobacteriaceae > Flavobacterium > Flavobacterium noncentrifugens. Next base: position 144,563 of record NZ_FNEZ01000006.1, on the reverse strand, counting down.
CCCAAATTTTGGAAGCGTCGCAGCTTCTTTTAACTGAAGACAACAAAGTCAAATCGTTCGCCGCGTTTTCACACGACATCGAGAAAATCAAAAGCGGTTACAATCAACTGTATCTGGAATCCGAATATCAGTTTGCAATTACATCGTGGCAAATGGCCGGAAAATGGGCTGAAGTCCTTCCGAATTATTATCTGCAGTATCGCACGGCCAAAGATAACCATGTGCGCGTAAGTCATCAGGCGCTTGCTGATATTACTTTGCCTTCAGATGACGCGTTTTGGATCTCATATTATCCGCCCAATGGTTGGCGCTGCAGGTGCAACGCAATACAGGTTCGTAAAGGGAAATATCCTGAAAGCGACAGCGCAAAATCTATAGCACATGGCGAAGCTGCTACAAGTCAGATCGGGAAAGATGGAAAAAACAAGCTTGAAATTTTCAGGTTTAATCCAGGAATGCAAAAGGCTGTTTTCCCGCCAAAGCATCCTTATAACAAAGTAGCCGGTGCGCAAAAGGTCAAAGCCCTGGTCAAAGAAGAAACCGGCTTTAAGATTGGAAAACAACTTAAAACCGGTGCGGATGTAAGCAGGGTTATGGGTGACTTTGCTACAGCAAATCCAGAATATTTTGTGCGTGGTTATCAATTTACGAAAGCCACTAACAAACGTGGTGTGAACGGCTATACAACGTTGCGCGGCGACATCTATCTGAAAAGTGATAGAATTACGCTTGTTAAAGAAGCTTTAAACAATATCAGATCCGGTAACAAAACAACCTTTGCCCAGGAAGATGCGATTTCAACTATGCATCATGAAATGTGGCACAATGCAAACAAGCCTGGAAACACAAGATTGTCGATTTCCCAAACTAAAACAATGGAATTGGCCAACGAATTCGTTAGCCGAAAAACACTTCCTGAATTCATGAAAAAATTGGGTGGTGAACTTCAAAATGAAAATTTGGTAAATGATAGAAAAAGCACTGGTTACAACAAAATGGTGCGAAAGTATGATCAACTTGTCGAATGGTCAAATGCTCATAAAACTAAAGTTTTAGAATCTGTGAAAGATCATCTGATCAGTGGCGATTATAATAATCAAATGGAAGGTCTTGTAAAAGCGGTCACAAAGAATTCAGCATTCAAGATAAAAGACGCAACCATTGAAACATTAATCAACTATGCGAAGGATGAATCAATACCGGAAGAAATGTATTTGGATTTGTTAAGCAGGAATAAAAGTTTACTCGTTAAAAAATAATTCCAATTCATTTTTATAAATGGATTTTAATTTTTCAGTGAGTTCAGGAATGTTCTTTTCTTCAGCAAAATCTAACATTGAAAACGCCCTGCTTAAAGGTGTATTTTCTCCCATTGCTAAGAAATCTTCTTTGGTATTTATACCAAGTGCAGGCGATAAAAAACGGCTCAAAAAGACTTTATCATCAGTTAAATCAAAAACTGTGACAGATCTTAAATCATGGCCATTATAGAAAAATTTATCATTGCTCATTTCGCAAAGATATAAAATCTTTAAATACAATGACCATAAAGGACTTAGAAAACAATATTACACAAGATGTGGCCATTGAACTGCACGAAGCTTTCGACCGGAACTTTGAGCGCCGTGCATTTTTCGATGAAGCCTGGATAGAACCGAAGCTTGCAAATTCGCGCGGATCAGTAATGAACCGGAGCGGGAACCTGCGGCGCTCGATCCGGTATTCAGTCCAGGCGAATCAAATACTTTTCAGCAGTTCTTTGCCGTATGCTTCCATTCATAACAGCGGCGGTGAAATCGAGGTGACACAAAAGATGAAGTCATTTTTTTGGGCGATGTATTACAAAGCAGCAGGCGCGATCTTATTCAACGTGAAATCAAAAGGCATGGCCAAAACGAAAAAGAACGTCCGGCTGTCAAAAGAAGCTGAACAATGGAAGGCTTTGGCGCTTATGAAAATTGGCCATAAAATCAAAATCGAAAAACGTCAGATCATTGGCGAACATCCGCAAGTAACGAAGATAGTGAAAGACGTTATCGATGAACACATGCAATTATTTAACCAGGAATATATCAAAAAATTCAAGCGATGAAGCAGAGTATTGAAGAACAGATTTTAGAAAAAACGATCAATCATTTAACGCACCACACGACCGCACAATACATTGATGAAGATTGGGGGCAACTATCCGACTATGGTCAGAACCCGCCTGTAAAATGGTTCTGCATCCTTATCGATATATCTGCAGCAAATTATTCGGATATTGGCAGGGATCGAAAAGAATGCCCTGCAAACCGTCAGCAAGGTACCGGCATTTTTACGTTTACGATTGCAGATCTGAAGCTGACCAATTCGAGCGCAAAAGCCCCGGCATTACAAAAGGAAAAATCCCGATCAATTCACGCTTATAAGGAAATGGTTCATGAAGCGCTGCAGGGATTTGCCCCAACGGAAACAACCGGCGGATTCGTAAGAACCGGAATGCGTAAGATTAAAAGGGATGATGGAATTCAGCAGTACCAGATTACATATACGCTTGGATTAAACAACGTTTAAGAAAACAATTGCTGCTGCTGATTGATCTGCGTTTCAAGTTCGCGCAATTCTTTGTTTACCGGCGTTGTGAGTATCGTCCAAAGTGTAGTTCTGGAAATTGGATATACCGGATAGATGTATTTTCTTAATACAACCGCGTCAGCAATATCTTCAGTTTTATGCCTATGGTAAAGTTCCAATATCAATTGATACCGGCGAAGTTTATTCAAACTAATACCTTGTTTTTGAAGCGACATGAAATGGGGTTATGGTGCCAAAGATATATATTTCATATATACGTGTCAAGGTGAGTTTTTTAGCATAAAAAAAGCCCTCAAATTGAGGGCTTTTCATTTTCCATTACAGTGTTGATGTTTTCGAATTCATAGGGTTCAAAAGAATCATGTGCCTTACAATTGGGACACACTGTATATGTGTAAAAATATTCGTCGTCGTCAAAATTCTCATGATCAATTTTATTGACTGGCACTTCCGATTTACATACTTCACAGATCAGATTTGGATATATGTAGCTATATAGATATTTCGGCAAAGGCTGGTGGAAAATCGTTTCCCAATGTCTTTTTTGTTTAACTGTCACGCCTGGCAACAATGACATTTCATCAGCCGTGTCTGGTCGTGAAATTATTCCTTCGGTTCGGACACCATCAAAATATTGCGTTGTGATTATAACATCATTTTCAAAATCAAAGTGATCCGGCAATTTACCTTCAGCTACAAAGTGTGCTTCCCAATAACCTGCAACACGGCTTAGCGTTTTGTTGGCATTAGGATTTCTGGATATACTTTCTCTGTCTATTTTTACAGTTATCATACTATTGTAAGCCGATCCAACATTTGTTACCGGCATTATACCGTTCAACATAAAAATCATAATTTGGCTTATCGACAAATACCGTTGTTAGATGTGACGAATCCGCGCCGTAATCAATTGTATAATATGGATTCTGACCCGCGCCATCTGTTCCGAAACCATAATGAAAAACGGTTTGATCACATTTTACCGTGGCTTCTGGTTGCACCACTGGTGCGTTATTATCATCATCATTGTTGCAGCTTAAAAAAGTGATTGAAAGTAATGCTGCGAGTAATAATTTTTTCATTGTTTAAAATTGTTTATTTTATCTATTAATATTTTACATTGTTCATAGTCCTCTATCTCTTCAGCGGCTTGCAATTGCCGTTTTAATTCTTCGATGTCAAATTCTTTAACTGGCAATTTAAAGATCATCGACCTTATAGCGAAAATATCTTTTTCATGAAGCGACATTTTAATTTCGGCGCCAATGATTCTTCTATCAAGTTCAGACGGGGAACCAACAGGCGGCATAAGAGTTGGAAATAACGGAGGAATTAACGATATATACCATTGTAAATCATCCCCTTCAAAATCTTTAGCAAACTTTTCAATATTTGGCCAAACTGAAGTGCCTGAAAAAACTTTAAAAGTATCCTTATTCATATCCAAAAAGGCGAAAGCAGTAACACCGTTTCTTAGCCTGTCAGTCAAATCTATAAATTTTATCATGATGTGCGCGAATTTAATTAAATATTCTTTTCTTAATTTACGGAAAACCGTAAAATCTATTTCTTGAAATTGTTTGCACCTCTTAAATACCTTTCAGGAATTACGTTGCGCGGCGGTTCGATCTGTTTTACTTTGAGTTTATTGAGCGCTTTTGCAATATCTTCAAAGTTAATTTTTGCATTTTCGGCGGCGCAAGATAGATCAGCCGCCGTAAACGTCATTAAACCCATTCCTTCAGCCAATCTTCGAAACATTTCTCCCGCTTCTACAGCGCTGGAAAAACCTATATTTATAATCCTATTTTCCATCAAGCAAACAGATTTGGGTATTAATTTCGCCAACGGTTTCAAAAATCCCATCGTAGATTTTATACATCAATTCCGGTTCCTGATGTACTGGCTGATAAACGAAAACCGCCTTTCCCATTCCTTTCATCCAACCAGCTTCGGTATTTGCGCTACGGCCACATGGTAAAACCATTACACAACAATCCGCCCATTTCATTGCATCGAAATCAGAATCAAATCCGGCGATTGCTAAAGGATGTTCTAAGGCGGCTTTGTATTCCCCAAAAGTCCAAAGTTCCCAATGTTCATCTATTGAACTCCACGCGAAACCACTTCTGGAAGGTGGGTTTTTAAAATCATAAACTTCATGTCCGGCACCTCTCAAAAGTGCGACTACCAATTGTTGATGTTCATTTCTCCATGAACTTGCTACGTAAATTTTCATATCGTTTATTTTTAATATTCATCGTTATAGCGCTTTTGATTAATCCATGTGACCAGGTGCGCTTTTGACTGGCCAGTTTTTGCAAGATCTTTGTTGTACGGTTTTATTGCCAGGAAACATTTCACTTTGTCACCTTCAGATAATTTATTGAAGGCTTTTTCCGAAAGTTCCCTTTTCCTTTTGAGCGCGTACAGTTCCCAAAGCGTGTCAAAATTTAAAATCGGCTCCGCTTTTACGATCTCGAAATTTTCTTTCATTTTTGGAATCCAATTTTGTAAAATCATCGATTCCAATGCCGGAAAATTACCTTCAAAAAAAAGCCACTTTGTTTGCTTAAAAGTCAAAATTCCTGACAAGATTTGAAAGCTTTCGATTTCGCCGGACAAATGGTACCGGAATACCCAAACACTGTCAGCTTGCCTCGCTTTTACAGTGTAACTTGTTATTAATTGTTGCATCCGGTTTATTCTATATCGGTTAATTCTGCGTACAGATCCAGATTTAATTGCATTGCGTGTTCTAACTCCCATTTAGATTCCGGCGACGCTTTAGAATCCGGCAAAAAGAAGATAGCCTGACAATCTTCGAGCGCACGAAGCTTTGCGCGCATCGCTCTCAAATATCCCATCGATGCCGGAACCAGTGTGTAAGGATTCACGACTTCAAAACCCTTCTTTTCCAACAACACTTGCATAGCGGAAAACTTTTGTTGTGTCGGAATGGATGGGCCAGAAACTTTGCCTGATATGTATATTTTTGGTTTCATAATTTTTGATCTAACAGAAGATTTATTGTGATTGCGTTAGCTCTAATTTCAGAAACAGTTTCATTGTTTATCAGTCCGGTCAAGTACACGCAAATTGCATAAGCTTCATGATACTTGAAAGTAAATTTGTGCTTTTTCTTTGTGTCAAAAAGATTGACCTTTTTACTGATGCTTTTGAACTTTTCAGTGAAAATGTCTTTTATGTCTAAAATGATACTGATCTGGGATTTTAAAATCCGGTCTGGATTGTTTAGCAGCTTCATTTGAAATTCTTTTGAATCTTCAAATTTGCTTAAAGAAGCTGCTAAAAATCCAATCTGATCTGGTGTAAGTTTAATTTCAATTTCCATCGCCTAAATATAATCCGGTTGATAATTGGGTTTTGTATTCGCCGCCTTCGATACCTCGCATCTTTGCGCGATCTGCAAGCTCTTTTTGAGTGAGTTTTGACAGGTCAATCGTTGTCAGATCTTCAGGGCGGTAAAGCTTTGATGCGATGATGTACCGGCCAAAGAATAGCTGCTGTAATTCAGCGCGGCGGGCGTTACGTGTTTTGGCTGATCTGCAGCGCTTCAGTTGCGGCAAAACAATCTTTTTGTACTCTTTGTTCATGTGCTGCTTGAAGTACTCGAAAGCGCAAGAAAACAGCACATAATCCAAGTATTCAAACTTCATTTGAATTTCCCTGCAGCCGAATGTGGAAAGCCAGGGTTTAAATTCCTTTCCAGGGAAAAAGAAATCGTACAGTTCTAAGAAAAGCGATTTGTCGATCTCTAAAGAATATTTGAAGCTGTACGTTTTTTCTTTGATCCGCTCGATCTCTGAATCATCAATATTGTAGCGTTTCATTAAACGATCCAGTGCGCGTTTTGCGGCTTCTTTTTCACCGGCTTCGCCGCGATTTACCAATTCGTAAACTTTGGCAATTTTCAATCTTGTTTCTTCAGTCATTTTAGCAGTCTGTTTGAGTTGATAAAGTTTTTTTGCATTCTGAACAGCGATAGATACTTTTTTCGCAAGTGCCTGCCGTCATCATTATTAATTTTTCCTTAGGGAAATCGTGTGTACACATATCCTGTTTGAATAACTGCTTTGCATTGCACCACGTATTGCAATAATTTGGATCTAAACAGGTGCATTTTGGATAAGGGCTGTAACGTTTCGGCTCTTTTGTTCGGCGCTTTGATCGAATAAGCTTTAAAATAAAGCTGCAGATTAACGATGATATAAAGCCGGTGAAAAACGAAATTGTTAAAATACTTTGAACACTATTATAATTATTTTCCATTTACTTAAATCTGTGTTTTACAATGCCTTCCAGGGCTTTGATTGTTTTTGACAATTCGATTTGTGTTTGCAGCTTTAAAGGCTTTTTAACTGGTGATTTATCGCTTTTCAAAAAGTCGCTTAATCGTTCCAAATCCGGTACTTCTTCATGACGTGCATTTGGTACCGTCCATTGCGCCTGATACATCAATGATAAAATAGCGTTGTGCTTCGGGTTGTTTTTGTCGAAAAATGCCCAATTTTCTTTCGGTTGCGCCGTTCCTGTTTGCTTCGCTAAAATTTGGTTGGCCTGATCGAAAGAAATGGCTGTAAGGCTCGTTTTTGAGTTGTCGCCGGTAACCCATTGCACCCATTCGTTTTTGGTGTCGATCTGGTAGCTGCTGTTGCGCATGATTTCTTTGCGCTGAACAGAAGTTGATGGTTTAAAGTCTGTCGCTGTCATTTTTGCCGATTAACGTTACTGTAAACATTTTATAGTTGTTGTCGCCGTTAGCTTTAACTTTCCAAACTTCGAGAGTTCTAAGATCGATAGCGCTTGCCGTATATCCGAACTCAGCAGAAAAACAGTTTTTTCTGGGAATAGCCCTTAATCTATCTTTAAATTGGTTAATCCACGTTTCGGAATCCGAAGCAAAAGTGACCTGCATCTCTTTCACTAAAATTGAAACTTGTATTTCCTGTTGTCCGTTGCCGCGCCTATGTGGCTCTGCGTTCCACTTCATGCTCATATTTATAAATTTTAAAATTTGTTCCCGATGCGGGGATCGAACCCGCAAGCTTTCGCTTTGCTCCGCTCACACACAATCGGGATCCGTACTGTGGTATTTAATTACTTGATGTACTCAAGCTTTTTCAATTTATCGGCAAACCATTGTTTGAAAATGCCGAGCCAAAGTATCAGGCAAGCTGTTGCGAAAAATGCACCGCAAGCAAGCCAGACATAAAAGATCAGGTTTAGGAACTGGTTAAACTTTTGCATCGCTCAAAGGTTCAGGGCTGAAAAAATCGAACGAATAACCTGCAGGAAAATCGACTGATGAAAGCGCAAGCGGAATATTGACTTTCTTACCGCCATCATTGATAACAGAAGCTTCAACAAACCAACTGGATCTTACTGGCCTGTAAGCTGCAGCAATAATCTGCACACCGTCGATCAATTCCTGGTCTTTTTGCTGTTCTGCAAATTGTTGAAGTTCTAAGACACGACTGCCTTTTAAATTTCCTTTAGAATCGAGTTTTAAAAGGTTGAAAACAACGTTAACCAGATTGGCTGTTTTTTCATCGACAGATAACCTTTCTAAGTATTTTTTTACTTTTTCGATTCCTGCAGTATGCGTATCATCCCAACCATCATTGATCCGGTAACCGATTACGATTTCGGCATGTTCAGTTGTGAAAGTGTGCGAACGTTGTTTTTCCTTAATGCCATAAACTTCATTTTTGAGTTCAAGAATTTGCTCGAACCTCTGAAATATCTTTTGTTTGGCTTTTGATAATTCTTCGGAAATAACACACAATTCAAAAAGTCCGGACGAAACGGCACCGGTAACTAATTCCTTGTAAGCGGTGCGGTTTTGTTGCTTTTCGTTTTTCCTGGCTTCCAGTGCAGCCAATAATTCTGCAGTTGAAACTGCATTTAAATCTGGTTTTGTAAGTATTTCTGACATGGTATTTTGTATTAAAAATTTACTTCTATAAAATCAATTGGTTTTTCAATGGCTGTAAGGCCGTATTTATCGATCAGCTTTGGCACTTGTGCGATAATGTATTCTATACTTTCGGGAACCGGTCGCGGTTCGCATTCAACTTCTGGAAGGGCAAGTAAGCGGCCACGTTCCTGATTGATTAATATTCTTTGACCTTTCGTCAATAACCAGGGATTTTCAGTTCCGTACATCAAAGCCAGGAATAAATCATCCAAGCGGGATTTTGCAGCTTCGTATGTCATACTGAAATTTTGTTTAATTGTTTTTCTTCGAGTTCGATTAACTTGTTTACATAGTAATTTCGCCTTTGTGTAAGCATTATTTTACCATATTGACTGACATTTTGATGCTGCAGATCAGTATTCAATTCTGCAATTTTGGCTTCGAGCCATTCTTTTGTTACTTCCATCTTAGTTATAGCTAAAAACTTTGATACCGGCTACGGCAATTTGTTTGGTTTGTTTGTCAACTTTTTTCGCTTCATAAATCAGCGGCTTTGGAGAAATGTTCAGCATTTTTTCAACGCATTGGGTATAGCATACGGCCAGATCTGCCGCATCGATTACACCATTGCTCACATATCGATTTGCGCGGTATAAAAATTCCTGTTCGCATTTTGTGTACTCAGTCCGGTACCATTTTGCGATGGCATTATTTGAGATGATTTTTTGCGTTTCCAAAATATCCATTGCAACGCTTTCGCACCATTCCAGATAGTTGGTAAAAAAGCCGCGTTCGTACTGTTCTGGCGTGACGTTTAATAATTGATAAATTCTTTTCATTGTGGTATTTTTTATTATTCTAAATCCAACCAATATTTTGCGGCCTCTTCTGGCCAAATCACATAAGGTTCCCCGCCGCCAAGTCTTGAAATTGGAAAAGCTTTGTAACCTTCAACTCGGATCTTTATATCCGAATCGTATCTAACAAAATCGGCAACCGTACCTTTCGGCTCTTTGCCTTCCGCATGGCTGATGAAAATGAACAGCTTATTCGGAAACTCATTAATCAAATCGATGAACTGAACTTTTGTCAATTTGGAATGCTGTACGCTGTTTATAAAAATGAATTTGGCGCTTTTTCGCTTCCTTAGCCGGACTTTTAAGTCTTCGATGGGTTCTTTGTTTAAAAGCAGAAAGTTTTGCTTTACATCGATCATTTTGCATTCTCGAATCGTTTTTTGCATAGACTTTCGTACACCTTCTTCTAAATCATTCCAAAGTACTTTTCCGTGACCGGCCAGACACTTTGCAAGCATCATTGTAAATCTTGACTTTCCAGATCCTGATTGTCCCCAAACGATCCATGAGCCACTTGATTCGGGTTCGCCCAATAGTTTGAGCCAATCACCTTCCAACACGAGATCTTTATACTTCTTATTTTCAATTTCATCGACCGTTACTGCACGGTTATTCGCCATTCAGTTTCTGTTTTTTGTAAGCATGGATCATACGTTTCACACGGCGCATGTCATATTCACACGAATTCCAAATTTTTTTAATTTCTTCAGGATCACTAACGCCATTTGCGACACACGCCTGCATAACATCAGTGCTTGTTAAACCGTTGAGTTCAATAAATCGTCTACCGATTCGGCTGTAGATTTCGTTGTAACCTTTTTTGTTAAGTCTTAAACCGCGTTCAACCCTCTTTTTCAAGTGATCTGTAGCACAAAGGATAAAGCCGCAACGATCTTCCAAATAATTGTAAAGCGTGATGTAAAAAAGCAACACTGAATCTGGAAGTTTGTCATATTCGTCAAGTATGATTATTGGATCGATTCTGGTAATGATCCGGCGTGTAATTTCACGCATCATCTCTGACACTTTTAGACCTGAACAACTATGTCCCATTACAGTGAGTAATTCTTCTAAAAATTGTTTGCGATCCCAATACTCATTGCAGGTAAGCACATAAGTATTTCTATTTGCTTTAGCATACAATTCAAAAGTTTTCGATTTGCATGATCCGGCGCGGCCAATGATACCCATTGAAAGGCTATTGGTTTTAGCGTCGTTTAAAAACTGATTAAGTTCTTTGTAATCGACGGTTTCAACATAAATCCATTCATCTGCAATGCTTCTTTTGCCAGTGCCGATTTGCGCTGAAACAGTTAGCCACATTTTGTCGGCAATATTGTTCCAATTTTTATTTATGATTTGGCTGATCGTTGCAGAACTTACATCTTTAAGTGAATTTGCAGCCTGTGATTGGCTTTCAAACCGTGAACAGTAGATGATAAGATCTGCAGTAATTTGTTCTTTGTTTGGAGTGTCCATATTCGGGGTGTGGTATTTGTACTTTTTTTAATATTTGCTGAAAACACTTTCGGTGTTTACAAAATCCATCGGATCTGCAAACGATTCTTCTTTTTGATGTTGGCCAATGTCAATTGGAACAGCTTCTTTTTCTTTTCTAGCTTTTTTTTGTTTGCGGCTCGATTCGATTCCTTTTAATGCCGGATTTTTCAAGCCGTAACTTTCAGTTGACATATTTTGTGAATCGAGAATAGCGTCCATTTGATCACGTGCTTCAATTCTGATCCGCTTGTTTTCAAGTTCAACTTGCTTAATGAAACTTGCTTCCCATTCGGCCTGTTCTTGATGGCCTCGATGAATATTCACTTTAGTTTCTGCTGCAGCAACTCGTTTTAAACCTAATGGCGTTTGTTCGTAAAGCTGAATCATTGTCATATCGTCTGGATCGTATTTGACAACGAACTTTTTATCGACGTTGTTTCGCAACCATGTGATGTCGGGCATTCGTTCCTGATCCATAACCACGTATTGGTATTCGGTTTTTTTTAAAGTGAAATTGATACCATAAGAAGTGCAAGTGATCGGCTGATCAAGTGAGATCCAAAACATATCAATCATATCAAACATTGAAACTTTTTGTGTGCCAGGATTTTCAGATCCTAAATACATTTCTAAGCGTGATATTCCAGTTTTTGAGTGTATTCCTTCGTTCCATTCCTGGCGTCTTTTTCGATAGGTTTCTTTGACTTCATCAAGCGTTGGAAGACTGGCGGCATTTGCTAAAATCATTTCCATATCGGCTTTACTTTCGATGCTTTTAGCCTGGATATTTTGACCGGTGAAAAACCAGTCTTGTTTTAAATATTCCATCTGAAAACGTTTAAAGGCATTTTCAATGGTTTTCGATTTACCGTTATAAGGCGTAGTATTTCGTGTAATTCTCGCAAGCTTGCCTAAGAAGCTGTTGGCCTGCAATTTCTTTGTTCCGCCCTGGTTATCAAATTTGATTTCATAGGGCTTATGTGCTGAAATCTGTAGCGCCATTTTAAAAGCGTGGTATTGCGCTTCGTAATTTTCACTGTCGCTGATATGATACCCGACAAATACTTCGCTGTAGGTGTCAAAAACCTCGTAAACTTGACAGGTTTTCGGCTTATTGTCGGCACCCAAATAATAATAGTTCAGTTTGGTTCCATCACTGTACCAAAGGCTGTCACGCATCGACGGTAGAATTGTCGTGTGCTGATAGCTGTACTTTTCTTTTGATTTGAGTTCACCGAAGCGATGACCATACCAAAGCGGTTCTATTTTTGGATCCTGCAGGAACACGATCAGCGACTTTTCGCTTTTTAGTTGCTTCCAACCATGTTCCGGCGCAACTTTGTTGTATTCTCGCAGAAGTTGCATGTGCGTAGCACAACGCTGTACGCGATTTGCCCATCTAGCAAGAACCCACGCTTTTGCATCGTCATTGATCTTCTCGGAATTCTTGTGACAGAAACCTTTGTGAATTAAACTTACATAACCTTCAGTTTTATAAAGCTTCCATTTATCGTGAAGGCGGCGAGGGTTTGCCGGTAACGAATGCGGAAATTTATTAAAAGGCAATTCTGAAACAATTTCAGCTATTTTTTCCCAGGGCTTTACAACCTTAGAACCTAATGCTTTTCGTTTGTTCATCGTAGTAGATAAAATTCTATCTACAGCATTTAGAATTTCTGCATTTGCAATATATTCTGTTTTGTTTTTTTCCGGAAGTTCCTCTTTGTTTTCAAGTCGGTAACTGTTGAAAAATTCAGACGCAAAAGAATCCGACTGCACATAATCAACGAAAGTAATGTGCTTTGCTTTTTGTGCAGGATCGCCCGCTAAAGCAATAATCTTTTGCTTGATGTCATTGCGTATGGAATCAAACTTTATCCAGGCTTTGCGACCGTTACCTCCGATATTCATTTTCTCGAATATTTTGCGGGAACATAGCTGCTTGTAATTTGATTCGGAAACGACCTCATTTTCAATAAGCCACGATCCGGACACGCATAAAATGTTGTTTTGGTACTCGAACATAATTTTACTTGTTTAGGTATTTCGTTACCACAACTTTTTCGGAATTTTCAAGACGCTTATATTCTGTCTGAATCCGATCTTGCATTAGACCAGGACGGTCGCCTCGCAGAAATTTTCTAAGGTAGTCATGACCGAATCCAAACATTTTTTGAAGCGCATTGAGAAATTCCGTATTGTAGTAATTCCTTTTTTTTGTTTCTTTGCTCATTGTGGTATTTGTATTTTGTACGAGACAAATGTATCGAAATATTTCTACTAACAAAGTAATTTACTAGAAATATTTCTATGAATAATGAAAATATTATTGATCGCCTTGATGAATACATGAAAATCAAGAACTTGAATGATAACCAAGTCACCAAAGACGCGGGTTTGTCAAATGGCTTGATTGGGAAATCCAGAAAAGCAGCTAAAGGCTTACATTCCGACACAATCGAGAAAATCTTATTGACTTATGGAGATTTAAACCCTGTTTGGTTTTTGCTGAATCGCGGCGAAATACTCATTGACGACATAAAAATTTATCCTGAAGATTTTCACAAGATTGATGAACTATCGGAGCCGGAAAAGGTGTTTAAATTGAAAACGGATCGGTTACTATTAGAACAAAGGATTCCGATATATGACATTGAAGCTTCAGCAGGAATTGTTGGTCTTTTCAATAATATGGATTCAACTACAATTGAACCTGTTGGTTATCTTTCGATTCCAAATTTACCTAAGAGTGACGCGGCTTTAAGGATCACTGGCGACAGTATGTATCCACTGCTGAAAAGTGGCGATATTGTTGTCTATCGCCTAATAGAACTTGACATCGATAATATTTTCTTTGGTGAAATGTATTTAGTTTCAATGCAAATAAGTGGCGATGATCATTTATCTGCAAAATGGATTCATAAATCTGAAAAAGGTGATTCTTATATAAAATTGGTAAGTGAAAACAGACACCACCATCCTAAGGATGTGCATATATCAAAGATCACGGCGATGGCAATTATCAAAGCTACAGTCAGGATAAATTCTATGTCTTAATCGGAGAAAGAGTATTTTTTTCGTAGAAATCGGCAGAATACCACTAAAATCGCGGCTTTTCGAGAATTAGAAGCTGTTTTTTAGGGGTAGTTTGTGGTATCGAATAACATTTTTTTGCGCATTTTTAGCAATTTTAAGGTGCGTTTGTGGAATGTCAGCGCATAGAAAAGTTTCTATAATGTAACCGCAACTGTAACCGCAACTGTAACCGCAAATTAAAATGTACCTTTTCTGTAACATTACTGTAAAATAAAGAAGCCTTCAATAAACTGAAGGCTTCTTTAATATATTATAGCTTGTACGAACTTCTTTAAATTGCTTTTAAACGCTGATAAATAGCCGGTTTGTGACCTTTTGAATGGGATGTGGTAGTATGTGCGGTATTATGGTAGATCGAAGTACACAGCAATGGTACTTGAATTATACACAATGGTAGTAAAATGTACAATTCATAAAATACTTGCGTTCGACCTTTTTAACTGTGAGAGCCTTATTTTGTTGGCTTTAGACCTTTTTTGAACCTTTTTATAAATGTACAATTCATTTTAGTGGCCTTACATGCATAATAAAATTCGTTAATTTTTTTAATACATAAAAAAACTCCCCGATGTTGGAGAGTTGTTTATTGAGCGAATAAGAAATTAGAAAATTAGAAAATGGCTAATATTTAAAAAATCGCTGATCATTATCTGATTTTCTAATTGTCACATTATCTAATTTTAAGATTGCCCGTATATTTTGTTATACAAATCCTTGTATTTTTCCATGACTTGCTTGCGCTTGAGCTTCATTGTAGGTGTTAAATGCCCGCCGTCAATCGACCAAACATCTGGTGTGAGTTCGAATTTTTTGACTTTTTCCCAATTTCCAAATTTTTCATTTGCGGAGTCCACTTCTTCCTGGAAACGTTTGATGACTTCTTCGTTCTTAATCAGCTCTTCCTTGGTTGAACCAATATTCAAGCCTTTTTTTGAAGCCCATTGCTTTACAAATTCAAAATCGGGCTGTATGAAAGCTGCAGGCATTTTTTCGCCTTCGCCAACGACCATAATTTCACCAATAAAACGCGACTGTTTCATTGCATTTTCGATCAATTGCGGCGCAACATATTTTCCTCCCGAAGTTTTGAACATTTCCTTTTTGCGATCGGTGATCTTCAGGAAGCCTTCGCTGTCGATTTCGCCAATGTCGCCGGTATGAAAATAGCCGTCAATGATTGCTTCATCGGTTTTTTGTTGGTCATTATAATAACCCATCATCACATTTGGGCCTTTGCAGAGGATTTCGCCATCGTCAGCGATTTTAACTTTTACATTATCGATGATTTTTCCGACAGTTCCAATTTTAAATCCGCGGTTTCTCATGTCATTTACGGCAATTACAGGCGAGGTTTCGGTCAATCCATAACCTTCCATCACTGGAATTTCTGCAGCAGCAAAAACACGCGCCAGCCTTGGCTGTAGTGCTGCGCTTCCTGAAACCATCAGTTCGAGATTTCCTCCCAGGCCTTCTTTCCATTTAGAGAAGATCAGCTTTCGGGCAATTTTTAATTGGAATTCGTACCAGAATCCGTTTTTGCCATAAGGTTCAAATTTTAATCCAAGGTCAATCGCCCAAAAGAACAGTTTTCTTTTAATTCCGGTTAATTCAGCGCCTTTGGCATAAATCTTATCATAGACTTTTTCGAGCAATCGCGGCACGGCTGTGATCACATTTGGATGCACTTCCTTTAAATTGTCGCTCAATTTATCAATCGATTCGGCGAAGTAAATCCCAACACCATAATATTGGTACAAATAAGTCACCATTCTCTCAAAAATATGGCAGATTGGCAGAAAACTCAAAGCGCGTGTTTTCCCCGCATTAAACGGAATGCGTTTTTCACTTCCCAAAACATTAGAAACAATATTTTCATGGGAAAGCATGACGCCTTTTGGCCTTCCGGTTGTTCCTGAAGTATAAATAATCGTTGCTAAATCTTTGGTTGTAATGGCGTCTTTCCTGGTTTCGACCTCATTTTGGTTGCTTTCGTCTTTTCCGAGTTCGAGGATTTCCGACCAGTTTTTGCAGCCTGAAATCTCGTTAAATGAATAGACTTCTTTTAAAGCAGGAACATTTTTCCTGATAAGGTTGACTTTTTTCAGCACTTCTTCATCTGAAACAAAGCAATAAATTGAACCCGAATGGTTTAAAATGTATTCGTAATCTTCCTCAGAAATCGTAGGATAAATAGGTACGTTCTGGGCACCGGTTTGCAAAATCCCAATATCCAAAATATGCCATTCTGTTCGGTTGTTGCTTGAAATGACGGCAATTTTATCGTCTTTCTGAATTCCCAAACGAAGCAAAGCCCGCGATACAGTATTGGCTTTCGCCAGATATTCTTCAGTAGAAGTTTTTACCCAATTGTCTTTGTATTTGGTAACCAATGCATCGGGAATCTTGTAATTTTGCAGCTGGTGGTAAGGGAAATCGAACAGTCGGGTGATGTTGGCCATTAGGGATTATATTTTAATTCCATGCAAATTAGTAAAAAAACTCCTCAAAAAATTATGCGTTAAGCAAAAATTAAGTGTAAATCTTCACGTATTGATTATATTTGGGAATTCCGAACATTAAACTTTCACAATGAAAAAGCTGTCATTTTTAAAACCCATTCTTAATTTTTTGCTCATCGGATTGATAATTACGACTTTAAGCAGGATTTTCCTGTTTTTCGTATTTAGAAATCGTGTTGTTGCGACTGAAGATTTCTGGATGATTTTCCCTATTGGATTGCGGATGGATTTGATCGTTTTGTGCTATTTGTCATTTCTCCCAACTTTATTAATTTGCATTTTGCCTGACAAAGCGCTTTTTAAAATCAGGAAATTCTTTAGCTTTTATTTTATACTTTTCCTGTTTTTATTTTTGTTCATGGAGTTGGCTACTCGTGACTTCATCAATGAATATGACACGCGCCCAAATAAATTGTTTGTCGACTATTTACTGTACCCAAAAGAAGTGGGAACAACTTTATTAAAAGGCTACTTATGGTCGATCATTGCAACGATTGTCGTACTTGCGATCGGGTTGTATTACAGTTTTAAATTTGCGCCGAGATTGTTTTATCCAAGAGCAGCTGTTTATAAAAATAAGTTGGTTGCTTTTCCGTTAGTTGCTTTTTTATTGTTTTTCGGAGCCAGGTCAAGCCTGACTTCAAAGCGCCCGATCAACGCCAGCAATGCGATTTTTTCTACAGATCAGTTGACCAATTCATTGGGACTCAATTCACTTTACACCGTTGGATTTGCAATTTATTCGATTAAAAACGAAGGAAATGCTGCCAAAATGTATGGCAAAATGGATGAAAAAGAAGCTTATGCCAGGGTCAAAAAATACATGAATGTATCGGAATCTGACTTTACAAATCCGGATTTGCCGTTCAGTCACGTGCAAAAAACCGACAGCCTTCGCGAACGTCCTTATAATCTCGTCATCTTTTTACAGGAAAGCCTCGGTGCCGAATATGTAGGAAGTCTTGGTGGAAAACCGTTAACGCCTGAATTTGACAAACTGACCAAAGAAGGCATGCTGTTTACCAATTTATATTGTACCGGAACGCGAAGTGTCCGTGGCATTGAAGCAGTTGTCACCGGATTTTTGCCTTCCCCGTCGGAAAGTGTCGTAAAGCTCAGCAATTCGCAAACCGGCTTTTTTACATTGGCGGAAGCCCTAAAAGAAAAAGGTTATGACACCAGTTTTATTTACGGCGGCATGGCGAATTTTGACAATATGGCTTCGTTTTTCAACGGAAATGGCTTTGAGAATATTATCGATGAATCGGATTTCGATGCTTCGAAAACGGCTTTCCACGGAACCTGGGGTTATTCGGATGAAGATTTGGTCGTAAAAGCCAATGAATATTTCAAATCGCAAGGCAACAAGCCGTTTTTCTCACTGATGTTTTCGACTTCAAACCACGAGCCTTTTGAGTTTCCTGACGGCAGGATCCAATTATACGACAAGAAAAAGCAAACCGTAAACAATGCGATGAAATATGCCGATTTCTCTATCGGAAAATTCTTCGAAATGGCTAAAAAGGAAGCTTATTTCAAAAATACGATTTTCATTGTAATCGCCGATCACAATACCAGAACGTATGGAAAAAACCTTGTACCAGTGAATAAATTTCACATTCCGGCACTTATAATCGGGCCAAATGTTCCAAAAGGAAAACCATATGAGAAACTCAGCAGCCAGATCGATATTCCGCCAACTTTACTTAATTTAATCGGAATGAACATCGAAACGCCAATGCCGGGCCGCGATTTATTTAAATTGCCAGAAACCACAATAGGCCGTTCCATCATGCAATTTCACGATACGAATGCATTTCGTGTAGGCAACCAAGTTGTGATCTTACAGCCTTTTAAAGATCCTGTACAATTTGAATTGAAAAACGATACGACGATGGTTCCGGTAAAACTCGATCCCGAAATGGCTAAAGATGCTTTGGCGCATGTGATCGCCGCATCGAATTTGTATAAAGAAAGAAAGTATAAATTGAAAGCACAGAAATAGAATTACAAGGCTTATAAATTTACATAAATGCTTTTTGAATCAGACATTATGAATATGACAGTCATTAGAATGGCCATCAATTCGAGTAAGAACAGCACATAAAAAAGTATGATCCGCCATAAAAATCCTGGAAACCGATAGGCTTTTTTTGTTGCATCGTAATAACTCCAAACCGGAAAAAATAAGATCATAAAAAATGAAATTATGTATAATACGCCAATGAATTGTGGAATTTTAAAGGTATTTATGAAGCTCATTGTAACAAATAATAAACTCAAAATCAGCATTCCCAGTAAACTCAAGCCGCTGACAATAAAGTGTTCTGCAATATTTAATTTTAATTTTCGAAAAATCAACTTTGCATTTATTGCCAAAACGGGAACAGTGCTAAGCATCGCAATTTTCAAATACTTGCTCAGAAAACCGGTCAAATCAAAATCTTTCGATGAAGCTTCCCTTATTGTTTTAGGATGAATTTCGTGAAAAGTGTGCGTTAGAAGAATATTCAATCCAATCACCAGCAAGCACAAATAAAATACATTGTAATAACGAATCCTTTTTCCGCCGATGTAATCCAGAGCCGCTTGTCCCGGGCGCACAAAAGTTTCTTTGATCGTAAATAAAATGCCTTTTTCCAAATGCCATACGCCGTGCAAAACATCATGAAGCAAAAAGTGTTTTATTTTGATCCGGTGTGTATCGGTTTTCTGCCCGCAGTTTGCACAGTAATTTTTAAATGTTTCTTCAGAACAATTCAAACAGTAGTTTTGATCCATAGTATTGGCGAATTTGTGCTAAAATAAAAAAAGGCTTCCGTTTTAGAAGCCTTTTTTATTATTTATTCTCCAACCATTTTCTGGCATTCACGAAAGCTTCAACCCAAGGCGATACTTCATCGTTTCTTCCATCCGGGTAATGCGCCCAGTTCCATTGAAAAGTAGAGCGTTCAATATGCGGCATCGTTACCAAATGGCGCCCGGTTTTATCGGCAAGCATTGCAATGTCGAAATGTGATCCGTTGGGATTTGCGGGATAACCGTCATACGCATATTTCGCAACGACATCGTATTTTTCTTCGCCGTATGGCAGATTAAAACGTCCTTCACCGTGTGAAATCCAAACACCTAAAGTCGTGCCGGCCAAAGTCGAAAGCATCACCGAATTGTTTTGCTGCACTTTCACCGATGTAAATCCGCTTTCGTGTTTCCCTGAATCGTTGTGCAGCATTTTTCCATGGATTTCATGTTCCGGATTGATGACTTCAAGTTCCATAAACAACTGGCAGCCGTTGCAAATCCCAACCGACAAAGTGTCTTCGCGCTTGAAGAAATTATTCAAGGCATTTTTCGCTTTTTCATTGTATAAAAATGCGCCGGCCCAGCCTTTTGCCGAACCTAAGACATCTGAATTTGAAAATCCGCCAACAGCACCAATGAACTGAATGTCTTCCAATGTTTCACGTCCCGAAATCAAATCGGTCATGTGCACATCTTTGACATCAAATCCGGCCAGATACATTGCATTGGCCATTTCGCGTTCAGAATTGCTTCCTTTTTCACGAATGATCGCCGCTTTTGGCTTTGGTTTTGAATGATCGATTGCTGGTTTTTTTCCATCAAAATGCGCTGGAAAAACATATTGTAAAGGTTGGATTTTAAAATTGTCAAAACGCTCTTTTGCTTTTTGGTCGCCCGATTGTTTTTTATCCAATAAATACGAAGTTTTAAACCAGGTATCGCGCAATTCAGAAACGTTTAAAGATAGGGCAGAAGTACCATTTTTGATATTAACCGTATTGCTCGCAGTGGCTTTTCCGATGTTGAAAAATGCAATATTATTTTGTTTGAAAATATTTTCTACAGATGGATCAGCCTGAAAGACAATTCCGATATTTTCTGAAAAAAGCAATTTCGTCGTATCGCTTTCGCCAATGTTACTCAGGTCGAAATCGGCTCCGAGGTTTACATCTGCAAAGCACATTTCAAGTAAAGTCGTAATCAATCCGCCGCTTCCGATGTCGTGGCCTGCCTGTATTTTCCCAGCTTTGATCAAATCCTGAATCACGTCGAAAGTGTTTTTGAAATTTTCAGAATTTTTGATCGTTGGCGCTTCATTTCCGATCTTATTCAGAATCTGGGCAAATGAAGATCCGCCAAGTTTAAAATCATCCTGAGATAAATTGATGTAATAAATGTCACCGCCGTTTTTCTGAAGAACCGGCTCGACGACTTTGGTAATATCAGTACAATTGGCACCAGCCGAAATAATTACCGTTCCCGGCGCAATCACATCGCCATCGGGATATTTCTGCTTCATCGAAAGCGAATCTTTTCCGGTTGGAATGTTGATTCCGAGTTCGATCGCAAAATTTGAACAGCTTTCTACCGCTGCATACAAACGCGCATCTTCACCTTCGTTTTTACACGGCCACATCCAGTTTGCCGACAGTGAAATGCCTTTCATCCCGTTTTTCAAAGGCGCCCAGATAATGTTAGATAAAGCTTCGGCAATGGCTGTACGGCTTCCGGCAGCAGGATCGATCAATGCTGCAATTGGCGAATGCCCGATCGCGGTAGCCACGCCTTCTTTTCCGAGATAATCCAAAGCCATCACACCGACATTATTAAGTGGCAATTGCAACGGCCCGGCACATTGTTGTTTGGCGACTTTTCCGCCTACGCAACGATCTACTTTATTTGTCAGCCAGTCTTTAGAAGCAACGGCTTCAAGTTGTAACACGGCTTCCAAATACGTTTTTATATTTTCTTCAGAATAAGACAATTCCGAATATTTCCTGATCATTGTAGTGTCGTTCATCACGACTTTCGGAGAGCTTCCGAACATATCTTCCAAGGCAAAATCCATTGGTTTTTCGCCTGTAGTTTTTGATTCGAATGTAAAACGATGGTTTCCGGTGACGTCGCCTACTTCATACATTGGCGAACGTTCGCGCTCTGCAATTCTATGTAAAATATCGATGTTTTTTTTCCCAATGACCAACCCCATTCTTTCCTGTGATTCGTTTCCGATGATTTCCTTTGCGGATAAAGTTGGGTCGCCAACAGGAAGTTTGTCCAAATCGATCAATCCGCCGGTTTCTTCAACGAGTTCGGAAAGGCAATTTAAATGCCCGCCAGCGCCGTGGTCGTGGATCGAAACGATCGGATTGTTGTCGCTTTCTACAAATCCGCGGATGGCATTGGCTGCACGCTTTTGCATTTCGGGATTTGATCTTTGGATCGCGTTCAATTCAATTCCGGAACTGAAAGCACCTGTATCTGCTGAGGAAACTGCTGCGCCGCCCATTCCGATCCTATAATTCTCCCCACCTAAAATGACGATTTTATCACCAGCTTGCGGTTTCTTTTTGATCGATTGGTCTAATTTTCCGTAACCGATTCCACCAGCCTGCATGATGACTTTGTCGTAACCCAATTTCCGGTTCTGTTCATCATGTTCGAACGTTAAAATTGAGCCTGTAATCAATGGTTGCCCGAATTTATTCCCAAAATCAGAAGCACCGTTTGAAGCCTTAATCAAAATGTCCACTGGTGTTTGATACAGCCATTTTCTTTCCGGCATGCCATTTTCCCAATTCCGGTCTTCCAAACGCGAGTAAGCAGTCATGTAAACTGCGGTTCCCGCCAACGGCAACGAACCTTGTCCTCCAGCCAAACGGTCACGGATTTCTCCACCCGATCCGGTTGCAGCGCCATTAAAAGGCTCGACAGTTGTAGGGAAATTATGGGTTTCCGCTTTAAGCGAAATTACCGAATCGAAATCTTTGGTTTCATAAAAATCGGGTTTGTCGGCAGATTTTGGTGCGAATTGCTGTACTCTAGGCCCTTTTACAAAAGCGACATTGTCTTTATAAGCCGAAACAATATCATTAGGATTTTCGGCAGCTGTTTTTTTGATCAATTTGAATAGGGAAGAAGGCTTTTCTTCGCCGTCAATCACAAAAGTTCCGTTAAAAATCTTGTGTCGGCAATGTTCTGAATTGACTTGTGAAAATCCGAAAACTTCAGAATCGGTTAGTTTGCGATTCAGTTTTTCTGACAAATTATTGAGATATCCGACTTCTTCATCACTTAAAGACAAGCCTTCTTTTTTGTTGTATGCTGCGATGTCTTCGATTTCTAAAATCGGTTCCGGCTTGATGTTGATTGTGTAAATTTCCTGGTCGAGCTGGTCGTATTTCTGTGATAGCATCGGATCAAAATCTGCGAAAGCGGCATCGGTTTTATGAAATTCTTCAATACGGACAATTCCGTCAATGCCCATGTTTTGGGTAATTTCTACAGCATTCGTGCTCCAAGGCGTAATCATTGCGGCACGTGGGCCAACAAAAAAATCCGTCAGGACGGATTTTTCTATTTTATTTGCGTTGCCAAAAAGCCAGTTTAATTTTGAGATGTTTTCTGCCGAAAGTTCGCTTTGCGCCTGGACTGCAAAAACGGTTTTGCTTTCGTTTCCGAAGAAATGAACCATTGTAGTTGTTTTTTATTCCGCTGCGCTCGATACAATTCGGCGACGCCTCGGGTGTTGTTGTGTGTGTGCAAATTTAGTTTAAAAACGTTAAAAAAACAACGTGTCGGTTTCAAAGAAATCTTAAAGTTTTATTGAGTGAAAGCGGCGCTTTGATAAGCTCCTATATCATTCGTTGTCCTTGAAACGCCGAGAATGTCAAATGGGAGCAGGTAAGCGGTATTTGCTTTTCTGACAGCATTTGATTCGGGGCTGATATTCAATTTGTTTTTTTCGATATTCTGGAAACCCGGATTCAATTCGATGTAATTTCCGGACGTTGCAGTAGCTGCAGTTTTGATTTGCGCATACAATTCGGGATTTGGAAGGTTTACGCCATCGTCATTGAATTTTATCAAACAATGATTGAAATCATAATTAAAAGCCGTTGCCGCATCGGCTCCTTTATCAAGGAACAATTCGACGCGGTTTGATCCGTAAATAATGCAATTGAAAAAATCTGCCTGGTTTAATGGGCTGTAATCAAAAGTGCCGTCGGCATTTTCAATATAATTGGTGAGCGTTACTGCAACCTGATTGGAATTTGCCCAATTGTTATTGAACGTGCAATGCCTGAAACTGTAATTTCCGCCATGCGTACAGGCTAAATTGGCCTGTCCGGAAGTATTGATCACTAAATTCGTTGCATTGATATTGGATGCGCGGGCAAGAATTCCTACATTCGACGTATCGTAAATCTGCGAACTTTCAATCTTTAATTTTGCGCCTTCGACCAATAAACCAACAACCGCATTTTTCAAAGTCAGGTGGTTGATCGTATTGTTGTTTTGCGAACCGCGAATCCACACCGTTCCCCATTGTCCCGGAATATCTGAATACATTGGTTCGAGTCGGTCACCTTCAAAAACCACTTCAGTTGCTGGCGAATAAGGTATATTTGAACCTTCAGTACCAATGTTGATCTGTGCGTTTGGCTGCACAACAATTCCTGAAGCATCGTGAAAATGCACGCGTGCGCCTGGGTCAATTACAAGGTTTTTTCCATCTGGAACACCGGCGTATCCATAAATAACGTAAGGTTTTTCGTTTGTCCAATGCAGTTCATTTCCGTTAACAGGATCGCTTCCATCAAGTTCAAAACCTTCAATGCGCACTTCATTTCCGTCTTCGTCAAGTCCGAGCAACAAATTTTCCCTGATTCCATTTTCCCTTGACGGATATAAAAACACGGCATCCTGAACCAGCGTTACAAGGTCAACTTTCTGGTAATTGCTTCCGCTGTAAAACTGGATCTCATCGGTATATAAAAAATCGGCAGGATTAACATCTGCAACGCTTGCCGTCGTTTCTATAAAAATAAAAAGGCTGTCTTTTGCAAGCAGTTCTACATTTGAAAATACTCTTCCGCTGCCGCCTTTTCCAGTCATTCCGTCAACCATGATGCGGTATTTGGAGTCGCCTTTGCCTAATTTTATTGTTGGGATTACAATGTCGTCTATGCTGCGGTTGTATACTTTTAACATGTAAGTGCTTGATCCGATGTTTGTAAAAACGGTATCAAGATAAACGGTTGCTTTAGAGAATTCAAGGCTTCCGGTGTTTTGGATCGTATCAAAATCTTTTCGGCACGAAGTCAGGGAAAGAATCATTCCGACGAAAAGTACAAATATAGTATTGCGCATTGTTGATTGAATTTTGGTAAAAATAGTAAAAATGTTCTTTATATAAATTGTTGTTAAAGAATAAACGCAAAACTTCAAATATTCGTGCGCGGTGTTTTTACTGTCGGCATTATATCCTATTTTTACATCAAAAACCAACCTATGAGTTTTGACAAAGACAAGATCATAAAACTGTGTAATGATTTTTCGAAAAATACGCTGATGCAGACCCTCGACATTGTTTTTACCGATGCAGGCGAAGATTTTCTGGTAGCCACCATGCCCGTTAATCCCAGAATTCACCAACCGATGGGATTGCTGCATGGCGGTGCTTCGGTGGCCTTGGCAGAGAGCGTTGGAAGTGCAGCATCAATGTTGTATGTGAATCCTGAAAAACAGGAAGTCCGTGGCATAGAGATTTCTGCCAATCATCTGAAAAGCAAAAGAGAAGGCGTAGTTACCGGAACTGCAAGGATCATCCACAAAGGCCGGAGCATTCACCTGTGGGAAATCAAAATTACCGATGAAGAAGGCAAACTGATTTCGCTTTGCAAACTG
The DNA here is from genome assembly GCF_900100375.1 of Flavobacterium noncentrifugens. GTDB lineage: Bacteria > Bacteroidota > Bacteroidia > Flavobacteriales > Flavobacteriaceae > Flavobacterium > Flavobacterium noncentrifugens. Next base: position 119,361 of record NZ_FNEZ01000006.1, on the reverse strand, counting down.
ACCAATATGGTTTTACCTAAAAGAGAGCGATGAAAGATTTTTTTCAAAAAGTACAATCGCAATTGGATGCAAAACTGCCGTTTGTGATTTACAGAAAACCAAATTCTGAAAGGGTAGAAGGTTTGCTTCAAAAAGACAACAGTGTGTTTCAAACCGAAGAATTCACTGAAAAAGGTTTTGTAATGGCTTCGTTTGACGGAAGGGAAAAAGTTTTGATTCCGGAAAATCAGTCAGAAAAAATCACTTCAAATCATATTAAACAGACCGAAACAGATTTCGTTTTACCCGAAAAGACATTTACGCTTCATGCAAAAAATGACTTTGAAAACCTGGTTCAGAAAGGCATAGATGCCATAAATAATAAAGATTTTAATAAAGTAGTTTTGTCACGGACAGAAATTCTGGAGCTTTTAGAATTCGATACAATTTTTATTTTTGAAAAGCTCATCAACAACTATCCATCCGCATTTTGCTATTGTTTTTTTCATCCAAAAATAGGATTATGGTTTGGCGCCACTCCCGAAAAATTACTTCAGGTCAAGAATAATAAATTTCAAACGATGGCTTTAGCCGGAACACAGCAATTTAATGATATTGACGAAGTTATATGGGAGAATAAAGAAAAAGAAGAACAGCAATTTGTAACCGATTTTATTTTAGAAAATCTGGAAAGCGTAACATCTGATATTGCCATTTCAAATCCGTATACGTATCGTGCCGGGAATTTATTGCATATTAAAACAGACATTGAAGGCGCAATGGATAAAGATTCTACCATAAAAAAAATACTGGATATTTTGCATCCGACACCAGCTGTTTGCGGATTGCCGAAATTGGCTGCAAAAGAGTTTATTCTTGCAAATGAAGGTTACAGCAGGAGTTTTTACAGCGGATTTCTTGGCGAATTAAACTCGGATGGACTGACTGATTTGTATGTAAACCTAAGATGCATGGAAATCAAAAACCAACGTGCACATTTGTACATGGGCTGCGGCATTACCAAAGACAGCATTCCCGAAAAGGAATTTGAAGAAACGGTCAACAAATCGATGACGATGAAAAAAATTTTAAAGGACATATGATGAAATTAGACATACTGGCTTTTGGTGCACATCCCGATGATGTGGAATTGGGTTGCGGAGGTACATTGGCCAAAGAAATTGCCTTAGGCAAAAAAGCCGGAATCGTAGATTTAACGAGAGGCGAACTCGGAACACGCGGCTCAGCAGAAATTCGCGACATGGAATCGGCTGCAGCGGCGCAAATATTAGGCGTAAGCATACGGGAAAACCTGAATATGCGAGATGGTTTTTTTATAAATGATGAGGAGCACCAGCTTGCTGTGATCAGGATGCTCCGGAAATACCGCCCGGATATTGTGCTTTGCAATGCGATTGACGACCGCCATATCGATCATGGCAGGGCGAGCAAACTGGTTTCAGACGCGTGTTTTTTATCGGGATTGATGAAAATCGAGACCGAATACATTGGCGAAAAACAACAGCAATGGCGCCCGAAAGTGGTTTATCATTACATTCAATGGAAAAATATTCAGCCCGATTTTGTAGTAGATGTTTCAGGTTACAACCATAAAAAAGTGGAAGCGATCTTAGCATACGGTTCGCAATTTTACGACCCGAACAGCAACGAGCCGGAAACACCAATTGCGACAAAAAATTTCCTTGAAAGCCTTAATTACCGTTCACAGGATTTGGGCCGTTTAATTGGTACCGATTTTGGGGAAGGATTTACCGCAGAAAGGCATTTGGCAGTCAATAGCTTAGCAGATTTGCTGTAACTTTTACATTTTTTTGTTTGCAGAAGTAAACTTTTATAATATATTTGCACTCGTTAAACACGGTGATTGTAGCTCAGCTGGTTAGAGCATCGGTTTGTGGTGCCGAGGGTCGCCGGTTCGAACCCGGTCATTCACCCATAGTTATAAAGCCTTGAGGAAACTCAGGGCTTTTTTTATGCATACGATTTTGCATACACTTTACATTTATTTATAATTATTCTGAGATAAAATTATTTATGTTTATTATTCAACAGATGTAACAACTTTTAATAAATCTAATTGAAAAGTTTGCTCTAGGTTATTTGCTAGTTTTACCTGTCATTTGTTTGCTAAGATGCTCAGAAATAGCTAGTGCCATCATATCATTGATAATGATTTTTGATGGCCAAATAATTTTGTTTTCAAAAACAAAGCATTTCTTTTTTGCGATCGGCCAAATCTTAGTCAGACCCCACTCGTCATTCCATTGACATTTTTCGATTAATAATTCTGGGCCTGAGGCACAATGAAAAATAAATTTTCCAATAACCATCGTTGAAAATTGCACATTTGGGCTGAGTTTCCGTTTTCCATTAGAATGCAACATAGCTTCATGAACAGTTGTAACAACGTTCGTGGCATGTCGGTATCTGAATTTCCAATCCTTGCCGGAGAAATTGCCAATCCAAATTTTCCACCCTGTTGGTGGCATTTGAAATTCATATAAAAAATGACGATGGATAACCGGAATTGCCTGCGTGAAAGTATCAATGTATTCCGCCATTATCATTGTCATTGTTACCCAATTTGCTAGTGTATGACAATCATCAAACGCTAAAGTAACTGAATTCCCTGCAATCATTTCGGAAATCATTGACTGAGCTTTTTGTTCCATTTCACTCATCCAACCCTCATTGCATTTTTTACACACATTTCTAACTTGCCGTGTTCCTAAATGCCCTTGCTTTTGGAATTCATTAACGCTCATTGATGATGTCTTTCCGGGATTAAAGGCAACATTGTGCCTGTTGAGTTGATTGTGAAAGTTAGCATCCCGAGGAATTACTTTTCGCAACCAATTTGGCCAAATATGTTGTTTGGTTAATCCAGTTCCGCCACAAAAGATACATTTACCAGGTTGTTGCATATTAATTTATCTTTTGAAATGTAGTCAAATTTTTTGATAAATTACATTGCTGATACAAAGATTCTGTGCATAACTCCGCGTACTATTTACATTCTCAGGAAACAATTTAGATAATGAATTCTAGCAATAACAAAGTTGACAATAAGTCCTAAAATTGTGGTGCCGAGGGTCGCCGGTTCGAACCCGGTCATTCACCCATAGTTATAAAGCCTTGAGGAAACTCAGGGCTTTTTTTATGCCTTGTAATTTTAAGAACCCTGGCACTTTTCAGCCTCGGATTTTCCTTACTTTTCTCCCAATTAAAACTTAAAAATACACCCACTGTTTTTTTAAAACTCTAACTTAGAATAAAAAAAGCTATGTCAGAATTCATCACCATCGCAAAAAAGATCACTTTGCCTTTGCTTAGGGATTATATCATTACACACAAAATTGACCAGGGCGATACCATTGTCTTGAACCAGAAGGATTTGAAAGAATTGTTTGATGAGATTAAACGCCTGGGCGAAGAAATGCCGGATATTCCGCTGGAAATGCTTGGTGTTATTATCACGCAAGATGCGACAGATACGATCCCGATTGGTAAAATCCAAATTGTAAAAAACGAAAAACCATACTGATAAGCCAGATTTTCATCCATAAAAACAACCCAAATCATAAAAGAAGCTATAGCATATTAAAATACGGAATCTCAGGCGAAATGCACATCGTTAACGGAAATTTCCATCTCTATAGATCCTGTGATCCTGACGAACAATCCATCTGTGAAAAAAGTATGGACACAGGAAGGAAAATGGCATGATGGTTCCATCTGCCTGACAGCATTTGTCGCAAAGCTTAGCGAAAAAGTCTGTGCTGATTGTGTGAAATCACTCTACACAAAATATTAAACGCAAAAAAGGATCTGCTTTCGGCAAATCCTTTTTCTAACTTAATCCTAAATATTGAAACAATCTGTGTAAACCCAAAATTAGGAATATTTGCTTTTAAAGAAGTCAATTTATCATTAAGGAATCTACAAGTTTAATGACACTTATTTTCCGTCTTTATCAATTACGAGGCGATTTTTCCTATTGGCAATTTCCCACACTACAGCAAATGCGAGTTGGGTTCTTTTGGTTAGTGCATCAAACTCTATTTTTTCTACTTTATCGCCGGGTTTGTGGTAATCGGCATGCGTTCCTGTAAAAAAGAATACCGACGGAATGCCGTTTTTGGCAAAATTGTAATGGTCAGAACGATAATAAAAACGGTTTGGGTCGTTTCGATCGTTGAATTTATAATCCAAGCTCAGGTTTACATATTTTTTATTTGCTGATTCACAGATGTTGTACAAATCAGATGAAAGGTAATCCGATCCAATGACGTAAACATATTTGCTTGAATCGAGATGCGCATCATCATGGCGTCCGATCATATCGATATTGACATCGGCGACGGTATTCGCCAATGGAAACAGCGGGTTTTCAGAATAATACCGCGATCCGTGCAAGCCGTGCTCTTCTCCGGTGACATGTAAAAACAGGATCGACCGTTTTGGGCCGTGGCCTTCTTTTTTCGCTTTTGCGAATGCCTTGGCGATTTCCAAAACCGCGACAGTTCCTGAACCATCATCATCTGCACCATTGTAAATTTCGCCATTTTTCATTCCGACGTGATCGTAATGCGCTGAAACCACTACGATTTCATCGGGTTTTTCAGAGCCTTTGATAAATGCCCAGATGTTTTCGGAATCGCCAAGGTTTTCGTTGCGTTTTTTATTCATGAATTCAGCCGGGACTTTCTGGTAAAAACTATCGGCTCCAGTAGGAAACGGAATTTTACTGGCTTCATATTGGCGGATCAGATATTTTCCGGCTTTTTTCTGGCCTTCGGAACCTGTTTCGCGGCCTTGCATTTCATCGGATGCCACGACATACAAGTTTGTTTTCAGGTCTTTTTCAGAAATGTAATTGATGTATTTAGATGCATCCGAATTGTCTGCCCGAAGTCCGACCCCGGTTTTACATCCGATAAAAAAAACAGCCGAAATAAAAATGATGTATTTTTTCATAAAGTAACTATTAATGAGTGGTCAAGGCTGAAATGATCATCAGTATCATCAGGAAAATAAAGATAAAAAGCATATTGATGAAAAACAGCAGCAAGCCTTTCGATCTTGATACCAGGCGGCTTTCTTCATAAAATTTGCGATGCGAACGAAAGAAGTAAAAAAACCACCAGCAAACCAAACCAAATCTAAGGAAACCATCGAAAGTATTAACGATAGTATTGTCAAAATGATCGGTAACACCACCAATGATGGTGACAATTGAAAATGTAAACAGCAGGAACGAGAAATAATGCAGTGTAAAAATACCGTGGTCAAAATAAAACCAGCGTTTTTTGGAGTGGAAAACCCAAAGCCAGAACGCGAAGAACGGCATATATAAAAACAGTGCTTTCGGGATATTGTGGAATAAAGTTTCCTTGAATTTTTCTGTAAAGTGGTCTTCTTTGGCTTTTTGCCTGAGTTGGATCGTAATTTTTTTAAGCCAACTCATGACTGTTCCGTTTCGCTTGCTTTCGGGCTTCAGTTTTTGAACGGAATCGTAAGCCGCAACTGTAGGATACTGTACAAAATCAAAATCATCTTCGCCCTGTTTTTTGGCAACCGAATCAAGTGCTTTTTGTGCATCACCATGTGCAGTAAAAAATTTTGCTTTTTTAATGATTTTGGCCTTGTTTTCCGTTTCGGCTTGCTTCTCGGCTTCGATTTGTTTTTGGGATTTGGCGGCTTTTTCTGATTCAGAATTGGATTCAAATCCTGACGGCAGCACGCTTAGCAAGAAAAAAGTTACGAAACTCACAAATATGTAAAGCTTTACCGGAGGTACAAAACTTTGCCTTTTTCCGGATAAATATTCCTTCGTTAAAAGTGCTGGCCTAAACAAAAGGTATTTGATCGTTGTCCAGAATGCATTGTCATAATGCGTAAAATCTTCCGCAAAATGCGTGATCAGATGCCCGAACGATTGTCTGGTTTCGGTATTTTCCTGGCCGCAGTTCGGGCAAAATCGGTTTTCAACAACATGAAAACAATTCAGGCAGGTTTTGTCCTTTCGTATGTCGTGATGCGCCATAAATGGATTTGATTATTCTAATACTTCCTTCAGGAAAACCATAAAATGTTCCCATGATCTTTTGGCTGCCTTTTCATTGTAAGCTGCACCTTTTGAATTGTCGTTCCCGGCTTCAGGATCAGTAAAAGCATGAACTGAATTCGCGTAATAAATCATTTGCCAGTCGGCGTTTGAGGTACGCATTTCATCCTGGAATGAAGCGACTTCTGTTGCTGTTACATAATTGTCGTCGGCACCGTGGCAAACCAAAACTTTAGGCGTGATCGGTTTGCTGCTGCGTGAAGCATCTTTCCCAAGTCCGCCATGAAAAGAAACGACACCTTTTACATTCATTCCGGCGCGGGCGGCTTCGATCGCCCCAGTTCCGCCGAAACAATATCCAATGACGACGATCTTATCTTTATTGGCACCCGACGCAATTAATTGTTCCAATGCCAAGGCAATGCGTTTTTGGTATTCTGCATAATTTTTTTTGTAGAATCCGGCTTGTTTTCCAGCTTCGTTCGTGTCTTTTGGATAATTTCCTTCGCCGTAAATATCAGCTATGAAAGCGTTGTAACCCAAAGCGGCCAATTGTTCAGCAGTATCTTTTGAATGTTTGTCAATGCCTTTCCACGCCGGAAGAATCAGTATTCCAGCGCTTGAATGTGTGTTTTTTTGGGGAACAGAAGCAAATCCGTTTAATTTTTGAGCACCGTCTTTGTAAGCGACCGGTTTGAGTTGTGCCTGTATTTGTGCCGACATAAGAAAAGCAGTTGCGATAATAATGTATTTTTTCATGAGGTTGTTTTTGAAGCCTAAAAATACCTAAAAAAACGGTGTGCGGCTTATAAATAATAAAAAAGCTGCAATTATTCATTACAGCTTTAGATTTATAGATTTTGTAGGGATTTTATTTCTTTTCAGCTTCGTCGATTTTGGCTTTTGCTTTTTCCTTCATGGCCTTGCGCTTGGCTTCCTGTTTTTGCCTGGCTTCATCGGCTTTTTGATTTTGAAATTCATTATTTGTAGTGTTTTCCACCTTTTTCTCAGGATCTTTTTGTTTTTGGACCGGTGCTTGTTGCGGCTGGGTTTTGTTGTTGTTTTGCGCTGATAAAATGCAGATAAAAGCAAAAAATGCAATGAATGTTAAAAGTGTCTTTTTCATAATGGGGTCATTTTAATATTCGAATTTCAGATTAAAGATAGGGAATTATATTCATCTTATATATTTCTGTACAAATTCCAACCACCTATTTAAGTGACCAACATTTATAACAATCGGTTTTCAACGCTGCTAAATTGAATTTTAAAAATCAGCATTGATTTATGTTTCCTTTATATGTAAGGGTTTAGAGATGATTTGCATGTTCTGTGGGAATTTTATAACAAATTAAACTTGTTCTGTAATCGCGCAAAGACAGATAATTAACACCTTTGACCCGATGAACAACTCTACTTTACATTTTCCGTTTTACGCCAAGTTCGCATTTACCTTGCTGAGCCTGGTTTTAATATTGGGCTCATTTTATTTGGCGCAAAGCATTGTAATTCCGCTTTTGATGTCTTTGCTTTTTGCAATATTATTGAGGCCAGTGGTCATTTTTTTTAACTTGAAACTTCATCTTCCACATGTCATTGCAGTGATTTTAAGTGTAATTCTTTTTGTGCTGTTTTTCGTTGGGATCATGTATTTTATATCATTGCAGATTGGCGATATGGCTAACGACTGGGGCAAGATCAAGCAAAATGTTTCGATCCATGCCAATAATTTGCAGGAATTTGTACGCGAACGTTTCAACCTTAGCAAAACCGAACAGAAAAGACTACTAAATGATGCGACTAAAGGTTCGATGGAAACGGGAAAACAAATCGTAAGCACGACTTTATTGTCGTTTTCAGATGTATTGGTGAATTTGATGCTAATCCCGATTTATACTTTTCTGATCTTATTGTACAGAACGCATTTCATTAAATTCCTGTGCAAATTGTTTAAACCGGAGCACCATCTGAAACTGCGTGAAATATTGAAACAGATCAAGGTTTCCGTTCAGAGTTACATTGTTGGGTTGCTGATCGAAATGGTTGTGGTTTCCGTGCTAACAGCAGTCGGATTTATGATCATCGGATTAAAATATGCAATCTTACTCGGGATTTTAACCGGGCTTTTAAACCTGATTCCATATATTGGGATTTTGATTGCAGGCGTGATCAGTGTCGTTGCATCGCTAACAGGAAATGCAGATTTGTCGATCGTTCTCGGGATTTTAATCGTCAATGTAGTGGTTCAATTGATTGATAATAATTTATTGGTTCCAATGATTGTAAGTTCTAAAGTAGAAATAAATGCACTCGTTTCGATTGTAGGAATTATCATCGGCGGTGCGCTTGGCGGATTTTCAGGAATGTTCCTCGCAATTCCGTTGATTGCAATCTTAAAAGTCATCTTTGATAAGATTGAAAGTCTTGAACCCTGGGGTTATTTGATGGGCGACGATTTGCCGAAAACTTACGAATGGCGCCGGATCAAACTGCCGCAATTTCATGATAATGCCACCGATACAATCAATGTGCATCCAAACGCCGATGTGAAAATCTTCACCGAAACGACCACTAAAGATAACAACCAAACCCAATAATATTAATCAGAATAAATTTTCAAAATCTTATGAAACAGCGTATTCCGATTACTAAAATGAAAAGCTATGCGAGAAATAAATCCATAGCGCTGACTGATACTTCGATGGAAAGTACCGCATCATTAAATAAATTTCTGATCAACCTTGCCGATGTATTTTTGTTCATCGGGCGCGTTTTCAGAAACACTTTTTCACGCGGATTTGAATTCAAGGAATTCTTAAAACAATGTTTCCAGATTGGGAACAAATCGCTCGGATTGATTTCTGTCACAGGATTGATCATCGGATTGGTATTGACAATTCAGTCACGTCCGGTTTTGGTAAATTTTGGAGCCGTAAACATGCTTCCAAGTATGGTTGCAATTTCGTTAATCCGTGAAATGGGACCGGTGATTACAGCGCTGATCTGTGCGGGAAAAATCGGGTCGAGTATGGGCGCCGAATTGGGCTCTATGCGTGTCACCGAACAAATTGAAGCCATGGAAGTTTCCTCTACAAACCCGATCAAATTCCTGATCGTACCAAGAGTTGTTGCGGCAACAGTAATGATTCCGTTATTGGTTTTATATGCTGATGCACTCGGGATTTTGGGGAGCTGGGCAGGAGCGAACATCAAAGGCGATGTCAATTTTGTATTGTTTATCACGCAGGCTTTCGGAAAAGTCGTTTTCATGGATTTCATTCCGGCTTTCATCAAAACGTTTTTCTTCGGGTTTGTGATCAGCATGGTGGGCTGTTACAAAGGATTTAACGCCGGACGCGGAACCGAAAGTGTTGGTATTGCTGCAAATTCAGCGGTGGTGATGGCTTCACTGCTTGTTATTTTAGTTGATTTATTCGCCGTTCAGATAACCGATTTATTGTTATGAGTACCGAAAATAAAAATACAGAAGCAGTAATTGACATCAAAGATCTGAAAATCAGTTTCGGCGGGAATGAAGTGCTCAAAGGTGTTTCGCTACAACTGAATAAAGAAGAAAATCTTGTCGTTCTTGGAAAATCCGGAACCGGAAAGTCGGTCCTGATCAAATGCATTGTGCGTTTGCTCAAAGCAGATTCAGGAACGATCGAAGTTTTGGGCGATGAAGTCAATGGCGCCAAACGCGAAGAACTGGAAGAAACCCGCAAGAAAATCGGATTTTTATTCCAAAGCGGCGCGTTGTACGATTCGATGACCGTAAAAGAAAACCTTGAATTTCCGTTGCGCCGCATCAAAAAAGATTTGTCTGAAGAAGAAATTTCGCAAAAAGTCAATGAAGTGCTGGAAAACGTAGGTTTGCCTGATGCAATTGATAAAATGCCATCGGAACTTTCGGGCGGAATGCGAAAAAGGATCAGCTTGGCAAGAACCATTATTGTCGATCCGGCGATTATGTTATATGACGAGCCAACAACAGGTCTGGATCCGGTAACGTCAAATGAAATCAGCATGCTGATCAACGACATTCAGGAAAAATACAAAACCGCTTCGATCATCATTACGCATGATATCGAATGTGTGCGAACGGTTGCCGACCGGATCATTATGCTTAAAGAAGGCGAAGTGTACAAAGAAGGAAGTTTAGCCGAATTTGAAAGCGATTCCGATCCTTACATCAGTTCATTTTTCAAAAGTCAAAGTCTCAAAAATCAAAAATAAACATTAAAATGGAAGCAAAAACACAAAATTTCAAAGTTCGTTTGGGCATATTTATCGCAGTTGGCCTGGTGCTGTTTGTCCTTGCCATTTTTATCATTGGAAAGCAGAAAAACCTGTTCGACCCGGTTATAAAATTGACCACAAGATTTCACAATGTGGGCGGATTGCAGGTGGGAAGTACTGTTCGCTTTTCGGGAATTAATATTGGAACTGTTGATAATATTCGGATTATAAACGATTCGACCGTAAAAGTAGATCTGCTAATTAAGAAAGATGTGCAGCGTTTCATCCGTGCCGATTCTGAAGCCGGAATCGGTTCTGAAGGCATCATTGGCGACAAAATCCTCGTGCTTTCACAAGGCAGCCCGACAGCAAAAATTGCGGTTGACGGACAAAGCATTCCATCATCTGAACCTGTTGAAACCGATGCCATCATGGCAAGTTTGCAGGTAACTGCGGATAATGCAGCGGTTGCCACCGGAGAAATTACTGAAATCCTCCAAAAAGTCAACAGCGGAAAAGGAACTTTAGGAAAATTAATACAAGATCCGACGATGGCAAACAACATCGACAAGACGATTTTAAACCTTCGTAAAAGTACCAAAGGGCTTGATGAAAATATGGAAGCTGCAAAAGACAACTTTCTGTTAAGAGGATATTTCAAGAAAAAGCAAAAAGCTGCTGAAAAAGCTAAGAAAGAAGCAGAAAAGAAAAATGAAGAAGCTGCTGAAAATGCAAAAGAGGCTGCCGAAAAAGCACAAAAAGAGAAAGAAAAAGCCGAAAATAAAAAATAATCATTGTCAGATTTTCGTTACCTTTATAAGCTCTAAAAGTGCAAATTATTATGGATGCAGACAAAGAAATCAACGAAAAAATCATGAAGGTTACGATGGTCATCCAGGAAAATTATCCGGAACTTTCGAAATACCTGAACGAAATGCCGGTTACGATTCCCGTTGATAACAATCCGGAAGTGAATGTGCAGGTGTTGACTAAGTATTATGAAACGTTGTTGACGCTTTTCCGAAATTATGTAGCTGAGCATCAATTGCAAAATGCCAACCGTGGAAACCAGAACCATCATTTGTAATCTAATCTTTTACAAACCAACAATTTAAGATTTAAGCGTTCCTTATTTGGGGCGCTTTTTTTATCTGTTAAAATTTGCTAAAGCCTTATAAACATTGCCAAATATGTAAATATTATAATTTTAAGGAAAAGTTCTATAAGGCATTTCAGCGATTTGCGGTGCATCTTTGTACAGTAGATTTGGAACAAAATTCTACATAAAAATTGCTATAAAAAAGAAATAAAACAATTAATAATCTATAAAAATTGAAATCATGAGCACAGGTAAAGTAGCATTAGGAGCATTGGCAGGATTGGCAACGGGAGCCATTTTAGGAATTTTATTTGCACCAGACAAAGGTTCTGAAACACGCAAAAAAATCAAAGACAAAAGCAAAGGCCAAATTGATGACTTGAAAAGCAAATACAACGGCGTGATCGACAACCTGACTTCAAAATTGGAGCAAGTAAAAAGAAACGGCCAGGCACATGTTGAAGACGCTTACGAATATGCAGAAGATGCAGCAAACAACGCTAAAGCGAAATAATCTAAATATTAAAATCCAATAATATGAAAGATAAAGTAATAATAGTAGAGATGCTCGTTGAGAAAATTGAGCAATACGCGAAAACAAGTCTGGAGCTTTATAAACTAAAAGCGATAGATAAAGGAACCGATGTATTTTCTTCATTAATCTCGCGTGTCGTTATCATCACCATTATTGCTTTATTTTTCCTATTGGTAACACTTGGGTTGTGTTTTTACCTTGGTGAAGTTCTCGGAAAAGTATATTACGGTTTTTTTGCCGTGGCCGGAATTTACGCAGTCGTTGGAATCATCATGATCATTTTCAGGAAAAGATGGCTCGATGACACTTTAAACGACTACATCGTACGTCAAATTTTTAAAGAAAAGAAAAGATGATCACAACAGTAAAAGACAACAAATCGCTGAACGAAGCCATTGCGTTTCTTGAAAACCAGCAAAAATCTGAAATGTACCTTTTAAAAGAGCATTTTGAATTTACAAAGCAGGAACTCAATCCGGCGAATATCGTAAAAGATAAAATCCACGATTTAAAGGAAAGCTTCCAGTCTGCACTGACTTCTCCAAGCCTTAAAGGCAAATTGGTTAAAGGTGCTTTAGGAATCGCAACAGGTTTTCTTACTAAAAGATTTATTGTTGGCCCAACTGGAGGAATTGTATCTAAAATTGCCGGAACAGCTTTGCAAACCGGATTTTCAAGCCTTTTGATGAAAGCGCCAGACACCCTTGAAAATGTCAATCTTGGAAATATCAAGGAAGATGGAATATCGATGCTGCAAAAAGGGCTCAGCAAATTAAAAATCAAATAATTTTTTGAATGCCATAACTTTACGCTGAACGAAAATTTTCAGTATATTAAACCTATTTTTGAATGCTGCATTTAAGATTCAGAAACCAATACTGTAAATGATCCCTAAGTTAAAACTTCTTTTTCTGATGCTGATAATGTGCTGTTATCAGCTTTCTTTTGCACAGGAAAATAAAGGAAAAAGGCAAACCGATGCCCAAAAAAAGGATTCTCTTGAGATGTACCGCAACATCGAAAATTACTCCCGCAAAAGAGGCTTTACACGTTTTCTTCACAAACTGATATTCAGGCCTGTCACGGCAAAGCAAAAAATCAAAAAAAATTCCTTTCAGAAAATCAAGAAAAAACCTTTGCTTGATTCTGAGGGTAAAATTATCCGCAAAATTTTGATTACCACACTCGATCCATTCGGATATTCTGAAATTGATTCGACCAAAAAACCTACGCGCTGGCTGGACCGCACAGGAAATATGCTGCACAATAAAACCAGCAACCTTGCCATCCGAAACTTACTTTTATTAAAGAAAAACAGGCCTTTGGACTCCTTGCTCGTAAAAGAATCCGAGCGTCTCATCCGTTCGCAACGGTATGTACGAAGTGTTGTGATTACTAGCGAGCCCATCAAAGGCCAGGATTCGGTAGATGTTTACGTGCGCGTACTCGACGCCTGGAGCACCATTCCCGATTTTTCTGCCAGCGGTTCCAGGATGTCCTTTAAACTCAATGAACGCAATTTTCTCGGAACCGGCCATCAATTTGAAAATACATATAAGAAAAGCCTCGGATCAAATGAAGATGCATTCAGTACGCTCTATGTTGTTCCAAACATCCTCAATACTTACATCAAAACTTCGGTAAGTTACCAGGAAGACCTTGACGGCAATATCAGGAAATTTGCAGATGTAGAGAGGCCGTTCTTTTCGGCATTAACGCGTTGGGCAGCCGGAATCCATGTCGAAAACCAATTCAACCGTGCGATTGAAATCGACTTAAATAAGGTGGAAACCTACCAAATCTATAAATTCAATTCTTATGATTTCTGGGCCGGACATGCATACCAGATCTTTAAAGGAACTTCAGAAAAAAGCCGAACTACAAACCTCATTACAACGGCACGCTTTTTTAATGTAGATTATCTGCAAGGGCCATCAATTGTTAAAGACAGTCTCAGGATTTTTTCGGATGAAAAATTGTACCTGATCGGGATCGGGATTTCTTCAAGGCAGTTCGTCCAGGATAAATATTTGCTCAATTATCAGGTTGTTGAAGATGTACCGACGGGAATTGTCTACGGACTTACAGCCGGGCATCAAAGCAAAAACGGAACGCACCGATTGTATTTTGGAGGCAGGTTTGCCATAGGAAAATATTTCAAATTCGGATACCTGAGCACGAATATCGAATACGGAAGCTTTTACAGGCAACGCGATTTTGAACAAAGTGCGATCGCATACAATCTGGTGTATTTTACAAATTTGCTGGAGCGCGGAAGATGGAAATTCCGGCAGTTTATCAAACCCGAACTCATCATCGGAAATTCAAGGTTGCAATCGGATGCCGACAGGTTGACTTTAAATGATGCTTACGGGATCCAGGGTTTCAACAGCAACAACCTGTTCGGTACTAAAAAGTTACTGGTCAATTTTCAAACACAGGCTTATTCACCTTGGAATTTCTGGGGTTTTCGACTCAATCCATATTTAAGTTATACGATGGGAATGCTCGGCGATGCACAAAATGGACTTAGGAGCAGCCGCGTATATTCGCAAATTGGTGCCGGAATTATCATTAGTAATGATTACCTGGTTTTCAGTTCGTTCCAGATCTCGTTTTCCTATTATCCAAGTATTCCGGGTGTTGGCAACAGCATATTGAAAACGAATGCCTATAAAACGTCCGACTTTGATTTTCAGAACTTTGAACTTGCAAAACCAACTTTGGTTCCGTACCAATAGCCGCAAAAACGAATGGTATAACGTTTAGTAAAAATCGTATAACACACTCATCAGATAGCTAAAGTATCTTTACAATATTAAAATTGCATTTAATATCTAAAAGAAAAAGCTATGAAAAATATTACTAAACTTATTTTAGGATTACTGGTGTTTTCCTTTAATTATTCTCAGGCACAAGTAGAATTGGACGCTGTAAACATCCAGGCAAAAAAATCAGAAAAAACTGAAAATTCATCTTTTGTCGATGTCAGATATTACTATTATCCAAACCTTCAGGCATACTTTGACACCAAAGTCGCCATGTACCTTTACCAAGAAAATGGGGAATGGGTTGAATCAGAAAAATTAGAGCCATCTACAAGAGGTTATTCGATAAAAAATGGCCAGTATGTCATGATTGAAGGCTACACCGGCGAAGAACCTTATGAAATGCTTGCAGAACACAAAGCAAAATATCCAGCAGATTACAGCAGCAGGCCAAAAAGAGATGTGGCATCGAATTAAGTAATGCCGATCACATAAAAATCCGCAATTGTTCTTTACGATTGCGGATTTTTATTTGCTCCATACATCAAGATAACGTCCGGCGATCATTTTATATTCATGCTCTTTTATTATGAATTCACGCGCTCTTTCTCCAATTTCGGTAATTTCCAACGGATTTTCTATCAGATAAGACAAATCCTGTGCAATCTTTAAAGCATCAGGAACGGCATTTACATTTACAGTTTTGTTGAGATCATAATGTGCTGTAAATTCCGATTCTGCGCCCGTAAAAACCACTTTCCCGCTTGCCATCGCTTCAAGCGCATTGTAACCCTGATCGTATCCAAAAACCTGGTCTAAAAGAATGTGGGCTTTATTGTATAATTTGATGTAGTCATCATAAGGAACGCTTTCTACCTGAAGGATTTCTACTTTTTCAGGATATTTTTCCTTGATGATTTTAAGTGCTTCTTCAAAATAGGCGTTTCCTTTTTTTATCGAACTCAATCGGTTCACGCCGTGAAAAATGAAGATTTTATCCGAAACCGGATTCTGGACGAATGCTATTTTATCTGTATTAATCGGATTTGGGATGAATGTGTTTTTGATGTGTTGCAAATCCATCGGAATTTTATAATCCAAATCTGAAGTAATAATGCCGTTAACTTCTGACGCTACGAAATCATACAGTTTTTTATAAAGGGCGGTCGTATATTTTAACGTATAAGTATACCCATTTTTAAGTTTCGGATTTTCAAAATAAGGCGACAGGATTGAATACTTCATTTTGTTTTTCAGAAGTTCTTCAATGATCGGATGTTCTTCACCACAAACCAGCAGGAATTTTTTACCGTTTTGGTCGAACAATTTTCTGTACATTTTGATTTGCCACAACGGAAGCGTTTCGATTGCATTCGAATTGATCAGCTGCACCACATCATATCCTTTTAAAATAGGCAAAAGCTTTGAAAAATACCAGCCTTTTTCCAAATCCTCCAGATCGGTTTTAAAAAGCCTGAAAAATATTTTATTCAAAAATCGGCTTAAGCCATTGGAACCGGAAAATTTCGGCGCAATCGAAAAATCGACTGGAAAATCTTTAAAAGCATCGCCTGTTCCCACAATTTTGACTTCATGCCCCAAAGCCATCAAGCCTTCTTTCAGGGAATTGTGCAGCCGGCTGTATTCTCCAATCAAAAGTATTTTCATTAATAGAATAAATATTTATATTTGTGTAAATATAAATAAATTGGCCAGCAATTATACCGATCAGGATTTAGAAATTTTGATTTCTACAACCAACAGAAATACATTAGATTTCCTGATTCCGATGTTTCCTTTTGGCCACTTTTCAGAATTTTCGATACTCATTATCAACCAGACTTCTAAAGATAAAATAATGGTTTCCGATTTTCCGTCGGTCAGGATCATCAATTCATTTGAAAAAGGCCTGTCCAAAAGCCGGAATATTGCCATTCAGAATGCCAGTAAAAAAATCGGGCTTTTCGCTGATGATGACGTCATTTATGCAAAAGATTTTGACAAACAGATTATTGATGCTTTTAACGCATTTGACTCATCTGTAATTACATTTAATCACCAACGCATTGGTTTGGATCATCCACAAAATGCCGCAACAATGCATTATTCACACAATTTTAAAAGTATCTGGAACGTTTGCTCAATTGAAATTGCCGTTAAAACCGAAGACATAAAAAATGCTAAAATTAGTTTCAACGAACAATTCGGTCTTGGTTCATATTTTGAAACAGCCGAAGAATTGTTGTTCATGCGAACCGTTTTGCAGCATAAAATAAAAGCAGGTTATTTTCCGGTTGTTGTTGTTTCGCATGCTTTACTGTCGTCAGGCGAAGCGCAGGGAAGTGACAAATTAATTTTTGCAAGGGCGGCGTTATCATACAAATTATACGGAATGCTTGCTTATTTTTGGCTGCCGAAATATTTGTTTTTTTTATACAGGCACCAGTTCATTTCTAAAAGTGAAATTTTGAAAAAAATGAAAGCCGGGATTTTGGGAATAAAAAAATACAAGGAATTACACAAAACAACAATCAAATGAAGCAGTCATTACAGGATATTGAACTGATCCAGATTCCGAAAATTCACAACCGCCAGGGAAATCTGTCGGTTATTGAAGGGAATACAATTCCGTTTGAAATTCGCCGCGTGTATTATTTGTACGACGTGCCAAGCAACGCCGAAAGGTACGGGCACGCACACAAAGCGCAGCAAAAATTCCTCGTTGCGCTCAGCGGAAGCTTTGAAGTGGTTTTAAAAGATGGAACTGATGAAATGGTTTTTTTGCTGAACAAACCCAATTTCGGCTTATTGATTGCACCCGGAAACTGGCGCGAAATACGCAATTTTTCTTCAGGTGCGGTTTGCCTTGTGTTGGCCTCTGAAGTTTATGACGAATCGGATTACATTCGGGATTTCGACGAATTCACATCATTTAAAGACCGAATTTCCTAAACCGACATTCGCCAGAAAAGTTTTCAGATATACGAGCAGCCGAAGCGAAAACGCAGGAAGCCGAAGCAATAATCTTTTCTTAGCATTTAAATTTTGCAGGTCAATGGATTTATAATAATTCTCAAATGCAGGCTTATCGCCGATGAGTTTGCTTTTAATTGCTGAAGAAAACCGATTCAGGTCAAGAAATTTTTTCAAGCCGGCATTTTGCGTTTCTTCTAAAGCATATCGGCCATAAATTCCTTTCTGAAAATAATTCGAATCGTTTCGCGACAAACTTTTTTCGTCATAAACGTAACGTGCCAATACTTTCCAGACGAAAAAAACTTTAAAGTCCAAGCCAATCCTGATCCACAAATCGATATCTTCCAAAACCCTCAGGTCTTTATCAAAAACACCTGATTTGTCAAAAACACTTTTTGAAATCACGACTGACGAAGTGCATATTGCCGATTCTTTCACGCTGCCTTCAAAATAATCCACAATTGCAAAATCTTTATCTTTCGGAATCGAATATTCGGGTTTAAATACTTTTTTAGCGGTTTCTATTTCAATGGCAGAAGCAAAGACTTTTTGTTCCGGGAATTTTTGGATGAAGTGATGGATGGTTTCCAGAAAATCTGCATGCCAAATGTCGTCAGCATCGATAAAGCAAACATAGTTCGCCGAAGCATTTTCTATCCCAAGGTTTCTTGCCGCTGAAACGCCTTTGTTTTCCTGGTTGAAATATCGAATCCGTTGATCGTGAAAACCTCTTACGATTTCTGAACTATTGTCAGTCGAACCATCATTGATGACAAGCACTTCAAAATCGGGGAAGCTTTGCGCCAGAACGCTTTTCAGGGTATTTGCAATAAAATGCGCTTTGTTATAAAGCGGAATAATAACTGAAAAAAATGGCATCGCTGGTTTTTAAACCAAATATACTCAAAACTTGTATTTACTTCATTTTTAAATGCTATTTTTGTGTTGTTATATGCAGAAAAAAGCCCTTCATATTGTTAGTTTCGACAATCCTTTTCCGCCGGTTTACGGTGGCATTATTGAAGTTTTTTTTAAGTTAAAACCACTTCACGAGCTTGGCATCGACATTCATTTTCATTGCTTTGTAGATGTTATTCCTAAAAACAATCCCGAGCTTGTAAAAATCACAACAACAATTCATTATTACAAGAATGACAAGAATCCTTTTTACCTGTTTTCAAAGTTGCCGTTTTCTGTAAAAAGCAGAAACAGTAATAAATTGGTTCAGAATATTAAAAAAATTCCTGCACCCATTTTCTTCGAAGGATTAAAACCAACGCGTTTTGTGTTTGAAAAATTGCTTCCTGATTATCAAAAAATACTACGCCTGCACAATATAGAACATGATTATTTCAATGGAATTGCTTCAAGTGAAACCAATATTTTCAAGAAGTGGCTGTTTCGTTCCGAGGCTTTAAAATTTACCAGATACGAATCGGTTATCCGGCATTTTGATAAAACGATTGCGTTGTCAAAATTTGAAAACAATTACATCAATGGCAAATTTGGAAAGTCGGTTTACATTCCGGTTTTTCACGGAAACACAAAAGTATTGCCGCTGGAAGGCGTTGGGAAATATGCGATCTATCATGGCGATTTGAGAATGTCAGATAACCTGCGCGCAGTTCTAATGCTGATTGATGTTTTTAAAAAAATAACTGATTTTGAGTTGGTTATCGCGTCCAACAGCAACGAGAGGTTTATCAAATCAAAAATTGGAAAGCTTGCAAACATTCGTTACGTTCCGATTGAAAATTTCGCCCATTTAAAGCAATTGCTAAGAGAAGCCCAAATCAACCTGATTTATTCTTTCCAGAAATCTGGAACCAAACTAAAACTGATGAATGCACTCTACAACAGCCGTTTTTGCATCATCAATGACAATATTATGGATGATGAAAATGTGACGCAATTCTGCGAATTTGCCAATTCTAAAAATGAAATCATCGACAAAATAAATGCCCTAAAAAACCGTTCTTTTATGGATTACGAAAAAAGGCGTGACGTTTTGGAAACGACAATGAACGATGCTTTAAATGCGGAAATACTCGCTAAAGAAATATTTGAATCATGGAATTGAACAGGAAAAACTTATCGGGTTTGATCGTTGCCTCAATTGCAGGAAATAAAGAAAAACTGGTGCGTCAATACCATCAAAGCGAACCTGAGATTGGTTATTTTTTTCTCGATGATTTGCTGCCGACAGCTATCGCTTTGCAGATTTACAACGCTTTCCCGCAACCTGATGCGATGATTCTTAAAAATACCATTCGCGAGCGAAAGTATATCGCTGTACAGATGGATCTTTACAATCCATTACTTGAAGAAATCATTTATGCTTTTCAGGAGCCAAATGTAGTCGATATCGTATCGGAAATCTGCAAAATAACGAGTGTTGTTCCAGATGAAAATTTATATGCAGGCGGAATCTCGATGATGGCAAACGGGCATTACTTAAATCCGCATCTCGACAATTCTCATGACAAAGACCGCAAATACTGGCGCGTACTCAATTTGCTGTATTATGTCACGCCAGATTGGAAAGAAGAAAACGGCGGAAACCTCGAACTCTGGCCTAACGGACTGGAAGAAAAACAACTTACTATTACAAGTAAATTCAACAGGCTGGTTGTTATGGCGACGCATAACAATTCGCTGCATTCGGTTTCACCGCTGGCATTTGACGGTTTCAGGCGTTGTGTGTCGAATTATTATTTCTCAGAAAATCCGTTATTGAAAGACGATTCGTTTCATGTGACTTCATTTCGCGGCAGGCCCGAAAACAAATTTTCAGATATGATCCTGCAGGTTGATGCCTGGATACGGATGAATATCAGAAAGGTTTTCTCAAAAGGAATCAAAGAAAATCCACATGTCTACAAAAGGAAAATATAAGGTTTAAACAGTTCTCTGGACAACTTCAAAGATCTTATTGTCTTCGCATTTCAATGTCTTGGATGGGAATTTCATCAACAATGCATAATCGTGTGTCGCCATAATCACCGTTTTTCCATTCGCATTGATCTTTCTCAGAACGCCTAAAACTTCAACGCTGGTTTGCGGATCAAGGTTTCCTGTTGGTTCATCGGCAAGGATCAATTCAGGGTCATTAAGCAAAGCACGCGCAATTGCGACGCGTTGCTGTTCGCCGCCTGAAAGTTGGTGCGGCATTTTATTGGCAAACGATTTCAAATCAACTTTATCTAAGACTTCATCGATTTTCACCTGCATTTCATTCATGTCTTTCCATCCGGTGGCGCGCAAGACGAACAGCATGTTTTCTTTAACGCTTCGGTCGGGAAGCAGTTTAAAATCCTGGAAAATGATCCCGATTTTTCTTCTGAGATACGGAATGTTGCTTTCTTTTAAATTCGCCAGGTCAAAATCAACGATGCTCGCTTGCCCTTCAGTCAGCGGCAAATCCGCGTAAAGCGTTTTCATGAAACTGCTTTTTCCGGTTCCGGTTTTTCCGATAATGTAAATAAACTCGCCGTGATTTACCTCAAGGTTTACATTTGATAAAATGACTCTGTTTTCCTGGTAAATGGATACGTTCCTTAAAAATAAAACCGGTTGCGACATGATGAATTTTGTTTATCGGGTAAAAGTAATAAGTTCACGCTGGTATTCAAAATAAATTTGAAAAGTATTATCAATATTGGGATTGTTAAAAAAAATGTTCATAATAAAACCGCGAAATAGGTCGTTATAGCTTACAGAATAATACATTTGAAAATTAAACAAAATCAAAATGCGTAAACTCTCAAAGCTCTTTTTTGTGTCATTATTTTTCGCAATGGCATCAGTATCAGCACAAAAATCTGCCATTTATACCAACGAATTCGAAGATTTCAACCGCGCGGTTTCGTTGTACAAAAACAACCAGTATTTATCGGCACAACTGATTTTTGAAAAAGTCAAAGAACAAAACAAAAACGGGGACATTCAGGCCGATTGCGCTTATTATAGTGCGAATTGTGCGATTCATCTAAATCAGCCTGACGCCGATGAAAAAATGGAAAATTTCGTACGTGACTATCCAACAAGCCCAAAGCAAAACCAAGCATTTATTGAAGTCGCCCATTATTATTTCGATCAGGGAAAATATCCGCAGGCGCTTGAATGGTTTGACAAAGTCGACGAAAGCACGCTGAGTTATGAAGACCAGGACCGGTTTAATTTCCAGAAAGGCTACAGTTTTTTCAACGCCGGAAATAAAAAAGAAGCGACTCCGTATTTTAATAAAGTGCTGAATTCGAAAGAATTCGGCTCACAGGCCAAATATTACCTCGGTTTTATGGCTTATGAAGGCGACGATTATAAAAAAGCGACAAAGTATTTCGACGAAGTTTCGGGTGAGGAAAAATACAAAGAGAAATTGTCTTATTTCCAGGCCGACATGAATTTTAAGCTTGGGAATTTCCAGAAAGCGATTGACCTCGGATTGGCGGCCATGCCAAAATCGAACGCATTAGAAAAGTCGGAACTCAATAAAATCATTGGCGAAAGCTATTTTAATTTACAGCAGTACGAAAAAGCAATTCCGTTTTTAAAAGAATACAAAGGCAAAAAAGGGAAGTGGAACAACACCGATTTTTACCAGTTGGGTTATGCATATTACAAGCAGAATGATTTCCCGAATGCCATTTCGCAATTCAATAAAATCATCGGTGGAAATGATTTCGTCGCACAAAATGCGTATTACCATTTAGGAGAAAGTTACCTCAAAAGTGATTTGAAACAACAGGCATTGAATGCGTTTAAAAATGCTTCTGAAATGCAGTTTGATGCGAAAATCCAGGAAGATGCGAGTTTGAATTATGCCAAATTAAGCTACGAAATAGGAAATTCTTACCAGCCGGTTCCCGATATTTTGGCCGGATTTTTAGAAAAATATCCAACTTCTCCAAGCAAGACCGAAGTGGAAACGTTGCTGATCAATTCTTACATTACTTCCAAAAACTACAAAGGCGCGCTTGATCTATTAGAGAAAAACAAATCTTTTGCGAACAAATCTGCTTATCAAAAAGTGACTTTTTACAGAGGTTTGGAATTGTATACCGACGGAAATTATCCTGAAGCGTTGGCGATGTTCAAAAAATCGATTGCACAGCCAAGCGACGCAAAATTTACGGCACGCGCAACGTTCTGGAAAGCAGAAACCGAATATGTGACTGAGAATTTCAGTGACGCTTTGATCAGCTTTAAGCAATTTGCAGCGTTTCCGGAATCCAAAACGACACCTGAAAATAAAAATAGCAACTACAATATTGCTTACACGTATTTCAAATTGAAAGAATACGATCAAGCTGGGAATTATTTCCAAAGCCAGATCGACGCGGTAAAAGATGATAAATTCCGCCTGAATGATTCGTATTTGCGTTTGGGCGATTGCCGGTTTGTAACCGCGAAATACTGGCCGGCGATGGACGCTTACAACAAAGCGATCGAAATGCGCGGCGTAGATTCAGATTATGCGGCGTTCCAAAAAGCGATCAGTTACGGATTTGTTGCGAGAAACGACAAGAAAATTGAAGATCTGAACAAATTTATTGTGGCGTTTCCGAAATCGCAATACCGCGATGATGCGTTGTTCGAACTCGGAAATGTTTATGTGACCGAGAAGAAAAACGACCAGGCTATCAAAACGTATGATCAATTGATCAGTGAATATAAAAATGGTTCCTATGCTTCAAAAGCGATTTTGCGCCAGGGTTTGATTTATTACAATGCTGAAAACGACCAATTGGCTTTGGCCAAATTTAAAAAGATCGCTGCCGAATTCCCGAAAAGCCCGGAAGCTATCGAAGCGGTTTCTACCGCGCGTTTGATTTATGTTGATAACGGCAAAGTCGATGAATATGCGGCCTGGGTGCGCACTTTGGATTTTGTAAATGTTTCCGATGCCGATTTGGATAACGATACTTACGAAGCTGCCGAAAAACAATACATGCAAAACAATGTAAAGCAATCGATCACGACTTTAAAAAGTTATGTGTCGCAATTCCCGAACGGTTTGCATTCGGTTAAAGCGAATTTCTATCTGGCGCAGTCTTATTTTGCTGACGGACAGGAAGCAGCGTCCATTCCGAATTATGAATTTGTAGCATCGAAGCAACGCAATGAATTCACCGAACAATCATTAGCCCGACTGGCTTCAATTTACCTCAAAAAAGACGACGCAGCAAAAACAACTGCGACTTTAAAACGTCTGGAAACGGAAGCCGATTATCCGCAAAACGTGACCTTTGCACAAGCGAATTTGATGAAGACTTATTATGAGCAGAAAGATTACCCAAATGCGGTGATTTACGCCGATAAGGTTTTAGCGAATCCGAAAACTGATGATAAAGTCAAATCGGATGCGCAGATTATCGTAGCGCGTTCTGCGATGAATTCGAATGATGAGGCTAAAGCGCGTACGGCTTATGCTAAATTGCTAACGATTGCAAAAGGAGAAGTCGCAGCAGAAGCTTTGTATTATGATGCGTATTTCAAAAACAAAGATTCTAAGTTTGAAGCTTCGAATACTGCGGTTCAAAAACTCACGAAAGATTATTCGGGCTACAAATATTTTGGGGCGAAAGGTTTGGTGGTGATGGCAAAAAATTTCTACGGACTTAAAGACAGTTTCCAGGCAACGTACATTCTGGAAAGCGTCCTCAAAAATTTTAAGGCTTATCCTGACGTAGTTACAGACGCACAAACACAGCTCGACACGATCAAAGCAGCCGAATCACAAACCAACTCATCCATCCAAAACTAAATTTTATTGTCACACGGAGAAACTCGAAGTGCTTCATTAAAAAACAAAAAATATGAAATTCAAAATCCAATATAAAATCGCTTTCATTTTCGCACTTGCAGGATTGCAATCAGCAGTTGCCCAGAAAAAAGACGAGAACATCGGAACCGAAGTAGTGAATGTCGTAAAGCCTTATACGCCGACGATTTCAGACGCTTTCAAAATTAAGGAAACGCCTGCTTTAGACGACGAAGACAACACTAAGAAAGAAGTTATCAAATACAACATTTTCTCATTTCCCGTAGCATCTACATTTACGCCTTCTAAAGGAAAAGCGGCTGGTGTTGACAAGTCTAAACAAGAGCGTTTGTTTAAGAATTATGTTACTGGCGGATTTGGAAATTACGGAACGGCATTCGGTGAATTGTATGTCACGCAAGACGTTGGAGACAACGATTATTTCGCGGGTTCTGTAAAGCATTTGTCTTCGAATGGCGGCATCAAGGAAGCGATCGTTGACGACAAATTCCTGAATTCTTCCATCGACTTGACTTACGGAAGCAAACAGAAAGATTTTTCCTGGAACGCCGATCTGGGTTATCAGATCCAGAAATATTTCTACTACGGATTTCCGGTTGATTATGGAAAAGACATTTTGACAAACGAACAGCTTGTTGGGATTGTACGCGGACTCGATGATGTACAAACCTACAACAACGTATATGTTTCGGGAAAACTGAAATTCAATGAAAACATGTTCAATGAAGTCGGATTGAAATACAACCGTTTCTGGGACGCGTATGATTCGGCTGAAAACCGTTTTGTCATCAAGCCGGTTTTTGAATTTGCGGTTGGCGAAAATTCGATCAAAACAGAAATCATTGCCGATTATCTGGGTGGCGAATTCAAGAAAAATTATTTTACGGCATTGCCGACAAAATACGGATTTACGAATTTCGGGATCCATCCGAGTTTTGCCATGCAGAAAGACGATTGGTCGTTCAACATCGGCGCATCGGCATTTTACAGCATCGATTCTGAAAACAGCAAAAACAAATTTTACATTTATCCGAATGCGACGGCTTCGTTAAAAGTGGTTGGTGATTTAATGGTGTTTTATTTAGGCGCGGACGGAACATTACAGCAAAATTCCTATCGTGATTTCACCAACGAAAATCCTTATGTTTCGCCTTCGCTCGGCATAGCGCCAACAGACAGGCAATTGGACGGATTTGCAGGTTTGAAAGGAAAACTGTCGAATTACATCAGTTATAACGTACGCGGTTCGATGATCGCCGAAAGGAATAAAGCGATGTTTTTAAATAATCCGAGAAATGAATTGAACTTAGACCAGGAAGCGTATCAATACGGAAATTCTTTCGGCGTTGTGTATGACAATGTCAGGACGTTAAGCTTTTTCGGTGAAGTGAAAGCCGATTTTACGAAAGACATTTCTGTCGGAATCAATGGAACTTTCAATAAATATGACGCAAAGAATCTTGATGATGTTTATAATTTGCCTGAGCTTAAATTTGGAGCCAACATTGACGTAAACATCACGCCAAAATGGTACGCAGGTGCAAATCTGTTTTTTGTCGGAGAACGAAAAGACCTGCTGCAATCAAGTTTTGCAATCGCACCTCAGACCATTACTTTGGACAGTTATTTCGATGCCAATGCACACGTCGGATTTAAATACAGCGACAGGCTAACCGCTTGGCTGCGTTTGAACAACATTGCAAACCAGGCGTATGAAAAATGGCTCAATTACCCGGTACAGTCGTTTCAGGTAATGCTTGGAGCGAGTTATAAATTTGATTTTTAGAAGAAGTTTCAAAGTTTCAAAGTCGATTCGCTGAACTTTGAAACTTTGCTGCTTTAAAACTTTCTTACTTTCACATGACTTTCAAACAAAACATACATTCCCATTACCTTCAGCTTGTTCAGGATCGGATTGACGTATTCCGTGATATGATTTCGGCTTTGACCGAAGATTCAAAAAACGACGCAAAAGGTTCAGCAGGCGATAAGCATGAAACCGCTTTGTCGATGATGCACATCGAACAGGAAAAGCTGAATCGAAAACTAAAAGAATGTTTGGATCAGAAAGCGATTTTGGATAAAATCGATCCGTTGGCGCAAGCCAGGAAAATCAGCCTGGGCAGCTTGGTCAAAGCCAATGGCATTTATTTGTATGTGAGTTCTGCTTTGCCAAAAATTACCGTTGGCGAAATTTCTATTATCGCGCTGTCACCACAGTCTCCGCTTGGAGAGAAATTAATGGGAAATGAAACTGGTTTTTCATTTGAGATCAATAAAACGCTATATGCAATTGAAGAAATTGCATAGCAGCAGTTGCATTTTGTAAGTTAAATGCTCATTTATCTAAAATATACTTTCATATTTATTGCTAATTCTCCTTTTTTGTTTGGATATTTAACTGATTATTTGAAATAAGTTTTCTAATCGTAATCAAAAACACATCTTTGCCTTATCAAAATAAACAAAATTAAGTCAAAGTATAAAAGTTATCAATTATGTGCGGAATATTAGCCATTATCGGAAAAGGAAAAGATGAAGAATTAGTAAAAACGCTTTCAAAAAGGATGTCGCACCGCGGCCCGGATGAAAGCGATTTGCATGTTACAGAAAATGGGCACATCTTAAGCCACGAGCGTTTATCGATCATCGATTTGCATTCGGGCAAACAACCGATCAAAGGAACCAAAACCGCTTATATGGTTCATAATGGTGAAATCTACAACCACCAGGAATTGCGCGACGGGATTTTAAAAGATCATACTTTTCGCACCAAATCAGATTCGGAAGTCATTGTACATTTATACGAAGAATTCGGTTACGATTTCTGCCATTTATTAGACGGTGATTTTGCTTTCGTAGTCGTTGATGGCGATGATTTTATTGCAGGCCGCGACCCGATGGGCGTAAAGCCTTTGTATTACGGATTGGACGAAAGAGGCCGGATTTACTTCTCGTCTGAGATGAAACCGATAGCCGACCAATGCAAAACATTTTCCACTTTTCCTCCGGGACACATTTACACACAAAAAACAGGTTTCGTAAAATACTACAAACCGGTTTATGAAGATTATACCAAAGCAACGAAAGCATTGGATCTATCTGCAATCCGCGAAGCGTTAACCGAAGCAACCCGCAAAAGATTAATGAGCGATGTGCCAATCGGAGTATTGCTTTCCGGCGGATTGGATTCTTCATTGACTTCTTCAATCGCCGCAAGATTGTTGGCCGAAAAAGGCAAAAAACTCCATTCATTCTCAATCGGTCTTGATAAAGATGCGCCGGATGCAGCAGCAGCAAGAAAAGTAGCCGAATTCTTAGGAACTGACCACCACGAAATTCATTTTACAATAGAGCAGGGCATCGAAATCCTTGACAAATTAATATGGCATCTTGAAACATACGACGTGACTTCCGTACGGGCAAGCACACCGATGTATTTCCTGTCAAAAGCGATCACCGACCTCGGGATCAAAGTAGTGCTATCAGGAGAAGGTGCAGATGAAATCTTTGGCGGGTATTTATATTTTAGAAATGCGCCTTCAACTGAAGATTTCCAGAAAGAAACCATCGAAAGGGTTCAGAAATTGTTTACTGCGGATTTGCTTCGTGCCGATAAATCAACCATGGCTCACGGACTCGAAGCGCGCGTTCCGTTCCTGGATAAAGATTTCCTCGATGTGTCAATGCTGATCAAAGCCGAAGAAAAACAGCCAAAAACTTACAATGGCGTAGAAAAATACATTCTAAGAAAAGCGTTCGATACGCCCGATCAGCCTTATTTGCCACAGGAAGTGTTGTGGAGGCAGAAAGAGCAGTTTTCCGACGGCGTAGGCTACAACTGGATTGATACGTTGATCGAATATTGTTCGTCAAATGTCACAGATGAGCAACTGGAAGCCGCAGCAGAAAGATTTCCATACAATACGCCAACGACAAAAGAAGCATATTTCTACCGCGACATTTTCCACAAGCATTATCCGCAATTGAGCGCAGCGCAAACCGTTCGCAAATGGATTCCGAAATGGCAGGAAAACCAGGATCCAAGCGGACGTGCCAATGCAGCACACGTCAAAGCAGATGTTGAAATCGCCAAATCTGGCGCTACAGTTTAGAAAGTTTATTAGGTTTGTTGAATATTGTTTGTAATTTTAAGCGCCGGAGTTGTTACCGGCGCTTTTTTTATGGCTTTAAAACTCACTTTCCAATTTTACGACCTGCCGCTTGCGCATCCGTTTACGATTTCGCGTTATACGGTTAATGTTCAAAAAACCGTTGTCGTTTGTATTTCCGATGGGGAAATTTCCGGATATGGAGAAGCAACCGTCAATCCGTATTACCATAGTACAGTGGAAAGATTGACAGAAAGCATTTCCAAAGTCAAACCAATTATCGAAAATTCAGAAATGATTCATCCATCAGATTTATGGCAAATTGTTGCGCCACATCTGCAGGAAGATTATTTTGCATTGTGCGCGATCGACGAAGCGTATTGGGATTTCTACTCGCGCAGGCACAAAAGAACGCTCCGGAGTTTTTGGGCTGCAGCCGATGAAAATCTGCCGTTAACTTCGTATACGATTGCGATAGACTCGATCGAAATGATGCAGCAAAAGATCATCGAAAAACCATGGCCTGTTTACAAGATCAAACTCGGAACGCAAAATGACCTGCAAATTGTAGAATTACTCCGTAAAACGACCGATTCAGTATTCAGGATCGATGCCAATTGCGCCTGGACTGCAGATGAAACGATTGAATATTCAAAAATCTTCAAACAACTAAATGTCGAATTCATTGAACAGCCTTTAAAAGCAAATGATTTCGAAGGCATGAAAAAAGTTTGTGAACATTCGGTTTTGCCGATTATTGCAGACGAAAGCTGCCAGCGCGAAGATGATGTCAATTCCTGCGATGGATTATTCCACGGCATCAACATTAAACTCACCAAATGTGGCGGCATCACTTCGGCTTTGCGAATGATCGAAAACGGACGCGACAAAGGCCTTAAAATCATGGCAGGTTGTATGACCGAATCGACTGTCGGAATTTCAGCATTGGCACAAATCGCCCCGCTTCTGGATTATATCGATGCCGACGGAGCGCTGCTTTTGAAACAAGATATAGCCAAAGGCGTGTCGTTTGATTTCGGTAAAATCCGCTACAGCGAAAACTTCGGAATTGGTGTCGAATTGTACACAGAAAAATCGATATAATGTTAATAACTTAAAGTCCAAAAGGACTATTTTGACTGGGAAATCATTCGCGTTTTTATATATTTGCGTGTTATACAAAAAATATATTTTTTACAGTAAATTTTTATGAGCGAAGAAATCAAGAAGAACAATTATTCAGCAGATAGTATTCAGGCATTAGAAGGGATGGAGCACGTAAGAATGCGTCCTTCCATGTATATAGGCGATGTAGGTGTTAGAGGACTACATCACTTGGTTTACGAAGTAGTAGACAACTCCATCGATGAAGCGATGGGCGGATGGTGTGACACAATTGGTGTGGCCATCAACGAAGATGGGTCGGTAACGGTTGAAGACAACGGCCGTGGAATTCCGGTTGACATGCACAAAAAAGAAGGCATTTCTGCACTTGAAGTCGTCATGACGAAAATTGGTGCCGGAGGTAAATTCGACAAAGATTCCTATAAAGTTTCCGGAGGTTTGCACGGTGTGGGTGTGTCTGTAGTGAATGCGCTTTCCAAACACATGAAATCTACGGTTTTCCGTGACGGAAAGGTCTACGAGCAGGAATACGAAAGGGGAAAATCAATGTATCCGGTAAAGCAGGTTGGCGAAACGACCAAACGCGGGACCATGCAAACGTTCTATCCTGATGATACCATTTTTACACAAACGACCGAATTTTCATACGACACGCTTTCTGCACGTATGCGTGAATTGTCGTTCCTGAACAAAGGAATTACGATTACGTTTACCGATAAAAGGGAAGTTGACGATAAAGGCGAATTTAAGGTTGAGGTTTTTCATTCCGATGAAGGTTTGAAAGAATACATTCGTTACCTCGATGGAAACCGCGAGCCGATCATTTCACATGTTATCTCCATGGACAATGAAAAAGGCGAAATCCCGGTTGAGGTTGCTTTGATCTACAATACAAGCTACACAGAGAATATTTTCTCTTACGTAAACAACATCAATACGCACGAAGGTGGAACGCACTTGCAGGGTTTCCGCAGCGGATTGACAAGAACATTAAAAAAATATGCTGATGCTTCTGGTTTATTAGACAAACTGAAATTTGAAATTACCGGAGATGACTTCCGTGAAGGACTGACCGCGATCATTTCTGTCAAAGTTCAGGAACCGCAATTTGAAGGGCAGACTAAAACCAAACTTGGAAATAGGGAAGTCGTTTCTCCTGTTTCTCAGGCGGTTGGAGAAATGCTCGAAAATTATTTGGAAGAAAATCCGAACGATGCAAGAACGATCGTTCAGAAAGTGATCTTGGCAGCGCAGGCACGCCACGCAGCGAAAAAAGCGCGTGAAATGGTGCAGCGTAAAACCGTGATGGGCGGCGGCGGACTTCCGGGTAAATTATCCGATTGTTCAGAACAGGATCCGGCAAAATGCGAGGTATACCTTGTCGAGGGAGATTCGGCGGGCGGAACGGCAAAACAAGGCCGCGACCGTGCTTTTCAAGCGATCATGCCATTGCGTGGTAAGATCCTGAACGTTGAAAAAGCCATGCACCACAAGGTTTTTGAAAACGAAGAGATCCGGAATATTTTTACGGCACTTGGCGTTACGATCGGAACTCCGGAAGACAGCAAGGCTTTGAATATCGAAAAACTACGCTACCATAAAGTCATCATCATGTGTGATGCCGATGTCGATGGAAGCCACATTTCTACTTTGATCCTGACATTTTTCTTTAGATTTATGAAAGAACTGATCGAACAAGGCCACGTTTATATTGCTGCGCCACCTTTATATTTGGTTAAAAAAGGAAACAAAAAAGAATATGCCTGGAACGACGACCAGCGCGATGCTGCGAATGCCAGAATGGGCGGAAGCGCAGGAATCCAGCGTTATAAAGGTCTTGGGGAGATGAACGCGGAGCAGTTGTGGGAAACGACCATGGATCCGAGTTTCAGGACGCTTAGACAAGTCAATATCGATAGCCTTGCAGAAGCCGATCAGGTGTTTTCAATGCTAATGGGCGATGAGGTTCCGCCGAGAAGGGAATTCATTGAAAAAAATGCCGTTTATGCTAAGATCGACGCGTAAATAACGGAATGCCCTAGCCCCGATAACAGCGGAAATCCTTTTTATTTTAAGTGAGGAACGAACAAAATAAAAAGATTGCAGCGGATAGCGGGAACAGCTTCAAAAAATAAACAACAACAAATACATATAAACATGAAAGTTACCATAGTAGGAGCAGGAAACGTTGGAGCCACTTGTGCAGACGTGATCGCTTACAGAGGCATTGCGAGCGAGGTCGTTTTGCTAGACATTAAAGAGGGTTTTGCAGAAGGAAAAGCAATGGATATTTCACAATGTACATCGAATACGGGTTTTAATACGCGTGTTTCGGGTGTGACAAACGATTATTCGAAAACAGCGAACAGCGATGTGGTGGTGATCACTTCGGGAATTCCGAGAAAACCGGGAATGACGCGTGAAGAACTGATCGGGATCAACGCCGGAATTGTAAAAACTGTTGCTGAAAATGTGCTCAAACATTCTCCTCATACTATTATTGTAGTGGTTTCGAATCCGATGGATACGATGACCTATTTAACTTTGAAAGCCACCGGATTGCCTAAAAACCGCATCATCGGAATGGGCGGCGCTTTAGACAGTTCGCGTTTTAAATATTATTTGTCAAAAGCTTTAGACAAACCGATCAACGACGTTTCGGCGATGGTCATTGGCGGACATGGCGATACGACAATGATTCCGTTAACAAGACTGGCTTCTTACAATGGAATTCCGGTTTCACAATTTTTATCTGAAGAAGCAATGGCAAAAGTAGCGGCTGACACGATGGTTGGAGGCGCGACTTTAACCGGCTTGCTCGGAACTTCCGCGTGGTATGCGCCGGGTGCTTCTGTTGCTTATCTGGTAGACAGCATTTTAAATGACCAGAAGAAGATGATCGCGTGTTCGGTATTGCTTGAAGGCGAATACGGACAAAGCGATGTTTGCGTTGGCGTGCCTTGCATCATTGGTAAAAACGGGATTGAAGAAATCGTCGATATCAACCTAAATGACAACGAAAAAGCACTTTTCGCAAAGAGTTCAGACGCGGTAAGAAACATGAATGCCGACCTGAAATCGGTTTTGGCGTAAGCTTTTATACTTTATATAAGGAAGACTGCAAATTTGCAGTCTTTTTTTTGAGATTAATCAATAAATAAATTGGTTAATGTTTTCAGTAATTATATATTTGCACGTTTCAAAAAAAATAGGATAATTTTAACACCTGATTTTATTGGGTTTTGGATCATCCGAAAGCATTAAAATAAACCACAAAAACCAGAATTAATTAATTTTTAGTAATAATGCAGAATAGAGGACTAGTTAAATTTTTCGCAATTTTATTTGCATTGGTAAGCATTTACCAACTTTCATTCACTTTTGTAGCTGACGGCATTGAAAAAGATGCAAAGACTTTCGCGAAAGGAAGCTCTGAGAGAGAAGTAAAGTATTTGGATTCTATCGGAAAAGAGAAAGTCTTTAATCTTGGGTTCACCGATTTTACTTACAACGAAGTAAAAGACAAAAAGATCAACAAAGGGCTTGACCTTGAGGGTGGAATCAATGTACAACTTCAGATTTCGGTTAAAGACATCATTAAAGGATTGGCAAACAATTCTAAAAATCCTGTTTTTAACCAGGCAATTGAACAAGCTACCAAAAATAGAAAAGGAAATGAAGATTACCTTGATGTGTTTTTCAGGGAATTTGACAATGCTTCTAAAGGAACTGTAAAATTAGCTTCTCCTGATATTTTCGCAAACAAAAACTTAGGTGATCAGATCAACTTTAAAATGTCTGATGGCGAAGTTCAGAAAATCATCCGCAAAAAAGTAGATGAATCTGTAGATTCTGCTTTTGAAGTATTGAGAAAACGTATTGATAAATTCGGCGTAACACAACCAAACATCCAGAAACTGGGTGAATCAGGAAGAATCCTCGTGGAGCTTCCAGGTGCAAAAGATGTAGATCGTATCAAAAAATTATTGTCTGGTACGGCACAATTGGAGTTCTGGGAAACTTACAAAATTGACGAAGTAGGGAATTTCCTTATGGCGGCCAACAATGCTTTGAAAGCTACTGAAAAAGCCGTTGTAAAAACAGAAACCAATACTAAAACACCCGATACCTTAAGCGCATTGCTTGCCGATAAAGCAAAAGATACGACAGCTTCGGCTTCAACAAAAGACTTAGGGCCAATCATCAGCAAATTTGTTGCTCAGGGTGGTGGTGCTGTTCTTGCAGTTGTAAATACAAAAGATACAGCAACAATCAACGGTTATTTCAAAAGACCAGAGATTAGAAACTTATTAAGCGGAGACCAGCGTTATGCCAAATTTGTTTGGGGAATTCCAACAACAACAGTTGACGAGAAAACCAAAAAACAGGTAGAAACTGTTGAGCTTTATGCTTTAAAAGGAAACCGTGACAACCAGGCTGCGATGAGCGGTGGCGTGATTACAGATGCTAAAGATTCATTCGACCAATTAGGCAAACCATCCGTAACCATGCAAATGAACGGACAAGGTGCAAAAGCCTGGGAAGAATTGACCGGTAAAGCCTACACACAAAAAAGCAATATCGCGATCGTTCTTGACGATATCGTATACTCGGCTCCTGGCGTTTCGAGCGGACCGATTTCAGGAGGAAGATCTGAAATTTCAGGTACTTTCGACGTGACACAAACCAAAGATTTAGCGAACGTGCTTCGTGCAGGTAAATTGCCTGCTGCTGCAGAAATCGTACAATCAGAAGTAGTTGGGCCATCATTGGGGCAGGAAGCTATTGACAACGGAACCACTTCAGCGCTTGTAGGGCTGCTGATCGTAGCTCTTTGGATGGTGGTTTATTATGGTAAAGCAGGTTGGTTCGCCAACGCAGCGCTTCTTGTAAACTTATTGTTCCTTTTCGGAATCCTTGCAAGCCTAGGTGCGGTATTGACTTTGCCTGGTATTGCCGGTATCGTATTGACCATGGGAACTGCGGTAGATGCGAATATCATTATCTATGAAAGGGCAAAAGAAGAATTGCGCCTTGGAAAATCAATCGAAGAAGCGGTAAAAGCATCTTTCGGATGGAAAGGGGCAATGCGTTCGATCATTGATGCGAATGTGACGCACGTATTGACGGGAGCGGTTCTTTTGATCTTCGGAACAGGACCAATCCAGGGATTTGCAACGACTTTATTGATCGGTATCGCAACTTCATTGTTCACATCAATCTTCATCACAAGAATGTTGTTAGACTGGAGTGTTGCTAAAGGAAACAAATTGACCTTTACAACAGGGTTCTCTAAAAACTTCTTTACGAATTTCCACTACGACTTTTTAGGAGCAAAGAAATACACTTATATTTTCTCAAGTTTGGTAGTTATTGTGAGCGTGATCTCGCTTGCTACTCACGGTTTGGATTATGGTGTTGATTTCAAAGGTGGAAGAACTTTCCAGATTCGTTTTGAAAAGCCAGTTTCTGCTGAAGAAGTAAGAAATGAATTGCTTCCTGTTTTTGATAAGTCTGCCGAAGCGAAAGTTTTCGGAAAAGACAACCAATTGAAAGTGACTACCAAATTCATGGTTGAAGCACACGGAACAGAAGCTGACGAACAGGTAAACAAAATCTTGTTTGACAAATTGAAAAAACACTTCGATGCAAATATGACTTACGATAAATTCGTAAACAGCTACGAAGGCAAACAATACGGAATTCTTCAGGCTTCTAAAGTTGGGCCAACAGTGGCAGACGATATCAAAACCAATTCATACTGGGCAGTTCTTGGTGCGATGGCCATCGTATTTATCTACTTAATGGTATCGTTCAGAAAATGGCAGTACAGCTTAGGTGCGATCGCAGCGGTTGCGCATGATGTGATCTTCGTATTGGGTGTTTACTCTTTATTGTGGAAATACATGCCATTCGGAATGGAAATCGACCAGCACTTCATTGCAGCGATCTTAACGGTAATTGGATATTCAATGAACGATACCGTAATTGTATTTGACAGGGTTCGTGAATACCTTGGCGGAAAAGCAAAAGGTAACTTCAACCAGATCGTAAACCAGTCGATCAACTCGACCATGTCAAGAACGATCAATACGTCATTAACGATGATCCTGGTATTGCTAATCATGTTCATCTTCGGTGGCGAGTCAATCAGAGGATTTATCTTTGCGATGCTTATCGGTATCGTGATCGGAACCTACTCTTCATTGTTCATCGCAACACCGGTATTGGTAGACACGATCTCAGATGCAGAACACAAAAGAATTGAAGAAGAGCACAACAGGGAAGCTTAATTCAAATAGTTATATAAAAAGCCCGATAGTGATATCGGGCTTTTTTTTGTGTTTTTTCAGGAGCTATTTCCTGCTCCCGAACCTTCGGGAAGCTGTGTCTTTTTTAAATGCCTCCGCTGCGTCATACAAATTTACAAAGGATGCCGCTTCCACCAGGGCTAAGGAAGTATTGTACGAATTATAATGCAGCTATAAATTAAACTTCACATATAGAAATTCACCTGCTTTTCATTATGTTTGTCATACTAATTAATCAACCATGAAAACCGAAAAACCAACCAAACTGATCCAACTGCTCGATGATCTGATATCAGAAACCGAGAAAATAAATGTCGGCCAAATCTACATTGCCGTTGTCGAAGAAACAAACAGGATTAAGTTTTTAGAAACGGCAGCAAACCCATTTTCAGAAACTGTTTACAAAAACCTCATTCGGTTGTCTATCAAAGATTTTATCCATTCGGGGCGCGCTATCGATAGCATAGAGGTGATCCGGGAAGTGATGGAGGTTATTTCACAGGCGGAGATTATCGCAGAATGATATTTTAAGGTTTCGGGAAAATATTTGGAATTTTTTGCCAGGTCATGTAAAACTCCAACTGTAGTCAGGTGCAGTTTTATCTTTCATTTTATTATTCCGAAGATTTTTGTCTAAGCTAAATCTCTGAAAATGAGAATTGGTTTGCTTCGCGAACGAAAACGAAGTTATGAAAAAACGTTTTCAATTTACAGAAAACGAGTTGATCCGTTATTAGCAATAACGTTACAATTTATCTTTCAAAAAATTTCTGACATCTTCTCTTAACAACCCATAAGCGAATTCTTTTGGAACTAAAGCTTTGGACTTGTCTTTGTTTGTACTTGTCTGATACCAATAATTGTCCATTTTAAGGATGTGAAGATTTTTTGGGATTTCCTTGATGTTTACAAATTCGTATTTGCCATCTGTAAAAACAATTTTTTCACTATAATCGTAGCCACTTTCTCTTTTATTCATACTTATAATGCTTCTGCTTTCTTGAAGCGGAATTAGATCATATGACTCTTCTAATAAGAATCCACAATTTGATTTGTCCGAGTAACAGATAGAAGCAATGTATTGCCCCGTTTCGGTTTTGATAATGCGTGGATTGCTTAACCACTTGAATCCTAATTTATACATT
Source organism: Flavobacterium noncentrifugens (assembly GCF_900100375.1). Classification (GTDB taxonomy): domain Bacteria; phylum Bacteroidota; class Bacteroidia; order Flavobacteriales; family Flavobacteriaceae; genus Flavobacterium; species Flavobacterium noncentrifugens. Next base: position 82,200 of record NZ_FNEZ01000006.1, on the reverse strand, counting down.
TCTTCACGCACAATATCTGTAATAATAATTGCTGATAAATGTCTTGTTATGACGTCCGAGTTTTCTGTGTATGCCTCTTCATTATAAAAACTGCAATAATTTTTAGAGTTGATTTTATCATTTTGCGAATATGCTGAAATAACCGAACATAAAAGAAATAGCATAATTTTTAAATGTGTCATATTTGAAATGATTGGTTTTGATGGAAAAATTACTGCTAACGTTTTGCCTGTAAGTGAATTCGAGAATCAAACGAGCCGAGTTTTATATGCCAAAATAAAACTTTATCCGTGAAAATGAAAGTGCAACTTACCGAAACAAGCATAGTTAGCTTAGCGGTTGTTGTGCGCGTTTTTGTAGTCTTAAATTTTATTGTAGGACTCAACGATAGATTTAATGACAAGATTTGGATTGTCCTTGTAAATCAGGTGTCCGCAATCTTTTGCGACTATGCCAATACGATTTGGTTCAGCTTCTACAAAATTCTTATGACAATTAATCCAACGTTCAATTTTTCCAGTGTCTTTCCAGAATGGCTTTCCGTTAACGATATCAGTGACTGGAATTGAAGCAGGGAAACTATTTTTTCTCATAATTTCAACAGTACTTTTTAAATTCGTTGCCATATAATAAAATCCAAGATTATTTTGCTTCCAGTTTTCTATATCATTTTTTTGTTGCCTGAGCGTTTCCGAGACATATTCATCCGTATAATAATCATGATTTACATCAATTAGAACCGCTGCTTTGACCTTATCAGGATTTCTTGCAGCATATAATGTTGAATACCATCCACCATAAGAATGTGCAACAAGCATTATTTTATCATTATAGCCCAATTTTTTAAGTGCCAATTCTAAATCTTCGATTCCATTTACAATATTGTGTTTGGAAATGTCAGTTTCCGAAATGTCTACCGTACTTTTTCCGAATCCCGCTCGATCATAAGTTATTAAAGTCGCACCTGTTTTATCGGCTATTGGTTGCAAAATATTATTCATAGCATTTCCATCAGCGCCACCGCCCGTTTCAAAAAGAATTGGAATGCCTTTACCTTTTATGATATTGAAGTGCAGTTTGTGATTTCCAACGGCTACTAAAGTGTCAATGGTTTGTGATTGAGAATTTAAAGAGATAAAAAGGACAATAATGCTTATTGATAACTTCATTTAATGGTTGCTTGTTGATTAAGGTTGTTTAAAAATCACCGCTAACGTTTTGCTTGTAAGCAATTCGCAATGCATGACGGCAGAGTTTTCTCTACCGAATATAAAAATTCTTCATGAAACAACAACTTCCGGTTTCCGAAAGCTCTGCGATTGTGGTTACAGGCTGTTGCGCGCTGTTCTTATTTTTCGTCCTTCCTAGTTTCATTAGCATTCTTCTCACTTCTATTGTAAATATTGTTCAATACGAAATACAGGATTATCGATAAAAAAATTGCACTTATTTTCACCTTGCGATAGGTTAGTAGTTTTAGCGCTTCCGACATCATTCCGCCTAGCAACAATCCAATTAATAACCGTTTCCACCATTTATCTAATATATTCATAAATCAATACTTATAAATTCAATAACAGAAATTTTCAGCTCACAATTGCGTGTTTTTTTCGGTGTGGTTCTCCAAAATAGCGCACAACGCTTGGCCGCTTCGCGAATTTGCGATGCAAGCGAACTGAGTATTCTCTGCCAAGATAAAACTTTCTTCGTGAAAATCAACATTCAACTTACCGAAACCAGCAAGTTCTTGAAACGGTTGTTAGCAGCAGTACATTTATAAAATATCAATGATTAGCCAACGGAAAAAGCAACAAATAATCAACGGGATTACTACTAATGAAACTTGCATTATATTATCAACAAAGTTACTTGCATCAGATTCATCATCTTCCCAGACAGAATTAAATTTAACGTAAAAAAAATATATGACGGTTATATGTTTTTAAAATGTAATTATCGTAGCATTTATATAGAATCAAAAAAAGCATTAGATGAGAAGCTGCAAAAACCATATCCTTTTCACTTTTTTCCATTCCTGAATCATATGATAAAAAAGATAAAACAGAGAATACAATTGAAATTATCAGTAAAGTTTTGTAAACATTTATTTTTCTTAAAATTTTATGCCATGGAGGATAAATGAATACAATAGTCCAAATGTAAAAAAATGAAATTGCGAAAATAATTGTTCCCATTCTTGTGTCGTTTTCGTATTGCTGCTAACGCTTGGCCGGTAAACGCAGTTGCTGATAAAAGCGAGCTGAGTTCGCTCTGCCAAGATAATGTTTCTTCGTGAAAGATGAACGTTCTGTAACCTGAAAATCAGCAATTGCGATTACCGGCGGTTACCTGCCGTATCTAACACAGTGTAAACAACAAAACAACCCGCCAGCAAACCTTTTTCAACGTTTTTAACAGGAATCACGTCCGTATTTACCATTTCGCCTTCTATGCCTATAAATTTTACACTGCCAAATTGGCTTTCCATTTTGCTAATCACATCCTTAATATCTACTGCAAAAAAGTTTTTTACATTGTAGATTGCAGATAGAACCAAAGTTCTCTTATTAGCATTTGGATTTAAGAATTTAATTAGCGCATATTCTTCATATACAGATCTAATTTCTCCATCTTGTTTATCTCCAAGGCTTTCCAAATAATTATCTAAGTCTTCAGGATATTTAGGCAAGCTGTAAAGTTCGCAAATTTTATTGAATGCCATTTCAGCCTGTCTATCTTGTGATTTAGTAGTAGATTCAATTTCCATGATCGTATTGTACAATTCCAAATCACTTTTAATCCATTCACTAATTTTCATGGTAGTTGTTGTTTTATGAGGTTTCCCCCGGATATGGCAGGTAACTCTCAAATATACGCAATAACCAAAACAGCTGCAATCATTTACTGACTGCTCTTGATATAAAACCATTTAAATTTTGTAGCAAAACTTTAAAAATAAAAAAATTGTTACAGTTTGTGTAGCAATTTTTTTGAAAATAAAAATTTGCTACAGAATGGCAAAATTTTTGATTTCAAATATTTGTATTCCAAACAAATCAGCCATGAAAACAAAAACTTCCATTAGTTCCTTATTAGGAGTGACTCAAGAACAGGCTGCATTGTTGTTCGGTGTAAGCCGCAGCCTTTGGTCGCTCGTTGAAATCGGCAAGCGCAACCTGCCATTGCACGCCACAGAACTGCTGGGAAAAATACTTGTTAAAATACAAGAATCTGAAGCCACTTCCAATTCACCGGTAGCACGACAGCACGATACGTTCAACAAGAAATTAGAAAAACTACTGCACGAAAACACCTATCAGATCCTGCATCTCGAACGTGAAATTGCCGCTGCCATTAAAAAACGGGAAAAAGAATCGAGGCTGCGAAGGCTTAAAGATTTGTTAACCAATCTTGAAAATGAAAAAAAATTTCAAACCGGGATGGCTTCTATCATAAATTCTAAAGTCTCCCGTACAAATGATGTTGTTATTTCAAATCTTCTGTTCGAACAAGAACACCGTATGGAATTACTCCAATTCGAAAAATCATTGCTCGAATCCAAATTGCAAAGTCTGAAATTGAAAATGATAATGCCCAAAGCGGAAAATAATCCGGCACTTTAAAGGAACAAAAAAGCCATCAACAATGTCGATGGCTTTTGTATATCAATCCAAATTCTGAAAATTATCTGATTTCAATCGGCTTTTCAGCAGCCCACATAAAGTACAATCCGATAAGGATAAACGGAATGCTGAGCCATTGGCCGGTAGAAAATAATCCAAGCGAACTCTCAAATCCGCCCTGGCTTTCTTTTACATATTCGACTACAAAACGAACCGTCCACAGCAAAACAAGGAACAAGCCGAATAAAAATCCTTGTTTTTCACGAATGTTCGTTTTCCAATACATATAAAACAACACTGCAAAAACCACTACATAACACGCCGCTTCATACAATTGCGCCGGATGTTTTACCGGAACCTGCGCCAGGACATCGGCAAATTTCGGATCGTGTGCAATGGCCTGATACGCCGCCTTCGGATTCGGTATTTTTGTGATGCTTACCGCTTCCCTCGAACTGAACTGGTCTTTCACAAACTGCACCCCGAAAGTATTCGAACCATCGGTCTTTTTACCTACGATCTCCGAGTTGAAAAAATTCCCCAAACGCACAAAGATCGCACCGCTTGCTACCGGAATGACCACGCGGTCGAGTACCCAAAGCATCGGTCTTTTCATGATATTTTTGCTGAAGAAATACATTGTAATAATGATCGCAATCGCAGCACCGTGACTTGCCAATCCCTGGAATCCGGTGAATTCAAAAGTCGGGGAGAAGCGAAACGGCAATAAAATTTCGGATAAATGGTTTCTGTAATATTCCCAATCGTAAAAAAATACATGCCCCAGCCTTGCGCCAAGCAACGTTGCCAGAACGGTCCAGATGAATAAGGAATCCAGTTTGTCGATCGGCTCGTTTTCGCGGTCAAAGATTTTTTTCATAATATACCAGCCAAGGGCAAACGCAATCACAAACATGAGGCTGTAGTAGCGAATCATGAAAAATCCTAAATCGATTCCTTCTGTAGGGCTCCAGACAAAGCTTAATGGGTGTATCATTTGGTAAATTATTTGGACGTAAAAATAACATTTAATACAAATGTAAAATCCTAAAGTTAGTTAATGTTTGTGCGTACAAGTTTTTGGCGGAACCGGATCGTAACCGCTGCGTCCCCACGGATGGCAGCTCAAAATGCGTTTGGCACCAAGGTAACTTCCGTAAAACAACCCGTGTACTTTTAAAGCTTCAAGCGCATACGACGAACAAGTAGGCTCAAACCTGCAACTTGCGGGTGTTAAAGGCGAGATCACGGTTTGATACACGCGGATCACAAAAACAAAGGGCAATATTAGTATTCGTTTGATGGTCAACTTACAAGATAAAAGTGGTTCCTTCTTTGCTGTCTTTGAGCTGGATGCCAAGAGCAAGCAACTGGTCGCGGATCTGGTCCGACAGCGCGAAATTCTTATTCGCCCGTGCTTCGTTGCGCATCCCGATCAGCATGTTCACCAAGCCTTCCATTTTCTCGACGTGGCTTTCATCAGATTTTTCTTTTCCGAGTCCGAGCACATCGTTCACGAATGCCGATAATGTTTTTGAAAGATCCTCAAGATCGGCAGCAGTAAGGGTTGCCGAACCTTCCTTCAGTAAGTTGATAAAACGAACACCTTCAAACAATTGCGCGATTAAGATCGGGCTGTTGAAATCATCGTTCATCGCATCATAACACAATTGTTTCCAGCTTGAAATATCGAGCGTAGAATTTGCCGAAGCGTTGACTTCTTTAATGTTTTCCATCGCTTCCATCAAACGGTTGTAGCCTTTTTCAGCTGCAATGATCGCATCATCAGAAAAATCAAGGATGCTTCTGTAATGCGCCTGTAACATAAAGAAACGCGCCACATTTGCAGAAAAAGCCTTACTCAAAAACGGACTTTCGCCGGTTAAGATTTCACGCGGCAAAATATTATTTCCGGTTGATTTGGCCATTTTCTTGCCGTTTAGGGTCAGCATGTTTGCATGCATCCAATAATTCACAGGCGTTTGGCCGGTGCAGGCTTCATTTTGTGCAATTTCACATTCATGGTGCGGGAATTTTAAATCCATTCCACCGCCGTGAATGTCAAAATGATTGCCCAGGTATTTCGTGCTCATCGCCGTACATTCGAGATGCCAGCCCGGAAAACCGTCGCTCCATGGCGAAGGCCAGCGCATGATATGTTGTGGCTCGGCTTTTTTCCAGAGCGCAAAATCCTGCGGGTTTCGTTTATCAGATTGGCCGTCAAGTTCGCGGGTATTGGCGAGCATGTCTTCGATGTTGCGGCCGCTGAGTTGGCCGTAATGGTAACTTTCATTGAACTTTACGACATCAAAATACACCGATCCGTTAGCTTCATAACCAATTCCGTTGTCGATGATCTTCTTGATGATCTCAATCTGTTCGATAATATGTCCGGTAGCTGTGGGCTCGATGCTCGGCGGAAAAAAATTGAATTCATTCAAAATCTCATGAAAATCAACCGTGTAGCGTTGCACGACCTCCATCGGCTCCAGCTGCTCCAGCCTTGCTTTTTTGGCAATTTTGTCTTCGCCTTCATCCACGTCGTCTACAATGTGGCCCACATCGGTAATATTTCGCACATAGCGCACTTTGTAGCCCAAATGAAGCAGGTAACGAAAGATTACGTCAAAGGACATAAACGTCCGCACATTGCCAAGGTGCACATTGCTGTAAACCGTCGGGCCGCAAACATACATCCCGATATTACCTTCATGGATGGGATTAAAAAGTTCTTTTTCCCCGGAAAGGGAATTGTATATTTTGACGGTTTGCGTTTTGTATAGTGGCATTTTTATTTTTTTAGGAGCTAATTCCTGCTTTTCGCTTGTATCCTTTTTACGGCGCAGCGCAGCGGAGCCGTAAAAAGGATACCGCTGCAAATGTAATTCACTGAACTCAAATAAAAAATAAAAGTCAAGTGAAGTAATCAGGGCTAGGACATTGGATTAAAAATTAAAATTTTGTTTCCAGTTTAATATAATCCAAAAATTCACGTCTGGTTTTCTCATCTTTAAATTTACCTCCAAATTCAGAGGTTACGGTGCTGCTTTCAATATCGCGGATCCCGCGTGAATTCACGCATAAATGTTTGGCATCGATTACGCACGCAACATCTTGCGTTCCCAAAGCGCGCTGCAATTCCTGGACGATCTGCATCGTAAGGCGTTCCTGCACCTGAGGCCTTTTGGAAAAATAATCCACGACACGGTTCATTTTAGAAAGCCCGATAACTTTTCCGTTTGAAATATAACCCACATGTGCGCGTCCAATAATAGGCAGCAAATGGTGTTCGCAGGTAGAGTAAACGACAATGTTTTTCTCAACGAGCATTTCGCCGTATTTGTAATTGTTGTCAAAAGTAGAAGAACTTGGTTTCTTTGCAGGGTTCAGCCCGCCAAAAATTTCCTTTACAAACATTTTTGCAACGCGGTTTGGCGTGCCTTTGATGCTGTCATCGGTAAGATCCATCCCAAGTGTCCTGAGGATGCTTTCGACGTCTTTTTTGATTAATTCTATTTTTTGGTCATCCGGAATATCGAAAGCATCATCCCTAAGTGGGTTGGTAGCGTTTGAACTGATGTGGTCGTCTCCGATTTCGTCGTGAAAATCTTCGTTAGTTGTCATTAATAGGTATTGTTATGATGGCTTATTTTAAAGGCAACAAAGATAATTAATAAAAATCAAAGAATATATTTCAGTGTTAAATATTCAGTTAATTTAAAATTTAAGATAATTCTTTGCTAAATTTTTGTAAATTTCGCTGCCAAAATTATCTAAAATGAAAAATAAATACCTGCTGTTTCTACTGGTAAACTTTACTGTATTTACTGCCTTTGCCCAAAATGCCACACTTGCCAGCGTAAAAATCACGGCTGACAAAGCGGCGTGTAACGGAGGTTTGACCGAGCCTGTAAACCTTACTGCCAATTATACAAATTTTAACGAAAGCAGCAATTACACAGTAACACAGGTTCCTTACAGGCCGTTGCCTTATGCGGGAGGAAAAGATATACTCGTTGGTGGAGATCTTGATGATTTCTGGAGTCCCGGTATTTTTACACTGCCTTTCAAGTTTTGTTTTTTCGGGAATGCTTATGATAACGTCATGATCGGCTCAAACGGGGTTATTACTTTTGATGTAGGTGATCATAGGGGTGTTATTCCGGATGGTTTCTGTTCGTGGGACATACAGCAGGCTTTTCCGGGTCCTAACTATCCTCAACCTATCCAGGATCCAAATCCAGCTTCCGACCCTAGATTACGTGGTGGGCCCATAACAAATGCTATTTTTGGGGTATACCAGGACATTCACTTCGCAGGCCGTGCAAACTTTGCCAATGTAAATTATCTTTTAAGGAACGACGGTCCTTATGCAGAGCCAAACAGGATCTTTATTGTCAACTACAACCAGCTTCCGCAGTATCCTGCTACCCAGCAAAGTTCTATTGACGCCGGGCTGCAAACCTACCAGATCATTTTACATGAAACCTCAAATATAGTTGAAGTCAATGTGAAGCACAGGGAAGCAAATCCTGGTTGGCAACTTGAAGCATTGATTGGTTTGATGAACCATGACGGGACAATTGGGGTGAGCCCTCCTGGAAGAAATTCTGTTGATTTTACCGCAAACAACGAATCTTATTTGTTTAAGCCAAATGGGCCTATTCCTGTTTCACCAAATCCTGTCGCGCCACAAATTGAATGGACCTATCTCGATTATAACACAGGAGCCACGTTGCATTCATCCCTTCCGACGATAACAGGATATTATCACAATACAATTCCTGCAAGAAATATTTTCAAGGTAAAGGTGACTTATTTCCGATGTGATGGAACAACTGTAGTGGTTGAAGATCAATTTACATTGACAAAAGGAACATTCCCAACGTTAAGCAATCCTTCAAACATCTGTACCTCATCTACACCGCCATTTATACAGAATATCAGTCAGGAAAGCAACATGATTCCTGCGACAGAAAGCGTAACCGATTATAGTTTTACCTATTGGACAATCCAAACCAGTGCGATTAATGGTTTTGGCCCTGGAAGGATCTTTACGCCTACAACTTATAATGTAACGACTTTGCCACAAGACATCTACGTAAGGGTAGAGGATGCATTAGGAGTAGGTTGCCAGGATGTTAGAAAATTTTCAATCATCAGACAACCGGAAGGCGCTTTTAAATATAGTAGTGCTGACTACTGTGACGACATTACAACCGCACAATTGCCACAAAATGTAACTGCGCCCACACCTTTACCTGCACTAACACCTAACGGAACTTTTAGTGCACTTGATACTTTAGGAAATCCAACTACAGGTCTTATTATCAATCCAACTACAGGGGCGATTACGCCCAATGGAAGTATAGTGGGCATATATGATGTTCTTTATCACATCAACGCTGATCCTGCAGGTACCTGTTTGGCGTATGATGCGCCTTTGGTCAGGGTTGAGATTAAGAACTGTACTTGTACCGTTGTGGCTTCAAATACAACTACAGATATTTGCGTAGGCACAGCAATAGCAACCCCAAGTCCGTTACAATTTACAGTTTCTACGGGAACGCCAACAACAGCATCGATTGATTCGTCTGGTGATCCATTGCCAGCGGGTCTTACGGGTACATTTATCACGACTGCAGGTGCTGAGAAATTTGTAATTAGCGGAACGCCAGCCGTTGGAGCCACTTCAGTGACTAATGTTATTGTTTCAATGACCACAGCATTGGGCACGTGTTATTCTGTTCCGATTACCATTAATATTGGAACTGTTCCAACAATTACAGGAACTTTTAATGTCTGTGCCGGATCAACCACTACGCTTACCGGATCAGGAACGCCTGCAACGGCAAGTCCGTGGGTTTCTTCAAATACCGCGGTTGCGACAGTAGACAATTTAGGAGTAGTCACCGGGGTTACAGGTGGAACTTCTACGATCACTTATACAAATGCAACCGGCTGTAAAATTACCCAAAGCATCACGGTCAATGCGCTTCCGACAATTACAGGAACTTTTAATGTGTGTATCGGATCGACAACTGCCCTTACCGGATCGGGAACGCTGGCAACTTCAAGCCCGTGGGTTTCTTCGAATACCGCAGTTGCAACAGTAGACAATTTAGGAGTAGTTACCGGAGTTACAGCTGGAACTTCTACGATCACTTATACGAATTTAGACGGATGTAAAATTACCCAAAGCATCACGGTCAATGCGCTTCCAACAATTACGGGAACTTTTGATGTATGTATCGGATTAACCACCGCGCTTACCGGATCAGGAACGCCTGCAACGGCAAGTCCATGGATCTCTTCAAACACCGCGGTAGCGACAGTAGACAATTTAGGAGTAGTCACCGGAGTTACAGCTGGAACTTCGACCATCACTTATACGAATTTAGCCGGTTGTAAAATTACGCAAAGCATTACGGTCAATGCGCTTCCAACAATCACAGGAACTTTTGTTGTCTGTGCCGGGTCAACCACTGCACTTACCGGATCAGGAACACCGGCAACTGCAAGCCCGTGGGTTTCTTCAAATACGGCAGTTGCGACAGTAGACAATTTAGGAGTGGTCACTGGGGTTACAGGTGGAACTTCTACCATTACTTATACGAATTTAGCCGGCTGTAAAATTACCCAAACCATCACGGTCAATGCGCTTCCGACAATTACGGGAACTTTTGATGTATGTATCGGATCAACCACTGCGCTTACCGGATCGGGAACGCCTGCAACTGCAAGTCCATGGGTTTCTTCAAATACCGCAGTAGCGACAGTAGACAATTTAGGAGTAGTCACCGGAGTTACAGCTGGAACATCTACAATCACTTATACGAATTTAGCCGGCTGCAAAATTACCCAAAGCATCACGGTCAATGCGCTTCCGACAATTACGGGAACTTTTGATGTATGTATCGGATCAACCACTGCGCTTACCGGATCGGGAACGCCTGCAACGGCAAGTCCGTGGGTTTCTTTAAATACCGCAGTTGCGACAGTAGACAATTTAGGAGTAGTCACCGGAGTTACAGCTGGAACTTCTACGATCACTTATATGAATTTAGCCGGCTGCAAAATTACCCAAAGCATCACGGTCAATGCGCTTCCAACAATTACGGGAACTTTTGTTGTCTGTGTCGGATTAACTACTGCGCTTACCGGATCAGGAACGCCGGCAACTTTAAATCCGTGGGTTTCTTCAAATACTGCGGTAGCAACAGTAGACAATTTAGGAGTAGTAACAGGGGGTGCAGGCGGAATTTCTACGATCACTTATACGAATTTAACCGGATGTAAAATTACCCAAAGCATCACGGTCAATGCACTTCCAACAATTACAGGAACTTTTGATGTATGTATTGGATTAACCACCGCGCTTACCGGATCAGGAACGCCTGCAACGGCAAGTCCATGGGTCTCTTCAAATACTGCGGTAGCGACAGTAGACAATTTAGGAGTAGTCACCGGAGTTACAGCTGGAACTTCGACCATCACTTATACGAATTTAGCCGGTTGTAAAATTACGCAAAGCATTACAGTCAATGCGCTTCCAACAATCACAGGAACTTTTGTTGTCTGTGCGGGATCAACCACTGCACTTACCGGATCGGGAACACCGGCAACTGCAAGCCCATGGGTTTCTTCAAATACGGCAGTTGCGACAGTAGACAATTTAGGAGTAGTCACTGGGGTTACAGGTGGAACTTCTACAATTACTTATACTAATTTAGCCGGCTGTAAAATTACCCAAAGCATCACGGTCAATGCGCTTCCGACAATTATGGGAACTTTTGATGTATGTATCGGATTAACCACTGCGCTTACCGGATCGGGAACGCCTGCAACGGCAAGTCCATGGGTTTCTTCGAATACCGCAGTTGCAACAGTAGACAATTTAGGAGTAGTTACCGGAGTCACAGCTGGAACTTCTACGATCACTTATACGAATTTAGACGGATGTAAAATTACCCAAAGCATCACGGTCAATGCGCTTCCAACAATTACAGGAACTTTTGCTGTATGTATCGGATCAACTACTACCCTTACCGGATCAGGAACGCCTGCAACGGCAAGCCCGTGGGTTTCTTCAAATACCGCAGTTGCAACAGTAGACAATTTAGGAGTGGTTACCGGAGTTACAGCTGGAACTTCTACCATCACTTATACGAATTTAGCCGGCTGCAAAATTACCCAAAGCATCACAGTCAATGCGCTTCCAACAATTACAGGAACTTTTGTTGTCTGTGCCGGATTAACTACTGCGCTTACCGGATCAGGAACGCCTGCAACGGCAAGCCCGTGGGTTTCTTCAAATACTGCGGTAGCGACAGTAGACAATTTAGGAGTAGTCACCGGAGTTATAGGCGGAACTTCTACGATCACTTATACGAATTTAACCGGCTGTAAAATTACCCAAAGCATCACGGTCAATGCGCTTCCAACAATTACGGGAACTTTTGATGTGTGTATCGGATTAACCACCGCGCTTACCGGATCGGGAACGCCTGCAACGGCAAGTCCATGGGTTTCTTCGAATACCGCAGTTGCAACAGTAGACAATTTAGGAGTAGTTACCGGGGTTGCAGGCGGAACTTCCACCATCACTTATACAAATGCAGCCGGATGTAAAATTACCCAAAGCATAACGGTTAGTCCGATTCCAACAATTACAGGAACTTTTGTTGTCTGTGCCGGGTCAACCACTGCACTTACCGGATCAGGAACGCCTGCAACTTCAAATCCGTGGGTTTCTTCAAACACCACAGTTGCAACAATAGACAATTTAGGAGTGGTCACTGGGGTTACAGCTGGAACTTCGACCATCACTTATACGAATTTAGCCGGCTGTAAAATTTCCCAAAGCATCACGGTCAATGCGCTTCCGACAATTACGGGAACTTTTGCTGTCTGTACCGGATTAACCACTGCGCTTACAGGATCAGGAACGCCGGCAACTGCAAGTCCATGGGTTTCTTCGAATACCACAGTTGCAACAGTAGACAATTTAGGAGTAGTTACCGGGGTTATTGGTGGAACTTCTATCATTACTTATACAAATGCAGACGGATGTAAAATCTCCCAAAGCATCACGGTCAATGCGCTTCCAACAATTACGGGAACTTTTGCTGTATGTATCGGATCAACTACTACGCTTACGGGATCAGGAACGCCGGCAACTGCAAGTCCTTGGGTTTCTGCCAATACCGCGGTAGCGACAATAAGCAATACAGGTATGGTTACCGGAGTTTCGGCCGGAACTTCATTGATCACTTATACAAATGCAGCTGGCTGCATCATTACTCAAATCATAACGGTGAATGCGCTTCCAACGATTACCGGAACTTTGAATGTTTGTGTAGGATTGACTACAACATTAATAGGTTCAGCAACACCAGCAACATTAAGCCCTTGGATTTCTGCAACTCCAGCAATTGCTACAGTGAGCAATACAGGAGTCGTTACCGGAGTTTCAGGCGGAACAGTTTTAATTACGTATACGAATTCAAATGGTTGTAAAACTACTGCAACTGTCAATGTGATCGCAGCGCCGGTCATTACAGGAATATTAAATGTGTGTATCGGTTCAACGACTACACTTACCGGATCAGGAACGCCTGCAACTACAAGCCCTTGGATTTCTGCCAATACCGCAGCAGCTACGATAACTAATGCAGGTGTGGTCACAGGGGTTTCCGCCGGAACTTCGTTGATCACTTATACCAATTCAAACGGTTGTATTATTACAGCAACAGTTGTGGTCAATCCACTTCCAACGATTACCGGAACTTTGAATGTATGTGCTGGATTGACAACGGCACTTACCGGATCAGGAAGTCCTGCAACACCAGGCGCTTGGATTTCTGCCAATACCGCCGTAGCGACAGTTAGCAATACAGGAGTAGTTACCGGAGTTTCAGTAGGATCGACTTTAATTACTTACACCAATTCAAATGGCTGTAAAATCACGGCGACAGTAATTGTAAATGCACTTCCAACCATTACCGGTACGCTGAATGTTTGCGAAGGATTGACAACAACGCTTATCGGTTCGGGTACTCCTGCGTTAACAAATGCATGGATTTCTTCGAATCCAGGAGTGGCAACGATAAGCAGTACAGGTGTTGTTAATGGGATTTCGGCAGGAACTACCGTAATTACCTATACGAATTCAAATGGTTGTATAAAAATGGAAACGATAAGCGTAAGTGCACCTCCAACCATTACAGGAATGTTAAATGTATGTATCGGTTCAACCACAATACTTTCAGGTTCAGCAACAGCAGCTACAGTAAGCCCTTGGGTTTCTTCTGCGCCTACAGTAGCGACGGTTGGCAATACAGGGATTGTTACCGGAGTTTCAGCAGGGACAACTGTTATTACGTACAAAAACGCAAATGGTTGTACAATTACAGCTACAATAACTGTAAATGCAATTCCAACTGTTACAGGAACTTTAAGTGTTTGTGAAGGCTCGCAAACGCAACTAACCGGTTCGGCAACCGCCTCAGCAGTGAATCCATGGATTTCATCAAATCCTTCTGTTGCGACTGTTGACAATGTAGGTTTGGTTACGGGAGTAAAAGCAGGAACTGTAACCATTACTTATACCAATTCAAACGGTTGTATCAAAACGGCAACCGTAGTAGTAAACCCATTACCTGTAGTCAATTTGCCTCAGGATGAGTTTATTTGTGTGGATCCAAGCGGTATAGTAATTTCAAGAGCAAATCTAACTACCGGATTAACTGGCCCATATACTTTCAAATGGTTTGATGCCGCCGGAGAAATTTTAGGTGAAACAGCGAGTAGTTATTCTGCTGGTGCGGCAGGAGATTACACAGTTGAAGTTACCAATACAGTTACAGGTTGTGTCAATACCGGATCGGCGACTGTTACGGCTTCTTTTGCACCGGTTTCGGCAACTTATGAAGTATCGAATTATTTCTCGGAAACCCAATTGGTAACCATTAATGTATTGCCTGTTGGAGATTACCTGTATCAGGTAGACAACGGCGCGTTTCAAAGCAGCAATCAATTTTACAACCTGTCTTCGGGGTATCATGATGTTGTAATTAAAGACAGGGTAGGTTGTGGGTCGATTCCAATAAGTGACATCAGGATCATCGCATTTCCTAAATTCTTTACACCAAATAATGACGGATACAATGATAGATGGAACATTCCGGACCTGAGCGATCAGAATGGTTCTAAAATTTTGATCTTTGACAGATACGGAAAACTGATGAAAGAAATCTCTCCAAAAGGAGCGGGATGGGATGGAATGTTCAATGGAAATCCGGCTCCGGCTGATGATTACTGGTTTAAAGTTTTCTTTATCGAACAAGGCTCATCTAAAGAATTCAATGCACATTTTGCACTCAAACGATAATTAAAAACGTTTGTATAAAAGAAAAAGGCTTCCTAAATTTAGGAAGCCTTTTTTATAATAATTATAAACTTTGTAAATCTATTTAGAATTATAAGCTTTAATCGCTTCTTTAAGTATTTCTACTGAACGGATTAAATCTTCCTTTTTTAGCACGTATGCAATCCTGACTTCATTCAGGCCAACGCCCGGAGTAGAATAAAAACCCGCTGCCGGTGCAACCATAACCGTTTCCCCGTTTAGGTCATACGATTCTAGCAGCCATTGGGCAAAATCATCTGCGTTGTCAATAGGCAATTGTGCGATGCAATAAAAAGCGCCTTTTGGCTTTGCTACTTTCACACCTTCAATTTTATTGAGTTCTGAAACTAAAATGTCCCGGCGTTCCCTGTATTCGGTAATCACTTCGTCAAAATAACTCTGTGGTGTATCGAGTGCAGCTTCACTTGCAATTTGTGCAAATGTTGGCGGACTTAATCTTGCCTGTGCAAATTTCATAGCGGCTGCCATAAGCGCTTTGTTTTTTGAAACGATGCAGCCAATTCGTGCACCACACATGCTGTAACGTTTAGAAACCGAATCGATCATAATCGCATGTTCTTCGAGACCGGGAACATTCATGACTGAAAAATGCACATCACCATCATAAGTGAATTCGCGATAGACTTCATCGGCGATCAAAAACAAATCGTGTTTTTTTACAATATCTGCGAGTTGCAGGATTTCCTCTTTCGAATATAAATATCCTGTCGGATTTCCGGGATTGCAAATCAGGATCGCTTTGGTTTTTGGTGTAATCAATTTTTCAAATTCTGAAATCGGAGGCAAAGCAAAGCCTGTATCAATACTTGAAATCACCGGCACAACATTTACTCCGGAAGCGGTAGAAAACCCATTGTAATTTGCATAAAAAGGTTCCGGGATAATGATCTCATCGCCCTGATCCATCGTTGAGCCCATCGCAAAAAGTAAGGCTTCAGAGCCGCCGGTCGTGATGATGATATCGGCAACATCAATCGGAAGCCCATGGTTTTTATAGTACTGTGAAAGTTTGGTCCTGTAGCTTTCAAAACCTGCAGAATGGCTGTATTCCAAAACTTTGATATCGAGGTTTTTGATCGAATTCATCGCCACTTCAGGTGTTTTGATATCCGGTTGCCCGATATTCAGATGGTACACTTTATGGCCCTTCTTTTTTGCAATTTCTGAATATGGCACCAATTTTCTGATTGGCGACTCAGGCATTTGCATTCCTTTGTTTGAAACTTTTGGCATGATTGTATTTTTTTGAAATACAAATTTGCGAATTTTTTAATTCTAGGGCAATTCTTTTACTTTTTATTATTGAATATATAAGTACCGGAAATTTTCTATATTTATCACAAACATTTAAATATGACCAGCAAATTTGCTTTTGTATTGTTTCTTGTTTCTGCCATAATCCATTCGCAGGACCATTTTGAATTTGAAACCAATAAAAGCAAGATTACAATTCCGTTCAAACTCATCAACAACCTGATTTTTATACCCGTTAAAGTCAATGGCGCCGAACTAAATTTCCTTCTCGACACCGGCGTCGAGGAAACCATTCTTTTAAGTCTCGAAGACAAAGGCGATGTCAATTTTTTCAATGTAAAGAAAATCAAACTGAAAGGTCTTGGGAGCAATGAAGCAATCGAAGGGCTCAAATCATCTGGAAATGTGATGGATATGAACGGCTTTATCGACAAGCACCACGATCTGTATATTGTTCTCGACGAAAATTTTAATTTCTCAACCCATATAGGCATTCCGGTAAACGGCATCATCGGATACCATTTTTTTAAAAACAACCTGGTCGCCATTGATTACGCGCACAAAAAAATCATTATTTACAACGATGAAAAAAAGATCAGAAAAAAGCTAACATCAAATTTTAATGAAATCCCGATTACCATTGAAAAAAACAAACCTTACATGGCCACAGAAATTGCGATCGGTCAAAATCCTGTAAATGCAAAATTACTGCTCGATGTTGGCAACAGCGATGCCTTATGGTTGTTTCCAAACGAAGAAAGGCAAATTACAATTCCAGCAGCAAATTTCCAGGATTACCTCGGCAGGGGTTTTAGTGGCGAAATCCATGGTAACCGGGCAAAGATCTCAAGAATAAATTTCGGCAAATTTGAATTCAACAACCCCATTATCGCGTTCCCCGATTCTGCTTCGATCAAAAGCGTCAATATGGTCAAAGACCGAACAGGCTCTGTTGGTGCAGAAATCCTGAAAAGGTTCACCGTCATTTTTGATTATCGGAACAAAAAAATGTACGTCAAAAGCAACTCTAATTTCAGTTTGCCTTTCCATTACAATATGAGCGGAATCGAGCTTCAGAACGAAGGCATGCAATGGGTGCAGGAAACGGTAAAACTGGAAACGGTCGTTGAAGCAAATACATACGACATTAACGGAAATAAAAATGATTTCAAATATAAATTCATTTTAAAACCCATTTATCTGATTTCAAACATCAGGCCGAACTCGGCAGCCGAACTTTGCGGATTGCAAAAAGGAGACGCCATAACTAAGATCAACGGATTTCCAGCCTACAAATATTCGCTTGCAGAGATCAACGACATACTCAAATCGGAAGAAGGAAAGTGGATGACTTTTCAGGTCATGAGAAACGGAACCGAATTAAAATTCAAATTCCAGCTCAAAAGCATCCTATAAAAAAAGCTCCCCGATTTTGGGAGCTTTGATTGTATTAGAAATTGCTGGTAGGCAGCGATTTTTTCTTTTCGAGGATGTTGATGCTTTCTTTCGCAATCACTTCCCCTTTTATTTTCAGTGCAACACGCCCGCCTTCAACATTCGTAGCATTCGATTCTACCGTGATCGTTTTCCTGATCGGGCCTGCATTCATATTGTATTTCACGTCGATTTTTCCAATTTTTCCTGGCAATACCGGTTCTGTTGGTTTAGACGGAACCGTACAACCGCAGGTAGACTGCACATTGGTAATGATCAAAGGGGCATTTCCCGTATTTTTAAATTCAAACGAACGGATTCCGCTGTCGCTGTCTTTCGTAACCGTACCATAATCAATTGTGTTGTCTTTGGCAAGAAACTCAATTTTAGCCTGCGAAAATCCGGTAATACTAAAGGAAATCACGGCAATTAATGATAGCATTTTTTTCATTGTGGGTTCAATTTTAAGGTTTACGTTCTGGTAAAAGTACTTTCTTTTGATTAATGTGCAAATATTTAAATCTTAATTTTTTATACTGCACGATTTATTTACTTTTGTAGCCGGGCTTACCAAAAAATGTACCAAAGTTAATTTCAACATTTTCGATGGTTTTTTAGAAGCTGTTTCCCGCTTTCCGCTGCAATCTTTTTTCGCTTTGCAAGCTTCAAAAAGGATTTACGCTTCAATCGGGGCTAGGGCATTGTCTTAAACCGCAATAATGCCGTCCGATTCAACAATTAAACGATCCAACGATTAAACAATTATGACAATTCCCGCACAATTCGACGCAAAAGCCATAGAGCAAAAATGGTACGACTACTGGATGAAAAACAATTATTTCCATTCCAAACCCGATCATCGCACACCATATACCATCGTCATTCCGCCGCCAAACGTGACCGGAGTTTTGCACATGGGACACATGCTAAACAATACCATTCAGGATGTTTTGATCCGCCGCGCACGCCTCAAAGGTTTCAACGCATGCTGGGTTCCGGGAACCGATCACGCATCCATTGCTACGGAAGCAAAGGTTGTTGCCAAACTAAAATCCGAAGGCATCAATAAAAATGACCTTTCCCGCGAAGAATTCCTCAAACACGCCTGGGAATGGACCGACAAATACGGCGGCGTTATCTTAGACCAGTTAAAAAAACTCGGCGCTTCCTGCGATTGGGAACGCACCAAATTTACTATGGATCCCGACATGTCTGCATCTGTAATCCGTTCGTTCGTCGATTTGTACAACAAAGGCTTGATCTACCGCGGATATCGCATGGTCAACTGGGATCCGCAAGCAAAAACGACTTTGTCTGACGAAGAAGTCATTTACGAAGAGCAACAGGGGAAATTGTATTTCCTAAAATATCAGATAGAAGGCAGCAATGATTTCCTGACTGTTGCAACAACGCGCCCGGAAACCATTCTTGGCGACACGGCCATCTGCATCAATCCAAACGATGAAAGGTATTCGCATCTGAAAGGCAAAAAGGCGATCGTGCCGATTTCCGGACGCGTGATTCCGATTATCGAGGACGAATATGTTGACATCGAATTCGGAACCGGATGTTTAAAAGTCACCCCGGCGCACGACATGAACGACAAAGCGCTAGGCGAGAAGCACAACCTCGAAATCATCGACATTTTCAATGACGACGCGACTTTAAACTCGTTTGGTTTGCATTATGAAGGCAAAGACCGTTTCGTGGTTCGGGAAGAAATTTCAAAAGAACTCGAATCGCTTGGAAATTTGGAGAAAACCGAAATCCACCTTAATAAAGTCGGCACTTCCGAAAGGACAAAAGCCGTCATCGAACCGCGTTTGTCAGACCAATGGTTCCTGAAAATGGAAGATTTGGTTAAACCTGCAATTACAGCAGTTCTAGAAAGTGACGAAATCAATTTGTACCCAAAGAAATTTGAAAATACTTACAGGCATTGGCTTGAAAACATCCGCGACTGGAACATTTCGCGCCAGCTCTGGTGGGGACAGCAAATTCCGGCCTATTATTATGGCGACGGAAAAGAAGATTTTGTCGTAGCAGAAAGTATCGATAAAGCAGTAGCATTGGCAAAAACCAAAACCAACAGTCCAAACCTGACTAAAGAAAATTTAACTCAGGATGTTGATGCACTCGACACCTGGTTTTCATCCTGGCTGTGGCCAATGGCGGTTTTCGGTGGAATCATGGAGCCTGAAAATCAAGATTTTAAATATTATTATCCAACGAATGATTTGGTTACCGGCCCGGATATTTTGTTTTTTTGGGTGGCGCGAATGATCATTGCAGGTTATGAATATACGGGCGAAAAACCGTTTACAAATGTATATTTAACCGGTTTGGTTCGTGACAAACAACGCCGAAAAATGTCTAAATCGCTTGGAAATTCACCTGATCCATTGGATTTGATCGAGAAATTCAGCGCCGATGGCGTTCGTGTAGGCTTGCTTTTAAGCGCATCGGCAGGAAATGATATCATGTTTGATGAAGAATTGTGTGTTCAGGGGAAATCATTTTCCAATAAAATCTGGAATGCGTTCCGATTGATTAAAGGCTGGGAAGTTTCAGCTGCGATTCCGCAACCGGAATCTTCAAAAGTAGCCATCGAATGGTTTGATGCCAAATTGCAGCAAACGCTCGTTGAAATCGAAGATCATTTTGAAAAATACAGGATCTCGGATGCATTGATGGCAATTTACAAATTGGTTTGGGACGATTTCTGTTCATGGTTTTTAGAAATGATCAAACCGGCATACCAACAGCCCATTGACAAAGCAACATTCGACAAAGCAATTGAAATGCTGGAATCAAACCTTAAATTGCTGCATCCGTTTATGCCATTTTTGACAGAAGAAATCTGGCAATTCATTGCAGAAAGAACAGAATCAGAAGCGTTAATCGTTTCAACCTGGCCAGAACAAAAAGCATTCAACAGCCAGTTGATCGCTGATTTTGAAAATGCTGCCGAAGTGATTTCCGGAATCCGTACAATAAGAAAAGAAAAAAATATTGCGTTTAAAGATGCCATCGAATTGAAAGCGATCAACAATGATAAAACCTCGGTTTATTTTGATTCGGTAATTTCAAAACTTGGGAATATTAGTGCATTCGAATATGTATCTGAAAAAGTCGACGGTGCTTTGTCTTTCCGAGTTAAATCAAATGAATTCTTCATTCCGGTAACCGGAAATATTAATGTTGAGGAAGAAATTGCAAAGCTTTCAGAAGAATTGAAATACACCCAGGGCTTTTTGAAATCGGTACAAGCCAAGCTTTCAAATGAAAAATTCGTTGCTGGCGCTCCCGAAAAAGTCCTTGAAATGGAACGCAAAAAAGAAGCCGATGCGCTTTCTAAAATTGCAATGATCGAGCAGAGTCTTACAAGTTTGCGTTAGACGGCTTCGTTGCAATATTAAAAAACAAAAACATAAAAAAGCCGCTCCATTTTCTGAAGCGGCTTTTTTCTTGTTTCTTTCAGCAAAGCGATCTTGACTCTTGCAACGCAGTGGTCTTTCAGCGCAGCGGTCTAATACTTTCTCCGCATCGCATCTTCATAACGCTCACCGACTTTTTTCCAGTTGATGACATTAAAAAAAGCATCGATGTAATTTTTTCTTTTGTATTGATAATTCAGATAATACGCATGCTCCCAAACGTCAAGCGCGAGGATCGGAAAACCTTTTACCGGCATTCCAGGCATCAAAGGATTGTCTTGATTGGGCGTACTTGTGATTTGTAGTTTTCCAGCTTTGTCAGTAACGAGCCAAGCCCAACCTGAACCAAATTGTTTTGAAGCCGCTTCCTGAAATGCCACTTTAAAATTTTCAAAAGATCCAAAAGCACGGTTAATTGCAATTGCCAATGTATCTTTTGGAATGCCGCCAGCTTTTGGTGCCATGCTTTCCCAGAAGATATTATGATTGTAAAACCCGCCTGCATTGTTACGTAAATCAGCGTTGCTCATGTCGAGTTTTGAAAGGATTTCTTCTATCGGAAGTTTCTCAAATTCGGTCGCAGCGACCACTTTATTAAGATTGTTCGTATACGTGAGGTAATGTTTTGAATAGTGGATTTCCATCGTTCCGGCATCGATGCTTGGTGCCAATTCATCGTACTGATAAGGCAAAGCCAACATTTTAAATGTACCTTCTTCTGCTTTGACATCTTCGGGATGGCCGATGGTCATTTTTTCTTCAGCAGTTGGAAGCGGAACTTCAACTACTTCGGTCAGCTTTTTATTGTTGCAAGAACTTAGCATCGCTACAAATGAGCAGAGCAATAAGATTTTATTTCTTTTCATCTAGCTTCTTTTTGGCTGCATGAATGGCTTCAATGTACAACTCTTTAGCTTCATCCACTGAAAGGTGGCTGATCTGCATCCAGGCATTGGTTTTAAACGCGTTCCGCAAATCAAAACCGGTGTTAAAATTGGCGGCTGGAGTTCCGAAAGTTGCCTGCTTGTAAAAAGCATACAGGCGCAATTGCTCGTCCTGAGGCAAATCGTCCTGGCTCATTTCGGTAGCAATATCAACTGCTTCCTGAAAACGTGTATCTAAATCTTTTGCAGTCATTTAATATTTTATTGCGATGATGGTTTTTCCGCCAACGGCTTTTTGGTTTAATTTGACTTCAACTTTTGTTCCAATTGGAAGGAATAAATCGACCCTTGATCCAAATTTAATAAAACCGGCATCAGTTCCCTGAACAACATGCATGCCTTCTTCGGCATAATTGACGATTCGTTTGGCCAATGCACCTGCAATTTGTCGGTACAAAATTTCACCAAAAATTCGGTTTTCAACCACTACGGTTGTTCTTTCATTTTCGGTGCTTGCTTTTGGATGCCAGGCAACAAGGTATTTTCCGGGATGGTATTTGCTGAATTTTACTTTTCCATTCACCGGATAACGCGTCACATGCACATTGATCGGCGACATGAAAATGGAAACCTGCAAACGTTGGTCTTTGAAATATTCCGATTCGAACACTTCTTCGATCACGACCACTTTTCCGTCCACGGGAGCAATAATCTGTTCGTCTGTGATGTTTACTTCTCTTTTTGGATTCCTGAAAAATTGCAAAATCATGATCAGGAAAAATAAAATGACCAGCATGACTGTCATCCGAAGCCATTCCAAATGAATGAATTTGTCTGCCAAAAGCAGGAATATGACAGTTAATGTCGTTGAGATCAGGATAATTTTTCCGCCTTCTTTATGAAACATAATATAAAATTTGATAAAACAAAAATACAAAAGGTGCGACAAATATCACACTATCTAAACGGTCTAAAATCCCACCGTGTCCGGGCATGATTTTTCCGCTGTCTTTTACTCCGGCGCTGCGTTTGAATTTGGATTCAATCAGATCTCCGATTGTTCCGAAAATGCCGACAATTACAGCAATGATCAGCCAGATTAAAATGGGCTGCCCGATAAAATATAGTGCAATTGCTACACTAAAAAGCATTGCGAAAATCAGTCCGCCTACAAAACCTTCAATTGTTTTTTTGGGAGAAATGCGTTCGAAAAGTTTTTTCCTGCCGAAATTCTTCCCAATCAGAAACGCAAAAGTATCGTTTGTCCAGATTAAAATAAATATGGAAATGATGATTTTCGGATTGTATTCAAAACCCAATTGAGGAATTTTTGTCAGCAGGATAATAGGCAGGATAATGTAGCCAATTAGGAAAACATATTTTGAAAGTACATCCAGGTTGGTGTTCCTGCGATTGAATAAATAGGCTATGCAACGTATAGACACAAATAGCGTCGCAGCAAGGATAAGCAATTCAGTTGTTTTTGTAATTTTAAAATACGAGAACAAAAAATAACCGATTGCGGCAATCACCATCGGTAGGTCTTTCCTAAGCTGGATCAGGTCACAAAATTCAGCTACCGAAACGATCAGGAATATTCCAAAAAGAATTAAAAAGGTGTTAAAATATAAGGTTGCACCAACGAGTAAAGCAATATAAACGATTCCGGATAACGTTCTTGTGAGCGTTTCATTCATCTTAAAGGTCTTCTAAAAGCAACAAATAGAGGTTTTTTGCACTGCTTCCATATTGAAGGAAATCTTCTTCTTTGGCTTTTTCGAAATATTTAATGGTGGTAATATTCGTTGGATAATTTCGGTCATACTTCTTTTTGATTTCACGAAGACCGTCGCTTTTGCTTTCAAGAATCTGGCTTGTGGTAGCTAGAATGACAATGTTGGCCGGAAGATCATTTGGTTTTTGCTGTTTGATCTGATTTGAAGAAAATAATATTGAACCTTCTTCAGCAATCAGGTTTTCACAGCTTGCAAGCAGGAATTTCGGATCTTTCGGATTGTTGTAGCTTAATTTATTGTCATCAAGCATACTAAAAAGCTTCGGCTCAAAACACATGGCTTCCGATTCGAACCAATCATTTTCTTCAAGGATATTTTCAAACTGGTCTTTTACTTCAGCAAGATTTTCACAATACAGAAATTTTCCGCCGTTCTTTTTGAAATTGAAAGTGAATTTTTCATCTGCGGGAGCAGAGAAGCTTGCCTGTAAATTATTGAACTCACTTTCCTTGTCCTCATCTGAGGATTCACCACCGGTTCCAAAAAATTTCTTGAAAAGACTCATATACTAATTGTTGTTTGAAAACATCCAAAGATAAAAAAAACTTGATTCAAATGCGGATGAATCAAGTTTTTTTTTAAATGGGAATATTTTTTAAATTCTTACAAATCTGTTTCTGGTTGCAAGTTCGCATCGAAGTTTCTTTTTCCAAAAATCGCTTCAAGATCGTCTTTAAATATGACTTCTTTTTCTATCAGAATATCAGCGAGTTGGTTCAGTTTGTCTTTATTGTCTTCAAGCAACTGGATCGCTCTTTGGTATTGGCTTTCAATTAACGCCGAAATTTCTTTATCGATGATGATCGCGGTATCTTCAGAATATGGTTTTGAAAAATTATATTCGCTCTGTCCGGTCGAATCGTAATAGGTGACATTCCCAATCTTATCATTGAGTCCGTAAATCGTAACCATAGCACGAGCCTGTTTGGTTACTTTTTCCAGATCGCTCAAAGCGCCGGTTGAAATCCTGTTGAATGTTACTTTTTCAGCAGCACGGCCGCCCATAGTTGCACACATTTCATCCAGCATCTGGTCAGGGCGAACGATCAGTCTTTCTTCAGGTAAATACCAGGCAGCACCCAAACTTTGCCCTCTTGGAACGATGGTTACTTTTACCAATGGAGCAGCATGTTCTAACATCCAGCTTACAGTCGCGTGTCCGGCTTCGTGAATTGCGATCGCTTTTTTCTCTTCGGGCGTAACGATTTTATTTTTCTTTTCGAGTCCGCCAACAATTCTGTCAACGGCATCAAGGAAATCCTGTTTGTCAACTGCTTTTTTATCGTAACGTGCAGCGATCAAAGCCGCTTCGTTACAAACATTTGCAATATCGGCTCCCGAGAATCCCGGAGTTTGTTTGGCAAGGAAATCGGTATCCAAACCTTCTACTTTTTTAAGCGGAGCCAAATGCACTTCAAAGATTTCTTTTCTTTCACGAACATCCGGAAGATCTACAAAAATCTGTCTGTCAAAACGTCCGGCGCGCATTAAAGCTTTGTCTAGCACATCGGCGCGGTTGGTCGCAGCCAACACGATTACATTAGAATTCGTACCAAAACCGTCCATTTCTGTAAGCAATTGGTTCAATGTATTTTCGCGTTCGTCGTTTCCGCCAGACATGTTGTTTTTTCCACGTGCTCTTCCGACAGCGTCAATTTCATCGATGAAAATAATAGCAGGTGATTTTTCTTTAGCTTGTTTGAATAAATCCCTTACGCGTGAAGCGCCGACACCAACAAACATTTCAACAAAATCTGATCCTGATAAAGAGAAAAACGGCACTTTGGCTTCACCGGCAACGGCTTTCGCCAATAATGTTTTTCCGGTTCCCGGAGGCCCGACCAACAAGGCACCTTTTGGAATTTTCCCTCCAAGGTTTGTATATTTTTCAGGGTTTTTCAGGAATTCGACGATTTCCTGTATTTCTTCTTTTGCACCTTCAAGTCCCGCAACATCTTTAAAAGTCGTTTTGATATCGGTTTTTTCATCGAACAACCTCGCTTTTGATTTCCCGATGTTGAAGATTTGTCCGCCGCCGCCGCCAGCTCCACCGCCGCTCATTCTTCTCA
This sequence comes from Flavobacterium noncentrifugens, assembly GCF_900100375.1. Taxonomy (GTDB): domain Bacteria; phylum Bacteroidota; class Bacteroidia; order Flavobacteriales; family Flavobacteriaceae; genus Flavobacterium; species Flavobacterium noncentrifugens. Next base: position 56,272 of record NZ_FNEZ01000006.1, on the reverse strand, counting down.
TGATGAAGATCCAGATTGCTGCAATGATTAAAATTGGCAATAATTGGAATAGAATTTCGGTCCAGTTGCTTTTCGGAAGGAAGTTGTAATCTTTCAGCTTTCCTTCTGCGACAGCAGTTTCAAGTTTTTTCTGGAAAATTTCGTCATTCCCGATGTCGAAAACGAAGTGTGGCCCTTTATTCGGGCGGTTAAGCAAATCTTTGGCAACCGCTTTGAATTTTGGATCTTTTAATGCAGCCGCAGTCAGGTAAACTTCTGCTTCGGTTTTATTGTAAATGATGACTTTTTCAACAGCACCTTGCTCTAAAAAACTATTGAATTTTGAAGAAGTGGTTTTTGCCGGTTCAGAAAAATTCTGTCCTCCGGTAGCCACACTAATGAAAATAAAAATGAGTATGATCGCACCGTAAATAATCCACGGGCTGATTTTTACTCTGTTTGGATTTGGTTTGTTATCGTTGGCCATTATAGATTAATGCTTTAATATTTGTTTTGAATCGTAGTGATTTTTGCATCACCCCAAAGGCTCTCAATATTGTAGTATTCGCGAATTTGCTTTTGGAAAACGTGAACAACGATGTTTACATAATCCATTAAAACCCATTCGGCATTGTCCGCGCCTTCTACGTGCCAGGGTTTGTCTTTAAGTTCTTTTGAGACTGTTTTTTGGACAGAGTTAACGATCGCGTTAACCTGTGTGTTTGAATTTCCGTTGCAGATGATAAAATAGTCGCAGGCTGCGTTGTCTATTTCACGTAAATCCAGGATGTCAATATCGTTGCCTTTTACTTCTTCAATTCCTTTGATGATGTTAGCCAGTAAAACATCATTATTTATTGCTTTTTTCGCCATTTATTATTTTTGTATAAGTTTGCAAAGTTACCACTTTTTGTGATTAATTTTGATCCTTAACATAAGATTAAATTTAGTTTCAAAATTATTTCCGATGCAGCTAATCAAACTCGATGCCATAGATTCTACCAACGATTTCCTGAAAGCCATGGCAGCCAACAGCGATACATCAAATTTTACTGTAGTTACAGCAGAAAACCAGACAAAAGGCAAAGGACAAATGGGCGCGGTGTGGAATTCTGAAATTGGTAAAAATCTTATAATGAGTATTTTAATCAAGAAAGTGCTAAGCAATATTACCGATGTCTTTGATTTGAACATCGTCGTGGCGTTGTCTGTAATTGATGTTCTCAAAAAGCAAGAAATCCCTGACTTGTCAATTAAATGGCCAAACGACATTATGTCAGCTAATAAGAAAATTGGCGGGATCCTGATCGAAAACAGTATCAAAAGCGATGGCAGTATTTATTCAGTTGCCGGTTTGGGCTTAAATGTCAACCAGACCAATTTTGAAAATCTTCCAAAAGCATCTTCACTTGCGGTTGTAACTGATAAGAATTTTGATAAGGGAAATCTGCTGATCGATATTGTGGCATCAATGAAAATGAACATTGAGAAGTTAAAGGAAAACAAAACGGCACTTTGGCAAGAATATGAAAGCGAATTGTTCAGAAAAGAAATGCCCACAGTTTTCGAAAATCAAAATGCAGGACGGTTTATGGGAATTATAAAAGGCGTCAGCAAATCAGGGAGGCTTCAGGTTTTAATGGAAAATGATCAACTCAAAGATTTTGAAATCAAGCAAATCCAAATGTTATATTAAAAAAACTTCCATTTTTCAACAGAAGTTTTTAAATTATAAATTATAAAATTGATTCCACTAAAGCTTATTCATATTTCCAGCCAATGTTTCAATGAATTTAGAAATTGGGCCTTTAACCATCATTGCCATCATCGCATTGAATTCGCCTTCAAAAAACAATTGAACATCTGATTTGTCAGCCGATGTTTCGTCAATTTTTGCGGTTAGTGTAAACGGAAGCTTGTCACTTGCAGCGCCTAAGACCAATTTGTTCGGAGGCAATTTGTCTTTCATTTTAAGCTTGATTTCCGGCATGCCTTTCAATCCGAAAATAAACGAATCATCACCCGTAACTTCAAATTTTGAAATCGTTTCCGGCATTAATTTCTCAAAATTCTTTACATCCGATAAGGAATCAAACAATTGCTGCGCAGATTTGTCAACGCTGACTTTCGGGCTTTCTAAATTCATATTTTTGGTTGTTAAATCGTTTAATCGGTAAATTTTTTAATCGTAAAGATGTAAATTTCAAAGCGCTTCAACGCCCCATCCGGCTGGGTTTGCGCTCCATTCTTTCAATATTTCCTGCTCGGTTTCAGTAATGTATTTTTTCGCCAAAGCCAAATTCAGCAAATTCTCGTAATTCGATAAAGTATACAAATCCAGTTTTGCATTTTTGAAATTTTCTTCTGCAACGCCAAAACCGTAAGTAAAAATTGCCGCCATGCCTTTTACATTGGCACCAGCTTCGCGAAGCGCTTCTACAGCAAGTAAGCTGCTGTTTCCGGTACTGATCAGGTCTTCAACAACTACGACGTTTTGTCCTTTTTGTAAAAAACCTTCCACTTGGTTTTGCCTTCCGTGTTTTTTGGGTTCCGGGCGAACGTAGACGAATGGCAATCCGAGGCTTTCGGCAACAAGAATCCCGATTCCGATCGCGCCTGTCGCCACTCCGGCAATAACATCTGGTTTTCCAAATTGTTTTTCAATATTTTTGGCAAATTCATCCCGTACGTAATTTCTTATCGCAGGAAATGAGAGTGTTAGCCTGTTGTCGCAATAAATAGGCGATTTCCAACCCGAAGCCCATGTAAAAGGATTTTTCGGATTCAATTTAATTGCATTTATTTGCAAAAGCAACTCGGCTGTTTTTTCGGCTGTATCTTTATTAAAAATCATACTACAAATGTATAAAGTTTTTGTAAACGACAAACCACTTTTTTTGACAAATGAAATCCTGAAAGAAACAGATTTTCAAATGTTCCTGCTTGAAAGTATTGATATCGAACAGCTTATTGTGAAAATGTTCCAGAACAAAATTTCAAAGGCGTATTTGTATTATCCCGACGAAAAGGAGATGCTCAAAAAACTGAAGGAAAAAATCCCGGTTCAAAAAGCCGGAGGCGGATTGGTTTACAATAAAAACGGCGAAGTTTTATTTATTTTCAGAAACGGAAAATGGGATCTGCCAAAAGGCGGAATCGAAAAAGGCGAGGAAATCGAATACACTGCACTACGTGAAGTAGAAGAAGAAACCGGAGTAAACAAATTACTGATTTCTAAAAAGTTAGAGAAAACGTACCACGTATTTCGTCGCAACGGAAAATACAAATTAAAAATCACGCATTGGTTCGAAATGACTTCCGATTTTGATGGAATTCCAATCGGGCAGGCCGAAGAAGGAATCGAAAAAGTTGCCTGGCTCAATCCGGAGCAAATTCAGGAAGCACTCAAAAATTCTTACGAAAACATTAAATTATTGTTTGAAACGGAAAAGTCTCGATTATAGGGGCTTTTTTCGTTTTTAACTACAATCCAAATCTTTCGACTTTGCACTTTTCACTTTCGACTATAAAAACCTACTTTTGCCAAATGAAAAATCCCCACCATTCAAATAATATCCTGCTGAATTTAGGTATCGAAAACCTCAATGAAATGCAAGAAACGGCGCAGCAAACCATTTTAAATGACAGCAATGTTTTATTGCTTTCGCCAACAGGATCGGGGAAAACGCTTGCTTTTTTGCTGCCGATATTTGAAATGCTCGACGAGAAAATTAAAGCTGTTCAATGTTTGATTTTGGTTCCGTCACGCGAATTGGGCTTGCAGATCGAGCAGGTCTGGAAAAAAATGGGAACCGATTATAAAGTGAATGTGTGCTATGGCGGGCATTCCATTGAAACGGAAATCAAAAATTTAAGCAATCCGCCGGCAGTTTTAATTGGAACGCCTGGAAGAATTGCAGATCATATCGACCGCGGAACTTTTACAGCAAACACCATTACGACATTAATTCTTGACGAATTTGACAAATCACTGCAACTCGGTTTTCACGAACAAATGTCATTTATAATTGCACGTTTGCCGAAGCTGAACAAGAGAATTTTAGTTTCGGCAACTTCCGATATTGAAATTCCAAAATATACGCGTGTCATGCATCCGACGGTTTTGGATTTTATTCCCGAAGAAGAATCGAAAACCAATCTTTCCATGAAAATGGTGTTGTCGCCAAATAAAGACAAGATCGAAAGTTTGTTTCAATTGATTTGCTCGTTAAAATCAGAATCGGCAATTGTTTTTTGCAACCACAGAGACGCCGCCGAACGCATCAGCGATACATTAAATGAAAAAGGAATTTATTCAATATATTACCATGGCGGAATGGATCAGGACGAACGCGAACGCGCATTGATCCAGTTTCGAAACGGAAGTGTCAGTTATCTTGTGACTACCGATTTGGCTGCGCGTGGGCTCGACATTCCCGAAATGAAACACGTTATCCATTATCATTTGCCATCAAAAGATGATGAATTTACGCATCGAAACGGCCGGACTGCGAGAATGCTGGCATCGGGAACTTCGTATATTATCATCCACGAAAGTGAAAAAAAACTCGATTATATCGATTACGGAATGAAAGTCCTGAATGTTGAAAACTCAAATAAACTTCCTAAAGCACCTGAATTTCAAACGATTTATGTCAGTGGCGGAAAGAAAAACAAGCTCAATAAAATTGACATCGTCGGATTTTTCTCCCAAAAAGGAAAACTTGAAAAAGGCGATTTAGGTTTGATTGAAGTCAAGGATTTTATTTCATTTGCCGCGGTAAAATCTGCAAAGGTCAAAGATTTGCTTAAAAATATCCGCGATGAAAAAATGAAAGGCAAGAAATTCAAGATCGAGGTTGCCCGAAAAGTCATTAAAAAAGAAGAAGAAAAATAATTTTTGATTTGCGATTTCAGAAGTACGATTTGCGAAACTTACAATTTTACCCTTACCGAATCCGGAACTAAAACGGTGTAATCGCCGCCATTTCGAAGCACATCTCGCACAATGCTCGAACTGATGTAAGAAGTATTTGCGGCGGTCAATAAAAAAACCGTTTCAATTTTTGACAATTTCCTGTTCGTATGTGCGATCGCTTTTTCGAATTCAAAATCGGCTGGATTTCTAAGGCCGCGGAGTATAAAATTAGCTTTTAATTTCTTGCAGAGATCAATTGTCAAACCTTCATAAGTCACAACCGAAACAGATTTGTCATCTTTAAAAGCTTCTTCAATAAAGCGCAGGCGTTCTTCCAAAGTAAACATGTATTTCTTTTCGGCGTTGACGCCAATGGCAATCACAATCTCGTCAAACAGCGGAATGCTGCGTTTGATGATGTCGTAATGCCCAAGTGTGATTGGGTCAAATGAGCCTGGAAATATTGCTTTTCTCATGGTTTTGGATTGGATTGAAATTCAAAAATACAATAAAATTCAATTTAAGTAATGCGAAGTGTTTTTATCGCTTCGACCCATTCGTCGCGTTTGCAGGATTTACAGGTTGCTGTTCCGGGTTTTTGAATTTGCGTATTTCCGCAAAATGTACAGGAATAAAGTCCGTCGGAAAGGATGATTTTGCTTTTGTTTAAAAACAATTGCGGAATGATCGGCAATCCAGGAAGCACATTTTCATCTTCGTAATAAAAAACGCTGACTTCACCGCTGGTTTCAAGATATGCAAATTTGACCTGGCCTAAATGTTCGATGGATTTTAATCGCAATTCCGAGAAGAATTCATCCTGGGCGAGGCTTTCTTTTTCAAATGTGCTGATCGAAAATTTTCCGTCATTGATTAGGCATTCGGTTTTTCCTTCGATGAATTCCTCGAATTTTTTGCTTTTTCCCGTCAGCCAGGTCACCAAACGATACATGATGATGATTACAGTAAAAACCATCACAGCTGGAACAATTCCAACATCTTCATAAAACATCGGATCGCCTGCAGCTGAACCAAGTGCAATGATAATTACCGTTTCAAAAACCGATAATTGTTTGACGCCGCGTTTTCCTGTCAATTTTAGTGTCAGCAGCAAAACGGTAAACATAATCACCGAACGGAAGATGACTTCAAATAAAAATTCGCCCGGCAATTCGTTAAATAAAACCCTATTCCATTCGAAAGTTTGATGCATGATGATTGATTTGTCTTATAAATGTACAAGTTTTAATTTGAAAAGCTATTTCCTTTTTATAGAAATGATTTCGCCTTCGGCATATCGCTTTTTCAAATCGGTTTTCAAATAGCGCTCTTTTTTTGAAGTATAATTTTCTGGTTTACCAATATTGCCGGTTTCATAAAACATGCCAGCCTGATAGTCATTTGCCGTACTGAAAATGATGTCCTTTGTGGCTTTATCAATTCTTAAAGTCGAATAATAGCCGTTTGAAAACTTCAGGTCATACACATCTCCAGCAATTGGATTTTCGATCCATTCTGCAGTTAGGTCTTTCACAATGAAATAATTGTAGCCGCTGTAAGCTAGGAAACCAATCAAAAGAATTGTCCCCGAAAACATCCAGATTGGTGTCCTGAACTGGCTTTGGCTTTCCCGTTGCTGCATTTTCCTAAGGATATTTTCGGGAAGATTATCGTAATCAAAAATGCGGTTGCAATGGTTGCATTGCGTTTCAATAAGCGTATCAACCGGAAACAACGGAATGAAAGTCAGGTGCGTGTATCTTCTCAAAACACGATAAGTAAATGTTGTTGAAGTATCGCATTCAGGGCAAATTACATTATTGACAGTTCCTGTTTTCTGATTGTATGATGTTGTTCCGGCGAGAACGATCATGCTAGAGCCAATTCAATAGCGTTTGTAAACAAATCTTCCAACGAAATTCCGGCAGCTTTAGCCTGTTGTGGAATCAAACTTTCAGTTGTTAATCCGGGAATCGTGTTCATTTCAAGCATGTAAGGTTCGCCACCAACAAAGATGAATTCGCTACGCGAAAACCCAGACATTTTTAAGATTTCATAAGCGCGTTTGGCGATATCGCTGACTTTTTTTGTCATTTCATCAGAGATTCTGGCCGGTGTAATTTCCTGGGATTTTCCGAGATATTTGGCTTCATAATCGAAAAAGTCGTTTTCAGAAACGATTTCGGTAATGGGAAGTACTTTGATTTCGCCTTTGTAATTGATCACGCCAACAGAAACTTCGATTCCGTCGAGGAAACTTTCTATGATAATTTCGTTGTCTTCTTTGTAAGCGACTTCAATGCCGATAGGCAATTCGGCTGCTGATTTTACTTTTGAAATCCCGAAGCTTGATCCTGATTTATTTGGTTTTACAAAACATGGCAAACCGACTTTCGAAATGATTTCTTCAGCGTTGATTTTTTCGCCTTTATTCAGATAATATGAAGTAGCCGATTTGATTCCGTATGGCTTTAAAACCGAAAGCAGGTCGCGTTTGTTGAACGTCAGCGCCGCCTGATAATAATCGCAGGATGATTGCGGCATTCCGATGAGCTCGAAATAAGCCTGAAGCAAACCGTCTTCGCCCGGAGTTCCGTGGATCGCATTGAAAACGACATCGAAAGAGATCTTTTTACCGTCTACGAAAGCCGAAAAATCATTTTTATCGATGGGAAATTCGTTGTTATCGGCATCAACATAAACCCATTTTTCCTTGAAAATATGAATGCGGAAACCGTTATATTTGGTTTTGTCGAGAAATTGATAGACGACATTGCCGCTTTTTAACGAGATTTCGAATTCGCTGGAATATCCGCCCATGACAATGGCTATGTTTTTCATTTTGATTTTTTAAATTTAATTGAAATTATGGTTTTGGAACGGGAACATTTTTAGCCCAGATAGCAGTGGAAATCCTTTTGATTTTTTCTTTAAAAAGCAAAAGATTGCAACGGATAGCGGGAAATAGCTTCTCATAAACGCCTAACAAAAATATCATTTTTTGTTGAAAGGAAATTATATCTTTGTGGAAATAATTTGTTTATGAGTTTACGTAATTTTCTTACGAGCCGGGTTTTTGTAATCCAGCTTTTGATTGCCGCTGTGATTGTTGGCGTTTTGGGTTATTTGTTTATGCATTGGCTGACTTTTACAACCGATCACGGTGAAGAAATCACGGTGCCCAATTTGAGCAAACTGAGCGAATTGCAGGTTGAGGAGAAGCTTGATGACCTAAATTTAGAATATGTTTTGCTGGACAGCGTTGATTTTAGAAAAGGGTATCCGAAGCACAGCGTGGTCGAACAGGATCCGGTTGCAGGCGCAAAAGTAAAAGAAGGAAGAAAAATTTATATTAAGATCAATTCGTCTGGGTTTACGACCGTGAGGATTCCGAATTTGGTTGAAAAAACATACCGCCAGGCTGTTCCAACATTGAAATCTTTAGGTTTGGAAGAAGGCACGATTACCTACAAACCCTATCTTGGAAAAGATATGGTGCTTGAAATGCGCTTTAACGGAAAGAAACTGAATCCGGGCGATAAAGTATTCAAATCTTCAAAAATCGACCTTGTTCTGGGTGACGGAAAAGTGGGTTTTGATGAAGCTGAAATGGATACGATTAAAAAAACTGAAACCCCAAAAGATGAACAATAACGAAGAAAACCAGGAATTGCCCGAAGACGAATTGTATGAGCATTTGAGGTTTGATGTTACCAATGGCCAGTCGCCGTTGCGGATTGATAAATTTTTGATGGGTTTACTGCCGAATGCTTCACGCAATAAAATCCAGGCTGCTGCTACAAATGGCGATATCTATGTGAATGATGTTCCGGTAAAATCGAATTACAAGGTTAAACCGATGGATGTTGTGCGGCTGTTGTTGTCGCATCCGCCGTTTGAAAACCGCGTAGATCCCGAGAATATTCCGCTTGATATTGTGTATGAAGACGATGCTTTGTTGCTCATTAACAAGCCGCCGGGATTGGTGGTGCATCCCGGACACGGAAATTATACGGGAACTTTAGTCAATGCTTTAGCGTATCATTTTGAAAACCTTCCGATGAACAGCAGTGAGCGTCCGGGATTGGTGCACAGGATCGATAAAGACACTTCGGGGCTTTTGGTGATTGCAAAAACCGAAGCGGCCATGACGCATCTGGCCAAGCAATTTGAACAAAAAACTTCTGAAAGAGAATATGTTGCTCTCGTTTGGGGAAATGTCAAAGAAGACGAAGGAACGATCGAAGGCAACATTGCAAGACACGTAAAAGACCGCATGCAAATGGCTGTCTTTGCCGATCCTGAAATTGGAAAACCGGCGATCACACATTATAAAGTATTGGAGCGTTTTGGATATGTAACTTTGGTTTCATGTATTTTGGAAACCGGAAGAACGCACCAGATCCGCGTGCACATGAAACATATCGGACACACTTTGTTCAACGATTCGCGTTATGGCGGTGACCTGATTTTGAAAGGAACGACGTTTACAAAATACAAACAATTTATCGAAAACTGTTTTAAAGTATTGCCAAGACAAGCGCTTCACGCAAAAACATTGGGATTCGTTCATCCAACGACTGGCGAAATGATGCGTTTTGATACCGAATTGCCGCAGGATATGAAAGACATTATTGAGAAATGGCGCGGCTATTCCAAATCGAATGCTGCGGAAGAAGAGGAAGAAGATTAATTTTTGGTCGAACGTCGAAAGTCAAAAAACGTACAAGAAAATAATAAAAGGCATAAGTGTTTTAACTCATGCCTTTTTATTTATAATAATTTGCCTTTTGTTGATTTCGTAATTTAACGCAAAAGTGAAAAATTTAGACTTTCAACTTTTTGACTTTCGACTTAATTCACCTCCGCAAAAGTATCTCCCTGTTTAAAATCACCTGATTTGAATCCGCGGTTAAACCAATACATACGCTGTTCTGAACTTCCATGTGTAAAAGAATCGGGAACAACCTGCCCTTGCATTTTTTTCTGAATGGCATCGTCGCCAACAGCATTTGCGGCACTTAGCGCTTCTTCGATATCTCCGGGCTCAAGGACGTGGTTTTTTTCTTCGTTGTAATGTGCCCACAATCCGGCGTAGAAATCGGCTTGCAACTCTAAAGCTACAGATAATTTGTTGGCATCGCGCTCGCTTAATCCTTGCTGCTGTTCGCGCATTTTTGCAGATGTTCCGAGCAAGGTTTGTACGTGATGTCCGACTTCATGCGCGATCACATACGCAATAGCAAAATCGCCACCTTCGGCACCAAAACGCGTTTTGAGTTCATCGAAAAAAGCCAAATCCATGTATACTTTATGATCGCCCGGACAGTAGAATGGGCCTGAAGCAGCACTTGCGCCGCCGCAGGCTGTCTCTACAGAACCTCTGAATAAAACCAATTTGGGTTCTTCATATTGCAAACCGTTTTCCTGGAATATTTTGTGCCAGACATCTTCGGTATCGGCAAGGACAACGCGAACGAATTTGCCCATTTCTTCATCTTCTTTGCTTAAAGGTACTGCTTCGGTTTGCTGGCCTTGCTGCATTTGTTGTTGCACCTGATTCAGCAATTGCGACGAATCGCCTCCCATAAACATATTGATCAATAGGATTACAATTCCGATTGCACCGCCGCCCAGCGCAACTTTTCCGCCTGAAATCGACCTGCGGTCTTCCATGTTATCACTTTCTCTTCTGCCGAACCATTTCATAATTTTGAGTTTTTGAGTTTGTAATTTAAATCCAGTTGTGGATTATTTTTTCGAGTGTTTCTTTGATAATTGGTTTTGAAGCGTAATCGTCCATTCCGGCTTCAAGGCATTTTTCCCTTTCGCCAATGACTGTACCTGCGGTAAGCGCAATGATCGGAATGTGTTTTTTCTGGATTTTCCTGATTTCAACTGAAGCCTCATAACCGTTCATGACCGGCATTTGGATGTCCATGAAAATCATATCCGGATTGGTTTCTATGAATTTCTGAACGCCTTCTTTTCCATCATAAGCCTCAGTAATGTGGCAATTCGGAATAATCTGCCTGATAAGCGTTTTCGCGAGCAGCATGTTGATTTTATTGTCTTCTACTAACAATACTTTGAAGTTTTTTCCTGACGTTTCTTCTTTTTCTTGTTCTGTAAAAATGATGATCGGATCTTGTTGGATCAGGATTTTTTCTGTAAACCCGGCTTCATCTGAAGTTTTGAATGTGACTTCGAAGAAAAACGCGCTGCCTTCGCCATAATCACTTTTGAGCTGCAATTTACTGTCCATTAAATTCAGTAATTTGTTGGAAATCGTGAGTCCGAGCCCAGTTCCTCCGAATTTTTTCGTCGTATATGTATCTTCCTGTGAAAAAGCCTCGAAGATCTTTTCCTGATTGGCTTTCCGGATTCCGATGCCGGTGTCTTTTACGGCAAAGCGGATTGTTGATTTTCCATCGTGGCTTTCAATGAGGCTGATGCTAAGTTCAATGATTCCTTTTTCTGTAAATTTAATCGCGTTACTTAACAGATTGATCAGGATTTGCTTGAGCCTGATGTAATCGGCGTAGATCATTTTTGGCAATTCGGGGCTGATGTTCAGGATCAGGTTGATTTTTTTAGCATTGGATTCATACGCGACCAATCCAATAACCTGGCTTGCAAGATCGGTTAAATTGTGCTTTTCAATATTGAGTTCGAGTTTTCCCGATTCGATTTTAGAGAAATCAAGAATGTTGCTGATGACTTCCATGAGCAATTTTGCCGATTGGTTTACCGTATTCATGTACTGTTTTTGAAAATCCTCGAGTTTGGTATTGGCCAATAAATCGGTAAAACCAATGATTCCGTTTAATGGTGTACGGATTTCGTGGCTCATATTTGCCAGGAATTCTGATTTTGCTTTGTTGGCCGCTTCTGCGATTTCCTTTTCTTTTACGGCAGTTTCATTTAGTTTTCTCTCGGTAATGTCGATAAAAATCCCTTCGATGAAAGCAATTTCGCCATCTTTGTAAATCGGTTCACCAAATTCTTCAACCCAAACCGTTTCGCCATCTTTTCGTTTGATGCGATAAATCGAATGAATCGGCTTGCCGCTTTGTATGGCATCATTGTCTTCCTGCAAAGTCCGCTCCTTGTCTTCGGTAAAAATCAGGTCGATAAAATGCCTTTTGTTTTCGAGGAAATCCGATTTTGGATAACCGGTCAGTTTTTCGATCTCGTCATTGAGGTAAATTTTCGTCCAATTCGGGTCATTTTTAGACAAATAAACCGTTCCCGGAATGTTATTGGCCAAAAGCCTGAATTTCTCTTCGCTTTCCTGAATGCTTTGCTCGCTGTAGATTTTCTCGATCGTCAGGGAGACATTTGTGGCAAGATTGAAAAGGATCTTAATTTCATCATCGGTCCAAATGCGTTCTTTGTAGATATCGTCAAAACCCAAAAATCCGTGGAATTTATTTTTTACGAAAATCGGGAACAAGATGATCGATACCACTTCCAATTGCTGCAGTTTGGCTTTAAGCGATTCATTTTTAATTTTCCGCGTATGCGCTACGAAGATCTTGTTGTTCAGCAATGGATCGATCAATTCCTCAAAAAAACTGTGGGGTAAATTTTGAAGCTTTTCGTTGTTTGCTGTCAGCGCCGTATTGTTGGTCAGCCAACGGTGCTTCTGGCTGATCAGATTGGTTTCGAGGTCATTTTCGTAATAATAGGCGCGGCTTGATTTTGTTGCATTCCCGATGATAATCAGCACATCGGCAAATACGTCATCGATGTTTTTGCTGTTCAGAAATTTTTCGGTACACTGTGACATCGCCGATAGCAGTTCGCTTTTATAGGCCAATGTGTTTTCGGCTTCAAGCCTGAGCTGTGATTCTAAAGCGATGATAATCAGGTCGGAAACCGAACGTGCAAAATTTATGTCTTCCGTATCCCAGATTTTAATTTCGGATGTAGTTTCGAAGCAAATAATTCCTTTGAGTTCGCCATTCATGAAAATCGGCGTATCGAGTAGAGAAAGGATTTTATTCTTCGGGATGTAATCTGTGCACAATTCTGCCGTAATCGGATTTGAATAAACATCTGAAGCCACAACCTGCATTTCATTTTCGATCGTATCGAAATATTTTGGATAAGCGGCTTTCGAGAGCGTAAAATTTTTCTCAAATTTATTCCGGCCAATGTCAAACATATTGCGGCAGCGGATTTTATCCGGATAATAATTCCAGTAACTCGACCGGTTTACGCCCAGGGTTTTCGTTGCTGTTTCAAGGATGTTTTTCAGGATATTTTCAAAATCTTCCTGGTTGGAGTAGGTTGTTTCCGCAAAAATCTTTAAAGTTTCATTGTAATGCTGGGTTTTTTCCTGGCGGTTTGCCCTTTCGGTCTCAAGGATTTTTATTGCGGTAATGTCACGTGCTATCGATGAATATCCGATCACCTCACCATTGTTATTTCTCCGCGCATTTACTTTTTGCGAGATCCAGATGAGTTCGCCGTTTTTATTGTAGATTGGAATATCCAGCGTTTCATGATTGGTGATGTAATAATCAAGGCTGTCGAAAAAGGACAGGACAGGCTCTTTAAAATCATCGCGGATGAATTCGGTGTAATGCATTCCCAGCACAGATTTCAGGCGGTAACCAAGTGTTTTTTCTGTAAATTCGTTGATGAAAGTCAGGTTTCCTTCGACATCGGTTTCCAAAATGATATCGGTCGCCGATTGCACGAGGTTTTTGTATTGATCCTGCATCAAAACCTGTTCTGTTACATCCTGGCCAATGCCAATAGTCATATCTTCGGTGTACTTTTTGTCTTTCCACTGAATGTATTTGTATTCGCCGTTCTTGCATTTGAGCTTTCTGATGTGCAGTCTTTCGTCAATAAAATTATCATGATAAGCTTCTCCTATGAATTCGGGGTCTTCGGTAATTTTCCAGAATCCCATGCCCATGGCTTCCTGTGGGGAATATCCTAAAATGGGCGTGATGGTGTCGCTGCAAAAGGACACTTCCCCTTTTTTGTTGGTGACAATGGTGAGTGAATTTCCCTTGTTTACGATTTCATTGGCAAATAAAAACTTGTCCTGGGCATTCAGCAACCCGATGTGTTTGGTGTAATGAAATACCGAGATGATGATCAAGGCATTGTACATGATACCAATGATTGCCGAATCAAGCCTTTCGTCCACAAGCAGCCAGGTCACTACTGCAAACATCGATCCGATGAAAAACAGGTATTGCCTGATGTTTTTGAACGTGTTGTATGAAAAGAAAAACGCCAGGATCAATTCTGTTAATGTAATGATCTCAAATGGCAGGAAGGTGATCTTGTAAAGCGAATAAAAGATGTAAAGAAGGAAAAGCGCTAGGAAAATCTTCTGGATGTTGTCCTTGATTGTTTTAATTTTCTTGCTGATAAAATACAAGGCAAGCAATACCAAACTGAAAACGGTATTGGCGAGCAATTCGGTTTTTACGCGGACTTTAAACAGTTCCAGGAAAACTTCTGTAATGAAAAAGACAATCCCTAAAAACAACAGATACAACTGGTATTGATCGGCTGTTGTGTTGATTTCAGAATAATTGCGTACTAAATTTTTATTGTATTTTGATTTTCGGGTAAACAGCGCATAAAATAAAATTCCGGTAATGAGCAACAATGCTATTAAAAACCAGGGATGAAAATAGAATGGCTGTGTTTCAATTCCAGCCCGAATTGCCGTTTGCCCAAACAATCCCGAAGCATGTGTTTCAGACACTACAAACAGGCTGATCAGTACAGATGTGAATATTTTGTAGCTTGGAGGCATTGATTTTATTGGCTTGAGACATTATAAAAATATAAAATTTAGTTTTACAGCCACTTATTTTCTCAGAATTTGTTGAAAGAAACTCCCGGACAATTGGCATTATAAGGAAAATATAGCCTTAAAGTGTGGTAAATACTGAAAATTTATTTTTTAAAACTCTGAATATCAGTATTTTGAAATTTTATTTGTATAAATGAATGTATTTTTTTTTATTAATCCAAGCCATATATATACTTCAGTAAATTATTTCTGATATTTTAGTAATAGAGAAAAAACCTACATAAACTTTAGTAGTTAAAATATTTACATCCATCGCATGAAAAACCTGATTGCCTTGAGTTTATCTTTGTATGGCGCATATCTAAAAGGCAAATCGAGCCAGTTGGCTTTCCTGACGATTGCTTTTTGATGGGAAAACAGGTCAAAACTGCTTCTGCCGTGATAAGCGCCAATTCCAGAATGGCCAACGCCGCCAAAGGGCAGGTTTTTATTTGCAAAATGAATCACGGCATCGTTAATGCAGCCACCGCCAAAAGAGAAATCCCGAATGATTCGACGCGCAAAAGACTTATCGTCTGAAAAAATGTAAAGCGACAACGGTTTTTCGTATTTGGCAATAATAGTTTCGAGTTCTTTTTCGTTTTCATAAGAAATGATTGGCAGTATGGGCCCAAAAATCTCCTCCTGCATGACAGCACTCTGAAGATCGGGTTCGTTGATCAAAGTAGGAGACAGGTATAAATTTTCTGGATTGCTTTTCCCTCCGGTTAAAACTTTGGTTTGGTCGATCATATCTGCAAGCCTGCTCCAGTTTTTAGCGTTAATAATGCGTGGAAAATCTGGAGACAATTCAGGATCTTCGCCATAAGCCGCAGTAATTTCTGACGTCAGAAGGGAAACAAGTTTGTTTTTTACTTTGTTCTGAACCAGGATATAATCAGGTGCAATGCAGGTTTGGCCGGCATTGATGAATTTTCCCCAAACGATTCTTTTTGCTGTTATAGGCAGATTCGCAGTCGCATCAACAATACACGGATTTTTTCCTCCGAGTTCCAATGTAACTGGCGTAAGATGTTCTGCTGCAGCTTTTGCAACAATTTTACCTACAGCGACACTTCCTGTAAAAAAGATATAATCCCAGCGTCTTTCAAGCAATCTTTTTGACACTTCAGAACCGCCTAAAAAAACCTCCACATGTGTTGGGTCAAAACTTTCACGGATAATTTCAGCAATCACGCCCGATACTTTTGGAGTTAATTCTGAGGGTTTTAAAACAACCGAATTTCCGGCAGCCACAGCAGCGATCAGCGGACACATCGCAAGCTGAAAAGGATAATTCCACGGTGCAATGACCAATACATTTCCGTAAGGTTCGCTATAAATGAAATCTGATGACGGAAAATTCAGTAAAGAAGGAAAAACCCGTTTCGGCTTCGTCCATTTTTTGATATTTTTTATGGTATGCTTTAGATCTGAAATGACATAACCTGTTTCAGTAACGACCGCTTCAAATTCAGATTTTTTAAAATCGTCATATAATGCCTGGATGATTTCCTGCTCGTGTAATAAAATACTGTCGAGCAATCGGTTGAGTGATTGTTTCCTGAAATCAATATCGGTTTTAAAATTCATCCTCAATAGTTTTTATAGCGAAGTCCGGAATCCAAAATAAGCATCTGCCTGACTGCTATCGCTGGTAAGTGCTGTAACGACGGCATTTGACCCGATGAAAAACCCGCCAACGCGAAATCCTAAGCCAAGTGTCGTTCCTGAAATTTCATTGAATGACAATGGCATATACGCTTCAAAATAATCCATTGTAAATCGCGGCGTGACTGAAAAAACATTCTGAGAAGTGATTTGACCGTTTTTATTGTCGTCGTTTATTTTTTGCCTTAAATATACGGTTGCATTTAATTTAGGGACAATATTTACATCTGCGTAAGCATTAAATGTTGTGGGAAGTTTGATCTTGAAATCGGTTTTTTCCGGGGAAGTTTTGTTTAGATAACCACTACTAATCAATACATTTTCAATGTCTTTAATGCTTTCTGAACCGTTAAACTGATTTAGGTTTAAACCTTCAGATGGAACTGCGTAATCCGGAATGCTCAAAGTATAATTTGTAGAGTGGTTGTCATTTGACCTGAACGTCATCGTACCGATGTTTTTCACGGCAAGACCAACTTTTAACCTATAACTGCCATCGTCGTTTTTCATTTGGTAATCAATCCCGAAATCTGTTGCGAGGCCGCTTAAACCGCCAAATAAAGATTTGGTGTAATCGCTGGTATTGGTAAAATCGCTGGCAAGCGAACCCGAATAAGCGATATTCAGATTGGCATTGGCATTGTCCAATACAAAATCGCCCAGCGTATTATTGATGGTTCCGCTAAAATCTCCTGCACCAAAATTCACATACGAACCGGGAAACAATAACTTTATTGTAAGTCCGCCGTTTAATTGATGTTTGTCATTTGAAAAAATCTTTCTCGCCGCAGATAAACCCACTTCACCCCAGGTCGTCGCACTGACACGCTGGTTTTTTGAGCCTGTTACCGCCGTCGCATAAAGCAAATCGTTAGTCGTTACCGCAAGCCCCAGATTTGGATCGACATCAACGATATTCGCCTGTATGTTCGCTCCGGTCGTAATCGCAAATCCCCAATCCATAACTTTTATTGCCGCTCCCGGCCCCATGATGTAAGCATCGAGCTTAAAATTTGCCGGGCTGTTTCCACTAAACAAAAGCTTTTCAAAATCATTGCCGTCGATAAGATCGCTAAAGCCGATTTTGTTGCTGCTCGCATTGACGCTCATGCCGAAAAAATTAAGTTCCAGATAGCTTTTTAGATTCGCCAGTTCTGAAGGATTGTTCAAAGCATTGACAATCCCAACGCGTTTGGAGGTCGATATTCCCGAGAATTCTTCCTGCGCTAAAGCAGGTAAAAATAACAACGAGCAAAAGGGCAGCAGGAATTTTTTCATTGATGCAGATTTTAATTTACGTTAAAAATACCGATATATTAGATACTTTTTATAAGAAGCCACAAAAAAGTAAAAATAAAATAATCTTTAAGAAGTAAAAAAGGCAATTATACAGATTTCCAAACCGCATCTTCAGGAACCGGCGCGGTGATTTTCAATTCCTCTTTGCTTACCGGATGAATAAATACGAGCTGCCGTGCATGCAAATGAATGCCGCCGTCAGGATTGCTGCGGTCTGCGCCGTATTTGAGATCGCCTTTTATGGGTGAACCAATGGCAGAAAGCTGCGCCCGGATTTGATGATGCCTACCAGTATGCAGATTAATTTCGAGTGCAAAATAATTGTTGAGTTCCTTAATGATTTTATAATCAAGGCTCGCAAGCTTACTTTCGGGAACTTCTTTTAAATATGCTTTTGAAGTATTGTTTTTTTCATTTCTCTTCAGATAATGAACGAGTCTGTCTTCAGATTTTGTCGGTTTGTTTTTAACAACGGCCCAATAGGTTTTTTGCGTTTCCCTGTTTTTAAACAACTCATTTAACCGTGTCAATGCTTTGGAAGTCCGCGCAAAA
This sequence comes from Flavobacterium noncentrifugens, assembly GCF_900100375.1. Taxonomy (GTDB): domain Bacteria; phylum Bacteroidota; class Bacteroidia; order Flavobacteriales; family Flavobacteriaceae; genus Flavobacterium; species Flavobacterium noncentrifugens. The sequence continues at coordinate 38,024 of NZ_FNEZ01000006.1, read as the reverse complement.
ACCACAATTCCCGTTGTGGGCCGGTCAAGCCGATGCACCACACCCAAAAAAACTTCCCCAGGTTTGTTGTATTTATCCTTGATGTATTCTTTAACAACTTCCGACAAAGGTTTATCGCCGGTTTTATCGCCCTGAACAATGTCGCCCACACGTTTGTTGACCACGATAATGTGGTTGTCTTCGTGAAGCACCTGCAGGTTATTCTTATCAGAAATGGTTTTCATGTCAATTAATAATTAACAATGAATAGTTGACAGAAGTTATGGCCAATACGAGTAATTATTAATTGTTAATTATGCATTATTAATTAATACTGTTCTTTCTCATTGGGAAAGTCTTTCGACTTCACATCAGTCACATATTGCCCGATCGCCGAAGTCATCGTGTCATATAAATTGGCATACCTTCTCAGAAAACGCGGACTAAATTCATTGTTCATCCCAAGCATGTCGTGAATCACCAAAACCTGTCCGTCAACGCCGCCGCCAGCGCCAATTCCAATGACGGGAATCGAAATGCTTTCGGCTACTTTTTGTGCCAAATGTGCCGGGATTTTTTCAAGAACAACTGCAAAACAGCCAATTCTTTCGAGCAATTTAGCGTCTTCAATTAATTTCTCAGCTTCAGCTTCTTCTTTAGCACGAACGGTGTAAGTCCCAAATTTATAGATCGATTGCGGTGTCAAGCCCAAATGCCCCATCACAGGAATTCCGGCATTTAATATTTTTTTGATCGAATCTTTAATTTCGCTTCCGCCTTCCATTTTTACAGCATGTCCGCCACTTTCTTTCATGATCCTGATCGAGGAGCGCAACGCTTCTTTCGGATCCGATTGGTAACTTCCAAAAGGCAAATCAACCACGACTAAAGCGCGTTCTACCGCACGAACCACCGATGCCGCGTGGTAAATCATCTGGTCTAAAGTGATCGGCAAAGTCGTTTCATGCCCGGCCATGACGTTTGAAGCAGAATCGCCCACAAGAATCACGTCAATTCCGGCCGTATCCACAATTTTCGCCATTGTAAAATCGTATGCCGTGAGCATCGAGATCTTTTCGCCATTGGCTTTCATCTCGATCAGTGATTTCACCGTAATCCTTTTGTAATCTTTTTTCGCAACCGACATAAATGTTTTTTTTGGTACGTAAAAGTACTAAATGCTTTATTTCTGCAAGTCAAATCACCAATCTTTTTGACATATTTTTTCGGTTTAGGCGTTTCCCCGGCAGGAAAGTTCCCTCAAAACCGAAACAGCTTCCATGCCGGCGCCAGGCTGTCCGCTGTATCTTTTGTTCCGCTACGCTTCTCAAAAGGATGCCGCTTCCATCCCTAACGCAGAACCCACCGTAAAATGAAACCTGTCGTTTTACATCAACAGCCAAACAAAATAATGTAATTTTGTACCCAAAAATAGCCCGTTTTGAAAAACATCCTTATCATCGACGACGAAGAAAAACTCCGCGGATTGCTCGTTCGCATCATCAAATCAGAAGGTTTTGAAGCTTTTGAAGCACCCGATTTAAAGTCGGGTTTCAAAAAGATCGGACAAAATAATATTGACGTCATCCTCTGCGATGTCAAGCTTCCCGACGGAAATGGCGTCGAATTTGTCGAAAAAGTCAAAGCTGAATTTCCATTCATCGAAGTCATTTTACTCACAGCTTTCGGAAAAATCTCCGACGGCATCCAGGCGATGAAAAATGGTGCTTTTGATTATATCGTCAAAGGCGACGACAACGACAAGATCATTCCGCTGCTTTATAAAGCGCTCGAAAAAACGCAGTTGCAGCAAAAGGTACAGCAACTCGAAAAGCGCATTTCCGATAAATATTCTTTCGATACCATCATCGGAAAATCCAAAGCCATCGAGCAAGCCATCAGCCTCGCAAGAAAAGTCGCCAAAACCGATTCAACCGTATTATTAACCGGCGAAACCGGAACCGGAAAAGAAGTTTTTGCCCAAGCGATCCACGAAAACAGCAACCGCGCCGGGCAATCTTTTGTTGCATTGAATTGCAGCACATTCAGCCGGGAAATTCTCGAAAGCGAATTGTTCGGGCATAAACAGGGCGCGTTCACCGGCGCTTTAAAAGACAAAAAAGGTTTTATTGAAGAAGCCAACGGCGGAACATTATTTCTGGACGAAATCGGCGAAATGCCGCTCGAACTTCAGGCCAAGTTGCTGCGCGTGCTTGAAACCAGCGAATACATCCGCGTAGGCGATACGACACCAAAAAAGTCAAACTTCCGGTTGATTGCCGCTACAAACCGCGATTTAAAAACCGAAAGCGAAGCGCATCATTTTCGTTCTGATCTGTATTTTAGATTGAATATTTTCGGGATCAACATGCCGCCATTGCGCGAAAGGGTCAAAGACATTGCACCTTTGATTACATATTTCACACGCCAATTTTCGGCAAAAACTAATAAAAAAACTTTGGCAGTCGACGCCGCTTTTGTCGAAAAACTCGAAACTTACCATTGGCCGGGAAATGTGCGCGAACTCAAAAACATCATCGAAAGATCGGTAATCCTGGCCAATGAAGATCGGTTGACGGTTGACGAATTGCCTTATGAAATCCAGCATCAGGCGGAAAAAACTACAAAATCCATGTCGGCATTTTCACTCGCAAGTACTGAAAAACTCCAAATCCAAAAAGTTTTTAATTATGCTAAAGGCAATAAAGCTGAAACCGCGCGCCTGCTTGAAATTGGGATTGCAACACTTTACCGCAAACTCGAAGAATACAACATTCATTAAAATGGTATCATAACGATAAAAGCCTATCAAAACGATAGGCTTTTTTTATGAAAAAAAATCATGGATTTGACCTAAATAACTGTTTTTCAAAGCATTGTTTGTACGTGCCAGTTTTCGGAACACCTTTCGCTAACTGCGGTGCAAACATAAAAAATCACCCTATGAAAAATCAGGTCAACAACATCTACAACCAGGCAGAACGTTTTGCCGAAATCACCAAAACTGCGATTATTACAGGAAACATCATCCGTGCAAAAAAATGCCTCGCGTTGGCCGAAAGGCTTTTTGCAACAGGAAGCAATGAAACGAAAATTGCCATTTCAAATGTGTATGTTTTTTCGGTTTCGTCTTTTATGGAACTGCGTCACTGCAACATTTTAAACCTGTTCCCAAAAACGCTCAAGGCAGAATACATCAGGCAAATCAACGCTACCGGCGTTTAATTCAAACTCAAATGATCCTTACCATTATCTTAATCGGAGTAGCCATTTTGCTGTTTGCGATTTGTTTCAAAACCGTCGATTTCTTCGAAAAAATTTAAATCATGGCTATACTATTTATTGTTGCGCTCGCCGTTTTCGGCTATTTGGTTTATGTCCTCATCAAACCTGAAAAATTTTAATATTATGAATACAGAAATACTTGGCGTCATTGTCATTTTTATCATTTCGATCGCGCTTGCCTTGCCGCTTGGAAGTTATATTGCCCGGATTTTTTCGGGTGGCAAAACGTTTCTCGATCCGGTTTTCAATCCGATTGAAAAAGCCATTTTCAAAATATCGGGAATCGATTTCCAAAAGGAAATGAACTGGAAACAGCATTTAAAAACCTTATTGGGACTCAACATGGTTTGGTTTTTCCTCGCATTTTTCGTCCTGCTCGCACAGGGATTTTTACCGCTAAATCCGGATCACAATCCATCTATGTCGCCAGATCTGGCATTTAATACTGCCATTTCATTTTTGGTCAACTGCGATTTGCAGCATTATTCCGGAGAAACCGGCGTGTCTTATTTGTCCCAACTTGTATTGATGTTTCTGCAATTTGTTTCTGCCGGAATCGGGATTGCCGCGGCTGTTGTCGTTTTTACTGCAATGCGGGAACGCACGACTGACAAACTCGGGAATTTTTACAATTATTTCGTAAAAAGCTGTTTGCGTATTTTGTTGCCGCTTTCCGCTATAGTTGCGATCATTCTCGTTTTTAGTGGAACGCCTATGAATTTTGAAGGCAAAGATTCGATCACAACATTACAAGGACAAACGGTTGAAGTGTCGCGCGGGCCTGCTGCGGCGTTTATCGGAATCAAGCATATCGGTACGAACGGCGGCGGATTTTTCGGAGCCAATTCGGCGCATCCGTTGGAAAACCCGACTTATTTCACCAATGCGGTAGAACTTATTGCACAACTACTGATTCCGTTTGCGATGATTTTTGCGATTGGTTTCTTTCTAAAAAAAAGAAGATTTTCTTTTATCATTTTCGGCGTGATGACGGCAGGTTTTTTATTGCTGCTGATTCCGACGATGATCGCAGAAACCAGCGGAAATCCGGCGATTGAGAAAATGGGAATTTCCCAGATTTCCGGTGCGATGGAAGGTAAAGAAGTACGTTTTGGGCCAGCCGTTTCCGGATTTTGGAGCATTGCAACGACGGTCATTTCGACCGGCTCAGTCAACAGCATGCACGACAGTTCGATGCCGGTTTCGGGCGCAATGCAACTACTTGGAATGATGGTCAATGCCTTTTATGGCGGCTGCGGCGTAGGTTTTCTGAATTTCTATATCTTCATCATACTCGCCGTTTTTATTTCGGGTTTGATGGTCGGAAGAACGCCGGAATTCCTCGGCAAAAAGATCGAAGCGCGGGAAGTCAAGATTGCGGCATTTATTGCGATCCTGCATCCGTTTTTAATTTTATCCGGAACCGCATTGGCTTCTTATTTTGCCGCTCATGATACCGACATGGGTTTTTGGTTCAGTGGAAATGCCACAGACTGGCTTAACAATCCCGGACATCATGGTTTTTCTGAAATGCTATACGAATTTACTTCAAGTGCTGCGAACAACGGTTCCGGATTTGAAGGACTGGCCGATAACAATCCGTTTTGGAACATTTCGACCGGAATCGTTTTACTGCTAGCGCGTTTTCTCCCAATCATCGGCCCATTGGCTATAGCCGGATTACTCGCCAATAAAAAATACATCCCGGAAAGTGCCGGAACTTTAAAAACCGATACCACGATTTTTGGCGTGATGGTTTTTGCAGTTATCTCGATCATTGCTGCCTTGTCCTTTTTTCCTGCTTTGGCACTTGGCCCATTGGCCGAATATTTTACCTTAAAATAAATTAAAATGTCTCAAAATAAATCCAATTCATTGTTCGAAAAACGCCAGATGAAAGAAGCGCTTGTGCAATCTTTTGTCAAGCTGAACCCGAAAGTAATGTTCAAAAACCCGGTCATGTTTACCGTCGAAATAGGGACTGCCATAATGTTTGTCGTATGCATTGCCATTTTATTCGGCGCACAAGAGCAAGGCAGTTTCGCCTATAATTTTATCGTGTTCCTGATTTTACTAGCCACGCTTTTGTTTGCCAATTTTGCTGAAGCGATCGCCGAAGCCCGCGGAAAAGCCCAGGCCGACAGTTTGCGTAAAACCCGCGAAGAAACACCAGCCAGAAAAGTTTTATCTGATGGTACTTTTGAAAACGTCAGTTCGTCGGCGTTAAAAAAAGGCGATATTTTCATCTGCGAAAGCGGCGATCTGATTGCAACCGACGGCGAAATTATAGAAGGTTTGGCTACAATCGACGAAAGCGCCATTACCGGAGAAAGTGCTCCGGTGATTCGGGAATCTGGTGGCGATAAAAGCTCGGTTACGGGCGGGACAAAAGTACTTTCTGATAAAATAAAAGTCATCGTAACATCTGAACCCGGAGAAAGTTTCCTTGACAAAATGATTGCATTGGTTGAAGGGGCAAGCCGCCAGAAAACACCGAACGAAATCGCTTTAACCATATTACTCGCCGCTTTTACGCTCATTTTCGTGATTGTCTGCGTGACCTTAAAACCTTTTGCTGACTACGCAAACGCGCCTATTACCATTGCGGCATTTATTTCTTTGTTTGTTTGTTTGATCCCAACAACGATAGGCGGTTTGCTTTCAGCGATCGGGATTGCGGGAATGGACCGTGCGCTGCGTGCCAATGTGATCACCAAATCGGGAAAAGCGGTCGAAACTGCCGGAGATATTGATGTGTTGTTGTTGGATAAAACCGGAACAATTACGATAGGAAACCGGAAAGCCACGAATTTTTATCCGACAAAAGGCATTGCTTTTTCAGATTTTGTACGGTCGGCGGTGATGAGTTCGCTTGCAGATGACACGCCAGAAGGCAAAAGCATCATCGAACTCAGCGAACAACTCGACGAAAACGGGGGAAAATTATTGCTGACTTCATTGGCTTCGGATATTTCAGAAACGATCAAATTTACCGCCGAAACCCGAACCAGCGGCGTCATTTTAAAAGACGGAACAAACATCAGGAAAGGCGCACAGGACGCGGCAAAAAATATCGCGCAACAAGCCGGAAATGCTTATCCGCAAGATACTGCGAACAGAGTCATCGAAATTTCTTCAAATGGCGGAACACCTTTGGTCGTAATAAAAAACGGACAAATCCAGGGTGTAATCGAATTGCAGGACATCATCAAAACCGGAATGAAAGAACGTTTTGACCGTTTGCGGAAAATGGGTGTTAAAACAGTAATGGTCACCGGCGACAATCCGCTGACAGCAAAATTTATCGCAGAAAAAGCCGGTGTCGATGATTTTATCGCCGAAGCCAAACCCGAAGATAAAATGAATTACATCAAAAACGAGCAGCAAATGGGCAAGCTTGTCGCGATGATGGGCGATGGCACGAATGACGCTCCGGCGTTGGCCCAAGCCGATGTTGGCGTAGCAATGAACAGCGGAACACAAGCTGCAAAAGAAGCCGGAAACATGGTCGACTTAGACAATGATCCTACAAAATTGATTGAGATTGTTGAAATCGGAAAACAACTGCTGATGACACGCGGCACGCTGACGACATTTTCGATTGCAAATGATGTGGCGAAATATTTTGCGATCGTTCCGGCACTTTTCATCACCGCAATTCCTGCGCTTGAAGGTTTAAACATCATGCATTTGCACAGTCCGGAAAGCGCGATTTTATCGGCAGTGATCTTCAATGCGATCATCATTCCGATCCTGATTCCGCTTGCGCTGCGCGGCGTAGATTACAAACCCATCGGAGCCAGCGCGATCCTAAAAAGAAACCTTTTGATCTATGGCCTTGGCGGATTGATTGTGCCGTTTATCGGGATCAAACTAATCGATTTACTTGTCGCTTTATTCATGTAAAGTGACTGAGCAGTTGAGAAACTGAGCCATCAGAAAACTCAGGTACTCAGTTTCTCAGGCACTCAGCAACTAAAAAATCCAAATTATGAAAAATATATTTCCAATGATTAAATTAACGATTGTGACACTCGTTTTATTTGCCGGAATTTATCCGCTGGCGGTATTCGGCATTGCGCAGTTTGCACCAAACCATGGCAAAGGCGAAACGATTGTACTCAACGACAAAACTATAGGTTACCGCAGGATCGGACAGGAGTTCAACCAGTCGAATTATTTCTGGGGCAGGCCGTCGGCAGTAAATTACAATGCAGCAGGAAGCGCGGGAAGCAATAAAGCACCTTCAAATCCTGAATATTTAGCATTGATTCAGAAACGCATTGATACTTTTTTGATTGCACATCCGTATTTGAAAAAATCTGAAATTCCGTCGGATATGGTGACGGCTTCGGGCAGCGGACTCGATCCGGACATTTCTTTTCAAGGTGCAAAAATCCAAATCAAACGCATTGCGGCTGTTCGGAAAATCGATGAAAGTAAAATTCAAAAACTGGTTTCGGAACACATTGAAAAATCGGTTTTCGGGCCTGAAAAAGTCAATGTGCTCGAACTCAACCTTGCTTTAAACAAATTACAATAACAACATTTACCATTACTCTTATGAAACTATTCAGCACCTTACTCTTGCTATTTTTCTGTGTCATTTCGATGAACGCACAAACCGATTCAATCAAATCTAAAATTCCGTTTGACGGCATGGACTTGAGTTGGATCAACGGACAAAACCGCCAAAAGAATTTTCCATTGTCACTAAAAGACAGCGAAGGTGAAACGATTTTAACCGGCGTGGCGTATCTCGATACGTATTACAATTATAATTTTGCAAAGCCGACCGACAATACCCAGACGAATTCATCGACCATTGGCCGTCACAACGAATTCACGCTGAACCTTGCCAGCATCGGAATTGAGACCAATTACAAAAATATCATCGGAAGGATTTGGCTGCAATATGGCCAAATGGGTTCTATCGTAAATGACCTTGACGGATCGGTGTATCGCGGACGAAATACAAACATCAACAACCTCAAATACATTCGTGAAGCCGCAGCCGGTTATCATTTTGATGTCATGCACGGATTGAACATTGAAATGGGGATTTTCATGAGTTACATCGGATTGGAAAGTTACATCACGCAGGAAAACTGGAGTTACCAGCGCAGCATGGTGTGCGATTTTACGCCTTTTTATTTTTCAGGAGCGCGGGTGCAATTGTATCCATCGGCGAAATTTAAGACTGAATTGTGGCTTTTGAACGGCTGGCAAACCTACAACAGTTACAGCAAAGGTCCCGGAGTTGGAAATTCAAATTATTACCGCCCGAACGAAAATTTACAACTTGTTGCCAATTTTTATTACGGAAAAGACACACAGAATCCGGACGAATTTGGCAACCAATCCAACCGCATCCGCTTTCACCACGACAACAGTATCGTTGCGCGTTATTATAAAAACCCGAACTCAAAAGGCATTTCGCAAGCGGCGTTCAGCCTGAATTCGCATTATGGTTTCCAGAAAAATGACGAAGCAAACGACGTGGTAAAAGCATCACAGAATTTTATGCTCGGAACGTCATTGGCCAACAGAATCTGGTTCAATAAAAACAAAATGGCGGTGACGCTGCGCGGCGATTATTTAACGAACCAGTCGGTTGTCAACGGTGTGAACACTTCACCTTATTTAGCTTTTACACCGGCTGCAACAGGAGATATTCCGAACAATTACGACGAGGCGATTGCCAATAATGAAAAACTGCGTTTGTTTCAGTTTACCACTACATTTGACATCATGCCAAGCGATTACGTGACTTTCAGATTTGAATATGGTTACAGAAATGCATCGGTTCCTTATTTTACAGGATCTGGCGGAACGACATCGCCAACCGGATTTACAAACGGTGCGCCGTCAACATTGCCTTGGGCAGCCAATTTAAGGAAAAATGAAAACCGATTTACAGTTGCCGTGAATTTCAGGTTATAAAAACAACACAATTATGGATAAAGAACAGCACGTTCAGCAGTTCCTCGACCTGATCCAGAAATCGCGCAAAGGAAAGTTTAAAGTCTACATCGGGATGAGCGCCGGTGTAGGCAAAACGTATCGGATGTTGCAGGAAGCGCATACGCTTTTGCGAAATGGGATCGATGTGAAGATCGGGTTTATAGAAACGCACCACCGCAAGGAAACCCACGAATTGCTCGTGGATTTGCCGGTTATACCGCGGCGTACGTTATTTTATAAAGGCAAGCAGCTTGAAGAAATGGATTTGAATGCGATCATTAATTTGCGGCCCGAAGTGGTAATTGTCGATGAATTGGCACATACCAATATCGAAGGCAGCAAAAACGAAAAGCGCTGGCAGGACGTTTTGGAAATCCTGGACGCCGGGATCAACGTGATTTCGGCGGTCAACATCCAACACATTGAAAGCCTGAATGCAGCGGTGAAACGCATTACGAATGTCGATGTTCAGGAACGCATTCCGGACAATGTTTTACGGTTGGCCGATGAAGTCGTCAATATCGACCTTACGGCAGATGAACTCATTGCGCGGCTCAAAGAAGGAAAGATTTATACTTCCGACAAAATTGCAACGGCGCTGAATAATTTCTTTAAATCGGATCAGATTTTACAATTGCGTGAACTTGCTTTGAAAGAAGTGGCGAGCCAGGTGGTACGGAAAGTGGAAAATGAAGTTCCGAAAAGCATCGCGCTTCGGCATGAAAAACTGCTCGCGTGCATCAGCAGCAATGACAAAACGGCAAAGATCGTGATTCGGAAAACAGCGCGGCTCGCCGGATATTACAACAGCAAATGGTATGTTTTGTATGTCGAAATTCCGAAGGAAAGCAGCGACAAAATCGCACTCGACAAACAACGGCATCTGATCAATAATTTTAAATTGGCTACAGAACTCGGTGCTGAAGTCATCAAAATCCAAAGCTCGAATATTACCGACGGCATTCTCGAAATCTGCGCCCAAAAACAAATTACAACCGTTTGCATCGGAAAGCCGCACCTGAACTTATTTAAAGTAATTTTGTCAACGAATATTTTTAATAAATTGCTAAACAACCTCTCATCGTCAAATACGGATCTTGTAATTCTGTCATGAAATGAAAATTAAAACCAAACTCAACCTCGGCGTCGGATTGTTATTTGTGCTGATTATTATACTGGCGCTTACGGCGGCTTTTTATGTGTTTCAGATCAAAAAAGACACGGAGAATATCCTGAAAGCCAATTACAATTCGCTTGAATATTCCCGAAATATGTTGCTTGCCATTGATGAAATTCTGCCTGAGCAAACGCAATCGACACAAATTTTCGAATCGAGCTTAAAGAATCAAACTGCCAATGTAACCGAACCCGGAGAAAACAATTTTACAATGTCCTTGCAGAAAAATTTCAATCTGCTCAAAAAAGACCCGAACAATGAACACGTTAAAAGTGCCGTGCGCCGCGATATTTTTGAGATCATGAAACTCAATATGGCAGCGATCAAGCAGAAAAATGAAGTCGCCAGGAAAACTGCCGAAGCTGCAAATTTTTACATTGCCATTACCGGAACGTTGTGTTTTTTGATCGCATTTAATTTGCTAGTGAATTTACCGAATAACATTGCCAATCCAATCAAGGAATTAACAGCCAGCATCCAGCAAATTGCGAATAAGAATTATTCTGAGCGTGTGCGGTTTACAAATCATAACGAGTTTGGCGACCTTGCAAAATCATTCAATACCATGGCGGAAAAACTGCAGGAATACAACAATAGCAATTTGTATAAACTGTTATTTGAAAAGCAGCGGCTCGAAACGCTGATCAACAACATGCACGACCCAATCATCGGACTCGACAACGAAGGAACGATTTTGTTTGTGAATGATGAAGCGCTTCGGATCATCGGATTAAAATCTGAAGATATCATAGGAAAATCTGCGTCTACATTGGCGTTAACCAATGACTTGCTGAAATCGCTGATCATTAATGACCTCGAATCCGGGAAACCGCACCCAATGAAAATCTATGCCGATAATAAGGAAAGCTATTTCGAAAAAGAAACTGTCAACATTACGATTACGCCCATTGGCGAAGACCGGACAATCGACATTGGAAACGTCATTATCCTCCGGAACATCACGCTTTTTAAAGAACTCGATTTTGCCAAAACCAATTTCATCGCTACGATTTCACATGAATTGAAAACCCCGATCGCATCGATCAAACTCAGTTTGCAGCTGCTGGAAAAACCGGCGACCGGAATGGTAAATGAAGAACAGCAATTGCTGATTGAAAGCATTAAAGACGACAGCCAAAGACTCCTCAAAATTACCGGCGAATTGCTCGAACTTTCACAGCTGGAAACCGGCAACATTCAACTCAATATCGAAAAAAGCAATCCGTATGAAATTGTAAATTATGCCATGGAAGCGGTAAAAGCACAAGCCGAACAAAAGCATGCCGAACTGGTCATCCATACAGAATCCAATCTGCCAAATGTGAAAGCCGACACCGAAAAAACTGCCTGGGTTTTGATCAATTTCCTGACCAACGCGATCCGTTATTCTTCAGAAAACAGCAAGATTACAGTCCATTTAAAACGAGAAGCGCAACAAATTATTTTTCAGGTAACAGACACCGGAAAAGGCATTGATAAACATTATCAATCCAAGATTTTTGACAAATATTTCCAGGTTCCTGGCAGCCACAAATCGGGAACTGGCCTCGGCCTGGCCATCAGCAAGGAATTTATCGAGGCGCAATCTGGGACAATAGGCGTGGAGAGCGCGCTGGGATTGGGAAGTACGTTTTATTTCAGATTGGGAATTGTTTGATTTTTCAGGAGCTTTTTCCTGCTATCCGCTCTATCTTTTGTTTCACTGCGTTGCACAAAAGGATGCCGCTTCTATCAGGGCTAGGGGAGTTTTGAAATGAAAAAGCGACTCAAAATGACAATAGCGTTTTTAACTCAGGCACTCCATCAACAATCTGCCATATTCACAGCCACTGCCAATCCGCCTTCAGAAGTTTCTTTGTACTTCGAATTCATGTCTTTTGCAGTTTGCCACATCGTATTGATGACTTTATCCAATGGCACTTTGGCGTTTCTGGCATCTGTTTCCATCGCAAGTTCGGCGGCATTGATCGCTTTGATCGCGCCCATGGTATTTCTTTCGATACACGGAATTTGTACGAGTCCGCCAATTGGGTCGCAAGTCAAGCCCAAATGGTGTTCCATTGCGATTTCGGCAGCCATTAAAACCTGTTCGGGAGTACCGCCCATGACTTCAACGAGCGCAGCCGCTGCCATTGATGACGACACGCCAATTTCGGCTTGGCATCCGCCCATAGCGGCAGAAATTGTAGAGCCTTTTTTGAAAATGCTGCCAATTTCGCCTGCAACCATTAAAAATTGCTTGATCTCATTTGGTCCGGCATTGTGGTTTTCGATTACCAAATAATACATTAAAACGGCTGGGATTACGCCGGCGCTTCCGTTTGTAGGCGCAGTAACAACGCGGCCTAAAGCTGCATTGACTTCATTTACAGCCAGTGCAAAACACGACACCCATTTTAAGATCTGGCGGAATTTGACTTCCGTTTTGCGGATTTGTTCGAGCCATTCTTGCGGATTTGAATAATTAGCCAATCCTATTAAGTTTTGGTGCATGTCGAAAGCACGTCGGCGTACATTCAATCCGCCGGGCAAAATCCCTTCTGAATGGCAGCCGATGTACATGCATTCGAGCATCGTATTCCAGATGCGCATCAGTTCGTGATCGATCACTTCTTCAGAACGCATCGATTTTTCGTTGTCGTAAACGATTTCTGAGATTTTTTTATTTTCGGAAATCGTATAATTTAAAAGTTCTTCGGCGTTTTGAATTGGAAATGGAAACGCGCATTTGATCTCGATTTTTTTCTTCGCATTGATGCGTTCTTCTTTGACCACAAATCCGCCACCGATAGAGTAAAAGGTCGATTCGTATTGAGAATCATTTGACAAATAAGCGGTAAAAGTCAGTCCGTTTGCATGAAAAGGCAGGAAGTTTTTATTAAAAACAATGTCTTGTAAAAACGAAAATGGAATGATCATTTCATTACCAAGATTGATTTGCTGTTTGTCTTCTATCGATTTGATAATGCCGGAAATATCATTAATCGGGATGTATTCAGGATCTTGTCCGCTGAGACCGAGCATTACCGCAAGATCAGTAGCGTGGCCTTTTCCGGTTAGGGAAAGCGACCCGTAAAGGTCGATTTTGACGCGTTCTGTTTGCTGCAAAAAACCTTCAGAACGCAATTCCGACAGAAAACGTTCGGCGGCGCGCCAAGGCCCGAGTGTGTGCGAACTTGAAGGTCCGACACCGATTTTTAGCATATCAAAAACAGAAATACATTCTTCCATAACAAAACATTATTTGAGTGACAAATATATAACGATTGCAGAATTAAAACGTTTTAGTGGCGTTAAAAATTGAGAATTTGATAAAATATGATTTTTAAAATTGGAATACTTTAAAAATTTAGTTTTTTGGGAAATTAGTTTTGAAAAAAATTAAGCATTACTTAACCAGACTCTCATTTTAATTGGAGTTCAGTGAATTTCATCTAAGGTATTAAAAGACATTAAGAGCTTAGGCTAGAATAGTTATTCAGTTTTGCATTTAATTGTGATGGGCTTGTGTACCTTTGCGGCAAAATTTCCAAACATGCCAACGAATAAATATTACGTTTCTGCGATTGCCGCTTTTGTGATTTGGGGATTTTTTAGTCTGGTTTTAAAGCCTTTGCATTTGTATCGGTCGTTGGATATTTTGTTTTACCGCGTGTTTTATGCCGTGACTTTGCTGTTGGTTATCAATTTGGTTTTTAGAAGAAAAGCCTTAAAAAATGATTTAAAAGTTTTTAAAAGTTTTAATAAAAAAGCACGGCGAAGTACCATAATTTTAACCATAGTTAGCGGATTTTTATTGGTGACAAACTGGTTTTTGTTCATTTATGCCGTCAATCATGTCAGCTTAAAATCGGCGTCGTTTGCGTATTTGTTGTGCCCGATTTTGACTACAATTTTGGCGTTTTTTATTTTGAAAGAACAACTTAGCAAATGGCAATGGGTCGCAGTAGCAGTAAGTTTAGCGAGTTGTGCGATCTTGTCAATTGGGAGCCAGAAAGATTTGATTTACAGTTTTTTCATTGCTTTGAGTTTTGCTTTTTACCTGATTATCCAAAGGAAAAACAACCAGTTTGACAAATTTGTGATGCTTACGATCCAAATGGTAATCGTTGCGGCAGTGTTGATCCCGTTTTTTCCTAAATACAGTGGCAGCATTCCGCAGGAATCGTTGTTTTACATCATGTTGACGTTTATTGTGGTTTTGTTTACGATCATTCCGATGTTTTTGCAGTTGTATGCTTTAAAAGGCATGAAATCGTCGGCAGTTGGGATTTTGATGTACATCAATCCGATGATCAATTTTTTACTGGCCGTGTTTTATTTTAAGGAAGAGATTGATGATATTCAAATCGTTTCTTATGGATTGATATTATTGTCGGTTGTGATTTTTAATGAAAAATATCTTTTTAGAAGGAACACAATTGCGATTGAAAAACCTTAGCCCCGATAGCAGCGGAAATCCTTTCATGCAGCGTAGCGGAATAAAAGATTGCAGCGGATAGCGGGATTAGCTCCTAATAAAACTCAAAAAAATGCCAACTTGTCAGCTATTGAAATGACAAATTTTAACAAAAACTGACAATTTACATATTTTCCCGACATGGCACAAAGATTGTCTAATGCTCGCCGAGTTTAAAAATACACACACGAATAAAAATTAAATATATTAAAAATGGGTAAAATAATTGGAATTGACTTAGGAACGACGAACTCTTGCGTGGCCG
Organism: Flavobacterium noncentrifugens; assembly: GCF_900100375.1. Taxonomy (GTDB): domain Bacteria; phylum Bacteroidota; class Bacteroidia; order Flavobacteriales; family Flavobacteriaceae; genus Flavobacterium; species Flavobacterium noncentrifugens. Next base: position 22,895 of record NZ_FNEZ01000006.1, on the reverse strand, counting down.
TAATGGAAGGCAGTGAAGCGGTAGTAATCCCTAATTCAGAAGGAAAAAGAACAACGCCGTCTGTCATTGCTTTTGTTGAAGGTGGCGAAATTAAAGTAGGTGATGCTGCGAAAAGACAAGCGGTTACCAATCCTACAAAAACGATTGCTTCGATCAAACGTTTCGTAGGTCACACTTACGCAGAATCTAAAGATGAAGCAACAAGAGTACCTTATAAAGTAGTGCAAGGTGACAACAATACGCCACGTGTGGACATTGACGGTCGTTTGTATACTTCACAAGAACTTTCTGCGATGACTTTGCAGAAAATGAAAAAAACAGCTGAAGATTATTTGGGACAAACCGTAACTGAAGCGGTTATTACTGTTCCTGCATACTTTAACGATGCGCAACGCCAGGCTACGAAAGAAGCTGGTGAGATTGCTGGTTTAAAAGTAATGCGTATCATTAACGAGCCAACGGCTGCAGCTTTGGCTTATGGATTAGACAAAAAAGGAATCGACCAGAAAATTGCAGTGTACGATTTAGGTGGTGGTACTTTTGATATTTCTATCCTTGAATTGGGTGACGGTGTTTTCGAAGTATTGTCTACAAATGGTGACACACACTTGGGTGGAGACGATTTTGACCAGGTAATCATTGACTGGTTGGCTGACGAATTCAAAAATGACGAAGGCATCGACTTGCGTTTGGATCCAATGTCATTGCAACGTTTGAAAGAAGCTGCTGAAAAAGCGAAAATCGAATTGTCTGCCGGTGCAGAAACTGAAATCAACTTGCCTTATGTTACGGCTACGGCTTCAGGACCAAAACACTTGGTGAAAAAATTATCGAAAGCAAAATTCGAGCAATTGGCAGATTCACTGATCAAAAGATCGATGGAACCAGTTGCAAAAGCGTTGAAAGATGCAGGTTTGTCAAAATCTGATATCGACGAAGTAATCCTGGTTGGTGGTTCTACAAGAATCCCAAGAATCCAGGAAGAAGTTGAGAAATTCTTCGGAAAAAAACCATCAAAAGGCGTAAATCCTGATGAAGTTGTAGCGATTGGTGCTGCGATTCAAGGTGGCGTTTTATCTGGTGATGTAAAAGATGTATTGTTGTTAGACGTTACGCCTTTGTCACTCGGAATTGAAACTATGGGTGGTGTTTTGACGAAATTGATCGAATCAAACACAACAATCCCAACTAAAAAATCTCAGGTTTTCTCTACAGCAGCAGATTCTCAGCCAAGCGTTGAAATCCACGTGTTGCAAGGAGAAAGAGCATTGGCTGTTGATAACAAAACGATTGGTCGTTTCCACTTAGACGGAATTCCGCCAGCGCCAAGAGGTGTTCCGCAAATTGAAGTGACTTTTGATATTGATGCAAACGGAATCATCAAAGTGTCTGCAACTGATAAAGGAACAGGAAAATCTCATGACATTCGTATCGAAGCTTCTTCAGGACTTACTGCAGAAGAAATCGAAAGAATGAAAAAAGATGCTGAAGCTAACGCTGGAGCGGATAAAATCGCAAAAGAAAGAATCGACAAATTGAACGAAGCCGACAGCATGATTTTCCAAACGGAAAGCCAGTTGAAAGAATTGGGAGATAAATTGTCAGCCGATCACAAAACAGCGATCGAATATGCATTGACCGAATTGAGAATGGCACACCAGGGACAAGATGTTGAAGCCATCCAAAAAGGTCTTGACAACGTCAACGCAGCTTGGAAAACCGCTACTGAAGCAATGTATGCTCAAGGTGACCAAGGTGGAGCGCAGCCGCAAGGTGACGCACAGCCACAAGGTGACGCGCAAGGCGATAACGTTCAGGATGTAGATTATGAAGAAGTGAAATAATCCTTCTGAATTATAGATTGGAAACCGGGCAGCAATGTCCGGTTTTTTCATTTAAAGATATTTCCGATCGAATTAATGATGCGGCCAAGTAAACTGCGCTTTACATATATGTCGCCTGTAGTGACGGTGCCGTCTAATATTGTAATGTCAGTTTTCATAATTATTTTTATAGGTTCTTTCTGTTTAACAGTCATTTTATAATCCTCGAAGCCCAGAAAGGAAAAAACCAAAGTATCGTTCACTTCGGCAAAGATGTTAAAATCTCCGTCAAAATCAGTTGCTGTAGCAATTTCGGTTCCTAATATTTTTACTTGCGCTGTAGGTATCATTAATCCGCTATCATCGGCGACACTTCCAGTAATAGATAGATTTCTTTTAGTTTCGATAATTGCTTTTCCAATAAATTCTTCATTTTGGATTGTTTGGACAGTTTCAGGTTTTGCCTGCGCCTGACTTTTTTCATTGGCTGAACTTAGAAAACTCAAAATTCCTGTAATTGAAGCAGTCCAAATTGCAGATTTCTTTTTCGGAAGTAGCAATTCACGGTTCATCTGCGCATTCGAAAATCTTCCACATAAAGAACTTTCCGACTGGATTTTCTCAACAATCGCTTTATCCGATAATTTTGTAAAATTATAAACGGTTTTCTGGCAGGAATCACAAAAACGACCTTTTTCGCTTGGCGACATTTGGTTCCAGTTTTCACCGCACGGTTTCGGAATGTTGATTTCTATTTTCGGCATAAGCAAAATGTAATAAATTTCTGTAAAGCAAATTTTTAACTTTCAATAAAATCATTTCGCTGTTTTTGCGTTTGTATTTTTTGTAAATTCGGTTTCCTCAAATATATACTATGAAAAAAATAACACTATTGCTTGCTGCTGTTTTGATCTCTGGAGTTTCATTCGCCCAAAAATCCAAAAAACCTGCAAAGGCCACAAATGCCAATAAAATGGTTTTAACCAAATCCGGCAACCTGACCGCCGAATTACTAAAGAAGAAAAATGATTATTCTTTCTATGTTATTGTTGATAACAAATCCCAGAAAGACACGCTTTCGCTGAAGAGCATTCCTGGTGCAACGACGAAAGACAACCTTCCGACAAACTGCACGATCACACCATTCAATTCAAAAGGAACACCGCTTTACAGTATCGCCTGGACAGAAAAGAGCTTTACCGAAATTCCAGATAAAAAAGAAGACAAAACCACAACGGTAACTGAAATCTGGAATGCAGCAACTAAAACGCAATTGCATTCCAACATACAGGTTTCTACAAAAATCACAGAAATACTTTGGCTCGATAAGGGCAAAAATGCGTCGCAAACGAGTGAGAAAATGCGAAATGAAGGTTTTGCTTTGACACTTTCACCTGACGGCGATATTGTCCTGAAAAACAAGACGCAGGAGAATAAGCTGACTTATAATGCTGCAGATAATAAATATGATTCGGTGAAATCTGCTGCGGCCGCGACTTCAACTCCAGCATCTAAACCTGGAGCGACAAAGAAAAGAAGATAAAAAAATCCCGATTCAGTTCGGGATTTTTTTTTTAGAAATGTGCTGAAAAGAAAATGCCAAGTTTCGTATAAATGTCCTGCGTATCAGCCGGACTGAAATTGCCATGTTCTGCATTGTAAATGTGGAGTTCGTTTGGAACATCCATCACATCTAATTTCGCTTGAAGCCTTTGGCCTTGTGAAATAGGAACCAATGGATCAGCATTTCCCATAAACTGGATTGTCGGTGCAGAAAGCGAATTTATGTGTGTAATCGGGCTGACTTCCGACAGGAATTGCGGCGTAATATCAGATGTCACATAAACGAACAATTGGTCTGCAAGCGGACTTTCGGCATATGCCGGATCGTTAAAATCACTCGGGCCGACAATATTGCAAATGGCCTGTACGTGATGTTCGGGATCAAAATGGTACGAATACAGCATTGACAAATGTCCGCCAGCACTTACGCCAAGAAACGCATATTGTTTTGAAAGGTTAAAACCGCCATTTTCCATATGTGAAACCGCAGCCTGAATGTCATTGATTTGTTTTGGATAAGCCGGACTTGCAGTCGTGGCCAACCGGTATCCGATATTCACAAACGCATGATCGGGAAACAGTTGTTTTGCAATCGCGACTGAAGCGGTCATGTCTTCCTTCGATCCGCCACTCCAGCCGCCGCCGTGAACGAGAAACAACACTTTAGTTGTATTGTTATTCATGCGCTCAGGCAGATAAATATCGATTTTTTGCTGTGGATCAGCACCATAAGAAACATTTAGTAATGTTTGCGCTTCAAGTTTTGCAGGTGTTTCAGAATTTTTATCATCCTCGGAACAACTCCATAAAGCTGTCATTATAAATAAGATCAAATACATTTTCATAGCCTTTTCATTTTGATTTGTAGGAAGATCGGAAATATAAGCCTGAAATTCAACGCATTTAACTTTTTGCAAGCACGTTCCAATAAAAAAGCCGGACAAATGGAATGACCCGGCTTTAAAATATTCTGAAATGGGTTTATTCTGCCACTTTGATCTCAAACATTTTATCCCAGTATTTGCCCGTTACGAAAATCGTTTTGGTTTTTGGGTTGTAAGCGATTCCGTTCAGTACTTCAGCATCCGGAGCCGTAATTTGCTTTCTTAAATCAGCAAGGTTTAAAACACTTTCCACTGCGCCCGTTGCAGGATTGATCACTGCAATTGCATCTTTCTGCCAGATGTTTCCGTAGATTTTACCATTGATCCATTCGAGCTCATTGATCGCCTTGATTTTGTTGCTGCCGGAATAAACATTGATATAATCTGAGATTTTCTGCGTCGCCGGATCCATCATCCAGATTTTCTCCGTACCATCCGATTCATAAATCACCTTGCCGTCATTTGTCATTCCCCAGCCTTCAATTTTTTTATCATAATGAAATGTTTTCTCCAGTTTTAAACTGTTTGCATTGTACACAAATCCGGTATTATCCTGCCATGTCAACTGGAAAATCTTGCCTCCAATCACCGTAATTCCTTCGCCAAAATACTGCGGTTCCATATTGATCTGCTTAAACACATAACCCGTTTTGTAATTGATTTTCCTAAAGTATGAAGCGCCTTTCTGTCCGGTGCTTTCCATCAGCGTATCGCGAAAAAATTCGAGCCCTTCCGTAAACGATTTGGTATCGTGCGGATAGGTATTTACAACTGTATAACTCAGTAATTTTGGCTGTACATCCGAAATCACTTCCACGCGGCCATTGACTTCTTCGCCAGCCGTATCGCCATCAAAATAGACCAGAGCTTTGAGGTTCTGATAACCTAGTTTTTTTCCTTTTAAGTCAAATGAAACGCCTTCAGCGCTTTTTTTCGAAGCAATGTTTTTATCGTTCACATAATAAACAATGCTGTCAATTTTTTTATTTTGCGCATTTAAAATGGCCACATTTACAGTCTCCGACGGCTCATATTGCGCTTTTATCTTCGCCTCATCGAAGCCAAAATAACTTTCTTGATTTTTTTTATTGTGGTCACAGCTAAAAATAGATGCGCCTAATAGAATGACTGATAACAGTTTATGTTTTTTCATGCGTATTTTTTTGTTCCGTTTATGGTTTAAAGCCAACGAATATCCCGTTTTGCTCTTGCGAAAATACAAAAAGATTGTATATTTGCAACGGCAAGTCCTACACGACCAGCTCCCGTAGAATCCTCCAGGATGGGAACATAGCAAAGGTATATGGTCGTAGCGGTGCGATGTAGGTCGCTTGCCTTTTTTAAAATTAACAGAAAATCTTCCTTTTTGGAGGGTTTTTTTGTTTTAGGAGCACAGGCATTTGTTTTCAAATGATGTTTCGTCCCGCTTTCCGCCTTTATCTTTTCCGCCTCGTTCCTCGCCAAAAAAAGGATACCGGCTGCAATCGGGGCTAAGCCGGATGATAAATTTTCAAAACAAATTGCGATTTAAAAAAAATTACGATTTCAGACATACGATTTACGTTTCGTATTCAAACTTTGTCTACGGTAAATCAAACTTCATCTGTCGTAAATCAAAAATCATCCCTTATCTTTACGTTCGAAATCTAAATTCTCACATCTCAATTCTATAAATGGATAAAGTAGTTTTAATCACCGGCGGTTCATCCGGAATCGGGAAATCGATTGGGGAATTCCTGCACAATAAAGGCTTTGTCGTTTATGGCACCAGCCGGAATCCACAAAAAATCACCAATTCTGTATTTCCTTTGATCGCGCTCGACGTCAGAAATGTGGAAAGCATCCAGACTGCCGTAGCAAAAGTCATTTCCATTTCAGGGCGAATCGATGTTGTCATTAACAATGCGGGTGTTGGAATCATTGGCCCGGTTGAGGAAATCCCAACCGAAGAAATCCGCAACAATTTTGAAACCAACTTATTTGGCCCGATTGAAGTTATGAAAGCGGTTTTGCCGCAAATGCGTTCGCAAAAATCAGGGTTGATCATTAATATTACGTCGATTGCCGGTTATATGGGATTGCCGTATCGCGGCATTTATTCGGCAGCAAAAGGTGCGCTCGAAATCCTTACGGAAGCGATCAGGATAGAAGTAAAGCCTTTCGGGATTGAAGTCACAAATGTGGCTCCGGGAGAATTCGCAACCAATATCGCCGATCACCGCTATCATGCGCCGGTGCGCGAAAATTCTGCTTATAAAGCGGTTTATGGAAAAACCGTTCAGTTGATCAACGAACAAGTCAGCGGCGGACACGACCCGAAAGAAATGGCCGAAGCGATCTACAAAATCATCAACACGCAAAAACCGAATGTGCATTATAAAGTTGGGCCATTCTTATCAAAATTCTCGATTGTACTGAAACGCATTTTGCCAGATAAACGATATGAGAAAATGCTGATGAACCATTATAAGTTGTAGAAGTTATAAGTAAAAAGGCATAGGGCAAAAGTGAAATACTTTGCAGATATTTAGAAAAAGTTAAAAGCATTGCCAAAAGGAAGAAGTTGAAAGTTTTAAATCGGCAGAATGTTGTAATTTTGCGTCGGTTCGCGTGAAGGATTGCAGTGGAAATCCTTTTTTGCCAGCACAAAATTTTCTTCTTCAGAAAATAACATGTGGCAAAAGAGATTGCAGCGGAAAGCCTGACCCGCAGGGACACGCCCAAAAAAGCAAAACACAATTTAATTATACACATATGAAATTTTTTATTGACACAGCAAACCTGAAAGATATTAAGGAAGCGCAGGAACTTGGCGTTCTTGATGGCGTGACTACAAATCCGTCGTTGATGGCAAAAGAAGACATTACCGGAAGAAACAACATTTTGAAGCATTATGTTGACATTTGCAACCTCGTGACCGGAGATGTGAGCGCGGAAGTAATCGCAACCGAATATGATTTGATGGTTAAAGAAGGCGAGGAGCTGGCAGAATTGCACGATCAGATCGTGGTAAAATTGCCAACGACCAGAGACGGAATCCGTGCTTGTAAGTATTTTTCTGATAAAGGAATCCGCGTGAACATGACTTTAGTATTTTCGCCTGGACAAGCGTTGTTGTGTGCGAAAGCCGGAGCTGCTTATTGCTCGCCATTCATTGGAAGATTGGACGATATTTCTACTGACGGTTTGAACCTAATTGAAGAAATCCGTTTAATTTATGACAATTACGGTTATGAAACTGAGATTTTAGCAGCTTCTGTGCGCCACACGATGCACATCGTAAATTGTGCTAAAATTGGTGCTGATGTAATGACCGGACCATTGTCTGTGATTTTAGGCTTGTTGAAACATCCTTTGACTGATTTGGGATTGGCGCAATTCCTTGCGGATTACGAGAAGGGAAATAAATAATCATCAATGAAGAATTGATAATTGACAATTGATAATAAAAAGGGCTTCCGGATTTGGGAAGCCTTTTTTATATCGTAAATCTGAAATCGTAATTTACTTCAGGTTGTCTTCGAAATTTAAATCGAATAAGTTTGTAAATGCATTTTTAATGGTTCCGTCGGCGTTGACAACAATGGTGCGGTGTACTTTTGTGATCGCCCATTTGGCTTTTAGGTCTTGGAAATCGGCGGCACGAAGTTGCAGGATTTCGTCAAAATTGTATTTGGAAAGCAGGTTGTTCCATTCGGCTTGGTCGTTGTCGAGGTTGATGGCAATGAATTGGTAATCGGGGTATTTTTTCTTTAACGCAAGTACTTTTTTGTTGGCTGCGAGGAAATGCGATCCGAGGTTTTCTGTCCAGAAAAAAAGCACCGTTCTCTTTTTGGCAAAATCGTCTGATTTTACAATCTGGTTGCTGCTGTTTACAAATTCTACTTCGGGCAATTTCTTGCCAACGTTCAGGAGCTGTATGGCGTTTCCAATTTTCAGGATTTCGTTTTTCCGACTTTTATCGGTAGAATATTTATGGTAGGTTTCGAGGAATTTCTGGTTGTTGACCATATTTTGGTCTTCGAGCAGGTATGTAAATGCGATGTTGTTCAGGATGGTATTTCGAACCGTTTCATTTTTAATCAGCGTATCGGCAATGTTGAGTTTATTGATATTGGTCTTTAATGCCAAATCCACTTCTGTAAAATGGTTGTGGTAATTGATTGCAGCCATATTGTTCAGCATGTGCGTCAGGTAATTGACGAATGGCGAATAATTGACGAGCTTGCTGTCGTTGTAATCGATTTTCTTGCGGAAGTCGTAATAATTTGCAGGCAATGTTTCATTCACATCATTACCGGTGCGGATTTTATGAACCTGTGGATAAATCTCCTTTTTTGAATAATGCGGAAAATCGAGTGCCGCCTTGGCATACGTATCGAAAGAATCATCCCATTTGATTTCTTCTTTTTTAGTATTGTAGAATTTTTCGCGTGATTGGTAAGAAGAATCGATATTGGCTAAAAATCGCGGCGGATCAAAATCAAAAATGTCGAATATTTTTCCGCGGTCTTGTTCATTTTTAAGATACAATTCCATTAGAAAATTGTTCTTTTGGTCGCCGCGTCCGCAAAAAACAAGGGAATTATCAAAGTCTTTCGCATTGATGTGCACCATAATGCTGTCATTCTTATCGAAATAAACATATTGGTATTCCGGTTCATTTTTAAAAGAATACATGCCCGGAGCCAGCGAATCGAATTTGATGAAAAATCGGTTGTTGCTGTCGAGTTTTACACTGTCAATCACTCCTAAGTTATTTGAAAACAATACATAAGGACTCGTCGGATTGGTAACTTCACCGCCAAAATATGCCGTGTAATTGTCACTTTTGAATCCTTTATTGCAGGAACTAAACAGTACGATCAGGGAAGAAGCAAAGAATAAAAAGACAGTTTCCTTTTTAATATTCATTTATAGCGGTTATAAGGATACAAATATATCCGCAAACGATTAAGGTTGCTGTTAATGCATCGTTAAAAGTAAGCCAAAGCATTCATATTTAAACGGATTCCATATAATGTGACGGTCGATATCATATCATTTCCGTTTTTTCAGAAGTGCTCAAAAATTGCCATTTATTCCTTACTTTTGCACGAAAATAAATCTACAGCAATGCTTTCAGTAAATAATTTATCCGTACAGTTTGGAAAAAGGATTTTGTTCGATGAAGTGAACACAACTTTCGTCCACGGAAACATATACGGAGTCATAGGCGCAAATGGTGCCGGAAAATCTACCTTTCTTAAAATTCTTGCAGGCGATATGGATCCGACTTCCGGACACGTTCACCTTGAACCAGGAAAAAGGATGTCTGTTTTAAACCAAAATCACAATATGTTCGACGAACATACTGTTTTGGAAACGGTCATGATGGGAAACAAAGTCCTATTTGCCGTAAAAAAAGAAATGGACGAATTGTACCTCGATTACAACGATAAAAATGCAGATCGAATTGGAGAGTTGCAGGTGCAGTTTGAAGAAATGAATGGCTGGAACGCCGATTCAGATGCTGCGGCAATGCTTTCGAATCTGGGCATCGGAGAGGAATTCCACTATTCTTTAATGGGCGATCTTGACGGAAAATTAAAAGTCCGCGTCTTATTGGCGCAAGCGCTTTTTGGAAATCCTGACGTATTGATCATGGATGAGCCAACGAATGACCTGGATTTTGAAACGATCGCGTGGCTTGAGAATTTCCTTGCCAATTATGAAAGTACGGTAATCGTAGTTTCTCACGACCGCCACTTTCTGGATGCTGTTTGTACGCACATTTCAGATATTGATTTTAGTAAAATCAACCATTATTCAGGAAATTATACGTTTTGGTACGAATCAAGCCAATTGGCTGCCAAACAACGGGCACAGCAGAATAAAAAGGCTGAGGAAAAGAAACAGGAACTCGAAGAATTCATTCGCCGTTTCAGTGCCAACGTAGCCAAATCCAAACAGGCAACTTCCCGTAAGAAAATGATCAGCAAACTGAATATTTCCGAGATCAAGCCTTCAAGCCGCCGTTATCCTGCAATTATTTTTGACCAGGAACGTGAAGCCGGGGACCAGATTCTAAATGTTCAAAATTTAAGCGCATCTGTAGACGGAGAAACTTTATTTTCAGGGGTCGATTTAAATATGGCAAAAGGCGATAAAATCGTGTTGTTTTCTAAAGATTCGCGTGCTACAACAGCATTTTACGAAATCTTAAGCGGAAATCAAAAAGCCGATAATGGCACTTTCGATTGGGGAATTACAACAAACCAAGCATACCTTCCGGTGGATAACCATTCGTTTTTCGAAAACGATTTAACATTAGTCGATTGGTTGCGCCAATGGGCAAAAACCGAAGAAGAGCGCGACGAAGTCTATATTCGTGGATTTTTAGGAAAAATGATTTTCTCAGGCGAAGAAGCTTTAAAAACCAGCCGCGTATTATCAGGAGGTGAAAAAGTGCGTTGCATGCTTTCGCGCATGATGATGGAAAGAGCAAACATCTTGATGCTCGACGAACCAACGAATCACTTAGATCTTGAATCTATTACGGCATTCAACAATTCGCTTAAAAACTTTAAAGGCTCAATTATTTTCACCACGCATGACCACGAATTTGCACAAACCGTTGGTACTCGTGTTGTAGAGTTGACACCAAACGGAGCAATTGACCGTTACATGACTTTCGATGATTACCTTGACGATGATAAAGTTCAGGAACTTAGGAAGAAAATGTATTCTTAAATAAAAAATCCCGCTCATAAAGCGGGATTTTTTATAAATAATATTTAATTTTTAATCACTTTTATTGTTTGTGATTGATGTTCAGATCGAACCGTTACGAAATAAATTCCGCTGCCGCGATTGGAAAAATCAATTTGTAAACTGTTACTGCTGTAATTTTTTGAATCCAAAAGCATTCCGTGTGTATTATAGACCTCAATTTGTTCGATGTTTTCTTTTGCAGCAATATTGAAAGTTTCTTTTACCGGATTTGGAAAAGTCTTAAAATAAGAAGCATCAGGATTATTGTTTGTGTTTAATGACAATTCGACTGTCACCGGAAGCCTGTATAAACTTTCGATATTGTTTATGATTTGAGAGGCATAGTAAGTTTTACCGTTAACAAGCGGTGTATTTGGATCCAATGTCGACGGACTTGAAGCTACAGCGCTCTTACTGTTTTCCATCATGCAGCTGCTTTGACTGGCGTACCATTGGATATTTTGCCCTTGAACATGAATGTCCAACAACGTTTGGCCTTGAGTAAAACTAAAATGCAACGGCCCATCTGGCGGAATGGCACTAATGATATCATTGATATTGTATCGTAGCATATAATCTTTACCTGAGTTGTCGATGTCCCTTAGTTCAGACCAAAAAATTAGGTTGCTGCAATCCTGCACTCCAAAGTAACCACTTTTATTTACAAAAGAATGGGAGAACGTTCCATCGCTATTTAAGATAATTATGGATCGATAGGATTCTAGATTGAACCAGTTATATGCCGAAATTAATAATATTTGCCCATTCTCAAACACGTTGATAGGCAAAACATCACCAACATATTCGTTGAATGTAGTATCCTCTGTTCCGTCTTCATTGACTCTGGAAATCCTTTTACCAAATGTTCCTGAAAATATTAGAATTTTGCCATCGGGCTGCACTTTGACAGCATTAAAAGGATCGCGATTAATTGTTCGCATTGTATTGTCTGGAGAACCATCTGCATTTAGCCGTTTTAAATAGGGCCAACCGCCAGTACTGCCGAGCCCAGCTACAAGTATTTTACCATCCTTCTGCAGTTCGATAATGCTGTAACCATTGGCATCAGTTGGGCCGTTAAATGTTGTATCGATAGAGCCATCTCCATTAAGCCGCCTAATACTAAAGCCTGAGTTAATTACGATTTTTCCATCAGGCTGAATTAGGTAACTTGTGATAACAATGTTTGCAACTGCAAGAGAAAATGGAAGGTCAATTGATCCGTTTTCATTCAAGCGGATCGTACCAGTGATACCTGCAATTGTAGAATAAAACAAACTGCGCCCGAGAATCAATTTTCCGTCAGGTTGCTGCTGTATGAGTTGATTATCGGTTTGGTTATCCTGACCGGTATTGCTCGCAAGTACTCCCGGATCAAGGACAAATGTAGGGTCGATGCTGCCGTCCCGTGTCAATCTGATTACAGAAGGACATCCCACATCATTATAAGAAGAGAAATTACCTGAAACAAATATTTTACCGTCTTTCAATATTTTAGAAACGATGGCATCTTGGTTTAAGCGATTGGCCCGATTATGGAAGATTTTATTAAATCCATATCCTGGATTGAATGTTTTATCGATGCTGCCATTTGCGTTTAAGCGAAAAATATAATCTCGGGTAATTCCTGAAACATCCCAATAATCACTATTTACAACCACTTTATCACCTATAAAATAAAAGCCACCATTTGTGCTCTCGGAATATTTAACTGTGCTTTGTAAAAAGGAAATATCCCGAATCCCATTGCTGTTGTATTTTGCAACATAAGAACCTCCTTTTGTCCAGATCGATCCATCTGATTTAACGGTAACATAGTTGGTAGCAATTGTATTAGTCGTGTCATCAAATTTTATGTCCCTAGTACCATTGGCATTCAATCTTACAATATTGTAAAAAACAGTATAGTTTTCATACATCTCAGCGCCTACAGGAATAATTTTGCCATCTGCCTGCACCGCAATACCACGTATAGGATCTTTAATTCCCTTTTGAAATCCGCCGAATGGGCCGTCAATATAAGGAACGTCGAAGGAACTGTCAATGGTTCCATCAGCATTGAGGCGTAAAATATGGTGCTTGGCCACGCCATTATACGAATGAAAATTGCCACACACAACAATTTTGCCGTTTTCTTGTACTACCGCTTGATTTGCACTCCCGTAAAGGCCGGTGCCTGACGGATTAAACGTCGCGTCTATGCTTCCATCAAGATTCAAACGTACAAGCCCTCGTTTTGCGATACCATTTACTATTGTAAATTGCCCGCTAAGAATCATTTTGCCATCCGTTTGAAAAACAAGATCATTAATCATTTGCCCGGTTGTTGCCGTTGTTTCGAACGATGGATTGATAAAGTTGGCAGTAAGTTGTCCGGAAGCGGTATAGCTGCGAATTGAAGCTGAGCTTGTTACAACAAAACTATCATCCGGCCTCATAAAAATCCTACTTGGGAAAAAAGAATCTGATTCACCAAATTCGATTGGAGTAAAGGTATTGTCTATTGAACCGTTCTCAGTAATTCTAATAATTTTCGAAATACCCTCATCACCAACATCATAGAGACTGTAGATTGTCAAGAATTTACCTGACTGTAGTGGAGCACTCTGTCGACCGATGTATTCTTTCGCCGTTTCATTCGATCCTGGGTTAAAAGTGGCGTCAATGGTTTGTGCCGATAAATTTGCGCACAAAAGGATTAGTGCATAATAAAGTATCTTCATGTAAATGAGTGTTTTAAAGAGATACAATATTAAAGAAAATATTTGTTAAAATTTAAGAAACCTGCTATAACCTACGGCAGGTTTCTTTTATGCTTTCTTTATTCGTTATTTGCTTCCGGTAAATTTGCTTATTATAAAAATGATCACCGCTACAATCGCGATCACAATAAAAATACCAACGCCCATTCCGGCTTTAAAAATGCCTTCTACGAGTTCGCAGCTGGTTGCAGTAAATAAAATGAATAAAAGTAATAATGGTTTTAAAATCTTGTTGTTCATGGTTTCTAAAGTTTAGTTTGTCAGGATTTATTTTAATGATATAAAGTTCCTGAAAACCAAAAAGCATCGCCTTACAGCATTTATAAAATATGTTACAGCATTTGCCCGCTATGCCGGGAGATATATGGTAAATGTGGCGCTTTCCCCGATTTTACCATCGGCTGTAATAAAACCGTTGTGGTTTTCGACAATTTTTTTTACGATGGCTAGCCCGATTCCGGTGCCTTTATAATTCATGTCGTTGTGCAGTCGTTGGAATACTTCAAAAATGCGGTCTTTGTATTCAGGATCAAAACCAATACCGTTGTCGGAAACCGTAATTTTGGAATAACTACTTTCAGGATTGAAGTTTTTAATGCCGGTTTCGTTGCCTTTTACGAGTTTGTTGTCAATAGAAATCTGCAATTGCCGGCTGTCATCAGCAAATTTGATCGAATTCGAAATCAGGTTGGTCAGCAATTGCCTAAACTGCGACAGAATGATTTTGACGTTTTTTTCCCCGCTGAGGGAAACCTGAACATTTTTCTCGTGGATTTCTTCTTCAAGTGTACTTTTAACTTCCTCAACAATAAATCTCAGGTTGGTGATTTGTACCGGAAATATCTCGGTTTTCAAACGCGAATAGGCGAGCAGGTCCCGAATCAACGCCTGCATCCTGTTGGCCGATTCATTGGTTTTTATAAGATAGGTTTTGCTATTTGATGAAAGATTTTCAAATTCGCTGTCGATGATCCGCGTAACAAAAGTCTGTATTTTTCGGAGCGGTTCCTGCAAATCGTGGCTCGAAATATACGTGAACGATTCCAGTTCTTTGTTCATCAAATCTAACGTCTCGTTTTTGTTTTCAAGATCCGATTTTAGCGTATTTGAAATTTTAAGTTCTTTGCTGATGCCGTAATACGAAAGGATCAAAATTAAAATAGACCCAATGATCAATGAAATCGTAAACAATGGCGTAAGCGCAGTTTCCTTTACCAGTGACTTTGTTCGGAGTTTCATTAGAAATTGCTCCTCATTCACCATTTTATCCGTTTGCTGGCGAAGTCCCGTCATAATTGCACGCGCGACGAGCCATCTTTCTTTTTTGATCTTTAACGTCTGATCGGCTTTCACATCTTTCAGAACCGCATTCATGTGAACGATCCTTTTTTCAATCAGCACGTTCAAAGCTTCGAGGTTTTTTTGCTGAGAATAATTGTCAGATGTCAGCATTTCCAGTCGTTTTTGCCGTTTCCGGATTTCCCGGATCGTACTGTTGAACTGGTTGATGTAAGCCAGGTCTTTTGTCAGTACATAACCGCGCTGTTCCGAATCGGCATCTTTTATCCTTGAGAAAATACTTTCCAATTCTAATTTTACAATATTGGTATGGTTCAGCATTTCTGAAGATTTCAGCAAACTATTGATGCGCAAATACGAAAAAACCGAAAGCGAAATCAGGATCACCGAAGCAAAAATAAAAATAACTTTAATCTGAAACTGGCTGAGTCTTTCCATAATCCATTAGGCCATATTGATCACAAATTTGTCGCGCAAAGGCTGCTGGCTCAGTTTTTTAAGGTCGAAAGACAATACAAATGCAATTGTTTTCTTTAAGAGCGGATACGACTGCGGCTTGCAGATGTAATAATTCGCGCCATGGGCATAAGTTTTATCGACAATATCATTATTGGAAGAAGTCGAAAATATAATGATCGGGATGTTTTTATATTTTGGCGTATTTCGGATTTCTGCAATGCATTCGAACCCATTTTTCCTGGGCATATTCAAATCAAGGAAAATGACTTCGGGTGCAGGAGGAACCTTTTCTTTCAAAGCTTCCATGAGTTTTACGCCGTCATTTGTTATGGTCAGATTGGCTTTTTCATTGGGAAATAGCTCCTGCAATGCTTCTGAAAAAAGCACACAGTCGTCTGAATCATCGTCTGTTAAGAAAATATTTTTAATGTAGGATTGGAAGGACATAAAGTATGGGTTGTGCCGACTAAATTAAGAATTAATAATCTAAATCGGATGTTTTTTTTATTAAATTTGAAAGATTTTATCCCGAAACTAGCCTGTAAAAAACAATTTTTCTGTACTTTTACATCCCAAACACAACACTTCACATGAGTCAAAAAGTATTGCTCACTTCCAAAGAAGTCAATATCATTCTGCACCGTTTGGCCTGTCAACTGATCGAAAAACACCTTGATTTTTCTAATACTGTTCTTATTGGCATTCAGCCACGCGGTACTTTCCTGGCTGAACGCATTAAGGAATTGCTCGAAAAAGAATACGACGTAAAAAATATCGAACTCGGTTATCTCGACATTACTTTTTTCAGGGACGATTTCAGGCGTACAGACAAGCCGCTCGAGGCAAACAGGACTCAGATCGATTTCCTGACAGAGAATAAAAAGGTCATTTTCATCGATGATGTTTTATACACCGGCCGAAGCATCCGCGCAGCACTTACCGCAATTCAGTCTTTCGGAAGGCCTGCAGAGATCGAGCTTTTGGTTTTAATTGATCGGAGGTTTAGCCGCCATCTGCCAATTCAGCCCGATTACCGCGGCAGGCAGGTCGATGCGATCAATAATGAAAAAGTGCTTGTGAGCTGGGCAACTCAGGATGGGGAAGACGGCGTTTATTTAATAACCAATTAGTACAATGAAAGAATTAAGCGTAAATCATTTGTTAGGGATCAAATACATCAACAAAAATGATATTGACCTTATTTTTGAAACCGCCGACCATTTTAAGGAAGTCATCAACCGCCCGATCAAAAAAGTCCCATCACTTCGCGACATTACGATCGCCAATATATTTTTTGAAAATAGCACACGCACCAAATTATCATTCGAATTGGCACAAAAACGCTTGTCAGCCGATGTGATCAGTTTTTCGGCAGCGCAGTCGTCTGTTAAAAAAGGCGAAACCCTGATTGATACGGTGAACAATATTTTATCCATGAAAGTCGATATGGTTGTGATGCGGCATTCCAATCCCGGAGCCGCTTATTTCCTGTCGCAAAATGTAAAGGCAAGTATCGTAAATGCAGGCGATGGCGCGCATGAGCATCCTACGCAAGGGTTATTGGATTCATTTACGATCCGCGAAAAATTAGGGGAAGTCGCAGGGAAGAAAGTCGTCATTGTAGGCGATATTTTGCATTCGCGCGTCGCGCTTTCTAATATATTCGCATTGCAGCTTCAAGGCGCTAAAGTCAAAGTCTGCGGGCCAAAAACCTTAATTCCGAAATACATCGAATCGCTTGGCGTAACCGTTGAGCCCAATCTGCGCAAAGCATTGGAATGGTGCGATGTAGCCAATATGCTTCGTGTGCAAAATGAACGAATGGATGTCAATTACTTTCCATCAACTCGTGAATATGCACAGCAATATGGCGTAGATAAGGCATTGTTGGATTCCCTCAGCAAAGAAATCGTAATTATGCACCCAGGACCGATAAACCGCGGTGTTGAAATATCTTCAGATGTAGCAGATTCGCAACAATCGGTCATTTTGAACCAGGTCGAAAACGGTGTAGCAATCAGAATGGCTGTCATTTATTTACTGGCTTCAAAAATCAAGTAATTCCGCTTCTTTTTCGCTTTCCGACAGTAAAATCTTTGTAACTTTGAGAGATTTCAACTTATAATATTGCAACGCCATGAAAGTAGAACAAAAAGGACATTCTGTTATTATTAAGGATACTCAGGACGAAGTAGTTGCTTTTTTGATGAAAGTCACCCATGAATACAAGACTTTTGAAAAGCACAATATAATACTCGATGTGAGCCATTGCAAAAACATTTCCGATAAGGATATTAAGAGTTTCCTGCCACTTTCTAAAACCCATAAAAAGGCAAAAAAATCATTTGTCGTTGTTGCCAATAACATCGATTTTAATGCAGTTCCTGAAAAGCTGACTGTTGTTCCCACTTTGCTCGAAGCCCATGACATTATTGAAATGGAAGAAATAGAACGCGACCTTGGTTTTTAATTTAATGGACACCCGAGGCAACGGCCGAATTGAGCGAAGCTAATTGACAATGAATAATTGACAATTCATGATCCAAACCTGACACATGGAACTCACAATATTAGGCTGTTATGCCGCAACACCAAGAACTTTCACAAACCCAACTTCACAGGTTCTCGAAATTAAAAACAGGCTTTTCCTGATCGATTGTGGCGAAGCGACGCAGGTACAATTGCGTAAGAATAAGATCAAATTCTCTAAGATCAACCACATTTTTATATCGCACCTGCACGGCGATCATGTGTATGGACTGATCGGGCTGGTGTCGACATTCATGCTGCTCAACAGGACAAACGATCTTCATATTTATGGCCCGAAAGGCATCAAAGAAATGATTACGCTGCAATTGCGGCTCTCCAATTCATGGACAAGTTATGGACTTTATTTTCATGAACTCGAATCGAACGAAAGTGAAATTGTGTTTGAAGATGAGAAAGTTATCGTAAAGACGATTCCATTAAAACACCGCATTTACACGAATGGTTATTTGTTTCGGGAAAAGATCGGCGAGAAAAAACTCAATGCCGAAGCAATGAAGCATTACCAGATTCAAACCTGTTATTTCCAAAATATTAAAAACGGTAAAGACATTACGCTTGACGACGGCACTTTTATCGGAAATGACAAACTGACTTTTGAACCCATTCCGCCAAAAAGTTATGCGTTCTGCTCAGATACGGTTTACAATGAAAATATGATCGACCTGATCAAAGATGTTGACACGCTTTACCACGAATCGACTTTTTTAGAATCGGAAGCCACATTAGCAGGAAAAACCATGCATTCGACTGCAAAAGAAGCAGCGTCAATCGCCTTAAAGGCCAATGTAAAGCAGCTGATCCTTGGCCATTATTCCACACGTTACGAAAATATCTCATTATTTAAAGAAGAAGCCGAAACGATTTTCCCGAATGTGCTTTTGGCGGATGACGGAAAAACATTCGAAATTTAATACCAATTCCCATGAGCGATTTAAGCAATTACAGAAAATCCTACGAAAAAAGCCAGTTGCTGGAAAGTGAAATCCCCGAAGATCCGATGGCGCTTTTTAAAAAGTGGTTTCATGAAATGGAAGATTATGGCGGCGTGGAAGAAGTCAATGCGATGACGGTTTCAACGATCGGGCTCGACGGTTTTCCAAAGTCCCGTGTCGTGCTTTTAAAGCAATTCAACTTCGAAGGCTTTACGTTTTATACCAATTACCATTCGGAAAAGGGCAGGGCAATTGCTGAAAATCCACATCTCTGCCTGTCATTTTTTTGGCATTCGATGGAAAGGCAGATTATTATTAAAGGCATCGCTGAAAAATCTCCCAAAAATATTTCCGACGGTTATTTCGAATCGCGACCCGACGGAAGCAAGCTCGGCGCAATCGTTTCCAATCAAAGTGAAGTCATTGCGTCAAGAGAAGTTTTGGAAGAAAAACTCCACAACTTAGAAGAATCTTATAATGGAAAAGAAATTGCGCGCCCGCAACATTGGGGCGGATATACTGTAAAACCTGTCGAAATGGAATTCTGGCAAGGCAGGCCAAACCGTTTGCACGACCGCATCCGATATAAAATCAACGAAGATTATTCATGGCAAATCGACCGAATGGCTCCTTAACAATCATCACAGCATAAATTTTAACCGCTCCTTAGCGGTTTTTTTATACGCAATAGTCAAATATGTAAGAAATTTATCTTATAAAATTGATAATTTATGCATTTCATCGATTTTATTTGTACTTTAAACGATGTTTGCCTTAATATTGTCTCAACAAAAAACAACAACGTTCTTAAAATACAATATTAAAGAAGTTTGCCCCACAATCTACTTTAAACTTATCCCTACTATTTATGAAAACAACTCTACGCAACGCAATTTTGCCTGTGGCAATGGTTTTGGCTTTCGCCTTATCAATGGTTTCCTGTTCATCAGATTCGTCAGAAGAATCAGCTGCCCAACCTACGGCAGTATTGGTTCAGAATTACGACTATAGCGCCAGCGAACTTGAATTGGCCGACTTGATCAATGAGTACAGGGTAAGCATCGGACTCAATGCTTTACAGACCATCAACCACATTTCTTACAAATCCCAGGAGCACAACGAATACATGATCGAGAAGAATGCCTTGAACCATGACTTGTTTCAGGAACGCTCACAAAATATCATTCAGGTGCTTGGCGCTGTAAAAGTGAATGAAAACGTAGCTTATAATTATGTTGAACCAAGCTCTGCATTGAGTGCATGGCTTAGAAGTCCTGGCCACAAAGCCAATATCGAAGGCGACTTCACACACTTTGGTATCTCTATCCGCGAAAATGCCAACGGAAAGAAATATTATACCAACATCTTCATCAAGAAATAAATTGGAGTTTATTTATAATGTTTGTTTGACACTAAAAACCACCTTCGGGTGGTTTTTTTTTAGCTCGTTAAGGATTGATTTGAAAGCTATAATAGGTTAATTACCAGCCATCATCAAATGATTTATTGTAATTTTTCTATAAAATATATTTGTAAGAAAATTATATTATATAAATGCTAAATAATGTATTTCATCGATTTTATGTGTTGTTTAAACGATTATTTAATTTTATTGCGTAATATTGGTATAACAAAAAACAACAACGTTCTTAAAATCAATACTAAAGAAGTTTGCCCCACAATCTACTTTAAACTTATACCTATTAGTTATGAAAACAACTCTACGCAACGCAATTTTGCCTGTGGCAATGGTCTTGGCTTTCGCCTTATCAATGGTTTCTTGTTCATCAGATTCTTCAGAAGCTGCTCCTAATGCTGCCAATGAAGCTGCTTTAAATGCAGTTTACGATTACAGCAGCAGCGAACTCGAATTAGCCGACCTGATCAACGAGCACAGGGTAAGCCTTGGATTAAATCCTTTACAAACCATCAACTACATTTCTGTAAAATCCGAAGAGCATGATGAATACATGATCGGGAAAAATACTTTGAACCATGACTTGTTCGAACAACGTTCACAAGACATCATCCAGGCTTTGGGCGCTGTAAAAGTAAACGAAAACGTAGCTTATAATTATGTTGCTCCAAGTTCTGCGCTTCACGCGTGGTTAAATAGCCCAGGCCACAAAGCAAATATTGAAGGCGACTTTACGCACTTTGGTATTGCGATCCGCGAAAATGCCGACGGCAAAAAATACTATACAAATATCTTCATCAAAAAATAACGATTAATCTTAATTGCTTTTGTTTTGACAAACCACCTTTGGGTGGTTTTTTTATGGAATGATATAAACTTAAATGCAAATGCTGAAATCTCACAAACTTCTAAACCATATCTTTACAATATTAAAAATAATATTAAGCTTCAAGCGTAAAGATAAAGCACGATCCGCAGGTTGAAGAAACAACTGCTACACAAAGCGGATAATTCATACCAATATTTCTGCCTTGAAAAGGCTGCCTAAATAGCCTTCCGATTTTCGGAGGGCTTTTTTATTTTTGGCATCACCTTCGGCCCGGGCTGTCCGCTTTATCTTTTATTTCGCGTTGCTCCATAAAAGGATGCCGCTTCCATCCCTGATGCAGTGTGATCCAAACCGAAACAATCTTCCAAAGCGAAAATGTACTTCGACTTCGCTCTAGGGATGACAAACAAAAAAAGCACCCCGAAGGATGCTTTTCAAATAAAATATTTGTTTTTGCTTACAAACCTGTAATGATAAACTCAGAGCGTCTGTTGGCCTGGTGTTCCTCTTCGGTACACTGAACCCCATCGGCACATTTGTTCACCAGTTTGGTCTCGCCGTAACCTCTTCCTGTCAGTCTTGCTTTCTCCACACCGTTGGCTACCAGCCAGTCGATCGTTGAAGCTGCCCTGCGGCCAGAGAGTTTCTGGTTGTATTTGTGTGTCTGGCGCGAATCGGTATGCGAACGCACGTCGATTTTCATCATCGGGTATTGTTTCATTACGTCAAGGATTTTCTCGAGTTCCAATGCTGCATCACTTCTGATGTCCCATTTGTCCAAATCAAAGTAAATGATCTTGATCCCGAAGGCTTTGGCCAAATCGTCGCCCACAGTCACCGGTTTCACTTTTTTCTCCAATTGGATCGGAAGGTCGGTTTTTCCGGATTCTTTAGAGATCGTCACTTTCTGCTCTTTGGTCTCATAGGTTTCTTTCTCGCCTCTTACATAATAGATCTTGCCGCATTCTACCATTCCAAAATCATATTTTCCTTCCGCATCAGACATGATCTCTTTGATCTTGTTGAACTTATCATCCATCAGCGTCACTTTGGCACCAGCCAATATTTCGCCTGTTTCAAGATCGGTCACCACACCTGCAAGCACCTGTTCGCAGATCAGTTTCCTGGTTTCGGTGAATTTGTAGATGTCGTCATAACCCTGTCCGCCAGTCCTGTTTGAAGACAAAAAGCCCTTGCGTGTTTTGGTATCGATCAGGTAAGCAAAATCATCCTGTGGCGAGTTTGCCGGTGTTCCGATGTTTTGCGGTTCTCCATAAGATCCATCGGCATTGACCTTTGACATGAAGATGTCAAGCCCGCCAAGTCCGGGATGCCCGTCGGTAGCAAAATACAATTCATTCTCATCGGTAATCGTGGGGAAGGTTTCTTTTCCTTCGGTATTGATGCCTGTTCCCAGGTTTACCGGCGTTCCGAAACTTCCATCGTCACTAATCGACACTTTCCAGATGTCCGATTGTCCGTGCGTGCCTGGCATGTCTGATGCAAAATACATCGTTTTGCCGTCTGCGCTAAGGGTTGGATGCGCCGTACTGTAAGAATCGCTGTTGAAAGGCACTTCAGTAGCGTCAGACCAGTTCGTGCTGTCCTTTAAAGTGGCTTTGTA
>NZ_FNEZ01000012.1 GCF_900100375.1 Flavobacterium noncentrifugens | reverse complement strand
GGGTTTTCTATTTTTGTTATGAACGATTTTGGTTCGGTAAAATTGCAGTTAACGTTTCTCGCATTTGAGAAGTTGCGGTTCAAGCGGACTGAGTTCTTTCTGCCACGATAAAACTTTATTCGTGAAACCGAAAGTTCAATTACCAAAAGACCAGCAATTTCTTAAATGCGGTGTTAGCTGCTGCCACTGGTTAATTTTTTATTTTTTGAACTGTAAATTTTTCTTTGTTGTCAGCTTTATGAAAATTAAATTTTAAATTCAAATTTAAAAAACCTCTTTCTATTTTTGCAACTGACGAATGATTGTCACATCTAAACCAAACTTCATTAACATACAAACTATATTTTCCCCTTTCGCAGATTTGATTTGCTAATAAATCAGATATTTCAAATTTACCATTTTCATAAAGTTTTAATTGCACTTTATTTTTATTAGCTGAATTTGAATTTAACAATACGTAATTTCCAACTAGATCATTTTGAGTTAGAGTTTCGCTTCGTTTTTTTTCAACGATTTTATAAGCGATCGTGAAAATTAGTATAGAGAAAGGGATTAAAAAAAATATGCAACCCAATTTTAAAATTGGCATACGGCGTTTAATTTTCCCAACAATCATTAATATAAAACCAACTA
The DNA here is from genome assembly GCF_900100375.1 of Flavobacterium noncentrifugens. GTDB lineage: Bacteria > Bacteroidota > Bacteroidia > Flavobacteriales > Flavobacteriaceae > Flavobacterium > Flavobacterium noncentrifugens. The sequence continues at coordinate 9,268 of NZ_FNEZ01000012.1, read as the reverse complement.
AAAATGATAAAATCAGAATTGAAATAATTAATTGTAGAAAAGAAGTCATAATTCGTTCTTATTTTATCGGATTTTTCTGTTGGTTGCAGCTAACGTTTCGCGGCTCTCACGCAGTTGCGAATAAAAGCGAACTGAGTTCTGTCTGCCGAATATAATGTTTCTTCGTGAAATAAAGATTTCCGGTTAGAAAAAACTTCGCAATTGCTTGAAGCCGTTGTTAACTGCTGGCGCTTATTTCCATATGCCTCCACTTTCGACAATCCAAAAATATATAAGCGTCATAATGAAATTTGTAATTGAATTAGCGATGAAGAAAGGAAACAGAATCTTCTTGCGATTCAACTTTTCTTTGACAGCGAAATAAAAAAATGGTAGTTCGATGACTAACGTTGCTAGATATGAAGTAAACATTCCCATCAGAAATCCTTTTAATCGGTATTCACCGTAATTCGTGTTTCCACCCCAAAAATCTAGATTTCCAATAATAGATGAAAAATGTGGGGCAATGTAAAATAGGCCAATAATCATTGAAACATAATTGGCTAAAATAATAAGCCACATTCTATTAGGAATTTTATATTTTTCAATTATCGCGCTTTCACAAATTCCAATTATAGCGTTAAAAATAAGCGAATGCAACATTCCAAACCACATCATTGGCGATCATGCGTTTGCAAAAACCAAAGAGGGAAACATTTTCAAAAACATCAAAGCGAATAATCTTTTTCTTTCTAAAATCATCATGATCGTGATTTGCGCTTGCAGTTAACGTTTCGCGGCTTAAGCGAGGTTGCGATTTAAGCGAACTGAGTTTTCTCTGCCAAGATAAAACTTTCTTCGTGAAAACAAAATTTCCGGTTTCCGAAAACCAGCAATCTCGCTTAGCCGCTGTTATGAGAAGTGTTATGGTTTTACTCTCGTAATTTTATTATCCTTAAGAATAACAAGTTCGCTGTTCATTCTCTTTTTAAACTCAATAAGTTTGTCGTAAACTTTATCCATTCCTTCCAAGATTTTAGTTTGGTTTGGAGTTCTTTTATATTCCTTCATTGTAGTAACTTTTAAGTTTATCAAATTTTTCATGATTTAGAATATCGATTTCAGAATCTAAAGTTTTTTCAGCAAGCAAAATATGCTTTCCTTCAGAATTATCGAAAATCATTGCTTCGTCAACGATTGGCAAATAGATTTCAAATAGATTTTTTATGCCGTTCAAATATCTACGTTTTATAACATCGAGTTCAATATTATGTCCACCTTCTATAACTCGTGTTTTTACGCGCTCAATAGCAAGGTCTACATTTTGTAACCAAAAGAAAAGAAGTGTAACATTATAGTTTTTATTTTTTGCTTCAAAAACTTTTGACTTATAACTTTTTGTTGCCAAAGTAGTTTCGAAAGCAAAATTTTCATTTGATTCCAAAAGTTCGTTGATTCTTCGAAGCATAATTCTTCCAGCTTCAAACGAAACTTTTTCAGGTTGAAAAGGAGACAAACCTTTTGCAATTTCGTCAGCATTTACGAATTCTTTACAATCTAGAATTTCAGGTAAAATCGTAAACGAAGCAGTAGTTTTCCCAGCTCCGTTACAACCCGCAATTATGTAAAGATTCTTTTTCATTTTTCAAAGATAATGAAATTCGAAAAAGAACGTCGTGATTTTACGTCGCGCTCAAACATTTCTCATAACGTTTGGCCTGTAACCGTCAGTCGCGGATCAAAGCGAACTGAGTTCTCTCTGCTAAGATAGAATTTCTTCGTGAAAACAAAAGTTCATTTTACCGAAATCTCCGCGATTGCGGTTACAGGCGGTTAGTGGCTGGCGTGGTTTCTAATCGGGATATTCTTTTTCCGAAAATTTTAGTTCGGTTGTAGCAGTAAACCATTTTAGTAATTCCATATCCTTTCTTATTTCGTTTTCAAGTTCTTTAGGATATGGTTTTATATCTTTATGCAAACCAAACTTAAATTGTTTGCAATTAGTTGTAACTCCTACAAGTATAATTTTATCATGTTTATAATTGGTATGAACACAGTAAGTTTCAATTACTAAATTCATCATATGATTGACTTGATCAGGTGTCATATCGACTGTGTAAAAAGCAAAAATTATAGCAACGCCATCTATTTCTCCATATCTTCTCGCCAACGCAAATCCGCGTAAGTCATTGTATTCTTTAACGAAATCAAAAAGGTGTTTAGAAAATATTCTACGTTCAAATCTATTGAATGATAATAACTCTTTTGCAAATTCAACACTGCCTTCATCTTGATTAGGCATTACTTCTCTTTTGACATATTCGTCAATAAAATAGCTGATTTTATCTGCTTTTTGTTTTCGCTCTAATTGTTCATGCTTTAGAAATTCATCCCAAGTTCCATCTATTTGGAAAAGCATTCCATTATATTTATCAGAAGTGATATGTTCTGAAAACTGTCTTTCATGTTTTATATAGCTAGCTAATAAATCGCTTTCGGTTCCAGATATTAATATATATTGTTTGTCTAAATTTTTATTGCTTTGTAATTCGAAAAATTGATCGTGAGTTTCTTTGTCAAATTCGTCTTCTTCGCTAGGTAATATTAATACATCTTTTCTAGAAAAAGTGTTCTCCCTTTTTTCTAAATATTCTTCAAAATCTTTTATGGTATCAAGAAATTTTGTTAAATTAAAGAAAGATGTTTTATCAAAGACATGAATGAACTTCTCATCTTTTGTCTCTCGATTTGATGGATAGAAATGAACTTTATCTCCAAGATGAATGACAATTCGATGAATATTTTTTATTTCAGATTTGTTGATAATATGAGATCGACCATTTATATTTTTAATTTGGATATCATAAGTCGAATTTAAAATTTTCTTTTCAGCGCCATAAAGTTGCCGTACATCTTTTTCTATTGCTTTTCTAAAATATCTAGAATAGAGACCTTTAAATTCATAATTTTTAACGCAAATTAAAATAATTGTTTCTCTGAAATGAATTATTAAGTCACACAATTCCTTTTTATTTCCTAGTTCATCCATTGGATTTGGATAACACCAATAACTGAAGAATGAATTTGTAGCTAACTGATAAACAAAATTTTCTCCACCTTTCCCTTTTTCATTACTTTCCATGGTTTCGATTTTAGCCGGATTTTTGTATGCTTGCCACTAACGTTAGGCCGCTTCGCGTCAGTTGCGGCAATCGAAGCAGAGTACTTTCTGCAACCCAAAACGAAGTTATGAAAATAAAACGTTCAATTAACCGAAAAGCAGCAATTGCGTGAAGCGGCGGTTAGTAGACGTTTTATTAAAAATCGATTAAAACTAAGTCTAATTCAGTTATTTTTTGAAAACCTTTGTCAGCCGTTACTAATGGAATATCATAAACTAATCCCGTCGCTGCAATAATTGCATCAGGAAGTTTAATTGAATATTTTCTTTTTAATAAAATTGTCTGTTCTTTTATTTTAGAATTCCAATCAATCAAAAAACAATCACCAAGAAGTGAAGTAAGTTTTGTTTCGTCCGATTTTGATAATCCATGAAAACCGAGTAACTCAATTTCTGAAATAAAAGAAACACCAAAATCATATTCTAAAAACGGCTCAATAATTTTATTTCCTTCGTGAAGATAAATGAGGAAGTTAGTATCAGCAATAAAATCAATCTTCATTTTCTCTCGCTGAAATTTGATATTCTAAACCGTCAATTTTTCTTTTAAGCTTGCCGAAATGCTTACACAGATTTCCAGATTTAGTCGACTTCTTCAGTTTTTCACTGAGAATTTTTGAAGTATTTTTCAAATTAGATTTATCGATAACTACTGTCATGGCAAATTATTTTTATCAAAAATACGAAAATTATCGTTCAATTCACGATATCGCCCAAAATGTCTACTAACGTTAGGCCGCTTCACGAGTTTGCGATGCTAGCGGACTGAGTTCTCTCTGCCAAGATAAAACTTTCTTCGTGAAAATGAACACTCAATTTACCGAAAACCAGCAAATTCTTGAAACGGCGGTTATAAGCAGCCAATATTTATTGTTCATGAAATTTGAAGTCTTTTGCGATCAAATAGCTTTTACCAATAATAATTAATTTAAAATTTTCCCTTTTCAATTGATTGTCGAAAGCAGTGATCGACACATTATGTTTATTACAAACATTTAAAATATTTTGAGTAATCGAAAATGGCGCGTATGATAATTTACCACTTCCGTCAGCAATATTTTTTTTGAAAGTTTCAAAAGTGAAGAAGTTGTTTTCCGTTATGTAATTTTTCCAACTTCTCCAGCCAAGCGTAACTTCATTAATTGCGTTTTCGATATCTTTTATAAAAATCTCAGGATTGTCTGGTTTAGAGTTAATGAATGTTGTGATTAAATTTTCGGAATAATCGATAAGTAAAGCATGCTTTTCAAAATATTGGAGTTTATTATGCTCGCCAGTTTGCAAGTTAAATTCTTTCTTATTTACGAAATCGAAACGGAAAAGATTATGATCCATGTTCAACAATATAAAAGTTGATTGATAGTTTTCGATCTTTACTACTTTATTATTCAGACGTCCAATTTCCACGGATTTTTTCTTTGGTTGCTTATAACGTTAGGCCGCTTAAGCGCAGTTGCTGATGCAAGCGAGCCGAGTTTTCTCTACCAAGATAAAACATTCTTCGTAAAAAAGAAATTTCCGGTAACCGAAAATCAGCAATTGCGTTTAGCGGCGGTTAACTGAAGGCCGAGTTAGTTCAAAGAATTCCAATATTTTCCCATTAAACCGCGATTAATCATTTGCTCTTTATTAATTTTTGGTAATGAAACATTACTGCTTAATAATGTCGTATAAAATTTCTCATGACTTTTATAATTCTCAAAAAGCCATTCCCACTCTTTATAGTAACTCAACATCCAGGATAATTCATAATCAATTTTATCAGCGTCAATTATTTTCTCAATATTTTCGATGATTTTTGTGTTTGCAACTTTATCAGTTTCACATATTCCGGTTAAAAACATCGGCTCTGAAAGTGAAAACCAATACAAAAAAAGTCCGCGTTTTACTGCTTCAATATTCTCGTTACTCAATTCTGCATATTCAAAATGTAATTTTTTAAATTTTTCCGGCAATTTGAGTTTAAAGATTTGCGCTTCTCTTTCTTCAATCGTTCCTTTCAATGAAGTTACGATTAAGTTAAGTTGAAGTTCTTTTTCTGCTAAGTTTTGAATAGATATTTATATGATTTTGTTTTATGCGCAATTTTTACGGCTTTCAGTTAACGTTTCGCGGCTTAAGCGAGGTTGCGATTCAAGCGGACTGAGTTTTCTCTGCCAAGATAAAACTTTCTTCGTGAAAACAAAATTTCCGGTTACCAAAAACCAGCAATCTAGCTTAGCCGCTGTTGGCGGCAGTCTATATAAATTGATTAACTTTCATGGGAAGAAAAATCTCATCAGCGTTTTCTTCTAATTTATCTCCGACCTTACAATCTATATTAACATAATAAACTTGATCGGCAAATTTTATCATTTTTCTAGAATCAATATTTCTAGATGATAATTTTTCAAACGCCTCCTGTGGAATTTTGCCTTTTAATTGTTGAAATTCTGTTGAGCCAAAATCAAAAGTAACTACATAAGTTTCATTTTCAATTATAGCGCCAGCCGACATTGTATACTGATTATTGTCTAATTGCCCGATATGAAATATTGGAGTTTCTGGAAAAACTAAGCTTTCAGATTGATCAAATCCAAGACGTTTCAAATGCAGACCTAAATCTTTTTTGATAATTTTCTCAGCATCTTTAAAGACATTTTGAGGCTTTAATATTTCTTGAATTTGATTCCAATATCCGGGAATTGCACGAATTGGAAAATGTAATAAAGGTTTCTCTTTACTAATATTGTATAGTGTAAAATATGTTCCGTTACAAAGGGCAAAATAATTTACTCTAATTTCACTATGTATTGCGTAGGAATAAGCTTGCTCTACATTAGCTGAATTAATCGTTGATTCAGACGGTGATTTTGCATCTAAAATCCAACCTGGTTTTCCATTTATTTCAAATACATAATCAGGAATTATGTGTATTAGTTTTCTTTGGGATCCAATTGAAACATACGGATGAATTAATTTACGGCTTCTAATTATTTGAAAAGGTTTTGATGGAGAATAACCCAAGCCTTTTATAATTGGAAAGATAATTTCTTCGCGTACAGAATCCTCTTTAAATTCAGGATGATTTAGTAAATCAAAATCGAAATTTTCTAATACATTATATAGCGAACTATGTTTCATTTGGATTGTATTTTTCAATAGATTGCCGCCAACGTTTCGCGGCTATCACGCAGTTGCGAATGAAAGCGAGCTGAGTTCTGTCTGCCGAATATAAACATTCTTCGTGAAATAAATATTTCCTGTTAAAAAAAACTTCGCAATTGCTTGAAGCCGCTGTTGTGCGACGGCCGTTTTAGAAATGGCTTTAATGTTACAAATAATATTGCTAAAATCGCTCCACCGTATTCAAAATCATGAATGTAACCAACTGTTACAAAATTTTTTAATTGTTCTTGGCTTCCCGAAAATCCCCGATTTATTATAACATTCGTTAGCGATATTTTCCCAAATATAAATCCAAGTATTCCACTTGCAAATACGAAAATAAAGGTAGTTAATATTGCATTAGTTAAATAAGAAAAAATAGTTTTTGTATTGTTTTTCGATAAACTAATAATTGAATAAATAAGTCCAATAATCAATCCTAACCACCAAGTTGACCAAATTCCAATTATGGCTGCGGTTAATCTTGGAGTATCTAAACCATATTCTACAAATCCAAACCTCGGAAACATTGATTTCGTGAAAAATTCTGGAGAAATAGAATATGAGATTTGATTATTTATAACTCCAAAAATGGAAGTTAAAACTACTATGGAAATTGTTAAAATGACTAAAATTGCTGTTTTTTTCATAATGTGATTCTCGGCTGTCGCACAACGTTTTGCGGCTTCACGCAGTTGCGAATGAAAGCGAGCTGAGTTCTGTCTGCCGAATATAAACATTCTTCGTGAAATAAAGATTTCCGGCGACAAAAAACTTCGCAATTGCTTGAAGCCGTTGTTATGAGCTGTAATAGTTTGTAAACTTAATTCGCGATTTCAATTTTAACAATTTGATTTTTATCTTTTCCATAAGTTATTCTCACGGGCAAACCATTTTGTAAGATACTGTTAGTTTCACTAAAGTTGTTAAAGCGCCCAAGCATTGCATCTCCATAAGAAAATTTTACAGAATCAACTATAACTCTCAATAGTTACAACTCGACGTTGTGATGCAGGTCTTTCTCTTTTGAAATCAGAAATTACGCCTTCAACTTGTGCTACTTTTGAAGAAGTAAAAAATGTTTGTATTCTATTTTCAGTATCGTCTTTGACCATATAAGTTAGGTACACGAACATTGAGGTAGCGAATATGAAAATGCTACCAATGATCCATAAAAGAATTAATTTTTCATAATCCTTATTTTTTTTTGTAGCGTTTAATAAAGCCCCAAGTGATTAAACAAATTATAGAAATATATAAAAAACCTCATAGGATTTTATTGAGTTTGTAGGCAAATCAGCAATTGACCAATATGTATAATATTTCATTCGTTGTTGTTTAGTCTGCTGCGGAAATTATAGCTCATAACGTTTGGCCTGTAACCGCAGTCGCGGGTCAAAGCGAACAGAACTCTCTCTGCTAAGATAAAATTTCTTCGTGAAAATCAAACTTCATTTTACCGAAAACTCCGCGATTGAGGTTACAGGCGGTTATATGAGGCCACGTTAATACATTGTTTTGAATCCACGAAAAACCCAAGAAACACTATGAATTGCTAAAGGAATAGTTATTAAAAATAAAGTGAAGTATAAACCGACTTTAAACATTTTAGGACCATAGAAATTATTTTTCTTTATAAAGATTTCAGTTAGCCAACCTAACGTATAGCCAATATTGCACAATATTCCAAAACCCAGAATAATTAGCGGTTCAATTAAATCTTCTCCTGTCGGAACATTTACGATTACTGAAATTATCATCAGGCAAATAATTCCATACAGTATGACAATAAAATTATAAAGAATTCGACGCAATTCCCACCAAAAAATAATTTGGAAAACGTTTCTGTCTTCGTAATAAACGTCAAGCAGCTTGTTTAAATATTTCATGTCGTTACCGCGAATTTTTGTGGTCTCATATAACGTTTCGCGGCTTAAGCGAGGTTGCGATTCAAGCGGACTGAGTTTTCTCTGCCAAGATAAAACATTCTTCGTGAAAACAAAATTTCCGGTTACCGAAAACCAGCAATCTCGCTTAGCCGCTGTTGTGCGTTCGTTTTTTATGCTGGTATTGGATTTACTTTTATTTCTCCACCAATAGCTTTTAAAACTTTCATAATAGTTGAAAATTGTGGTTTGGCTCCATCAGATAAAGCTTTATACAAACTTGGTCTGCTCATTCCGGTTTGTTCTGCAATTTTTGTCATACCAATTGCTTTTGCGATATGTCCAATCGCAGTCACAATTTCATTATCATTTCCTTCTTCCAAAACCGCATTTAGATATTCAGCAATCATTTCATTACTGTCCAAATAATCTGCTATGTCAAATTTTGATGTTTCCATTTTTACTTTTTTAGTTTATCCCAAATTTCTCTTGCTTTTTCAATGTCTTTCTGTTGACTTGATTTGTCTCCACCAATTAGCAGAATAATAATCTTTCCTTCATTTTCTTTGAAATAAATTCTGTAGCCTTTTGCATAGTTAATTTTCAATTCACTAATTCCATTACCAACAGGTTTGCAATCTCCAAAGTGTTCCTCACTTTCTAATTTTTGAAGTCTGAATAAAATTTTTGCTTTTGCTCTTAAGTCATTCAATTTCTTAAACCACTTATCAAATTCTGTTGTTTTTTCAATAAAGTACATTTCTCTAAACTGTATTCATTCGGATACGAAATTATAAAAATTATTTCAATGTCGCAAATTTAATTTTTAGGAGTTACGTTCGTAAAAATGACGCACAACGTTTTGCCGGTAAGCGAATTCGCGATGCCAGCGGACTGAGTTTTCTCTGCCAAGATAGAACTTTCTTCGTGAAAAACAAACGTTCAATTTACCAAAAACCAGCGTAGTTCGCTTACCGGCGGTTGTGCGACGTTTATTTTTGTATTCCGATTATTTCTGTTAATTTGTTTATTGCGCTTTTTGAAAAAAATCTAAATCCTAATTCTAGAAAAATAA
>NZ_FNEZ01000005.1 GCF_900100375.1 Flavobacterium noncentrifugens | reverse complement strand
CTTTTCCAAACTTTTTGAGCATTTAATTTGATAGTTTTTTGTTGAAATTATGTAACTCGCTGGAAGGTAGTTTTTTGAAGGCGAAAGTTTTTTTGAAGGTTTTTGCTTCGGTTTACCAAGATGCCCATTTTGAACACAATGCCCCTAGCCCCGATTGAAGCGGAAATCCTTTTTTATGGGTTTACTGTAGCGCAGCGGAAGGAAAATCTATAAAAAAGATTGCAGCGCAAAGCGGGAAATAGCTCCTGAAAGAATAAAAGCGGGACACGAGCGCAGCGAATTGGCGAAGCAAATAGCTCCTGTAAATAAAAACTACTCGAAACGGATCGCTTTGACCGGGGAAATTTTTGTAATCACGTAAGAAGGAATCAATAAAACAAGCAAACAAATTACAACGGTGCCAACATTTAAAGCCAAAATATACATCCAGTTGAAATAGACCGGCGCTTCGTTTACATAATAATTTTCGGGATTCAGTTTGATGATCCCGAAATACTTTTGCGCAAAAACCAATCCGATGCCAATGATGTTGCCCCAGAACAATCCGCGCAATATTAAATAGAATGCATTGTACAGGAAGACTTTTCGAACTGTCCAGTTGTTTGCACCGAGCGCTTTCAAAATTCCGATCATTTGCGTGCGCTCGAGAATGAGCACCAACAATGCGACGACCATATTAATAGTCGCGACGATGATCATAATGACAAGAATCACGACAATATTGAAATCAAACAATTGCAGCCATTCGAATATATAGTAATATTTCTCAACAATGGTTTGGGTGTCGAGCGTCGAGCCGGTTTCTTTATACACTTCTTCGCCTTTTTCCTTGATCTTTGAAAAATCATCTACGAAAACCTCAAATGCGCCCACCTGATCCGGCTTCCATTTATTGATGCGCTGCAAATGGCGAATGTCTCCTATAATATATGCGGCATCGAATTCCTGGAAACCCGAATTGTAAATTCCGGCGATTTCAAAAACGCGCAGGTTTGGCAGGCCGTTTCCGTTTTCCTTCATGAAGAAGGTATTGAAACGGTCGCCGGTTTTAAGGTTTAACCGGTCGGCAAGGTATTTTGAAATTAAAACCTGCTGATTGAGTTGATGCGAAACATCTGGGATTTTTCCCGAAATGAGGTATTCTTTAATATTGTCCCATTGGTAATCTTTTCCGACTCCTTTATATATGATGCCTTCAAAAGCATCGGCGGTGCGGATGATTCCGGCTTTGCTGCCCACGGCCTGAATGTGGCTGATCCCGGAAACGGAAGTAAATTTCGGGTAAAAATTCTGATGCGTCGAAATCGGCGTCATACTCACCTGCGACTGGTTGTCTTCATAATTCGTAATGATAATATGCCCGTTGAAAGCCGAAACTTTCTGGCGTATTTTTTGTTGCAGCCCGATTCCTGTCGCAACCGAAACGATCATCATAATCATTCCGATGGCGATCGCCGAAATGGCAATTTTTATAATTGGCGCAGAAATACTACTTTTACTGCCTTTAGCAGTAATGAGTCTTTTGGCGATAAAATATTCTAAATTCAATTTAAAGTTGGCTTTGTGATTTCAAAAATACGGCTTTAGACAGGATTTTTTACTGCATTTAGACAAATTAATATTCACAGCAAGACATTTTATGAGTTCTTACACCGTTTCAAAAAAAATTCCTTTTTCGTTCCCGATATTTAAAAATACGCATTTATGGTTTCTGGCTTTGGTTTCGATCGTAGTCGTTTCGTGTAAAACGCAGCAGATGAAAGGAACGCAGACGGCAAATTCAGTTCCGGCGCAGGCAATGGTGAAAAGCCGAATCAAATCGACCAAATTCCTAACTGGCGCAGACAATATCGAGAGTTACATTTCGATACTGAAGAATAAGAAAGTTGGCGTTTTAACGAATCAAACAGGAACCGTGACTTTTGAATATCCTTATTCAATCTACGATAGCGTCACGAAAATGCAGGTTAAAGGAATGAAATCGGCCACCAAACACATTGTAGATTATCTGGTGGAAAACACTTCCGTGGATGTCGTAAAGATCTATGCTCCCGAACATGGTTTTCGCGGTGAAGCTGCCGATGGCGAAATGATCGTCGACGGAAAAGATACCAAAACAGGCTTGCCGATCATTTCGTTATACGGAAACAGCAAAAAACCTTCACCGCAGCAACTCGAAGGAATCGATGTGATGCTTTTCGACCTTCAAGACGTTGGTACGCGATTTTATACTTACATTTCTTCGCTGCATTATGTGATGGAAGCCTGCGCCGAAAACAATATTCAACTGATTATTCTCGACCGCCCAAACCCGAACGGAAATATGATCGACGGACCAACACTCGAAAAAGAAAACAGCAGTTTCGTTGGCATGCACCCGATTCCGGTTTTACACGGCATGACCATTGGCGAATATGCACTGATGATCAATGGCGAAAAATGGCTTAAAGACAGTATTCAATGCAAAGTTAAAGTCGTTCCGTGTGAAAATTACCGCCGTGAAATGCACTACAGTTTGCCTGTAAAACCTTCTCCAAACCTACCAAATGACCAGGCGATCAATCTGTATCCGAGCTTATGCTTTTTTGAAGGTACGAACGTGAGCATCGGGCGAGGAACCGACAAACAATTCCAAATTTACGGCTCGCCTTTCCTGACAAGTTTCCATTACAGCTTTACGCCGATGCCAAACGTTGGGTCGACTGCGCCACCAAATAACGGAAAAGTGTGTTGCGGCGAAGACTTATCGCATGCGCCAAAAATGAATAAGATTGAATTGAAATGGCTGATCAACGCCTATCGAACCACAGAACAACCGGAAAAATTCTTTATTCCGTATTTTACAAAACTTGCAGGAACCAGGAAATTGCAGCAACAGATTGAAAATGGCATGTCGGAAGATGAAATTCGTGCGACCTGGAAATCCGGAATTGATTCATTCCGGGAAATGCGCAAAAAATACCTGATCTATCCTGACAGTTTTCTTACGGTAACGAGCGCGAATTAAAGCGGCATCCGTTTTTTCATTTCTTCAACAATCCGATACGTCGCTGGGCAAATTGGAATATTCTTTAAAGTAATGGCTGAAATTTGCTGAAACTTTTTCCGGTCGGTGTGCGGAAATTCGCGACACGCTTTCGGCCGGACGTCATAAATCATACAGTAATTTTCAGCATCCAAAAAAGTACACGGAACACTTTTCAGCACATAATCATTGTCTTCATCAATCCGCAAATGCTGGTCGATGAATTGCTGCGGCTTTTGCCGAAAGTGTTTTGAAATCCGTTCAATGTCGGCAGTTGTAAAAAGCGGGCCGGTGGTTTTACAGCAGTTTGCACAGGTCAGGCAATCGGTTTTTTTGAATTCGGAATCATGCAATTCCTGCATCACATAATCCAGATTTTTGGGCGTTTTCTTTTTAAGCTTATCGAAATACTTTTTGTTTTCGTTATGCTTATCTTTGGCGAGCTTGGGAAGATTTTTTAAAAATGCGTCCATCCGGATGTTGATTAGATTCAGATCAGGCGGCAAAATTACAATATTTGAACGATCAATATTGAATACTGAATAACGAATTTCGAAATACAGCCATGAAAGACCTTTTTGGAAAAGCCATTTTAGATTATCAAACCAACAATTCGCCCGAAGATTTAATTACCGAAACTTCCATTTCAGAAGCAGATGACATGTCGGTCGCGTATTTGTTTCGGTCGTTTAATGACATGCCTGCGACGGAGCAAAAAGCGCTGACATTGGCAGAAGGCAAAATCCTTGACGTAGGTTGCGGCGCCGGAAGCCACAGTTTGTATTTGCAGAATGAACGCAATCTCGATGTTACAGCCATTGATATTTCTGCAAATGCTATTGAAGCTTGTCGTTTGCGCGGCATCAAAAATGCGAAAGCCCAAAATGTCATGGACTTGGAAAACGAAAAATTCGACACCATTTTACTGATGATGAATGGCGCCGGAATGTGCGGCAAATTGAAAAATGTTGCGAAATTCCTGCAAAAACTAAAATTTTTGCTGAATGAAAACGGACAAATCCTGCTTGACAGTTCCGATATCATTTATATGTTTGACGAAGATGAAGACGGCGGAAAATGGATTCCATCGGAACATGAATATTACGGCGAAGTCATTTTCAATATTTCATATAAAGGCGAAGCTGAAGACGCTTTCGATTGGATGTACATCGATTACAACACGCTTCAAAACGCAGCTGTAGCCAATGGCTTAAAATCAGAACTCATTTTAGAAGGCGAACATTTTGATTATCTCGCGCGGCTTTCGGTTTAAACTTTTTGTTGTCTCAAAATAATGAGTCTTTATTTTTAGCCGCGAATTACAAGAATCATCATAAATTTTTCGTGCAAATTCGTGGCAAACTCTCAAATTTTGTTTTACACAGTAAGTGAAATTCGAAATCACATATTATTTTAGGACTGTGCTAAACTTTTAATAAATCTGTTGTTGCAATAATGTCTTTTAATGCGAATCGCAATACTTCAAGGTCGGATTGTGAATTGTAGCCATTCAACGAAATCCTAATAAACGTGCGGTTTTCGATTTTCATCACCGGAATTTCAATTTTATATTTTTCGAATAATAGTTCTTTAAGTTCGAATGGTTTTTCAGTCTGAATCGGAACGCTGCACATTTGCCCTAAAAATTCTGCTGTCACCGGACAAATCGTTTTCGTGTTCAACAAATCGCAAAAACTTTCATAATTTGAAAGTATCTTTTCTTTGGAAAAGGCTATTTTTGTGTTCCAATCCTGATCTTCGAAAAATTTCAATGCTGCCGGAATGGTCAAAAATGCTGAAATATCACGCGTTCCCTGCTGTTCGTGATAATCTAAAAATTGGCTTTGGCCTGGAAATTCAGGTTCGTAGCCCCAGCTTACTATTAATGGATCGAGCATCTTCTGAAAATCTTTCTTCACATATAAAAAGGAACTGCCTTTTGGCGTGAGCATCCATTTGTGTGAAGTTCCGGTATAAAAATCTGGATTGAGTGTGCTGATGTTTAAATCGATATGGCCCGGAACATGCGCACCATCGACAATGGTAATCAATCCAAGTTCGCGGGCTTTGTCGCAGATTTCCTTTACAGGAAAAATCAACGCGGTCGCACTTGAAATCTGGTTGATGAAAATGACTTTTGTATTGGCATTGTAGCCGCTCCAGAATTCTTCCAGCAGTTGTTCTTTCGAAATGACCGGAATCGAAATTTTCTGCCGAATGTATTTTGTTCCGGTTTGTTTCGAATAAAAACTCCAGGTTTTGTCCATTGCGCCGTATTCGTGGTTGGTTGCGAGGATTTCGTCTCCGGGATTTAATTTCAGGCTGCGCATGACTGTATTAATCGCAAATGTTGGATTTGTCGTGAAGAAAAAATCCTCGGCTTCACAACCGATGAAATTTGCAAGTGCTGTTTTTGATTGTTTTAAATATGCTGAAGCATTTTTGGTGATGAATTGTACAGGCTCACGCTCCAAATCAAGTTGCCATTTCTGGTAATCTTCAAAAATGGGTTTTGGGCAGGCACCGAAAGATCCGTGATTTAAATACGTAATTTCAGGATTGAGGAGAAAATGTGATTTCATATTGCTTTTTGATTCAGACAAATATAAAAAATCCCAGACAAGAATTCTGTCCGGGATTTTTTTTATTGATATTTAAATCTGATCAGGTTCGTTTAAATACCATGGGATATTTGATTTCGATACTAATTGCTTTTCCGTTTCTTTTAGCAGGTTCCCATTTTGGGCAGAGGTTTAAAACACGGATCATTTCTGCTGCAGATCCGGCATCAATATATTCTACAAGTTTAATTTTTTTCACGCTTCCGTCAACATCAATAGTAAATGCGGCTACCATTTTTCCGGGCTTTTTGACTTTTGAATAATTGAAATTCCCTTTTACAAATTCCTGGAATTTTTCTATTCCGCCGCCGTTGAATTTGGCCTCGATGCGGTCGCCTTTTAAATACACTTCGTTTTCACCCTGGATTTGCGCGGACGAAATCATCGGAATCAAAACAATGAATAATAAATAAAAGGATTTAATCATTTATGGAATGTTTAAATATTTATGGGTTTGCAGGGAAACTCGCCATTTTGGGTTGTTCATTACATAATCTACAATCAGCGGAGTCATTTCTTCTTTCTTGCTCCATTCAGGTTGCAGGAATAAGATCGCATTTTTGTTGACTTTTTCGGCCTGTTCTTCTGCGAAGATGAAGTCGTGCTTGTTGTAAATGATGACTTTTAGTTCATGCGCATGGTCATAAACCGTTTGCGTCGGCAATTTATTTTTCTTTGGCGAAAGGCAGATCCAGTCCCAGGTTCCCGATAACGGATAAGCGCCGGAAGTTTCAATATGTACTTTTAGGTTTTTTTCTTTGAGCTTGTTTGTCAATAAAGTCATGTCCCATGTTAAGGGTTCACCTCCAGTGATCACAACTGTATTTGCGTGTAAGTTTGCATTGTCTACAATTTGTTCGATGGCTGTTGGCGGATGTAAATCGGCATTCCAGCTTTCCTTGACATCGCACCAATGGCAACCGACATCGCAACCGCCGATCCGGATAAAATAAGCGGCGGTTCCGGTGTGGAAACCTTCGCCCTGAATGGTGTAAAACTCCTCCATTAAAGGCAACATCGCGCCTTTTTCAACTGCTGATTGTATTTCTTTGGGTAACATTTTTTGATTTTAAAGCGCAAAGATACGGAATTGGTTTTTGAATGGGATTCGATTTAGGATTTTGGATAAGAGACAGGTTTTTTTGGAATTCAATGCCCTAGCCCGGATTGCTTCGCCAGTTCGCTTTACTCGGGTGCAGCGGAAATCCTTTTTGAGGTTTTTCACCTAAAAAAGATTGCAGCGTATAGCCGGAACAGCTCCTAAAAAAATCAATAAAAAAACCGACAGCTTTTGACTGTCGGTTTAAAATGCTATTAAAATAGATTATTTCAAAGTTTTTAATGCGCTTGTTGCGAATTCGTTTGTTGCATCGATCGCCAATGTTTTGTTGAAATATTCTTTGGCTTTCGTTTTATCAGTGTTTGCGTAGCTTGAACCGATGTTGTTGTAAGCTTCAATGATTTTCGCTTTGTTTTTGGTCACTTCTTCAGCACCTTTTTCATTGACTACACGAACATAATCTTCGTAATATTTGATGATGTTGGGTTCATTTTCGAGCAATCTGTTTGTTCTTGCGCGGAAAATGTAAGCGTCTTGTGTTGTTGGAGAAGCTTCAGCTACTTTTCCGAAAGCGGCATCGGCTTTTTGAAGCGCGATTGGATCTGGTTTTACAACATCTTTTCTGGTGTTGTCGTAGTAAATTGAGTTTCCTAAGTAGAAATTGTCAAGCAGGAAGTTTTTTGATTCTGGGTTTGTCACGGCGATTTCGTAGATCGCTGCCGCTTGTTTGAACAATTTTTGCTCGTAGAATTTTTTACCGACTTCACTTAAATCGTTGGTCATGGTAATTTCCATTTCGACAGATTTCTTAATATCGGCTACACCTGAATCAAATGTTGGCTGATCAACAGTTTTTGTTTCTGCGTTGTTGGATTTTTTCAATTTAGATAGGCCTAAATACAAATAATCTCTTGCAATTACTTTATTTGCCGGGTTTGAAATGAAATCCTGAAGCGATTTGATCGCCACATCAATGTTGTCATTTTCGTAAGCAGAATATCCTAAGTAACGCAAGATTCTTGGGTTGACTTTGTCAAGCTCTTTCATTTTGTTTGCTTCCACTTCAAGTGCTTTGTAATCTTTTGCAAGAATCAGGAAGTCGGCGTGGCGCATGCGTGAAGCCAAAGAATAATCGGTAAGGCTCATGTATTTTTCGTAGAAACCTAAAGCTTTTTGGATGTATTCTGTATAATTTTTAGGGTCATTGTTTCCCCAGTAGTAATACGTTTCAGCCAATTCCCTGTAAACCGGACCATAATTTGGGCTGATCGCAATGACTTCATTGTATGCTTTTACCGCTTCATTGTATGCTTTTGCACCTTTTAACAAAACACCCAATTGCATTTTTGCACGGATTAAAGTATTATCTGCCTGAAATGCATTTCTGTAAGCTGCATAGGCTTCGTTTTGGTTTTTGTCACCGTAAAATGCATCACCCAAAGCCAATTGTACGTAAGCATTCATTGGATCTACAGCTTTCGCTTTATTTAAAATTGCGATGGCGCTTTTATAGTCTGGCTTGTCGGCATTTATGTAAGCGTTTGCTACGGCTACGTATTCTTCTGTATCTTTTTTCTTCACATCTTTGGTTGCAAGATCAAAGTTTGATTTTGCTGCGGTGGCATTTCCTTTGTCGAGATCGATCTGACCCAATCCGATGTAATTTAATTTTGCGCCTTCAGAGCCCGACAAACCTTTTTGGAAATAGATTTGTGCAGAATCGGCAACATCTTGTTTAAGATAAACATTTCCTAAGAGAAAAGCGGCGCGGCCATTTGCTGGTTTGGATTGTACAATTGATTTAAGCATTGCTTTTGCTTTTTCAAATTGTTCTGCATCAATCGCTTTTTTTGCCTGGTCAACATCCTGCGCCTGAGTAGCTCCTGCAGCAGTTAATAAGGCAAAACTAAAAATCTTTAATTTATTCATCTTGTGTGGTTTTTATTTTTTATTAGTTTCTTTACCATTTCTGATAAGAATTTGTCGTGATGGTGTTTTGACGGGCACCAATCCCGCTTTGAGTATAATCCGCTGCCCGGTTTCGCTGGTTACGAATGAAGAAAATCCCATTCCCAATCCGGCATAACCCTGACAATTGACGATGTACAAATCGCGTGCCAAAGGATAAATGCCTTCTGCTATATTATTCTGGCTTGGGAAGGTATAAGAATTTGATGAGTTTCCTTTTACACTTAAGACATTTATCTTTTCAAGATATGGTTGCGTTTCCGGTTTTGGATCATTGATCCAGTTCATTCCGACAACACCGATGATTCCGCTATTCTCAGAAACATATTTGATTACTTCGTCATTGGTCTTAAAAGAGAAAACGCCTTTTTCGGGAAAACTTTTTATTCCGGCCAATTCATTGATATATCTTGCGGTGCTTGAATTTGGATTGTCAAAAACCAATCCTTTGATTGATGAAGGCTTTTGCTGCATGAATGCAATGATATCCTGCAACGCAATAATTGTATCTTTATCGTTTTTATTTGAAATCAGCGCAATGGCATCGGTGGCGATCTTTGTAATTCTTGGGATAATTTTCTTGTTTTTGAAAATCTGCTCTTCGTTAGGATTTAATCCTCTGGACAAAACGGCAATCTGCGAAGTATCATTGGCCAGCTTTTGGATTACTTCTGCTTCAGATTTACTTTCTAAAGTAATTTTAGCATCGTATGTACTTTCAAATATCTGTACCTGGTCTTCGATGATCGGAGTTAGCGTTTCATCAACCAAAATTGTCACTTTGCCGGAATTGATCGATTCTTTCGAATGACCTGCTTCTTTCTTTTTGCAAGTGATCACTAAAATGGCCAATAAAACAAATGCTGCAACTTTGAACTTTGCTTTCATATTAATCCTTATTTGAATTGAAAAAACGCAGAAACCTGAAGAAAGAATATACGATCAGCAATACGCCGAAAGCAATTCTGTAATTTTGCTGCATCTGAATCGGAAAGCGTTTCCAAAAGATGACAGCCAATCCCAAACAGAGGTAAATCAGAAAAAACAAAATCCCTATAACGAGAAGAAATCGCTCTTTAAGCGATTTCTTCCTGATATTATTTATTATTTTATCGATCACTTATTCTGCAGATTGAATGTTGATTGGCAAGGAATACAATACCCTTACCTTTTTACCATTCTGCTCTCCAGGATTCCATTTCGGACAAGATTTCAAAACGCGGATCGCTTCTTTACCTGTTCCGTAACCGATATCCCTGATCACTTTAATATCTGTAAGTGAACCGTCTTTTTCAACTACAAAAGAAACGAATACTTTTCCTTTTAAACCTTCTTCTTCAGGAACCTGATAATTCTTACCAACGAATTTGTAAAACTTATCGATACCTCCTGGAAAATCAGGTTTTACTTCGATACCTGCGGTGTTGTAAATGTTGTTGTCTTCTTCCACTACATCTTTAGGCCCGTTACCAACTGGCTCAACAGTCAATTCAGCATCCGGATCCCCTTTGATGGTTTCAGCACCAATTTTTTTATCTACGATCTCTTTGATCTTTGGCGGTTCTTCAACGACCTCATCTGCTTTAGCTACGACTGGCTTCACAAATTTCACCTGGTCTACTTTTGGTGGCGGTGGCGGTGGCGGTGGTAAGTTTTCTTTAGGTTTTTCCTTTGGCGGTAACTTTACCGTTGTAATTTTCTGGTCCAAAGTAACTTCATCTGAACTATCCGGAAGCAAATTTGCCAGTACAGGAATACTTACTAAAAAGGTAAAAATCACTCCTCCGATAATAAGCGCCTTAGTGGTCGTTTTGCCATTTGAAGTTCTCAGTTCGTAAGCACCATACAACTTGTTCCGTCCGTCAAAAACGACATCCAGCCATTGTTTTTTTAATAAATCTAATTTCATTTTTATATTTTTTTTTAATTTATTCTGAAAGTATGTAAGCTGTTGTTAGAAAAGCTGACTTCCAATCTTCTTAAATTAATTAGATTATTTATTTTGTTAAGGATTAGGAACTGCTGCTGGAGCAGTTTTTTCTGCCGAAGCGCTTTCCCCTAACAATTTTGTTTCTTCCGGTGAAAACTCATTTACGATTGCATAAGTCGGAACATTTACAATTGCCATTTCATCAAGTATGTCTACGAGATTTCGGTAATTTGATTTTTTGCTCGGCTTGATAATTACAATCATTCCTTTGTCTTTGTTTCCTGTATATTGAAGAACTGCTTCTTTTCTACTCAACAATTCTTTTCGGATCCCATCGCTGCCGTATGCAAAATCTTTTGGTGCTCCACCTGAAACAGGCGTTGCCAATAAACCTACATAACGAACCAATTTGTTATTGTCTCCCAACAGTATGGTCATCGTACGATTTTCATCCACTTTGACATCTATGTTTTTATCTTTGTCCGGGTCTTTATCTGGCAACCCCAAATTCATAGATTGTGGTTTTGACAACGTTGTGGTAAGCATAAAGAACGTAATTAATAAGAAAGCCAAATCTACCATCGCAGTTAAATCTACTTTAGAGTTCGATTTTTTACTTCTTACCTTTCCACTGCCTTTTTTACCACCGCTGTCGCCAGTATTTAATTCAGCCATTTAGTATATTTTTTAAATTATTTTTCTTTTCCTCTCAAACCAGTAACCAAACTGAAGTTATTGATTTTTTGATCCTGCAAAATATCCATGACCCTTTTAATGACCGGATATTCTTCTTTGGCATCTCCTTTAATAGCGATCTCAAGTTCTTTATCCTGTAGTTCAATATTTGCGAGCCTTGCATTCTGGATCCACTCTGCCAATTGGTTGTCAAGAGAATCCTTAGGAATTCCTGGCTGAATAATATTCTTTCTTTCTGAAGGCTTCGCATCAAGCACTTGTTTCAGGCTTTGAATTGGCACACCAAAACTTTCCATTGAAGCAAATTTATTCTGATCGTCGTCTGAAAACTTCACACCGTATTTGTTGCTCATTAACTCAAGTGTTCTTTTTCGAACATCTTTTCCTTTCACGTCAAAAAATACTTTTCCATTACCTACGGTCAAAGTAGCCAGATCTTTTTCAGGCAACTTTGTTTGCACGGTAGATGCAGGTGTATCAACAGGCATTACTTCAGGAACTTTAGCGGTAGCAGTCAAAATAAAGAACGTAAGCAAAAGGAATGCAACATCACACATCGCCGTCATATCGGTAGATGTTGACTTTTTTTTCATTTTTATTGCCATTATTTTATTTATTTAAATTGATAAAAAATACCAACAATTATTGTTTCAAGCTGCCTCTGAAATATCTGTAAGTATTTACAATTGTAGTACCAGCTTCGTCAATTGCGTAAGTAAGGCTATCAATTTTTGATGTAAAGAAGTTGTAACAAATAATTGCCAAAGCTGAAGTCGAGATTCCAGTTGCCGTATTGATCAATGCTTCAGAAATACCGTTTGCAAGTTCAGCAGAATCTGCCCCACCACCACCTGCTAATCCAGCAAATGCTTTAATCATACCTGTTACTGTTCCAAGCAATCCTGCAAGAGTTCCCAAAGAAACCAATGTTGAAAGAATTGTCATGTGCTGCTCTAACATTGGCATTTCCAATGAAGTTGCTTCTTCGATTTCTTTGTGGATGGTTTCAGCAGCTTCTTCACTGTTGAATCCTTCTTTTTTAACATCCTGATATTTAACCAATGCTGAACGAATCGCGTTTGCTACAGAACCTTGTTGTTTGTCACAAGCAGCAATAGCTTCGTCAATATTTCCGCCTCTGATGCTGGCCTGAACAGTTTTCATGAATTGGTCAAGGTTTCCTTTACCAGTTGCTTTAGTAATTACAAAATATCTTTCAATTGAAAAAACAACAACCATTAACAACAACCCCATCAAAACAGGAACGATTGGGCCTCCTTTGTAAACCATTGCCAAATAATTTCCTTTTAGTGGTGCACCGGTATTCACGCCTCCTTCAAAATTACCACCATTACCCATGATAAAATTCCAGATAACCCATCCTACTAATATACATGCTACAATCACAATCCCAGAGAAAATTCCTCCTAAACTTGAACCACCTTCTTTTTTAACGTTTGCCATTTTTTTTAAATTTAATAGTTTTAATTAATTTATAATTTTAGTTGTAATAAAATTTGAATAGGAGCAAATTTAAATTTTTAGTTTAAATAAAAAAACTTTTTTTAATTTTATTATGATTAATTTATCGCTGAATATGCCTGAAAATCCAAGCCTTTTGAGATTATTTAACGAATATTGACTAAAACATCAGATTTATAATCATTTGAGTCCTCAATCGTTGTATAAGCTGTAAATAATGCACTATTATTTTTGGTGGCATTTTGGTAAATATTCTTACCAAATGCCTTAAATTGCATTTTTTAAACAATATTATACGCCAATGAACTATCATTTAAAATTCTCAGACAAACACGCACATGAGCAGAAAAGACGATTTTATACAGTATATTAACGAAGGTTACAGTTCAAAAGGCGACAGCATTATCCTAGGCGGTGCCATCTTCGAAGGTGAGCCGCTTCCGGATGCCCATGTCAAAATCCCTTTGAAGACCATCAACCGCCACGGGCTGGTTGCAGGTGCGACCGGAACCGGAAAAACCAAAACGATACAGGTGCTTTCTGAACAGCTTTCATCCTTTGGGATTCCTGTTTTAATGATGGACATCAAAGGGGATTTTAGCGGAATCGCCAAAGAAGGAACCGAACTTCCGTTCATTACAGAGCGCCACACAAAAATCAATATTCCGTATAATGTATCTGCTTTTCCTGTCGAATTGATGTCGCTTTCAGAACAAAATGGCGTCAGGCTGCGCGCTACCGTTTCTGAATTTGGCCCGGTACTGTTTTCACGGATTTTAGGGCTGAATGACGTTCAGGCCGGAGTGGTCGCAGTCATCTTCAAATATTGCGACGACAACAAAATGCCGCTACTCGATTTAAAAGACATCAAAAAAGTCATCAATTACATAACCGAAGAAGGCAAAGACGAAATTGAAGAACATTACGGCAAAATTTCCACTTCGACTACCGGAACGATTCTTCGGAAAATTATCGAACTCGAACAACAGGGTGCCGATATATTTTTTGGCGAAATGTCTTTCGACATCAACGATCTGATGCGCATCGATGAAAACGGAAAAGGCTACATCAACATCATCCGCCTGACGGATATTCAGGACAAACCCAAATTATTTTCGACTTTCATGCTGAGCCTTTTGGCCGAAATTTACCAGCAAATGCCCGAACAAGGCGATTCCGGCCAACCCGAACTGGTCATTTTCATAGACGAGGCACATCTCATTTTTAATGAAGCCAGCAAAGCGTTATTGGAACAGATTGAAAGCATCGTAAAGCTGATCCGCTCCAAAGGCATCGGGATTTTCTTTGTGACCCAAAACCCGATGGACGTTCCCAGCGGCGTATTGGCACAACTCGGATTAAAAGTCCAGCATGCCTTGCGCGCGTTTACCGCCAATGACAGAAAAGCGATTAAAATGACTGCTGAAAATTACCCGATCTCCGAATATTACAAAACCGATGAAACGCTTACAAATCTCGGAATTGGCGAAGCGCTTGTCACCGCACTAAATGAAAAAGGAATCCCAACGCCGCTCACCGCAACGATGATGCGCGCGCCAATGAGCCGCATGGATGTTTTGACGACTGCTGAAATTGACGACATCAACGCCCACTCAAAACTGGTTAAAAAATACAGCGAAGTCATTGATCGTGAAAGCGCTTATGAAATGCTGAATAAGAAAATAGAAGCAGTCGAACAGGAAACTGCGGCAAAAGAAGAACAAGTACAACAACAAAAAGAAGCTAAAAAGGAAGCCAGCGAACCGATGAGCCAAACCACAAAATCAGTGATTAAAGTATTGACCAGTGCCACGTTCATTCGCGGTGCCTTTGGGATCCTAACCAAATTATTCAGGAAATAATGAAAGGCTTCGCAACGATCGGATTGCTGGTTTTATCGAATGTTTTCATGACACTCGCCTGGTATGGCCATTTGAAATTTAAAGAACTCAAATGGTTTGAAAATGCCGGATTGATTACGATTGTTTTAATCAGTTGGGGATTGGCGCTGTTTGAATATTGCTTTCAGGTTCCGGCAAATAAAATCGGTTACGACGGAAATGGCGGCCCTTTTTCATTGATGCAACTCAAAGTAATCCAGGAAGTAATCACGCTTGTCATTTTTGTGATTTTCTCATTGTTGTTTTTTAAAAATGAAACTTTCAAGTGGAACCATGCCGTTGGATTTTGCTTTTTGATTCTTGCGGTTTATTTCATCTTTAAGAAATTTTAAACGTTAACAAAATCCTAAATTAATTGATACCTATACACAAAAGGTTGATTCCGAATGGTTCAAACACACAGCCGACTTTTTGTCGGCTTTTTTGCGAATTCTAATTCAAACCCATCGAATTCTAATTGGCTCAAAATAATTCGGCTTAAAAATGCCATCTTTAAAGTCTGAAGTTATTTATTATGAAAAAAACATTTCTGTTATTATTGATCGGCACGGGATTTCTAAACGCACAGATCGTACAAATCCCCGAAGGAAGTTTTAAAAATTTACTGCTGAATTACAGTCCGACAATCGACACCAACGGTGATCACGAAATCCAGGAAAGTGAAGCGCTGGGCGTAACAACGCTTAGTATTCTAAATCTTTGGATGGCAGATTTGACAGGATTGAGCGCTTTTCAAAACCTGACTTCATTATCAATTGAAGGCTATGCCTTGACGAATGCCAATCTAAACAGCCTCACCCAACTCAAAAATCTTGCTTTAAAAAATGTGAGTTTTGACGACCAGGCGAATCTCGACATTACGATGTTGCAGCAGTTGGAAACTTTGTACGTATACTTCTACACAGGCGATATCTTACTGCCTTCCGAAAACATCAATTTAAAAACGGTCACACTCGACGCGTGTCGCTTTGACATTTTAGATGTTTCAGGTTATCCGAACCTCGAGCATCTAGAAGTCCCAAAATCTTATTTAAACACACTTCTCTTGCCCGCATCAAGCGCAAATCTCAAATACATTTCGTTTACGCAATTGCTTTATAGCCAAGCTGACGTTACTTTTGATGCGTCTGTCTTTCCTTCGTTAGAATATCTGAATGCACAATCTTCGGGGATTGGTCATTTCAATCTAAGCGGCTTAACCCATTTAACTGAATTAAATATTTCGGGGAATGGGCTCACTCAAATCGACCTGACTGATCCTGTAAATCTGATAAGCCTTGATCTATCTGTAAATGAACTGACAACGATAAATGTCAACCATTTACAACAGCTCAAAAATCTGAATACCAACCGAAACTGGAGCTTACCGGAATTAAACATCAGCAACCTGACCAACCTGACAGCATTGGAATGCAACACAAATCACCTGACGTCTTTAGATGTAAGCCATCAACCAAACCTTCTTAAGCTTGACTGTGGACTGAATAGGATTACTACGCTTGATGTATCGCACAACACGGCACTTACAGAATTGTCTTGCAATTCGAATCTCCTGACTGCAATTGATGTGTCGCCTCTAACAAATCTTACCTTTTTGATGTGTTATGACAACAACATTTCAAACATCAATGTAAACATGCTTGTGCATTTAACAAGTCTTGACTGCGGGCTCAATCCGATACAAACCCTTAACGTAAGCAATCTGATAAATCTCGAATCGCTTCATTGTGCAACAAACGGGCTTGCCGCATTAGACATCACAAATCTTACACTTTTAAAAGAATTAAACTGCATCAACAATGCGTTAATGGCACTCGATGTTACGCATGCGCCACTACTGGAACGTTTATATACGAATGACAACCAACTTTCCTTAATAGATTTATCGAACAACCATATACTTCATTACGGCGATTTTTACAACAATCTTTTTACATCTATTGATTTTAGTCAACAAACAGATGGCCTTTTATTTATGAATGTTTCAAGCAACCCGAATCTTGTTTACATCAATTTTAAGAATGGCATACGAAACAACCAACTGTTCAGAAACAACGAATTTAATTGCCCAAGCTTAAGGTTCATTTGCGTGGACGAATTTAATGTAGCCAACATGCTGGACGAGATTAGATATGTTTCAGCAACAAATGTACAGGTCAATTCCTACTGTTCGTTTTCTCCGGGAGGTTTGCAAAACACCATTTTCGGGCACATTTCATTAGACGTGAACAATAACGGATGCGATGCAACAGATGCCTATTTTCCAAATATTAAAGTCAACCTTGTTAACGGATCTGCAACCGGGGCGACATTTACAAACGCGGCAGGAAATTATTTCTTTTACACACAGGAAGGCAGTTTTCAAATAACACCGCAATTCGAAAATGCTTTTTTTACGATTTCACCTGCATCGGCAAATGTCAATTTTGATGTTGTTGACGGTTCGTCGCAGACCCAAAATTTTTGCGTGACGCCAAACGGAATCCACAAAGACCTCGAAATTGCCATCATTTCTGTCGTTCCTGCACGGCCGGGATTTGACGCGAAGTACCAATTGGTATACAAAAACAAAGGAAACCAAACGTTATCGGGTTCCGTTTCGCTTGCATTTAATGATAACGTTACCGATTTCGTTTCGGCCGTTCCTGCAGTTTCAAACCAGTCTGTCGGACTTTTAAATTGGGCTTTCACCGATTTGCAGCCGTTCGAAAGCCGGGTCATTGATCTTACTGTAAATGCCAATGGCCCGATGGAAACACCTCCGGTAAATATTAATGATGTGTTGAACTATTCAGCTTCCATAACGCCATCCGATAATGATGAAACACCATTGGACAACGTGTTTACATTAAACGAAACCGTCACCGGATCGTATGACCCCAATGACAAAACCTGTCTTGAAGGAAATGCCATTGATCCTGCAAATATTGGAAAATATGTACATTATCTGATCCGTTTCCAAAATTCAGGAACCGCACCTGCCGAAAATGTCGTGATTAAAGATGTGATCGATACGGCAAAATTCGACATCGCTTCCTTGCAATTTACAAGCGCATCACATCCGCAAACGACAAAAATCACAGGAAACAAAGTGGAATTCTATTTTGAAAACATCAACCTTCCCGCAGAACAGGATAACGAACCCGGAAGCCACGGATTTGTTGCATTCAAAATCAAAACAAAAAGCAACCTGGTTGTCGGCAATACGATTTCAAACGTGGCCGATATTTTCTTTGATTACAATTTCCCGATTACAACCAATACTACCGAATCGACCTTTGCCATACTCAGGGCGAATGATTTCGAAAATGCGACAGTTTCTTTACAACCGAATCCTGTAGTTGACAAATTGCAGGTCACCGCAAAAGGCAACATGACGTTAATTCAGATTTTTGACGTTCAGGGCAGGCTGATCCAGACAATATTACAAAACAGCAATATAGCAACAATCGATTTCTCGAAACAAACAATCGGCGTTTATTTCATTAAGATCCAAACTGAAAACGGCACCAAAACCGACAAAATAATCAAGAAATAACACTGGTTTTTATTTTCTTTAATAAATGTTAATACGCAGAGCCAACGCTTTTTTAATCGGTAACTTTATGCTGCCAAAATAAAAAAACACATGGAAACGCGAAAACGCATCATCATTGCAGGCGCCGGATTTGGCGGCCTGCAACTGGCGCAAGATTTACAAAATACCGATTATGATGTCCTTTTAATAGACAAAAACAATTACCACCAATTCCAGCCTTTAATGTATCAGGTCGCGACAGCAAGGCTCGAACCGGCGAGTATTTCCTTTCCGCTTAGAAAAGTTTTCCAGTATTCTAAAAATGTCCGGATTCGCATTGCCGATGTATTGGGTGTAGACACTACGTCAAAAACACTCAGGACCTCAATAGAGGATTTCCAATACGATTACCTGGTTTTGGCCTTTGGCTGTACGACGAATTACTTCGGAAATAAAGAAGTAGAGCAGTTTACGTTTCCGATGAAATCCGTTCCCGAAGCGATCCAGCTGCGCAACCGGATTTTACAGACTTTTGAAGATGCGCTTATAGTAAAACCTGAAGATTTACAACCTCTAATGAATTTTGTAATCGTTGGTGGTGGCCCAACCGGAGTCGAACTTGCAGGCGCTTTGTCTGAAATGAAAAAGAACATTTTGCCGCGCGATTATCCCGATAAAGATTTTTCAAAACTCACCATTTATCTACTCGAAGGCTCGCCGTTCACATTAAGTCCGATGAGCGACGATTCCAGAAAAATGTCGCGCAAATATCTCGAAGATCTTGGCGTAATCGTAAAAACCAGTACCGTAGTAAGCAATTATGACGGCCGTACTGTTTCATTGCAAAGCGGCGAAAAAATCGAAGCGTTAAACGTGATTTGGGCAGCCGGCGTTACCGGAAATACGATCGAAGGCATTCCCACAGAAAACATGACGCGCGGCAACCGTTTTACAACAAATCGCTTCAGTGAACTCGAACATTTAAAAGATATTTACGCCGTTGGCGATATTGCATTTATGCCCACACCAAAATACCCGAAAGGACATCCGCAGGTGGCAAGCGTTGCTATTGCACATGCGAAGGCATTGGCGAAGAATTTTAAAAAATTATCTGAAGGAAAAAAATTAGAGCTTTTCGAATACCACGACAAAGGATCGATGGCAACCGTTGGGAAAAGAAAAGCGGTAGTTGATTTGCCAAAATTCAGCTTTCAGGGAAGATTGGCGTGGCTCACCTGGATGTTTGTGCATTTGATGCTGATCTTAAGCGTTAAAAACAAACTGTCGATTTTCATTACCTGGATGTACAGTTATTTCAACAACGACAGCACACTTCGGGTGTTACTGAGATCGACAAACAAAAAAGTAGAAAATATTCCGTTACCGAAAATCCCTAGCCCTGATGGCAGCGGAAATCCTTTTTTGTAGCGCAGCGGAGAAAAAGATTATAGCGAACAGCAGGAAAAAGCTCCTAAAACTATTTCAGTAAATCTAAAATTCTGTTTTCAACTGCTTCACTATCCCAGATTTTTTCAATTTCGGGAAGCTGCATCACTTTGCTCATAATCTCGTTTTGTTTGTCGCCAATGGCCAGCGCTTCGCTATATGGATTGTGGCTAAATGTCACGCGGCTGTACAATGGCAGCCATTTATCAGGGAATTTTTCTGAAAAGCGCTTTTCTATTTTTTTCTGTAATAAGAATTTTTCATCTGCGGTGTTCGAGCTCATTTCCATGAAATTGCGGTAAGACAATTCGGCTATCGCATCGGCATTTGGCTTCCTGGATTTTTGGTATTCTGAGAAAACTGTTGTCCAGTCGTCGCCAAATTGTTGCATCATTTCATAAAGCACAGTGATGTCTTCAAAACCCGCATTCATTCCTTGCCCATAAAACGGAACGATCGCGTGGCAGGCATCGCCAATGAGTGCCACTTTATCTTCAAAAGTCCATGGAAAACATTTCATCGTAACCAGTGTACTCGTTGGATTTTTAAAGAAATCCTCAGCAAGTTTGGGGATCACGTCAATCGAATCCGGAAAGTTTTTCTCAAAGAAATCTTCCACTGATTTCCGGTCGGTCAATGCTGCAAACGAGTTTTCGCCTTCAAACGGCATGAACAGCGTGCAGGTAAAACTGCCGTCCAGATTTGGCAAAGCGATCAGCATGTAATTGCCGCGCGGCCAGATGTGGAAAGAGTTTTTATCTAATTTGTGCAAACCATCTGCATTTGCCGGAATGTTCAGTTCTTTGTAACCGGTGTTTAAAAATTCCTGCGAATAATTAAACATGCTCTGGCGTTGCATCCTGTGGCGGATCCTCGAAAACGCCCCATCGGCACCAAAAACCATGTCGTATTTCACGTCTTTCCACTCGCCTCTTTCGGTTTCGCCAATGTGCAAAGTAGCTTCTGCGAGCGACACATCCCAAATGCGCTGTTCGAAGAAAAATTCGGCTCCGGCTTCTTCCGCCAGATCGATCATTTTCCGGTTTAATGTCCCACGTGAAATCGAGTAAATGCTCTCGCCTTCTTTGCCGTAATGCTGAAAATTGAGTTTGTCTTTTAAATGAATTGCGCGCTTGTCCATCGGGATTGCAATTTCGCGTACTTTATCGCCCACGTCCACGCCGTCAAGCGCTTTCCAGCCGCGGTGCGACATCGCTAAATTGATTGATCTTCCTGAGAACTGGATTTTGCGAATGTCCGGACTTCTGTCATAAACATGCACCGTATGCCCGGCTTTTTTGAGGTAAATTGCGAGCAGCGAACCCACAAGTCCGGATCCGACCACTGCAATTTTTAATGATTTCTGCATCAGCAACAAATAATAGTAAGTGCGTAAATTTAAGCAATAATTGAAAGCATCGCTTGGTTTTATTGATTTATTTGGGCGTGTCCTTCGTGCCTCAGGCCGCGCTTTCGGCTTTATCTTTCCGCTGCGCTGCAAGGATACCGCCTTAATCGCTCACGCGGATCAACATTGCATTCAAAATGATGTTTGTCGCAAACAAAAAAGACGGACAAACTGTCCGCCTTTGTATTAATTCCTCTTGAAATTGATCTTTTGTCCCACTTCGAGCCCGTTGTTTTTCGCAAGGACACCGCACATGTGGTATAGCATCCTGGCGCCCACGTTTCCGTCCCAGTCGTCATCGCCGGGAGCGACTTCAACAAGATCAAACCCTATGATTTCTTTTCCGCTGCCGGCCAATTTGCTTAACAAATACGTTGCCTGCTCGAATGAAAATCCGCCTGGAACCGGCGTTCCTGTATTCGGGCAATACCACGAATACATGCCGTCGATATCAAAACTGATTGTGACTTTTTGCGGAAGCGCAGCGATAATGTTGTCGCATTGCATTTCCCAGGTCATGCCTTGGAAGCTTTCTGCTTTTAAATCCATATCGGTATGCACAACGACGCGGTCAGATTGTGCCACTTCCACTTCCTGTTTGCAAAAATCACGGATTCCGACCTGTACAATTTTTGAAACCTGCGGGATCTGCAACGCATTGTACATAATGGAAGCGTGTGAATATTTAAATCCTTCGTAGGCGATCCGCAAATCCATGTGCGCGTCCAAATGCAAAATCCCAAAGTTGTCATGTTGTGTTGCCAAAGCCTGGTAATAGCCGAGCGGCGTAGAATGGTCGCCGCCTAAAAGCACGACTTTTTTGCCTCTGCCCATCCAGTGCAAAGTGCGGTCACGGACTTCAGTATTGAGATCGCCACACACTTTATTGATCTTATCGAGATCAGCCTGAAGCTTAGGGTTATTTTCAATTGCTTCTCCGCTTTCAAGCGCTTCGATGATCGGTTGTGCGAGGTTTTTGTATCTGGCACTGTCGTCATTCCATTTTGCGGTTTGTTCATTCAGGTCGAGGTACATCCCGAGTTTCCACAATTCTGGGAATTCCTGGTGGTGCAAATCGACTTGAAATGACGCGTCTAAAATTGCTTCTGGACCTTCAGAAGCACCAGCGCCGTAGCTCACAGTCACTTCCCAGGGAACAGGGATGATGATGATTTCGCTTTCATCTGCCGTAAAGGGCAATCCGAAAATACTTTGGTCAGCTAATCCGGGTTGCGACGGATCGAAACTGTTTATTTTTTGTTCTTTAGTCATTTTTTAGTGTTCTTTCAATCGGACGCAAAGGTACTTTATTTGCCAAAAAAAAAACCGCAATGAAATGTTATTTTCACTGCGGCTTGCTTTAATGGTTTCTTAAAATTAGTTTTTCACGAATTTGTAAGAGAATTTGCTGTTGTTAAAATTGATCGTGTAAACGCCTGATTGCAATTTAGAAACATCTACTTTTTGCTCTTTAGAATCGATTGCTTTTTCGATTACTTTTTGGCCAAGCATGTTGTAGATCGAAATGGAATCAGTAGTATCAAGGTTTCCTTTGATAGTGATTTCATTGACGGCAGGGTTTGGATACACTACGATGTCATTTGCTCTTGCATTGTCATTAAGCCCTAACGCCGGCTCTACCACAAGGGTGAATGTATCAGAAGCAGTTCCGCTGGTCATTGTAATCACATAAGTTCCTGCACGAAAAACCGTTCCCGGCGGTGGAGATTGAACTGCGGGAACATCACAATTCGGACTGTATACAATCGTTTCTGAGGTAAAATCCCCAAGAATATAATTACCCTCTGCATCAACTGTGACAGTTTCAGTTTCGGGCGCACTCACCACCAACAATGCAGGCATCGTATAACCTGCAGCGGTAAATTTCTGGGTAATGGTCCTCACATCAGCACAACTGTATCTCATGTCTATGGCCGCTTGTCTTAAAGCCCTGGCGCTGTTTTGTTGATTGCTGCTGCTGTTTGTAAGTACTAAACCTTCTAGGAACATTTTGTCTGTTTTTTCCCTTCCGATGGCATCCCATATTTTCATCAGGACTGTCGCCCAGATCTGTCCGTCGGTATGTGCTGCGCCACCTTGCAATCCAACCAGTCCACCTGGATAGAGTGCTGCATAATTGGTAGTTCTTCCATCCCAACAGGTATTGTGACCGTCCCAGCTGAACATGTAATTGTATGCCGCATCAGAAGATGTCCATTGGTTTAGGCTTCGGCTGTAAGATTGAGCCCAGTAATCACCATTTCCTTCACCAATATATGGCGAAGTGCTTCCGTTTGTCAACCAGTCGTGAACGCCGTGACCAAATTCATGCCAGATGACATCAGCATCTTCAGCATCATCTACACAACCTTCACCAAAAGCGATTCTTTCCGTAGAAGGAACATAATGTGAATTGTCGTCACCATCCAATCCCGAAGGATCATATAAAAGAACCCCGCTATTTAAACTCGGCTTACATACAATGCCTAATGTTTCATTGATATATCTTAAACTTTTGTCCAATTGGTAAAAAACATTTACCGCTTCAAAACCGTCATTGTCCCTTGTAAAATTAAAATCACTTGTTGCCCGGGTAAACAAACCTTTATTTGGTGTTTCAAAGTCGCCTATTTGTACATAAGAACTTTTTAACTTATAAATGCCTGCCGTCAAATCAATTTCTGGCAACGTTACTGCTGTTCTTGCTGCAGCCAATTGCGTAGTATTTGCATCATTTCCATCAACATAACCTGTCGCTCCATAAGCAACATGTGCAGCAGACAACGGATCTGAAAGATACACCATCGCTGTTCCTGTTACGAAAGCAAAAGGTGCCATCGAAACAATTGAATTTGTTTTTTTAGGTTGTTCAATACTATTTTTTTCATGACGGTGGTATATTGCAACGTCTTTGGTGCTTAAAACAGTCCCTGTTTGAGCATCGACCAAAACTTCCCAACTGGCTTTTCCATTTGCTGGATTCGTTACGATTCTATAGACCAATTTGGTTTGGTCATTGATTTCGGCAACAATCAATTCTTTTTCATCAACCGTATAGCTTACGTTAAGTTTCAAGCTTTCTTTTGAAGCAGTTAAAGCGGCATCTGTAGAAAGGCTTGGCGTAGTCGTGATATTTTTTGCTGCAGCATCAAAAGACTCAGAAGTAAAACTGAGTTTGTCATTCTGATTGAAATGCACTACAATTTCTGAATGGTAAACCGGCACATTGTTGATCATTTGCTGAAAACGAAGCGTTTCCCCTGCAAGGCTTTTCTTTACAAAGTTCAGTTTAAATGTATGATAATCTTTAATTCCCAGTTCTTTCGAATGATCTGTAATCCATTTTCTTGCAGCGTTTTCGTTTTTTGAAACCTGCGCGTTAGTGGCAAACCCGAAAGCAGCAACCAATGCCATGAGAGGTAATTTCAATTTCATTTGTAGTAGTATTTAATTTGACACATTGTTTTCAGTAGCTTACAAAGCTAAAATATTTTGTTTATACTTTTTCAATTCTTTTTATTTTCATCAAACTTTTAAGAATTCGGCTTATGAATTTAGTATACCTGCTTTTAAAACTTGGCCAAATTCGTACATATCTTCATAAGAACAATACAAAGGAACCGGCGCCAGGCGAATTACGTTCGGTTCACGCCAATCGGTTATGACGCCATTTTTCATCAGGTAGTCGAAAAGCTTCCTGCCTTCGCCGTGCAGGAAAACCGACAACTGCGAAGCCCTTTCTGAAGGTGCCAACGGTGTAATGATTTCAAATGTGCTGTCGACTTCTTTGTCAATTTCGTGCAATATGAATTCGAGATATGCTGTTATTTTATCCCTTTTTTCGATGAGCGCGTCCATTCCAATTTCGTCGAACATTTCAACCGAAGCCAGATAAGGTGCAAGCGAAAGCACCGGAAGATTGCTGATTTGCCAACCTTCGGCGCCGTTTGCCGGATCAAAATCTGGTTCCATTTTAAAGCGGCGTTCTTTGTTGTGTCCCCACCAGCCTGCAAATCTTGGCAATTCTTTATTGTGGTGGTGTTTTTCGTGAACGAAACAGCCTGATGCATTTCCTGGGCCGGAATTCATGTATTTGTAACTGCACCAGGCAGCAAAATCGACATTCCAGTCGTGCAGTTCTAGTTTGATGTTTCCCGCGGCATGTGCGAGATCCCAACCCACTTTTGCACCCGCTTCATGACCGGCTTTTGTGATCGTTTTGATATCGAAAACCTGCCCCGTGTAATAATTGACACCGCCGATCAAGACCAACGCCAATTCATCTCCAACTTCTTTGATTTTTGCCAATACGTCTTCAAGGCGGATGTTGTGTTCGCCTTCGCGTCTTTGGATTTCAACAATCGCATCTTCTGGTTTGTAGCCGTGGAATTTCACCTGCGACTGGATCATATACTGGTCGCTTGGAAATGCTTTTGCTTCGCAGAGGATTTTAAATCTTTTGCCTTCGGGCTTATAAAAAGACACCATTAATAAGTGTAAGTTTACAGTTAACGTATTCATTACAGTGACTTCAGACGGCTTGGCACCGACGATCTTGCTCAACGGATTTGCAAAGCGTTCCTGATAATCCCACCAGGGTTTATGCGCGTAAAAATGGCCTTCAACGGCAAGTTCTGCCCAGTCGGTCATGATTTCATCGACATAGGCTTTGGTTCTTTTGGGCTGCAATCCGAGGGAATTTCCGGTGAAGTAAATCACTTTTTTGCCGTTGACTTTCGGGAAGTGGAATTCATCGCGGTATTTAGAAAGCGGGTCTTCAGCATCGAGTTGTTGCGCGAATGCTTTGGTATTTTGAAAGGTCATAGGTTGTTGTTTGTTTGGTAAAAGTAGGGAAAACAGTCGAAAGTCAAAAGTCAAAAAGTCGAAAGAAGGTATTGTCGAAGAAGTAATCCCGGTTTAAGGTTCGCGTTAGGGATTGCAGTGGAAATCCTTTTTTGGAATGACCTGCAGCGCAGCGGAAGGAATTCAAAAAAGATTGAAGCGGAAAGCCCGGCCGCAGGCAACGCCCAAAAACAAAAAATCCCACCATTGCTGACAGGATTTTATTTTTGAACAGGCTCAAGCTTTTGTCTTTTGCCTTTTTACTTATGCCTTACAAAATCAGCATCGCGTCGCCGTAAGAATAAAATTTGTATCCTTCTTTGATCGCTTCTTCATAGGCTTTTTTCATTAAATCGTGGCCGCAGAATGCAGAAACCATCATCAGTAATGTTGATTTTGGCGTATGGAAATTTGTGATCATACAATTGGCAACACTGAAATCGTGTGGTGGGAAAATGAATTTATTCGTCCAGCCTTCAAATGGATTGAGTGTTTTTGCCGATGAAACCGAGCTTTCGATCGCACGCATCGAAGTCGTTCCTACCGCACAGATCCTTTTCTTTTTAATTTTGGCGTCGTTTACAATATCACAGGCTTGTTGCGTGATGATGAGTTCTTCCGAATCCATTTTATGTTTGGAAAGATCTTCTACTTCAACCGGGTTGAAAGTTCCAAGGCCGACGTGTAAAGTGACCTCAGCGAAGTTTACGCCTTTGATCTCCAATCTTTTCAGCAAGTGTTTTGAGAAGTGCAAACCGGCAGTTGGAGCGGCAACAGCGCCTTCTTCTTTGGCGTAAATCGTTTGGTAACGCTCGGCATCTTCGGGCGTTACTTCGCGGCTGATGTATTTTGGGATGGGCGTTTCACCAAGTTCTGTCAGTTTATTCCTGAATTCTTCGTATGAACCGTCGTAAAGGAAACGCAATGTTCTTCCGCGTGAAGTCGTGTTATCGATGACCTCAGCAACCAATGAATCGTCGTCGCCGAAATACAATTTGTTCCCGATCCTGATCTTTCTCGCCGGATCGACTAATACGTCCCAAAGGCGCTGCTCTGAATTGAGTTCGCGAAGCAAAAACACTTCGATTCTTGCGCCGGTTTTTTCTTTGTTTCCGTACAAACGCGCAGGAAAAACTTTGGTGTTGTTGAGTACCAGAACGTCGCCGTCACCGAAATAATCGATCACGTCTTTGAACATTTTGTGCTCTATGGTTTTTTTCTCGCGGTTGATGACCATCAGGCGCGATTCGTCGCGGTTTTCAGCCGGATATTCTGCAAGCAATTCTTTTGGTAAATTAAAATTGAAGTGTGATAATTTCATATATCGTTTTGGTTTAACTGCGTTCTTTTGGGGCTATTTGGCCTGAAGTGGGTGCAAATATACGATTGTGCGACAGGCGTTGTCAAGTGTTTTGGGGTTTATTTTCAGGAAGCCAACAACAGCAAGGCATCGCGAAGTTTTAGTTTGTTTCTTCGATTAAAAATCCGAGTGTTTTTAAGTCGCTCCAGAAATCAGGATAGGATTTGGAAACGACGCCCGCATCTTCGATCAAAATTGGTTTTTTGATGGCCAATGGAGCGAAGGCCATCGCCATTCGGTGGTCGTTGTAGGTTGCGATTTTAATTTCAGGATTTATGAAGGTTGATTTTTCGAGAATCAGGCTGTCATTGGTTACAGCGATCGTGGCCCCGAGTTTTTCGAGTTCTGTTTTTAAAGCTTCTAAACGATCGGTTTCTTTGATTTTGAGCGTATGCAAACCGGTTAAGCGGCATGAAATCCCGAGTCCGAAACACGTTGCGGCGATGGTTTGCGCGATGTCTGGCGTTTTATTTAAATCGAAAGCGATGACTGGGGTTTCCCGATCGTTTTTGGTTATAATGATCTGGTTGTTTTCGAAAACGGTTTTTACGCCCATGGTTTCATAAATTTCAGATAAATGGCTGTCGCCCTGTAAGCTGTTTTCTTTGTAACTTGAAAGTTTAATTTGTGTACCGATCGGCGAAAGCGCAACAATGGAATAAAAGTAGGAAGCTGAAGACCAATCAGATTCCACAGTTACATTTGTTGGGTTTTTGATTTCAGATTTTGAGCTTACTTTGATCACATTTCCGATAAAAGAAGTGTTTACTCCAATCTCATCAAGCAGCGCCAAAGTCATATTAATATAAGGAACGGATGTGATTTTGCCTTCGAGTGTCAGTTCGAGTCCGTTTTCGAGTTTCGGTGCAATGAGCAGCAAAGCAGAAATGTACTGGCTGCTGACATTCGCATTCAGCGTGACTTGATTCTGAACCAGTTTTTTTCCTTTGATTTTTATTGGCGGAAAGCCTGCATTTTTAACATACGAAATATCGGCGCCAAGCTGTTGCAGCGCTTCAACCAAAATTTCGATTGGGCGTTCCTGCATTCTTTGCGAACCGGTTAGGATGATTTCCCGGTTTTCCTGAATAGCGAAATAAGCGGCCAGGAAACGCATGGCAGTTCCGGCGTGGTGAATGTCGGCCAGGCCGTTTTGGATGGTCAGCGCGCGCATCATGGCTTCACTGTCGTCTGAATTTGAAGTGTTTTTTATGGCGAGTTCGGGAAACAATGCCTGCAGCAATAAAAGCCTGTTGGTTTCACTTTTGGAACCTGAAATATTTAGAGCGGCATTTTTTACGGGCTGTGGCGAACTGATCCTTAAATTCATTGGAGTGCATTATTTTGAAGAATCCAAAAGTAACCCATTTTAATATTTTTGGACGTATAAAATGTCATTTCTATTGCTTAAAAAAAAGCCGTCGCGAAAATCGGACAGCTTTATATTTTTGTATTTATAAACTTATTTTAGCTTTTCATTGTTCTTGTGGCGGTCTTTGTCGCGCGAAGATTTGAGGTCGAGTTTTTTATCGAAAGCTTCCTGAAGATCGATTCCGGTTTGGTTCGCGAGGCACAATACGACGAAAACAACATCTGCCAATTCTTCACCGAGGTCTTTGTTTTTGTCGCTTTCTTTTTCTGATTGTTCTCCATAACGGCGTGCGATGATACGTGCGACTTCGCCTACTTCTTCGGTTAGCTGCGCCATATTTGTGAGTTCGTTAAAATAGCGGACACCGTGGTTTTTGATCCAGTTGTCTACTTCCAATTGCGAATCTTTGAGGTTCATATCATTTATTTTTTAGAACGATTTTCTCGTTCAGTTTTTCATTCATTTGTTTGTAGAACGCTTTAAGCGGCTCATAAAAATCGGCAGAGATCATAGGCATTCTGATCTCTGAGGACATGGTGACCTGGATTTTTGTACCAGTGACCTGCGCTGCATACGTAAAAAAGCCAACGTTCTCACCAGTTGAAATGGAAACCGAAGCCGGAACCGAAGCAATCTCAAATCCGTCAGGAATTTCAACATTAACCATGATTTTTTTCTGGGTCGGATAGGCATAATAAATCGGGTATTGCCTTTTTTCGGCCACGAACGGATTTCCGCTCCCTACAAAATCAAGCAGCGGCCTTATCATGATATTTCCGCCTAAAAACTCAGCACTATTGTTAGATGCAAAGGTAAATGTTTCGGTAACAGGTTTTGATACCTCTGCATCATTTTGAACTGAATAATCAGAAATTTGCATGTTGTTAAAATTCGCTTCAAGCTTATCGAGATAATCGTTTTTATTAAATCCCCTGTATTTTTGCCTGAAATCGTAAGCTTCGTAGTCTGTTTTAAGAATGCGCGCTTTTCCGGTAAATTTTCCGGTGGCATCCATATTGGCAACGACTGTAATCGCTTCTTTGGAAATCGCTTCAGGTGTCAGTTTAATTTCCTGCGATGTGCCGTCCTGCCGGATCAGCCTGCCCGTCCAGTTTAAATCGCGCAATGGCAAAATGTTAGCGGTGGCATTTTTATCGGTAGCATCCAACAGGAGCGTTTTCCCGTCTATTTCGGCAGCTGCAATGACGGCATTAAAAATGGTGCGGTTTGGGAACACCGGAATGCCGTTTGAAACTGTGCTGATTAAAACCGGATTGGCATTGATCCCGGCGTGGTTCAGCATAGCGATAAGCATCAGATTAATTTCTGCAACGTTTCCTGTTTTATCTTCAAATGCTTTTTTGACACCTTTTTTAGTCAGATAGCCATACTTTCCGTCCCAGTTCATCCTGGTTTTTACGAAATCGAAAACGGCGTTGACTTTCGCAGCAGCTGTTGCAGCATTTTTAAAATAAGGCGCGGGTTCGGCCTCGAAATACGAATGCGCATTGAGTTCTTTTCCAAAACGGTCTTCCTTATAAATCATTTTCGCAACACCTTCCCAGGTCATTGCATAATTTTTCTCAGGAACTTCAGGGAAGCGCGTTTTTTCGAGTTCGTGCGATACAAACGACCTGTAGTTGCTTAGGTTGTCTACGTAAGGTTCGCTTTTTAATGCGGGAACATTTTTAGCGGTATAAATGCTGTTGATCTGCTGAAACGACAGGTTTACGGTTTGGTTGTATTCATTGGCAAAGTTCTGGTAACCGTTGACGATTTTTGATTCTGATTCGACTTTTTTGAAACCCGACAATATCGGTTTGTAAATGAAAAATTCAGGGATTTCTGTACGGTATTCCGAATAATTGACCGGGATTTCATATTGGAAACAATAATCCGGAAACTCGGTGATGTTTTCTGAAACCAGCGTGTATTTGAATTCGATTACCGAGCCAACTTTTACATTTGGCATCGCAATCGAAGCTTCATTCCAAAATTCATTGACATCTTTTTTAAACTTTCCTTCGCCGGTGAGTTTGGTTTTTACGATCGCTCCATCAACTAAATTGTAAGTGATTCCATCCGAAAACCTTACCATTTCATTATTCAGGTTTTCATAGCCTACATAATATGGCACTTTAAAATCGGCCCAGATGAGTCCTTCTTTTTTATAAATTTTGATCCGGAATTCGTATTCATGCTTAACCGAAAAACCTTTGTGGTTATCGTATTTATACGTGGTTTTGCCTTTATTGTATAAAATTGCAGCGGCAGCGCTGGTGTCATTCGGGTTTGCTTTTTCCTGCAATTCGCTGATGGTGACTTTTCCCAGTTCGAATTTTTGGGCTGTTGCCGAAAGAAAGCCCAAAAGCAAGAAAACCATCCAGCATATTTTTATTTTCCGCATCATCAGGCTTTTATCAATACGATTTTCTCGTTTTCTTTATCGTACATTTTTTGGAAATAATCTTTCAGCACTGCGTAATAATCAGCAGGAAGAATCGCAGTGTTAATGTCTGAAGTGATCGTAATTTGTATTTTATTTCCAGTGCTTCCAATGATGTATTTGAATGCGCCAAACTCATCTGCGGTAATGATGTTTGCAGCGGCAGGCAGTGTTTGTATCTTGTAACCGTCGGGAATTTCGAGCGTCAGGTTGTATTTGCTTTGGGTTGGATAACCAAAATCGACAGGATATTCCCTGACTTCCTGCTTAAACGGATTTTCTTTCATCCGTAAGAAAAGCATTGGAGAAATGTATATTTTGCCATTGATGTTCTCTACTTCGTTTGTACTTTTAAAAGAGAAATTTTCGACAACGGGTTTTGCAATGTCCTGATCGTTATCACGCTGGTATTCGCTGATTTCAATATGATGCTTGCTTTCCTGGTTTTCCTGATAAATTTCCTGGTTTACCGATACATATTGCTGCCTGAACTGCAATGCTTCGTAATCGGTATATTGCTTCCTGATTTTTCCCGTTACAAAGCCCTCTGGATTGATCGTGCCATTCATGAATATGATTTCTTTCGAAGGCTTTTTAGGAATGAGTTCAATTTCTTTAGAGGTTCCGTCCTTTCTAATGAGTCGGCCAATCCAGTTTAAATCGCGCAACGGCAATATGTCGGGTTGCGAAAATTTCTCTGTGGCATCAAGCAGTGTCACGCCGTTTGGGTTTTCTATTGCTGCGATGACATAATTGAATGCGGTTCGGTTTGGAAAAAATGAAATTCCGTTAGATCTGGTGCTGATCAAAACCGGATTGGCGTTGATTCCCGCATAGCGAAGCATTGCCACAAGCATCAGGTTGATTTCGGCAACATTTCCTGTTTTGGTCTTATAGGCATTTTTCACGCCGTCATTGCACGAATATCCGTAGTAATTGTCCCATTTTACATTGGTTTTTACATAATTTAAAATAGCTGCAACTATTTCGGGTTGGGTTTTCAGGCCTTCAGTTAACGTTTTCAGGGCATTTTCAAAGTAGCCTGTTTTATTCAGTTCGATTCCAAAATCGTCATTGTCATAAATGGTTTTTGTAACACTTTCCCAATCGGTCGAATAATTTTTCAAGGGCACGTTTGGATATTTAACCATTGACAGTTCGTGCGATATGGTCGCCATGTAATTTTCGATATTATTCACGAAATTCTCATCGCGCAAAGCCGGCAGGTTTTCTGCAATATAAGTAGTCTTTGTTTCCGAAAATTTGAGGTTTTCCTGTGAACCTCCACCGATTGTTATGTCTCCGGGTTTGGCTTGTTCCCGATACGTATACATAATCGACCGTTCGAGTTTTTCAACACTCGCTTTCGGGAACAGGTAGCCTTTTTGATTCACCCTGTAAATGAAATATTCAGGAATGAAAGTTTTGAATTCCGAATAATTTACCGGAATCGTCGCCTGAAAATCCCAATCGCGGATTTTGCCAATGACTGGAGATTTAATCTCATATTCAAATTCGATGATCGAACCTTCTTTTACCGCAGGCATCGTAATTTTCTTTTCGCCAATATACCGCGTTAATTTTTCATCAAACTCGCCTTCATTTTTTAGTTTGGTTTTCACGATTTTGCCATCCACAAGATTGTAAGTTACCGCATCCGAAAAGAAAACATTTTCCTTCACATTGCTTTGCAAGCGGTACCAGACTTTTTGGTTGGCCCAATCAAATCCTTCTTTTTTATAAATCTTGATCTTTGTTTTTACGGTAGTGATCATCGTAAAACCGTCAGATTGGGTGTAATCAAATTTTGAAATCCCTTTTTTAAACAGGATCGCCGCAGGTGCAGATGGGTCTTTGGGATGGCTTTTTTCTTCGAGTTCCGCGAGGGTCACTTTCCCGAGCTCCATTTTTTGGGCATTTGCCATGGTGCTGAAAGCAAACATTAAAAAGGAAATGAAAATCAATTGTTTTTGGTTCATACGATTGTAGTATCAGTTGTCTATTTGTTTTGTCGTTCCTGAAAAACTCAATATTGCAGCGCTAATTTTTGAGCAATACAATTTTGGCATTGTCATTCCGCGCCACCTGATCGATGAAATTGCGGTATGTTTCATAATCATCACTTGGAAAACTTCCCTTTTTCATCCAGAGTTTTCGTTTGTACACAAGATGGTGCGCATCGGTTTGCACAAGTTCTGTTTTGTATTCCCCGAATTTTCCTGAAAGCTCAAAGTTTTTCGGTATTGATTCTATTGCAAATCCATCGGGAAGCGCAATCGCAATTTCGTCTTCATCATAAAATCCGCGCAAAATCTCAAAAGGCGTTTTGCGGTTTCTGATCCTTTTCAGATTGGCCGAATACTGATTGTAAAGATTCACAGGGAAGATCATCCGTGGCGCGGTAACACTTCCGTAATTCACCGCATCAAAAGTTACGTTTTCGGTAAACTGTACTTTTTCCTTGTCGTTGCGAAACGCAATTTTATTCATTTTCAGGTTGTTGATGTTGTTCCAATAGGATTTATAATGTTTTTCATTTTCTGTCGGAGCGTTATTTTCCAACGGAAATTTTGTTCCGTATTGCGAGCCTTCAGAAGTGATCGCGACATTTGCCGAAACCATGCCGTCTGCTGCAACATTGTATTTTCCAACGCTGAACTGCCTGTTGTCTTTGTCAATGTATTTTGTTGTATGCACGATTTCGCCGCCGTCCGGTTTAATGACAAGCACATCGCGGTCATCGGTAAAATTGGCCTGATAGCCAAACGGATTGTCCTGGCTCGTGCATTCCAGAAAAATGTACTCTTTACCACTCGGAAGCGCTAAAATCATGTGGTCGCCCTGCATGGAAACAAAGTCGCCATCAATGCTGCGCTGCCTGCGGTTCCCGTATAAAACGGTATGATATGACGGAACGTCAACGGCGTCAAGAAGCGCTTTGGTATAATTGGTCAGCGCTTTGCAGTCGCCATAACCAAGCCGGTCGACATCAGCGGCCTGCATGGGTTTAAACCCGCCAATCCCAACCTGGATGCTTACATATCTGGATTTCTTCTGAACAAAATCATACACGATTTTCGCCTTTTTAATCGGGTCATTTTCATTGCCGACGAGTTTTTTGACCGCCGCTACTGACGATTCGCTCAGCTTGGTGACATCCGATAAAATCTTCTCTGAATACCATTTTCCAAATTCCTGCCAGGTCGACGCATTTCCATCAACACCTTCAAGATGGAATTTTTCGAGGCCAAACATGACGACCGGGAAAATATCCAAATATTGCGGACTGTAATCTTCCTGCTTGCGTGCGATAAAATTTGTTGCTGTGTAAGATAGAAAAGTGGGAGAATCTGCAGTTTTCTGAATCTGAAAACCTGAAAAATGAAGCTCTTTTTTCTTAAATCCTAAATTTTCAGGATAAGTGACATTTACAATGCTTTTTTCAACACTCAGAAAATAATCGTTCATCGGCAGCCAAAGCGGAATAAATGCGGTATTTGAAGTCGATCTTTCGCTCTCAAAAACAATGGTAAACGGATATTGGACCGGCGTATAATCGAGGTAAATGATTCGGTTGTCTGAAAAAGTGGTCACGCCGTCAATCACACATTGGTCCCTGAAATCCTTACGCCTGATTTTTTTAATTTCTTTCCCAAAAGCATCATAAACAGTCGCTTCGATGCTTTTTACAGACGATGTTTTGTCATAATATTCAGTCGCATCAATATTGCCAAGCCCTTTTTCATTCAAGACCGTGACAATCCTTTTATTGCTGACCGATAGGTTGCGTTGCGATAGAATCCTGATGTCAGTCTGATCTAATCTCACTACGGCGTTCGCATTTTCCTTTAAGCTATCCGCAATTGTAGCAAATAAATAATCTGTTTTTTGAGCATGGAGAATTCCAATGGAAAAGAAGATAAAGGCGTATAGGAAAACAACTTTCATGGGCTATAATTTTCCCAAAAATATACTTTTTTTTAAGATTTAATTAACTTTTAGGATTTATTTTTCGTGTCGATTAAAATCGTTACCGGCCCGTCATTAACCAATGCCACTTTCATATCGGCACCAAATTTTCCGGTTTGGATTTCTTTTCCGAAAGCAGTCTCAAGCGCCGCTACAAATTGCTCGTAAAGCGGAATTGCAATCTCGGGTTTTGCCGCCTGAATATATGATGGCCGATTGCCTTTTTTAGTAGAAGCATGCAAAGTAAACTGGCTCACGACGATGATTTCGCCGTCAACATCTTTAACCGACAAATTCATCACGTCATTTTCATCACCAAAAATCCGGAGGTTTACGATCTTGCTGCAAAGCCAATCAATGTCGTTTTTATCATCGGATTCTTCAATGCCCACAAGAACGAGCAAACCTTTTTGAATGGTTGCACATTTTGCGCCGTTAATCGTTACGGAAG
The DNA here is from genome assembly GCF_900100375.1 of Flavobacterium noncentrifugens. Lineage (GTDB taxonomy): Bacteria > Bacteroidota > Bacteroidia > Flavobacteriales > Flavobacteriaceae > Flavobacterium > Flavobacterium noncentrifugens. The sequence goes on along the minus strand of NZ_FNEZ01000005.1, from coordinate 300,418 downwards.
CTTCAGAAACCCTTTGCAAAGCGATTTTCATCAGTTCTTCCGGCTTTCATCACTCGCAATGCGGTCGTCGTTGTAAATATCGGTGCGGTAATGTTCGTCGTCGCCTTCGAGGATCTGAAGGTAGCTTCTGTAGCGCGACCACGCAATTTTATCTTCTTCCAGCGCTTTTTTGATCGCGCAATTCGGCTCTTCTTTATGCAGGCAATTGTTGAATTTGCATTGGTCCTGAAGCTTAAAGAATTCGGGGAAATACCCGCTGATTTCTTCCTTTTCCATATCGACAATCCCAAAACCCTTAATTCCCGGCGTATCAATTATTTTTGCATCAAATGACAGGTCATACATTTCTGCAAAGGTCGTCGTATGCTGTCCCTGCTTGCTTTGTTCTGAAATATTCTTGGTTTTTAAATGCAAACTCGGCTCCAAAGCATTGACCAAAGTCGATTTCCCAACGCCCGAATGTCCCGAAAACATGCTCACTTTTCCAACCATCATTTTCTTCAACTGATCTACGCCTTTTCCTTCAGTTGAAGAAACACGCAGGCATTTGTATCCAATTTCCTGGTAAATGTGCTGCAAATACAATTGCTCGTCAAGCGAAGTTTCATCAAGCGTATCAATCTTATTAAAAACCAAAACGGTTTCAATTTTATAGGCTTCGGCAGTGACTAAAAATCGGTCAATAAAACTCGTAGTCGTCGGCGGGTTGTTAATTGTAACCAACAAAAAAACCTGGTCGATATTCGCCGCAATAATGTGCATCTGCTTCGACAAATTCACCGATTTTCTTACAATGTAATTCTTCCGTTCATGGATTTTATAAATCGTTCCCGTTCTCGCATCCGAAGTTTCATCAATCTCATAATCTACAATATCGCCCACCGAAATCGGGTTTGTACTCTTAATTCCTTTCATGCGGAATTTTCCCTTCATACGGCATTCCATAAAATCGCCAGCATCAGATTTCACGGTATACCAGCTTCCTGTAGATTTATAAACGGTTCCAGTCATGTATTCGAGATTGAACTGCAAAATTACGTTTTTAGAATCATACATCCGAAACTTGCCTTAAATTATTATGGCGTGCCCCTGCGGGTCAGGCTATCCGCTGCAATCTTTTTTGCCATCAGCAGTATGGTTTGAAACACGCGCAATCCCGGCAAAAAAGGATTTTCACTACTATCCTTCACGCGAAACACCGCGCAAACCTGTCATTCCGACGCAGGAGAAATCCAGAACGCAACCGCATAAAAAACCATTTAAAACATCTGATTTTCAATAAATTATACTTATTTTTAATAACTTTTGATCTGTAGCTTAACCTCAAAACATTAATTTAAACCAACAAATTATGAAAAAAATGATGTTCAAAGGAATGGCTTTCTGCATGATTGCCGCAACCATTTTAGCCTGCACCAAAAAAGACGGTCCACCACCGCCTCCACCAATGGCAGATGCCTCACAAATCAAAACCGAACTCCAATCCATGGAAACCGCTTTCGCCGATGCCATGACTGCCGGAAAACCGGACGGAATTGTTTATTATGCCGATGACGCCACGAGTTTTTCACAAAACAAAGCACCTTTCGTTGGCCGGGAAGCCATTCATAAAAACATGAAAGAAGAAATGGCTACTGCACCAAAAGGCGCCAAAGTCACCTATGAAACGCAGGAGGTTTTTCCTTCCCCCGATGGCAGCCAGGTCGTAGAAATTGGCAGTTATAAAATGACTGACAACACAAATGCCGTGGTTTCAAGCGGAAATTTCATGGCTTTATTCCTTAAAAAAGATGGAAAATATGTTTGTATCCGCGACATGGGAACATCTGACATGCCGAAAAAATAAAATTCCCAAAACAAAAAGCGCTTCAATTGAAGCGCTTTTTCATATATTCTAATAAAATAAACCATTAAGAATAACGGCTTAATATGTCTTAATCCCTTAATGGTATTTTTTTTCAACCTAAGCGTTGATAATTTTCTCCTGGTGCGAAATGCTTTCCTGGTGAATCGCTTTAAAAATCCGCAGGATAAATTCCTCACTCAAGCCTTTCTGTTCACCGTCAAGGATCATTTTTCCAAGAATTTCATTCCATCGTTTGTTTTGTAAAACCGCAACGTTTTTGGCTTTTTTCAATGCGCCGATTTGTTCTGCGACGCGCATTCTGTTGCCCAATATCTCCAATAATTTACTATCGGCGATGTCAATATTCGCGCGCAGCTTGATCATTTCGTTGTTGTAATCCGATTCTTCAGTCGTTTCCTTCCGGATTTTCAGGTCTTCAAAAATTTGTTTCAAGGCAGTTGGCGTGACTTGCTGAGCCGCATCGCTCCAAGCATTGTCGGGATCAATGTGTGTTTCAATAATCAATCCGTCATAATTCAGATCCAATGCTTGTTGCGACACTTCTAAAATCATATCGCGCTTGCCTGTAATGTGCGATGGATCGCAGATCAATGGTAAATCCGGAAAACGGTTCTGCAACTCAATTGCGATCTGCCATTCCGGAATATTCCTGTATTTTGTTTTTTCATACGTCGAAAATCCGCGGTGAATCACGCCAAGTTTTTTGATTCCGGCATTGTACAAACGTTCGACGCCGCCAATCCACAAAGCCAAATCAGGATTTACCGGATTTTTGACCAATACGATTTTTTCAGTTCCTTGTAATGCATCGGCAATTTCCTGCACCGCAAACGGATTTACAGTCGTTCTTGCGCCAATCCACAACACATCAATATCGTGTTCCAATGCGAGTTTTACGTGAGCGGCATTCGCCACTTCTGTCGCCATCAACAATCCGGTTTCCGCTTTGGCTTTTTGCAGCCATTTGAGCCCAATCGCACCAACGCCTTCAAATCCACCCGGACGCGTTCTCGGTTTCCAGATACCCGCGCGGTAAATGCTGACATCGGAATTCTTGAGTTCGTGTGCAATCTTCAAAACCTGTTCTTCGGTTTCGGCGCTGCAAGGCCCGGCAATCACAAGCGGATGCGTTAAATTGAAATCATCGAGCCAGGTTCTCATTCGTTTGTTATTTTCCATAGTTTTTGTTTTTAGAAGAAAGACCGCTTCGCTGCAAGAAGCAGGAGCCAAGACTGATTTTGTTTGCTTTTATAACTCCGCAACCCGTCAATATTTTTCCTAATTATTTACTGTTAATTATTTCTTCATTCCATTCAAAATCTCCTTGATCCTGTTGACGCTTTCCATTTCATTGAAAATCGCATCATAATCGTCATTTTCGAGCAAGTTTTTGAACTGTTGCAAATTCAAAATATATTCATCGAGACTTTTAACGACCTGCTTTTTATTCTGCTGAAAAATCGGTGTCCACATCGCAGGTGAGCTTTTCGCCAACCGTACCGTACTTTCAAATCCGCTACCGGCCATGTCAAAAATATCGCGTTCGTGCTTTTCCTTTTCGATGACCGTTTTCCCCAGCATAAACGAACTGATGTGCGACAAATGCGACACATAAGCGATGTGCTTGTCGTGTGATTTTGGCTCCATATAGCGGATTCTCATGCCCAGATCTTTAAAGAACTGCATGGCTTTTTCCTGCAATTTAAATGTTGTTTTTTCGACCTCGCAGATGATATTCGTTTTTCCATCAAACAAACCTTGTATCGCTGCTGAAGGCCCGGAAAATTCAGTTCCGGCAATCGGGTGCGTTGCCATGAAATTGCGCCTTTTAGGATGGTTTGCCAATGCTTCACAGATTGGGTTTTTCGTCGAACCGGTTTCAATGACCAATGCCTGATCGGAAATTAAATCGAGGACTTTCGGCAACAATTCCAGCGCAACATCCACCGGAACGGCAACAATGACGAAATCGGCATTTTTGACCTCTTCGAGAACTGCTTTTTGATGGATCACACCCAATTCCAACGCCTGATCCAGATGTTTTTCAACACTGTCGATGCCGTAAATCACAGCTTCTTTAAATTTGTCCTGAAGATCCAAAGCAAATGATCCACCGATCAATCCTGGCCCGATAATGTATATTTTCATAGGATTAATTGTTAAATCGTTCGATGGCTTTTGCTATTTCTTCCTCTTTGACGCAAAGCGAAAAACGAATGTATCCTTCACCATTGCTGCCAAAAATCGTTCCCGGTGTAATAAAAATGCTTTTGTCGTATAAAATATTATCGATAAATTTTTCAGAGGAATCGATTCCGGCAGGCAATTTTGCCCAGACAAACATCCCGACAGCGTTTTTATCAAACGTGCAGCCGAGTTTTTCAGCGAGTTTGAATGTCAGTTCGCGGCGTTTCTGATAAATTTCGTTTTGTTGTTCAAACCATGATTTGTCGCTTTTCAACGCTTCGATCGCACCTTTCTGGATGCCGTAAAACATGCCGCTGTCCATATTGCTTTTAACTTTTAGAACCGCATCGATCAATTCCGGATTTCCCAAAACCATCCCAACGCGCCATCCGGCCATGTTGAATGTTTTAGAAAGGGAATTCAGTTCCAAAGCCACTTCTTTCGAACCTTCAATTTGTAAAATCGAAATCGGATTGGCATTCAAAACAAAACTGTACGGGTTGTCGTTGACCAGTAAAATTTGGTGCTTTTCAGCGAATGCGACTGCTTTTTTAAACAACTCCAAATTTCCTGCTGCGCCCGTTGGCATGTGCGGATAAGACAGCCACATAATTTTGACTTTCGATAAATCGGCTTTTTCCAAAGCTTTAAAATCGGGTTCCCAATTTTCATCTGCAGCCAAATCGTAATAAACTGGTTCTGCACCAACCAATTTCGTTACCGAACTATAGGTTGGATAACCCGGATTCGGGATCAAAACCTGGTCGCCTTCGTTCAAAAATGCCATTGAGATGTGCAGGATTCCTTCTTTCGAACCCATCAACGGCAGGATTTCATTTGCCGGGTTTACCTCAACATCAAAATGAATTTTATAAAAATCGGCCATTGCATTTCGCAGTTCAGGCAAACCCTGATAACTCTGGTATTGGTGCGCATTATCGTCGTGCATTGCATGCTGGATCGCTTCAATAACGGCTTGCGACGGTGCCAGATCCGGGCTTCCGATTCCCATATTGATCACTGGTTTTCCTGCTGCCATCAATTGGCGCACTTCCCGCAATTTGGACGAAAAATAGTATTCTTCAACGGTGTGTAAACGTGTGGCTGTTGCGATCATGGCTGTTTGTTTTCGTATTCGCCAAGCACTTTAAAATGTGAGGCCATAATTTCTAAAAGGGATTTTGCTTTTTTATAATCGTCGTATTTTTCGAAAGTCACATCGACGAAAAAAGCATATTTCCAGGGTGTTTCTATTTTGGGCAGCGACTGGATTTTTGTCAGGTTCAGCTTGCAATCGCTCATCACATTTAAAATCACCGCAAGGCTGCCGCGTTTGTGTTCGAGTTCAAATTTCAGCGAGGCTTTGTTGATTTTTTCTTCGGGCAACACCGTTTTTGTTTTTTGGACAATTACAAACCGCGTCATATTGTTGTTGATCGTCTGGATTTCGGGCGCAAGGATTTCGAGATCGTATAATTCCGCAGCAGCTTTACTGGCAATTGCAGCGATGCTTTTAAGTTGGTTTTGGTGGATGCGGCGTGCTGTTTCGGCGGTGTCTTTATCTTCAACCAATTTAATGTGCGGATGCTTTTTGAGGAATTCCATGCATTGCAAGAGCGCCATCGGATGCGAATGCACTTCGGTAATATCTGAAATCTGCTGGCCTTTTAAAGCCATTAAATTTTGGTGGATGTTTAAAAAATGCTCGCCGGTAATCTGTAGTTCGTGACGATCGATTAATGCATAATTCGGAATAATCGATCCGGCAATAGAGTTTTCAATGGCCATTACAGCTTCGGCAACTTCTTCTTTCAAGATGCTTTGCACCAGATCCTCAAAGGAAAGGCATTCATCCACCAAATGGTTTTGCCCGTAATATTCCAAAACCACCTGATGGTGGAATGATCCGACAATGCCCTGTATTGCAATTTTTGTATCCATATTTTTGGCAAAAAAAAATCCCGATTTGCATCGGGATTGTATATTTCGTTTGAATTAATAATTTTTCAAATAACGTTATACGACAATCCCTTTCAGCTTCCAAAAGAAGTAAAATGAATTGCTGTAATAAAAATTGTTATTTAACATGCCTTTATTTTGAATGGCTAAAATAGAGAAATATTTTTCTTATTCGGAAAAAATATTTTTTTTAACAAAAAAAAAGCATCCGTTGGAGAATGCTTTTAGATGGGTTGGGGTGGAACTAGAAGTTTTTAGAAATCCCGATGTTTATTGTTTTTCCAAAATTAAAATAGAAACGACGGTTATCACTTACGCTATGATCCTGGTTTAATGTTTCATAACCGAGTCCGCCAATGCTGAAATTTAACCCGAAGCTTTTCTTGAAGTTGATGAACAATGCCGGTGTTAAGCCTACATACATTCCATTTCCTTTGTAAGTTGCGCTCGTTGTACCAAATTCCTCAGTTTGTGTCAGTGTCGTTTTTGCATTCTGCAGTCCGGCCCCTAAATCAGCATAAACCGCAAAAGTTTCGCTTAAAGCCCTCGAATAACGCACGAATGCACCGGCAGCAAAAGTCGAATTTTTTTGTTCTGTAAAACTATATACCGGGAAAGCAGCAGCATGTTTTTCTTTTGATGAAGCGATATTTGCCTCAACACCAACGGTCCAATGGTCATTAAACTGATAGCCGACTTTTGGTCCGAAAGTAAATGTATTCAATGTTGCCTCGTTGTATACCTGATCTTGTTTGGTTGATTCATAACCAATGTTTCCCATAACTAAGACGGTTCCTTTTTGTGCATTTGCAAATGAAATTACAGCCAAAGCTGCCAAGAGTAAAAATTTTTTCATGTTTGTTTGTTAAATTGTTAAAACCGCGCAAAAGTAACAAAATTGAGTAACAAATCTTTTTTCTGCTTACTTTTGTTCCAAATCTTTTCAGACATGTCAATAGAAATCAGCAATATTTCCAAAAATTATGGCAGCCAGAAAGCGCTGGACAACATTTCCTTCTCTGTAAAAAGGGGAGAAATCGTAGGGTTTCTTGGTCCAAACGGTGCCGGAAAATCGACGCTGATGAAAATATTGACGACTTACATCAATGCCGATTCGGGAACTGCCGCCGTGAATGGTTTTGACGTGAATGAAAACGCAAAAGCCGTGCAGCAATCTGTGGGCTATTTGCCTGAACACAATCCGTTGTATCTGGATTTGTATGTGCGTGAATATTTGTCTTTTAATGCTGATGTTTATAAAGTAGCGAAATCGCGTATTGAAGATGTGATTGTTTTAACCGGATTGTCGCCTGAAAGCCATAAAAAAATCGGGCAATTGTCTAAAGGATATCGCCAACGCGTTGGGCTTGCGAATGCGCTTTTGCACAATCCCGAGGTTTTGATCCTGGATGAACCTACGACCGGACTCGACCCGAACCAATTGATTGAAATCAGGAATGTGATCAAAAATGTCGGAAAAGACAAAACGGTTTTTTTATCGACACACATCATGCAGGAAGTCGAAGCCATTTGCGACCGCGTGATCATTATCGATCAGGGAAAAATTGTAGCCGATAAAAAACTCGATACTTTAATTGCCGGAAAAGAACAGGTCATTGAAGTCGAATTTGATTTTCGTGTCGAAGAAGAAGCAGTGGCGAAAATCCCGCATTTAAAATCGTATGTAAATACGCACGACATGATTTGGGAACTGACTTTTGAATCGGATACAGATATGCGGCCGGCGGTATTTGATTTTGCCCATGACAACGGACTCAAAACGTTGCAGCTGAACCAGAAAAATAAAAACCTTGAAGCTGTTTTCAGGGAAATCACTAAAAAATAGCAGAATGCCCTAGCCCTGATTACCTCACTCTACTCTTATTTTCATAAAAGTTCGGTGAATGCTTACGCATTTGCAGCGGAAATCCTTTTTTGTGGCGCGCAGCAAAATAAAAAAGATTGCAGCGGAAAGCAGGAAACAGCTCCTAATCAAAAATCAACCTTCCGCGGTAATGCGCGTTTACACTAACGATTCCCGGCCTGAAAACCGCGTGAACATTACCTACATTATAAATATCTCCTGAAATTTTATTTAGCGGATGCACGAACATGTCGTTTGAGCCGCGGTGGAATATCTTGACAGCATCTGCCATTAAATTTTCTGCTTTGAGCGTGCTGTTGCCGCTGTAAAAATCGGATTCCAGGTATTTGGTTTTGCCTGAAAGATAAAACCTGGTTACGGTATTGCTTTCTACAATAACATTCTCATTTTCGATACTTAATATAAAATCTCCGGTTCCCGCGCCTTCCATTCCGTCTTCAGAATCGATGGCCGTGAGGTGTAAGTTATCGTATGCCAGAATGCCGTCAGAAGTGATATTTTGCTCAGTTTTGCTAAAAATATCGGTAATGTTTGGCGCGGTAATATAAACCGTCGTTTGCCCGTAATCGCGCACCCAGTTGCAGCTCGTGTTGTCGTTGAACGTGATCAGGCTGTCGGAAACTGTGACTTCAATATCATTGATCAGGTTTTCGCCAGAAACGACTTTTACAGAAGTTTCTGCACCTTGCTTTAAAACCAACGCAATGCCTTTATTGATGCGGATTTTAGTAAACTTTAAATCGGTGAAATCCTTTGATTGCATTGGCCCTGTCGACTTGACGCAATCGACACTGTCACAGCCTGCCACACATAAAATCACCGCTAAGAAGAATATTATTTGTTTCATTTTTATAATCTGACGCCAATTCCAAATTCGAGTGCTTCTGCGAGAAATCCGTGGGTTTTTACAGCCAGTCCGGTGAATATTTTTGGTGTAATGTAATATTTTACCCCGACGCGTTCGTAAACCACATCGTCGAGTTTAAAAGGTCTGTATGCATAATATCCGATCTGCGTTTCTACCGAAATCCTGTTGATGAACAATTCGTGGCCGATAAAAATCCCCAATCTTTTATAATCTGTCGATTGAGTAACGCCGGTTTCAGGATAGGCAATTGCCTGGAATTTCAGGTATTCTTTGAAGGAAGTCGTCAGGAACAATTCGGTTCCGATTTGGATCGCGCTTTTGCGGTTGAGGCGTTTGTCAACGTAAAACCCAAAATGGTAAAATGGTTCCTGCCCGCTGCCGATGATCGGGCTTTCGTTGACGCCGCCGCGAAAAACAATGTTGAGTTTGACCGGTTCGGTAAATTTCATTGTTGGCATATTTGTCGTATCGATAACTTTGAATTTGGTTTCGCCGAGGTTGTAGTTGAGCCCGACATTCAATCCATAGGTATTGATGCCGCTGTTTGGCGATTTCGTACGGCCCATTGAAAAATGCGTATAGATGAATCCGGCCTGAATGCCAAATTTATTGAAGATGTTTTCTTTTTTGTAGCTGAGCCCGAAATCGATATTTGCCATGATCTTCGAACCGAATGCGCTGTTTTTCGGGTTGCTGACCTTGTCGTATGGATTTGTAGTCATCGCAATTCCCTGTGCCACATTGAGCATCAGGTGCCGCTTCAGAAAATAGAAATTGTAGTGTACGCCGATGGCATAATTTTTTCCCAGAATCGGGTTTTTAAAATCCTGATATAAGAAATAGCCGCCATAATCCGGGTAATTGTAAAGCGATTCCCAGTCTTCGTTTCCGTCGGTTTTTACAGAATAACTAATGAGCGCACCTTCGGGATGGCCGGTGATGAGTTGGGTCAGATCGGGTGAATGGAGTAAAATGTTGCTTCTGAAAAAATTGGCGTCAACCTGTCCGCTCTGAAATACATTCTGAGCAACGCACGTTCCGAAAAATACTAAAAAGAAAACGCAAATTAGAGCTCTCATCTGACACGAATTGCGCAAATATATATTCTTTTTTAAAATATAGCCTGCGCGATCGCCTTAATATTTTCAGCTTTTCCCATCGAATAATAATGCAGCACCGGAATTCTCGATTTTACAAGTTCCTTACTCTGATTGATGCACCATTCGATCCCAATTTCCTTTACCGCGTCATTGTCCTTCGCCTTGACGACCTCCATAATCAGATCATCGGGCAAATCGACTTTAAAACGGTGCGGCACAAGGTTTAATTGCTTTTTGGTCGCAATCGGTTTTAATCCCGGAATAATCGGAACCGTAATGCCTTCTTTCCTGCATTTGGCCACAAAATCAAAATATTTTTGGTTGTCAAAAAACATTTGCGTGATGATATAATCGGCGCCATTCTTGATTTTTTGCTTCAGGAAATGAATATCGCTGTCCATGCTCGGCGCTTCCATGTGTTTTTCGGGATAACCTGCAATTCCGATACAAAAATCGGTTTTGCTTGAATTTTGCAAATCTTCATCAAGGTAAATTCCTTTGTTCAGATTTGAAATCTGCGAAACTAACTCGGTTGCATAATGATGGCCTTCTTTCTCCGGACGGAAATAAATCTCGCTTTTGATCGCATCGCCGCGCAACGCCACGACATTCTGGATGCCGAGGAAATCAATATCGATCAGGAAATTCTCGGTGTCTTCTTTTGTAAATCCGCCACACAAAATATGCGGAATCGCGTCGACTTCGTATTTATTCTGGATCGCTGCACAAATCCCAACCGTTCCCGGACGTTTTTTGACAATTTTTTTCTCAAGCAAACCGCTCGGCAATTCCTTGAATTCATATTCTTCACGATGGTAAGTGACATCAATAAACGGCGGATTGAATTCCATCAGCGGATCAATGCTGTCAAAAATCGACTGGATGTTCTGCCCTTTTAATGGCGGTAATATTTCAAATGAAAATAACGGATTTCCGTTGGCGTTTTCAATATGTTGGGTAACTTTCATTTAAAGATTTATTTTTTGGCGTGCCACCGGCGCACCGTGATTTTTCTGTTGATTCAAATTTGTCCTGCGCCGCTGTCAGGCTTTCCGCTGCAATCTTTTTCGGCCTTCGCTGCGCTGCGGCCGCAAAAAGGATTTTCACTTTAATCCTTCACGCAAATACTCAATCGGCTATATTCGGATTCAGCCATTTCATCGCCTTTTCCGTAGGAATGCTGCGGCGTTTGGCATAATCGACCACCTGGTCTTCTTTGATTTTTCCAAGCCCGAAATACTTGCTTTCCGGGTTTCCAAAATAATAACCCGAAACCGATGAAGCCGGCCACATCGCCATACTTTCAGTCAAGGTCACGCCAATAGCTTCTTCTACATTTAGCAATTTCCAGATCGTTGGTTTCTCCAAATGGTCAGGACAGGCCGGATAGCCTGGTGCCGGGCGAATGCCTTTGTATTCTTCTTCAATTAAATCCTGCTTCGACAAATGTTCCTCAGACGCATAACCCCAGATTTCGGTGCGGACTTTCTCATGCAGGTATTCGGCGAAAGCTTCTGCCAGACGATCGGCGAGCGCTTTGACCATGATCGAATTGTAATCGTCTAAATTTTTTTCAAATTCGGCTGCCCATTCGTCTACTCCAAAACCGGTCGTGACGCAAAAAGCACCCATGTAATCGGTTTTCCCGGAATCTTTCGGAGCGACAAAATCGGCCAAAGCCAAATTAAATGCGCCTTTTGTTTTTTGCGATTGCTGTCGTAAAGTCAAAAAGGTTTGCAGTTTTTTTCCGTTTTCGTCACACAATTCAATGTCATCGTCATTAATTGTATTCGCAGGAAAAATCCCGTAAATGCCTTTTGCCGTCAGTTTGTTTTCTTTCAAAATCACGTCGAGCATCGCTTTGGCGTCTTTGAAAACATCCTGCGCCTGTTCGCCCACGATTTCATCGGTTAAAATCGCCGGATATTTCCCGAACAATTCCCACGTCCTGAAAAATGGTGTCCAGTCAATGTACGGAACCAAAGTTTCGACATCAACTTCTATCGTTTTTACGCCAATAAATGTTGGTTTTTTCGGGGTGAAATTTTCCCAGTCGAGCTTTAATTTATTGGCTCTCGCCTGCTCTATCGTCAGGAAATTTTTATCGCGGGAACGGTTCAAATAACCTTCGCGCAATTCGTCATATTCTGATCTTAGCGCCTTTGAATATTCGAGTTTTGTATTGGCATTGACCAGATTTCCGGCAACGGTTACGGCACGCGAGGCATCATTCACATGAACAACCGTTTCCCTGTATTCCGGCGCGATTTTGACTGCTGTATGGGCGCGTGAAGTTGTGGCGCCTCCAATCATGATTGGGATTTTAATATTGAGTTTGTCGAGTTCTTTGGCCAGATACACCATCTCATCTAGCGACGGCGTGATCAATCCGCTGAGGCCGATGATGTCTACATTTTCATTGATCGCCATTTCGATGATTTTCTCTGGGGAAACCATCACACCAAGATCGACAATCTCATAATTGTTGCAGCCTAAAACGACTGAAACGATATTTTTTCCAATGTCGTGCACGTCGCCTTTTACAGTTGCCATCAGGATTTTCCCAGCGCTTTGTGACGTTCCGTCTTTTTCGGCTTCTATATAAGGAAGTAAATACGCGACTGCTTTTTTCATCACGCGCGCCGATTTAACGACCTGTGGCAGGAACATTTTCCCGCTTCCGAACAAATCGCCTACAACGTTCATTCCGGCCATCAAATTGATTTCGATGACCTGGATGGGTTTTACTGCGAGTTGGCGCGCTTCTTCGACATCAATTTCTATGAATTCATCAACGCCTTTGACCAAAGCATGCGTCAACCGTTCCTGAACCGGAAGCGCCCGCCATTCCTGAACTGCCTTTTCATTGGCTTTGTAATCGCCTTTGAAGGTTTCGGCCAGATCTAAAAGCCTTTCGGTTGCGTCGTCGCGGCGATTTAATAAAACATCTTCAACGTGTTCGAGTAAGACTTTATCGATTGAATCATAGACCTCGAGCATTTCGGGATTTACAATTCCCATCGTCATGCCGTTCTGGATCGCGTGGTACAAAAATGCCGAATGCATCGCTTCGCGGACTTTGTCGTTTCCACGGAAAGAAAACGACACATTGCTGACACCGCCCGAAACATGAGCATACGGCAAATTTTCCCGAATCCATTTCGTTGCCCGAAAGAAATCGAGCGCATTGAGCTTGTGTTCGTCCATACCAGTGGCAACCGGAAAAATATTTGGATCGAAAATAATGTCTTCGGCCGGGAAACCTACTTTATCAACGAGCACATCGTAAGATCTTTTACAGATTTCGATGCGGCGTTCATACGAATCGGCCTGTCCGTTTTCGTCGAATGCCATTACAATCACAGCCGCACCGTAGCGTTTTACAAGTTTTGCTTGGTGGATGAAATTGGCCTCGCCTTCTTTTAAAGAAATTGAATTGACAACGCTTTTTCCCTGCGCGACTTTGAGTCCGGCTTCGATAATTTCCCATTTGGAACTGTCGATCATCAATGGAACTCGGGAAATATCAGGCTCGGAAGCGATGAGGTTTAGGAAAGTCGTCATCGCATGAACACCGTCGAGCATGCCTTCATCCATGTTGATATCAATGATCTGGGCGCCGCCTTCGACTTGGGCGCGGGCAACGTCGAGCGCTTCTTCGTAGCGTTCTTCTTTAATTAAACGAAGGAATTTTCGGGAACCAGTAACGTTCGTGCGTTCGCCAACGTTGACGAAATTCGTTTCGGGAGTGACAATTAACGGTTCGAGACCCGATAATTTTAAGTATTTATTACAGTCTGCGTCAGCCATTAGGTGGTTACTTCGATTTTTCGTGGTTCATATTCTGCGGCAACTTCAGCGATGAGGCGAATGTGATCGGGATTGGTACCGCAACAGCCACCGATGATGTTGATCAAATGGTCTTCGAGGTATTCGCGGATCAGCGCCTGCATTTCTTGCGGCGTTTGGTCGTATTGGCCGAAAGCATTTGGAAGTCCGGCGTTTGGGTGTGCAGAAATATTCAAAGTTGTATTTCTGGACAATCTTTTCAGATATGGTTTTAATTGATCTGCTCCGAGGGCGCAATTGAATCCGACGCTTAATAGCGGAATATGCGAAATCGAAATTAAAAAAGCTTCAACCGTTTGCCCCGACAAGGTGCGTCCCGAAGCATCGGTGATGGTGCCTGAAACCATGACCGGAATGTCGAGGTTTCTTTCTTCTTTGACTTCTTCGATGGCGAACAAGGCAGCTTTGGCATTTAAGGTATCGAATATGGTTTCGACCAATAAAATATCGCTTCCTCCATCGATTAGCGCTTCGACCTGTTGTTTGTATGCGATCCTTAAATCGTCGAAAGTGACGGCGCGGAAACCCGGATCATTGACATCGGGCGACATGCTTGCTGTTCTGTTTGTCGGGCCGATCGAACCGGCGACAAATCTTGGTTTGTTTGGATTTCTGGCAGTGAATGCATCGGCGACTTCGCGGGCAAGTTTAGCCGATTCATAGTTGAGTTCGTATACCAGATCTTCGAGATGGTAATCGGCCATCCCGATTGTAGTTCCTGAGAACGTGTTGGTTTCTACGATATCGGCGCCTGCTTCGAAATATTGCGCATGCACGTCGCGGATCGCCTGCGGCTGTGTCAGAGACAATAAATCGTTGTTTCCTTTGAGCGAATGCGGAAAATCCTTGAAGCGTTCGCCACGGAAATCTTCTTCTGAGAAGTTATAGCGTTGCAGCATTGTTCCCATGGCGCCATCGAGGACGAGAATTCTTTTTTGTATTTCCTGGGTTACTTTTGACATTTTTATTGCCATGAAGGCGTTTGTTTTTGCCACGAAGTCGCAAGGCGAAAGGCAGTTTTGAAAACGGAAACTTTATCAATTAGCCCCGATTGCAGCGAAAATCCTTTTTTGCCATTTTTCATGGCATAAAAGATTGCAGCGAAAAGCGGGACAAAACATGAACTGGAAACCAGCTGTTGTGCTTCAAAAAAATAAAAATTGTATCATGGAAAGGGAGAAAATCTCGTGGTTATCTGTCCCGAAAAACGGGTAGAATGTAGCACCTTCTTTAAGATAAAGGGTTGCTAAGGCTTCACAGGGTCTATCCCTCGGCCTTTCGTGATAACAGTCAGTATGTTTATGAACCCTGCAAAGTAAGGCAATCGCATTGGATTTTGCAACTGCATTTGACGAAAAAAACCTACAACGTTGTCGCTGCAGGCTGGATTTAGGCAAAAAGGGATTCTTTGACGCGGATCTGGCTGGCGATTTTGAGAATATCGGTGAGTACGCCGCGTGCGGTGACTTCTTTTCCTGCTCCGGCGCCCTGGATGACGATTGGGTTTTCACCGTAGGAATTCGTGTAGATTTCGATGAGGCTGTCGGCGCCTTTGAGTTGGCCGAGTGGCGAACTTTCGGGTTCAGATGTAAGTTTGACTTCGAGTGTTTTTTGGATTAGGTCGAGTTCGCCGATGTAACGCAGGACGTGGTTTTCTTTTTGGGTGAGTTTGGCGGTTTGATAAGGTTTATCGAATAACAATTTATTGACCGAATATTCGGCTTTAGAGTGCTTTTCGTTTAGGTTTGGGAGCAGTAAAGAGGTGATTTTGATGTTTGAGAATTCTGTTTCGAGGCCGAGTTCGCGGGCCAAAATGAGTAATTTCCTGGCGACATCATTTCCGGAAAGATCTTCTCTGGAATCGGGTTCGGTGTAACCGATTTTTTCTGCGTCGTGGAGAATTTGGGAAAACGGAATATTTTCTTTTCCGAAACGGTTGAAAATGTAACTTAACGAACCTGAGAATACGCCGCGGATCTTGGTGATTTTTTCTCCGGAATGGTGTAAGTCTTTTATAGTATTGATAATTGGCAATCCGGCTCCGACGTTGGTTTCGTATAAAAACTGCTTGTCGAATTTTTTGAAGTTTCTTCTAAGTGCTGCGTAAAAATCGTTGTGCAACGTGTTTGCAATTTTGTTTGCGGCGACAATGTGAAATCCGTTTTGGATGAGTGGAATGTAGGATTTTACGAGATGTGAACTGGCGGTTGCATCTACGGCGATCAGGTTTTCGAGGTTTTGGAATTGCACATATTCGATAATGTCCTCGATGTTAAATGGAATGGCCGATTGTGCAAAATTAGCTCCGCTCAGTTCGGCTTCGCCTCGGGTTGCTTCCCATTTGTTTTTTAATCCGTCTTTTTCGAAGAACGCTAAAGTTGAATTGGTGATGATTGGAAACCGGAGTTCGATATTTTGGCTTTCGAGGAAGAATTGCTTGCTTTCGACGATCTGATTGATGAGTGTACTGCCGACATTTCCGATTCCGAAAAGGATGATATTAATTTTGAGTGACATAGCTGGGTTGTTTTTGGGTGTTGAAAATCGGTTGGATGATTTTAGACAATTGTTCGAATTCGATTAAAAATGCATCGTGTCCGTGGATGGATTTGATTTCGTGGTAAAAGATATTTGATTTGGTTTGCTGCAAGCTGGAAACTGTTTCGCGATTTTCCTGCGGAATAAAAAACAAGTCGGAATCGACAGCAATGACGTGAATATTTGCCTGAATTTCATTGGCTACAGCCTCAAAACTCTGATAGTTTTTTGAAATATCGACCGTTTTTAAAAGATGGTTCATCAATTTATATGACGCTAATCTGAAGCGGTTTTGCAATTTTTCACCGTGATGCAACAGCCAGGTCTCGATGAGAAAACGGATTTCTCCTGCTGGTTTTTCGCGGTTGAATTTGAGTCCGAGCGATTGCGGCGTGCGGTAAAGCAACATCGCATGAATGCGTGCATCAGAAATTGGGTTGTCTGAATTGTTGAGGATCTGGTCTTGTATCCATACATTTGCAATGACCCAATCGGTCGCTTTCCAATCGGTGGCAACCGGAATGAGATTTTCGATTTTTGTTGGATGCAAAGCCGCCATTTCCCAGGCAATTCCGCCGCCAAGGCTTCCACCGATAATGGCAAATAAATTTTCAATTTTCAATGCAATCAAACCCTGCCAAAAAATCTGGGCGATGTCTTTTGCGGTAAAATCTTTGTAATTGTGGATCAGGTTTTCATATTCGCCATTAAATCCGTTACCGGGAATGTTGAACGCGATCACGGTAAAATCATTGGTGTCTATGGTTTTATTTTTTCCAATAAGTGCATTCCACCAGCCGTTTTCTCCGGCAACATTAGAATTTCCGGTGAGTGCGTGATTGACCAAAACAATCGGTGCGGTTCCAATTTCAGGGCCAAATTTTTGCCAGAATAACGGCACATTTTGATGCGATTTTCCGTTCTCAGTGATCCAATCGCTTATGATTATTTTCTTTAATTTTCCCATGATTTCTTTTTTAAAAACTGCCCGGCCGAAAACGTGTCGGCCGTTGCAGTTTTAACAAACAAACAAAAAACAAACAATTTATTTTGCGATTAAGCCGCGTTGGCCGAATCGTATTCTTTGAGCAAAGTCAGGTGCACCGGAGTTGGATTAACGATGTTGTCCTGAATGGGGCAGCGGGATTCGACGATCTGAATCCAGTTTTTGAGTTGTTCTAAAGTCGCGTCAGATGTTGGTTTTACAACAATTTGGATCGATTCAAAACCCGCGCGTTTATCGGTTTCCTTCCCATTGTATTTATCGAGTTCCAAGGTTCCCGAAATCTCGACCTGAAGTGATTTCAGGCCGATGTTCAGTTCTTTAGCAACAATTTTTCCCACGGCATTAATGCATCCGGCGAAACCGGCGAGCAAATATTCAATCGGGCTTGGGCCTTCTAATTCTGGCGCAAGCGGATTTTTACTGATTCTGACGTCAAAGCTTTGCGCCTTGACTACAAACTGGCCATTGCCGACAGCATATCCTAAAACATTTACGGTTTTTAAACTCATGATTACGCTAATTGAGGGTTTTTGATATTGGCAAATACCGCTTTTAAGTCGGCTTTTAAATCTTCGATGTCTTCGATTCCGACAGACAAACGAATCAGGTCTTTTGAAACTCCGGTTGCCAATTGCTGTTCGTCTGATAATTGCTGGTGTGTCGTACTTGCTGGATGAATGATCAGTGATTTGGTATCGCCGATGTTGGCCAATAATGAAAACAATTTGGTCTGGTCGGCTACTTTTTTAGCGGACTCATAGCCGCCTTTAAGGCCAAATGTCACGATTCCGCTTTGCCCTTTCGGCAAATATTGTTGTCCGAGTTCGTAGTATTTACTCGATTTTAATCCCGGATAATTGACCCATTCCACATCTTCGTGCGCTTCAAGCCATTCGGCCAAAGCCAATGCATTTTCGCTGTGTTTCTGAATTCGGATCGGCAAAGTTTCGAGGCCCTGAATAATCTGGAAAGCGTTAAACGGACTCAGCGCACCGCCGAAATCCCGCAAACCTTCGATGCGGACTTTTGCGATGAATGCTGCATTCCCGAGTGCTTCATGATAAACGAGTCCGTGGTAACCGGCTGAAGGCTCTGTAAATTCAGGAAATTTTCCATTGCTCCAGTCGAAGTTTCCGGCATCGATGATGGCACCTCCGAGAGACGTTCCATTTCCAGATATGTATTTGGTTAAGGAATGAATGACGATATCTGCACCGTATGCGATCGGATTCAAAAGGTATGGCGATGGAACGGTGTTGTCAACAATAAAAGGCACTTTGAACGCTTTGGCTTCCGCCGAAATGGCTTTGAGATCAAGTACATCAAGCTTTGGATTTCCAAGTGTTTCTGCAAAAAATACGCGGGTATTTTCTTTGGACGCTTTCGTGAAATTATCGGGATTTGACGGATCGACAAAAGTCGTTGTAATGCCCAATCTTGGCAAAGTCACATTCAATAAATTGTAAGTTCCGCCGTACAAACTGTTTGACGCTACGATATGGTCGCCCGATTTCAATAATACCAAAAGTGCTGTAGTTAACGCGGCAGTTCCTGATGCGGTGACCACTGCTGCGATTCCACCTTCAAGTGCGGCGAGGCGTTGTTCGAGAATGTCATTCGTTGGATTGTTCAATCGGGTGTAGATAAATCCCGGTTCTGCAAGTCCGAAAAGATTGGCTGCATGTTCGGCGTTGTTGAAAACATAAGAAGTCGTTTGGTAAATCGGCACGGCTCTGGTTCCTCCGGTTTTGGTAACATCGTGTCCTGCGTGTAGTGCGTTTGTTGCAAATTTCTGTGTGCTCATGATAAATAGATTTTAGTAATTAGATATTTAGATGTGTAATTTTTCGGGAATAAAAAAGCCCTTTTGGCTGGCTTACCAAAAGGGCTTATAGTTTGAACTATAACAAAGATTAGATCTTTCGCTTTTGGCAATAGCAATTCGGGATGCACATACACATCATACAACAGATCATCATTTGGCTTGCTACTGGAAAATTCATTTTTTGTAATTTTTTAATTTTGAAACAGATTGAAATAAAAAAAGCCCCTGCGGTTGGCAGAGGCTTTTGCTTTATATTTTAAAAATTTAAAATCAGGCAATAGTGTTCTCTGCGGAAGTCTTCCACATCATTCGACACATATTGCAAATTGTAAATTTCATTTTTTCGATCTTTTCGTTGGAACAAACTTCTGAATTGTTTTTGGATTCACCAAACCCAATTTCAAATTTTAACATTAAAATTTTCATTCCATAAAAAAACCCGTCAAAAAAAACGGGTTTTAAAATATTGAAAACTTAAATTAGTTTTTAACGATTTTTGTTGTTCCAACACCTTGTGCAGAAGTTGCTTTCAAGAAGTAAACTCCTGTATTCAATTCGCTGATGTTGATTTGATTCGAAACTCCTGAAGCTTTCACTTCTTTAACGATTCTTCCGTTAATATCGGTCAATTGCAACTGGCTTAGCTCTGTATTGTTTTTAGTTTCAACGTTCAAAACATTGGTAGCAGGGTTTGGATATACAGCAAAGTTTGATGCGAAGAAATCCGCAGTTGCTAAAGTACGGTCAACAGAAAAAGTATCGATTCCAATAAGGCTTGAGTTATCACCCACCGGACCTCCATCAGTTACGAAATATCTGAAAGCAAATTTCGCAGAAGTCGCCTCATTAAGTCCTGAAATTGTTGCGCTATATTTCGTCCAAACTTGCGGATAAGAATTTGCTGTTGTAAGTAGATTTGGATTTACAGTAACTAATAAAGCTGTGAAATCACCAACATCAGTTGGGCCTGCTGATGGAGAGGTTGTGAAATCGCCATTGCTACTCATTCTGAATTCCAATCTGTCTGCGTAAGAGGTTGTTCCATTTGCAGTAAATGTTCCAACTCTAGTGTAGAAAGAAACAACATCACCATTTTGTACTGTAATAGAAGGAGTTATTAACCAGTTGCTAAGTGTAGCGCCAGTTGCAGCGGTACTAGTAGAACTGGTATAGTTAACTAAAGCAAAACCGTTAGCAACTCCATTTTGACCTAGTGGTGCAGGGTAAGCCTGACCTGTGGTATAAACCTGATTTTGAAATTGCCCCCCGTTTGTAGCAGTAGCTACTCCAGGCAAATAACTAGCAATGCTCCATAATGTTGTTGCAGATGCTAATGTACTTTGATTAGTTCTAGTAAATCCCGCGGTAGTTAAATCAGCGGTAACACCGCTAAAGTCATAACTGTAAACATTTTGCGCCTGGGCAGTTCCAATTGCAAAAACAGCAGACAATAAGAGTAAAGTTTTTTTCATAATAGTTGATTTTTAAATTGATTCACAAATCTAACAAAAAAATAATACAAAGGATCAGGTATTTATCTTCTTAACAGTATCGCAATGTGATTTTTTTCAGCAAAAGTAGAATAAATGTATAGATTCATTCCCTCGACGATAAATTAAACGTTAATAGTTTTACCAATCAAAAACGGTTTCCTACATTTGCAACCGAAAATCGAGAGGAAAAATTTGACTGATTGCAACCTCATTAAAAAAATGCTAAAGCAGAAATTCTCCTTTAGCTTCCTGCAATCCTGTTTTTACCTTCCAAATTAATTTAAAATAAATTTTTTATGGCTTATTTATTCACGTCGGAATCAGTTAGTGAAGGACATCCTGACAAAATTGCCGATCAGATTTCAGATGCTTTAATCGATAATTTTCTGGCGTTTGATTCAGAATCTAAAGTAGCCTGTGAAACTTTGGTTACAACCGGACAAGTAATCCTTGCAGGCGAAGTAAAATCAAAAACATATCTTGACGTGCAGCAAATTGCCCGCGATGTCATCAAAAAAATCGGCTATACTAAAAGCGAATACATGTTTGAGGCCAATTCTTGCGGAATTTTATCTGCAATCCACGAACAATCGCAAGACATCAACCAAGGTGTAGACCGTGCCAGCAAAGAAGAACAAGGCGCCGGAGATCAGGGAATGATGTTTGGATATGCCACCAATGAAACTGAAAACTACATGCCACTGGCCTTGGATTTATCCCATGCCTTGTTGCGGGAACTGGCAAATTTGAGAAGGGAAAATTCCGAAATCACCTATTTGCGCCCGGATGCGAAATCGCAGGTAACCTTAGAATATTCTGATGACAACAAACCACAACGCATTGATGCCATTGTAATTTCTACGCAACACGATGATTTCGATGACGAAGCTTCGATGCTGGCAAAAATCAAATCAGATTTGGTTTCGATCTTAATTCCGAGAGTAAAAGCGAAATACCCTCAATATGCCCATTTATTCAATGACCAAATTACCTATCACATCAATCCAACCGGAAAATTCGTCATTGGCGGGCCACACGGAGATACGGGTTTGACAGGAAGAAAAATCATTGTGGATACTTACGGCGGAAAAGGGGCTCACGGTGGCGGTGCTTTTTCAGGAAAAGATCCGAGTAAAGTAGACCGAAGCGCTGCTTATGCGACGCGTCATATTGCCAAAAACTTAGTGGCTGCCGGTGTTGCCGATGAAATCTTAGTTCAGGTTTCGTATGCTATCGGAGTGGCAAAACCAACATCCATCAACGTGGTGACTTATGGAACTTCCAAAGTGGATTTAACCGATGGGGAAATCAGCAAGAAAGTAGAAGCGATCTTCGACATGCGCCCCTATTTCATCGAACAACGTTTGAAACTCAGAAACCCGATTTATAGCGAAACCGCTGCTTACGGACACATGGGACGCAAACCTGAAACGGTAACCAAAACCTTCAGAACGCCAAACGGCGAAGAAAAAGTATTGACAGTTGACTTGTTTACATGGGAAAAATTAGACTTTGTAGACAAAGTAAAAGCCGAATTCGGATTGTAATTTTTTCTTTACAGATATTAAAAACCTTCATCTTCCCGGTGAAGGTTTTTTATTTTCCGCAGTTCGTATATTCAAAACCGCCGTTGGATTGAAGTACATTTTATGTTTGGGAGATTTGATGCACTTTTGAATCAGCAAACCAGGGTTAAGGTTTAAATCATTCAAAAACTAAAAATAAACATCATGAAAAAATTACTGATATTACCAGCGCTCTTTTTGTCCCTTTTGACTTTTTCCTGCTCCGATGATGACAGCAGTAACAGCACACCAGCGGCTGATGATCCAACTACGCGAATTCCGGTAAAAGACGAAGTCATGCAGGCATCTACATTTAAATACAAGCGATTTTACCAGGAAGCCGAAACCGAAGCTACAAGAAAAGGAATCGTGATCCTGGCGCACGGCGACGGAACAGATGAAAATGATGCTACATTAAACGACCAGTGTATTGCGTTGGCACAACAAGGCTATGTTGCCGTAACAACCTCTTACGACATACCCGAAAACAGTACGTTAGCAGAAACAAATCTGCGTTTTAAAGGCCAAATAAACGAAGTGATCGTTGATCTTACCACGATTTTTGACATCCCGAGAAACAAAGTGATCATTGGCGGATTGTCGCGCGGCGGAAACAACAGCTTTGCCTTAGTGCTTCCTGGCCAGGCCGGAATTTCACCAATCGAAGGTATCAAAGGTGTGATTCTCGAATGCTCGGGCGGCGATACCTGGAAAGGCAGCGCGATTTTATTTCCGGTCGCTTACATGAGCACGCTAAATGATGACGTTATGAATGCGAATGCGAATGAGTTCAAAACCGGGCTCACACAAAACAACAACGCCGGAGTAGCTACAGCCAGCGAATGCCTGATCATTCCCGGAACCGGACATTGCACAGACAGCGGAAAATACAAAGCATTCGTAGTTGCAAAAGTCAAACAATGGCTGCCATAAAATGTACGATTTCAGATGTACGATTTACGCTATCAGCATCCGCATCTTCATTAAATCGTACATCTGAATCCTGAAACTCGGCATCCGACAGTCATTAAATATTTATTACAAATTGTATTTCAACGAAAAAATCACGTAACGCGGCTGCACCTGATATTGGGAAGTCCGCGTTGAAAATTGCGTAAAGCTGTCGTCGTTTAAAGTCGTCGTATTCAGCAAATTCGTAGCTGAAACCTTATATTCCCATTTACTGCTCTTCTTCTGGTAAATCAGGCTCGCACTCAGGAAATCATATTCATTATTGATCGTATCGTCCTTACTCGTATAATGAAAATATTCATATTCGGATACAAATGAAAAAGCGTCCATAAAATAATAATCGAGTTTCACTGACGGTTTTTCCGTATAAAATGTATTTTGTTGGTAATGGTTAATCGCGATGTTGTAGCCGACTTCAATATTCGGAAAATCTTTATAATTTGTAGCTAATTTCGCTGTGTAGCTTTGCGTAAACGATTCTGTTGTTTCGGGAATTTCAAGGTTCGTAATTGGCGTGATGCGGATGTTGTTGAATTTTGACCAATTCACATTGGCATTCACCGAAGCTTTATAATCTCCGAAAGAGCGCCCGTAATTTCCAACACCAGTCAGCATTTCATCTGCAAAATTAGAATTATACGGTTCGGATGATTGGTTGATTCCAATGAATTTCGCCTTGTTTTTCACCGCGTCCATCCTTCGGCTGTAATTCACAAATCCGAAAATATTCGTAAAATTGAACATGTTGTATTTAAAATACCGCAGCGAATGCGTTTGCACTAAAGCATTTTCGAGGTAACGGTTTCCTTTGAAAAGCGAATTGTAGCCGTTCATGACATACCCTTCGGCGAGTTTATTGATATCGGTGAAATCAGTAGTCATTGCATAATTATACGTCAGCGATTCCGATTTTTTGAGTTGGTAAATCGCATATACATCGGGCAGAAATCTGTAAAAATCATCACTCGCTTTGCTTTCCAGCTGATTGTTAAAAGTATTGTACCGATGCACGCTGAAACCCGGATTGATCGTAAATTTCCCCGTAATGAATTTGTAATGCAGCCCTAAAAATACATCGTTAAAACTGTAAGCGACGTCATTATCGGTATTCGGATTCAGGTCATTCACACTGTTATTATCCAAAATCTGAAAAATATCCGAATCAAAATTCTGATACGAATACGTATTTCCCAAAGTAACGTTGATGTTCGATTTCGGCGTCAGCATGTAATAATAATCAAACTTCGAATCGACTTTATTGGTCTTTACAAAGCGGTTTTGGTTTAAATCGTATCGCGACTGATCGGCAATGCCCAGATCGTCGCCCTGATTCTGCGGCAGCAACGAATCCGGAAAAGGGTTTCGCCCCAGATTCGCGTTGTAAAACGGATCTTCCTGCTGGAATAAATGCTGCATTTCAAACGCAAAAACATTTTTGTCGCTTTGTGTATAATACAAATTCACGTTCTGGTTCAGCGAAATCGGATCTTGTTTTTTAAGCGTGTTGACTGTTTGCGAATCGCTTAAAGCAGATGCGGTCGTTTGCGTAAATAAATTCGAATATTCATTTTGGGATGACTTTTTGAACAGCGCATCATAGTCGAATTGCAATTTCGTATTCGGTTTATAACTCGAACTCAGTTTCACGAGTGCAAGATTGCTCTTCTGGTTTGTCGCTTCATCGGTATTGATTTTTGTTTCAGTATTTTGCTGGTTTCCGATTCCGTTTAGCAAATCGCTTCTTGTCGTTTGTGATTTGGTTTCGAGCTCGGTCAGTGTTGATGAAACAATTGCAAATCCGCTTAAACTCCACGCTTTATTGACATTGTAAGCAAAATTTGTCGCGCCGAATTGTGTTTCAATTTCCTTTGCGCGGTTGTTCCGAAGCAACGTCAATCCGAGGTCATTCGACGAAACATTAAATCCGGTTCCACCCTTTTTCATCAGGCTTTTAAATCCGCCGGTAAATTTGAAATAATCCTGAGGCGTAAATGGCAATTCGCCAATGTTGTTGAAATTCCCAATCAGATTGATGCTGTATTCCGGACTGTAATAAAACAATTTCGGATTGATCACATAACGGCGGTCTTCGTGCCCAACGCCAATTCCGGCGGTCATATCGCCAAACCAAAAGTTCTTTTTGCCTTTTTTGAGTTTGATGTTCATCGCGACATTCTCCTCGTTATTTTCGAGTCCTTTGAGTGCTGAGACTTCGTTGTAATTGCGCAAAACCTGAATCTTGTCGATTGCATCTGCCGGAATATTCTTCACGCCGAGTTTGGTATCCCCGTCGAAAAAATCCTTGCCTTCGACCATTAATTTCTGGACTTTTTTGCCTTCCACTTCTATTTCACCATCGGCATTAACTTCTACTCCAGGCAGTTTTTTAAGCACATCTTCGAGTTTTCTTTCGGTTCCCGATTTAAAAGAATCCGCATTGTAAACGATCGTGTCGCCTTTGATCGAAACCGGCATTTCACGCACGACTTCCACGCCTTGCAATTCGATTCCGCCAGCTTCAAGCTTAATGTTTTGAGAGGCGTTTTGTGTAGAAGTTGTGATGGTAACATCTTTCGATTGCATGCCAAGATAACTGACTTTTACCGTATAAGTCGCATTCGGTTTTAACGTCAATTGGTATTTTCCCTTGTCATTCGTGATCGCATACGAATCCATCGCATTCGTTCCCGAATGGATCGCCATGACATTTGCCATTTCAAGCGGTTTATCCGAATTATCGAGAATCAAACCGTCGAGCTTGACGTTTTGCGAAAAGGAAAAAGCAGTAATAAAAAGCAGGGCAAATAGCAAAAAATTCTTCATAAAATACAGCAATTAAGGCATGCGCATCGGCATTCCGTTGCCATTTCTTCCCGAATTCATTTTCCGGATCTCTTCCATTTTCTTTACAACGGTTTCGTCATATTCTTTTTGCGAGATCACTTTTCCATTTGTTGGCGCTTTAATTACGGCTTTGTCTTTTGGATTCAGGACGATTTTCGAACACAAGATCGTTGTTTTCCCGTCGTTGGCTTCAAGGATCAAACCAGGCAATCCCCAATAATTTTCCGGGCCTTGACTCACAGGGATTTCCGGTGTATACCAGGCAGTGATCGTAATGTTTTCAGGCATTTCGAGTTCTTCCATAATGCTGGTCGTTTTTTCTTTACTTTCGGTTTTAGCAGCGTCTTTTTTGTCGTTTTTGAATTTGATATTCCGCAGATCCGATTTGCTCACCGGACGAACGGCAGTCGCTTTAAAGCAATTGTAACCGCCAATTTGCCGCGTTTCCGATTCCATTTTCCAGTTCAGTTTTGGAAGCGAATCTTTGACAAGGAATTCTTTTCCCATGAATTCTTTATCCACGACATAATTTTTGTCTTTAATGTTTTTGTAAAACGTTCCGCCGCCCCCCATCATTGAAGCCATCATTTTTACGCCACCACCAAACTGGCTTTGCTGTTGTCCGGGTGCGTCGAGTTTTTCTTCTTCTTTATAAGTCGATGTGATTTTATCGAAATTCAGGATGAATGTTTTTTCAAACATGCCTTTCATGCGGTCTTCAATCATCTTGCGCATCTCGGGCGTAATGTCTTTGTTGCCTTCAAATCTCGATTTAAGATCAGAAGTGCTGGTTTTGGATTCGTATACCGCCATGCCTTGAAAGTCCTGAGCCTGAGCATTTATAAATCCGACAATAATCAGTAAAAAGGAAAGAGTGAACTTTTTCATTTGGAGTAATTTTTAGCAAAACAAAGATGGACGAATGGCATTTATTTTTGTAACAATGTTTTGTTAAAAGATTGTACTTTAGCGGTTATGAAAAAATATGTGTTGTTTTTTTTAATGTTGTGGATGTCAGGCAGCTTTGCCCAAAACCCAAAAATTGCAGTTTCCAAAATTAATTCTTTTGCGTTTGCCGCCGATACTTTTTTGGGTTATGATAAATTCGGATGGAAATATTTTATCATCAACAACACTTTCAATAAAGAAAAAGACAGCCTGATTTTGCAGTATAAAAACCTGGCTTTAGGGAAAATCACGAAAGTCGATTTGCAAAATCCGCTGAAAATCATGCTGTTTTATGAAAATTTCAACACTGTGATTTTATTGGATAACCAATTGAACGAAACCCAGAAAATCAGTTTTTCAGAAAACCAGGTTCCGATTGTCGTGGCAGGAACCGGAATGGCCGCGCAAAATCGATTGTGGATTTACAACAGTTTGTCCCAGCAGATCGGGCTTTTCGATTATCTGAAAAACGAATACAAGTCGATCACGGTTCCGTTTACCGGAAAATTAAAATACTATGAATCCGATTTTAATTATTTCCAATGGATCGATGAAAACCACGAAAGATTCGCCTGCGATGTTTATGGAAAAATGGCTGATTTAGGGAAACTTCCCGATTTTGACCGCGTGCGCTTTGCATCTGACAACTGGATTTTATATTCATTGGACAATCAATTGTTTGCATTGGACATCAAAAACAACAAGCCGACACCGCTTTCAATTCCCGAAAAAAGCTTCAAAAGTTTTACGGTCAGAGACCAAATTTTATCTATTTTTACAACCGACGGAATTACGAATTATAAAATCATATTACCATAATGCACATAGCAGTAGCAGGAAACATTGGCGCGGGAAAGACTACTTTAACGCGTTTGCTGGCGAAACAATTCAAATGGGAACCGCATTTTGAGGACGTGGTCGACAATCCATATCTTGACGATTTTTACCATCAGATGGAACGCTGGTCGTTTAATTTGCAGATTTACTTTTTGAACAGCCGTTTCCGACAGGTTCTTCAAATCCGCGAAAGCGGGAAAAAGATCATACAGGATCGTACGATTTATGAAGATGCGCACATTTTTGCCCCAAACCTGCATGCGATGGGTTTGATGACGAACCGTGATTTCCAGAATTATTCTTCTTTGTTTGAATTGATGGAATCATTGGTTGAAGCGCCGGACATGTTGATTTACCTGCGAAGCTCGATTCCGAATCTTGTAAACCAAATCCACAAACGCGGCCGTGAATATGAAAATTCGATTTCAATTGATTATTTAAGCCGTTTGAACGAACGTTACGAAGCTTGGGTTCAAACGTACACCAAAGGAAAGTTATTGATCATTGATGTAGACAATATTGATTTTGTCAACAATCCTGAAGATCTGGGAATGATTATGAATAAGATCAATGCGGAATTAAACGGATTGTTTTAGAAAATATAAACCATTAAGGGATTGAGTTTTATTAAGCTTAATAGATTTTAATCCCTTAAGGTTCAAAAGAAAAAGCCTTACATTGCTGTAAGGCTTTTTTATTATTGCAAAAGTATTATTGCTTTTTAAGCTCTTCGAGTTTCTTATTCACTTCGGCTTCTGTACCTTCAACGGTTTGCGTTTGGGTCACTGGTTCTCCGTCATTTTCAACCATCGTCGTTGTGATGGTTGCAGATACTTTTCCATCCACATTGGTTTTGCTCACCACTACTTCCCTGCTCGTGTTTTTTGATGCCGGGGCATCTGTAGTGATCACCTCAACATTGACACCTTTGGTTTTTTCAGCCCCGGCAACATGTCCGCCTAAAATAGGAGCAATCACCAATCCGATCAGACAAGTTAATTTGATCAAGATATTCATCGATGGACCAGAAGTATCTTTAAACGGATCTCCAACCGTATCTCCGGTTACCGCGGCTTTGTGCGCATCAGAACCTTTGTAAGTCATTTCTCCGTTGATCATCACTCCAGCTTCGAATGATTTTTTAGCATTATCCCAAGCCCCGCCAGCGTTATTTTGGAACACTGCCCAAAGTACACCAGAAACGGTCACTCCAGCCATGTAGCCGCCTAACATTTCCGCGATCAATTGGTTGTTGTCGCCGTAAACCAGTTTTCCTAAAATCACGATTGCAATTGGAAAACCGATCGTTAAAATTCCAGGCAGCATCATTTCGCGTAAAGCGGCTTTTGTAGAAATTTCAACACATTTGCCGTATTCCGGTTTGCCTGTTCCTTCCATAATTCCAGGAATTTCTTTAAACTGTCGGCGCACTTCATATACCATGTCCATGGCTGCTTTTCCTACGGAATTCATAGCTAATGCGGAGAAAACCACCGGAATCATTCCACCTACAAATAACATCGCCAAAACCGGCGCTTTGAAAATATTGATTCCGTCGATTCCTGTAAATGTGACGTAAGCAGCAAATAATGCTAGAGATGTTAGTGCTGCAGAAGCGATTGCAAAACCTTTTCCGGTTGCTGCGGTTGTGTTTCCAACAGAATCTAAAATATCAGTTCTGGTACGCACTTCTTTCGGCAATTCGCTCATTTCAGCGATTCCACCGGCGTTGTCAGAAATCGGCCCAAACGCATCGATTGCCAATTGCATTGCTGTGGTTGCCATCATCGCAGATGCCGCTAAAGCCACGCCGTAGAATCCTGCCAAAGCATAAGTTGACCAAATTGCTGCGGCAAATAATAAAACCGTTGGAAAAGTTGAAATCATTCCTGTTGCTAAACCAGCGATCACGTTTGTTCCTGCTCCGGTTGATGATTTTTGTACGATTGCCAAAACCGGTTTTGTACCCAATCCGGTATAATATTCAGTTACCGAAGAAATCGCGCCACCAACAAATAATCCGATTAAAGAGGCGTAGAAAACCCGCATTGACGAAATATCCTGCAAGCCTTCTCCGAAAAAAGTCATTTTCATCGTTTCCGGAAGCATTTTTCCGACAAGGAAATAACAAGCCACAGCGGTTAAAGCAATAGAAACCCAGTTTCCAATATTTAATGCTTTTTGAACTTGTGCTTCTTTGGCATTGTCATCTGTAATTTTTACAAGCATCGTTCCGATAATCGAGAATAAGATCCCAAAACCTGCGATCGCCATTGGCAATAAAATCGGGCCGATTCCGCCGAAAGCGTCTTCGATTTTCCCGCCCATATCTTTAATAACGTAGTTTCCAAGAACCATAGCTGCTAAAACTGTCGCAACATAAGAGCCAAATAAATCGGCGCCCATCCCGGCTACATCGCCTACGTTATCTCCAACGTTATCTGCGATTGTTGCTGGATTTCTCGGATCATCTTCTGGGATTCCAGCTTCGACTTTACCAACTAAATCGGCACCTACATCGGCAGCTTTGGTATAAATTCCGCCACCTACTCTGGCGAATAGCGCAATCGATTCCGCTCCAAGCGAAAATCCAGCCAGCGTTTCAAGCACTTTGGTCATGTCTTCAGTAGAAGTCCATATGCCGCCCATAAATAAATGGAATAATATGATGAAAAATCCGGTCAATCCTAAAACGGCCAATCCGGCAACGCCCAATCCCATTACGGTTCCACCGCCAAAAGATACTTTTAAAGCCTGTGGCAAACTAGTGCGCGCCGCCTGAGTTGTTCTTACATTGGTTTTGGTTGCGATCTTCATTCCCATGTTTCCAGCCAATGCAGAGAAAAATGCCCCGAAGATGAATGCGACTACTATTAATATATGTGTTGTTGGAACTACGTATGAAATTCCGGCCAATGCGATGCTGGCACCGACTACGAAAAAGGCCAATAAGCGGTATTCTGCTTTAAGGAAAGCGAGCGCGCCTTCGTAGATGTAATCTGAAATTTCTTTCATTTTACCGTCGCCGGCATCCTGTTTTAAAACCCAGGCTCGTTTGGCCGACATGAACGCAAGCCCGATAATTGCCATGAAAATCGGCACATAAATCATAATTGATTCCATATAAATGTTTTTTGGTAATTGTTAATATTTTTGTAAATGTAACAAAACACTTATAAATAAAAAAGCAATATTCCGGTTAGAATACTGCTTTTTTTATTAATCTTCAATTATTTAGGCTATCTGATGCTGAACAGGCCTTCGGGCTTATTTTCGATCTGGTCGAAACGGTCGATACATTCCTGCAAAATTGCGTAGGCTTCGTTTACATCGCCCCAACCTTCTACGTCCACTTGTTTGTTCTCCAAATCTTTATAAACCTGGAAGAAATGTTCGATTTCTTTCAAAAGGTGAGGATTCATATCTGACAAATCATTTAATTTATTCCAGATCGGGTCTGAAACCGGAACACATAGTACTTTTTCGTCCGGGCCTTTGTCGTCTGCCATGTGAAACACGCCGATTGGTTTTACCTGCATCACACAACCTGGAAAAGTAGGCTCGGTCACCAAAACCAAAACATCAAGCGGATCGCCGTCCAATGCCAGTGTTTCCGGGATAAACCCGTAATCTGCCGGGTACATCATCGAAGAGAACAACATCCTGTCGTAACGGATTTTCTTCAATTCGAAATCGTATTCATATTTATTTCTGCTCCCTTTTGGTATTTCGATCAATACGTCAAAAGCTTTTAATTTTGCTGCGGTCATTTTTGTATGATTTTTCTAAAATTTTGCGACTGCAAAAGTAAGCAAACACAAGGTTTTTCCAACAAAAATCAGGGTTTAAATTCAGATGATTTATAGAAATTTAATAAACGACCGCCCTATTACGTTTTCGGAGGCAATGATGCGATAACATACGAGTCTGAAAGTTTAGTTTCCATGGCTGGTACTTTTAGCCCGGATAGCAGCGGAAATCCTTTTTTAATGACCAGCGGGAATAAAAAGATTGCAGCGTATAGCCGGAAATAGCTCCTTAAAAATAAAACCCAAACGACCCTTTTACCGCAAATTTCTGTGCGTCGGGAACGTTGATGTAATTGCCGCGCCAAGAGAAATCGATGCGGAATACCTTAAAGATATTCCCGATTCCGGCGCTGTATTCCCAATAAACATCTTCGGGTGCACGATACTCCAATCCTGACTTGTTAATGGCTTTGTTGGCATTTGAAACCGTTCCGTAAACGCCGCGAACGCCAATGATTTCGCGCCAGTTTAGTTTTCTGAGCAGCGGAATCCGTGCAAATATCTTCCCATGGAAATTGTGTTCCCATTGAAAAGTCGCATATTCATCGGCTACAAATTCGTAGAAATTCAGGTTGCTAAACGTGTTTTCGATCGTGAAATAAGTCTGGTTTCCTGGAACGATGCTCATTAGTCCGAGCGGCACGGTTCCGAAGGTTTTCCCGAGTTCGACGATGAAATTCGACCTCCCGATTGGCCCGATCAAAACCGGTTGTTTGAAATACAATTGCAATCTTTGGTAATCAAAATCACTGTCGGCGATGCCTTTGTAACCGGCCGCATAATTGACGAAAATCCTTGTGTACGGATTGTCGACCACGTCTCTTTCTACGCCGTAACCGATCGTTTTCCTGTTTGGCGTGTAATCGAGCTGGACTGCGGCTTCGAATTGTTTCACATCGCTTTTTACTGTTCCCGTCGCATCGATGTAATCAAGGCTGAATGTTGGCGATGCCGATTCGAGCGTGCGATACGAGAATTGCGTGCCAACGACGAGGTTTTTTACCGGTTCGATCTCAAATCCGAAAGTCGATAAATTAATATTAGTGAGTTTGCCGTTGCTTCCGCTTGAAAACAGCGAGGAAGATGCGAAGCTTCGACCGAGCACATCATTTGTAGTCGTTAAGCTGGCGCCGATTTGCTCAATGTCGCGCCGGTTTCCGCCCGATAAAATGATGCGGCTTTTTTTGTCGATCATCCATTTTCCGGATAGGCCATATTTGAATTTATTGTCATCGAAACCATAAGCCGTGTAACCCTGCAAACGCCAGGAATCATTGGGACCGAAATACGTTCTTCCGCCTGCGCGAAGCCTGAAACCTTCAACTTCGTTGTATCCGACAGTCGAAAATATTGGACCGTAATCAAAATTCCAGTCGGGAAATTCTATATATCCGCTGCCGAGAATTGAAACCAAATTGTAGATTCGCTGGAATTTCTTGACGGTTTTGAGTGTGTCGAGCATTTTGTAAACGCCGAGTTCGTCCTTACTTAATTTCTCAAAACGGTTCTGTGCCCAATAATCATCCGATTTTTTATAGGCTGCTTCATCAATATAATTGACATCGGCTTTATAAAAATCTTCTGGTTTTTCTTTATTGAATTCATGGTTTCGGTAGAATGTGGTTCGTTTTCCGTAAACGCCTTTGGATTTTTCTTTCTTATTCAAAGCGAAATCCGACATCATATAATCTTTTGTCAACAGGAAAACCGAATCATTCAACACTTCAAATTCCTGTTCGATATAAATGTCTTTAACCCAGTTGATGTTGGCGCTTTTGGTCACGGCCATATTGATATTCTTGATTGCCCAGGTCGTGTCATTGACCCAAAAATCGCCTTTGAAAGTGAGTTCGTTTTTCCTTCTCGGATAAAACACAATATTGTAGCACCATTTGTTGTCAATGAAAGCACTGTCGCTCAATACATAATTGTACACGTCGATTCCGGTACGCGACAGCGGGCTTGTAAAACCCTTGTCGAAAAACGTCAGGTAATTGTTGTAAATGTCATATTCGGCATACAAATCTTTGATAAAAGCAATGATTTGCTGGTTGTTGCTGAAGCCCGAATTTTTATTTGCCTTGAGCACTTCTTTGACTTTGTTCCTTACATTATCGCCATAAACGTTGGAAAGCGCTTCGTTGATGAAAATTGGCAGATAGGTTTTCCCCGTAACTTTTGAAGTATCGATCTGGTCGAAAATAAATTCCATGCCTTTAAAAATCTTGCGTTTCATAAAAGCACTATCGATCGAATTCATGTCAAATTCTACCTTTTCATATTTTTCCATCTGGTACTGCTTGAACATGTGAAGTCCGTTTTTGCGTTTGTGTTCCCAGATTTTCCGTAAAATATCAAGCGCCGGATTGTTCTTTTTAGATGTTTTTCCAGAATAAACGACGACTTCTTTTAATTTTTCACCATCGCTCAATTGGATCTTAAAATCGTAATTCACAGCTTTCGTCAGCGGCACTTCTTTCGTATCAAAACCCATAAATGAAACGACAAGCGCGGTGTATGTTTTTTGCGATTCAATATAAAAACGCCCGTCTTCATTGGTCACAATGCCTTCGCTGGAACCTTTAAAAACCACATTTGCATACGGAACCGGCTGGCCGCTGTTGTCTACAACAATCCCGCTGACTTTGGTTTGCGCCAAAGCCGGAATGATGAATCCCAACAAAAAAACAAGGGGGAATAATATTTTTTTCATATCAAAAAAAAAACTTCATCAAATGGACTGATGAAGTTTCAAATATAAGTTTAAAATCGTCGAATGTCAAATGTCAAACGTCTAAAGTCTGACAAAATTGTCGTTATCCTTTCCTTTGACATCCGAAGTTTGACGTTTGACTATTTGTACATTACTTTTTTAACCGCTTTTACAACGTCCCCAGAATTTGGAAGCCATTCTTTAAGCAGTGTCGGAGAATACGGAGCCGGAGTATCGGCAGTCGTGATTCTCTGGATTGGCGCGTCTAAATAATCAAACGCTCTTTCCTGAACGATATAGGTGATTTCTGAAGCAACGCTTGCAAACGGCCACGCTTCTTCTAAAACTACAAGTCTGTTTGTTTTTTTAACTGATTTCAAGATCGCGTCATAATCCATTGGACGAACGGTTCTCAAATCAATGATCTCACAAGAAATGCCTTCTTTTTGCAATTCATCCGCAGCGATAAACGCTTCTTTGATGATTTTTCCGAAAGAAACGATCGTTACATCCGTTCCTTCTCTTTTAATATCGGCAACGCCAAGCGGAATCGTGTATTCTCCTTCAGGCACTTCGCCTTTGTCGCCATACATTTGCTCCGATTCCATGAAAATCACAGGATCGTTGTCACGGATGGCCGCTTTCAACAAGCCTTTCGCATCATAAACTGTTGATGGAACAACGACTTTCAATCCCGGAGTATTTGCAAACCAGTTCTCGAACGCCTGAGAGTGCGTTGCTCCCAATTGTCCTGCCGAAGCAGTCGGGCCGCGAAAAACCATCGGCATTGGAAATTGTCCCGCCGACATCTGGCGCATTTTCGCAGCATTATTGATGATCTGGTCGATACCAACCAATGAGAAGTTGAAAGTCATGTATTCTACAATCGGGCGACAGCCGTTCATCGCTGAACCTACTGCAATTCCGGCAAAACCAAGTTCTGCGATCGGTGTATCAATGACTCTTTTCGGGCCAAATTCGTCGAGCATTCCCTTCGAAGCTTTATACGCCCCGTTGTATTCTGCGACTTCTTCACCCATTAAATAAACCGATTCGTCGCGGCGCATTTCTTCACTCATGGCCTCGGCGATCGCTTCCCTAAATTGTATCGTTCTCATATCTTTTAATTGTATGTCCAAAATTTGAACAGCAAAAATAAATATTTTAAACAACTAAAAGCATAAAATTGGTGTAAATTATTAGGAGCTGTTTCCGGCTATACATTTCAATCTTTTCCGGCTTCGTTCCTCCGCCACAAAAGGATTTCCATTGCTATCCGGGCTAGTTTTCTTTTGTCTTGAAACAAAAGAAACAAAAATTCAAGCCTTAGACTGTTCGGCGACCTACTATTTCTTGATTCCTAAATCAAAAGAACTCGCTTCGCTCAAACAGCTTTTGATTTAACGGAATCTTTGAAATGCAGGTGCCCGCCTGCCACAGTCTAATGGCAAAAAAGAAAAATGTTATTTTATTTTTGGCTTTTACTCCGCTACGCTCTGTACAATTCGCCCTTTGGGCTCGGGTCTGAAGAAGCGCCAAAAATCCTCCTAAGAATGTTGTCAGTTTATTGGCGTATTTTCACCTTCCAAGGCAAGTGATATTCGCTCAATCATTACAAATTTTTCATCGTGAAGCAGCGCTTTGATTGCGCAGGCGGGCACCTGCTGTTTAAAGATAACATAAAATCAAAAGCTGTCTGAGCGAAGCGAGTCTTTTTGATTTCGACATCGAAAACTTAGCAGGTCGCCGAGCAATTAGCGCGGGCATTTTTGCTTCTTTTGTTGCCAGACAAAAGAAGGCCTCGCGGCAGCGAAAGACTGTAAATCTATCGGGAGTTAGATTTTTTATCCATCTCAACTTAACGTTATAATATTTTAGTAGTTTTCGCCTAATCTCGCAAACCCGATTTATTTCAAGACAAAAGAAGAAGAAGAAGAAGAAGAAGAAGAAGAAGATAAAAGTTACGAAATCGATATAAATATTATGCATGCATACTACTTTTTTAAAAATAATTCCTTAATTTCGTCCCGCAATTACACAATTTAAATCCTAAAAAATGAAAATATTAGTCTGCATCAGCCATGTGCCTGATACTACTTCAAAAATTAATTTTAGCAACGGCGACTCTGAATTTGACACGAATGGCGTACAGTTCGTGATCAATCCGAACGATGAATTCGGTTTGACGAGAGCGATCTGGTTCCAGGAGCAGCAAGGCGCAAATGTTACTGTGGTCAATGTTGGCGGCGCTGATACGGAGCCAACATTAAGAAAAGCTTTGGCGATCGGAGCAAACGAAGCGATTCGCGTAAATGCTGCACCAACCGACGGTTTTTTCGTAGCCAAACAACTCGCAGAAGTCGTTAAAAACGGCGGGTATGATTTGGTGATCGCCGGAAGAGAATCTTTGGATTACAACGGCGGAATGGTTCCGGGCATGCTTGCCGGATTATTAGGTTACAACTTTGTAAATTCCTGCATCGAATTGAAGGTGGATGGCACCAATGCAACCGTTGCGCGTGAAATCGACGGCGGAAAAGAAATTGTTGCGACTTCATTGCCATTGATTATTGGTGGACAAAAAGGCCTTGTTGAAGAAAAAGACCTGCGCATCCCGAATATGCGAGGCATTATGACCGCGCGTACAAAAGCGTTGACAATCCTTGAACCGGTTTCGGCAGAAAGCAATACCAAAGCAGTTAAATTTGAAAAACCAGCACCAAAATCAGCAGTAAAATTGTTCTCTGCAGATGACATTGACGGTTTGGTAAATGCGTTGCACAACGAGGCGAAAGTCATTTAGGCCGAATGAAAAACGACGAATGACGAACGAAAAATCATTCAACCATTAGACATTCGTTATTCGACAGACCGCGTAAGGGATTGCAGCGTAAATCCTTTTATTTTATGTAGCGCAGCGAAAGAAAAATAAAAGATTGCAGCGAAAAGCCCGGCCCGCAGGGAAACGCCAAAAAAAACGATTAAACGATTAAATAAAAAACGATTAAACAAAAAAATCATGTCTATATTAATATATGCAGAATCGGCAGAAGGAAAATTCAAGAAAGTGGCTTTCGAGCTGGCTTCTTATGCCAAAAAAGTAGCAGAAACCTTGGGAACAACGGTAACAGCAGTGACAGTTAACGCCGGAAATGTTTCAGATTTGTCTAAATACGGTGTGGACAAAGTGTTGAAAGTAAACAGCGAAAAACTCGCCGGGTTTACTGCAAAAGCATACGCCGATGTGATTCGTCAGGCAGCTGAAAAAGAAAATGTGAAGTTGGTTTTATTGTCGTCGACTACGGATAGCTTGTATTTGGCTCCGCTAGTTGCCGTAGCTTTGAATGCAGGCTACGCTTCAAATGTCGTGGGATTGCCGCTCAGCACTTCGCCTTTCCAGGTGAAAAGAAATGCGTTCTCGAACAAAGCATTTAACATTACTGAAATCGCGACTGACGTGAAAGTATTGGGATTGGCGAAAAATTCTTATGGTGTTTTCGAAAATGGGTCGTCTTTAGCTGAAGAAGATTTTTCTCCGGCAATTGGCGAGAATGATTTTGGCGTAAAAGTACAATCTGTTGAAAAAGCTTCCGGAAAAGTAACGATAGCAGATGCGGAAATCGTAGTTTCTGGCGGACGCGGATTAAAAGGCCCGGAAAACTGGGGCATGCTTGAAGAATTGGCTGGCGTTTTGGGCGCGGCGACCGCGTGTTCGAAACCGGTTTCTGATTTGGGTTGGAGGCCACACACTGAGCACGTTGGACAAACAGGAAAACCGGTTGCGGCGAATCTTTACATTGCCATCGGAATCTCGGGTGCGATCCAGCACATCGCGGGAATCAACTCTTCAAAAGTGAAAGTCGTGATCAATGCCGACGCGGATGCGCCATTCTTTAAAGTAGCCGATTACGGAATCGTAGGCGATGCTTTTGAGATTGTTCCTAAACTGACTCAAAAATTAAAAGAATTTAAAGCACAGAATTCATAATATTTTATAAATTGTGCCTTGAAAAGGCTATCTGGATTTTCATGATTTCAGATAGCCTTTTTTGTAGGTATTAATTAAATTTGTTGGTACGAAGTCAAGGATACTTTGTACTTTTGCAGCTATGAGTTTAGTAAAATTAACGATAAAAGGAATTTCATACAGCCAGACGCAAAACGGTGCGTATGCCTTAATTTTGAATGAGGTCGACGGCGAGCGCAAACTTCCGATCGTCATTGGCGCTTTCGAAGCACAATCGATTGCGATTGCTTTGGAAAAAGAGATCAAGCCACCGCGTCCGCTGACACACGATTTGTTTAAAAATTTCGCCGACCGTTTTGACATTGTGGTCAAACAGGTGATCATTCACAAACTCGTTGACGGTGTTTTTTATTCGAGCATTATCTGCGAACGCAATAAAATTGAGGAGATCATTGATGCGCGGACTTCAGATGCAATCGCTTTGGCATTGCGATTTGCCGCCCCGATTTTCACTTATAAAAACATATTAGACAAAGCCGGGATTTTCCTGAAAGCGAATCCAAACGATGGCGAAAAAGAATCCCAGGACATGGACGACGTGCTTTCAAATCCGGAAACTTTTGGCATGGAAGAAAGCAATCAGGCCGGAGAAACGTATTCGAAACACAGTTTGTCTGAATTGCATGAACTTTTAGAAGGCGCTGTGAATGACGAAGATTATGAGAAAGCGGCGAAAATCAGGGATGAGATTTCGAAACGGGAATCTTAGCTGTTTTGTTTGGTTGCTCGTTTTAACAGTAACATTAACGAATTGTTCGCCAAAAATAAAACCTGCTGAAGCATACAAAATGCTGCAAGGCAAATATATAAAAAATGATAATCAGACTTCAACAGCAAGGCAACTGGAATTGGAAAAAGATTATGCTGACGAATTAAACAGCGGTGATTCTGTGTTTGTTTCAGACACAAAAAACCACCTTTATTCTTATTATAAAGTTTACAATATCCGATTAGAAACTGATAAAAAATACAAAATAAGCCTGAGCAGTTTATGCGATTGTTGGGGATTTAAAAAATACTTGTTTATCCCTGCTGTGATTGGTTTCGATCAACAGGAAAATCCGGCTGATGCCAAACTTGAAAAAGAAAACGTTGATTTTGGTTATGAATTTGGCCCTTTATCTTTAAATACCAGCTACATTTTAGACAGTAATTATGGCGGGAATTTTAATTTTTTTGTTTTTTCGGCTAATAAAGACCTAAACCAAGAGTTGTATACTTTTTTAACGCTGCCAATACCAATTCCTGTAAAAGTAAAATCGACGCTCGTTGGCAAATTTCACATCAAAATTGAAGAACTAAAACCATGAAACAATACTTAGACCTCGTAAAGCACGTTTTAGAAACCGGAACCCAAAAAGGCGACCGCACCGGAACAGGAACAAAAAGCGTTTTCGGTTACCAGATGCGTTTTGACCTCAGCGAAGGGTTTCCGATGGTGACGACGAAAAAATTACACCTAAAATCAATCATTTACGAACT
Source organism: Flavobacterium noncentrifugens (assembly GCF_900100375.1). Classification (GTDB taxonomy): domain Bacteria; phylum Bacteroidota; class Bacteroidia; order Flavobacteriales; family Flavobacteriaceae; genus Flavobacterium; species Flavobacterium noncentrifugens. The sequence continues at coordinate 260,644 of NZ_FNEZ01000005.1, read as the reverse complement.
GTTGTGGTTTTTGAAAGGCGAAACCAATATTGCTTACCTAAAAGAAAATGGCGTAAAAATCTGGGACGACTGGGCTGATGAAAATGGGGAGCTTGGGCCGGTTTATGGCCACCAGTGGCGCAACTGGAACAGCGAAGAAATCGATCAGATCACAGAAATCATTGAAACTTTAAAAACGAATCCAAATAGCAGGAGAATGCTTGTTTCGGCTTGGAATCCTTCGGTTTTACCAGATACTTCTAAATCATTTGCTGAAAATGTAGCCAATGGAAAAGTAGCGCTTCCGCCGTGTCATGCGTTTTTTCAGTTTTATGTCGCCGATGGGAAATTGTCATGCCAATTGTACCAACGGAGTGCTGATATTTTCTTAGGCGTTCCTTTCAACATTGCTTCTTATGCCTTGCTGACGATGATGATCGCGCAGGTTTGCGGTTTAAAAGTAGGTGATTTCATCCATACTTTTGGCGATGCACACATTTACAATAATCATTTCGAACAATTGGAATTGCAACTGTCACGCGATCCGAAACCATTGCCGAAAATGATCTTGAATCCGGAAGTTAAAAATATTCTGGATTTTACTTTTGACGATTTTACGTTGGAAGGTTATGAGCCGCATCCGCATATTAAGGGAGCTGTCGCAGTATGATTTCTGTAACGAGAAATTATTTTTTGCTTTTTGCTCTGCTATCATCTTACACTGCGGCTTTTGCACAAAGCACAACAGAAAGAATCATTTATCTGGATTCCACATTTAACGAAACGAATCAGATCAATCAGAAATATTATCGGGTCATTAGTGATTTTTATAAAAATCAACTAACTTATAAAATGACGGATTACTATAAATCCGGCAAACTATATGCCGTTGGGTATTCAACTGACAATCGCTATTTACACGAAAATGGCGAATTCCATTATTATTATGAAAATGGAAATAAAAAAGAAATAATCAAATATGAAAAATCAGTTCCGCTTGGATTGTATTTCTCGTGGTATGAAAATGGCAACAAACAAATAGAAGGTGAATATCTTAAATCTGAAAATGACGATCGTTCAACAGGCAGTTTAAAAATCAATCAATTTTGGAATCAGCAAAACTATCAAATGATTACCGGTGGAAATGGTTATTTTGATCTTGTAACAGAAAAAGGCTGCGATGAAGGTGTGATTGCTGACGGTTTAAAAAACGGCATGTGGTATGGTACTGACAACAGATTTAAATTCAATTATGTAGAAAAATATAACAATGGTAAATTGTCTGTTGGAATAAGTTCAGATGAAAATTTAGTGCCGCATATTTATCGCCAAATAGAAATTAGGCCTGAATTCCCTGGAGGAATCGATGGATTTTACCAATACGTAGGGCGAAATTTCAGAGTTCCAGAGATCGATAATCTAAAAGGCAAAGTTTTTATTGCTTTTTATATTGAGCCGGACGGCAGCATCGACGATATTAAAATCGTCAAAAGCTTACATAAAGACGTGGATAAGGAAGCCTTTCGGGTAATGTCTGAATGCCCAAACTGGAATGCTGGTGTTTTACGGGGCATAAAAATTAAGGTCAGATATACACTGCCAATTAACATCCAGGCAGACCGTTAAATAAAAAATCCGCTCGAAAGCGGATTTTTTACTCTAATTACAGTGCTAAAACACCGTTATCTGCTCCGGCAAAACTATTCCAAACGAATGAATCAGATTCCGGTTCATTTACGAAAGTTCCATCAATTACATATTTGAATTCGTAAGAAGCATCTTTAGCGATATCGAAAGTCCCTTTGAATGTCCCGTTTTTCAGCTTGCTCAACTCACCTGCTTTTGGATCCCAATTGTTGAAATCACCAACAACAGCCACAACATTCGCATCTTTTGCCTCAGTAGTAAAAGTTACTTTGACAACTGGTTTCGTTTTTATAATTTGTTTCTTAACAGACATAACTATTTCATTTTTAGAATTATGGGACAAAGAAAATAAATTCAGATGAAGAATTGATGAAGCTGTCGCAGAATTGCTAAAATTTCACTAAGCTTCCTTATTTATGCATAATTTCTTATTTTTAAGTTCAATATATTTCAGATTTAAAACCGGAAAACGTTGGCGTACTAAATTATCCGCATGCCATAAATACCATTTTTCAAAATAAATATTATCTTTAGTATCTTAAATCCGACAAATTATGCAACCTGAACAATATGAGCAGTTTGATTATGCGAGAAAGCGCATCAGGCAAAAAAAGTATTTGTATTATCATTTTGTGTTATTTTTGCTTGGCAGCCTCTTTGCGTTCATCGGCAATCATTTTATGAAAATCGGCGATCCGCTGCAATGGTACAAATGGCTTATTTCGATCTGGCTTTTCATCTTCATCCTGCATTTTATCAAAATATTCATTACCGACAGGTTTATGAACAAAAACTGGGAGAAAGAACAAATTGACAAATTGGTGGCCAAACAGCAAAAAAAAATTACCCAACTCGAATCCAAAATCGACAACGGCTCTATCCAAAAATAAATTCCATGATTGTAATGATTGCGGCAGCAGCCGAAAATAATGCGCTTGGCAAAGACAACCAGCTCGTATGGCATTTGCCGGATGATTTCAAAAGGTTCAAACAATTAACTACCGGGCATTACATTATCATGGGGCGCAAAACATTTGAAAGTTTTCCAAAGCCACTGCCAAACCGGACACATGTTGTGATTACGCGCCAAAAAGGGTATCATCCTGCAGGTTGTTTGGTTGCCGACAGTATCGGATCTGCCATTGCTTTGGTTCCTAAAAATGAAGATGCGTTTGTGATTGGCGGTGGGGAAATTTACAAGCTCGCCATGCCTTTCGCAGATAAAATAGAACTTACCCGCGTTCACGCCAGTTTTGAAGCCGATGCCTTCTTTCCTGAAATTAATTCTATGGAATGGAAATTAGCAACCGATACATACCATCCAAAAGATGAAAAACACCAGTTTGATTTTACGTATGAGACTTTCCTGAAAACAACATAAAAAAAACATCCGCTTGTTCAGGGCGGATGTAATTTTAAAAGTCAGATTAATCAAGCAGCGAACCGCTTAAAACAGTATTTGATATGCCAATATAAAAATGGCAATCGTAAGCAAGACACCGGTAATGAAGATAATTAAATTTGCTGTTTTTTGTGAGTACATCTGAAAAAATCCTTTAACACCAAATACCACAAAGGTGTTAAAAATGAAAAAAACAACAACTTCTGAGAAAAATGTTAACCCAAGGAAGGTTTGATTGCGATCTGCACCCATTCCGGCTGAAGAGATGATGCTATTAATACTGCCTGCAATAATTATTGAAACTATTAATACCAAAAAAATCCATTTCACTTCGGTCGCTACAACTCTTGACAACATGACTTTTTATTTTTTATTCTTGCTTTGTAAATTTCCAAAATAAGCGCCAACGCCACAATACCTATATTATGGTATATTTTTTCCTAGCCGGATTCAGGGAGCACATCCCTAAATTTAGGGATGCTGAAAAGTTTAAAAAACACCTATCTTACTGAATACAACCGCAGATGAAATATCATCCAGCCTTTTTAAGATTGTCAAGTTTGTATTATATTTGTCGAAAATAAAAAATGTCAAAGAACATCACTCCGTATAAAACGTCAGCCCTGGGCAAAAAAGAACAGGTCGCTCAAATGTTTGACAACATTTCCGGAAATTATGACGGACTAAACCGGGTCATTTCTTTTGGCATTGATGTCAAATGGCGAAAAAAAGTCTTAGCACTTGTAGCCGCCCAGAATCCGAAGAAAATCTTAGACATTGCCACCGGAACCGGAGATCTGGCCATTCTGATGGCACAAACAAATGCGGAGCAAATCATCGGGTTGGACATTTCGGCAGGAATGCTCGAAGTGGGCCGCAAAAAAGTGCTCGAAAAACAACTCGCTTCCCGGATCGACCTTGTTTTGGGCGATTCCGAAAACATGCCATTTGAAGACCATACTTTTGATGCCATCACCGTAGCGTTCGGGGTTCGGAATTTTGAAACCCTTGAAAAAGGCCTTGCCGAAATTTTGCGTGTCCTGAAACCGGGCGGCCTATTTGTAATTCTCGAAACTTCAAACCCAACAAAATTCCCTTATAAACAAGGATACAATTTTTACTCAAAATACATCCTTCCGCTCATTGGCAAGCTTTTTTCAAAAGACAATGAAGCTTATGGCTACCTATCCGAATCTGCAGCCGTTTTTCCTTTTGGCGAAGCCCTGAACAATATTTTAAGGAAAATTGGGTTTATAAACGTTGTGGCAATGCCACAAACATTTGGCGTTGCCACCATCTATTCTGCTTCGAAAAAATAATATGAAAAAAATATTTGCCTTTTTTATACTCGTTTCCGCTTTTCAATCGAATGCCCAGGGCATTAAGGGATTGTTTAGTAAAGATCCGATCATCAACCACGAAAACTTCGACAAACAGCGGGTTTACTGGGGTTATTTCCTGGGATTCAATTCTTACGATTATAAATTTGATTATAAGAACATGGGAACCGATATCCTTGTGGATAAAACAACCGGATTTAACGTTGGGCTTGTCGGGGACTTACGCCTTCAGGAATACATCAACCTGCGTTTTGAACCCGGGCTTTATTATACGCAGCGAAATCTGAATTATCCGGATCTTGAAAAACCGGTCGACAGGAAACGGGAAGTGGGAGCAACATACATCCATTTTCCATTATTGCTTAAATTTTCAGCTTTGCGTACCGGGAATGTTCGGCCTTACCTTGTGGGCGGACTTTCTACAACGTTAAATTTAGCGAGCAATTCTAAATCTTTGGACGACAATGCCCAGCAACGCTTCAGGGTAAAACAATGGACGAAAAATTATGAAGTAGGTTTTGGGATTGACCTGTACCTCGAATATTTTAAATTCTCCCCTTCGATCCGCGGCGTTTTCGGAATGGGCAATGAACTGATTCCCGACAATGACCCGAACAGCCCGTGGACCGGAAACATTAAATCGATGAGCACGCGCGCGATTTTAATCAACTTTACTTTTCACTAAGAATCGCGCCTGAATTCGCTCAGGATAATCGCAGTGGCGGTGGCTACATTGAGGCTTTCGGTTTGCTTTAAATTTCCAAAACGCGGAATCGACAATCTTTCGGTTGCGGTTTTTTCTATTTTTTCAGAAATTCCGTTGGCTTCATTTCCCATGACAATGATTCCTGCATCCGGAAGTTTCTCCTTATAAATATTCTTTCCATCCATAAAAGTCCCGAAAACCGGAAGTTTGGTGTGTTTCATGAAATTTTCCAAATCGGTATAATGAACTCCAACACGTGAAATCGAACCCATTGTTGCCTGCACGACTTTCGGATTGTATAAATCGACAGTTTCATGCGAACAAACAAGCTGCTCAATTCCGAACCAATCGCACAAACGCAAAATCGTCCCGAGATTTCCCGGATCGCGAATGTCATCCAATGCTAAAATCAATCCTTTTTCAACTAATTTTTTTTGCGTTGGAATTTTGAAAACGGCCAGACAATTATTCGCTGTCGATAAAGCACTGATTTTTTTTAGATCGCTTTCGCTGATGGTCGTCTTTTTCGAACCCGGAACTTCTGGAAATAAATTCTCAGTTTCATACAAATGATCGAGCTCAAAATCGGAAGCCAGGAGTTCGCCGATGACTTTTACACCTTCTGCAAAAAACATTTCATTGGCATGCCGATATTTTTTTTGCTGCAAACCCGTTATTAGCTTTATTTGGTTTTTACTAACCATAGAAATAATGTACTTTTGATTCAAATATTTCACATCACTTGAGAAACACCGTTACAAAAATATCACTATTTATTCTAACAGGGATCATGATATCGGCTTGCGATGCGGTGAAAAGAGTGCCGATGGGCAAAAAACTCCTGACGGACACCGAGATTTTTGTGAATGACCAAAAAGAAAAATCGGAAAATATTTCAAATTTGCTTTACCAAAAACCCAACAGTTCGATCCTGGGTTACAAGCTGCGGCTGAATTTGTACAACCTGGCAAAGCTCGATCACGATTCGGTTTACAAGGCGAAATTTGCGAACGATCCTGAGAAATACCGCCGAAAATCCAAGTGGCTTTCTGCCAAGCAGGTAAACCGTTTGGGCGAATCTTTTTATTATGCAGGAATCCACGATTTTCTTCGCGATACTGGTGAACCGCCTGTAATCATTGACAAAAAAAGCACCGATAAATCTTCGACCCGCTTAAGGTCGTGGTATTTTAACAACGGTTATTTTAAAACGACCACGCGTTATGAAACCGATTCGGTTGCTGCTAAGAAAGGAAAAATCCGGTATTATGTCACGACCGGAAACCCATATTTTATCGATACGGTAAAAGTCAGTATCAAAACGCCGGTGCTCGATTCCATGTACAATCTGCGGAAGGAAAATTCGCTGATCAAAACTGGAAAACAATACAAAACAATTGATTTTAATGATGAACGAACCCGCATCACTACGCAGTTTCGAAACAATGGTGTATATAATTTCCAGCAGAATTTCATCACGTATGACATCGATACACTAAACACCAATTACAAGGCGAATGTAGATTTGAAGATCAATGATTTTTCATACCGCGAAGGCGATTCGACCAAAACGGAGCCGTTTAAAATCTACAAAATCAGCGAAGTCAACATTTATACCGATTATGGCGTTAACAATTCCAAATCTACTGCAAACGACACGATCAAAACAGTATACAACAATTTCAATTTATTGAGTACGAGCAAATTAAAATACCGCCCGAAAGCCATTACAGATGCGGTTTTTATTAATAAGGGAAATTTATTTGCCGATTTCAGGACAACTTTAACGACACGTTACCTAAGCAACCTGAAAATTTTCAATTATCCGACGATCCAATACGAAGTCAACAAAAAGGATACGCTCGGCAATTCGCTGATCGCCAATATTTTCCTGACGCCGAGAAAAAAATACAGTTTTGGGTATTCACTCGATTTTACACATTCGAACATCCAGGATTTCGGGATTGGCGGAAGTACTTCGCTGTCAATACGCAATATTTTCAACGGTGCCGAAACGTTTGAAATCGCGGCCCGCGGAAACATCGGTTCCTCTAAAGATCTGGCAAATCCTGACGATAATTTCTTTAACGTGTCGGAATACGGACTCGACATGAAGCTGAATTTCCCACGAATTTTCATGTTTTTCAATACCGAGCGGATCATCCCAAAAAGCATGATTCCGTCAACAACGATCAGTCTGGGTTTTGCCAAGCAGCAAAACATCGGACTTGACAAAGAAAATTTTACAGGAGCAATGACCTACAACTGGAATCCGAAACGGAACAACAATGCCCGTTTCGACCTTTTTAACATCCAATATGTGAAGAACATCAACGTGGGCAATTACTTCAAAGTATACAATTCTTCGTACAAAAGACTTAACAACCTGGCGCATATCTACAACGCCAATCCCGCCTATTTTGAAAATGGAAACCTGATAATCGACCAGGGAACGAATGCTTTTATTACCGATGTCCTAAGTGGAAACCCTGCAATTGCTGCCAGCGAAGAAGACCGGAAAACGATCAGCAGCATCAGCGAAAGACGCGAAAGATTGTCAGAAAATAACCTGATTTTTGCTTCGAGTTTTACGTTTTCGAAAACAACGAAATTTGACATTAAAGATGAAGGCTTTTATGCTTTTAAGACCAAAATCGAGTCGGCAGGAAATTTTCTATCGCTGATTGCCGCAGCGTCCAAACAGCTTAAAAACCAAAACGGAAACAATACGATTTTCGAAGTCGAGTATTCTCAATATTTAAAAGGCGAAATCGAATACATCAAACATTGGGATTTAAACCGTAAGAAAATTCTCGCATTCAGGAGCTTTCTTGGACTTGCCGTTCCGTATGGAAATTCGAACAGCATTCCGTTTTCACGAAGCTATTTTGCGGGCGGATCGAATGACAATCGTGCTTGGCAGGCTTATTCGCTCGGGCCGGGAAGCGTAGCGTCGATCAATGACTTTAATGAGGCGAACTTAAAAATTGCCGTAAGCACCGAATTCAGGTTTAATTTCTTCGGACAGTTCAATGGCGCTTTGTTTGCCGATGCCGGAAACATCTGGAATGTACTCGATAATATCGAAGACGACAAGGCGGTTTTCAGCGGCATAAAATCGCTCGAAGATACTGCGCTCGGCACCGGATTTGGCTTCAGATATGATTTTAACTTTTTTGTCGTCAGGCTCGACCTTGGTTTTAAAACCTACAATCCAGCCGATGAAAGCGGAAAAAAATGGTTCCGCGATTACAATTTTGCGAACTCGGTACTAAATATTGGAATAAATTATCCTTTCTAAAATTAGAAATTATTATTTTTGTAACCTTTAATTTAAAACAAACAACAATGGCTCATAATATTAAACCTGGTGTTGCTACCGGCGATGAAGTTCAGGAAATTTTCAGATACGCAAAAGAAAAAGGATTTGCGCTTCCGGCGGTAAATGTTACAGGTTCAAGCACCATCAATGGCGTTCTTGAAACTGCGGCAAAACTAAAAGCACCGGTAATCATTCAGTTTTCTAATGGTGGAGCGGCTTTTAACGCAGGTAAAGGCTTGTCTAATGCCAATGAAAAAGCAGCCATTGCTGGCGGAATTGCAGGTGCAAAACACGTGCATACATTAGCCGAAGCTTACGGAGCAACTGTCATTTTACATACCGACCATTGTGCTAAAAAATTATTGCCTTGGCTTGACGGATTGTTGGATGCCAGTGAAAAACACTTTGCCGAAACTGGAAAACCATTGTTCAGCTCGCACATGATCGATTTGTCTGAAGAACCGCTTCACGAGAATATTGAAATCTGCAAGCAATACCTTGAAAGAATGAGCAAAATGGGCATGACCCTTGAAATCGAACTTGGCATTACAGGTGGTGAAGAAGACGGCGTTGACAACTCAAACGTAGACCATTCGGCTTTATATTCTACTCCGGAAGATGTGGATTATGCATTTACCGAATTGAATAAAATCAGTCCGCGTTTTACCGTTGCAGCTGCTTTCGGAAATGTTCACGGCGTTTACAAACCAGGAAATGTAAAATTGACACCGACTATTTTAAGGGATTCTCAGGATTACATCCAACAAAAACACAACCTTGAGAAAAATCCGGTTGATTTCGTTTTCCACGGCGGATCAGGTTCTACAATCGAAGAAATTCGCGAAGCAATCAGATACGGCGTCATCAAAATGAACATCGATACCGATTTGCAGTTTGCTTTCACAGAAGGAATCCGCGATTATATGGTTAAAAACATCGACTACTTGAGAACACAGATCGGAAATCCTGATGGCCCGGAAGCACCAAACAAAAAACATTACGATCCAAGAAAATGGGTTCGTGAAGGTGAAGTGACATTCAACACGCGTTTGGAGCAGGCTTTCGCCGATTTGAACAATGTGAATACTCTATAATAACATTTATACAATTGGCCACTGACGATCTTTTAATTGTCGCTGGCCAATTATTAATTACAGATATATGGCTTGGTTTAAAAGAACTCAAAAGGGAATTACCACCGCAACAGAAGATAAAAAAGATGTTCCGAAAGGTTTGTGGTATAAATCGCCAACCGGAAAGATCATCGATGCCGATGAATTGGCCAGAAACTTATACGTTAGCCCCGAAGACGGTTTTCATGTAAGGATTGGAAGCAAGGAATATTTTGAGATTTTGTTTGACAACAACGAATTTATAGAGTTGGACAAAAACATGACTTCAAAAGATCCGTTGCATTTTGTCGACACCAAAAAATATTCCGACCGTTTGAAAGACGCGATGGAAAAAACCAAACTCAAAGATGCCGTCCGCACCGGAGTTGGAAAATCAAAAGGAAAAGATTTGGTCATTTGCTGTATGGATTTTGCCTTTATCGGCGGATCTATGGGCGCAGTCGTGGGTGAGAAAATTGCACGTGGGATCGACCATTCGATCAAAAACAACATGCCGTTTGTGATGATCTCCAAATCAGGTGGCGCGCGTATGATGGAAGCCGCTTATTCCTTGATGCAGTTGGCAAAAACATCAGCAAAACTGGCACAATTGGCCGATGCTAAAATTCCGTACATTTCGTTGTGTACCGATCCTACCACCGGAGGAACAACCGCATCTTATGCCATGTTGGGCGATGTAAACATTTCAGAGCCAGGTGCTTTGATCGGCTTTGCAGGCCCAAGGGTTGTGAAAGATACGACAGGAAAAGATTTGCCCGAAGGTTTCCAGACTGCCGAATTTGTATTGGAACACGGATTTTTAGATTTCATTACGCCAAGGAAAGAGCTAAAAGACAAGATCAATTTGTATTTGGATTTGATTTTAAATCAGCCGCTTAGATAAATATAAAGCCCCATTTTTAGATGGGGCTTTTTTATATTTATATACAATCCATAAATCGGATTATAAATTAATTAGCTGTAATCACGCAATCTCCATTGCTTTGTATAGCCCAAGACACAATCGCTCCTGTACTGGTTGTAAAGCTGGAAGGATTTGCTCTTCCAATATTATGTGTTGCACCAGGACCTGCATATATGTCGGCAGATGTCCAATAGGTATATTTAGCTCCAAGAACAGCATTCGGAATTTGGATGCCATAAGTAGACAATACATAGGAGGCTGAATAAAGAAAACTACCCGAACTGCTAAACACATACCAATTTGGAATGTTGTTCGTTGTTGGAGTGGCATTTACAACGTCTGTATAACTAATGGTTGACATTGGACCCACAGGTATTGGAGTTCCGGGCGCAACTTTGTTTCCAACGATCGTGAAATTTCCGGAAGGCCCTTCAGCCGCATAAATATATTGTATGTAAAAGGTCGTACTTGTATTATTGGTGAAGATCAATTTGTGCGACGATCCACTTGGAGCAGCATTAACAACCGGGCCGGTCGCAGGTTGTTTATTTAAAGCATTTGACGCTGACTTTGCATTGGCCTCATTGCTGGCGGTGTCACTATCATTTGAGCAAGAAATAAGCGCATTGGAAAAGGTTGCAAGAATAACAATCGTTAAAGTATAGATGATTTTTTTCATTTTAAATATTTAATATTAGTGAAACACAAAAGATAAAATAATTCTAAATTTTCTGCGGGAGCCGGCACCTCTAGTTTCAACTTTCCCAATTAATATTTTACAATTCCATATCTTAATTTTAAGTTATTAAAAGATCAGTTTACGTTAATTACACAGTCACCATTGCTTTGCACTACCCAGCTTACTGTTATTCCATTAACCTGAAAACTAGTTGGATTAGACCTCCCTATAAAATTGGAAGGAGCTGCCGTTCCTGGGATAAATACATCAGCACCCGTCCAATACGTATATTTTACACCCAACTGCGCAGATGGATTCTGTATACCATAATTGGCTAATGTATATGCAGCAGTTTGGGTGGAAATTGCGGGAGGATTAGTTGTATTGTTTGTAATTGTCCATTGTGGGATGCTGTAACTACTTGGAACTGCAGTTACAAAATCTACATAAGTAATTGTTGACATTGGACTTACTGTGATAGGCGTTCCTTCTTTCTTAGCTATTTTATAATTTCCTGCGGGTCCTTCTGCCGCATAAATAAACGGAATATAAAACGTAGTATTTGTATTGTTGTTAACAACCAGTTTGTGTGAATTTGGAAGCGGGGCATTTACAATCGGTCCTGTTCCACCCGATAATTTATTCAGGTTTGCAACTGAAGATTTGGCATTGGTTTCATTATTTGTCATCTCGCTGTCATTTGAGCAAGAAATTAAGACATTTGAAAAAACTGCAAGTATTATAATGCTTAAGGTAATGATGATTTTTTTCATATTATGCGGTGTTTTTAATTGGTTGGAGCCAAGTACACTTAACATATATTGTTAAGCTTTTCAACTCAGGAATAAAATTTTAGGGATTTCTGCAAGAATCATTACCTGCTGTAATGGATTTCTTCAATTCTTTGAGTCGATTCTATCCCATATGCAGCTTCATTTAAATTAATAACGTTACAGAACTATATGAAAATAAAGGCAAAGCACACAAAGCCCTGATTTAAAATATATTAAGATAAAATTAAAAGAAATGAAGTTACGGTTAACGGATGGAAAAAAAAGTTATAAACAATCAGATAAAGACTACATTCCTGTTCGAATAGCTTCCACCGGATCCAATCTAGAGGCCGAAATCGCCGGCAGAATTCCTGAGATCAATCCGATAATTGTTGCAAGCGAAGTTCCAAGAAGTATATTTCCAAGACTCAGCACGAATTCAAAATCGAGTACATTGGTCATCACAAGCGCAATGATCCAAACCAGCAATAATCCGATCATTCCGCCAATGACAGATAAAATCATGGCTTCGAATAAAAACTGGTATAGGATAAATTTGTTTTTTGCGCCAAGCGATTTTTGGATGCCAATCAGGTTCGTGCGTTCTTTCACCGAAACGAACATGATATTCGCGATCCCAAATCCGCCAACGAGTAATGAAAATAAGCTAATTCCCCAGCCGATCATTTTCATCTGCCCGACAATATTATCGATCATATCGGTAAAACCGGATAAAATATTGATGAAAAAATTATTGATTTCCTGAGATTTCACCCCACGAAAATTGCGAAGTTTTTGAGCAATGTTGCCTTTTAACTCTTCGATGTCAGCACCTTTTTCAGGCTTGATCAAAATAACGGGAAGCATCGATTCATTGTTGTCGCCATAAATCTTCCGAAGGAAATTAGATGAAATAAAAGCCGAAGTGTCATTGCTGTCACCGATTCCCAAAGTCATTCCCTGTTTTTTGGTAATGCCGATGACTTGAAAACGGCGTCCGTACAAACGCACCATTTTTCCAATCGGGTCGATGTCGCCAAAAAGGCCTTTCGCCACTTCATAGCCAAGAACAACTACTGCTGAACCTGAATTTGATTCCGACTCATTAAAAAAACGACCTTCTGAAAGTTCGAGCCGCTGAATGTCTGCAAATTCATAAGTCACTGCAACGATATTCACATCGGTAACATCATTAGTCTCATATTTAAAACTTTCGTGCTGCGTAAAAAACTGGAAGCAAGAATTTTCAACATTATTCAGGTTTTCCTTTAGATATTGGAATTCTTCATAATTCACTTTCGGAAATTGCTCGCGTTTCCATTCCGGAACTTCAGTTGGCCCAAACGACTGGCTCGTCAGGAAAATCGTATTTTTATCCAAAGTACTCAAATCTGCCTTGATTTTCCTGTCAAGCGAATTCACCGCAGTAAGCACCGCAATAATCGAGAATATCCCAATGGTAACGCCAAGCAGCGACAAAACCGTTCGCAATTTATTATTCCGCAGCGCATTCATCGCAAACGTAAAACTTTCCTTGAGCAAGCGCAGGTAGACGACCATAGTGTGTTTTTTGCTCTTCAAATTTAAGACATTCGACTGCAAAAGCGCACATCGTTATCAAAAAAAATCAACAACCGTCGGGCGCAATCCTTGTGATGTTGATAAACGTTTTTCCATCGAATGTAAAAGCGCCGCCAGAAGTGCCGATCCAGAGTTTTCCATCCTTGTCTTCTAAAATACTTTGAACATATTTATTCGGAAGTCCGTCTTTTTCGATATAATTTGCAAACGATTTTCCGTCATAGCGCGTCAATCCGCCGCCTGCGCTTCCAATCCAGAGATTTCCGGCTTTGTCTTCTGAAATCGTCCAGACAAAATTATTTTTGAGTCCGTTGTTTTCTGTAAAATTTTCAAATGCTTTTCCGTCGTAACGGCTCATACCGCCAAATCGGGTCCCAAACCATAGGTTTCCAGTTTTATCCTGCATAATGCATTGCACAAAATTGTCACAAAGGCCGTCTTTCTCCGAAAAATTGACGAGCGATTTTCCGTCAAAACGATAGGCGCCATTGCCATTGGAACCAAACCAGATGTTTCCGGCAGCATCCTGAAAAATGCTGTTGATTAATTTTGAAGCCGGATATGCGTTTGGAGATTTCGAAAGATCGGCTTCGGGAACGGCAAAATTTACAAACGATTTTCCGTCGTAGCACGAAACACCGCCTTCCGTGCCAATCCAAAGCTTACCTGAATTGTCTTTTAAAATGCTCCAGACCTGATTGTTGGGCAATCCGTCTTTTGTGGTAAAATTCGTGAATTGATTTCCGTCGTAAAGCGTTACCCCATTATTTGTTGCAAACCAAATCTGATTGCTTTCATCCTGCACAATGCCTCTGACAATTTCGCCACCAAAACCACTGCGCAAATCTGTCGGCGAAAAATACACATAGTTTTTTCCGTCAAAACGGCACACGCCATCACCGTTGGTGCCAAACCAGATATTTCCGTCCTTATCCTGAACCATCCGTCGGATGTACTGGCTGATCTGAACAACCGGTTTCGGCATTGGCCCATAAACCGTCGGTGCCGACCAGGCCATGTTTTTTGTTTGGACTGTTTGATCGGAAATTTGCGCTTTTGGCTGCCCGTTGCACGAAGACACAAAAACGAACACAAAGATCAGATGGAGTTGGAAAATAGTTTTCATATTGCTGTTTATTAGATATTTATAACCACGCAAACCTACACGTTCTTACGCTGGACATCCGCAACATCGGTGTAAAAAGAAATGTAAATTTTGTAAAATTTTTCAGAAACAGGGCCACATATTCGAAAAAAGCTGGACTTTTGAAATATGAAAATCAGATATGCATTCTTTTTATTTGCGGTTTTTTTGCTCGGTGGATTTTATTTTCTGATCAAAACAAAAAACAAAGCCGATTATAATTTGGCAAAACGCGAAATCGAAATCAGGAAAATCGGTGATGCGATTTTGCTTCAGGCTGGCGATAGCACTTCACGCGTATTGCCAGTAAAGAAGCTTTCGGACAAATCATACGAATTGCAATTCGAGAAGAAATTTGCCATCGAACCCAATGCGCTTGTGGCCATCATCCGGAAAACATTTGCCGAAAGCAATGATACAGATTACATCGTAAATGTTTTGGATTGCGACCACCATGAAGTCGTTTATGGATATGATGTTTCTAATCGTGAAACAAAAACCGCCACTCCGTGTTTGGGCCGCAACCTGCCTTATGGGTGTTATATGGTGTACATCAAATTTCGGGAAACTGCTCCGGATCTTAAAAAAGAAGCTGTTTCAATCTCGCTATTGGCCGTCATACTGTTTTTCCCTTTGATTGTTTTCCACTTTCGCAAAAAGAAAATGCAACCTGGGAAACTTATAAATTCCAATCAAACCATTAGCATTGGAGCCATCCTTTTTGATGTTGAAAAAAAGCATCTTATTACAACTGAAAAAACGATGAATCTAACGACAAAAGAAAACAGGCTGCTGTTAATATTTGCAGAAAATCCGAATGAAACCATCGACAGAAGCAGGTTGCAAAAAGAAATCTGGGAAGACGACGGCATTATCGTTGGCCGAAGTCTTGATGTTTTTATCTCAAAACTCCGAAAAAAATTAGAATCGGATGTTTCCGTTCAGCTCATAAACGTTCATGGCAAAGGGTACAAACTGCAAATTAAGAGTGTTGTTGATTAACCGTTGTATTGTCTGATTTTTATTGGCAAAAAGTCCAAAAATTTTAAAAAAACCAAGACTTTGTTCGGTAGAAAAAAACTACTTTTGCGGCTTCATACACAACTACAAAAATGAGCACAACAAAAATCATCAAATCAGCGCTGATCTCGGTCTTTTCAAAAGACGGGCTGGAGCCAATTGTTCGCAAACTACACGAACAAAACGTTACTTTTTATTCTACCGGGGGAACCGAGGAATTCATAAAAAATTTAGGAATTCCTGTAGTTCCAGTTGAAGACGTGACTTCGTATCCGTCGATTTTGGGCGGACGTGTCAAAACATTGCACCCGAAAATATTCGGCGGCATTTTAAACCGACAAGACCACGAAGGCGATGTGCAGCAAATGGAAGAATACAATATTCCGCAGATTGACCTTGTCATTGTCGACTTATATCCATTTGAAAAAACAGTGGCTTCGGGCGCATCAGAGGCTGATATCATTGAAAAAATCGATATTGGTGGCATTTCTTTAATCCGCGCGGCAGCGAAAAATTTTAAAGACACCGTAATCGTGGCTTCGGTAGACCAATATTCCCAATTATTGGATTTAATTTCCGAGCAAAACGGCGCGTTGACATTGGAAAACAGAAAAGCGTTTGCAACGAAAGCATTCCACGTTTCGTCCCATTATGATACTACGATTTTCAATTATTTCAACACCGACGATACTTTTTACAAAGAAAGCATTGCGAACGGACAGGTTTTAAGATATGGCGAAAATCCACACCAAAAAGGATTTTTCTTCGGGGATTTTGATGCGATGTTTACCAAATTGCACGGAAAGGAGTTGTCATACAACAATTTATTGGATGTTGATGCCGCCGTAAATTTAATCGCCGAATTCAAAGACAACGACCCGACTTTTGCGATTTTAAAACACAATAATGCTTGCGGATTGGCGACAAGAAGCTCGATGAAACAAGCTTATTTGGATGCTTTGGCCGGAGATCCGACATCGGCATTTGGCGGCGTTTTAATTGCAAATGGAAATATCGACGCAGCAACTGCCGAGGAAATCAACAGTTTATTTTGCGAAGTTGTGATCGCACCTTCATACGATGATGAAGCGGTGAAAATATTAGAACAAAAGAAAAACAGGATTATTTTAATCCAGAAAGATGTCGAACTTCCTCAAAAACAGGTTCGAACCGCTTTAAACGGATTTTTAGTCCAGGATAAAAACAAAGTCACCGACAATAAAGGCCACTTAAAAACCGTTACCAACACAGCCCCGACTGCCGAAGAAATTGAAGACTTATTATTTGCATCTAAAGTTTGCAAGAACACCAAATCGAACACGATCGTTTTTGCAAAAAACCGCACCTTGATCGCTTCCGGAACCGGACAAACATCACGTGTCGATGCGTTGAACCAGGCGATTGAAAAAGCAAATACTTTTCATTTTGATTTGCATGGCGCGGTGATGGCGAGCGACGCATTTTTCCCTTTTCCGGATTGTGTGGAGATCGCAAAAAATGCCGGAATTACAGCCGTAATCCAGCCCGGCGGATCGATAAAAGACCAATTGAGTATTGACTATTGCAATGAAAATAAAGTTGCGATGGTATTTACCGGAACGCGTCATTTTAAACATTAATTTGTTTAACTTTGTGCGTTAAAAATTTATAACAATTTAAACCCTTAAAAGACTTATGGGATTTTTTGATTTCATGACCGAGGATATTGCGATAGACCTTGGTACCGCCAACACGCTGATCATTCATAATGACAAAGTCGTGATCGACAGTCCGTCGATAGTTGCCCGTGATCGCGTATCCGGCAAAATCATCGCCGTTGGTAAGGAAGCCAACATGATGCAGGGTAAAACACATGAAAACATCAAAACCATCAGGCCTTTGAAAGATGGGGTTATTGCCGATTTTGACGCTTCTGAAAAGATGATCTCCATGTTTATCAAAAGCATTCCGGCATTGAAAAAAAGGATGTTTACGCCTGCCCTTCGCATGGTTGTTTGCATTCCGTCCGGAATTACGGAAGTGGAAATGCGCGCCGTAAAAGAATCCTGTGAGCGCGTCAACGGAAAAGAAGTGTACTTAATTCACGAGCCAATGGCCGCAGCGATTGGTATCGGAATCGACATCATGCAGCCAAAAGGAAACATGATTGTTGATATCGGTGGTGGAACTACAGAAATTGCAGTGATCGCTTTGGGCGGAATCGTTTGTGACAAATCGGTGAAAATTGCCGGTGACGTTTTCACGAATGATATCGTTTATTATATGAGAACGCAGCACAACTTATTTGTTGGGGAAGCGACTGCAGAAAAAATCAAAATTACCATCGGAGCTGCTTTAGAAGAACTCGAAACGCCTCCAGACGAAATGTCGGTTCAAGGCCGTGACCTTTTAACAGGAAAACCAAAACAGGTTGACGTTTCATACAGAGAAATCGCGAAAGCGTTAGATAAATCGATCCAGCGTATTGAAGATGCGGTTATGGAAACTTTATCACAAACGCCACCAGAATTGGCAGCAGATATTTACAATACCGGAATTTATCTTGCCGGCGGTGGATCAATGCTTCGTGGACTCGACAAACGCATCTCCCAAAAAACAGACCTTCCGGTTTACATTGCCGAAGATCCGTTAAGGGCCGTTGTTCGCGGAACCGGAATGGCCTTGAAGAACATTCCTAAATTCAGAAGCATTTTAATCAAATAGCAGATTTTTAATTTTTCGGAAACGGTTTTATTGTTGGATTTCGTCCAAAATAAAAAAGGCGTACTGATCCCTGAACACTAAAAAAAAATGCAGCAAATATTTAATTTTATATTTAAAAACAGCCATCGATTGCTGTTTTTGCTGCTTTTGGGAATTTCGTTAGTCTTGACCGTTCAGGCGCATTCGTTTCATAGAAGCAAAGTCATTTCTTCTGCGAATTTCCTTACAGGCGGCGTGTATGAACAGATCAATTCATTTAGTGAATACTTGCGTTTGAAAGACCAGAATGAAGAACTCGCGATAGAAAATGCAAGACTAAAAAGTTTGTTATTCAACGCAAAAGATACCACTTCCATCCCGAAAATCGACAGCATCAAAGGTGTGGATAAAGTCAACATCATCGTTTCAAAAGTCATCCACAACTCATATAATTCACAGGAAAATTACCTGACGCTTAACAGTGGTTCCGCAGCCGGAGTGCAACCTGATATGGGCGTCGTGAACAGTGCGGGAATCGTCGGAATTATCGACAAAACTTCAAAAAACTATGCAACGGTTTTAAGCATCCTGAATGTGAAATCGCAGATTAATGCAAAAATCAAAAAATCAAACCATTTTGGCTCTTTAGTCTGGAACGGGAAAAGCACGGGATTTGTTCAGTTAATTGATATTCCAAGGCTGGCTTCAGTTAGAAAAGGCGACACCATCGTAACCGGTGGACAATCGGTGATTTTTCCTGCAAATATCGGAATTGGAACAATTGATAAAATTTACATCGACAACCAAACGAATTATTACACTTTGAACATTAAATTGTTCAACGACATGACCAATCTTGGACATGTATACATCATCAAAAGTAAAGACCGTGAAGAAGTGTTGAATTTAGAGAAAAAAGAAAATGAATAGTGCCGTATTGGTCAATATCGCCCGGTTTATTTTGCTGCTTGCGGCACAAATCCTCATTTTCAACAACATCAACTTTTTGGGATACATCAATCCGTATCCATACATGCTGTTCATCATTTTATATCCGGTAAACGGAAACAAATACGGACTCTTGCTTGCGAGTTTCTTCCTGGGAATTATTATGGATATGTTCTGCAATTCCGGCGGCGTACATGCGGCTGCCTGCGTTGTCCTGGCTTTCTGCAGGCCTTACATCTTTAAGTTTTCATTCGGGTTGAGTTATGAATACCAAACGGTTCGGCTGAATGATGTTCTAACGCCCGAAAGGTTTTCATTCATTTTAATTGCCGTTGTCATCCACCATTTCGTATTGTTTTTACTAGAGATTTTTAAGCTCAATTTCCTGCCGGAAATCTTACTAAAAACCTTACTCAGCACCATTTTCACCATCATTCTTTGCATCACGATCATCTACATTATTAAGCCAGGGAAACGATGAGAAAAGTATTATTGCCGACCATCATAATTGTTGCAACGATCTTGCTGATTTTGAGGCTGTTTTACCTTCAGGTGATCGATGACACGTTTAAATTAAAATCAGACAACAACGCGATCAAGATCCAGTATGATTATCCGGAGCGCGGTTACATTTATGACCGAAACGGGAAATTAATGGTTGCGAATCAGCCATCTTATGACATCATGGTGATTCCGCGCGATCTGAAAAACATCGATACGCTTGAATTTTGCCATTTGCTGAATATCAAAAAAGAGGATTACATCCGGATCATTGCGAAAGCAAAAGTATACAGTCCGCGACTTCCTTCGGTTTTCTTACCGCAATTAAACAAAGCCGAATTTGCTGCCTTTCAGGAAAAGATCAGGAAATTCCCTGGATTCTACATTCAGAAAAGATCGTTACGTGATTATCAGGTGAAATTCGGGGCGAATGTCTTCGGATTTATCACACAGGCCAGCGAAGGAACTGTAAAGAAAAATCCATACTATCTCAGCGGGGATTTGCTTGGAAAACAAGGTGTTGAAGAAAGCTACGAAACCGTCTTGCGCGGAATCAAAGGCGTAAAATACATCCAGAAAGACAAATACAACCGCGAAATCGGCTCCTATAAAGAAGGAAAATTCGATACGATTGCCGTTCAGGGCGAAGATATTAATTTAACAATTGATGCGGTTTTACAGCAATATGGTGAAGAATTAATGATTAACAAGCGTGGCGGAATTGTAGCGATCGAACCAAAAACCGGAGAAATCCTGGCTTTGGTAACCGCACCATCTTACGATCCATCGATATTGGTCGGAAGACAGCGTTCGAAAAATTACACGATGCTGTACCGCGATTCGATTGCAAAACCTTTATATGACCGCGGTTTATTGGCAGAATATCCGCCAGGATCGCCATTCAAAATTCTCACCGGATTGATCGGTTTGCAAGAAGGCGTCATCGATGAAAATACGGCTTTTGTCTGCAACCACGGTTTCAGTTATGCACGCGGAAGATTTATGAAATGCCACTGTCACGGCGGCGTGATGCAGTTGCACCGTGGAATTTACGAATCCTGCAACACCTATTTTGCCAGCACTTACATGCGCACGATCAATAAATTCGTTCGCCCGGCTGATGGTGTCGATGTGTGGAGCGGCCATTTAAAAAGTTTCGGCCTGGGCCAATTCATGGGCTATGATTTGCCTACGGGCAGAAAAGGAAAAGCGCCAACATCCAAAACTTACAAACGCATTTACCCTAATGGCGGCTGGAGAAGCACAGCTATTGTTTCGAACTCGATCGGACAAGGAGAAGTATTAATGACGCCGATTCAATTGGCCAACATGATGGCGGCCGTAGCGAATCGTGGTTTTTATTATACGCCTCACATCATCAGGAAAATCGAAGGCGAAAAAATCGATAAAAAATTCACAACCAAACACGTAACGACAGTCAACCATAAATATTTCGAACCTGTCGTTTCCGGATTATTTGACGTTTACAATAAAGGAACGGCGCATGCTTTACAAGTAGAAGGCATCGAAATTTGCGGTAAAACCGGAACTGCTGAAAACTTTGCGAAAATCAACGGAAAACGCGTCAAACTTCAGGATCACTCGATTTTCGTAGCATTTGCGCCAAAAGACAATCCGAAGATTGCTATCGCAGTATTCGTAGAAAACGGTTATTGGGGCGCGCGTTGGGCCGGACCGATTGCGAGTTTGATGATCGAAAAATACATTCGTGGAAAAATCACACGCACCGACCTTGAAAAACGCATGCTCGAAGGCAGCCTTCAGGGCGAATATGCAAAATATACCGGCAAGAAAGAAACCGACAGCCTTTTGCTGTCAAAGCCTGAATTGACAAAATCGGCAGCGCAAAAGCCGGATGATGCCGAAACTGAAAACTAATGAAAAACCAAAGCGTCAAAAGCAACCTCGACTGGATCAGCGTCATTTTGTACATCCTTTTGGTACTGATGGGCTGGTTCAACATCTATTCGTCATCGCTATCGACCGGTGAGGAAACTGCTATTTTTGACCTGAGCCAATTTTACGGCAAACAGCTGATGTACATTGCATTAACGATTCCGTTGATCATTATCATCCTATCCGTTGACGGAAAATTCTACGAAAAATTCTCAAGTATTATTTTTGGGGTTGCACTATTATCGCTCGCAGGATTGTTTGTTTTTGGAAAAACGGTAAAAGGACAAGCCAACTGGTATTCATTTGGGTCTTTCGGAATCCAGCCCGCAGAGTTTGCAAAAGCCGCAACCGCATTGGCTTTAGCCAAATATTTAAGCGACGTGCAGGTCAATTTAAAAGATGTCAACCGGCAAATACAAGCGCTGGGAATCATCTTTTTACCCGTGATTTTAATTATTCCGCATGATCCCGGAAGTGCCTTGATCTATGCGATGTTCGTACTCGTATTGTACCGCGAAGGTTTGCCGGCATGGTACTTATGGACCGGATTTATCGCCATAATTCTATTTGTATTGTCATTGGTTTTCGAACCCTGGGCCGTCATTTTAATGGCCATTGTCGTGATTGCACTTGTGTATTTAAGAAGCAGGCTCGTTGACCGGAATATTGTCGCCAGCGCAATCGTATTGGTCCTTTGTTCGGGTTTTGTATTTTCTGTAGATTACATTTTTGACAACGTTTTCAAGCAGCACCACCGAGACCGTTTCAACATTTTGCTTGGAAAGGAAGTCGATATGAAAGGCATCGGATACAATACAAACCAATCTGAAATCGCCATAGGATCAGGCGGCTGGTTGGGAAAAGGGTTTCTCGAAGGCACACAAACCAAAGGCGGTTTCGTTCCCGAACAACACACCGATTACATCTTTACAACGGTTGGCGAAGAATGGGGATTTTTAGGCTGTATGGTTGTGATCGCCTTATTTTTAGCGCTCATTTTCAGGATCATTTACCTTTCTGAACGACAGAAAACCAAATTCAGCCGCGTGTATGGTTATTGTGTCGCAGGCGTTTTATTCATCCACTTTTTCATCAATATCGCAATGGTTGCAGGGATTTTCCCTACGATTGGTGTGCCGCTTCCGTTCTTTTCCTACGGTGGATCGGGACTTTGGGGATTTACGATCTTGCTGTTCATATTCCTCAAAATGGATGCAAATAAAGTTAATGAATGGTAGGTTTTTATTTTTTCAGGAGCTTTTTCCCGCTTTCGGCTTTATCTCTCCGCTGCGCTGCGAGGATACCGCCTCAATCGGGGCTAGTTAAAACTCCACGCTTTGTAATCGGCATTTTTCTCCAGATCATTTTCAATGGCATCATCAAGCTGGGGAAAGAAATCAATTCCAGTCAGCTGTTCGATCCGGTCAATCGGAACTACAAATTGATACAAAGGTTTTTCACTATCCGCATGCGGAACCAAAAAACCGATCATCTTGTATTTTCCATGGTCTTCGTCTAATAACACTTTATAAAAATACTCCGGAACGGCAACATCTTCTTTGCCAATGGTCTTTAATCTGTCATTCAACACACTGCCGGTAATGATATAAATTCCGTCATATTTTTGAGCCCAGAAGCGCACTTTCTGTTCGAGCCTGTTCCAGATCCCGCTATTAAAATCATGCTTTTGCGGTGCAATATTAGACGTATAAAAAGTCTCTTCAAACGCTGTTTTAGAAAATTTCCGATCTGCTGCCGGAGACAAATGCCCTTTGTCATAGCCTGATTTTTTATAATTGCGCCAATCGGCAGAACCTGTTTTTATTTCTGGATCTTCAATAAAAATCGGCCTTTTATAGTTGAACGACATCAATTCGGATGGTTTTAATTGATAAGCAACCCATTCCGATTCCTCAAATTTTTCATTGTAAGACAGCGTAAACCCTGTATGTACAACAATCTGATTCGTCGTAGAAGTTGGTAAAAAGTGGAATATTTCCTTATTTTCCAGATTTTCGGCGGTTGTATGATCTCCACTTTGATCCAATTTAATATTCTCTTCATAATCAGCTGTTTTGCAATATAAAAATATCACAACACCGCATATCATAAGGAATCCGATACCTGTTGGCTTGCGAATTTTCATCATCTTTTGTAACATCTGTTAAAACTTCTGGAATAATTGTTGTTAAATTCGCCGCGGCTGAAAAGCCACATGTCAAACCAAAAACAAACATAACATGAAAACTAAACTAATTTTTACAATGATGTTGCTTTGCGCAGCCCAATTATTTTATGCACAGCAACCACAGTTTCAATATGTATCTTCAGCAAAAAATGATTCCATCTCTGCCCAAACAAAAAGAAATTGAAGCATTAAAAACAGCGATGACACCAATAGAACCAACAGCAAAGGAAACAGAAATCACGCAAAAAGAAGCTGAAGAAAAAGCAGCCGCAGTATTGAAAGAGCAAAAGGAAATGGCGAAGCAGCAAAAGAAGCTGGAAGACGAACAAAAGCAATTCTAGAAAAAACAGGAAAAGATTGCTTCAGCGGAAAAAGACCTCACGAAAGCCCAAAGCAAATTGACCGATAACCAGAAAAAATTATCAAAATCAAAAGGAAAATTTGACAGCAAAAGGGCAAAAGGAAAACTGACGCCAATTGAGATCGAAGAACAAAAAATCGAGATCAACAAGCAGAATATCAAGGTTCAGGAATTGGAAGGAGCAGTTCAAAAACGCCAATCAGAATTAGAAAAACAAAGAGGATAAATAAAAAAAGCCACCGATTATTATGGTGGCTTTTTTTATGCCTTATAAAATGTTAGGACTTGATCAGGCTTTCTTTTTTCACTTTCGTAACGACATTTTTTTTGGCGTCGCCTGTTGGCTGCAAATCATCAAGAATGTTGATCGCTTCTTCCACATAAATGTCTTTAGACAACGATTCGTGCCACCTGTCGCGTTTTTCTTTTAGCACCGCATCATTTTTCATTGCTTCATTTTCGTAAGGAAGTGAAGAGAATTTAAGCGAATTTTGGTAGTCTGCAATCGACTTGTACTTTTTGGCTTTTTCCTCAATTGCATTCTGTTCTGCTTTGAATTTATCAATATTTAAGCTGTACACATTCTCTTTATTTCTTTCGTCAATCCATTTGGCATTCTCATCGATTAGCTTGAATTTGGCATTTTCGGCCACACGTTTTTTACTGTTGTCGATGGCTTTGTCAAAATTGGTTTGCTTGTCCCAGAAATTGAATACTGCAGGATCGATCTTATCATAAGGCATGGCGTTGTCAATATCTCTTTCACCCATTTTTAAGTAAGCGTAACGGTCCGGAATTGCAACATCGCTGCTCACGCCTTCGAGTTGTGTAGAACCGCCGTTGATCCTATAAAATTTCTGGGTTGTCGTTTTCAACGCACCAAGGTCGCCCATCGTGCTTCCCCTTACAAACTGGTTCAGGTCGATGACATTTTGAACGGTTCCTTTTCCGTAGGTTTGCTTGCTTCCGATAATGATTCCACGACGGTAATCCTGGATCGCGGCGGCAAGGATTTCAGATGCTGAAGCAGAGAAACTGTTTACCATAACGACCAATGGACCATCCCACTGGATTTTTTTATCTTTATCTGAAAGCACTTCTTTTTTGAGTCCGGCTGATTTTACCTGTACGATCGGTCCGTCGGCGATGAACAAACCGGCAATATCAACTACGGTTTTTAACGAACCGCCGCCATTGTCGCGAACATCCATGATGATTCCCTGTACGCCTTCTTTTTTAAGGCGCTCTACTTCGATCGCAACATCTTTTCCTGCATCGCGCCCATCATTATTTTCAAAATCAATGTAGAATTTCGGCAGGTAAATAATCCCATACTTGATTCCGTTTTTCTCGACCACACTTGATTTGGCGTAAGTTTCTTCAATTTCAACAATGTCACGGATCAAGGAAATTACTTTGATCGTTCCGTCTACTTTTTTAACGGTTAAACGCACTTCAGTACCTTTTGGGCCTTTGATCTTTTTGACGACATCATCAAGGTGCATCCCAACGACATCAACCGGCTCGTCTTTTCCCTGTGCCACTTTCATGATCACATCGCCTGCCTCAAGCTGTTTGTCGCGCCATGCCGGACCTCCCGAAATCAATTCAGAGATTTCAGTATAATCATTTTTCTTTTGGAGGCGCGCCCCGATTCCTTCGAGTTTTCCGCTGATACTAACATCGAAACGCTCTTTTTCATCAGGTGCAAAATAATTTGTGTGCGGATCAAATCTTGAGGAAATGGCATTTACATAAACAGAAAACCAATCGTTCTGATCCAGGTCATTGATGAAATCGAAATATTCATTCAATGATTTTAGCGAGCTGTCGCGGGTTTCTTTTTCAAGCTGTGCGTAGGTTTTCGGTGGAGAATTGTCTTTCAGTTCTTCTTTCGTAGGGTCAAGCTTTGGGGACTTTTTAAGCTCGTCTGCCGATTTTTTTGCTTTGTCAGAAACGACACCGTTTTTCTTGTCTTCTTCGAGTTTCAATTTGTCTGTCAAAGAAGAAAGCGTAGACAATTTGATTTGTTTGCGCCATTTTTCTTTGAGCTCTGCAGTCGTTTTTGCGAAAGGCAGCTTCTCATAATCGGTGTTGAAATCTTCCTGAACGGAGTAATCGAAAGGCTTTGCAAGGATGTCTTTGTAAAAGCTTTTGCTTTCGGCGATTCTTTTGATCAAACGGTCGTAAGTCAAATTGAAAAAAGCAAGGTCTTTATTTTTGATCTGGTCGTCGATCTGCGTTTCATATTTCGCGAATTCATCGATATCCGATTGCAGGAAAAAACGCTTTGACGGATCAAGCGCTTCGATATAATCTTTATAAACTCCTTTTGAGAATTTGTCGTCGATAGCCACGGGATCATAATGTCCGCGTTCGATCACAAAGGTTAGTAATTCGAGCAGCAGTTTGTCTTTTTCGGGATCGCCTTCTGCCTTTTTTGGCACAAAGCTCCACAAAGCCACCGACAGTACGGCGACGACAAGTAAAATTTTATAATTCCTTTTCATAAATTTAATTATAGCATTCATTAAAATTTTTGGACTAAATTAAACAAAAAAGCAGGCTGCGACTCGTGCGAGGGGCTAATTTTTTGTTAAAGATGCTAATGTAGCAACTTCATTTTAAAATTGCTTATTTTTGTGTCAAATTTATAATTGTAAACTGCTTGATTTTTGTTCAGATTTGAATTGAAAGACCAATGCCCTAGCCCTGATTACAGTGGAAATCCTTTTTGTTTTATTGGCATTTTTCTGTCAAAAACAGAACATTCCAAACAAAAAGATTGAAACGGAAAGCAGGAAAAAGCTCCTAAAAAAATAAAATTACATGCCTCATAAACCTTTGATTTTAGTGACCAATGACGATGGAATTACCGCACCGGGAATACGCGCGCTGGTTGAAGTGATGTCGGAAATTGGCGAAGTCGTCGTTGTAGCGCCGGACAAACCGCAAAGCGCGACCGGACATGCGATAACGATCAACAACACTTTATATTTAAACCGGATTTCTGCTGAAAATGCGGCGATAACCGAATACAGCTGCTCTGGAACGCCGGTAGATTGTGTGAAATTTGCAGTGAATGAGATCCTGAAACGCAAGCCTGATTTGTGTGTTTCTGGCGTAAACCATGGTTCAAATTCGTCGATTAATGTGATTTATTCGGGAACGATGAGTGCGGCGGTCGAGGCTGGAATTGAAGGCATTCCTGCGATTGGATTTTCGCTTTTGGATTATGATTGGAATGCTGATTTTGAGCCAGTGAAATCGTTCATCAAAAAAATCGCGCTCGAAACACTTGAAAAAGGTTTGCCTCCAGCGACGGTTTTAAATGTGAATTTTCCGAAACTTTCCGAGAAAAACATCAAAGGACTTAAGATCTGCCGCCAGGCAAAAGCGATGTGGATCGAGAAATTTGACAAGCGCGTGACGCCGCAAGGCAAGGATTATTACTGGCTTACCGGCGAATTTGTAAACCAGGACAAAGGTGAAGATACTGATGAATGGGCACTCGAAAATGGCTACATTTCCGTCGTTCCGGTGCAGTTTGACATGACGGCGCACCATGCGATAATGGAATTAAACACATGGAATTTAAATGAGAAAAATTGATTTATTGATAGGCGCTTTGATCGCATTTGCGGCGGCGGCCATTGGTGCGTTGTTATTTGTCGCCATTTTTACCGAATACGCTTTCATTCAGGGCTTGCAGATCATCAAATCGCAAGGGAATCTTGGGAAAGTCATTACGCTGGGCGCAGTTCTAAACATCGCTATTTTCTTTTTGCTTTTGAAGAATAACAAAGAACTCATGGCGCGTGGTGTGGTTTTAGGGACTATTTTACTGACGATAATTACGCTTTTCGTTTAAGACTGAATTATGAAATACTACATTATTGCGGGCGAAGCTTCGGGCGATTTGCACGGATCAAATTTAATGAAGGCATTGTATGCGAAAGATCCGGAAGCCAATATCAGGTTTTGGGGCGGGGATTTGATGCAGCAAGCCGGCGGAACATTGGTCAAACATTATCGTGAACTGGCTTTTATGGGTTTTATCGAAGTCATATTCAACCTGAAAACGATCCTGAACAATATTGAGATCTGTAAAAAAGACATTGCGGAATTTCAGCCCGATGCAATCATTTTCATTGATTATCCCGGATTTAACATGCGGATTGCGAAATGGGCCAAAGCGCTTCGTATTCCGACACATTATTATATTTCGCCCCAAATTTGGGCGTGGAAAGAAAACCGCATTGCGGCGATCAAACGCGATTTTGATAAATTGTATGTGATCTTGCCGTTTGAAAAAGATTTTTATGAAAAGAAACACGGATTTCCGGTGGAGTTTGTCGGGCATCCGCTAATTGATGCGATCCATTCGAGAATAGAAACCGATCACGCCACTTTTGCGAAGGAAAATAATCTCGATGAACGGCCGATCGTAGCGATTTTGCCGGGAAGTCGGAAACAGGAAATTTCGAAAATGCTTTCCGTGATGCTAAGCGTTGTTAAGGATTTTCCGGATTACCAATTTGTGATTGCGGGCGCTCCGAGCCAGGAATATTCTTTTTACGAATCCTTTCTTAAAGATAAAAACGTAAAGTTTATTTCGAATAAAACGTATGATTTGCTGAGCCATTCGAGTGCGGCTTTGGTCACTTCGGGAACGGCGACGCTTGAAACCGCTTTGTTTAAAGTCCCTGAAGTCGTTTGTTACAAAGGAAGTTGGGCATCTTACCAAATTGCAAAGCGCATCATTACGCTCAAATACATCTCATTGGTCAACCTGATTATGGATAAAGAAGTAGTCACCGAATTGATCCAGGAGGACTGTAG
Organism: Flavobacterium noncentrifugens; assembly: GCF_900100375.1. Lineage (GTDB taxonomy): Bacteria > Bacteroidota > Bacteroidia > Flavobacteriales > Flavobacteriaceae > Flavobacterium > Flavobacterium noncentrifugens. Next base: position 231,575 of record NZ_FNEZ01000005.1, on the reverse strand, counting down.
CAAGAAAAATATTACAAACGAACTAAAAAAATTACTCGATCCGGCTTACCGTAAAAAACTCCTTGCAGATTACGATGAACTCGAGCAAAAACTGGGCGGAACAGGCGCAAGTGAAAAAACGGCAGGCCTAATTATAAGAAGTTTAACAAAATAACGTTCTCAATTGTTATACGATTAAACGTAAATTTTGCATAAATTTGTAAAAAACCAAATCTTTTGAAACAGATCACTTACTTAATCCTGTTGCTGATTGCGGTCGTTAGTTGCAAACCAACGTCGAATATCATCACTTCGAAAACAGAAGCAGAAAAAAGAGGCGTGTATAAAACGCCCGAAAACAGAAGAATTGTTGCTAAGGCAAATTCGACAAATGCTATTCCATCAAGAAATATCGTTAAGATTTCTGAACCTAAGAAAACCAGCAAAAAAGCGATCATCAATGACAAAAACGATGATGACTACGAAATTACTGCAGAGAATTCTTCTTATTTGGTCAGACAACTCATCAATACCGCTTCACAAAATTTAGGCGCGAATTACCGTTCAGGCGGCACAACCCCGGAAGGTTTTGATTGCTCGGGTTTGATGTACAGTACTTTTAAAAAGTTTGACATTTCGTTGCCAAGATCTTCAAATGACATGGCAAAAATCGGGACAAAGCTCGACAATGACGAAATCCAGAAAGGCGATCTAATTTTCTTTAAAACCAATGGAAAAAGTGTGATCAACCACGTTGGAATGGTGACTGAGGTTTCGAGTGACGAGATCAAATTCATTCATTCCTCGACTCAAAAAGGTGTAATCATTTCTTCTACGAAAGAAGCTTATTATGGGCGCACTTTCGCTCAGGCCAACCGCATTCTGGTGAATTAATTTCCCCTTATAACCTTTTATTTGAAATCGATTTTGTTATTTGAATCAAAATAATTAAATTCGGTTTTGAAAGTTTGCGTCGTAGTTCACTATGACTCAAAACATATCCGCCAAATAATCTTTTATCCGCCATGAAACACTTCAAACCACTATTGGATTTGCGTGATTTTTTGGATTAATCAATACTTAGCTTATGAAAGTATTGCATTTTCCATTGTCGAAAATCACGATCTGCTTTATGGCAGGAATTTTGGCATGCTATTATTTGAAGCCTGAATTTTGGCTGATGCTAGCTATTTCCGGCACTGCATTCCTCCTTTTCGTCTTTTGTTATTTCTCTTCGGATAAAAATATTAAGCGAAACTTTTACTTTGGCCTTTCCACGTATTTGCTTTCGTTTGCGTTTGGTGCGGCGACACTTCAGGTTCATTCAGGTTACTTTCAACAAAGCAATTACATCCACCAGGTCAAAAATTCTGACAGCCATTTGCTGGAAATTGTTTTGCGGGAAAAACTCAAAAGTTCTGTTTACAAAGACCGTTACATTGCCATTGTAAAGAGAGTTGATCGTAAAAAAAGTTCAGGAAAGATTCTAATCAATTTTGACAAAGGACTTTCGAAATCATTTGTCATTGGAACAAATATTAAAATCAATGGAGAAGTCGTTCGCCACAAAACACCTTACAATCCCAACCAATTTGATTACGGGCAATACCTGACAGACAAATCGATTTTGGCGCAGATGTACGGAACTTCGCAAAATATTCTGGTTTCAAAATCCATTGACAAAGACGCCTTTTATTATTCGAATGCACTTCGGAACCGCATTTTAAAAAACCTGAAGAAAAGCATTGCCCCAAAAGAATTAAACGTTATTGCCGCTTTACTTTTGGGCCAGCAACAGGAGATTTCAAGCGATGTTTTACACGATTACCAATTTGCGGGAGCGATTCACATTTTGTCAGTTTCGGGTTTGCATGTCGGATTCATTATGATCTTCATGACGTTTTTGTTGAACTTCCTGCCGAAGAATCGTTGGACTTCCATTTTTAAATTAACGGCTGTAATCGGCTCGCTTTGGGGATTTGCTGTTTTAGCAGGATTGTCGCCGTCGGTGATTCGTTCAGTAACGATGTTTTCGTTTGTAGCGGTTGGATTGCACTTAAAGAGGAAAACGAATATTTTCCACACCTTGCTGGTTTCGCTGTTGCTGATCTTGGTTTTTGAACCTTCCTTTCTATTCGATGTTGGATTTCAGCTAAGTTATGTCGCGCTGTTTTTTATCCTTTGGCTGCAGCCGATTTTCTCAGATTTCTGGCAACCTGAGAATAAGATCATTAAATATTTCTGGGATATTTTGACGGTTTCATTCGCAGCGCAGATCGGCGCTTTTCCGTTAAGCGTTTATTATTTTCATCAGTTTCCTGGATTGTTTTTCGCGACCAATTTGATCATCATTCCGTTTTTGAGCGTGATTATGGCTGTTGGTGTTTTGGTAATGATTTTGGCTGTTTTCAATGCTGTTCCAGATTTCCTGGCGAAAACATTAGAATACACCATTGTCATTTTAAACAAAATCATCAATTGGGTTGCGTCATTCGATACTTTTGTCGTTCAGGATATCCCGTTTAATAAAGGAATGTTGGTTGCGCTATATTTTTTTTTAGTTGCTTTCTTTTTATGTTTCAGAAAACCGGATTCTAGAAAAATCACATTCGCATCTAGCGCTTTAATCTTATTCGTCGTTTCGTATTTTGCTACGATCAAAGTCAGCCAAAACCAAAAAGAATGGATCGTCTTTAATGCCAAACATTCGACTTTAATAGTTGCGCGAACAGGCAAAAATATTACGGTTTTCAGCAATGGCAAGATCCAAAACAACAACATTCTGAAATCTTATGCTGTGGCGAATTTTGCTCAGGTCACAAATCGACGACCTATCAAGAATATGGCTTATTTCAACAACCGAAAGATTTTAATCGTGGATAGCCTCGGACAATATCCTGAAAAAATTGCTCCGGATGTATTGCTTTTGCGCCAGTCTCCAAAAATAAATCTTGCCAGATTGTTACAACATTGTAAACCCAAAATGATCGTCGCCGACTGTAGCAATTACAAAAGTTACGTCGCACTTTGGAAGAAAACCTGTGCACAACAAAAAATCCCTTTCCACGCAATTGCAGAAAAGGGATTCTATAGATTGAATTAAAGTTATGATTTCAGGTGTACGATTTGCGAAATCAACGTTTCGTAAATCGTAAATCAAAAATTACTTTTTATTGGCCAGGATCTGATTCGCGCCTTCAAGCCATTTTGCTGGTCCACCAGCGACATAACCGGTACTTCCGAGTTGTGCCAGATTGGTTTTTCCATCTGTTTTTGTTGGCGTTGCAAACCAAACTGTCGGATAACCGCGCACCTGGAACATTTGCTGCAATTCGGCATTTTGCTTTTGGATTTCAGGTTGTTGTGGCGTTCTTCTTGGAAAATCGAGCTCTACCAAAACGACATTGTCTTTGGTCCATGCTGCAAATTCAGGCGTTTTTAATACTTCATTTTGCAATCTTATACACCAGCCGCACCAGTCGCTTCCGGTGAAAAACAGCAACAATGGCTTTTTTGTTTTTAATGATACTTTTGTAGCCGCTTCAAGATTGGTTTCCCAAACCAGTGGCTTTGCGGTTTGGGCCTGGGCTGTTGCCGAAGCCACTATGAGTACGAATGCGATAATAATCTTTTTCATTTTATTCAATTTTAAATTTAGAACGCGCTTTTTTCAAAAACTGTTCCTAAAATAATATTTTTATTTTACTTCCTGCATTAATTTTTTGACAAACGGCGAAATAACAATCAGAACCACTCCAGCAATCAGCGCATAAATGGCGAGTTGTTTGTATCCTTCGGCATATACGATCAATTTGTCGTAATTGGATGCATGCTTTGAAGCTCCGGCGATATTCGCACCGAGTAATCCGGCAAAGTATTGTCCGTAAGCGCTGGCAAGAAACCACATTCCCATAATGACCGCCTGAATTTTTTGCGGCGATAATTTTGTCATCGCCGACATTCCGATCGGAGATAAACACAACTCTCCAAAAGTAATTACGAACCAACCCATTGTAAAAATGCCAAGTGACGTAATGCCCTCTGCATTAGAGAAAAATTTGGTGTAATAAAAAACATAAAATCCTCCTGCCAAAAATAGAAATCCCAATCCAAATTTTACTACCGTATTTGGTTCAATTTTTCGCTTGGCCATCCATAACCAAATCAATCCAACAATAGCTGAAAAGGCAATGACAAAAAAGGAATTGGCAGAATTGTTTACGCCATTCGGACTCAACGGAACACCCAAAACTTCTTTATTGAGATTGTTTGCTGCAAACAGACTTAAAGATCCGCCACTTTGCTCGAAAAATGCCCAAAAGAAAATAGAGAAAATAATGAAAACCAATGCCGCAAGTAATTTTTTGTTTTCAACCACGGAAAAATTGCGCATTTCGAAAAACAAGTACAAGATCGAAGCCGGGCCAATTACCATCATGAAATAATCGGTATACTCTGTATTTGCAACCATGATGATAATGATTGGAACAATTAAAAGCGAACCCGCATAAGTTGCGATTTCCCATTTGTTGCGTTTTGACTTTTCAAAATGAGGCAATGGCGTGAGTCCGATTGGACCCAAACTTTTTTGTGTTTTCGTAAAGGTCAGCAGACTTACGATCATGACCACTGCAGCGAATCCGAAACCAACATTCCAGCGCAAATGTTCTGGCACCAAAGATTGCCACAACGAACCTTCTGCGACAGCGATACAGATATAACCACCAATCAAAGCACCAAGGTTCACGCCCATGTAAAAGAACGAAAATCCGGCGTCTCTGCGTGGATCATTGCCTTTGTACAACTGACCCACCATCGAGGAAATATTTGGCTTAAAAAAACCCGTTCCAACAATCGTGAAACCCAATCCAATAAAGAAAAAATTCTTTGGATCCAGCGAAAGGATGATACTGCCAACAATCATCAGCATGCCGCCCCAAAATAGCGATTTTCGAAGTCCTAAAATTTTATCAGCAAACAGTCCGCCGATAAATGTAAAAGCATAAACCCAGGCTTGGGTTGCACCATATTGCAAATTGGCCACCTCTTCATTCATTCCTAAGTGCCCAACCATAAAAACGACAAGCATGCCGCGCATTCCATAGAAACAAAAACGTTCCCACATCTCGCTAAAGAATAAATACCACAATTGTTTTGGGTATTTTCCTTTAAAATTCTGAATTTGTTCTAAATCGGTCAACGGTATTTGTTCCATATCAATTAATTCCTTTTTCGGCCATGACTTTATTGAGTTGTTTGAGCAGTGAAAACATGAGCAAAGTAGCAAACATCAACAGTCCGAAATTGACCCAGAAAAAGTTGCTTTTGTCTTCATAAGTGTCCCACATGCTGGCGAGAACGCCGCTTAATTTATTTCCGATCGACGTGGATAAAAACCATCCGCCCATCATTAAAGATGTGATATTTGCCGGGCTCAGTTTTGAAACGACCGACAATCCCATCGGACTTAAAAACAATTCCCCGATCGTGATGATTCCGTAATTTGCAACGAGCCACCAAACGCTGACTTTCTCCGTTCCATTGGCGCCAGCCTTAACAGCCGCTACCATAACCAAAACCGAAAGCGCAGAGATCAGCAACCCAAAAGCAATTTTCGTAGGCGTTGACGGTTCTTTTTTCCGACTTCTTAAAAAGGTAAAGAATGCAACGACCAAAGGTGTCAGCATAATGACCCAGCCCGGATTAATGGACTGGCTTAAATTGGTTGCCCAAAGGGTAATCGTTGCCCCTTTTTCAGGTAGTTTTTCTTTTTTGACATTCCTGAAGTACAGCGGATAATTGACTTCTTTTTTAACGATGCCATTTTCTTTTTGGAGTCGGAATTGAGCATCATAAACCGCAACGGAATCCTTTTGGTATTTGATCTGGTCGGCCAAACTCAATCCGCGGAACACATCATCGGTCGTTCCGGTAATTTGCCTGTCGGTGTAGCGATCGGCCCAGGTTGTAAGTGCCGAACCGTTCAGTTTAAAAACTGCCCAGAATAGAATCACTACGGCAAAAATAGATAACAATGCACCAATTGGTCGTTTGTTTTCGGGTTTGGCTTTAAAGTACAAGCTCGAGTAAAAGAAGATCACCGGAATACAGGCAAAAATAAATGCATCGGTGCTGTCTGATCCGAAAATATAATTCCCATCCGTGCCAACACCTTTAATAAACCAGCCGATAATCCCGAAAATCACCGATGGCACCAATATAAAAAGCACGATTTTGTAAAACGGCATGTCGCCTTCCTGCGTTCCTTTTTTCTGGTCGTAACCCACGTAATGTTTGGTTCCGATAATGAAAGTCGCTACACCGATAAACATCCCGACGCCGGCCGCCATAAATGCGTAATGCCAGCCTAAAAGAATGTAAAGCGCCGCTCCGAAGAAATTGCAGATGAAAGCACCGACGTTGATTCCCATGTAGAAAATATTGTAGCCTTCGTCCTTTTTATCTTTATATTCTGGTATGGAATAAAAATTTCCGAGCAAAGTGGAAATATTCGGTTTGAAGAAACCATTTCCGAGGATGACCAGTGTCATTGCTACATACAAAACCGTCAATGAATGCACGCCCATCAGAAAATACCCAATTCCCATTAAGATCCCGCCAATGATGATTGATTTTCGATAACCCCAATAACGGTCGGCAATCAATCCGCCGAGGAAAGGCGTTAAGAAAACCAGGGCGATAAAAGTCCCGTATAAATCGGCTGCTTCTTTTTCGGTCATCGCAAAGCCACTTTCCACATCTTTGAGATAAAGCGTGAAAATCCCGATCATTAAATAATATCCGAAACGTTCCCACATTTCGGATAAAAATAAATAAGGTAAGGCTTTCGGGTGTTTATTCCACATGACTTTTTGTTATCTGATTCCGTGCATCATTTTTTTCAACACCGGAGTCAGTAAGAATAAAATAATCGCTGCAAGTCCCGTCAATACTACAAACACCATGAAAAATTCAAATAAATTGTGGACTTCAAAACCTGCAAACATCGGATTGTGATCGCTAATCTGGGCTTTAGAAAGCAAGGCAGCCTGTTCTGCTGTCAATGTGATTTTTTTATCAAGAACCGCCTGTAAATCAATTCCCATTTCTTTTGCTTTTAAGAATTTATCTCCTGTTGCCGGCATAATCGAACCCAAAGTTCCTGCTAATGCATAACCTGAAGCATTCGATAAAAAGAAAACGCCGTATAATAAAGAAGAGAAACGTTTTGGGGATAATTTTCCTACCAATGACAATCCGATTGGTGACAAACAAAGCTCGGCACAAGTCTGGATCAAATACAAAAGGATCAGCCATTTGATCGCCAAAAGCCCACTGTTTCCTAAATCTTTTACATTGTGCGCGATGATGAAATAACTCAATGCGATCAACGCCAATCCGAATGCCTGTTTCATTGGGGAAATCGGCTCGCTGTTTTTGCTTCTCAAATAATCCCAAAGCATACTGAACGGTACGGCGAAAGCGACAACGAACAATCCGTTGAAGATTTGAACCATAGACGGCGGCATGTTCCATCCGAAGAAATTCCTGTCGGTTTGGTTGTCAGCGATAAATGTTAGCGAAGAACCGGCTTGTTCGAAAGCAGCCCAGAAGAAAATGATAAAGAACGCCACGATGTAAATGACGAAAATACGGTCTCTTTCGATTTTTGTCAACGAGGTATCAGATACAATCAATCCGGCCAATGTCAAACCGCTTGAATAAATCAAAGTGTAAATTAAATTCTGGTCGAAAACAAAATGGATAAGCGCGCCTAAAGCCAAAAACGCAACTCCCGCAAGCGTTAATGCTGTTGAAGAAAACACTGCTTTTTGAGATTCGCCTTCTTCAAAATCAGAAGCTTCGTTTTTTGATGGCAATCCGCCCAATGGACGTCCTTCCGGAGTGACTACATATTTATTTTTAAGGAAGTAAAACAAAATTGTTCCGAGCAACATTGCGATCGAAGCCGCTAAAAATCCCCATTTGAATGCATGGATATCGCGAACGCCACCGGCATCCTTTACGTCACCAATAATTGGACAGATCAATTGCCCTAAGAATGCGCCAAGGTTGATTCCCATATAAAAAATCGTAAATGCCGTATCAAGTTTGCTTTTTTCCTGTTTTGGATACAAACTTCCCACCATCGAAGAAATATTCGGTTTGAAAAATCCATTACCGAAAATGATAATTCCAAGTGCCGACCACATTAATGTTGTTGCAAAAGAAATATCCGTCCCGAAAACGCTGGCACTTGCAAACAAAAGCATCTGCCCAATCGCCATCATCAATCCGCCGAGTAAAATACAGTTCCTGTTTCCAAAAAAACGGTCAGCTACAAAGCCTCCGAGCATTGGCGTCAGGTAACAAAGACCGAGGAATCCGCCATAGATTAGCGACGCATCTTCTTCTTTCATTAGCAATGAATTTACAAGGAACAAGGTTAAGATGGCGCGCATTCCGTAGAAATTGAACCTTTCCCACATTTCTGTTCCAAATAATACCCAAAGTCCTTTTGGATGTCCTGTTTTTACTTCTACTTCTGTCATTTTAAAGGGTTTTAGTTTAGTTTTTTATAGGTTGTCTTTAATGAAATTTGTCATTTTGTTGTACAATTGAATGCGCGTTTTTCCGCCGTAAATGCCGTGGTTATTATCGGGATAGATTTGCGAATCGAACTGCTTGTTGGCCTGGATCAACGCTTCCATCATTTGCATCGAATTCTGAACGTGCACATTGTCATCTCCTGAACCGTGGATCAAAAGGAATTTCCCTTTGAGTTTATCGACGTGGTTGATTGGTGAATTTTCATCATAGCCGGTCGGGTTTTCCTCCGGTGTCTGCATGTATCTTTCGGTATAAACCGAGTCGTAGAAACGCCAGTTTGTTACCGGAGCCACGGCAATCGCCATTTTAAATACGCCGTTTCCTTTTAAAATACAATTGGATGACATGAATCCGCCGTAACTCCAACCGAAAATCCCGATTCTGCTTTTGTCCACATACGGATAATTCCCGATGACTTTTGCCGCATCGATCTGGTCTTCGACTTCATATTTTCCAAGCTCTTTTTGCGTCACTCTTTTGAAATCGGCACCTTTGAAACCTGTTCCGCGTCCGTCAACACAAGCTACAATATACCCTTGCTGCGTGAGCATCGAAAACCAGTAATCGTCGGTTGAATTCCAGTCGTTGTTGACCTGTTGCGATCCCGGACCGGAATATTGGTACATAAAAACCGGATATTTTTTATTTGGGTCGAAATTTTTAGGTTTTAAAATCCAGGCATTGAGTTCGTTGCCTTTGTCTGTTTTAAGAACGAAAAATTCTTTTGAAGGCAAATCGTATGCTTTTAATTTCGCTGCCAAAGCGTCGTTGTTCACGACCGATTGGATTTCCTTTCCGTCTTTTGCATTGTTCAAAGTGTACAATGTTGGCTGTGTCGCGCTTGAGAAACTGTTGATGTAAAAATCAAAGTTCGGGCTGAAAGTAGCTGCGCTCGTTCCTGTTTTTGTCGTTAATCGTTTTTTGTTTTTTCCGCTGAGGCTGATGCTGAAAATGTCGCGGTTGATTGATCCGTTTTCTGTAGATTGGTAAAAAACGGTGTTGGTTTTCTCGTCGAAACCGTAATAATTGGTCACTTCCCAATTTCCCTTTGTAACTTGGTTTTTAAGCTTTCCGGATTTATCGAAAACATAAATGTGGTTGAATCCGTCTTTTTCGCTGGTCCAGATAAAACTGTTGTCTTTCAGGAATGTCAGATTGTCTGTAATATCAACGTAGGCTTTGTCTTTTTCGTTCATCACGACTTTGGCTGAAGCCGAATTTCCATCGACAAAAATCAAATCGAGATTGTCCTGATGGCGGTTTAAAACCTGAACGCTGAGTACATTTGCATCATTCGTCCATTTGATTCTCGGAATGTAAAAATCGGTGTAATTGCCCAATTTTACTTCCTTGTTTGACTTCGAAACGACATCGTACAATCTTAACGAAACCACCGAATTCTTTTCGCCTGCTTTCGGATATTTGAACGTTTCAATTTTAGGATACAGGTCTTTATGGAAAATGCTCATCGAAAATTCTGGAACTTCGCTTTCATCAAAACGGATGTACCCGATTTTCTTGCTGTCGGCGCTCCAGTCGAATGCCCTTACGAAAGCAAATTCTTCTTCGTAAACCCAGTCCGTGATTCCGTTGATGACGGCGTTTTTCTTCCCATCGGTTGTGATTTGAGTTGTATTTTTTGAAGCTAAGTCGCAGATATAAAGATTGTTTTCCTTTGCAAAAGCGATTTTCTTTCCGTCAGGCGAAAACGTTGGTTCCTGAATCTGGTAATCAAAAAGCTTTGTCAGTTGTTTGCTGGCCAAATCGTATAAAAAATAATCTGCCGTAAAAGAATGGCGGAAAATTTGGTTGGAATTGTTCGCGATCAACAGCATTTTTTCATCTGAACTAAACGCATAACTGTCGATGCCGTCTCCAAGTGCCGGAAAGTTTTTCGTATCAATCAAAGTCGATACTTTCTTCAATGTCGCAAAATCATACAAATCGATCTGCATGCTTCGTGAAGCCCTATCGGTATTTAAAACCGTGTATTGGTTGGTGTTTTTCATGGACTGCAATTCGTCCATTCCTTTGGCACGAAATGCGCCTGCGTAAATCTCTTCAACGGTTATTTTTTGTTGTGCAGCAACCGATAAACACACGAATAAGAACAGCGTGGTGAGCCTTAATGATTTTATCATTTTTTGTAAGAATATAAAAACTGTCAATTTTAGTGAAAAAATTACACATATCGGCAATTTTCACTGTTAAATACGGTTTTTAGTGAATAACCGAATCAGACGCCATATTTTGATTTTGTTACTAAATGTAAAAATTTAGGTAAACAACTGCAGTTGACCGCCTTTGTATTGTTCGTAAAGCGACAAATTCATTTCCGGGAATACTTTATTGGCGAAGAATTTTTTCCTGGCCAGATGCACCTGCGATCGGATCATCTGTGCAAACTCGCCTTCACCACGCATTCTGTCGCCCCAGCGGCTGTCATTTAGCGTTCCGCCGTGGCATTCTTTGATTTGATTCAGGACTTTATCGGCCCGGTCCGGCATCGCTTTATGGATCCAGTCGGTGAAAATTTCGCCAATCGCGCCGTTCAGTCTTACAACCGTATAACCTATCGACAAGGCACCTGCATCGGATGCGGCTTTCGCCAATGGCAGGATTTCGTGGCTGTTGATTCCGGGAATGATCGGCGCCAGCATGACATTTACGGGAATGCCGTTATCGGATAATAATTTTACAGTATCCAATCGTTTTTTTATCGTTGCCGTCCTGGGTTCGAGCAATTGCCGCGTTTCTTCAGATAAAGAAGTAATAGAGAAATTTACGGATGTTAGGTTGTCTTTCGCCAATTCCTTAAACAAATCGAGATCACGCGCAATCAACGCATTTTTAGTAATGATCGAAACCGGATGCCGGTATTTTAAAAAAATCTCTAAACATTGGCGCGTAATGCCAAATTTACGTTCCGCAGGCTGGTAACAATCGGTATTTCCCGACATGACAATCGTATGCGCCTTCCAGTTTTTGCTTTTGAGTTTTTCCTCGAGCAATTGCGGGGCATTTTTCTTAATGAGAATTTTGCGTTCAAAATCCAATCCAGCACTGTAACCCCAATATTCATGTGAATTTCGGGCAAAACAATAAATGCATCCGTGTTCGCAGCCCTGGTAGGAATTCATTGAAAAACCCATACCTACATCTGGGCTTTCGACTTTATTGACTATGGTTTTGGGAAACACTTCGAGGTAATGCGTGCGGTTGCTTTCGGGCGCGTCGCCTTCGGCTTGACAATAATTCAGGAAATCGTCCTGCATTTCGTAAGCTTCCTTGAAAAAGCGGTTCTGCACATTAATTTGCGCGCCTCTTCCCTTGATATACTGGCTTTCTTCGCTCATGGCTTTATTTTGAAAGTTACATGCGGATATTCCAAAAAGAAAATATTTAAAGTTAAAAATCGGGCGGTGTTAATAAGATATTAATGTGTAAAAATTTACTTACGATTAAGAAAATTGCCTTTTTATTTTTTCACCATTAAGGGATTAAGGTTCATTAAGCTTCATGCATCTTAATCCCTTAATGGTGAAAATTCTAACCGTAATCTGCTTGTAAAAGCTATCTTTGCACAAACTTTTACGCTTACAAAAATGAACAACGCCGTTGCAGGATTTTCCAAATGGTCCAAAGAAGAAAAAATCGACTGGATCGCAAAATCATATTTTTCAAATCCCGAAGAAGCCGTTTCGCTGCTTAAAAATTATTGGAATTCTGATGCAAATGTCCAGAAACTGCACGACGAATTCATCGAAAATACGATCACAAATTTTTACCTGCCACTTGGCATTGCGCCGAATTTCCTGATTAACGGAAAATATTATACGGTTCCGATGGCAATCGAGGAAAGCTCAGTTGTTGCGGCTGCGGCCAAATCAGCGAAGTTCTGGTCGACGCGCGGCGGATTTAAGGCAACGGTTTTGAACACCGAAAAAATCGGGCAGGTTCATTTTATTTTTAAGGGAAATTCTGAAAAACTGACTGCTTTTTTCAATCAGATTAAACCAAAATTTTATTCCGATACCGAATCGCTGACCAAAAATATGCAGCAACGCGGCGGCGGAATCCTCAATATTGAATTGCGTGACAAAACCACTGCACTTCCGGATTATTTTCAGCTGCATGCGACTTTTGAAACGAAGGATTCAATGGGCGCCAATTTTATCAATTCATGCCTCGAGCAATTTTCAAAAACGCTGAAAGAAGAAGCGCTTTCGTTTGACCATTTTTCGGAAGAAGAAAAAAATATCCAGGTTGTGATGTCGATTTTGTCGAATTATGTTCCGAATTGCATTGTCCGCGCCGAAGTTTCCTGCCCAATCGAAGCATTGGCGGAAAAGCATATTGAAAACCCACATGAATTTGCTGAAAAGTTCGTTCGCGCTGTTCAGATCGCTGAAGTCGAACCATTTCGCGCGGTGACACACAACAAAGGCATCATGAACGGAATCGATGCGGTTGTGCTTGCCACCGGCAATGATTTTCGTGCGATTGAAGCCGCAATACATGCGTATGCTTCACGAAACGGACAATATTCAAGTTTATCACATGCGAAAATCGAAGATGGCATTTTTTCTTTTTGGATGGAAATCCCATTGGCTTTGGGAACTGTAGGCGGATTGACGTCATTGCATCCTTTGGTGAAATTTGCTTTGCAGATGCTCGAAAAACCGTCTGCACAACAATTGATGCAGATCGTAGCCGTTGCAGGATTGGCACAGAATTTTGCCGCTTTGCGCTCACTGACAACAACAGGAATACAGGAAGGCCACATGAAAATGCACCTGAACAACATCCTGAACCAATTCGAAGCTACGGATGAAGAACGCGCTTTGGTGAAAAAGCATTTTAAAATACATGCGGTTTCCCATTCGGCTGCAGTGAATTTGATCGCTGAATTGCGAAAGTAATTTTTAACTGGGCCAATGGCTGAACTGAGCGAAGCTAATATTTTAATCCTTAACTCTTTCAATTTGAAAACCTTTTACAGCAACGGAAAGCTTTTAATTACCGGCGAATATGTCGTTTTGGATGGTGCGAAAGCTTTGGCTTTGCCTACGAAATTCGGACAGGATCTGGTTGTGGAAAATGGTTTCGGGAAAGAAATCCGATGGAAAAGCTTTGATTCGGATGGAAGTATTTGGTTTGAAGAAGTGATTTCATTTGAGGCGATCGCAAATAAATCCGAAGATAAAAATCCGATAAAAAATACTATAATTGAGATTTTGCACGAAGCTTATCTTCTGAATCCAAAATTTTTAAAATCCGAAGGTTATTCGGTTACTACAAACCTTACGTTTCCGAGGTCTTGGGGATTGGGCACTTCATCTACTTTAATTAACAACATCGCGCAATGGCTCAAAATCGATGCATTTGCATTGCTGAAAAATAGTTTTGGGGGCAGCGGTTATGACATTGCGTGCGCTCAAAACGACACGCCAATCTTATACCATTTGGAAAACGAAAACCCGATTGTTGAAAGTGTTCGTTTTGCTCCTGAATTTGCTTCGAATCTTTATTTTATTTACCTGAATAAAAAGCAAAGCAGCAAATCGGCCATTCAATCGTATCGCGAAAAGACAAACAACATTAGTCAAACCATTATTGCAATTGACGAAATGACATCTGGTATTTTAAAGGCCGAAACACTTTCAGAATTTAAAAAACTGATCCAAAGACACGAAGCCATTTTAAGTGCAATTCTGGAATTACCAACAGCTCAATCGTCTTTATTTCTAGATTTTAACGGAACTATAAAAAGCCTCGGTGGCTGGGGCGGCGATTTTATCTTAGCGGCTTCAGAAATCGATCCTACCATTTACTTTAAACAAAAGGGCTACGAAACTGTGATTCCATATTCAAAAATGATCTTATAAAAAAATCCCGGACAAGCCGGGATTTTATATTTAGAAGCAATTTCAATTAGTAATTGAAATCTGCCCTGTTGTCTTTGATATCCGCATCTGATTTTAAGGCCGGGATCACACGTCCAGAATACCCTGCAACCTGTGCTTTTACTTTTGCGCTGTAATCTTTGTAATCTTTCAAAACCGGCGCTTTTGTGATTGCCGTTGGTTTCACAACATACACTCCAGAATTCCCTTCGATTGGGGCAGATACTTTATTTACACCAATGGCAAAAGCTGTTCCTACTACTTTTTTCTCTGGTCCAGCACCTGGGAGGTTTCCATTGTCGATTGTTAAATCAACTGCTTGCTGCACTGTAGAACCGGTTGCTTTTGCAACGGCATCCAAAGTGCTTCCAGCCATTTTAGCTTTAATTTTCTCTGCTTTTTTCTTGTTCTTCAAAACCGGTTCCACTGATGGTCTTGCATCTTCAACAGACATCAAACCTTCTTTGTTTACTTTTTTCAGTTTAGCGATCACGTTTCCAAGGTTTGCCACTTCAAATCTTTTTACATCTCCGGCGTTTGTTCCTTTTTCATAAGCCCATCTTACGATTTGTCTTTGAGCACCAAGCGCACCAACCATTTCGTCCATTGCTTTTACTTTTACAGATGGGTTAACAGTCAAACCTTCTGCTTTGGCTGTTTTTTCGAAATCTTTGTCGTTGGCGTCCATTTCGAATTTTACCGCTTTGGTATACAATCTATCTGTAGTTCCTTCAGACGGTTCGATTTTTCTTGCGATGGTCGCCAAACGGATGGCATCCTGCTTGTCTGTAATGTTGATGATATGAAAACCAAAATCAGTTTCCACCAAGCCAATTTTTCCGATTGGGTTGTTGAACACGAAGTCATTGAAAGGCTTCACCATTTGTCCCTGGCTAAAATATCCCAAATCGCCACCTTGCTGTGCAGACGAATCATCAGAATTGGTAAGAGCCAACATTAAGAAGCTTGACGGGTTAGCCTGAACTTGTGCCAATAAAGCTTCTGCTTTCGCTTTCGCTTCTTCTTTGGTTCTTTTTTCTTTCTTGTTCGGAACCTGAGTTCCTTCATAGCTGATCAAAATGTGGCTTGCTTTTGCATTGGCTCCGGCTTTTCTACCCATAGATTTTGAGATCGCATAATATTGTCCGCGCATGTATGGCCCGTAAAGTTCGCCTGTTGGCAAATTGAACAACGCCTCTGCTACATCAGCAGGAAGGTCTTTTTTCGCTACATAAGTCGAATCGTAAGGCACATCAGAATTGGCATTGACAAATTCAGCTACGTTTGCAGCCCCTTTGAAACCTGGCAAAGTATCGTTTTTACCTGTTGTTTTGTTGTATTCTACTCTTGAACCCAACAACGCATTGACGCTTGATTTCACTTCCGTTTCATCTTCAACCGATGGTTTGTCTTCCACCAAAACGTATTCGATCTCACGATTTTCATCCGCTTTGTATCTCTTTTCGTTTTTCTTCATGTAATCTACGATGTCCTGATCGGCAATTTTTACATCGCTGTCTTTGATCGTAGAATATAAAACGGCTACGTAATCGAAGCTTACTTTATTTGCTTCCATTTCGTATTTTAGTTTCCCTTCAGCAGTTGTTGTGTACATTCCTGCTTTTACCAACGTATTGTAGATTTGGTATTTTGCATTCAGCTCTGCATCTTTTTCACGGTCTTTAATGAATTGTGCCTGCTCCGGGTTTGATTTGAAATATTCCTTGAATTTATTCAGATCAAAAACACCTGCATCATTCAGGAACATTGGGTTTTTACCGATATTCTGGTCTGATTTGAATGCTTCAACGATGTGTTTTTCACCTGTACGGATTCCGAGTTTATCAAACTGCGCTGTTAACAAGGCAATCGAAACTTCCTGGTCCCAAACACGGTTTACCGCCTGGGCTGCAGTCATTTGCTGTCCGCTTTTTTCAAGATTGCTGACTTTTACCCTGAAATCCTCGAAAGATATATCAGTTCCATTCACACTTCCTACATATTTGGAAGACTGGTTAAAATTGCCTTTGTTGAATAAATCTCCGATTATAAAAGCGAATAAACAAAAACCAATAACGAGTATCAGAAGAAGTGAACGTTGCCTAATTTTAGATAAAACTGCCATTTTTATTGTTGTTAATTTTTTAATTCAGTTTGCGAAAATACAATTATCTATTTAATAATTACAGTTGTAAACTTATATTTTGCGAAAAAATCGATTTTTTTAAAAATTTTATTCGCCGATCCTCATTTTTACAAGCTCGATCTTTTTATTGGTCGCCTGATCTATCGTAAAATGGAAGTTGCCAATGGCGATTTCCTCGCCGGTTTGCGGAATGTCTTTAGTTGCATTGACGATGAATCCGCCAAGGGTTCCGTAAGAGTCACTTTCGGGAATGTTGAGTTTGTAGGTCTCATTAAGGTATTCGACATCGAGGCGCGTCGAGAACAAATACGTGTTTTCATCAAGTTCTTTTTCGATGAGTTCTTCTTCCGAATCGTGTTCGTCTTCAATTTCGCCAAACAATTCTTCAACTATATCTTCAATCGTGATCATTCCCGAAGTTCCGCCGTATTCATCAAGCACGATCGCCACGCTTTTTCTCTTTTTGGTCAAAAGGTTCATTGCATCTTTGATGAAAATGGTTTGAGGCACAAATTCGACCGGAATTAAAATCGATTTGATCGTGCGCGGTTTTTTGAACAGATCAAACGAATGTACGTAACCTATAATATCATCGAGTGAATTTTGATAAACGAGAATTTTGGAATAACCGGTTTCGATGAATTTTTCCTTAAGTTCGTTAACCGAATCATAAATATCAACAGCCGACATCTCTGTGCGCGGCGTCATGATGTCACGTGCTTTTACACCTGAAAATTCGAGCGCATTCTGGAAAATCTGGATTTCTGAATCGACGTTTTCGTGGTCGTCGACGGTGCTCATTTGCTCCGAGATGTAATTCCCGAGTTCGGCTTTGCTAAAAAATGATGGTATAATATCGCCTTCGGTCTTGAAGAATTTACGCAGTATGAAATCGGAAATCCATAAAATAAAAATCGAAACGTAATAAAACAGCAGGTAAAAGAGATAAGCCGGAACCGCAAAAAACTTGATCAGGCTATTGGCATAGATCTGAAAAAAAACTTTCGGCAGGAATTCTGATGTAATTAAAACGATGAATGTTGATATCGCCGTCTGGATCAAAACATCAGCCAATGGCGAGAAATGATAGCCCAAACCCGTGATCCACGCCAGCAGGAATTGCCCGGCGTAAAATCCGTAAACAACCAAAGCGATTGTATTTCCGATCAGCATTGAAACAATGAACTGTGACGGCTTTGAAGTAAGTTTGGTAAGGATTTGCGAAATGAAGTTATCCTGTTTTTTTTCGATTTCAAGATAAATTTTGTTGGATGAAATGAAGGCGATTTCCATCCCGGAGAAAAATGCGGCCAGTATTAAACAAAGAAATATAATACCTGTTTCCATGAATTACGGTTTGTTGTTGCCGTGGTTTTCAAACTTTTTGGCAAATTTCCTTCTGAAGAAAAACATAAAAATGGCCAATGCTGCGATGAAAAAGCTCAGCCACGGCCCGCCTTCAGAATGGAATTTCGTTACGCCATCATAAACAAAAAAACCTGCAAAAATCAGGTAAACGTATTGGGTATATTTAAGGTAATTCATGTTTGTTGTTATTCCGCTTCGTCGATAATGCCGTTGATGCGTTGTGAGTTAACTATTTTAAAATCTTTGCTGAAATCGATGCCTTCTCCGTTTGAAATCCCTTTCGGATCTGTAAATTTAAACTTTTTCTCGGTATAAAACCATTCATTTTTCTGGTCAAAATACAATTGGTCGGTTTCGAGCAACTGCCCTTGTTCGGTGCGGATTTTTACATTTTTCTGCAGATCGATCAGATCGGTACCTTTAAAAGAAACGGCATAATCGGCAGTGATGAAAGTGCGCTTGCCTTTGTTGTCATACATGGTGACATCGATGCCATTTGGGAATTCGGTAAACGGAAACTCGACATTTGAATAATCGAGCATTTTCGGGCTGATAAGCACCGATTTGATTTTCCCTGAATCGGTATATTTCAGATTAAAATCGATGGCTTCACCGCTTGGGACAAATTCAGAATAATTGATTTTCTGGACATCCTTGAAATTGCCTTCGCAGGCCGAGAGCAGCACCACAGCGAGTACAGCTAAAAAGGCAAACTGCGGTTTGTAATTTCTGAAAGCCATGAATCAATTGTGTTTTAGTCGTATCTTCTTTTGATAAACCACCTGTCATTCAGGCTAAGGCTGATAATGACATTCGCATAATTCTCTTCAACAAGAAGTGCTTTTGCTGTACCGCGCCTTCCAAATTCGGCGCCAAGGTTCAGGCTCGAAAAAGCGCCGCCCAATGGAAATCCTAAACCTCCCGTGAAAGCATAGTCCTTAATTGATTCGTTGTTCACGATCAATCCCGTATTTTCATATCTGAAACCTGCGCGGTAAACGATTTTACTGAAATAATTCGAAAAGGAGTTGTAGTTTGGAATATAATACCCTCCAACACTGTACTTAACGGCATTTTCAAAAGTCGCGTTTGTGATGTCATCAAAGCGGTTGCCCATTTTATTGCTTTGCTGCAGGGTTACTTCAGCTCCTACAAGCCATTTGCGTTTTTGCCCGATCCCGGCCCCGAGAGAAAATTTACTCGGCATTTTCAATGACCTTTTACTTTCCTCGGCATCCAGGGCGTCGATTGTAGTTGACGTTAAATCCTCAGAATACAATACTGAAGTCAGCAACCTCGTATTATCTGTCTTCAATACGCTTTCCGGCGTATAAGTTAGTCCGCCATACAAATCAAGTTTATTATTAAGTTTTCGCTGGTACATCACGCCAAGATTGACATTAAATCCTGACATTTGAGACCTGTTGGATTCCAGTGTACCATATTGAAAATCTGTATATTTCCTGAAACTGGCCGTTTGAATTTCCCCAAAATTGTAATTAAAATCGGCACCAACGCTTAAATTAGGCATGATCTGGTAAGCCAGTCCTAAGAAAGCCTTGTTGATGTTACCGGTCCCGTTATACCGGTGTATGGCATTGCGGCTTTCATCTCCAATAGGCTCGACACCTTCTGTCCTGATCCTGTATCCAACAGACGAATATGGCATAAGCCCTAAAACTGCACCAAATTTACCCATCGGAATACCAATGGCCAAATAGTCAAAAGTACTGCGTTGTGCTTTTTCGTTAGAATTTAAGGCAGTGTATTTAGAATAATTGGCACTTCCGCCAATGGTAAACGAAGTAAGTTTCAGGCTGGAATAAGAAGCCGGGTTTTGCAAATTGATGTGGATGCTGTCTGAAAACACAGATACGCCGCCCATTGATCTGTTTTCTACAGTTCCTTTAAACCTGATATCGCCAATCCCATAAATGGAATACGGAGATGATGTTCCCTGTTGTGCGAGTGTAATTATTGAAAAAAGCAGAAAAACAGGAACTAAAAATTTTCTAATCATTTTTGATTTTATATTGAAAAGTTTGGCTCAAACTTTCCAGCAGAAAATTTGAATGGGCAAATATGGTATTTTTTAATCGTTTAGCCAAAAATTCTGCATCTCCACCAGTTAAAATTATTATAAAGTTTGAATAGCGTTCTTTATAACTGTCGATAAATCCATCCATTTCGAAAGCAATTCCGTTTACGACTCCAGAATGGATCGATTCGTTTGTAGAATTGCCCGTTACCGCTAAAGGTTCTGATTTTGATAACAATGGCAACCGCGCCGTATATTGATGCAACGCTTCGTACCGCAAACGAATTCCCGGCGATATGGCACCGCCCAGGTAGTGATCGGTTTGATCAACAAAATCATAGGTAATGCATGTTCCGGAATCAATGATGAGTCGGTTTTTCATTGGGAATTTAAGTACGGCTCCTGCCGATAAAACCATGCGGTCGATTCCTAAAGTATGCGGTGTCGCATATTGATTTTTGAAAGGAAAGGAATCATCATGAGTAATAAAATGTAATTTGAGGCTGTCGTTAACCGATAAAAAGGCTTCTTTTGAAACATTTCCTACCGATGCAACGATCAAATCGGTAATTTCTGGAAATTCTTTTAAAATTTTTTTGAGCGAATCTTCAAGTGCTTCTTTTCCGAAAAAACCCTGCGCAACGATGATATCGTGTTCAAAGACAGCATATTTAATTCTGGTATTCCCGATGTCGATCGCTAAAAGCATAGGTGCAGTTTTGTTGCCGCGAAGTTACGAATTGATTTTTTTTAATATTTGTTTTGGATAAATTAAAAATCGTTCTATATTTGCACCCGCATCAGCAACGGTACCTTAGCTCAGATGGTAGAGCAATGGACTGAAAATCCATGTGTCCCTGGTTCGATCCCTGGAGGTACCACTCAAACCCGAAACAATTGTTTCGGGTTTTTTGTTTTAATGAACACATCGAATCCGTTAGGGCATATATAACCTGGAACTTTCGATAAATTCATAGAAATGGTGTTCAAAATTCAAGCAAAAACTTATTAAGGATGAAATCAAACCAATTCCACAAATACAATCGAATATTCTGGCCTTGGATTGTAGTGTATTGCATCATTATTTCATCGGAGATATTTTTATTAAACACCAAAAGTTTTGAAGAAGGTAAATTTAATGCTTTTGGCAAATTTGCCTCTTTTACTGGTTGGAAGTATTTTATGTTTTATCATTTTCAGCGAAGATATTCGATCAAAAGTTGTTGATAAACTTAAATTGGCTTTATGCATGATTTCTATCTTGCTGTTTATACTTTTCTTTATAAGTATTAAAAACAACATTAACATCTCTTACCGTTACTAATTGCTTAGACACCTAAAATACAGCCACAAAAAAACCTGTTTAAATTTCACTCAAAATCTCTAATATTTTACCGGGAATCTCATCATATTCTGCCAAACTATAAGGCTTGATTAAAAAACCTTTGGTTCCCATTTCCATGCATTTTGCCTCATAAATCGGATTTATTGCTGTGGAATACACAAATGCCGGAATGCTTTTTAAGTCCTTGTCGTCGACGATTTGCTTCAATGCATCGATCCCACTTAGAATGGGCATATTGATGTCGGTTAAAATCACATCCGGGGTTTCGGCAGCATTATTTTTCAGGAATTCTAGCAGTTCCTGGCCGTTTTTCACCAGGCTCACTTTCGCGAAAGCGTTGTGTTTGCCAAACGAAGCTTCGATAATTTCGCCGTCGTCAAAGTCGTCTTCGGCAATGAGAATGTGTAAATTCCTGAGTTGGATCATCTAAATTTTTACGCGTTAATCGGGAAATAAAGGTTGAAAACGCTGCCTTCTCCAGGCGTACTTTCGACATTTATCTTTCCCAAATGGTTTTCCATGATTTTTTTGCAGATGGCCAAACCAATACCGTTTCCGGAATATTCGTTGCGCATGTGCAAGCGTTGAAAGATAGTAAAAATTTTCGTTAAATACATTTTGTCCATTCCGATGCCATTGTCCTGCAAACGAATGTGGTGGAATTTTTTCTGCGGATTATTCGCATCCACAAACTCAGAAACCGATGCTGTAATACTGATTTCAGGCGGAATTCCGCGCTTACTGTATTTGATCGCATTCGAAATCAAATTTGAAAACAATTGGCGCATCTGCACTTTTGAAGCTGCAATGACCGGCAATTCTGAAAACTTAATTGTAGCCGAATAATCGTTGATATTGAGTTCGAGATCATCTAAAACTTCTTTGAGGATTTTGTTCAGATCGACCTCCATTTCTTCCGTTTTTACTGCGCTGAAAGCGTATTTTACCAAATCATCGACTAAAGAATTCAGCCTTAGAGCCGATGAGTTGACGATCTTGAGGTTGTGAAGTTCGCCTTTTTCAAACAACTCCGATTTGGTTTCATTTAGATGTGAAGTATAAGTCACGATTTTCCGTATCGGCTCTTTTAAATCATGCGAAATCACATGGATGAACTGCTCAAGGTTCGTATTGGTCTGATGTAATTCCGTCACTTTTGTTTCAAGCTGCCGTTGATAAGCGACCAGTGCTTCTTCGTGTTTGCGCTTTTCACTTAAATCGGTGACCACCACGCCAATTGCATTTACATTCGGATGCAAGTCGGTCAGCGATACATAAACCGGAACTTTTTTATCACCTGCATTCAATGTAATTTCCCCTTTGCTCGGGCCGTAAGCCAATGCCGATTTGAGCATTTGGAACTCACGTTCTGAATCCATGTAATCCTGAAAAAAACTTCCGGTAATTTTATTTGCGGGGATTTTCAGCAGCTTAGAAAAATAATCATTGCAGTATAAAACCAAGCCATCGTCTGAAATGCTCAACGCACCTTCTCCAAATTTCTCAATTAAAATCCGATAGGTATAATCGGCGCTTTCAAGCGAATACACATGCGGCTGTCCGTTTTTATTAAGGACAAGTGCATCAACGGCACCTTCGCGTATGGCTTCAATAATGCTGTTCGATTCAAAAAGCTGGTTTTTGAGCTCGTCAATTTCTGCCTGAAGCGCTTTAATATGTGGGTTGTTGTTTTCCATCAGCTTTTAATATCGAGTATTCTGAGGACTTTTTCGGTATCGGATAAATCGCCGAGCAGCGTTCTGGGCTGGCCGGGGCCTGTTTTTATGAGTGTTGGTATTGCAATGATCTGATAATCTACGGCCGATTGTCTGTCTGTCGTAATGTCGATGATTTGCAGGTTGAAGTTTCCTTTAAGGTATGTATCGCAAATACTCCGGAGGTTTTCAATGGCATGGCCTGATTTCACAGACATGCCTGAAACAAACAGAATAAATGTGTATTTTTCAGGATTCGCGGCAATTTTAGGGCTATTTTCCAATGGGTCTATTTTATGGGTTTGATGTTGAGCCCAACAAGCACCCGTTCTTCATTAGACAAATCCCCGATGATCTTACGGATCGGTTCCGGAAATCTTCTCACAAGTGTGGGAACAGCAAGAATCTGGTCGCCTTCCGCGAGTTGCGGACTTTCGAGCAGATCAATAATTTCTATCGAATATTTGCCTTCCAGGTGAATCTCTGCGTATTTTTTAATGTTGCTTAAAGCCTTAATCGATTTGGGTGTTTGCCCAGCGATGTAAAGCAACAATTGCCATTCTGCCGGTTGCTTTATCATTTCTTTTTGGTTTTAGGCGTGTTTTCGATCATGATTTTCGAATGCAAATCTTCAGTTGCTTTTAAAATCCCCAATTCTTCTACCACCGATTCAAATTCATTTTTAAGCGCTGCAATATTTGCTTCGAGCACTTTTCGTTTGCGGTCGATTTCGCGATCCTTGCGATCAAGATCACTTTGCAGTTTCATTGCTTTGACGGTACGCTGCAATTGATTTGATTTTCTTGCCGCTCCGGTTAAAATGCCTTCCGGGCCAAATTCAACATCGAGCAACTCGATACCTTTTGAACCGATCACAAATTCCCTGACTTGGTTTGAATGACCCATTCCGCGCGATTTTACAATAAAGATTCCGCGGTTTCGCTCCCCGATTCCTTCCATATCGCGAACTGTAATCCAGGTATCCACCAAAGACGAAACCGATTCTTCGGCAAGATCGGGCCTTAAATTATCGTTTTGTTTATTTAACGATGTGAAAAGCGCTGTGATGTTATTCGCCTTGAGCATGTCGATCAACCTGACGAGCATCGAGCGGACTTCATTCTCATTTCCAACGGTAATTAAATTGCTGATCGGATCCAGGATAACGGTTGTTGGCTTAAAATCTTTAATTAATTTTCTGAGTGTCAACAGGTGTAATTCCAACCCATTTAATGACGGGCGTGAAGCATGAATCTGTAGCAATCCTTTATCGATATGTTTTTCGAGATCGATCCCAATCGATTTCATGTTGCGAATGAGTTGCTGAGGCGATTCTTCAAATGCAAAAAAGACCGTTTTTTCATGTTTTTTGCATTGTTCATTTGCAAAATAGCAAGCAATCGTGGTTTTTGCAGTTCCGGCAGTTCCTGAGATCAGGATGTTGCTTCCGCGGTAAAATCCGCCACCTACAAACATGGTGTCAAGTCCGGGAACACCTGTAGAAACAAGCTCAGACGAGACTTCATTGTTGAGTTTTAATGACGTGATCGGAAGCACAGAAATACCATCTTCATCGATTAGGAACGGATATTCATTGGTTCCATGCGTAGAACCTCTATATTTAATGATGCGCAAACGGCGTGTGGAAACCTGTTCGATGACACGATGATCCAGTATAATGACACAATCGGAAACATATTCCTCAAGTCCCTGTCGCGTTAAAGTAGCTTCTCCGCGTTCACCTGTAATAATTGCCGTTACGCCTTTTTCTTTGAGCCAATGGAACAATCTTCTAAGTTCGGCGCGCAAAATTGCCTGATTGTCCAAGCCTGCAAACAGCGATTCGATGGTATCAAGCACAACCCTTTTCGCATTGACGGAATCGATCGCATGGTTCAGCCTGATAAACAAGCCTTCAAGATCGTATTCTCCTGTTTCTTCAATTTCTGAACGTTCGACACGCACATAATCTACAACCAGTTTTTTTTCTGCTTTGAGTTTATCAAGGTCGAAGCCCAATGATTTTACATTAAGTGACAAATCTTTTGAAGGTTCTTCGAATGACATAAATACGCCGTGCTCACTGAAATCTGTAATTCCTTTAATTAGAAACTGCATAGACAACAGCGTTTTCCCGCAGCCTGCACCGCCACATATCAGTGTTGGCCTACCTTTCGGGAAGCCGCCATCGGTAATTTCGTCGAGGCCTTCTACTCCGGTTGGAGTTTTAGGAAATGAGAATTTTTCATCTTGGGGTTTGGAGGGTTTTATTTTTCGCACGCCTGTTTGGTTTTTTTTATGGAAGTAATTAAACAAATTTAAAGCTTCTAAACAATCCGGTCTAATACAATTTTAATTAATTATTACATTTTAACCATCGGTAATAAAAAAATCACAATTTCAGTTTGCAGGGTTTTATTTATTGCTACATTTAATCAAATAACACTCAAAAAAGCTTAAATGAGCGGATTAAAAAAAATACTGATTATTTTGGGAAGCCTGATTTTACTGGCGATTTTATTAAATTTCGGCCTTAATTTCTGGATCAGATACCAGTTGCCGAAAGTCATCAACCAGAAAAACAATTCTGCTTACGACATCAGTTATAAAACGGTTGATGTATCGTTATGGAACAGCAGCATTCATGCTGACGAAGTCGTTTTGGTTCCGAAGAAAGCTTTGAAAGACGATAAGGTCAAAGCCGGAATTTATGCAAAGGTTAAAGCCATTGATGTTGCCCATTTTAGCATTTGGAGCGTGTTGTTCAGCGATCGGATCAAGGCCAAAAGCATCACGATTACACAACCCGAAGTGGCTTTATACAAAAAGAGTGAAAAAGCAATCGACCATTCTAAAAGTATTGGTTCAGAAGTTGTAAAACCTTTTGAAAAAATCATTATCGTTTCAGATATTATCCTGAAGGATGGCGATGTGAAGATCATCAATGTCGCGAATGACAAAGCCATTCTGAGCATTTCACATGTGAATGTACAACTCGATGGCATTGTGATTACCGATGATATCCTTGCGGAGAAAATTCCGTTCCAATATAAAAATTATACTTTAAGTTGTGACAGTATTTATTACCGAGCGAATCCTTTTTATCACATCATGACGCGAAAAGTAGCAACGACGAACCACGGCCTGAGCATCAAAGATTTCCATCTGATCCCCGAATATTCGCGCCGG
Organism: Flavobacterium noncentrifugens; assembly: GCF_900100375.1. Classification (GTDB taxonomy): domain Bacteria; phylum Bacteroidota; class Bacteroidia; order Flavobacteriales; family Flavobacteriaceae; genus Flavobacterium; species Flavobacterium noncentrifugens. Next base: position 205,279 of record NZ_FNEZ01000005.1, on the reverse strand, counting down.
GAATTTGTCCGAAAAATCGAAAAGGAAAAAGACATTTATACGATAAACGCCAATGAGATTGACATCAAAAATATGGATTGGGGATTTAAGGATACCATTTTTTACTTCAATGCCGATAAGATTCTTTTGAATCAGCTTGGCGCCAATATCTATCGAAACAAAATTCCCGCCGATGATCTAAGCAAGAAAAAATTATACAACAACCTGTTGCGGAATTTAAAATTCAACCTCAAAATAGATACGCTTGCCGTGCGGAATTCGATCGTGGAATATGAAGAGGAAAAAACATTTGATAAAGGCGCCGGAAAACTCACGTTTACCAAATTCAATCTGACGGCACGAAATGTCTGCAGTGGATTTCAGCAGAAAAAACTCGCCGACATGAAGATCAAAATCGATTGTATTTTTATGAAAGAATCGCCGCTAAATGTCGATTGGAGCCTGAACGTGCTCGATAAAACCGACGGATTCAACATCAAAGGCCGCATCCTGAATTTTGACGCACAGAAAATCGTTCCTTTTACAAAACCTTATATGAATGCAACGACAAAAGGCATCCTGAATGAAGTCTATTTTAATTTTACCGGAAACGACGTCAATGCAAAAGGTGATTTTGCAATCAAATATGACGATTTGAAAGTACAGATTTACCGCAAAAACGACCGCGAAAAAGTCAACAAATTTCTGACAGCACTTGGTAATTTGTTTGTGAAGAATGACACGAAGGGCGAACTCAAATCAGCTGAAGTCGAACTTGACCGAATTCCCGAAAAATCATTTTACAATTTCCTTTGGCGCAGCATTGCTGAAGGGCTCAAAAAAATCCTGCTGTAATTAAAAAGAAAAAGCCTTTCGTTTGACGGAAAGGCCCTTTCGGAATAAAATTCAACTAACTCAAAAATTTTATTGTTTAATCAGCTTCATGGTTTGCTCGCGGTTGTTGCTATCGGTAGCTTTTACCAGATAGATCCCGTTTGACAAATCGCTGATGTTGTAATTTGTTTCCTGTGATTTTCCGGCGAAAGTTTTTACCAATTGCCCGGTCAGGGTATACACGTCTACTTTGCTCATATTGGCATTGATCGTGAATTGGCCTGAAGAAGGATTTGGCGCAAGGCTTACTGCTTTATTCAATTCAAAACGATTGGTCGCAAGCGTTGAATTCGGCCTGTTCCCATACACTTTGAACTGTCCTGCAGGAAGCGTGATCAGATCGGTCGTGCTGGTGATGTTTACCGGAGTGTTTGTCATCAGATCATACCAGGTTCCAGTGTAAGGAAAATCTGGCGTGATCGTTTGTTCCAATACTGCGAAATTCGCCAAAACCACCACATTTTTCAGTTGTGAAGCATTCAGGGTATCATCATAAATATAAATCCTTTGTTTTAAAAGATTCACATTCGGGCTGATCGCATAATTTCCTTCAAACACCGGCTCGCCTGTTTTTAAAGCAATCAATTTTGAATAATTGCTGAAAACTGCAGCCCTTGCAGGATCTGAAGTCCAGTTTTCTACCCATTGCGGCTGTGGTTTGGTTGCCAGTTTACAGTCGCCTGATGTGGCATCAGTTTCCGTATTCACTGATCCGTCTGAACAGGTGTAAATAGAATCATCCATACCCAATTCGGCAAAATGCCAGATCATTTTAGGGCCGGGAACCAATATAGAAGTGGCTGCAATCGCAGGCATTCGTCCCAAAGCATTCGGAAGGTTGTTCAAAGGCGTCGTTCCTGAAGGATTTCCGTATTTCAATGCTTCATACATCACGCGGTCTTTGTCGTGGCTCTCGGGATAACCGATAACCCTTTTCGCTGTAAAACCGTGGGCAGTGTTGCCCATTCTGCTGATATCTGCAGCATAACCCAAAGCCAGTTGTTTGTATTGTGTGAACATTTCGCCCCACATCATTACCCCTTTGCTTGGCGTTTCATTAATCCTGTAATTGGCCCATTGCTGTTCCTCATTATCAGCGCCAAGGTGCTCGAAAATCGCGTAATGCGTTGGATCAAGACTCCATGAATAATCGACATATTCTTTTAAAACGTCAACACGGTCTTGCTGGTAGCTATTTGTACAAGACTCGCTTCCGGTGCAATTCTGGGTGAACCCTTTAGTTAAATCCCAACGGAAACCATCAATATGAAATTCATTGATCCAGTGTTCGATCACTCTTTTTACATACGTTTTTGTTCTTGGCTGTTGGTGGTTAAAATCGTTTCCAACACTATAACTGTGCGTAGCGGTTACATTAAAATATGGATTTTCAGATGTTGGCCCGCCAAATCCGTCACCATCAGGATCGCTCATCCACATGCGGTCCATCGGATTTCTTCCGAAAGCGTGGTTTAAAGCCACGTCAAGAATCACGGCAATTCCGTTTTGGTGGAAAAGATCGATCAATTCTTTCAGTTTGCTTTCAGGCCCGTAAAACTTGTCAAGTGCCATGTGAAACGCCGTGTTGTAACCCCAGCTTTCATTTCCTTCGAATTCCATCACTGGCATCAGTTCGATGGCGTTGATGTGAAGGCTTTTGAAATATTCGATTTTATCGATTACGTCCTGGTAATTCCTGTGTGAATCAAAATCCCTTACAAGCAATTCGTAAACCACTAAATCCTCTTTTTTAGGTTTTGTGAAATTCGTAACCTGCCAATTGTAGACTGGTTTTGCCGTTTGTAACACCGTAACTTCTGTGGTTGGCCCAACAGGAAATGGCGGTAAATCCGGGTAGCTTGCAGCCGGGATGTACTGATCGTCAAATGGTGACAGCACCAATGTTGAAAATGGATCGGCTGTTTTAACAAGCATTGGAGAACCTGAAACCGGTGTCGTATCTACAACCCAATATTGGTAACTGTTGATCGCTCCGGGTGTCAATCCTGAAATTTCTACCCAGAATTTTGTTGAAGACGGATCTTTTTTCATTGCATAAGCGGCGGTTGGCTGCCAGTTGTTAAAACTTCCCGCCACGTAAACAAAATCCTTGAAAGGCGCATCCAAAACCAAAGTCGCTTTTGTCGCATCGGTTGGGTTGTAATTGATTCCTTCGATTAAACCTGACGGCAAAGCTTCTGAAATCAACCCAGGATTCACGATTACCGAGAATTTTTTAGTCTGAACCGAAGTTCCCTGTGTAATGACAAGTTCGTAGTTTTGGTTCGAAGTGATGTTCGTGTGCGTATAAGAATAACTTGGTGTCCCAAAAGTCATATTGATACTTGCACCGTTTGCTTTAAGATTGTAATTGGCGTTTCCGTTTGTGTTTGACGCCTGGATATTCAAGCTTGCGCCTGATGCTATGATCGTCGAACTGTTTTCGGCAGGCGTAATCAATGCCGACTGGAAATAACCGACATTATAAATGAAATCGCCGCAGCTTGGCGCTTTTTTAAGCGTTTTGGTTCCATCTGCACTTCTGAATACCATTCCCAATTTTGTGGCGCTTGATATTTGCGCTGGGGTAAGTCCGAAATACGTGCTTGGCGTAAGTGTTTTACTAAAAGTACCATCACCATTGTTTACCATTGCCCCGACCCCATCATCCTGGGCCCAGTTTCCTACAACGGCAAAACCAAATGCATTGGTATCGTTTCCGATTCCTGCATGCATATAAACTGCCGTTGGCGCCGTTCCCATCGTATTGCAGGTTGCGCTTGCAAAAGACACTTTGATGGTAATCTCGTCTGTTGCATTAAAAGTAGCCGGAGTAATGGTAACCTGGCTAAATCCTGCTAATGCGGTAAGCGTGAGCAGTAAGCTTAATAATATATTTTTTCTCATAAGTGGTATTTAAGATAAAAAAGGGCTGTAAAACACAGCCCTTTAATAAGATTGTAACGCAATTAAGGCGCTGGTGTAATTGAGTATTTGTAATTTCTAGGGCTTCTTAAATCCAATGTAACTATGAAACCGCTGTTTACCCTTGGGGTTCTGGTTCCAGGTACAAACAAGTAAGCTTCGTCAAGACTATTTCCATAACTCATTGTAGGACCTGCATATTGGTCACCGGTTTTAGCAGGATCATATGCTCCAAGAACAATACCTGATGCTGCTGGTGTCGCAGTGGCCCTGAATTGAATTCCAAAGCCGCCTCCTAGTGTTACTACCGACGTTGATGCGGCTGAATTATACGATTTCCATAATCCTGAAGCAGGATCATAAACCAATGCCGTATTTGCACCAGTAAATGAAGTTTTAGCAGGTCCAAAGAAATTCCATGAAACCGCTTTAACTGAGTATGTAGCGGCTGTTAAATCTGCTTTGACTAAATAAAACCCTGCAGTGACAACTTGATAAGCTGCGCCATTTTCAGCAATCGTACCAGTACCATTACCTCCGTATACTACAGGAGTTTCAAAAGTTCCGCAAGAATTTGATTTATAGAATTTGTAAGCGCCCGGCTCAAGCCACATATACCCTTCATAGTCTGAAGTAAGTATAGATGAGGATGCCAAATTAGCAGTCGCGGTAGCTGACGGTGCAACAGTTGCAAAATGCATTGTAGGCAATAGCGTTGAATATGGTGTAAACTTTAGTGTGATAAAATTTGAAGAATACTGTGCAAATGCATTGGCAAATCCACTTCCTAAAACCGATTTCACACGAATGTCTACCGTCATTTCTTGACCGCAGACATAAGTTGGAAGCTGGTTTGCAAGTTTGTTTAACTCCGAAACATATAAATCATATGAAAAAGCAGGAACGACATTAGCCCCATTATTCATTGTTAAAGGAGCTGCAAAATTTGTTCCTGAAGCAGCGATCTCAATGGTATAAGTGGCATTCGGGTTTGCAACACCATTATCACTTTTATCCCATGTTATTGAAATCACTTTATTGGCATCATTGATTGGCAATAATGCGAACGGTGCCGGAATAGCTGAACTGCGCATTTCAAAACCGTTTGCTACAGTTACAGGATCTTTATCATCTTCACATGAACTTAATGTAGCGATGCAAGATGCTAAAATTATTAAATTTAAAATTTTTCTCATTGTATGTTATGTTTTTTAAAAAACGGCGTTTGACTTGTCCAATCGCCGTTTATCTTAAGATTAATATCCTGTATTCTGACGTAAAGTAGGGTTGGCCTGAATCGCTTTTGATGGGATTGGCATTAGATCCCTGTATGCTTCTGTTGCAGCACCTTCTTTTACGCCACCTTTCCATTGCCAGATCTTAGAACCGCCCGAGAATTTTCCAAAACGGATCAAATCGGTTCTTCTGTGGCATTCCCAGAATAACTCGCGGCCTCTTTCAGCAAGGATGAAATCCAGGTTGAAATTGGCATCGTTTGCAACCGAAGTAGCATGAGCTCTTGTTCTGATTGCATTTACATAATTAACTGCAGTAGCTAAATTTCCTCCTGCAGCACCTCTTAAAGTTGCTTCAGCATACATTAGATAAACATCTGCCATTCTAAACATTGGGAAATCTGTGTCAGGAATATCGTTGCGCTGTGCAGCAGTTCCATCAGAATTTACATTGATGAATTTATTCACACCATATCCATCTGTAAATGTTGAAATATTTGTAATGTCGAGTGCTTGTCCGGACTTGTAAAAAGTTGCTCTTACATCGTCATTAAAATTCGACGGAAATGACTGAACAAATTCTTTTCTAGTTCTGGTTCCTGCCCAACCACCATCCATACCCAGTGATGATGCAACCATAGACCCTCCGATTGACGCATGGATGATAAAGCTCATTCCGCCTCCGGTAGCCCTGATCACATTTCCGTCACTTACGACAGGAAAAATAATTTCCTCCTGAGCACCATTTCTATCGTTGTCTGCAGAAAACAGATATGCGTATGGGATTGTTGATTTAAATATATATCCTGAGTTGGCGATAATGTCGTTACACAATGACAGAGCTTCTGTATTCTTGTCTGCATTGACATACACTTTTGCATTCAGATATACTTGTGCCAAAAGAAATTTAGCTGCCGTTTTATCGACCCTGCCATATTCATTCTGTTTAGAATCGACAAGTTTTGTTGTAAGATCCTGCAATTCGCTTTCGACAAAAGCAAACACTTCAGCTCTGGATTTCTGAACCGGATAATAAAATCCAACCGGGTCAGCCTCTGTGGTAATTGGCACATTTCCAAACAAATCCATCAACTGAACGTAATCAAAAACTCTTAAGAAACGGGCTTCTGCACGGAAATACTGGATGTCTGCTCTCAATGCATCTGGAACGCCTCTTGAAGTTAATTTTTCATCAGTAGTTTGTCTCAAAAATTCGTTTGCCAAACTGATCTCATAAAATGATCTTGAGAAAGTACCATATAAGAATTCGTTTCCAGGAGTCCAGGTTTGGGTATTCATAGAAGGCAAATTACCATCTGCCCAAGCAATGATCGACTCGTCTGTAGGAAGTTCCTGAGTAACAAACAACAGCCTCAAGTAGCTACTAAAATCACCTCCGATTCCACCAATATCTGCAGTCCCATCACCATCATTTCCTCCTACATAAAGTCCGGAATATAATTTTGCAAGTACTTGTTTATATGAATCCGGGTTTTGAAAAAAGTCGTCCGACAAAAATTCATCGTCATCTTTTGGCGTTACATTTAAATCATCGGTACACGAAGTAAATGTCATATTTACCCCTAAAACGAATAGGAGCAAATAGCAAGTCTTTTTTAATGAAATTTTCATTTTTTTATTTTTTTATAATTTATTAAAAGTTAGCATTTACCCCAAAAATGTATGTTCTTGCTCTTGGGTAAATGGATCCATCAACACCTGAAAACCTCTCAGGATCAATCCCGTCATATTTTGTGATCGTGAGTACATTTTGAACACCTGCAGAAAATCGCAATGAAACACTTTTTAACAGTGATTTGTTTAGGGTATAACCCAACGTCACGTTGTCCAATTTGATAAAAGATGCATTTTTAACGTAATAATCTGAAAGATAACTTGATGTTCCGTTATCTTGAAATGTAAATCCTGTATTAAAATAATCTGTTGTGATATTAGCCAAATCATTCTGTCTTGTAAGTGCTGCATTCGCATAGCCATGATCTGAACTTACATTGTCATAAACATAATTTCCTAAACTTGCTCTCCAGCTCATTGTGAAATCCAATTGTTTGTAATTTAAAGTACTAAACAATCCAAAAGTATAATCTGCTGCAGGTTTTTTGTATCTGTATTTATCATCTACATTGATTACGCCGTCGCCGTTTCTGTCTACATATACGCCTTGTATTGGTCTGTGGTTTTGATCATAAACCTGTTCGTAAACATAAAATGCACTTGGTGCATAATCAACTGTGTTGATCTTGATTTTGTTGCCGCTACCTCCGGAAATATTATCGCCGGTTTCATAGCCCGTGAATCCAGGAACAGTAATTCCGAGATCTGTAATTTTTTGATCAATGTATGTTGTATTGAATGCTACATTCCAGTTTAAGTTTTCGGTTTTAATAACATCCGAGTTGATAGAGAACTCTACACCTTTTGTTTCCAAACTTCCGATGTTTGCAAAACCGCTATTTCTTAGGTTGGCTCCGTCGGGATAAGCAATGTCTGCTAAAAGGTCACTTGATTTTTTATCGAAATAGTTTATCGAACCGGTAATCCTGTTATTCAGAAATCCATAATCGACACCAACATTCGTTTCTTTCAATTCCTCCCACTTAATGTTCTGGTTGTATCCTTCAGTTCTGGCTACGCGGTAAGAGTATGGTCCAAAAATGTAATTAGAACTTGGCCCTCCTAATGTTACCCTTCTTAGATAATCATATTGCGCAGAAATGTCCTGCTGTCCTGTTTCTCCATAACCAACCCTTAATTTAAGAGCAGAAATGGTTTTATTTCCTTTAAGAAATGATTCTTCAGAAATATTCCATGCTAAAGCACCTCCAGCAAAATTACCCCATCTGTTTTCTTCAGAAAAACGGGAAGTTCCATCTCTCCTATAGTTTACAGTAAGCAAATATTTGCTATTGTATCCTAAATTCACACGTCCAAAATAAGATTGTAAATTAATATCCGGATCGGTAGTTACATCTGATTGTGGATTTGGTCTTATTGTAGCTCCGCTAGAAAAACCTTCTCTTTGAAACAACTGATAGTTGTAACCACCAGTTACATCAACCCTAAATTTGCCAAAATCCTTAACATAATTTAAATAAGCATTTAAGTTTTTATTCTGGCGGTCATCAGTATAGCTGCTGTAATCTCCCAAATCTTCCCATGGTTTTGATGCACTGGCCGCAGAGAATGCAATTGGCTGATATCCATTGATGCTGGTCGTGCTATTGGTTTCAAAACCACTTGAGTTGATTTTATCGATACCTCCTTCAACAACTGCTCTCAAGGCTTCAAAAAACGGAAGTTGGTAATCCAATCGGATATTTCCCCATTTCCTTGTAGAAGTTGCACGTCTGTCATTTTGGTTCAGTCTTGCAACTGGATTTTTTGCCGGCAAAAGTGCCACATCACCATTCGCCTCAAGCCATTCAAAATAACCACCGTAACGTGAAGAAGAATCATAAACAGATTGTGTTGGATCAAATGCAATTGCAGATCCAATTACAGCTCCTTCATCCTGGAATTGGTTTTTCCCAAAGGCGATATTACCGCTAATATCAATTTTTAAATGGTTATCAAAGAATGTTGGGTTTAAAGCCAATGAAGTCGTTGTACGTTCAAAGTTTGTGTTTCTCAAAACTCCAGGAGTAGCTGTGTTTCCAACAGAAAGTCTTACAGGCACTCGGTCAAACAAAGATCCACTGGCAGAAATATTGTTGTTTGTTGCGATAGCATCTCTAAAAATTTCCTTTTGCCAATCCGTGCTGGCTGTTCCCATGGCAGCAATCTGGGCTGTCGTACCTCTCTCGGTGACAAATTTTCTGAATTCATCAGCACTAAGCACATCAACCATTTTATTGACGACACTAATACTGGTCTGTGAGTTAAAAGAAACTTTTAATCCTTTTGATCCTTTTTTCGTAGTGATTACAATTACCCCATTTGCTGCACGCGAACCATAAATCGCAGAAGCAGAAGCATCTTTAAGCACTGTAAAACTCTCGATATCATCTGGATTTAAAGTTGATAAAATTCCGGTCATTCCGCTTGGAGTGGCATTGCTCATCGGCAAACCATCTATAACGATAAGCGGATCATTCGAAGCATTTAGTGAAGAACCTCCTCTGATCCTGATGTCTGCTTTTGCTCCAGGAGCACCTCCCGTAGTAACATTAACACCAGAAATACGGCCGCTGATTAAGCTTTCTGAAGTTACATTCAGTCCTTTATTGAAGTCTTTGGAAGAAATGGCTGTGACCGCTCCCGTGGCATCTTTTTTCTTAACGGTACCATAACCTACCTGAACCACAACTTCCTGAAGTTGGTTTGATTCTTCTGCAAGGTTAATCGATAAATTGGTTTGCCCTGAATAAGTAATTGTTGAGTTGGTGTAACCCAAATAAGAAAAAACGACCACATCGCCTTTTTTCACATTTGCCAACTGGAATTTACCGTCAAAATCGGTTTGGGTTCCTGTTGCAGACCCCTGAACTACTACGTTTACGCCAGGAAGCGGCTGCTTTGACGTTCCGTCAAGAACCGTTCCGGTTAATGTGCTCTGTGCCAACACACTAAATGGAAGCAGTAGGAATAAAAATAACAACTTGTTATAAATTGTTTTCATACATTTTGTTTAAGTTAGAATTAGTTTTTTGAGCTTAATACTTATACTTCGAATGTTAAAATTAACCAAAATTTAATATGCTGCAATTTACACCTTGTTAATTGTGTTGCGAAAACGTTTTCGTGTTGACAACTTTCCTGAATTAGCACATTTTCAGGCGTAAAATTTCGATTTATCAAAATTAAATTTATCTTTATTCGCAAATCAATATACTACAGAAAACCCATGAAAAGGAAAGTCACTCTGAAACAAATTGCAAAAGAATTGGATGTCTCTATTTCAACTGTTTCCAAATCACTTCGCGACAGCTCGGAAATCAGTGAAGATACTCGCCAAAAAGTGCAGGCTTTCGCCAAATTATACAACTACAAACCCAACCTGATCGCGCTGAGCCTCAAGAATAAAAAAACCAAGACCATCGGCATCATTATTCCTGAAATCGTACACCATTTTTTTGCCACCGTCATCAGCGGAATTGAGCATGTTGCGAACGAAAACGGATACAATGTAATTGTTTGTCTTTCGGACGAATCTTTTGACAAAGAAGTCATCAATATGGAAATGCTTGCCAACGGAAGCATTGACGGTTTCATCATGTCTTTATCCAAAGAAACCCAGCATAAAAAGGACTTTCACCACATTACAGAAGTTATCAACCAAGGCATGCCTGTCGTAATGTTTGACCGGGTAACGAACGATATTTTATGTGATAAAGTGATTATCGACGACAACCTCGCCGCATTTGAAGCAGTTCAGAGTTTGATCGACAACGGATTTAAAAAAATTGCACTGATCACCACCGTAGATTACGTCAGCGTTGGTAAATTGAGAACTGAAGGCTACACGAAAGCGCTTCATAACAACGAAATCAAATTAGATGAAAACTTAATTTTGCGTATTGAAGACATCGATAATTGTGCCGATCAGATCGAAAATTTAATCGCAAACAACAAAGTCGACGCGATTTTTGCAGTCAATGAATTGTTTGCCGTTACCGCCATTAAAGCCGCAGGAAAACTCGGATTGAAAGTGCCTGAAGACATTGCCGTCATCGGTTTTACTGACGGAATCATCTCCAAATATTCATCTCCAAGCATCACGACGGTAAGCCAAAACGGAATCAAAATGGGCGCAAAAGCAGCCAAGATGCTTATCGAAAGGCTCGAATCCGAAGATGAAGAAGAGGAACATTACAAAACCGAAGTCATCGAAACCCATTTGGTGGTCAGAGAATCTACGCCAACGTTGTAGTTTACATAAACGTTTAATTTACAAATACTTAATCTGATATTTTTCGATTTTTAAAAGTGTTAAAATCCAAAAAACAATTTTTAAAACAAAAATTATCCTATATTTACGGCCAATATCAAAGCTTATACTTTACTTCGAAAATCAAGTAAGTTTTGATAAGCATCGCGCTTATCGTACCATAATTCTAAATTACGATAATGGAAAAGCGTAAATTAAGTTTCTGGCAAATCTGGAACATGAGCTTCGGATTTCTGGGAATACAAATGGGTTTTGCTCTGCAGAATTCTAATGTCAGCCGTATATTTCAAACTTTAGGAGCCAACATTGATGACATCCCGATTCTTTGGGTTGCTGCTCCACTTACCGGATTAATCATCCAACCTATTATTGGCTATTTTTCAGACCGGACATGGACCAGATTGGGCCGTAGAAAACCGTATTTTTTAGCAGGTGCCATCCTGGCTTCTGCCGCTTTATTCATCATGCCCAACTCTCCTGTATTGTGGTTTGCCGCCGGAATGCTCTGGATCATGGATGCTTCGATCAACGTTTCCATGGAACCTTTCCGTGCGTTTGTTGGCGATAATTTACCAGAAAAACAACGAACAATGGGCTTTGCCACCCAGAGTTTCTTTATCGGAATTGGCGCTTACGTAGCTTCCAAACTGCCTTTGATATTAACACATTTCGATGTAAAGAATACCGCACCGTTGGGAATAATCCCTGATTCGGTGAAATATTCCTTTTACATCGGCGGCGTCGCTTTTATCATCACCGTACTTTGGACCGTTTTAACCTCAAAAGAATATTCTCCTGAAGAACTCGCAGCTTTTGAAGCGCATAAAGCCGATGAATTTAAAAAAGAAAGCCATTCTCCGGATTGGTTTGCTAAAAATGGGGCTTCGCACTTGACTAAAGGGCTATTATTCCTAGCCGTCAGTTTCATTTTCTCTTTTGCCATTTATTATTATGACCTTAAAAAAGACCTCTATGTGCTGTCATTGGGAATGATCGGGCTTGGCGGATTTGCAATGGTTTTCTCGGGGCTCATGCAAAAATCAAACAAGACCAACAACGGTTTTGTAACAATTATGAATGATTTCCAGTTCATGCCGAAAATCATGAAGCAACTGGCATGGGTGCAGTTTTTCTCCTGGTTCGCCTTATTTTCCATGTGGATTTACACCACTTTGGCCGTAACCCAGCACATTTATGGAACAACAGATACCACTTCTGAAGCTTATAACACCGGAGCCAATCAGGTTGGGGAAATGTTTGCCAACTACAATTTAATTGCTGCCTTAGCCGCATTTTTATTGCCGCTACTTGCAAAAGTCACCAGCAGGAAATTTACACATTTTTTCGCTTTGACCGTTGGTGGTTTCGGACTGATCTCGTTGTATTTCATCAAAGAACCCACAACATTCAATATCGAATGGCTGCCAATGATCGGTGTCGGAATTGCCTGGGCAAGTATTTTGTCTATTCCGTACGCGATGCTTTCGGGCGCATTGCCATCAAGCAAAATGGGTTATTACATGGGGGTTTTCAACTTCTTTATCGTAATTCCGCAATTGGTCGCAGCCTCTATTTTAGGGTTTTTAGTATCTAAATTTTTCAACAGTGAACCCATCTATGCCTTGTTGATTGGCGGTGTATCCATGATTATTGCAGGAATCATCGCACTCACGATCAACGACAAATCAAAAATAAACATTAAGCAAATCATTAATGACTAATAAGAAAGCATTCATATTCGACCTTGACGGCGTAATCGTTGACACCGCAAAATACCATTATTTAGCGTGGCAGAAGATTGCCAATGAACTCGGGATCGAATTTACCCCGGAACGCAATGAAGAATTAAAAGGCGTAAGCCGCGTGCGTTCCCTCGACATTATTTTGGAACTCGGAAAGATCACCGCCTCACAAAGCGACAAAGACAAATGGCTCGCACAAAAAAACGAAGATTATTTATCCTATCTCGTTGATATGGACGAAAGCGAAATTTTGCCTGGCGTAATGCACATCCTGAAATTCCTCAAAGAACAAAACCAGCCGATTGCATTGGGATCTGCCAGTAAAAATGCAAGGCCAATTTTAGAAAAGACCAAAACAATCAGCTACTTCGATGCCATTATAGACGGAAATGACGTGACACATGCCAAACCGGATCCTGAAGTTTTTGTACAAGCTGCAAAAGCACTCGGGATTTCAAACGAAGATTCGATTGTTTTTGAAGATTCCGTTGCGGGAGTCCAGGCGGCAAATATTGCAAAAATGACGAGCGTCGGAATTGGACAGGCTTCGGTTTTACACGAAGCACAGTTCATTTTCCCTGATTTCACCCATATCGACACCAGTTTCATCGAATCATTAATCAAAAAATAAATCACGAATTGATAAAATTAGTTTTTACTGATTTTTAAATGAATAATACACAAACACAATGAATCAGGATTATATCAAACCAGACAATTGGTCCATCATAGAAGAAGGATTTGATGCAGAAAGAGTAAAATCGTCCGAAAGTTTGTTCAGCATCGGAAACGGTGCCATGGGACAACGGGCAAATTTTGAAGAAACATACACTGGCGAAACGTTTCAGGGAAGTTACATCGCCGGAATTTATTATCCGGACAAAACCAAAGTAGGCTGGTGGAAAAACGGCTACCCGGAATATTTTGCCAAAGTATTGAATGCACCAAACTGGATCGGGATTGACATCGAAATCAACGGTGAGACTTTCGATTTGGACAAATGTACGTCTGTGAAGAATTTTCGCCGCGAACTCAATATGAAAGAAGGCTGGTACAACCGTTCGTTTGAAGCGACTTTACAAAATGGAACTGACGTTTCAATAAATGTGCGCCGTTTTCTATCGTTGAATTTAGACGAAGCCGGCTTTATCGATTACAAAATTACCCCTTTAAATAAAGACGCAAAAATCGTCTATAAACCATATATCGATGCCGGCGTTTCCAATCTTGATGCGAACTGGGAAGAAAAATTCTGGGAACCGCTCGAGATCAAACACAACGAAAACGAAGCTTTTGTAACGGCCAGAACGTTCAAAACGCATTTCAATGTGACGACTTTCATGCAGAACAGCATTTTCTCAAACGGGAAAAATCTAAATCTGACAACAGAAAAAGTGGAGAAATCCAACGATAAAATCCAATTTGAATATGCCATTAATGTCGCACAGAACGAATTATCATCGATCCAGAAAATCGGAGGCTACACCGTTTCGTTAAACCACGACAACACTTTGGCTGCCGCCGAAAACGTGATCAAAGAAGCACTTTCAAGAGGGTATGATGCTTTGTTAAATGAGCAAATCGAAGCCTGGGCAAAAATCTGGGAAATGTCAGACATTACAATTGATGGCGATGTCGAAGCCCAACAGGGAATCCGTTTCAATATTTTCCAGTTGAACCAGACTTATTTAGGAAAGGATTCAAGGCTCAACATCGGGCCAAAAGGTTTCACCGGTGAAAAATACGGCGGTTCTACTTATTGGGATACCGAAGCATACTGCATTCCGTTTTATATGGCGACGAAAGACCAGCAGGTTGCGAGAAACTTGCTAACCTACCGTTACAACCAACTCGACAAAGCCATCGAAAATGCAGGAAAATTAGGATTTACCAACGGGGCCGCTTTGTATCCGATGGTCACGATGAACGGTGAAGAATGCCATAATGAATGGGAAATTACCTTTGAGGAAATCCACAGAAATGGTGCGATTGCCTTTGCAATTTTCAACTATTTCAGATTCACCGGCGATTACAGCTATATTCCGGAAAAAGGTTTGGAAGTGTTGATCGCAATTGCAAGATTCTGGCACCAGAGAGCGACATATTCGACGCATAAGAACCAATTCATGATCCTCGGCGTTACGGGTCCGAACGAATATGAAAACAACGTCAACAACAATTTCTACACGAATTATCTGGCAAAATGGTGTATCGATTATGCTGTTGAACAAATTGAAAAAGTAAAATCAGAATACGCTTCAGATTACGATCGGATCATGTCGAAAGTAAATCTGGACGACAACGAAATTTCCAAATGGAAAAAAGTGTCCGATTCGATGTATTTGCCATTTTCTGAAGAGCATGACGTGTATTTGCAGCAAGATGGGTTCTTAGACAAAGATCTTATTAAAGTTTCCGATTTGGATAAATCACAACGTCCGATCAACCAGAAATGGTCGTGGGACCGAATCCTGCGTTCGCCTTACATCAAACAGGCTGACGTTTTGCAGGGATTTTATTTCTTCGAAGACCATTTTTCTACTGAACAATTGGAGAAACATTTCGATTTTTACGAACCTTTTACTGTTCATGAATCGTCACTTTCACCTTGCGTGCATTCAATTCAGGCTGCTGTATTAGGAAAAATGGACATGGCTTACACATTTTATTTGCGCACTTCCCGACTCGACCTTGACGATTACAACAAAGAAGTCGAAGAAGGTTGTCACATCACTTCAATGGCCGGAACCTGGATGAGCATTGTGGAAGGTTTTGGCGGCATGCGCGTCAAAGATGATGCATTGCATTTTACGCCGAGAATCCCGGAACAGTGGGAAGCTTATTCGTTCAAGATCAACTTCAGGAACCAGATTTTAAAAGTTTGCGTGGAAGCGAATGAAACCAAATTCTCTCTTGAAGGCGGAAACGAACTTCAGGTTTTTGTGAATGGCGTTGCCATTACTGTGGAACCGAATAGTTTGGTTACTGTTTAAAATAAAATAATAAAACCATTAAGGGATTAAGATAAATTAAGGAAAACTTGATGAAACTTAATCCCTTTATAGTAAAAAATATACGCCAATATAATATGTTTAGAAAATATACGCCAAATGACAAAAAAAGAAATTACACAGCTGTCTTACGACATTACAGGTTTTGCGATTAAAGTTCACAAAGAATTAGGACCTGATTTATTAGAAAGCATTTATGAACAATGCCTGAAATATGAATTGGAATCAAATGGTTATAATGTAAAGCAACAGCTCCTTGTCAACATTCTCTATGATGAATTGGAATTCGAAAGCAATTTAAGAGTTGATTTACTCGTAGAAGATTCCATTGTTGTTGAATTAAAAGCAGTTGAAAATATTTTACCCATTCACGAAGCCCAATTATTGACGTACATGAAATTACCTCATAACCGCAAGGCTTGTTGATTAATTTCAACTCGATAAACCTCGTCAAATCAATGAAGCCATTTGTAAACAATTATTTTTCAAGATTAGAATGATATCTTAATTCCTTAATGGTTCAAAAATGAAAAAACTTCTTCTTTTCCTTATCATTACAAGCTTCACCGTTTCTGCCCAGATCAAAAGAACCGAACCGCCTTTCTGGTACGCCGGAATGAAAAACCCGGAACTCCAGATATTATTCTACGGAAAGAACATCGCGCAATTCCAGCCGACAGTTTCGAATAATGTCGTGATCACAAACATCGCAAAAACCGAAAATCCAAACTACATTTTCGTCACGATCGACACCAAAAATATTCCCGCTTCTGATCTCGTATTTTCATTCAAAGACAAAAGCAAAGTCGCTTTCACTCAGAAATATTCACTCAAAGAACGCCGCAACAATTCTGCTTCACGCAAAAGTTACGATGCATCGGATATGTTGTATTTGCTGATGCCCGACCGTTTCGCGAATGGAAATCCGGCGAATGACAACAGCAAAGAAACCACAGAACAAGCCGATCGTTCCAAACCAAACGGACGCCACGGCGGCGACATCGAAGGCATCATCAAAAACATCGATTACATCAAAGAACTCGGCGCAACAACAGTCTGGAGCACGCCGCTTTGCGAAGACAACGATCCGCGCGGTTCTTACCACGGTTACGGCCAATCCGATGTTTATAAAATCGATCCGCGCTACGGAACCAATGAAGATTACCTGAAATTGTCTTCCGAACTTCATAAAAAAGATATGAAACTCGTTCTCGATTACGTCACGAACCATTGGGGCGCGCAACATTGGATGTACAAAGATTTGCCTGCTTATGATTTCATCCACCAATTTCCGGGTTTCGCACAGTCGAATTACCGCATGAGTACGCAATTCGACCAAAATGCTTCCGACATCGACCAGAAATATTGCGTCGACGGCTGGTTTGTCAAATCGATGCCCGATTTAAACCAGGCAAATCCGTTGATGCTGACTTATCTCACACAAAATGCGATCTGGTGGATCGAATATGCCGATCTCGACGGTTTCCGTGTCGATACGTATTCGTACAACGACAAAGCCGCAATTTCAAAATGGACCAAAGCGATCGCGGATGAATATCCAAATTTTAACATCGCCGGCGAAGTCTGGATGCAGGACCAGGCGCAAATGGCTTATTGGCAAAAGGACAGCAAAATCGGTGCTATCCAGAATTACAATTCGCATTTGCCAACGGTTATGGATTTCACCCTATTCAACGCAATCGAAAAAGTATTCGACGAAGACAAAGGCGAATGGGACAAAGGCATGGTCAAAGTTTACGACAATTTCACAAACGATTTCCTGTATCCAAACATCGACAACATCCTTGTTTTTGCCGAAAACCACGACACCCAACGCATCAACCAGCATTATCCGGATTTTAAAAAATACGCCCTGGCGATGACTTTGGTCGCGACCGTTCGCGGGATTCCACAATTGTATTACGGTTCCGAAATCGGCATGACCGGCAACAAAGACAAAGGCGATGGCGACATCCGACACGATTTTCCCGGCGGCTGGAACGGCGATGCAAACAATGCATTTAACAAAGCCGGAAGAACGCCCGAGCAACAGCAATATTTCGATTTCACATCCAAATTATTCAACTGGAGAAAATCCAACAACGCCGTGCATTTCGGCAAAATGACGCATTATCTTCCCGAAAATAATGTGTACGTGTATTTCCGCTACGACGATCAGAAAACTGTAATGATTTTAATCAACAACAATCCTGAAAAACAAGTGGTCAAAACAGCGCGTTTTTCACAAAACATCAAAAATTTCAAAACCGGAAAAGAAGTGATTTCAAACCAAAATATAGATATTTCCAATGAAATTTCAATCGAACCCAAATCGGCTTTGATTTTAGAATTAAATTAAACCATTAAGGAATTAAGAAAAGTTAAGGCATTGCGCTTAATGAACCTGAATCCCTTAATGGTTAAAAATAAGCTTCCTTTTTAGAAGCTATTCCCGCTATCCGTTGCAATCTTTTTAAAAAATTTCCGCTGCGCTCCAAGTTTTTAAAAAGGATTTTCACTACTATCGGGGCTAAAACACACCAATCTATGAAACAACATTTTATCATAACAGCATTTCTGGTCGCTGCAATTTCCGCAACCGCGCAAAACGCCAGCCGGAAATTCCTCAATACCAAACAAAACGGCAACCAGCTCGAAATTGCTACTTCCGACGGAAATTACCAGATTCAGTTCTACAATTCCGATATCGTAGAAACATCTTTCATTCCAAAAGGAGAAACTTTTAATCCGGAATCGCACGCGGTAATCTTAAAACCCGAAAACGCAATCACCGAAATTGTTGAAACCACAAAATCAATTGATTTCGGCTCGCAGGGCATTTTAGTCCACATCGAAAAATCGCCTTTCAAAATCAGCTATTTATATAAAGGAAAAGAATTGCTTTCTGAAAAAAACGGCTATTCTAAAACCGACAAAGCCGAAATCCTCGATTTTAACCTTGACAATTCCGAAGCTTTATACGGCGGTGGCGCGCGCGCTGTTAGCATGAACCGCCGCGGCAACCGACTCGAATTGTACAACAAAGCGCACTACGGTTACGGCGACAAAGCTGAATTGCTGAACTTCACAATTCCGATGGTATTGTCTTCAAAAATTTACGCGATCCATTTTGACAATGCGCCGATCGGTTGGCTCGATCTCGACAGTAAAAAGGACAACACCTTAACTTACGAAACGATTTCAGGCAGAAAAACCTACCAGATCATTGCCGCCGACAACTGGACAAAACTCACCGAAGATTATACCGATTTAACCGGAAAGCAACCGCTTCCGCCACGTTGGGCATTCGGGAATTTTGCAAGCCGTTTTGGGTACCATTCTGAAAAGGAAACGCGCGATGTCGTTGCGAAATTCCGTGCAGAAAAAATTCCGCTCGACGCTGTGATTTTAGATCTATACTGGTTCGGAAAAACGATCCAGGGCACTTTGGGCAATTTCGAATTCGATGCCGACAACTTCCCGACACCGGAAAAAATGATCGCCGACTTCAACAAGCAAAACGTCAAAACGGTTTTAATCACCGAACCATTTGTCTTGACGACTTCCAAAAAATGGCAGGAAGCCGTCGATAAAAAAATTCTTGCAACTGATAAAACCGGAAAACCATTTGTATACGATTTCTATTTCGGAAATACCGGATTGATCGACATTTTCAAACCCGAAGCCAAAGACTGGTTTTGGGACATTTATAAAAATTTTACCAAAAAAGGCGTGGCCGGCTGGTGGGGCGATTTGGGCGAACCCGAAGTGCATCCAACCGATTTGCAACATGCAAACGGTTCAGCAGACCAAGTGCACAATATTTACGGGCACAATTGGGCGAAACTTGTTTCCGATGGTTATCAAAAAGATTTTCCAGACGTTCGGCCATTTATTTTAATGCGTTCCGGATCTTCAGGATCGCAGCGTTTTGGAATGATCCCGTGGTCTGGCGACGTAGGAAGAAGTTGGGGCGGATTGAAATCACAAACAGAAATTTCGCTTCAAATGGGCATGCAAGGCCTTGGTTACATGCATTCGGACCTTGGCGGATTTGCCGGCGACAATGTAGACAATGAATTGTATGTGCGTTGGCTGCAATATGGCGTTTTCCAACCGGTTTTTCGTCCGCATGCGGCAGAATCGGTGCCGCCGGAAATCGTTTTTCGCGAGCCAAAAACGAAAGCTTTAGCGATCGAAGCGGTAAAATTGCGCTACAAAATGCTTCCGTACAATTACACTTTGGCGTTTGACAACAGCCAATTGGGAACGCCGTTGATGCGTCCGTTGTTTTTTGATGAAGCTGAGAATCGTTCGCTTGACGGAAATTCAGATGAATATTTTTGGGGAAATGACTTCCTTGTTTCGCCGGTTACAACCGCTGCCCAAACTGAAAAAGATATCTATTTTCCGAAAAGCAACAATTGGTTCGACTTTTATTCGGATAAAAAATATGCTGCGGGTAGTTCGCAGAAAATTGCTTTGGCAGAAAATCACATTCCGGTTTTCGTTCGCGGTGGCGCTTTTATTCCAATGATTGATGTTATTCAGTCAACAGAAAGTTATTCGACCAAAAACCTGAAACTGCACTTTTATTATGATGGTTCAGTTTCTGCAAGCACCGGAAAATTATACGACGACAATGGCAAAACGCCCGATGCTTTTGGCAAAGGGAAATATGAATTGCTTACTTTTAAAAACGAATCGAAATCTAAACAAATTGTTATTTCTTTCGCTTCTGAAAAAGGGAATGCGTACATTTCAGAAACCAGAAACGTTTCGCTGCTCGTGCACAACATTCCAGCCAAGCCAAAGAAAATCACGATCAATGGAAAAGCGGCAAAATTCATCTGGAACAAAAATTCAAATGTGCTTGAAATTTCCGTTATTTGGGAAAAACAAGCTTCAAAAAACATCAATATCCAACTTGGCAATTAAATGAAAAAAAATCTCTCTTACGCACTGCTTTCTTTGGCGCTAACCGTATCCGGAAGTTTATCAGCCCAAAAACAACAAAACATGACCAGACCAAAAACACCTTTCGTATGGGAAGGCGCCAGCGTATATTTCCTGTTGACCGACCGGTTTAACAATGGCGACAAAAGCAACGATGTGAACTTCGGGCGCAACAAAAAAACCGGGAAACTGCGCGGTTTTGAAGGCGGCGACATCATCGGAATTTCAAAAAAAATAGATGAAGGGTATTTCGATAAACTCGGTATCAACGCGATTTGGTTTACACCGATTGTCGAACAAATCCATGGTGGCGTTGATGAAGGAACCGGATTATCATACGGATTTCACGGCTATTGGGCGCGCGACTGGTCAAAACTCGATCCGAATTTCGGAACCGAAAAAGACCTTGCCGAACTCGTTGAAAAAGCACATGCACATGGCATCAGGATCATTCTTGATGGTGTCATAAACCACACCGGTCCGGTTACAGATGTTGACACGGTTTGGCCAGATGAATGGGTGCGCACCGGGCCGCAATGCGATTACAAAACTTTTGACGGAACTACCGCATGTACGTTAGTGGCTAATCTTCCGGATGTAAAAACCGAAAGCACTGAAAACGTCCAGATTCCGCTATTCTTAGCAGAAAAATGGAAAGCCGAAGGCCGTTACGACCAGGAAATGAAAGAGCTTGATGACTTTTTTGCGCGAACTGGTTATCCTAGAGCGCCCAGATATTACATCATCAAATGGCTGACGGATTACATTACGCAATTCGGGATTGACGGTTACCGCGCCGATACGGTAAAACATACAGACGTAAGCGTTTGGGCCGATTTTAAAACGCAATGCGAATATGCTTTTGAAAACTGGAAGAAAAACAATCCTTCGAAAGTGCTCGACGATAATAAGTTTTATACAATTGCAGAAGTGTACAATTACGGCATCAGCAGCGGCCAGGATTTTGATTTTGGCGACAAAAAAGTCAATTACTATCAAAACGGATTCAACAACATGATCAATTTTGAGTTCAAATGGGATGCACAAAAAGAATACGAATATATTTTTTCAAAGTACTCGCAAAAACTCAACAGCGTACTCGAAGGGTACAGCGTTTTAAACTACTTGTCTTCTCACGACGACGGAACGCCATTTGATGCCAAACGTGAAAAAAGCATAGAAAGCGGCACCAAACTATTGCTTTCTCCAGGCGTTGCACAGGTTTATTATGGAGATGAAACGGCAAGATCATTGGTTGTTGAAGGTACGCAGGGCGATGCGACTTTGCGTTCTTTCATGAATTGGGACCAACTTGAAAAAGATAAAAAAACACAGGATATATTATTGCACTGGCAAAAACTGGGACAGTTCAGGAGAAACCATCCGGCTGTAGGCGCGGGAATCCATAAAGAAATATCGGCGAAACCTTATACCTTTAGCAGGGGTTATACTGTTGGGAATTACCTCGACAAAGTAATCGTTGGGCTTGACCTGCCGCAAGGCAAAAAAGCGCTTACGGTTTCTTCAGTATTTCAGGACGGAACGAAATTGCGTGATGCCTACAGCGGCCAGGAAGCAGTTGTAATCAAAGGAATTGCAGCAATCGACACGCCATTTGACATTGTATTGTTCGAATTGAAACAATAAGCCATTCATTCTAATACCAAAAAGCACAAATTCCGGTTTGTGCTTTTTTATTTTAGCTATTTTTGCAGACAATTGAAGATTCATGATCAAAATTGCACACCGCGGCGCGAAAGCTTACGAACCTGAAAATACTTTGGCTGCTTTTACAAAAGCAATCGAACTGCAATCAGACGCAATCGAATTTGATGTGCATTTGAGTGCTGATGGTGAAGTGATCGTTATTCATGATGAAACGGTTGATCGCGTCGCAGATGGAAGCGGTTTTGTGAAAAATTTGTCATTATCCGAATTGAAAAAAATGCGGATTGACGGCATACATGAAATCCCGACTTTGTCAGAAACTTTCGATTTTGTGAACCAAAGATGTTTGGTCAATGTTGAATTAAAAGCATTCGAAACAGCGGAACCAGTTGTCAAATTGATCGAATATTATGTCATGCAGAAAAATTGGCAATACAGTCAGTTTTTGATTTCATCTTTTGATTGGACGGCTTTGCAGAAAGTGCGCGATCTGCATGCCGAAATTCCGCTTGGCGTTTTAACCGAAACCAATCTCGAGCTTGCTATTGGCTTTGCCGAATTTGTAAAAGCAGAAACAATCCATCCGTATTTTCATTTATTGACCGAAGAAAATACGCGAAATATGCAGCAGAGAGGCTTCAAGGTTTTTGCATGGACGGTAAATGAATTGGAAGACATCCAAAAAATAAAATCCTTTAAAGCAAACGGAATCATCAGCGATTTTCCCGATAGATTATGACACAGCATTTCGACATCATTATTGTAGGCGGCGGAGCGGCCGGATTTTTTACGGCGATTAATATTGCTGAGAAAAATCCGAAATTTAAAATCGCAATCCTGGAACGCGGAAAAGACGTGCTTGAAAAAGTGCGTATTTCCGGCGGCGGACGCTGCAATGTGACCCATGCCTGTTTTGAACCAAATGAACTTGTGAAGTTTTATCCGCGTGGCGAAAAAGAACTGCGTGGGCCGTTTCACCAGTTTGCTTCGGGCGATACAATCGAGTGGTTTGAAAAACACGGCGTCGAATTGAAGATTGAAGCCGATGGAAGGATGTTTCCGGTTTCGAATTCATCTCAAACGATCATTGATTGTTTTATGGATGCGACTAAAAAACTCGGGATTTCAGTGCTGACCGGGCAAAGCGTACAATCCATATTCAAATCGGAAGAAAATTACTGGAAAATCGACACGCAAAACCAAAATTACCGTTGCGACAAATTGGTTCTGGCGACCGGAAGCAATCCGAAAATGTGGGACATGCTGCAAAATTTCGGGCATTCGGTTGTTAATCCGGTTCCATCATTGTTTACTTTCAATATTAAAGATGCGAGAATTAAAGAATTGCCTGGTGTTTCTGCCCAGGTTTCTGTCAAAGTCAAAGATTCAAAATTGGCTTCAACCGGACCGTTATTGATTACACATTGGGGCATGAGCGGACCGGCGATCTTAAAATTATCGGCCTGGGGCGCGCGCATTTTGAATGAAAAAAATTATCAGTTTACGCTTTTTGTGAATTGGCTGAACGATATTGACGCGGAAGATTGCGAAAAAATCCTCAAAAATTTAAAACAGGAACATTCGAAAAAAGCCGTTTCTAAAAAATCACCGTTTGAATTGCCTAATGGTTCGTTCGCTGGCGCTCGGGTTCCAAACCGTTTGTGGGAAAGCCTTGTTTTGGCCTCCGGAATTGAAAGCGAAACCAAGTGGGCTGATCTGACAAAAATCCAATTGCAAAATCTGGTCGCACAATTAACGAATGGCACTTTTCAGGTCAATGGAAAAAGCACTTTTAAAGAAGAATTTGTAACTGCCGGCGGTATCGATCTAAAAGAAATCAATTTTAAAACCATGCAAAGCAAACAACATGAAACCCTTTATTTTGCTGGGGAAATCGTAAACATTGACGCCATTACCGGCGGATTTAATTTCCAGAATGCCTGGACAAGCGGGTTTATATTGGCGAATGCCATCACTTCTTAAATTTCCCTGTTCAGATACCAGATCGAAATATTTAAAATCGTCGCAAACCCAACCCAAGCCATATATGGGATCAGCAAATTCGCGGCAGTTTTACTGATGTGCTTGAATTTGTAATGGGTTTCATAAATCATCAAAAACAAAACGATAATCTCAAGCATCGCAAGCATCGGGTTTTGCAATGCGAAAAATAAAATCGACCACAGCATATTCAATAAAAGCTGTACTGTAAACATCACCAGGGCATTCCTGACTTCATATTTATCTGATTCGTATTTGTCCCAGACCAATCCGGCTGCCACGCCCATGATGATATAAAGCATGGTCCAAACCGGCATGAACAGCCAGTTAGGCGGATTGAAAAAAGGTTTTTTTAATGTTGGAAACCAAGTATGCACGCTTTCTTGTGTGACCTGCCCAGAATAATAGCCAACGGCCAAGCAAGTTGCCACACAGACGAGGATTTTCATGTATTTATTCACTTTGTAGTATTTTTTATAAAATTAATCAAATAATTGGTTTGCCAAATAACCAAAGCCACAAAAGTGGAATCACTCAAAAAAAGTATCTTTGCTAAAATTTTTGATATGGCCACACCAGCAGATTTTATTCCCGGGAAATATTCCCAAACCATCAAAAACGGCAGTTTTACCTGGAGCGCGCCAAGCAACATCGCGCTGGTAAAATATTGGGGAAAAAAGGAAAACCAGATTCCGGCAAATCCGTCGGTGAGTTTTACATTGAACCATTGCAAAACCATTACGACCATTTCATTTTTGAAAAAAGAAAATGAAGGGAATTTTTCATTTGATTTGCTTTTTGAAGGAAAGCAGAAAGAAGATTTCAAGCCAAAAATTTTAAAATTCTTTGAACGTACAGTTGAATATCTGCCTTTTTTAAAGGATTTTCATTTTACGATTGATACAAAAAACACCTTTCCGCACAGTTCCGGAATTGCCTCTTCCGCTTCGGGAATGGCGGCTTTGGCAGTTAATTTTATGAGTATTGAAAGGCTGTTAAACCCGGAAATGACTGAAGAATATTTCAACCGGAAAGCCTCCTTTCTAGCGCGATTGGGTTCCGGAAGTGCCTGTAGAAGCATCAACGGAAAAGTTGTCGTTTGGGGAAAACATACTGAAATTCCAGGCGGTTCTGATCTATTCGGAGTAGAATTTCCGGAAACAATCCATCAAAATTTCAACAATTATCAGGATACGATTTTGCTTGTCGACAAAGGTGAAAAGCAGGTTTCAAGCACTGTAGGACATGATTTAATGAACGGCCATCCATTCGCAGAAAGGCGTTTTGAACAGGCACATAAAAATCTGTCAAAACTAAAAACCATCCTGCAAAACGGCAATCTCGACGAATTCATCACAATCGTCGAAAGCGAAGCCCTAACGTTACACGCAATGATGATGGCTTCCTTGCCCTATTTTATCCTGATGAAACCCAATACGCTTGAGATCATCAACAAGATTTGGAAATTCAGGAATGACACCAAAATCGCAGTCTGTTTTACGCTCGACGCCGGCGCAAACGTACACATTTTGTATCCCGAAAACGTTAGCGTTGAAGTTTTACAATTTATTCAGAATGAATTGGTTGGGTATTGTGAAAATGGTCAGTACATTTGTGATTCGATTGGAGATGGAAGTCAATTAATAATGGACAATTAATAATTGAGCTGCTTTTCGCAATTTTAGGCATTATCCGCCAAATAGAAATAAATTATGAAAAGAAACGTTTTGAAAGAGAAATCTTTTGAGTTTGTTTTGCAAATTATATAAAACATTGGTTTTGGAGATAAAGGAATTCGTCTTATCAAAACAAACATTGCGCTCTGGAACATCAATAGGAGCAACATCCAGGAAGCTGAATATGCTCAAAGCAAACTAATTTTATTCATAAATTGTCAATCGCTTTAAAAGGAGTAAATGAGGCAGATTACTGAATAGAATTGCTACATTTGTCAGGTTATCTAAATGACGACGATTTCCAAAAAAGCAAATCCGGAATAGCCGAACAATTAAGATTCTTAACCAGCATCCTTAATACGGCAAAACAAAAATAATTATCAATTGTTGATTGTCAATTATCCATTAAATGAAAGGACCTCTATTTTACTCAAAAATACTACTCTTCGGGGAATACGGAATTATTAAAGATTCCAAAGGCCTGTCGATTCCTTATAATTTTTACAATGGTGCTTTAAAGGTTTCCGAAAATCCTTCCGAAGAAGCTGTGAAATCAAATGCCAGCCTGAGCCGTTTTGTATTTTATCTTGAAAACCTGCAAAACGAACATGCTGAACTGGTGACTTTTGATTTGGAAAGCCTGCATAAAGACATTGCGAGCGGCATGTATTTCGATTCAAGTATTCCGCAAGGTTATGGCGTGGGAAGCAGTGGCGCGCTTGTTGCGGCGATTTACGACAAATATGCCAAAAACAAAATTACCGTTCTTGAAAATTTGACGCGTGAGAAATTGCTTCAGCTTAAAAATATTTTCGCCCAAATGGAATCGTTTTTTCACGGAAAAAGCTCTGGTCTCGATCCATTGAACAGTTATTTGAGCATTCCAATTCTGATTAATTCGAAAGACAATATTGAAGCAACGGGAATCCCAACGCAAAGTTTTGACGGAAAAGGCGCCGTCTTTTTATTAGATTCTGGAATCGTAGGCGAAACTGCTCCGATGGTTAACATCTTCATGGAAAATTTAAAAGACAGCGGATTCCGCACCATGCTCAAAAACCAGTTCGTCAAATACACCGATGCGTGTGTGGAGAATTTCCTTGGCGGCGACATGAAATCACTGTTTTCAAATACGAAAAAACTCTCTAAAGTCGTTTTAAACAACTTTAAACCCATGATCCCGGAACAATTTCACGGCATCTGGCAACACGGAATTGACAGCAACGATTACTATCTAAAACTTTGCGGATCCGGCGGCGGCGGTTATATTTTAGGATTTACACAAGACCTTCAAAAAGCAAAAGCAGCGCTAAAAGATTACAAATTGGAAGTCGTTTATCAATTTTAGGCAGAAGTAAAAAGGCAGAAATGATGCAGTTTGCGGAAAAAACTTGCCCAAATCTTCAAAATATCAAACCTTAACATGTTAAGCAGGAAAAACAAACTCTTATTGCTCAAAATTGCGAGTTTGTTCTCTGTCGTTCGCGGCTATAATATTCCGATTATTATTTTAGCGCAATACCTTTCGGCGATTTTCATTCTTGCTCCTGAAAAGGCGGCGCTGAACGTGATTCTCGACCTAAATTTATTCCTTATCGTAATCGCTTCTTCTTTAACGATTGCTTCGGGTTACATCATAAACAGCTTTTACGACAGCAAAAAAGACCTCATTAACCGACCTAATAAATCAATGCTCGACCGTTTGGTGAGCCAGAAAACCAAGCTTTATGTTTATTTCTCCTTAAACTTTTTGGTCGTTTTCATTGCATTTTTCGTGTCATGGCGCGCGGTGATTTTCTTTTCGGCTTATATTTTCCTGATCTGGTTTTATTCGCACAAAGTCAAAAAGTACCCGATCATTGGAAATTTAATGTCGGCTTTCATGGCAGTTTTACCATTTTTCGCCATTTTGATGTATTTCAAAAACTTCTATTCGGTGATTTTTGCACATGCGACTTTTTTGTATTTGCTGCTTTTGGTACGCGAAATGGTCAAGGATCTTGAAAACCTGACCGGTGATTTAGTTAATGATTACAGAACCATTCCGGTGATCTTGGGCGAAAAAGTTTCAAAGCAATTCATCACTTTGATCTGCATTGCGACGGTTTTCCCAATGTATGCGCTGATTGACATTTTTGAAGTGGGTTATATGGACATTTACTTTTATTTCTGCATGATCTCGCTCATTTTTTTCTTGTTGTATTTGTGGAAAGCCGATACCAAACCGCAGTTTACAAAATTGCACAACATCCTGAAATTCCTGATCGTTTCTGGCGTTTTCTGCATCGTATTGATCAATCCTTCGGTGCTGGTTCATGGCCGGAATTATCTGATGATGGTTCATTTTTAGGAGCTATTCCTGCTGTCCGCTCTATCTTTTCCGGCTCCGCTGTGCTCCGCCGCAAAAGGATGCCGCTGCCATCAGGGCTAGGGCTTTTTATTTCGCCTGAAGTTTTTTAACAGTTTCATGTTTGGTTTTTTTGAATCATTAAGAGCATTAAGTTCATTAACCCTTAACGTTCTTAATGGTTTTTTTTTATATGCCATGTTTCACCTTTTGATCCCCAACTGCCCTAGCCCGGATAGAAGCGTAAATCCTTTTTTGCCATAGAAAATTTTCTCTTTTTGTATGATTTCACCTGGCAAAAAAGATTGCAGCGCATAGCCGGAATAGCTCCTAAAAAATCCGATCCAAATGACTATCTTTGCCCAAATTATTGAAGATCATGAACAACAAGGAAGGCAACAACAAACGTGGCGGCGCACCAGGAAACCGCACGAGGCCAAATTCCAACAAGCCGAAACCGGCAATGGCGAAACGCGCCCAAGGCCCGAAAAAAGCCAAACCAGCGCCAAAAGCAGCTGAACCCGTAAGCGACAAACCGGCGAAACAGCCAAACCAGGCTCCGAAAAGGGCGAAAGCAAAAGACGAAATCCGTTTGAACAAATACATTGCAAACTCGGGTGCCTGTTCGCGTCGAGATGCTGATATTTACATCCAATCCGGGAATGTGAAAGTCAACGGGATTCCGGTAACCGAAATGGGTTACCTCGTAAAACCGGGCGATGTCGTGAATTTTGACGGCGCGGTTTTGACTCCCGAAAAGAAAGAATACATCCTTTTGAACAAGCCTAAAAACTTTACAACGGCTGAAGACGAACTCAATGAGCGCAACGTTTTTGAATTGGTAAAAGGTTCGACAAATTCGAAAATCGCGCCTGTAGGCCGCATGGATAAAAATACAACCGGATTGCTTTTGTTTACAAATGACACCGATATGATCCGGAAATTTAGTTTGCCAAGCCAGAAATCTTCTAAAATTTACCAGGTCACTTTGGATAAAAATTTAAAGTTTGAAGATCTTGAAAGAATCAGCAAAGGCATGACTTTGGACGGACACCGCGTTTTTGTGGAAGAGATCAGTTACATTGAAAATGAGCCAAAAAGTGAAATCGGACTCAAATTAAGATCAGCAAACATTAAAGTCGTAAGAAATATTTTCGAGCACTTTCAATATGATGTTTTGCGAATCGACCGTGTGTCGTTTGCCGGACTAACGAAGAAAAACCTGCCGCGCGGCAACTGGCGATTCTTGACCGAACAGGAAATCATCAACCTGAAAAACGTTTAATTTCAACTGAAATATAAAATCCCGAAAATTGCTTTTCGGGATTTTTTTTGATTGCGATTGCTTACATTTATCCAAACTCAAATTCATGACTCCAGAAAAATTACAATCCATTGCCTTTAAATGGTTTGATGCTTTTAATTCGCACAATCTCGAACAACTTTTGTCTTTGTATGACGACGACGCGGAACATTTTAGCCCAAAATTAAAAATCAGACATCCCGAAACAAAAGGTTTGGTTACCGGAAAAGCAGCCTTTCGCGACTGGTGGAAAGACGCATTTGAGCGCTTGCCGTCTTTAAATTATAAAGTAAAATCGCTTACAGCAAATGGCGACCGAGTGTTTATGGAGTATGTTCGGACGGTTGAAGGTGAAGAAAATATGCTGGTTGCAGAAGTTTTAGAAGTGAAAGATGGAAAGATTATTGGGTCGCGGGTGTATCATGGGTAAAGCTAAAATAAATCATAAATAAAAAAGCCTTTCTTTCAGAAAGGCTTTTTTGTGCGGATAATAGGACTCGAACCTACACGCCTTGCGGCACCAGATCCTAAGTCTGGCATGTCTACCAATTTCACCATATCCGCGTGAATTGGGTGCAAATATAAACATAACTTCTAATATTCAAAGGAAAATATTCAAAAAAATATTTATTCTCTTTTTTGTACTTTTGGGTATCTAAACCAATTTTTATAATGGACAACATCAAATCATACGTTCAGCACCACAAAGACAGATTTATAAACGAATTGATCGAATTGCTCAAAATACCTTCGGTAAGCGCCGATCCTGCTTACTCTCAGGACGTTATCGATACAGCAACCGCTGTAAAACAAAGCCTCGAAAAAGCCGGTTGCGATTTTGTAGAGATTTGCGATACGCCAGGTTACCCGATTGTTTACGGCGAGAAAACCATAGATCCGAATTTACCAACAGTTTTGGTTTACGGACATTACGACGTGCAGCCTCCGGATCCCATGGATTTGTGGACTTCACCGCCATTCGAACCCGTAATCAAAAAAACAGAAATCCATCCCGAAGGTGCCATTTTCGCCCGCGGTTCCTGCGATGACAAAGGGCAAATGTACATGCACGTCAAAGCGCTGGAATATATGGTGCAATCGAATACTTTGCCCTGCAACGTGAAATTCATGATCGAAGGTGAAGAAGAAGTGGGTTCTAAAAGCCTAAGTTGGTTTGTAGAACGCAACCAGGAAAAACTCAAAAATGACGTGATTTTAATTTCCGATACCGGAATGATCTCAAACCAGCAACCTTCAATTACCACAGGCTTGCGCGGATTAAGCTATGTAGAAGTTGAAGTTACCGGCCCAAACCGCGACCTGCATTCGGGATTGTATGGCGGCGCTGTTGCAAACCCGATCAACGTTTTGGCAAAAATGATTGCATCGCTCCACGACGAAAACAACCACATTACCATTCCCGGATTTTACGACAACGTACAAGAATTGTCTACTGAAGAAAGGGCCGAAATGGCCAAAGCGCCATTCAACCTTGAAAATTATAAAAAAGCGCTCGACCTGAATGACGTTTACGGCGAAAAAGGCTATGTAACCAACGAAAGAAACTCAATCAGGCCAACCTTAGACGTCAACGGCATCTGGGGCGGCTACACCGGCGAAGGCGCAAAAACGGTCATTGCAAGCAAAGCCTACGCGAAAATTTCGATGCGCCTGGTTCCAAACCAGGACTGGCAGGAAATCACCGAATTGTTTACCAAACATTTCGAAAGCATCGCGCCTGCTGGCGTAACGGTAAAAGTGAAGCCCCATCACGGCGGGCAAGGTTATGTCACGCCAATTGACAGCATTGGTTACCAGGCTGCGAACAAAGCCTACACGGAAACTTTCGGCGTTCCGGCGATTCCGGTGCGTTCCGGCGGAAGCATTCCAATTGTGGCGTTGTTTGAAAAAGAACTCAAAAGCAAAACCATCTTAATGGGATTCGGACTCGACAGCGATGCGATCCATTCGCCAAACGAGCATTTTGGGATTTTCAATTATTTAAAAGGCATTGAAACGATTCCGTTATTTTACAAATATTTTGTGGAATTGTTCAAAAAATAATTTCCCGAAATAATTCTAAAACCATTAAGGAATTAAGAAAATTAAGTGCGCTTAATGAAACTTAATGCCTTAATGGTTTTTATTTTGGCGTTGCCCTGCGGGCCGCGCTGTCCGCTGCAATCTTTTTCCGCTGCGCTTCAAAAGGATTTTCGCTTCCATCACTAACGCGGGCCAACTTCAAAACAACCAGTATTTTCATTACATTTATGTAAATTCCCGCAAATGAAAATCCTTAACAAAATCGCTCCATATTTGATTTTACTGCTGATTCTATCTTCAGGCTGCAAGATCAACCAAACAAAGAACAAGGAAAAACAAGGCCGTTGGGTTTATGCCGACACCGTAAATAATATTCCATACAAATCAACTGGAAAGTACAAAAAAGGAATCGAGAAAGGCACTTGGAAAAGTTTTGCCAACAACAAACTCGAGAAAAAAGAGCACTATAAAAATAGCATTTGCGAAGTCACGAATTATTACGAAAACGGAATGGTCAAATCTCAAGGAAAAACAAAAATGGCTATCACAGATTCGGTTACGCATTGGCATTACACAGGCGACTGGTTTTTTTATGATGAAAATGGAAAGCGCATCCGAATTAAAAATTATGTCAACGGCGAATTATCTTCGGATAAAAAAATTGATGGCTTATAATCATGTTGTTTCTTGTTTGCCGTTGGCACGCGTTAAGGATGGAAGCGGCATCCTTTTTTGAGGCACGAAAAAAAGATACAGCGAACAGCCTGGCCCGCAGGGCAACGCCCAAATAAAAAATCCGGCCAAAGACCGAATTTAAACTTTGCAACTTTGCCACTCGAAACTCTAAAACGTTGAACTACTTCATTAATTCAGGAACCGATTTGTAAATGTAATCGGCATGCACGCGCGTAAAATATTTTCCGTATGCCGTGTTGAATTCCTTTCTTTTGGCTTCGTCAGGCATTGCCGCCCTGAACAATTCGCGGTTTTTCTCATTCAGTTTTTCGATATCTCCCATATTGTCTACGACAAAAGTCTCGACCAGTTCGGTATTGTCTGAACCCCAGGCGTGCACCAGCGAATAATAGGATTTTACGAGATCGTTTTTATAGGTTGTCGCGTCAAGGAATTTTGTTGCGAGTGCGCCAAATTCCTTTTCATTGCCATCTTTAGGAAACGCCCAATGGCTTTTTCGAACATAATAAACCATGGCTTTATCTGATTTTGCAGCCGCATTTTTAACGCCAGGCGTGGTTTTGTAAATTTCATCAGAATGGTTTCCGGCATAAAAAGCTTCTTTTTTTTCAAAATAAGCATTTCGTGCTTTTTCATCGGGCCAGGCGGCCATCACCAATTCATCGGATTTTTTTCCTGCTTTTTCAATCGCTTCCCACGATGGATAAGTCGTAATCAAAAGCAGTTCGGAGTTGTCGGCAGTAAAATGGTGCATCAGGACTGTTTGTTCAAGGATAAATTCGTTTTTTTTGGTGACTTTGTCCAAATATTCCTTTTCGAGCGCGATCCAGTCTTTTTGATCGAAATTCAGTTTTTGTAAATTCCAATGCAGGGTCGTTACGGTAACAAAGTTTTGTTTTTGCTCCTGCGCCGCGAGATTGCTGGTCAAAACCAATGCGGCAAATGCTACTAAAAATGTCTGCGTAAATCTTTTCATAATTTCAAATATATTTATTGGTTACTAAAATACGGGTTTGAAATTTGGGGACGAAAATGCCGACAGGGGATTTTAAAAGTACGCTTTTATTCTTTATTTAACTGATTTTCAGAGTTTTATTTTAAATAAAATCAGTTTTTTGAGTTTTTCGCTTCAATCCAACGTGAAAGGTATTTTGTACTTGTCAGCAGATGGTGCTGCAATATGGCTCCGATGAAATTTTGCTGCCGGTGTTTTGCCAGTTTTGACTGGATTTCAGAAATAGCATCGATGAAATTTTTCTCAAAAATATGTTTTGAATAGCGGTTGTTTATGATTGTGATCCCGTTTGATTGCGATTGTTTCCACAGTGTTTCATTTTGGTATAATTCGGCGGCGGCTTTTGCAATTTCCTCGGGATCATTGGCAATTGTTCCGTTCCATGAAAAATTCCCATGCATCGATTCGGCTCCGATTGTAGTGGTAACACTTGGTGTTCCGCACTGCATCGCTTCAATCAGTTTGCCTTTGGCCCCAGCCCCAAAACGAATTGGCGCTAAAACAACGCGTGCCTTTTTTACAACGGCTGTGGCAGATGTCGCTCTTCCGTTGATGTAAAAGTTTTCGAAAGGCTTGTGAAGCTGCAATGCTTTTTGCGATGGATAAGCGCCATAAACCTGAAGCGAAACATCAGGCAACAATTCGTTAATTCGTGGCCAAATGGTTTCTTTTAAATATTGAACGGTGTTCCAATTGGGTTCGTGAAGAAAGTTTCCGATGAAGACAAAATCCTTCCGATCAGAAAAACCGGGCCAGCTTTCTATAACTCGTTCCTTAATTTCATCAACCAAAAAAGGGAGATAATGCAATAGTGAAGCATCGATTTTAAAGTCGTTTTTCAGCAACTCCATTTCGGTTTTAGATATGATCAGCGAAAGGTCACAGCGTAAAATGCTCGCAATTTCCCTTTTTGCCGTATCAGAAAATAAATCATGTGTTGAAAATTCCCGTTTTTCCTTAAATGCCAATTGCCGTGCGAGGCGCAAAAAATGCAAATCTTCGGTATCTAAAATCCGCAAGGCATTTGGGCAATTTTCGGCAACGCGCCAGCCGAATTGCTCTTCGGTCACAAAACGGTCAAACAGCACCATTTGCGGATTCAAGGTTTTTACGAATTCATCAAATGAAGCATCATTCAATACAATCGAAACTTTTCCAATCCCAATCTGAGTGACATCAAAAGCAAATTCGCTGTCGGAAGCGGCGGATGCAAAAATGATCTCACAACCGTTTTGCTGCAACAAGCCGATCAATTGCAGCATGCGGGTTCCGGCCGCAGACGAATTGGGTTCAGGCCAGACCATACCGATAATCAAAACTTTCTGGTTGTTCATCACACTTTTTATACCTGCAAAATAACAGTTTTATATGTGGATTACGGCATGTTTTCGATTCAAAATTACCACCGTAGTAAATGCACAATGCAAATACAGCCAGGCATTTATACCATATTTAATTTTTTGGCGTTACTTTTGTAAGGTCGTAGCCCGATGATTTTCAGGCTAAGGCATCATCAATCACTAATCACCTGTGGCATATCAGTCCCGAACCGTCGGGATTCTATAGCGCCATGGAAAAAAATCAAATCATGCTGAAACAATTCTTCATCCTGTGTTCCGGGGCCGACAAAAATTTGCTCGAAAACTGCTCCGAAGGCGAACAAACCAAATTCTCAGGCATTGGCGCCACCGTTTTCTTCACCGCCGTTATGGCTTTTATCGCGAGTGCTTATGCGCTTTTTACCGTATTTGACAACATTTACCCCGCAATTGGTTTTGGATTGGTTTGGGGATTGTTGATTTTTAACCTCGACCGGTTTATCGTTTCGACCATTAGAAAACGCGACAGTTTTAGTAGTGAATTCCTTCAGGCGACGCCACGGATCGCATTGGCAATCATCATTGCGATCGTCATTTCGAAACCATTGGAAATCAAAATCTTTGAAAAAGAGATCAACACGGTTTTACTGAAAGAGAAAAATGCAATGGCTTTAGCCAATAAAAAGCAGGTCGCCGATTACTTCAAATCCGATCTTGATAAAAACAAAGCCCAAACCGACAGCCTGAAATCGGAAATCACAAAAAAGGAAAAGGAAGTCAACACGCTTTATGAAACGTATATCACTGAAGCCGAAGGCACAAAGGGCACAATGAAATTGGGCAAAGGACCGGTTTTTAAAGAAAAGATCGCAAAGCATGATCTGGCAAAAGCCGAACTCAACGCACTAAGGAAAACCAACCTCGACAAAATCGCATACAACGACAAAAAAGCCAAAACGCTGCAAACCGATCTCGACAAAAAAGTGACCGATACACAACCCATAATCGACGGCTTTGACGGATTGATGGCGCGAATCAATGCTTTGAACAAACTCCCTTGGCTGCCTTCATTTTTTATCATGTTGTTGTTTCTTGCTATCGAAACTTCTCCAATTATTGCGAAACTTTTATCTCCGAAGGGCGAATATGATTTTAAGCTCGAAGATCTCGAAACAGCTCTGAAAGCCACTATTTCTCAGGACAAATACCAGCGGGAACTGCTTGTAAAAACGAGTGCATCGATGCATGATAAAGTCTATGCTGATATTTCTGAAGACAAAAAACTTTACGACCTGCAACGCAGCAAAGCCACCGAATTGCTTGAGCTTCAGGCCGAAAATTTTGTAGCCAAGCAAAAGAAGACTATGCAGTAATTTCTTGAAGCAAAGTGATTAATTCTTACCTTTGGCATTCTTATCCAAAGCAGTAAATATCTAATGCGCAACAGCTTCAAATTCGCTCCCTTTAAGTTATTTTACAGATTTTTTCTGCTCGTTTTATTGCTTTCGAGTTTGCAAAGCACCGCACAAGATACGATTGTCGCAGTGATCGATTCGGTAAAAACCGACAGCATCAATGCTTCGATGTGGAAAAATTTAAAATACGACGGGCGGAATATCTGGGGCGGAATCAAACACGCCTACACCCAGCCTTTCAAATGGCAGAAAAAAGACCTGCTGACTTTTGGCGCGGTCACAACCGGAACGGCGCTTTTGTTTCTTGCCGATGATGAAACGAGTGATTATTTCATGAACCAGGGCAAAGGTGCACCCCGAGACATCAAGCAATTCGGCTGGTATTTTGGAAGCCCGCAAAACAATTACGGCATTACCGGCGGCGTGTATTTATTTGGATTGTTGACCGACAACGAAAAAATCAGGAAAACCGGCGTCTTGTTGATTTCTTCGGCGACCGCTTCGGGAATTATTCAGACTTTCGCAAAAACGATCGTGGGCCGCGGTAGGCCAATCCTTCGCGAAGGCCCGGCTTCTTTCAAACCTTTGTCGGGAAAACCGAGTTACAATTCTTTTCCATCCGGGCATACCGTTTTGAGCTTTACGACCGCGTATGCGATTGGAAAACAGTTTAAAAATCCGTGGATCAAATCTGGAATATACGCCGTTGGCATGGTCGCACCGCTTTCGAGGCTTTGGGCAGGCGCACACTGGCTTACCGATGTGGCTTTGAGTACTGCTTTGAGTGTTGCCGTTGTAGACGGAATTGACAATTACCTCAACAAAGAAAAAAAATACAAAACCGATCCTACTGCCAAAAAGATTTCCTGGAATTTCCAGTTCACCACCAACACGATCGGGATTGCAGGAAGTTTTTGAATTACATGTGGCTTAAGATTTCCTTTTTCAGGTTGTCATATTCGCCTTGTAAAATCAGGCCGTTGTCAAGGAGTTTTTTATAATTCTGCAGCTTTTCGAATAATTCTTCATTTGACAAATCCCCTAAAGATCTTTCTTTTTCAACTTGTGGAAATCCATCCGGATGTTGTTTTTCATCCCGGTAACCGGATTGTGCAACCGGAAGAATCTCGGCAAAGTTGGTTACTTCTTCGGTTTCCATTTCTTCGATCGCTTCGGCTTCTTCGATGATTTCCGGAACTGCAGCTATTGGTGAAACCGGCTCTGGCTGTAAAACTTCCTCAGTTGTAACGACCGGAGCAACATTCGCAAAAGCGCCTTCTTTCAACAATTCCAACTGCTCTTTGGCATACGTATAAATTTTGCGCGCCTGTGTTTTCGGAAGGTAATCGATTGAGACTTGAATGTCGGTTTTGGTTGAAAACGAAAATTCAGAACCCAGGATATTTTCTTTTACGACCGTTCCAACAATATCTTCCCAGGAGTAATCAGTAAAATCCATCGACAAGCCTAAATTTTTGGGCTTGCACATGATGATGCGCTTGTTTGTGAGTACGATGCTGTCTGGAAAAACCGTGATTGCAGGTTTTTTCTGTACGCCAATATATCCGATTTCCTCGTTTTTCATCAGCAAATCGTTGAGTTTTGTCGTGATTTTTTCAATCGCTTTCGGATCTTGCTCTTCGTTCAGGAATTTTTTGATCTGTTCTTTCATGTCGTTTTTAAATTGCATCCAAATTTAATAAAAAACGCAGCTAATGCCCATTTATTTCGTCCTGAATTTTCTTTGTCAGGCTTTTAAAAACCAAATCATACGAATGGTCGATGAGTTTTTTAAGCATCGCATCAGATACATCGCTGTTGATCGCGATTGTGTTCCAATGCACTTTGCTCATGTGGAATCCGGGTTTGATGTCGTCATATTGCGCCCGAAGTTTTTCGGCATATTCGGGATCGCATTTTAAATTGACCGACGGTTTGCCCGATTCCCAGGCGCTTAGCGAAGACAATGCAAACATCTTCCCGCATACTTTAAAGACCAAAGTATCTTCATCAAACGGAAAATGCTCGGTCACGGCGTTTTTAGAAAGGCAGTATTCGAAGTATTGTTGTATGTTCATGATTGTTCTTTTCCTATTTTCCCCAAGTGCGTAAATTGAAATCCGTTTTCATATTTAAGTCCGTAACCAAAAATCCGGTCCAATGAAGCGTGTGAAAATAATATGATTCCAATGAGCTGCAAAGCATTTATTTTCAGATAAATCCCAAGCAGGTAAACCAAAATGGCCAAGCCGCGATGGTGGAATAAATTATAGGAGAAAGCACCGGTTTTATTTCCGAAAGCATATCCGATCATCGAAAAATCAGGCGCGAAAATCAAAGCCAAAAACCACCACCATTGATAATTTAAAAGACTGAAAAGCCAGATTCCAAATACAAACATTCCAAATTCTTCTAACTTAAGCGTTGTTTTCATTTGATTACTTTTTCCATCATTTTTTCGGGATGTGCCAATAATTTAAAGCCGAATTTCTCATATAAAAAATGCGCGTCGGTTGTTGCCAGTCGCCAAATTTTGAGCTGTTGCAATTTCGGATCTTCGAGCATGGCTTTAATTAAAATAGACGAATATCCGTTTCCGCGTTGTTCTTCAGCAATGAAAACATCCATCATATAAGCAAAAACCACATAATCGGTAATCACGCGTGCAAAGCCGATTTGCCTGCCGTCGAGATAAATCCCAAAGCAATGCGAATGATCGATTGTCGTTTGCACTTCTTCAATCGTGCGTCCGGCTGCCCAATAAATATCTTTCAGGAAATTCTGAATAAACGGCACATCAAGCCTGCTTTTATCTGTAGAGATTTCAATCATATTTGTATAAAACGGGTTTGCTTGGGGAAGCGTCATTTTCAAACGAAGCGATTTGCAAATTCAGGAAATAACTGCCATCTGGAATTTCATCCGATACGAAAATTAATTCTGTAATTGTTGCATCCAATCGCGCATCGGCATTTAAAACATCCACATTCGTAACGTTCCAAAAGGCTTTGTGTGCCAGTAATTTTCCTTCGTCACGTTCTTTATCGACACTTGGCAAATCAATCAACAGGTGTTTGATGCCGCTTTCGCGGATGTAAATCGCGGCGGCTTCATCAAGATATGGCGGATTTGTGTTCGAATATTTTCTTGATAATTTCTCGGGATCGTTCGGTAAAGTCCGGATCACAATGGCTTCGGGTGTTTTTCCTTCTAACGCGGCCATAATCTGAATTTTTGTTATCACGTGATTTTCGCCTTGTTCGTAAGGCCGCAGCGTAATGAGTTCTGCCGTAAAGAAAAACGTTTTTAAGCTTTGATTGATGCTGTAAAATTCCTTCGTGATATGTCCGAGACATTCGGTGTGCGTGGCGTGTCCGTGCGGATTGAACTGGATGTTGTTGAAATTGGTAGACGATTTACCTTCGGAAACTTTCCCAATCCAATCGCCAGATTTCACGGGTTCAATTACCGGTTTTTTGAGATACCACGCAATCGGGTTTTGATCTGAATTGGTCAGCGGAATGGAAATGTCAAGCGGATTTGAAAAATCAATTTCAAAATTTTTATTGTTGTGGTGGATCGTTGCTTTCAAGAAATCGGATTTTAATCCAAATTTACCAAAAACAAATCACTTGCAATTCCGTCTGCGAGAAACTTTCCTTTTTTTGTAGTGGTTAAAATGTTATTTTCGATCGAGAGCAATTCGTCCGACAGGAATTTCTGCGCCTGTTCTAACAAATATCCCAGGTATTTTGCCCCGAATTCACTTTCAATCCGACGCAATGAAACGCCCCAGATCGTTCGCAATCCGGTCATGATGTATTCGTTGTAGCGATCTGTAATCGAAAGGATTTCTGCTTCAGATGGCAAGATGTTTTTTTCGATATTTTTAAGATAAATCAAATTGTTTGCGACGTTCCAGCTTCGAGAAATGCCATCGTAACTGTGCGCCGACGGGCCAATTCCGATGTATTTTTTTCCGAGCCAGTACGCCGAATTGTTCTTTGAAAAGTATTTTTCCTTTGAGAAATTCGACAGTTCATAATGTATGAATCCGTTTTGCTGCAAAGTGTCGACTAAAATCTGGAAATGTTCCTGGGCAACTTCGTCTTTTGGTTCTGCGATTTTTCCGGTTTTAATAAGTTTTTTTAATGCAGTTTTCGGCTCGACCGTTAACGCATAACTCGAAATGTGCGGAATGCCGAAACTCAAAGCCGTTTCAATATTGTACTTCCATTTTTCATTGCTCATTCCGGGAATTCCGTAAATCAGGTCGATGGAAATGTTGTCGAAATATTTTGTGGCTAGAGCCAATGATTTTTTGGCTTCTACTGAAGAATGTGCGCGGTTCATCATCACCAAATCATCTTCAAAAAAGGATTGGATCCCTATACTTAAACGGTTTATTGGAGAATTTGCCAATTCAAAAATTCGCGCTTCGGATAAATCGTCGGGATTGGCTTCGAGCGTAATTTCGGGATTTCCGGAAACTTTGTAATGTTCGTAAACGGCATCAATCAAAAATTGCAATTCGGAATTTGTCAAAACACTTGGCGTTCCGCCGCCGAAATAAATCGTTTCAATTATTTCATTTGATTCAGTTTTGCGTAGCTTCAGTTCATTGGCCAAAGCCAAAATCATCGCTTCTTTATTTCTCATGGAAGTCGAAAAATGGAAGTCGCAGTAATGGCAGGCTTGCTTGCAAAAAGGAATATGGATGTAAATTCCGGACATTTTTAATTAGATAATGTGACAATTAGGAAATTAGATATTGAAAATACGCAATTCCGAAAAATTTTCTAATTGCCTCCTTTTCTATTTGCCTAATTATTTCTTCACGCGTTCTTCATTCTGCTTCACAAATGCATCCCAACCCGAATAACTTTTAGCGCCAACGACTTTTCCCGAGTTGAAAAAGTGGCACACTGCAGCGGCCAAACCATCGGTGCTGTCGAGGTTTTTAGGCAATTCTTTCAAGCCGAGCAATTGTTGAAGCATTTTCGCAACTTGCTCTTTACTGGCATTTCCATTTCCGGTGATGGCCATTTTGATTTTTTTGGGTTCGTATTCGGTAATTGGGATCTGGCGCGATAAACCTGCCGCCATGGCAACGCCTTGTGCGCGCCCGAGCTTTAACATCGACTGGACATTTTTTCCGAAAAACGGTGCTTCAATCGCTATTTCGTCTGGATGGTGCGTTTCTATGAGTTCGATTGTCCGTTCAAAAATGACTTTGAGTTTGGTGTAATGGTCGTCGTATTTGGACAGGATCAATTCGTTTAACTGAAGAAATTCCATGTTTTTATTGACCACTTTGATGAGCCCAAAACCCATAATCGT
Organism: Flavobacterium noncentrifugens; assembly: GCF_900100375.1. GTDB lineage: Bacteria > Bacteroidota > Bacteroidia > Flavobacteriales > Flavobacteriaceae > Flavobacterium > Flavobacterium noncentrifugens. The sequence continues at coordinate 163,806 of NZ_FNEZ01000005.1, read as the reverse complement.
CGTTCCCGGATCGATTCCCAATATGATGCGCTCGTTTGCCAATTTTAATTTGTTATTTTGCGTGATGTTTCGAATTCCCGACAAAGCTAAGCAATTCCTGATTGTGGCGGTCAAACTTTTGGTCGTGGGCGGCGCTTTTTATTTTATCTACAACCAACTCGCGAACAACGATAAACTCGACTGGGAAAAATTCGCGGAAAAATTCCGGGAAAACTGGTCGCTTTTAGGTATTCTTTTTATTTTATCGCTAAGTGTTTTGAACCGTTTTTTTGAGATTTTAAAGTGGCAAAACCTGGTTTCATATTTGCGTCCGATTTCAATTAAAGAAGCGACAAAACAAGTACTAGCGGCTTTGACGGCTTCTATTTTTACACCAAACGGCATTGGCGAATATGCCGGAAAAGCGTTGTATTTCGAAAAATCGGAAACCAAGAGAATCATTTTCCTGAACCTCATCAACAACGGAATCCAGATGTTGTTGAGCACGATTTTCGGAATTTTCGGATTGTTGTATTTTAATGCGAATCATGAAATCATCAAACCGAAAATAGTTGCAGTTATTTTTGGCGTTTTCGTTATTTTGATTCTTGCTTCTTTCATCTTCAAAGGATTTACAATCAAAGGGTATTCGCTTGAAAAATTCATTCATAAAATCAATCAGGTTTCGAAAAAGATTCACCGTAAAAATATATTTTTAGGCATGTGCCGATACTTATTTTTTTCGCATCAATATTATTTTTTGTTTGTAGCTTTTGATGTGCATTTGCCGTATTTCATCTTGATGTCGGCGATTGCTTCGGTATATTTTCTGGCTTCTTCATTGCCGACTTTTCAGTTTCTGGATTTTGCCGTAAAAGGCAGTGTGGCCGTTTTTTTCTTCGGATTGTTGGGCGTAAACGAATGGATCGTTATTTTTATCAGTACGCTGATGTGGTTCCTAAACGTGGTTTTGCCCGTCGCGATCGGCAGTTATTATGTGTTGAATTTTAAACCATCAAGAGCAGCATGATATTTTTAATAGTACTGATTTTCATCCTGATTTATTACGTAACGGTTTTGCAATTGATTTACGGATTTAAGAAAGTGCCTTTGTTTGTTGCCGAAAAATCAACGCCGGAAATCTTTTTTTCGATCGTCGTTCCGTTTCGGGATGAAGCTGAAAATTTGCCCGAACTGCTCGAAAGTTTTAGAAAACTCGATTATCCGGTAGATTTATTTGAACTCATTTTGATTGATGATTTTTCTAAAGACAATTCCGTGCGGATGGTTTATAACTGGCGGATGGCAAACGGAAGTTACCAGGTGACTTTGCTTGAAAATATTAAAATATCCGGTTCACCAAAAAAAGATGCGATTTCAAGAGCAGTTCCGATTGTAAAAAGCGAATGGATTGTAACGACTGACGCCGATTGCGTAGTCAATGCAAACTGGCTGCGGACTTTAGATGCCTTCATTAGAAATGAAAATGTTGCGATGGTTGCCGGATCGGTTTCGTATATACATCCCAAATCATTTTTGCATCATTTTCAGCAATTGGACTTAACAAGTTTGCAGGGCGCAACGATTGGGAGTTTCGGAATGAACTTAGGCTTTATGTGCAACGGCGCAAATTTCGCTTATACCAAATCCTTGTTCCAGGAACTTGGCGGTTTTGGCGGAAATAATAATTTAGCAAGCGGTGATGACGTTTTTTTACTGCAGAAAGCCGTGGCGAAATTTCCTGAAAAGGTGAAATACTTAAAATCAGAAACCAATATTGTTTTAACTAAACCTGAAAATTCCTGGAAAACGCTTTTTAACCAACGCGTGCGCTGGGCTTCGAAAACCGGGTCTTATCAAAGCGTTTTTGGGAAAGATTTGGCTGTGATTGTTTTTACGGCGAATTTATGCTGTACTATGGCTTTTGCCTTATGCCTTTTTTCTAATTTTTGCTGGCTCGAATTCGGGATTTTATTTTCAATTAAATTTTCAATTGATGCTATTTTGCTTTATAAAACGAACCAATTCCTGACTGGGAAAAGGTTGCGGTTTTTGATTCTGGGAAGTTTGTTTTATCCTTTCTTTTGCGTGGCTGTCGCTTTGTATGCAATGTTTGGGAAATATGAATGGAAAGGCCGAAAGTTTTAGATTTCGGTTTCTTATGGAACCTGATGCCATAGCCGCGATTACTTCACTGACTTTTATTTTAATTTGAGTTCAGTGAATGCTTTGCATTTGCAGCGGAAATCCTTTTTGTGCAATGCAATGGAACAAAAAGATTGCAGCGAAAAGCGGGAAATAGCTGCTGAAAAACTACTGTACGTTTAAAATGACCGGAAGGACGAATTGGGTTTTAACCGGAATGCCGCGTTTGAGCGCCGGATGGATGTCTGGAAAATCGACGAGGCGCGTTTTGATGATGCTGTCGATGGCGGCGTGGTTGTAGGAAAGTGAATCGATGCCCTGGGTTTCAAATTCCATGGTCGCGTTTGGCAACACGGTGACTTTGACGTTGATCGTGTCGAGCTTTGGATAGAGTACGCCAAGCGTGTCGATGTTGAGTTTTTGCTGGATTAGTGCGGTCAGATATTCGAAAAAGCATTGTTTTTTTTGTTCTCTATCGGTGATCGAATCGCAGGAAACGACTGAAGGAAATTCGTCGACTTCGTTCCAGTTGATTGCTTTGAGTTCCTTTTGCAGCAAATCCTGTTCAGACGGAACCTGCTTCGGGAAATATTGGCACGAGCCAAAAAGCAGTGGAAAAAGAAGCAGTATCAGGATTTTTTTTCTCATATTCGTCTTGGGAAGCATGCGGTTTTTAAGCGCCTAAAAATACAATTTTAATTTTCAAAAATAGTAAAAAATACTTTTATGGATGTTGCGCTGCTGATTATTGGGTTTGTGTGTATGATTTTGGGGATTCTGGGCAGTTTTTTGCCGGTTTTGCCTGGGTCTGGACTGAGCTGGCTGGGGATTTTGCTGTTGTATCTGACAAATGCGGTTCCGATGAATTACTGGATTTTGGGGATTACTTTATTAATTGCCGTTGTGATCACGGTTTTGGATTATGTGATTCCGGCTCAGGGAACGAAGCGTTTTGGAGGCAGTTCGTATGGCGTTTGGGGGACGAATATCGGTTTGGTCGTTGGGATTTTTGCACCGGTTCCGTTTGGGTTTATCATTGGGCCGTTTGTGGGCGCTTTTGTGGGTGAGCTTATTTACAATTCTACAGATCATAAGCGTGCGCTGAAGGCAGCAACCGGATCTTTTATTGGGTTTTTGGTTTCGGGTTTTGTGCAGTTTGTGGTGGGCGTGGTTTTTTTGGGGCTGTTTTTTTGGGTTGTTTGGGATTATAAATCGGTACTTTTTTAATCACAATGATTGGTTCAAAACACCTTGAAATTTCTAAGATTTACAATTAATTAGAATGGTCAAATAAATAAAACATAAAAATGTGCTAGAAAAAAAACGGCCTATTCTATTTTTACTTGCAATTATAACTTACTCTTGTGGCTGTGTACAAACTAGCCTTACAGAGGGCGAGCTGCAATGGGTCTCAAGCTATAAAAAAGGCGAGCAGATTGTCTTCAAAAGCGATCGTGGAAATGTTGACACGTTAGTAGTTATTGACAAAATAGAATCTTTTACAAATCCTGATTGCAATCGTTTCGGAGTTGGTAAAACACAGCAAAATTTTGTAACGGTTAAGCTTAAACCAAAGGCTTGCAAAAAACGATCATATTGTGACATTCTAATTGATATTAGAAAAGAAAAAGAGGATGAGGAAGCATATTTATTCCTAAGAGTCTACGGTTTAGAATACGCATTCGGTCATGGCGCAGAAAATGACACATTAAATTTGCAAAAAGAAAAAAAATTCGGCTCTGTTTATTATTTTCAAGAAGGGATTAATTGCAAGGGCTATGGATTAAATCATCCAAAATCTTTTCGCTATAACAAGAATAATGGACTTATATCATATGAGAAAAAAGATGGAGAGCTATTTGAGCTTTATAAAAAAATAGAATAAGACGATAACGAATTTCCAATCCGGATAGTCCGATAGCGCGGATTTGCAATTAGTGACTATAAAAAATTAAACATTAAATAGAAAGTTAAAACCCGCTATCGCGGATTTCCAATCCGTGCTCGAAAAGTTAATCAATACAAAAACTTCAAACCCGCCCTAAAAACAAAAAAGCCATCCACAAAAGTGGAAAGCTTTTCATTGGTCTAACTACTAAACCTGAGGCTTTCGCCTCGAAACAACACAACTATTTTGAATGCTTTCCCTTTAAAAGGGAAAAGCATCAGAGGATACTTTTATTGGGCAAAAAAGGTTTCCATCTCTGAAAACCTTCTCCCAATTTAGCGGTCTGGACGGGACTCGAACCCGCGACCCCATGCGTGACAGGCATGTATTCTAACCAACTGAACTACCAAACCTCTGCTTTATTGCGGTTGCAAATATACTACACATTTTGACATCTGCAAACGTTTCTGTAAAAAATATTCATCCTTTTTTTTGACGCTTATCCAAAGGATTGTTTTTCAACCAAATATGTGGTAATAATTTTTTCGAAATTCTCGCCTACGCTCACCGGAACGTACTTTATTTTGTTCTGCGCACAGGTTAAAGCCAATTTTTTGAAGTACTGCGCGACTTGTTTTTCGTATGCTTCTTTGACATTATCGGCAAAAATGTTCACTTCCTCTCCAGATTCGAGGTCGATGAATTTGCGCGGCGCGTTGTCAAAATCAAAATTGAGTTCGGTTTTATTGTCGATCACGTGGAATAAAACCACTTTGTGCTTGTCGTGTTTTAAATGCTGTAGCGCTGTGAATAAAGCTTCTTCGTTTTCTGACTGAAACATGTCTGTAAAAAGCACGATCATCGAACGGCGGTGCATTTTTTCGGCGATCTGGTGCAGGAATTTGATCGTGTCGGTGCTTTTAGACTGCGTTGGGCTGTCGAGCAGGTTTTCGAGCTTGTTCAAAAGCATCCTATGGTGGCGGTCGCTGCCTTTTTCAGGAGCATAATATTCGTAAGTGTCAGAATACACGCTGAGCCCGGCGGCATCGCGCTGCTTTTTGAGCAGGTTCATCAAAACTGCTGAAGCCAATACTGAAAACCCAATTTTATTATGAAAAAACGGTTCGTTGTTTTCAAGTTTTGGATAATGCATTGACGACGAATTGTCGATAATTAAATGACAACGCAAATTGGTTTCTTCTTCATAGCGTTTGGTGTACAAACGGTCGGTTTTGGCAAACAATTTCCAGTCGATGTGCTTGGTGCTTTCGCCGGAATTGTAAACCTTATGCTCAGCAAATTCGGCTGAGAAACCGTGAAAAGGGCTTTTGTGCATGCCTGAAATGAAACCTTCCACGATTTGGCCCGCAAGCAGTTCGAGGTGCGCAAAACCCGAGATCTTTTCTATTTGTGATTCAATCTTCATAAAACCAAAGATATTGAAAGATTGAATGATTAAAAAATTAAAAGCTTCTTAAAAAACGCACGCTTCTGCCCTAGCCCCGATTGCACGGAAATTCTTTTTGCGAAATGCAATGGAGTAAAAAGATTACCTCACAAAATGATAATTTTTAATTTTGTGTTCGGTCAATTCGCTTCGCTCGGGTGTAGGGAAAGCGGAACAAAAGTTTGTTTTGGAAACCAATGCCTGTGCTTCTGAACAAAAAGCCCGGTTTTCACCAGGCTTGATTGTCAACCAAAATTTACAATCGTTTGTATTCGTAAAGTACGGTTGCGGTACCATTTTCTGTACGCTTTGTTGGATAGCCGTCGGCATTGTATTCGTAAACGAAATTACTTACGCAGGTAGTGCAATATTGGCTGGTTCCAACGTTGTTTGCACTTACATCGGGAAACTGAAATTGCCATGGCATCGAACTTTTTACCGCCGGTTTGCCGTCATAATTGGAGCGGTGAAATGTTCCTTCATAAGTTCCGTTTGGGTTTGCTGCGCTTGTGGCGCTGTAGCTTTCGACCTGGGTTACATTTCCGTTTTCAAAAGTGTAGATTTCTTTCCAGCCTTGATTCGTTGGCGCGTAGTTGTAATTATCGGTCACTTTGCTGCCCGCATAAACAAACTGATGCACGCTGTAAATCGTGCCACTGTTGCTTTGTTCAGTCTTTGTGAGCTTGCCTTCGGCATTGTAGAAATATTTCGTAATTGCGGTTCCGGCAACCATTTCAGACAACAGTCCGGCGGCATCATACGTAAAAGTCAGGTGCGTTTCAGGATTAAAATCATTTGCGGTACGGTCGAATGAAATCATTTTGTTGCTTGAATCGTATGCTATGGTTGTGACCAATCCTTCGGTGACATCGTTGATTTTGGTCAGCAGGTTAGCGTGGGTTTCCGGTTGTTTTTGCGCATTGTCATCATCGCTGCTGCAGGATGAAAATCCGATGAAAAGCAATAGAAGCGCAGTGTAAAATGTTGTTTTCATGATTAGTTTTTGTATAAGTTAAATTCGCCAGAAACGGTTCCGGGCTGATTGAGTTCGCCTTTGTTGTAGACTTCGCTTGGTTGTAATTTGATGTTTTTGAACCTGCATTTGATTTCGTTGCCGTTGGTTTCAAAGGTCATTTTTCACGAAGCTTTGTCTGAACTCCAGTCCATTTGATTGTTTGGGGAAACTTCAGAAAACCCGACATAAATGTCTGTTGCAGGTTTTTTGCCTTCGGTCGTGTAATCGCTTTTTTTGATCGTGTAAGTTTTGCCGTCTTCGGGAAACTGATCGGTATTGAAGCTGATCATAAAAACGCGCGAAGGCACAATTTTATCTTTTACGGCAATGATGAGTTCGCCCATAGTTGTGATGCCGCCGCATTCGCCTTCGATGCTCAGCGATTGCTTGCCGCAGCTGAGTTGTATCTTTCCGCGTCCGCTTTGGGCTGTTGCAGAAGTCTGAGCCGCAATCTCATCAACCTGATTTTCAACGGCATCTTCTTTACAGCTTGTCATGAAAATGGCAACCAGGATTAAAAAAAATAGCTTTTTCATAATTGGGTTTTTAAGTTTAACAGGACAAAGTTTCATCGGAAATACTTCTTAAAAAAGCAGCGATCTACGAGCGGGGCTTTAAATAGACAGACAACTTGTGTTAAATGAAAAAGGCCCGAAAACACCAGCCCATGCAGGAATAATCTGTACTTGTTTTAATTGTAGAACAGCTGCGAGCCTGAAAGCAGTCCGTTTGCGCTGTAAGCGGAACTTCCGTAAGAATCAAAATCCATTGGGAGTTGGTAAAATTGACTGTGTATTTCCTTCAACAACGAGTTTCATAGTCCCTGCGACGTCGTAAAATCATCTGCAAGCATTTGGGTTTGTTGCTTGTTGGCACCATATCCAAAAAAAAGCATCTGTAGTTTCCATTTTCGCCAAGGCATTTCCTTCAGCAGCAGCTGTTCCGCCAAAAGTTGTCGTTCTGGTAATAAACTCCCCGTTTTTATATTCAAAGTACTGTCTTGCGATGCAGGCTACGGTGTTGTTGTCTCCAATGCTACAGGAAATGGCCAATGCATTAAAAAACCGCTAATAGCCGAACAGCATTTTAAAATAGACAGGCGTTTGTAAATGTTAAATTTGTTATATATTTGGGTAAGCGCTTGCCAACATGAAAAAATACAATTGCATCATCATCGACGACGACGAGATTGACAGGCTTACTGTCGTTTCTTTTGCAAAGAAGTTCCAGGAACTGCATATTTTGGGCGTGTTTGCTGATGCAGAAGATGCGGGTCCATTGCTTGGAAAAGAATCTATTGACATTTTATTTCTTGACATCGACATGCCTTCCCTAAATGGCCTGGAATTCAGGAAAATGGCAGCCCATGTTCCTGTTTGTGTTTTTATTACGGCACATCCCGAACATGCGGTAGAAAGCTTCCAGCTCGACACGCTCGATTTTATCGTAAAGCCTGTAAAACTGAACCGCTTCACCCAAACGATGGCGCGCATTAATGATTACATGGAACTGAAACTCAAAGCCCAGCTTTTTGAATCGAGCATCGGCGGCGACGTGATCTACATCAAAGAAGGCCATGAACAAACGAAAGTGAAGCTGCACGATATTTTGTATCTCGAAGCTTTGAAAGATTATACGAAAATCGTAACATCTGCCAAAAGGCATTGTGTATTATCTAATATCGGGACGTTATTAAAAGAAGAAAACTTCAACTCATTCATCCGGATTCACCGAAGTTATGCTGTTCAGAAGCAGTATATCAAAAAAATCCTGACGAATGAAGTACTGCTCAACAACGACATTTTAATCCCGATCGGGCGCAGTTATAAAGAAAACCTGAACACTCTTTTATGAAGAAATGGTACTTGTTCCTTTTGTGGATTCCGTTGTTTTCCTTCGGACAAAAAGAAGGACAGGAACTTATTGATTCGTTGTTGACGGTTTTGCCGAAAATGAAGAACGATTCTACGAAGGTCAAAACCTTAAATGACCTTTCGTACAATTACCAATATATCGATCCCAAATCAGGGCAGAAATATGCGAATGACGCATTAACATTATCCAAAAAAATCCGCTGGAATGACGGAATTGCAGAATCTTACCGCAGCCTCGGCATCAATTATTCTGTAGATTCCGATTTTGAAAAATCATTGCTTTATTATGGAAAAGCGCTCAAATCAACATCCAACAAAAAAATCCTCAGCAAAGTTTTAAGAAGCACCGGACTCATTTATACGTATCAAAGCGATTATAAAAACGCCATGGATTTTGATATGCGCGCCCTCAAAATGAGTGAGGAAGTGGGCGATAAAAAAGGGGTCGCTGCAGTTTTATCGAATATCGGGATTATTTATTATGACCTTCAGAATTATAGAAAAGCGATCGAACATTACGATAAAGCCAGGAAAATTAACGAGGAAATGGGCAATAAAGCCTACTTATCAAACAATCTGGGAAATCTCGCGAATGGATATTCTGCGCTGAAAGAATATGACAAAGCCATCGAATATTATAAAAAAGCAATTGTCATTAATGACGAACTTGGCGACATCGGAAACAAATCGATCAACGTTGGTGCGCTTGGAGGCGTTTATTTTAAGCAGAAAAAGTACGATGAAACTTTGGCATACACGCTTCAATCGCTAAAACTCAGCACCGAAATCAATGACGACAGAAACATGGCGCATGCCGAAGCTTTGATTGGCGAAATTTACTATGAAAAGTCAAAGCAAACTAAGAATGAAAAAGTACGTATTGACTATCTCGAAAAAGCCAAAGGCCAGTTTTACAAGGCCTTGCCGCTAGACATAAAACTTCACAACCTTAAGGAGATTTCAACTGATTACCAATCTTTAGCGAATGTCGAAGCCTTATTAAACAATCACAAACAGGCGTTTGAATTGTTTCAGACTGCGGTTTCTTATAAGGATTCGGTTTTCAATGAAGACAGCAAGGAAACGATCAAAAACCTCGAAGACAAACGTGCGATTGAACTCCGCGACAAAAAAATCCAGCTCAATAAAGTCACTTTAGAATCGAAGGAAAAACAGAAATGGTTTTACATTTTCGGGATTTTGCTGTTTGCGATCATCGGAATTTTATTGTTTTACCAAAGTAAAAACCGCAAGAAATCAAACGAAAAACTACAACTTTTAAATTCTGAACTTGACCAAGCAAATAAAGTCAAAGCGCGTTTTTTCAGCATTTTAAACCACGATTTGCGAAGTCCGGTTTCAAGCCTGATCCAGTTTCTGCATTTGCAAAAAGACAGTCCCGAACTGCTGACCAAAGAAAGCCGCATCCGCATGGAAAACAAAACAATTTCCTCGGCCGAAAACCTGCTTGAATCGATGGAAGATCTACTATTGTGGAGCAAAGGCCAAATGGAAAATTTCACGCCGCAATTTAAAAACACTGCCGTTTCAAGCATTTTTGAAGATTTGGACAGGCATTTTGCTTCTATAGAAAACATCAAAATATATTTTGAAAATCCTGAAAATTTAAGCGTGCATACCGATGAGAATTACCTTAAAACCATTTTGCGTAACCTTACCGGAAATGCGATCAAAGCGCTTGAAAAAACACCAAACGCTACAATTATATTAAAAGCTTTCAGACAAGACAACCAGAATTTTATTTTGGTTTCAGACAATGGTCCGGGCGGTACACAGCAGCAATTCCGGGCGCTTTACGACGAAAAAGAAGTTGTCGGCATCAAAACCGGCCTCGGATTGCACCTCATCCGCGACCTTGCAAAAGCGATCAATTCGAAGATCACAGTTGACACCAATCCCGGAAACGGCACCATTTTCACCATTTTAATTCCATAAAAAAAGGCCTGACTTTCGTCAAACCTTCCTTTATTTTGATGCAATCGAATGATTACAATAATGCGTCCAATGAATCAGCGTAAGTCTGTTTTGGAGCCACGCCAACCTGTCTTCCGACTACTTCACCATTTTTAAACACCAATACGGTCGGAATATTTCTCACGCCATATTTTGCTGCGAATTCCTGGTTTGCGTCTACATCGACTTTCCCGATGACCGCTTTTCCGGCATATTCTTCGCTGATCTGGTCAATGATCGGCCCCACCATACGGCAAGGTCCGCACCATGCAGCCCAAAAATCCACCATCACGGGTTTATCTGATTTCAATACGAGTTCCTCAAAAGTCGCATCGGTTATTGCTTGTGCCATAATTATGTTCTTTAAGTTTTAAGACACAAATTTACGGATAAAAAGTTAAAATTTAAGTTAAGAAAATTGGTTTTGGCTATGAATGTATTTTTTTAAATGATTTGAAGCTGTTTCCTGCTGTCCGCTATATCTTTTGTTCCGCTGCGCTACACAAAAGGATGCCGCTTCCCATCAGGGCTAGAATAAAATACCTGACAGCCACTGGCTGCCCTCCTTTTAATTTCAAATCATCAGGGCTATGGTATTCCGAATCGATTGATGCCAATCTTAAATCCTTAATCTATTGTACGTTCGAAATTCTTCCTGTCTTTCAAATTAGGCGTAAAAACACGTGGATCTGTAGCAATATAATCTTTCCGTTCTTGGTTAATCACAGTTGAAGCAAGTCTTTCCACAATAAATTCCAGCTTCTGTTTTAAGGTTAGATGCTCAAGTGGAAAATAAAAAGCGATTTCACCTTCTTTGCCAAAGCCTTTACTATAATAAGGTTTGGCGTTGGCATTTTTTTCTTTTTCAAAAGCCACAACAAATTCTGCAATTCCGGGATTGTTGTCCCAAAGCAAATCGCGTGGACAGCAAATCGAGCCGTAATTTTCGGTATGAAATACTTTAATTTGTTTTGAATAATAATATTCAGGCTTGATAAGTTTCAATTCTGGCTGCTTGTAATCGATTGCAAAACTGTCAATTTTCGCAACATTATCGGCATTGCGCTTCACATGAAAATATTTGAATCTTATTATTGGCCTTAAATGCCTTTCAGGTTCTTTATTATTGGATTCGGAGATTTTTCTATAATAATCCCAATCGCGTGAAATGACAAAAAACTCTTTTATATGAGAAAAAAAATCCCTTGAATTGCAAAGTACCGCATTTGGAAGTTCCGGATTGTTATTCAGGAAACTGATTTTTACAATATTTTCCGGAACTACAACATCAACCAGAAAATCTTTTCCAAAATGCGCGGTATTTTCTTTATCGATCGCTATGGCTTTTTCAAAAACGCTGTCTTTGAATGTTTGTGCACTCAAAATCAGTCCAGAAAAAAAAATCAACAATGACAGTTTCAATTTCATGCTGTTTAATTCAATTTAAAATTGATCTGCATTTTTTCCAGTTCCGATAGCAATTCATTCGAAATTTTGATCTTTAATTTTCGGCTTGGCATCGACAATCGTGTAATGATTTTGGTTTCTTCGATTTCAGTCGCCACCTGTACATTTTCGGTTTGCTCTGGCATTTCCAGACTCGGATCTGCTTCCACATCAGAATCATCAGAAACCACCGTTGCTGCATTCGAAAGCACGGCGTCCATTTCGACCATTCGCTTGATCTTTTCAATTTCCAAAACTTCAAACTGCACCTGGTGGTCGCCTTTGTTCAACTGGAACAATTCGCTAAGGCGCGTGATTGTCTCGGTTTGCAGTTCTTTAATATTAAAATGAATGATGAGTTTTTTGGCAAATGCGGGCAACACATCCTGTAAATATTGCACCAGTGTAAACTGCAGTCGCGGTTCGCCTTTCTTGCCGGTTTCCTTATCGGCCCAGCCTTCTTTGACCAGAACACGCATGAACGTAAAATTATTCTGGATCAAAAAGTGCCTGAATTTTAAATATTCTTCGCCAAAAATCCGAAATTCATAACTTTCATCATAACCTTCAAGCATAAACGAAGCCCAGCCTTTTCCGTTTTTTGCAGTCCGATGCTGCACATTTGTAATGATTCCGCCAAAAGACAGGTTTTTATTGACATGCAGCTCCAAACTTTTGAGCGCTTCCAATTTATGCGTACAGAAATACTGCATTTCAAATTTATAATCGTCAAGCGGATGCCCGGAAATATAAATCCCAACGACTTCTTTTTCTTTTGCGAGTTTTTCCATCGTGCTCCAGTCTTCGCACGGCGGAACGACCGGCTCGGCAATTTGCACTTCACTCGCTTCGCCAAACAAACTGACTTGCGCCGAATTTTCGTTTTCCTGAAATTTTGCACCATAACGGACGGCTTTTTCAAGAAACGTGATCCCGTCACCTTCATCGTGAAAATATTGTGCACGCGTGGTTCCTAAAAAGGAATCAAATCCGCCCGCGAGCGCTAAGTTTTCAAATGCTTTTTTATTTGCAGCACGAAGATCAACACGTTTTGCCAGATCGAAAATTGATTTGTATTTGGTGTCTTTTCTATTTTCAACTATCGTTTTTACGGCGCCCATTCCCACGCCTTTCACCGCCCCGATTCCAAATCTTACGGCATAATTTTCATTAACCGTAAATTTATAAAATGATTCATTCACGTCCGGGCCGAGTACTTCCAAGCCCATGCGCTTGCATTCTTCCATGAAAAACGACACCTGCTTGATATCGCTCATGTTGTTTGAAAGCACCGCTGCCATATATTCTGCGGGATAATTTGCTTTCAGATAAGCCGTTTGGTAAGCAATCCACGCATAACAGGTTGAGTGCGATTTGTTGAACGCATATTCGGCAAATGCTTCCCAGTCTTTCCAGATTTTCTCGAGTTTTACGGCGTCGTGCCCTTTCGCAACAGCCTGGTTTACGAATTTAGGTTTCATTTTATCGAGTACTTCACGCTGTTTTTTTCCCATCGCTTTACGCAGAACGTCAGCATCACCTTTAGAGAAATCGGCGAGTTTTTGGGATAGAAGCATTACCTGTTCCTGGTAAACGGTAATTCCGTAGGTTTCTTTGAGCAATTCTTCACACGCATCAATGTCATACGTGATTTCTTCCTCGCCATTTTTCCGCTTGATAAAACTCGGGATATAAGCAATTGGGCCCGGACGATACAATGCGTTCATTGCAATCAGATCGCCAAAAACCGTCGGTTTCAATTCCTTCATGTATTTCTGCATTCCGGCGCTCTCATATTGGAAAATCCCAACCGTTTCGCCGCGCTGGAACAACTCGTATGTTTTTACATCGTCAATCGGAAATTCATCTGGATCGATGTCTTTTCCGGTTCTGTATTTGACGAGTTTTACGGTATCTTTAATCAGAGTCAGCGTTTTCAAACCCAGAAAATCCATTTTCAGCAAACCGGCGCTTTCTACGACCGAGTTGTCAAATTGGGTCACATACAAATCGGAATCTTTAGCGGTGGCGACCGGAACGAAATTCGTAATATCGCTTGGCGTAATAATCACACCGCACGCATGGATTCCGGTATTTCTTAAATTACCTTCGAGGATTTGCGCCTGTTGCAACGTTTGTCCGCCAAGATCGGCTTGTTTTGCTAAAGCAATCAATTCCTTGACTTTGTCGAAATCTTCAGGACGCAGCGCTGCTCTTAATTTGGCATCGTCCATGGAGAAAATCTTCGCCAGGTTTAAGTTGAACGGAATCAGTTTTGCAATTTTATCTGCTTCGAAAAGCGGCAAATCCAGAACACGCGCCGTATCGCGGATGGCTGATTTTGCTGCCATGGTTCCGTATGTAATAATTTGCGCAACTTGTTTCGAACCATATTTTTTAATGACATAATCCATCACGCTGCTTCGGCCTTCGTCATCAAAATCGATATCGATATCGGGCAGCGACACACGATCGGGATTCAGGAAACGCTCAAAAAGCAGGTTGTATTTCAACGGATCGATATTCGTAATTCCGAGGCAATAGGCAACTACCGAACCTGCAGCAGATCCACGGCCAGGCCCGACGGAAACGCCCATTTTTCTGGCTTCGGCGATAAAATCCTGAACAATTAGGAAATATCCGGGATAACCGGAATTCTGGATCGTTAACAATTCGAAGTCGATTCTTTCCCTGATTTGGTCATCAATTTCGGGATAACGCCTTTTTGCACCTTCATAAGTTAAATGGTGCAGGAATTTGTTTTCGCCACGTTTTCCGGCATCAGAATTGTCTTCTTCAACTAAAAATTCTGTTGGAATTTCAAATTTTGGGAGCAAGACTTCACGCGCCAAACTGAAAATCTCAATTTTATCGACGATTTCAGAAACGTTTACAATTGCATCTGGCAAGTCGCGGAACAGTGTTTTCATTTCGTCACCCGACTTGAAATAATATTCCTGGTTTGGCATGCCATAACGATAGCCTCGGCCGCGACCAATTGGCGTTCCTTGCTTTTCACCATCACGAACGCAAAGTAAAATATCGTGTGCGTTTGCGTTGTCTTTATTGATGTAAAATGTATTATTTGTCGCGATGAGTTTGACGTCGTGTTTGCGTGCCAATGAGATCAAAACCGTATTCACGCGGTTTTCGTCTTCCTGATTGTGACGCATGACCTCAATGTAGAAATCTACGCCGAATTGTTGTTTCCACCAAACTAAAGCTTCTTCGGCTTGGTTTTCACCCATATTTAAAATCTTGTTCGGAATTTCTCCGTAAAGGTTTCCCGACAAGACGATGATGTCTTCTTTGTATTGCTCGATAACATTTTTGTCGATACGCGGCACATAATAAAAACCTTCTGTATAGGCGATCGATGACATTTTTGCAAGATTGTGGTAGCCGTTTTTGTTTTTGGCCAATAGCACAATCTGGTAACCGTTGTCTTTCCGGGTCTTGTCTTTATGGTCTTCGCAGACGAAAAATTCGCAGCCGACGATCGGTTTAACCGGAACTTCTGTTGGCAACTCACCACTTTCAATCAACGCTGCATTTTTAGCTTCAGCCGATTTGTTGTGGTTCAAAATATCGCGGACAAAATGGAATGCGCCCATCAAATTCGCGTGATCGGTCATCGCAACTGCGGGCATTTTATTGGCAACCGTCGCTTTGACAAGCGAAGCCACACTGATCGTGGATTGCAATACTGAAAATTGCGTGTGGTTGTGCAAATGGACAAAATCAACGTCGGCAAGTTGTTGTTGCGTAATCTGGTATTCTTTGGTGAAAGCCGGACTTTGCTGTGTTTGCTTGAATTGCTCGCGAATCGCATCCGAAGCGGCTTTGAGGTTGATGTGCCTTAAACCGATAAGCTGGATTTCGCGTGGGTTTTTATTCTGGAAATCTTCAAAATAATCTGTTGGAACGTCGAGTTCTTCTTTAGTAAAAATGCGTCGGCGGATGAGTTCGAGGAAACATCTGGTCGTAGCTTCCACGTCGGCAGTGGCATTGTGCGCTTCTGAGAATGGCACGTTGAAAAGATATTGATGCAATTCGGTCAGCGTAGGCAATTTGAATTTTCCGCCACGCCCGCCGGGAAGTTGCAATAAAGAAGCGGTAATTTCTGTACAAGTATCTAAAACCGGCATCGTTGCCATCGGCGAATTCACGCCCAAACGGTGGAATTCGCAACCCATGATATTCACATCAAAACCTACATTCTGACCGACAATAAATTTGGATTTGGATAAGGCTATGTTGAATTTTTCGAGTACTTCTGATAAAGAAATCCCTTCGGCTTCGGCAAGTTCTGTTGAAATCCCGTGAATGCGTTCGGCGTCATACGGAATGTTGAAACCTTCGGGTTTTACAAGATAATCCTGATGGTCGATGAGCGTTCCGTCTTCGTCGTGCAATTGCCAGGCGATCTGGATGCAGCGCGGCCAGTTGGCAGTATCGGTAATTGGCGCGTCCCAACGCTTCGGCAATCCGGTGGTTTCGGTATCGAAAATTAAGTACATAGCTGAATTTGAGGGTTTTGAAATCCGAATGGATCGCAAACATTTGATTGTCAAAAATAGGATTTTTTGACCGAAAAACAACCTTCAAGTTATCAACAAAAAAAACCATTCCCGAGAGAATGGTTTTATAAATGCTATAGAAATGACACATCAGAAATGCATCTTTTGCTTCATTTTATGTGCGGTTAATTAATAACCACCACGACTGTTTCCGCCGCCGTAACCGCCACTGTTTCCACCGCGACTGTTTCCACCACCGTAACCTCCGCGTGAATCTCCACCACGGCTGTTGTTGTTAAAACTTCTTCTTTCACCTTCCGGTTTCGGTTCTGATTTATTAACAACGATTGCACGTCCTTGAACAGTTGCACCGTTCAATTCATCAATTGCTTTCTGCGCCTCATCATCATTTGGCATTTCAACAAAACCAAATCCTTTACTTCTTCCGGTAAATTTATCAGTAATAATTTTCACAGAATCAACTGCACCATAAGCCTCGAAAGACTCTCTTAAATCTGCTTCCTCAATACTGAACGGAAGGCTTCCAACAAAAATATTCATAAGTACTAATTTATAATAATTCCAACAAATATAGCTTTAATTATTGTAAACTGCTATGCATTGGTATAATTAAATTGTAAATTAAATGCATTTGGTTTGCGAGGCCATTGAAACACGCAGCCTGCCTGATTTTCTGCAAATTAACACCAATAAAAAACCCGCTTCACGAACGGGTATATTTTCATTTGTTTAAGATTATTGCAAAACTTTCGTTAACGGAACTTTGTAAATAACGCCTTCCTGAAAGTTTACCAAATCATCTTCTTCGGCATCTTCATCTGTATTGTAGGCGTTGAAACGGAAGCTTCCAGAAACAGTGCTGCTGTTGAATTCAGAAATCACAACCTGGCCATCCTCTTCGCTAATGCCGGTTTCATAAACGACAATTCCGTCAGCATTTTGAATCGTAAATGTTGCCTTTTTATTAACGCTTGTGCCTAAGATGTAAGTAATGAATGTATTTTCTTTTAATGGATCGACGATACGGGAAGGCAATGGCACACTTAACGTAAGGGTTTGCTTGTCGTTAACACCAACAATTGTAAGTGTTGTTGGCGAAATTGTTGCTGTTGCCGTAGTCGCTTTCCATGCCGCATTATCTTTAACACCCTGGATCACAGATTCATTGTTAAACTCTATCGATTCGCCGCAGGAAGCCAACACCACCATTACGATCAATAACGAAACTATCTTTTTCATCGGATTTTTTGATTTTGGAAACAAAAATAGTTTTTTATGTGAAAAACCATTAATAAAAAGTCATAAAATCGATAAAGGGCGTGAATCTCTGTAAATTATATTCCGGGATTAGCATTTTTAAAAATAAATAGTATCTTTGCACCCTTAATTAATCGGGGTCGAGTACCTCAAAATTTAATCACAAGATTATGTCTGTAAAAATTAGATTACAAAGACACGGTAAAAAAGGAAAACCTTTTTACTGGGTTGTAGCTGCTGATGCACGCTCAAAAAGAGATGGTAAATACCTTGAAAAAATCGGTACTTACAATCCAAACACAAACCCTGCAACTATCGATTTGAACCTTGAAAGCGCTGTACAGTGGCTTCACAACGGTGCGCAACCAACTGATACTGCAAAAGCAATCCTTTCTTACAAAGGCGCTTTATTGAAACACCACCTTGATGGAGGCGTTCGTAAAGGTGCTTTGACACAAGAGCAAGCTGACGAGAAATTGGCTAAATGGCTTGATGAAAAAGCTGGAAAAGTGGATGCGAAAAAAGACGGACTTTCTTCTACTAAAGCTGATGTGAGAGCGAAAGCGCTTGAAGCTGAGAAAAAAGTAAACGCTGATCGTATCGCTGCTGCCAAACAAGCAGACGCAGACGCAATCGCTGCTGCAACTCCTGCTGTTGAAGAAGTTGTTGCTGAAACCGCAACCGAAGAAGAAGCTCCTGCTGTTGAGGAAACTCCTGCTGCAGAAGAAAACAATGAAGAAGCTCAGGCTTAATTTATCCTGCGATAATGCGTAAAGAAGATTGTTTCTACTTAGGTAAAATCGCAAAAAAATTTAGTTTTAAAGGTGAAGTCCTGATCTATCTTGATACGGATGAACCCGAGTTATATGAGGATATGGAATCAGTTTTTGTCGAATTCGGCAAAAATTTGATTCCATATTTTATTGAAAACAGTTCGCTACACAAAAACGATTTCCTTCGCGTGCGTTTTGAAGATGTAAAAAGTGAAGCTGAAGCCGAAGAATTGCTCGGAAATGCAGTTTACCTTCCTTTGAAAATGCTGCCAAAACTTACCGGCAACAAATTTTATTTCCACGAAGTCATTGATTTTGAAGTCGAAGACAAACGTTTGGGCGTTGTCGGCGTCATTCAATCGATTAATGATTCTTCTGCGCAGCCGCTTTTCGAGGTTTTGAAAGGCGACATTGAAATCCTGATTCCGATGATCGACCACTTTTTAGTTGAAATTGACAGGAAAAATAAAAAGGTAAAGATGGATTTACCTGAAGGCTTAATTGAAATGTATTTATAAAATTAAAATTTTTAACCATTAAGGGATTAAGGAAATTAAGCTAAAACTTAATGAAACTTAATCCCTTAATGGTTTATAATAAAATAATGTTTTGACAAAATTCTCTTTTAAACAATTTAATGTCGAACAAGACAAAGCTGCGATGAAAATCGGGACAGATGGCGTTTTACTTGGCGCTTGGGCTCCGATTGGTAAAAATACTTTTTCGATTTTGGATATTGGAAGCGGCACCGGAATTATTGCCCTGATGCTCGCGCAGCGCAGTGATGCCGATCAGATTGATGCTTTGGAAATTGATGAAAACGCGTATGAACAGGCCGTTGAAAATTTTGAAAATTCCCCTTGGCCCGACCGTTTGTTTTGCTACCACGCGGGACTGGATGAATTTATGGAAGAACCTGAAGACGAATACGACCTGATTGTTTCAAATCCTCCGTTTTATACCGAGAATTATTTTTCTGGTGACGAGCAGCGCGACCAGGCGCGGTTTACCGAATCTTTGCCTTTTGAAGATCTGGTCGAAGCCGCTGATTTATTGCTTTCTGAAAATGGCGTTTTTGCAATCATTATTCCTTTTAAAGAAGAAGAAAAACTGATTGCATTGGCGCATGATTTTGATTTGTTTCCGATGAAGATCACACGTGTCAAAGGAACACCGTCTACCGAAATCAAAAGAAGCTTACTGGCTTTTAGCCGAAATACTACTGAAAACTTTCCGGTGGATGAATTGGTTATTGAAATGGGCAGGCATGAATATACTCCCCAATACATCAATCTTACGAAG
The DNA here is from genome assembly GCF_900100375.1 of Flavobacterium noncentrifugens. Classification (GTDB taxonomy): domain Bacteria; phylum Bacteroidota; class Bacteroidia; order Flavobacteriales; family Flavobacteriaceae; genus Flavobacterium; species Flavobacterium noncentrifugens. Next base: position 144,165 of record NZ_FNEZ01000005.1, on the reverse strand, counting down.
GATTTTTATTTGAAGATGTAAGCCCGCAATAGGGATGGAAACGGAAATCCTTTTTGAGGCACGAAAAAAGATTGAAGTGTACAGCCCGGCGCGTTGCACTCAGAAACTTCCTGTTTAAAATACACATTCCGCAACGCGAATTGCCAAAATTCAAATTATCAGCGAAATCGGTTTCGTTTATTTTGATTTGTCATAATTGTTTGCCTACTTTTGCCCCAGTTTTTAAAATTCATTGATATGAAACCAGATTTATTCCAGGCTCCGGATTATTACCTGTTGGACGATTTGCTGACAGAAGAACATAAATTAGTGCGCGATTCTGCACGTGCATGGGTGAAACGCGAAGTGTCGCCGATCATTGAAGAATATGCCCAAAAAGCAGAATTCCCGAAACAGATCATCAAAGGTTTAGGTGAAATTGGCGGTTTTGGCCCGTATATTCCGGTAGAATATGGCGGTGCAGGACTGGACCAGATTTCGTACGGACTGATCATGCAGGAAATTGAAAGAGGCGATTCGGGCGTGCGTTCGACATCTTCTGTTCAGTCTTCGCTTGTGATGTACCCGATCTGGAAATACGGAAACGAAGAACAAAGAATGAAATATTTGCCAAAACTGGCAACAGGTGAATTCATTGGTTGTTTCGGATTGACAGAACCAAATTACGGTTCCGATCCGGGAAGCATGATCACCAATTTTAAAGATATGGGCGACCATTATTTACTCAATGGCGCAAAAATGTGGATTTCGAATGCACCGTTTGCCGACATTGCCGTTGTTTGGGCAAAAGACGAAACCGGAAGAATCCACGGATTGATCGTTGAGCGCGGCATGGAAGGTTTTACGACTCCGGAAACGCACAACAAATGGTCGCTTCGTGCGTCTGCCACCGGTGAATTGATTTTTGACAACGTCAAAGTTCCAAAAGAAAATTTATTGCCGAACAAATCAGGTTTGGGCGCGCCGCTGGGCTGCCTCGATTCTGCGCGTTACGGAATTGCCTGGGGCGCGATTGGCGCTGCGATGGATTGTTACGACACGGCTTTGCGTTATGCCAAAGAAAGAATTCAGTTTGACAAACCGATTGCCGGAACGCAATTGCAACAGAAAAAACTAGCTGAAATGATCACTGAAATCACGAAAGCACAATTGCTGACTTGGCGTTTGGGCGTTTTGAGAAATGAAGGCAAAGCAACTTCTGCACAAATTTCGATGGCAAAAAGAAACAACGTGAACATGGCCATTGAAATCGCACGTGAAGCCAGACAAATACTTGGCGGCATGGGAATTACCGGCGAATATTCTATCATGCGCCACATGATGAACTTAGAATCGGTGATTACTTATGAAGGAACGCACGACATCCACTTGCTGATTACCGGAATGGACATCACAGGAATCGCGGCTTTCAAATAGTCAACAGTTTATAAAATAGTGATAAAATTAGAAAAAAGCTTCCTGCAACCGGGAAGCTTTTTTACTTTTACACAAAATACCACGCTATGAATACCATTACGATTAACGAAAACCTGCAGCCGTTGAAACTACAATTGCTGCAACATCCGCTATACGAAAAAGTCAAAACAATTGAAGATCTGCATACCTTTTTAGAATGTCATGTGTATGCGGTTTGGGATTTTATGTCATTATTGAAAGCGCTTCAGCAGCAATTAACTTCTACGACTACGCCGTGGTTTGCTACTAAAAATCCACAGACACGATATCTGATCAATGAAATTGTTTTGGCCGAAGAAAGCGATTTGACTTTGGACGGAAAACGCTTGAGCCATTTTGAAATGTATTTGAATGCGATGCAGTCTTGCGGTGCCGATACTTCTGAAATCAACTACTTTATTGACGAAGTACAATCCCTGCAGAATATTTTTGTAGCGATCAAACGCAGCAATTTACATCCGGAAATCAAAGCTTTTTTAGATTTTACTTTCCGAGTCATCGAAGAAGGAAAACCGCACCAGATCGCCGCCGCTTTTACTTTTGGGCGCGAAGACCTGATTCCGGCGATGTTTACTGAAATCCTAAAAAACTTCCAGAATAATTTCCCTGAAACCGATTTGTCGGAACTGATTTATTATTTCGAACGCCATATCGAGCTTGACGCCGATGAACACGGCCCGATGGCGATGCAGATGATTGATGCTTTATGCGATAATGACGCACACAAATGGAACGAAGTGCAGCAAATTTCGATTCAGGCTTTGGAAAAACGCATCGGTTTGTGGAGTGCCATCGAAGAAAAAATCATGATGAAAGCAGAAATGGTGTAAACCTTCGTCCGATTTTCATCGTAAGTTACATTTTAATCCAAACACGATGAAAATGATATCCGGAATTTCTGTTTTATTTTGCAGCCTGTTTTTTAGCTTTTGCTCGAATTCAGAAGATGCTGTTGTTCAGAATTCACCGATGACAACGGCGCCAGAAACAACTGTTCCTCCAAATGAAACACCTGCAGACACTTTAAATCCGGTAAATCCGTCAGTTACTTATAAATACCTCGCGTTGGGCGACAGTTATACAATTGGGCAAAATGTTTGTGAAACCTGCCGATTTCCGGCACAATTGAAATCGAAATTGCAATCCGGAATTTCAGGAGCTGCGATAGACTTGAAAATTATTGCTGTTACTGGCTGGACGACAACCAACTTAAAATCGGCGATTGCTTCACAAAACCCATCGAATGACCAGGATCTGGTGACGCTTTTAATCGGTGTGAACAATCAATACCAAAACAAGCCTTTCTCTTTGTACGAACAGGAATTTCCTGAATTGGTCACCAAGTCAATCGCTTTGGCGAAAGGCGATGCGAACAATGTGATTGTCGTTTCGATTCCGGATTATGCGTATACGCCTTACGGCAACGGAAATGCTGCAATTTCGATGCAAATCGAACAATACAACAATTTCGCAAAGAACTATTGCATCGAAAACCATATTGCTTTTGTAAATATTACAGATATTACAAGAGAAGGTTTAGACCAGCCGTCATTAGTCGCTTCAGACGGTTTGCATCCTTCGGAATCGGCTTATGCCCGATTTGTAGAACGGCTGTTTCCAGTTGCCAAACAAATGCTCATGCCATAAAAAAGCCTGTCCAAACGGAACAGGCTTTTTCAAAACAAGGGCAACCTTAAAAACGTATTGTTAGATATTTTGTAGTATTTATTTACATTTTGACCAGCTATGATTTTGTCGATCTGAAACTTTTTAAGCGAATTGCTTTTTTCAAAAGTTTTTCAAATCTATTTATAATCCGTTGCGAAAAGAAAAAAAATAGGTGAATGCTGCTTTTTTTGAGGTGAAATTTTCGAGTCTGAAACCCAACGTTTGTTTACCTCATAAAATCGGCTGTTTGTCGCAAATTTTTCCAACGTTGTCCTTTTATCTTTAGCTTTGTTGCAATTTAAAGATCATGCCTTACAAACTACGCTCGATTATCCTGCACATCCTCGGAATCTTTGCTTTCCTGAGCATTCCGGTTTTGACTTCGCCCGATTTTAGCAGCAACCGCGACATGCTGATGGTTTCGGAATTCAGAAAAGACTTTTTCAGTTACTTTTTACTGCTGCTTTTTTTCTATGCCAACTTTTATTACTTCATCCCGAAATTTTATTTTCCAAAGAAACTGTTTTTATATTTTTCGGTGATCTTCATTTCTTACGCGATTATCGTTGGTTTACCCGATTTCTTTTTCCCTTCCGGATTTCACGATATGGATCCGGGTCCAATGATGCAGCCAGGAATGGACGACCATCCGATGCCACCAAATCAAATGTTTTTCATGCCCCAGGGAGGTTCACTACTCCAGTTTTTACTGGTGCTTTCACTGTCTTTCATCATCAAGATCAACAGCCAATTGACGGAAATCAACAGCGAAAAATTAAAGGCCGAAGTGTCGTATTTAAAAGCGCAGATCAATCCGCATTTTCTTTTTAATACTTTAAACAGTTTGTATGCTTTGACGATTGAAAAATCAGATGCTGCGCCAGATGCTGTTTTAAAATTGTCAAACATGATGCGTTACGTCGTATCTGAAAGCAGCAATGATTTCGTACCTTTAGAGAAGGAAATCAATTACATTAAAGATTATGTCGATTTGCAGCGGTTGCGGATTTCGGATGAATCAAATCTTGAATTTTCAGTGAAAGGAAGCTCAAAAGGCAAAAGAATCGCGCCGCTTGTCGTCATTCCGTTTATCGAAAACGCGTTTAAATACGGGATCAACAGCGAGGAAAACTGGCACATTGCGATTGCAATCGATCTTTCAGGTGATGATTTTTTACTCGATGTCATAAACAATCAGGTTCACGTGCACATTCCTGAAGAAGAAGCCAGCGAGCAAGGCATTGAAAATACGGCCAAACGATTGGAATTCATTTATCCGGGCGAACATGAATTGCAGATCAACGACAACAAAGACAACTTTCAAGTACACCTTAAAATCAAACTGTCATGATTAGAGCCATTGCATTAGACGATGAGCCGCTGGCATTAAAAGTCATCGAAAGTTTTTGCGCCCGCGTGGGTTATATCCAGCTCGAAAAAACATTCACTAAAACTTTTGAAGCACATAAATACCTGCGCAAGCAACCTGTTGACCTGATTTTTTTGGACATTCAGATGCCCATGCAAAACGGAATGGAATTTTATGTCGAGATCGAGCAGAACGTCATGGTGATTTTTACAACTGCTTACAGCGAATATGCCGTAGAAGGCTTTAATGTAAACGCGACTGATTATTTGCTAAAACCCTTTTCATTCGATCGCTTTTCACAGGCAGCAGAAAAGGTCAAAGGCATTTATGAAAACAAAAACCAGGTTTCAAACAGCGAGCAACTATACCTTTTCATCCGTGCCGATTACAGTTTAAACAAAATCCTGATCTCGGATATTTTATTCATTGAAGGTTTGGATGATTACCTTAAAATCCACATTGCAAACCAAAAAACGATCGTTGCCCGAATGACAATGAAAGCAATTCTGGGAAAACTTCCTGCATCGGAATTTGTGCGTGTGCACCGCTCTTTCATTGTTCCGGTTTCTAAAATCGAAAAGGTTAGAAATAAAGTCATTTATATTGGAGCAGAAGAAATTCCGTTGAGCGCCAGTTATGAATCTGCATTTCTTTCCATTATAAATTCAAAATAAAACTGCCTTTTAAGAATTTTGTTAGATAAAAGCAATCTTCACCTCTTAAAAAAACCTATTGACCTCATTAATTTTCTCCTGCCAATTCTACGCAATACATTAGCCGGAATTTCAAAAAAAATTATTCCTCATATTGGAAAAACAGGCACAAATTTACAAAGCCGACCAGCGCGGCTGCTCAGAATCAGAAATCTTCAGGCGATTTTGCACTTTTAATTTTGACGATTATCGTGCCATTTCCCGCCATGCTTTTGGCGCTTTGTATGCTGTAAATGACGAAACCCTCGCAGCCGGGAATAAGATTGTTCGCCACGTTGAAGAGAATTTCGACATCATCCTGTTGCCATTAGTTGGCGGGATTGTTTACAAAGACAGCCTAGGAAATCAGGACATTGTTGGAACAGAAGAAATCCGGATTTTTTCTGCACACAAAGGCATGTCGTATGAAATTACCAATTCGTATGAAGAAGAACTGGTCAATTACATCCAGATCTGGCTTCGCCCTGACAAACCGTTTTTCACCTCGCAATCAAACCAACAGAATTTTAATTTGTCTGAAAGAAATATACTGATTCCGCTTTTTGAAGGAAAAATTTCAGACAGCCCTGTTTTAAAAACAAATGCGACAGCCGATGGGTTCATCGGAATTTTTGACGGCAGAAAAGAAGGAAAATACAAACTTAAAAATCCGCATAACGGACTTTTTACTTTTGTGATCAACGGCGCATTTGAATTCGAAAACAGGCTGATCGAATCGCGTGATGCCCTTTCAATCAGCGGGATCTCCGAAATAGCATTTGAAGCTTTATCCGAAAACGCAATTCTTTTAATTCTTGAAATCCCGTTAAAACGGTAAACTAAAATATATTCACCTCAAAAAAATTCCCATTTACCTCATCTTTTTTTTAATCAAAAATAAGAGCCTTAGGTTTGATCCAGATTTAATTTCGAAACTATGGAAAGGAAAGATTTTATCAAAAACGGACTGGGCTTTTTAGGCATGGCCGTTGCGGCACCAACATTATTGAGAAAGCATTTGCCTGCTTCAAATGCAACTGAAAATACTGCAGCTTGTGGAAATACCAACAGCGAAACTGCCGGGCCATTTCCCACGCACACGCCGTCATCGCTTATAAGCAGTAATATTATTAGTGACCGCCCCGGAATTCCGTTTGCGATTAACCTGACCATCAACAATACCAATGCGGGCTGTGCTGCTTACGAAGGCGCAATCGTTGACATCTGGCATTGCGACAAAGACGGAAATTATTCTGAATATGGTGGCACCGGAATACAGCCTACTAATTACACAACCGTGCATTTTTTACGCGGGAGACAAACCGCAAATACCAATGGCTTGGTCCGTTTTACCTCGATTTTCCCTGGTTGGTACACCGGCCGTGCCACGCACATTCACGTTCATGTTTACAATGCAGCCGGAACTTCGCTACTGGTGACGCAGATTGCTTTTCCTGAAGGAACGAACAGTGCTGTGAACTTAGTGAATGCATCAACGGCAAATGGTTATACGAAAGGAATGACCGGATATACTTACAACGCTTCAGATAATGTTTTTTCAGATGGTGTAACCAACGAGCTTTCATCTATTAGTGGTTCTGTCGCCGATGGATTCACACTGAATCATACCATTTTTGCTGCCGGGCCAACATTGGCAATTAACGATGCGACTGCCGTTTTATCGCAATTGGGCCAGAATTACCCGAATCCGTTTCATGATAAAACGACAATTCCGTTGCAGCTGCTGCTTGCGTCAAAAGTCACATTACAGATTTATGACTTGAATGGAAGAATCATTGGAAAGCCGATTGAAAATCGATTTTCATCCGGAAACCAATCCATTGTATTGGAAAAATCGGCGCTGAACCTCAGCAGCGGCTATTATATTTACAAGGTCAAAGTAGAAAATGCCGATGGTATTTTTGAACAAAATAAAAAGATGTTGGTCGATTAAAAATTGTTTTTTATTGGTTGGTTGTTGAAAAAAGAGGGAATCCGTTTCTCTCTTTTTTCTTTTTAAAATGAAACTCATGAAACACGCAAAAATACGCCTTGCTTATAGGATTGTGATTGACAGCAATTCGGCTGTTGTTTGGGACAGATATGTTTTTGAAGATACGCATCGCGAATACAAAATGCAGCAACAGCTGTTCAATTCAAAAGAAAATCCGAAACAAACTTTCAGGGAATTATTGGCCGAAAATGAAAAGGCAGAACAGCTTCATTACCTGACCGGAATTGCCGCCAACAATTACATCCAGCAACTCAAAGGGAAATTGCACCGCGTGGCCGACGTGCTTGGAAACCAGTTTTTTCCATTTGTGAATTACCGGCTCGACATCGTCAATTCAGACAGCAATGACTTCAGCAAACACAAGATCGGGATTACTTTTTACTCACCGTTGCTTACATTGCTCGACATTGTAAACAACTGCTATCTGATTTCGGAAAATACCGAAAATAGTCCTGGATTCGAAACGATGATGTTTCCGATACAACCCGGTCTTGCCATCTGTTATCATGAAAGAAATGGAAATTGACCGCTAAAAAAATAACTTTCACCTCATTTAACTTATTGCATGCTGAAGTTTTCAATTATTGGTTTATATTCGCCCGCTATTAAAATTTAATATAAATAAATACCACGCATGAAATTTAATTTTACCCCAAAAGCAGCTTTGCTTTTATTTCTGTTGCCACTGTTTTCTGTTGCACAAACAAAAAATACCGCACGAACCATTTTTGGGCAAACCGTTCAAAGTGTAAATCCTAAAAACGGATTCATCAGATGCGCTTCTACAGAATACGAACAATCTTTACTCGAAAAAAATCCTTTGAGAGCCAATACCGAAGCCTTTGAAACCTGGCTTGCGCCGAAAGTGGCAGCTGCCAAAGCAAACATCCAGAACAATAAGGTAAATGCCGTAGTGCAAATCCCTGTAGTTGTTCACGTGATCCACAATGGAGATGCGGTTGGAACCAGTGAAAACATATCCGATGCCCGCGTTTTATCTCAGATTACAGTCTTAAACCAGGATTTCAGAAAAATGACAGGAACTCCGGGTTATAATACGAATGCTGTTGGTGCCGATATGGAAATCGAATTTGTAATGGCTGTCAGAAAACCAGACGGAACTGCAACAAACGGTATTGATCGTGTTAATCTGAGCCGCGCAAGCTGGGCGTCTGAAACGTTGGTTGAAGGCACTTTGAAACCACAAACAAGCTGGGATCCGACAAAATATTTCAACATTTGGGTTTGTGCGTTCAGCGACAGCAGCAGCGCAGATTTGTATGGCACTTTAGGTTACGCACAATTTCCAAGCAGTTCAGGCTTGGGCGGATTGGAAGTGAACGAAGGCGAAGCCAATACTGACGGTGTAATTATTGACTGGAGGTGTTTCGGATCATCTGACTATGTTACCGGAAATTATTTCTTTGACGATTATGACAAAGGAAGGACCGCTACGCATGAAATTGCACACTGTTTTGGTTTAAGGCACATTTGGGGTGACAACACTTCTTGTGTGATCAACGCAACAGACAGCAGAAAAGATTATTGCCCGGACACACCGGCAGCAACCGAAGAACATTACGACTGTGCACAGGTTTACAACACCTGTACGGCTGCAGCCGGAAATGACATGACTGAAAACTACATGGATTATTCAAACGACACTTGCATGAACATTTTTACGTTGGACCAAAAAGGAAGAATGATGGCCGTTTTGCAGAATTCTCCAAGAAGGCTTGATCTTTTGGCTTCAACCGTTGCGCAAACCCTGGCAACAGCTTCATTTGACAAATTATCAACGATCCGCTTGTATCCAAACCCGGCAAGTACGGTTGTAAATATTTATTCCAATGCTTCAAACCTGCCAGATTCTTATGCAGTTTACAACAGCCTAGGGCAAATGGTAGCGAATTCAAAAGTAGTTTCTGTCGCAGATTTAACCATCAATACTTCTGCTTACAACAGCGGCGTATATTTCATCAAAGTTTTAAAAGATGGCGCTGTAAAAACATTGCAATTTGTTAAGAATTAATTGCGGCACCAACAAACATTAAATTAAAAAGGCGGAACAGATGTTCCGCCTTTTTTATACTTTTATTTTTAATATTCTGGTGCCAGTTCAATTTCTAGTCCTTCGAGATCTTCGGTAATCGGGATTTGGCAACCAAGCCTGCTGTTGGGTTTCACGTAAAATGCTTCAGAAAGCATCGCTTCTTCCTCATCACCCATTTCGGGCAGATCGAAATCATTTAACACATAGCATTGGCACGAAGCACACATGGCCATGCCGCCGCAAACACCGATCGTTCCTTCGGGAGCGAGTTCGCAGGCACGGCAAACTTCCATGATTGTCATCGCCATATCTGTTGGCGCCTGGATTTCATGGACAACGCCTTCGCGGTCTGTGATTTTTATATTGACATCCTGAGCCATTAGTCGATTGCTTTTACCACTGCTTTTTCAGCTTCTTTCCGGGTGCCGTCAAAACCGTCAACGCCAGCTACAGTCGTATATTTCATTACATATTTTTTGCCTGGATTCATGCGTTGGTACACACTTTGGCACATTAAGGTCGCTTCATGAAAACCGCAAAGGATCAGTTTTAATTTGCCCGGATAAATGTTGACGTCGCCAATGGCGTAAATCCCGGGAATGTTGGTTTGGTAATCCAAAGCATTGTCGACTTTGATTGCATTTTTTTCAATTTCGAGTCCCCAGTTTGCAATTGGGCCGAGTTTTGGCGACAATCCGAAAAGCGGAATAAAATAATCGGTTTCGATTTTGCGGTGTGCGCCGTTTTCTTCGATGTCGAGCGACTCTATATGTTCCGAGCCATTGATTCCGATGACTTCTGCGGGCGTAACCAATTTGATCCTGCCTTCGTTTTTAAGTTCCTGGACTTTATCAACCGAATCGAGTGCGCCGCGGAATTCATTTCTTCTGTGGATCAAAGTCACTTCTGAAGCGACATCGGAAAGGAAAACGCTCCAGTCTAATGCCGAATCGCCACCTCCGGCAATCACAACGCGTTTGTTGCGGAATTCTTCAGGATTTTTGATGAAATATTTGACGCCTTTGTCTTCGTAGAATTCGATATCTTGAATAAGCGGTTTTCTGGGTTCAAAACTGCCAAGTCCGCCCGCAATCGCGATCGAATTGGCGTGGTGTTTCGTGCCTTTGTCTGTGGTGACGATGAATGTTCCGTCTTCGAGTTTTTCGATCGTGTCTGCGCGTTCGCCGAGTGTAAATCCGGGTTGGAACTGTTTGATCTGCTCCATTAAATTGGTAACGAGATCGCCCGCTAAAACTTCCGGAAAACCAGGAATGTCGAAAATTGGTTTTTTTGGATACAATTCGGTTAACTGCCCGCCGGGTTGGGGCAAAGCGTCGATGATGTGGCATTTTAATTTGAGAAGTCCGGCTTCAAAAACGGCGAAAAGTCCGGTTGGGCCGGCGCCGATAATTAAGATATCTGTTTCAATCATTTCTTTTGTGCTAAGGTTTTCGAAGGCAAAATAACGCTTAAGAAAACATTCTTAATATGATAATTGTCAGTTTTGAGAAAGTTGTCCCTAAGTAGGCGCGTTAGGGATTGAGGCGGTATCCTTTTTATTGCGCCCGAAAGGCGAAAATAAAAAGATATAGCCGAAAGCCCGGCCGCAGGCAACGCCCAAAAACAAACAAAATTTATTTATGCGATGTTGACCACCGTTTCGATTTGCGGGGCAAATTTCTTGATCGTCGTTTCGACTCCGGCTTTGAGCGTCATTTGATTTACGCTACATGAAATGCAGGCGCCTTCGAGGCGAACGGTCACGTGCTTGTCGTCTTCAATCGAGATCAAAGTGATGTCGCCGCCGTCGGATTTTAGGAACGGGCGAATTTCTTCGAGCGCTTTTTCGACGTTTGTGGTTAATTCTTGTGTATCCATTTTCTTTATTTGAAAATTTATTTTTTATTGACTGCGGAACATCCGGCCATGGTCGTGATTTTAATGGCTTCGCTTGGTGGAAGGCTTTCGTTTCTATTTACAGTTTCCTGAACGACGTTTCTGGTGATTTCCTCGAATACGGTTTCGATGACAGATGCGGTTTGCAACGCTGCCGGACGGCCGTAATCTCCGGCTTCGCGGATTGATTGCACCAAAGGCACTTCGCCTAAGAACGGAACTCCTAAATCTTCTGCAAGGTTTTTTGCGCCTTCTTTACCGAAGATGTAATATTTGTTTTCTGGCAATTCTTCCGGTGTGAAATACGCCATGTTTTCGATAATTCCCAAAACGGGAACGTTGATGCTTTCTGACAAGAACATCGAAACGCCTTTTTTGGCATCGGCCAATGCCACAGCTTGCGGCGTGCTGACGACAACGGCACCGGTGATGGGAAGCGATTGCATGATCGACAAATGGATGTCGCCTGTTCCTGGCGGAAGATCGATGAGCATGAAATCAAGTTCGCCCCAGTCGGCATCAAAGATCATTTGGTTCAGCGCTTTTGAAGCCATTGGCCCGCGCCAGATGACGGCTTGGCTTGGCGCTGTAAAAAATCCGATAGACAATATTTTGATTTCGAAACTTTCGATGGGTTTCATTTTCGATTTTCCGTCTACGACAACCGAAATTGGCTTTTCGTTTTCTACGTCAAACATGATTGGCATTGATGGCCCGTAAATATCGGCATCGAGGATTCCGACTGCGAAACCCATTTTGGCTAAAGTTACCGCAATGTTTGCCGTTACGGTAGATTTTCCAACGCCGCCTTTTCCTGAAGCTACCGCAATGATGTTTTTGATTCCGGGAATGGCTTTTCCTTTGATCTCATTTGCTTTTTCTGGCGCTTCGACTTTGATGTTGACCTTTACTTTTGCATCGGGTGAGAATTTCTCGTGGATCAGTTTGCGGATGTCGTCTTCAGCACGTTTTTTAATGTGCATCGCCGGCGTGTGCAAAACCAAATCTACAATTGCTTCTTCCCCAAAAGTGACAACGTTTGTGACTGCGCCGCTTTCTACCATATTTTTTCCTTCTCCCGCAATCGAAATGGTTTCGAGCGCTTTAAGAATTTCTTTTCTGTCTAATTTCATAATGATTTTCTGTCTTAATTCAGACTGATTTTAGATTGCAAAGATAGCAGGAAAAGTTCAGAAACTAAAGTTAATGGATTGAATTTATCGATGGTAGAATGTGGGTTTATAAAACACAATCGGCAGGACAAAAATTGCCTGCCGACTGGTGATTTTTAACTGATCTGAAAGGCCGCTATTCGTATTTGAGGTATTTTAAAACATTGATTCTCGTGGCCTGATATGCTTTTGTGACTACGATGAAAATCGTGAGTGTACAAAGCACTACAAATCCGATGAGGAAGGGAACGGCTGAAATCGTGATCCGATAGGCGAAATTCTCGAGCCATTTGTTGAGTACCAACCACGTTGGCACGAAGGCGACTATGAATCCGATGATACAGAAAATCAAATATTGCCTTGATAATTCTTTTAACAACGATCCGGTTTCGGCGCCAAGCGTTTTGCGGATTGCGATTTCTTTCATTCTTCTTTCGATCGAATACGAGGCAAGTGCGAACAATCCGAAGAGCGCGATTAGAATTACAACGACATTCAATAGGGAAAACAGGTTTTTTTGTTTGACATAATTTTCATAAGTCCGCGCATATTGCTTGTCTACAAAATCATATTGAAACGGATAGTCGCCATCTACATTTTTTTTCCAGAATTTCTCAATGTCGGCAATGGTTTGCTCCATGTTTCCTGATTTGATCTTTACATGGATTTTATTGGCATTTTGCAGCATCCAATCGATTGTTTTAAAATGAAAGAATACCATTGGCGGCACTTTTTCCTGTGGCCCAAACAGATTAAAATCTTTTACGACTCCAATTATTTTTAGCTTTTTGTCATTCCATTTCACTTCTTTTCCTATTGGGTCTTTTTCGTTCATTTCCCGCAGCGCAGTTTCATTGACCAATATGGAAGAAATTGTGTCTGACGCAAATTTTTCAGACAATGTTCGCCCTTCTTTGATTTTGATCTGCATCATTTCCAGCATTCCGAAATCTACAGCCATATTCCTGCCCTGAATGTTATGGCCGTCTTTGTAGGCAAAACCAGTCGTTGAACCGTCTCCCGTTCCGAAACTAAAAGCGCCAGTCGCTACCTGTTGCACGCCGCTGATTTTAGAGATCTCGGCCTTGACCATATTGTATCGGTTAGAGATTTTTTGCTTGTAATTTTTTTCTTTCCAATTGTACTTATTCCGATAATTGATCGAAAGCACCTGATCACCTTTAAATCCTAAGTCTTTGGTAGAAATGTATTGAATTTGTTCATAGACGATATACGATCCGATGATAAAAAAAGTAGCAATTGCAAATTGGACGATCAACATGCCGTTGCGCAGCCAAATGCCGCTTTTGCTTCGTCCGAAGTTGCCTTTCAGAACTTTTAAAGTTTCAAAATTGGAAACATAAACGGCAGGGAAAACGCCGGCAACAGCAATTGTAAACAGGAAAATACCAACCAGCTGTAGGTAAAACTGTTCGCCATGAATGACCAGTTTTTTATTCAAAAAATCATTGTAATAGGGCAACGACAGCTCTACAATCGCCAGTGCCAACAATATGGCAAATGCTGTTATTAAGGTCGTTTCAAATAAAAACTGTTTGATGATATTGCTTTTAGAAGCACCGATAATTTTTCGCACACCTACTTCTTTGGCTCTTTTGATCGCATTGGCCGTAGCGAGATTGATGTAATTCACGATGGAAAGAATCAATATCAAAACCGACAAGCCAACCATGATCAGCAGCATCTGATAGTTGCCTTTTCCTTCTGCAAAACCATCTGAAATGGAATGCAGCCTTGATATTTTTATAGGTTCCAGAATTACTTTTAAATCGTCTCCGCCATTTTTCTTGAGCCACTGATCGACTGTAATTCCTTCAGATTTTGCCCATTTTACCACCCTGTTTTCAAACATTAAATGCTGAATCCTGGCAACAACTTTGTCTTTATCGTTTGGGTTTTTGAGTTTTATCATCAGTCCGTAACTGAAGTTTCCCCAACTTCCACCATCTTCGAGTCTGTCATCCATTAAATTAACAACCGCTTCGGGCTGTATAGAGGATTTGCCGGGAAACGTATAAACGCCCCGAACCATTAGTTTCTTTCCTGAATAAGTGACAATTTTGCCTATCGGATCTTCACTTCCAAATATCTTGATTGAAGCCTCTTTTGAAATCGCAATGCTCGCATTATCCTTCAAAGCCGTTTTTATATCTCCTTTTATAAAATGAAACGGGAACATTTCGAAAAATGTTTTCTGAGTATTGGTAATCTTGATGATTTCTTTTTTGTTTTTATATTGGATAATTTCTTCGTAATACCAATTATCCATATAACAATACGATTCAATTTCGCTAAAATCGGTTTTAAGATGCGCTTCCAATGGCGCCACATTACTCGCCCAGTAATCTGTCGGGCTTACTCTGTTTATAGACTGGAAAACCCTGTCTTTATAAGGATTCCAGTCGTTGTAAGACTGTTCCTCGTTCCAATATAAGATCGCGAAAATAATTCCCGCAATTCCGATGCTAAGTCCGAGCACATTCAAAATTGAAAACAATAAATTTTGCTTCAATTGGTACACAAATATTTTTATCCAGTTTAAAATCATGACGGCTGGTTTTTTTTGTTGATGGAAAGCGCCGGTTTAAATGCGTGTTTTACGGAAACCGAATCTGAAACAGAGCGTGACATTTCGATTTTGCTGCTGTCGATTGCGATTTTTATATCGGCATCGTAAACCTGAACCAACAATGACGCGAGCACAGCGGTGATTTTGAAGACTACTTTTGTCATGACCTTAATTTTTAGCATCCATAAAAACGTCCATGTTGCGTTGGTTTTTCTTTTCAGAAAAGATGATTCCGTCTTTCATGTGAATCGTGCGTTGTGAAAACGACGCGTCATAATCAGAATGCGTGACCATCAAAATCGTCGCGCCAGCTGCATGAAGTTCTGTCAGCAGTTCCATGACTTCGTTGCCGTTTTTGCTGTCAAGATTTCCCGTGGGCTCATCGGCAAGAATAATTTTAGGCGAATTTACCAAAGCACGAGCCACAGCAACCCGCTGTTGCTGACCGCCCGAAAGTTGTTGCGGATAATGCTTCAGCCGGTGTGAAATTCCGAGAATTCCTGCGATTTCTTCCACTTTTTTAATGCGGTCGGATGCTTTGACATTGTTGTAAATCAGTGGCAATTCAATATTGTCGTAAACTGAAAGCTCGTCAATCAGGTTAAAATTCTGGAAGATAAATCCGATGTTTTCCTTGCGGACAGCAGCGCGGCTTTGCTCTTTGAGGCCGATCATTTCTTTGCCTGTGAGTTCGTAATTTCCGCCCGAAGCACTGTCGAGCAATCCGATAATGTTCAGTAGTGTTGATTTTCCGCAGCCCGATGGCCCCATAATCGAAAGGAAATCGCCTTCATTAATTTGCAGGTTGATGCCGTTTAAAGCAGCGGTTTCGACTTCTTCAGTACGGAAAATTTTTGTGAGGTTTTTGATGGTGATCATGATTTCGTTTTTTGATTGTTTAAAATTAACTGTTTCATTTTTGATTAATGATTGAAATTTATTTGATAATTGGATTTGATGGATAATGGATGATTGATAACTACCTTATATGCAATGTTTCTTTGTGTAGTGCCTTTCAACTTATTCTTTAGTTAAGTTTAAAACTTCTACATCTTTAAAATCTGCATAAGAAGATGTGATGACTTTATCGCCAGATTTCAAACCGCTAATGACCTCATAATAATCGGGATTTTCGCGTCCGGTTTTTATTGGCTTTTTGATGGCTTCGTTTCCGTGGATCACAAAAATCCATTTACCAGAAGTGTCGCTGAAAAATTGGCCTTTCGGCAGTACCAGAACTTTATTTTTTTCTGAAAGCGTCAGTTTAACTCCAAAACTCAAGCCTTGCTGCAAGACGAGTTGGTCTTTTCCAATGAAAGCCAATTCAATCTGAAAGCGCCCATTTTTAACTTCAGGCAAAATTTTAATGACCAAAACTTCAATTTGATTTCCTTTATAATCAACCGTTCCTTTTTGCCCAACAGCCGTTTTTTCGAGGTAAAATTCATCGACATCGGCAACGAGTTTGTAGCCTTTCATGACATCGATTTTTCCAATGCTTTCGCCGCCTTGATACGTTTTTCCGAGAATCGGTTCAAATGAGGTCAGGTTTCCCGAAGCCGGTGCCGTGACCAGGAAATTTTTCTTGTTGCTTCGCAGAATTTCAAGGCTTTTTTCCATCGTTTGGATCGAGCGGTTGATTTGTGAAATCTGGATCTGGTTGGTTTGTTTTTCTTTTTGGATGCTAAGCTGGATGTTGTTTTTTCGTTCTTGCTGGAAACGCAGGTTTTCCTGGATCGTGTTCCAGTCGTTTTTCGAAATGATCTCTTTTTCGTACAGTCTTTTATTCATATCAAACAATCTTTTCGCATCGTTGTAATCGTGATCGATGCTAAGCAAATCCTGAGTTAATGCCAATTCTTGGTTTCGAATGTTGAGTTTTCCGTTGTTCAGGTTGTTCATTTGTTCGATGATCGCCGTTTCCTGCGTCATGTAATTCAGTTCCGAATTCGGGTTGTACATTTTAGCCAGCGCCTGCCCTTTTTCGACATGCGTTCCGTTTTCAGCAAAAATCTCCTGTACCGATCCGCCTTCGGTAATGTTGACAAACATCGCATTTAACGGTTCTACCCTGGCCTGAAAAACCATAAAATCTTCAAAATAGTCATTCGAAACAGTTTTAACCAACAATTCACTTTCATTGACATTGAGGCTTTTCTTTTTCGAAAAAGAGAAATACGCCATCATTCCAAATGCCAAAAAAACAACGGCCGCTATGGTAGCATATTTAATTTTTTTACTTTTACTTTTGATAACGGTGTCCATGATTTATATCGATTTTCGAATGCACATTTAGGAATACTGTGCCACAAAAAATAAAATTGTCAAATCATTGATTTTTAGCCATTTGAATTGAAAATTAAAAACGCCAGCTGTCCAAAAATGAACACTATTGTCCACAATCGGACAACAAAAAACACATGAGAAAAAAACAGGCCTGCATTGTAGTGGTCGACGACCAGGAAGAAATCTTATTTTCGGCCAAAATGGTGCTGAAAAAACATTTCGAAACCATTTTAACTACGAACAATCCAAAAAAAATATACGCGTTTTTATCCGAAAATACGGTTGACGTCATTATGCTCGACATGAATTACCGCATCGGTTTTGAAGACGGCCGCGAAGGCATTCACTGGCTCAAGGAAATTGTGTCGCATTCGCCAAATACCGCGATTATTTTGATGACTGCTTTTGGTAAAATCGAAACCGCCGTTGAAGGCATAAAAATCGGCGCTTTTGATTACGTTTTGAAACCGTGGGAAAATGAAAAACTGCTGCAAACGGTCGAAAATGCGTTGGCCGAAAGCCGTAGAAGACAGAAAAAACCGGTTGCCTTTTCATCTGAAAAGCGATATTTCATCGGCACTTCTCCAAAAATAAAACAAGCGTATTCTGTTGCAGAAAAAGTCGCCAAAACCGATGCGAACGTTCTGATCCTTGGCGAAAACGGAACCGGGAAATTTGTATTTGCCCATTACATCCATCAAAATTCACTTCGAAAAGACAACCCATTTGTTCATGTAGATCTGGGTTCACTGAGTGAAAATTTATTCGAAAGCGAACTGTTCGGTTATGCCAAAGGCGCATTTACCGATGCGAAAACCGACACAGCCGGACGTTTTGAAACCGCTTCGGGCGGAACGATTTTCCTCGACGAAATCGGGAATATTCCGTTGCATTTGCAATCGAAATTGCTGCATGTTCTGCAAACGAAAACAGTCACGCGACTCGGCGAAAGCAAACCGCGGCCGCTTGATGTGCGAATCATTACAGCTACCAATATTGACATTCAATCTGAAGTCAGGAAGAAAAATTTTCGTGAAGATTTGTTTTACCGGATCAATACAATGGAAATCTTGGTTCCGCCATTGCGCGAACGACAAGGCGATATTTTAAAAATGGCCGAATTCTTATTGCAGCAAACCGGCGAAAAATACAACAATCCGAAACTCGAATTCGATCCGCACAATTTGCATTGGCTTGAAAAATATCCATGGCCGGGAAACATCCGCGAGATGGAAAACAAGATTGAACGCGCGGTGATCTTATCGGATCAACCTAAAATTTCGGTGTCGCAACTTGATATTTTAGATTTCAATCCGACAGAAAATAGCGCGTCAGAAGACAATCCGTTATCGGAAATGGAAAAATCGGCCATTGAAAAATCACTCGTGAAATTCAGCGGAAACATCAGCAAAACCGCCGAAGAACTCGGTTTGTCGCGTGCTGCTTTGTACCGCCGAATGGAAAAATACGACCTTAAAGACAAAACATGAAATTCCACAACGCACTTTTCATAAGGATTTTCTTTTTGCTCGTATTGGTTTCGGGCACTTTTTTTCTGTTGCAGAAACAATTGCCTTACAGTTCGATCCTGGTGGGATTTGTCGTTATTTTATTTTGCATCGAATTGTACTTTTTCGTCCGGAACCGGATGTTATTTTACGACAAAACCATTCTTTCAATCTTACACAACGATTATTCGTCGAATTTTCCGCAGCATTTAAAAACCGGGAATTACAGCAATTTGTATCTTTTATACGACAGTTTAAAATCGAAACAATTTGATCAGGCGTCGCGCGAACAAGTGTATACTTCGATTTTGAACAACATTGATACGGCAGTGATTATCCTTAAAAAATCAGACGCCGACTGGGATGTTTTTCTGATGAATGATTATTTTTCAACCCTTTTTGGTGTGCCGAAATTCCGTCATTGGAAAAATTTAAAAGACAAATTGCCGGCTTTTTGTGCGGAAATTGAAAACGGGAATTTTGACGAAATGAAAACCTCGGTTGAAATCCGGATTGACGAACAGGAATTGCAGACCTATTCGATCCAGACTTCAAAAACGCAATCGTTCGGGCAGGAATATTATGTGATCTTGCTCGACAGCATCCAGAAAGTAATCGAGAAAAAAGAAAAACAGGCCTGGATCAATTTGATGAAAGTGATTTCTCATGAACTGATGAATTCGCTAACGCCGATTCGTTCGCTATCGCAGAGCTTGCACGAAACCGTGAGCCAGGATGAAATCAATTCGGAAGATTTAAACGACATTCGCGAAAGCCTTTCGATGATCGTAAACCGAAGCAACCATTTGCAGTTTTTTGTCGAAAATTACCGCAAGCTGACAATGTTGCCGACTCCTGAAAAACATCCGGAAAATATTAATGCTTTGATAAATGAATGTTTGCTTGTGATGTATCCGTTATTGAAACAGGAAATGATTGAAATCAGCAATGAAATCGAGATTCCGATGCCTTTGACTGTAGATAAAAAACAAATCGAGCAAGTGATTATCAACCTCATCACAAACAGCATTTATGCACTTAAAGACAAAGAGAAACGTCATATTTTCCTGGCTTCATCGATCGAAAACAAGCGTGTTTTCATTACGATTTCCGACACTGGAAAAGGCATTGAAAAAGAAATCCGCGACAAGATTTTCCTTCCGTTTTTCACGACAAGAAAAGATGGCGCAGGAATCGGGCTAACTTTATCCAAGAACATTATTGAAGCGCACGGCGGTTATTTGAGTTATGCTGGAGATAATGGAAATACACAGTTTGTGATTGCCCTTTTGGTTTGATTTTTTGTTGAAGGCTGGAATTGCGTCCGCGTTAGATTTGAAATTAAAAGGAGGAAGCCCAGTGGGCTTCAGGTATAAAAAACATTATTTACAAGTCGTCCGCGTTAGGGATTGCAGCGGAAATCCTTTTATTTTATGTAGCGTAGCGGAAAAAATGAAAGATTGCAGCGGAAAGCCCGGCCGCAGGCAACGCCCAAAATAAATCAATTACTCTTCAAATCCAGGGTTCCAGAAGTGTTTTTCGAAATCGACAATCTGGTTATTGACAACCTTGATGCCTTCGCTTTCGAGCAATTGCTGCATTAAATTGGTTCCTTCGAAATGGTGTTTTCCGGTCAGTAATCCTTTGCGGTTTACAACTCTGTGCGCCGGAACATCTTCGTGTTTTCCTGATGAATTCATTGCCCAGCCGACCATTCTTGCAGATCTTGCACTTCCTAAAACTTTGGCAATTGCGCCGTAAGAAGTGACTTTTCCATACGGAATCTGTCGTGCGATTTCATACACGCGCTCAAAGAAATTGTCGTTTTCGGCCATTATTTCCAGTAGAATTGGATGATGTTGATTGCCGTTAAAACCGACACCAAACCAGTCACCGAACCGATGATGTAATTCATGTTTTTTAAGATGAAAGTCGTTTGTTCTTCCATCTTTTTGAAGAAAGCAATGTAGCAGTAAAAGGCGAAAAATGACCCGATTCCGGAACCCAGAACAAACGTATAAATGAAAGATTTTTCAAAGATGAAATAATTGTACGATGCCAGTGTGATGCTGACGAAAACATAAAACGGGATTGGGAAAAAATTCAATGCCGACAGCAGCATGCCCATAAAAAAACGGCTGCGCTTGCTGTGCATTTTGACTTGCTTTTTTTTCGGCTTGACTTTTTTTGCGGCAAGAAAGAAATAGATTGTCAATGCGGTAAAAACAGCCAATCCAATTTCGCGAAGCATGATCACGATCTGCGGATTGTCATCTATATAATGTGCAAAAACCACCGCAATCAATGTCTGAAAAAGTACTACAATTGAAGCACCAGATGCGAAAACCAATGCGCGTGTCCGGCCTTCTTTTAAGCTCACTTTTGCCGCTGTCATGTTGATCAGCCCTGGTGGAATAATTCCGAAAGTTGACGTGAAAAACCCTAAAACCAGCGGCAAGGCAAAAGCCATATTATTTTATTTTGAAACGAATGTACGTAATCGCTTTGTTAATATCCAAATATTGTTTTTCGTAAAATGTCTGGATTCCAGTCACTTCCGGAGGTGCGCCGGCATTGTTGTATACATTGTGGTTTGCATACAACACTTCATGGCCTTCGCCGTGCAGCAAGCCTAAAGTATAACCGTGCATGAATTCGCTGTCGGTTTTGAGGTTCATGACGCCGTCTTTTTTAAGGATTTTTTTGTACAGTTGCAGGAATTCCGTGTTCGTCATCCGGTGTTTGGTGCGCTTGTATTTGATTTGCGGATCGGGAAAAGTGATCCAGATCTCGTCGACTTCGTTTTCGGAAAAAATATGATTGATGAGTTCGATTTGGGTTCGGATGAAAGCGACATTGTTGAGTCCGTCTTCCACGGCAGTTTTCGCGCCACGCCAGAATCTTGCGCCTTTGATGTCGATCCCGATGAAATTTTTGTTCGGATATTGTTCTGCTAAACCAACGGAATATTCGCCTTTTCCACAACCGAGTTCCAAAACTAACGGATTTTCATTTTTAAAAAAATCAGCGTTCCATTTGCCCTTGAGCGGAAAACTATCTGAAACAACTTCTTCTCTTGTTGGCTGAAAAACGTTTGTGAAAGTTTCGTTTTCCTTAAATCTTTTTAACTTATTTTTACTTCCCACGACTTAAATTAATGTTTTGGCAAAATTACGGAAATATATAAGACGCGAAATGTTTTTATCTTGCCGTGGGAAAACTTAACCTTCCGCTTACAAATGGCTCTTGAAAATTCTTTGAAAAACATCTTGGTTGCCCCGCTGAATTGGGGTTTGGGACACGCAACACGCTGCATTCCGATCATTCGGGCATTGGAACAAAACGGCTTTACGCCAATTTTAGCTTCTGACGGAATCGCTTTGCAGATGTTGCGAAAAGAATTTCCGCACCTGACCGCGCTCGAATTGCCTTCGTATGAAATTACGTATGCTAAAAAAGGTGCGAATTTTAAGTGGAAGATGCTGAAGAACATGCCCACGATGATCGAAGCGGTTCTGAATGAGAAGAGACTCGTGAAAAACTGGGTGAAAGAATACGACCTCATCGGGATTATTTCAGACAACCGGTTGGGCGTTTTCAGCAAAAAAGTGCAATCGGTTTTTATTACGCACCAGCTTAATGTGATTACAGGAAATACCACCTGGATTTCGAGCAAATTGCACCAACAAGTCATTAAAAAGTTCGACGAATGCTGGGTTCCGGATTTTGAGGAAAAGCCGAATCTTTCGGGAAAACTCGGCCATCTGAAAAATTACGATTCAAGGATTAAATACATTGGGCCGTTGAGCCGTTTTGAAAAGAAGCAGCTTCCCAAAAAATATGATCTGATGGTAATTTTATCCGGGCCTGAACCGCAACGCACTTATCTCGAAGACATTTTAACGGAAACACTTCCTGCATTCGAAGGAAATGTGGTTTTCATCAAAGGAAAAATCGAATCCGAACAAAAATCTGAACAATCTGGAAATATTACTTTTTATAATTTTATGGCCAGCAAAGAACTCGAACAAACATTCAACGAAAGTGAAAAAGTGCTTTGCCGTTCGGGTTATACGACGATTATGGATTTGGCGAAACTTGGGAAAAAAGCCTTTTTTATTCCGACTCCGGGACAATACGAACAGGAATATTTAGCGAAGAAATTAAAGCGCGACGGTTTTGCTCCATTTGTCAGACAGGAAGAATTTCACCTCGAAAATTTACTGCAGATTGATCTTTTTAAAGGCTTGCCAACGGCCGAAAGCAAAATCCACTGGAAGAATTTATTTTGCCTTTTCGAGCGTAAATGAGAATTCCGATCCGATTCCGAACTGGCTTTCCACATAAATGCGTTCGTCGTGCGCTTCAATAATGTGCTTTACGATCGACAATCCAAGACCTGAACCGCCGGCATCGCGCGATCCGCTTTTATCGACGCGGTAAAAACGTTCGAACAATCTTGAAATATGTGGTTTTTCGATGCCTTCTCCGTTATCGGTGATGCGGACGATGATTTTATTTTCGGTTAGGCTTTCGATGCTGACTTCGGTGGAACCGTTCTCTTTTCCGTATTTGACAGAATTCATCACAAGATTTGTAATCACCTGTTCGATTTTTTCGCGATCGCCGACGACCATGATCGGTTTGTTGTATTTCATGTCGAACAGCAATAAAATGTCTTTTTTGGAGGCTTCCATTTCCAAAAGATCAAAGACATTTTGTACCAATTTGATGATGTCGAATTTTGTAATTTCAAGATTTAAATCACCGACTTCGAGTTTGGTGATCATGTCGAGATCCTGAACAATATAGATCAGTCTTTCGACACCTTTTTCAGCGCGTTCGAGGTATTTTTTGCGGATGCTTTTGTCGTTCATTGCTCCGTCAAGAAGCGTCGACAAATAGCCCTGAACTGTAAAAAGTGGGGTTTTTAATTCGTGGGAAACATTGCCGAGGAATTCGCGTCGGTATTCTTCACGCACTTTCAGCATTTCGATCTCAAGTTTTTTATCCGTTGCGAATTTCTGGACTTCGCGTGTGAGCGTAGCCATATCGGTGGTAATGGGCTGGTTGCGGAAAGTAGAAGATTCGAGCAGCGACACATCGTCATAAATTTTCTTGACGCGGCGGTAGATGAAATGCTCGACACGGTATTGGAGTACGAAAAAAGAAAACATTCCGATTGAAATAGCAAAGCAAATCGTGAATGGAAGCGAGAAATCCAAGAAAAAAAACATTAAAAAAACCACCAGCCCTGTCGAAAACAGCGTAATGTAAAGCGCCGACTTCACGGCGAATTTGTATGTTTTTTTAAAGCTTACTGCCATTTATACCTCAAACTTATAGCCGACGCCTTTAATGGTTTTAAAGAAATCGTCGCCAATTTTCTCACGCAATTTACGAATATGTACGTCAATGGTGCGTCCGCCAACAATTACTTCGTTGCCCCAGACTTTGTCTAAGATTTCTTCACGCTTGAAAACTTTTCCTGGTTTTGATGCTAAAAGGTAGAACAATTCGAATTCTTTTCTTGGCAAAATGATTTCCTTGTCGTCTTTTACAATTTTATATTCTTCTCGGTTGATTTCAATGCCACCAACATTTAAAGTTTCCGAATTTTGCGCTTCGGCTTCTTTCAATCTTCTTAGTAAAGCTTTGACTTTGCTAACGAGCAATTTTGGTTTGATTGGTTTGGTAATGTAATCATCGGCTCCGGCATCAAAACCGGCAACCTGGGAATAATCTTCGCTTCTTGCAGTTAAAAAAGTGATGATGACGTGGCTGAGTTCTGGGATTTTGCGGATCGCTTCGGTAGCTTCCATACCGTCCATTTCGGGCATCATGACATCCATAATAATAAGATGCGGAAGTTCCTTTTTAGCTTTGGCTACAGCCTCACGACCATTAGCCGCCGTTGAAATCTGATAACCTTCCTGTGCCAGATTGTATCCTACAATTTCTAAGATGTCCGGTTCGTCATCGACCAATAAAATCCTGATGTCTTTTTTTTTCATAATAACAAAAATTGTCTTTTGCAGGTGTAAATGTAAAGATAAAACAATCTGCATAAAACCGGTTAACCGTAATTTAATATGTTAACCTTTTGGTAATGATTACCGAACAAAATAGTAATGCGAAGCTAACACCAACTTTACTATCCGGCGGTTACTTTGCCCAAAATTTAACACACACAACGATGAAATTCAGACTCCTATTTATAACATTATTTATTTGCTCGTTTGCTTTTGCGCAAAAAGGTACAGTTTCGGGTGTATTGACAGATAAGGATGCCAACAATGCGACTTTGCCTTTTGCCAACGCGATGATCAAAGGAACAAACGTTGGAACAACAACAGATGAGAACGGAAAATATTCTTTTAAGGTTGACGCCGGAAACTACACGATCATTTTCAGCTTTTTGGGATATGAAAATGTAGAGCAGAATTTTACGATTGCTGCCGGGGAAAATGTAACCATTAATAAAGGCTTGGGTTCGGGAAGCTACAAACTTGAAGATGTCGTGATTCAGGCGACAGCAAAAAGCCGGGAAAAAGAAACGGCTTTATTATTAGACCAGAAAAATGCAGTCGAGATTAAACAAAATATCGGTGCGCAGGAACTTTCGAGAAAAGGCGTTAGCGATGTGGCAACGGCCATTTCAAAAACTACCGGGGTAACGAAAGAAGAAGGCAGCGGAAATATTTTCGTACGCGGACTTGGCGACCGTTATAACGCGACAACCATGAATGGTTTGCCAATTCCGTCAAACGACCCGGAAAAGAAAAATATGAATCTCGAGAATTTTTCTACAGATATTATCGAGTATATTTCGATTGATAAAGTTTACAGCAGCAGGCTTTTTGGGGATTTTGGCGGAGGAAATGTCGACATCATTTCTAAAAACTACCAAGGAAAAGGTTTTTTCAGGGTTGAAATAGGAACAAATGCAAACACAAATGCCATTGGCGACAAAAACTTCAAATTGCAGAAAGGCCAAGACGATTTTGGCTTCAGCGACCACGGCATACCAAACAATCCTTTAAGGCAATACAACTTCAGGACCCTGGAAAAAGAACACAAAGTTCCGTTTGCAGGAAACCTTGGTTTGTCTGCCGGCGATTCATACAACATTGGCGAAAGCGGGAAACTAAGCCTTTTCGGAACCGTTTCTTTAACAAACGAATACGCGTCAAAAAACAATGCTTCTGCAGCATCTAGTGTAAATCCTGCAGCTACAGGTTCAGGCAATGAAATTGGGTTTTACGGGAAGAAATTCTACAAATACCTTTCTTATACCTATGGAACCAATACGACCGCTATGGGAAATATTGGCTACAAAATCAACAACAACCATAAAGTAAGCTTCAACACTTTGTTCATGAACAGTTCTTCTCAAAGCTCTGAAGAATATTACGGGCGCGATGTAGATGCAAATGCCGAGGAAGGAAACGGGATCACAGTGAGAAACCTTTACACTAAAAATACTTTGTTTGTGAACCAGCTTTTGGGCGAACACAAATTAACCGACCGCATTGTGGCAAATTGGGGTGTTTCTCATAACGTCATTGACGGTGAAATGCCAGACAGGACGACAAATAAGCTTACAACCAATGAAGGAAAATATTACGTCGCAGGACAATCAGCTGCAGACAACAACCACTATTTTCAAGGCTTGACAGAAACCGAAACTGCAGTAAGCGCTGCCGTTGATTATAAAATTGGAAAAACAGGTGAAGGAGAATTCAAAGGGAAGATTACTTTAGGGTACAACGGAAAAGTCAAAGCGCGTGATTTTCAGGCCACGCAATTTAATGTTAAATCAGGGAATGCAGAAATCGATTTTAACAATCCTGACAGTTTTTACAACCAGCAAAATCTTGCGGCCGGACTCATAAACATTAGCACATTCAGGGGCGAAACCGGAATCAAAGGCGCGCTTAACCCACAGTTTTATACGGGAGATCAAACCATCAGCAGCGGTTTTGCCAATTTTGAATACAAATTCGGCGCAAAATTTACGGCTTCGTTAGGCGTGCGCACAGACAGGATCACACAGGACGTCACCTGGAACACTTCATTGGATCCTAAAACGCGTGGCAACAATCTTAATAAAAATGCCTTCATGCCAAACGTGATCCTGAAATACGAATTAAACGACAAGCAAAACCTTCGCTTTGGCTTCAGCCAAACTTACACCTTGCCGCAATTTAAAGAAAGAGCGCTGTTTGTTTATGAAGACATCAACGAAGTACACGTTGGTAACCCTAGATTATACGCTTCCGACAATTACAACGCCGACATCAAATGGGAAATGTTCCCAAAAAGTGAAGAACTGATTTCAGTAACTGCTTTTGGAAAATACATCCAAAACCCAATTAACGAAACCACGATCAACTCAGCCACAAACGATATTTCTTATGTAAATTCAGGTGATAGCGGTTATGCCGTTGGAGCTGAAGTGGAATACCGCAAGTCAATCTTCAATATTGGCGAAAACAATGCACGCAAATTGTCTGCAGGCCTGAATGCATCTTACATTTATACAGACCAGGAACTGGATTCTGAAAAAGTAAAAAGAGAAACCGATTATGAAGTTGATTTTACAAACACCAAAGGAAAGTTCACCGGCGCTTCGCCACTCTTGCTAAACGCCGATCTTACTTACCTGCAAGAATGGAACAACAAAGACAGCAACATTTCTGCAACCATAGCCTACAACTATTTCTCAGACCGCGTGTATGCTCTTGGAACAACACAGCGTGGAAACCAGATTGATGAAGCGGTTGGCACACTCGATTTTATCCTCAAATCCAAATTCAATAAAAATCTTGGCCTGGGCCTTGCCATTAAAAATATCCTTGACCCAACGATCAACAGGGTACAGGCAAATGCAGGAGGCGACGTCAATATGTTATCTTATACTAAAGGACTCAATTTAAGCCTTGGGCTAAATTATCAGTTCTAAATAATTTTGAATTAGAGTTAGTAGTTAGTAAGGAGTCATGAAAATGGCTCCTTTTTTCATAACATCTCCCTAACGTTTCCTTAATCATAACATCAGGATTCCTTAATTATACTATGACGTTTACTTAACCTGTCTTTTAAAATCCGAAACGATATTTGCAATGAAATTTAAATCAAATAACTAAACATGAAAACAACAAAAACAACTATCACAAAATTATTTGCAGTTCTTGCCATCAGTGCAAGTTTCTTAGCAAGTTGCTCAAGTGACGACAATAAAGTCGTTGAAGAAGTAATTGAAGAGCCTTCATCAACCTTTTCGGCAAACCCAGCAGATTTTCAAGGAATGATCAATGACGGGGAAGTTACCCTTGATGCAACCAAAGTATATAAATTAACAGGCAAATTACAAGTTAACAACGGCGCTACTCTTACTATTCCTGCAGGTACTAAAATTGAAGGTACAGGTGGAACTTCTGCCTACATCGCTATCGCACAAGGTGGAAAAATCAATGTGAACGGTACAGCTACTGCTCCGGTAATCATGACCAGTGCAAGTGCAACCCCTACCGGTGGAAACTGGGGTGGTTTGGTAATTTGTGGAAAAGCACCCATTAACCGCGTAAACGGTGTGGTTTCAACAGCACAATCTGAGGTAGCCGATTTAACTTACGGAGGTTCTGTAAGCGACGACAACTCTGGATCAATCAACTATTTAGTGGTAGCTTACGCTGGTGCTTCATTTAGTGCAACCAAAGAATTCAACGGAATCTCTTTCTTTGGTGTAGGCTCTGGAACAAAAGTAAACTTTGTACAGTCTATTCATGGTGCTGATGACGGTTTTGAATTTTTTGGTGGAACTGTAAATACTTCAAACCTGATTTCTGTTGGAAACGAAGACGACCAATTCGACTGGACTGAAGGATGGAACGGCACCAACACAAACTGGTACGGTAAAATTGCTTACGGTAAAGGAAACAGAGGAATCGAAGCAGACAATTACGAATTTGGTTTCCCTAACACACCAATCTCTAACCCTACAATCACAAACATCACTTTAGTAGGACCTGGAAGCGGCGCTTCGGCTACAGATTACGCAGAAAACCAAGCTTTTAAATTTAGAAGAGGTACAAAATCTATTGTTTCAAACGCAGCAATCAGCGGATGGAAAACTGGTATCGACGTAGAAAATGACGAAACCCTTTCTTTCATGGGCACTTTGCTTAAAGTATCTGATGTTTCTTTTGCAGATGTAACTAACAAGTCTACGGGCAAGAAAACAGATGGTACCCCCGCAGCAGCAACTGCAGTATTCACTGAAAACGCAGCAGCAACAGGAGCCGGAAATGGCCTAAACACACCTACATGGGCAGCCGGATGGACATTGGCTTTCTAATCAAAAAAGACATTATAACTAAAAGCACCTCCTCGTGAGGTGCTTTTTTATTTCATCCTCTTGGGGTTTCGCTATGAGAAATCATGTAAAACAAACGCAAAACATAATAAAACACAATTTCCTAAGAACCACTAACTTTGGCTTAATAATTGAAATACATTTTATATATTTACAGCCAAAACCCCCAACTCATGAAAAAACAATACTTTTACTTTATCATACTGCTGCTTTCACTGTCTTCCGTTACAGGATTTGCACAGGCTAAAAGCCCGGACCAACCTATTGAAGGGCTTAACTTTTATCCAAACCCAGTATCAAACGGAAAGATCTACATCAGCTCAAAATCAGCGATGGACAAGGACATTACCATTTTTGATGTCCTCGGAAAAAAAGTACTTCAGGCAACAGTTACTGCCAAAGAGTTGTCAATTGCGACACTTTCACCAGGAGTTTACATTATCAAAATACGCGAAGGTGAGGCAACTGCCACAAGAAAACTGATTGTCAAATAGTTAATAAAAACATACGATTAGTTAATTAATATTTTTTTTACATTGTATTTTTTTAACCTAAAGAAATACTTTCTATATTTGTCACCGAAATAAATTAAAAATCTCAAAAATGAAAAAACTTTACACTTTAGCCATTTTGGCATTTACAACTGTTGCAATGAATGCACAGAACCTTGTGAACAACGGGGATCTTGAAGCATGGGCTAACGCAACTACACCAGAATATTTTACTGCTGTAACTTCAGGAACTTTCAGCGCAAACAATTTGCTTGCACAAGAATCTACTGTAAAACACGGCGGAAGCTATTCTGCAAGCCAAACTTCAGTAGACAGCCCTACACAGGTTTTTGGAAATCAGGAAATTGATGTTGTTCCAGGTCATTCTTACACCATCAGCTACTGGGTATTAGACAATGATTCGACTTCAAGATCAAGAATCTGGTCTGCTTGGGTTTCAGGAACTGGTGCTTCATCTGTTGACTTGACAGACAACGCTGACGTTTTGCACCCAACTGCATATTCTTCTGACAGTGCTAACTGGGTACAGGTAACTACTACATTAACAGCGCCTGCAACTGCTACAAGATTCAAATTCCAAATCAGAACTTACAGAGCAGCAACTGGTGTTTTCGGAGGAAAAATCTATTATGACGATTTGTCTTTCACGGACAACACACTTGGTTTGAAAGGAAGTACAATCTCTGGATTGAAAATGTATCCAAACCCGGTTAAAAATGGTAACTTGTTTATTACTTCAGACAACAACGACACAAAATCAGTTGCAGTTTATGATGTATTGGGAAAACAAGTAATGAACACTACAGTTTCTAACAGCCCAATCAATGTGGCGCACTTGAACGCTGGTGTTTACATCGTAAAAATCACTGAAGCTGGTAAAACGGCTACAAGAAAATTAGTTATCGAATAATTAGTTTTTTAATATATCTGAAAGCCTCAACAATGTTGGGGCTTTTTTATTTTACTTACTTTTGCAAGAAAAATTTTGATCACTGCTGAAAACATCTTTTCGATCCCTTCCCAAAAGCAATTTGAAAAAACAGCTTTAAAGGTTTTTCGTTTCCAATATGAGAACAACACCGTGTATAGGGATTTTTGTAACTTCCTCAATACCGATGTCCAAAAAGTAAAATCGTTACAGCAAATCCCTTTTATCCCGATACAGTTCTTTAAAAGCCATGATGTGGTTTCGAATGACAATCCGATCCAAACTACTTTCACCAGCAGCGGAACCACCGGAATGATCACCAGCAAACACCTCATTACTAACGTGTCTTTGTACGAACAAAGTTACCACCAGGCCTTCGCCCAATTCTACGGAAACATCGAAGATTATGTTGTGCTCGCTTTGCTTCCATCGTACCTTGAACGTGAAGGTTCTTCGCTTATTTACATGGTCGAGGATTTGATCAAACTGACCCATAACGAACACAGCGGATTTTACCTGCACAACCACGAAGAACTCATTGACAAGCTAATCCTTCTCGACAATTCAGGCCAAAACGTCATCCTGATTGGCGTAACTTATGCACTGTTGGACTTGATTGAAAAACGAAAATTCGGCCTCAATAATACCATCATCATGGAAACCGGAGGCATGAAAGGCAAACGCAAAGAGATGATCCGTGAAGAATTGCACGACCAGCTCTGCAAAGGTTTTGGCGTTACCGCCATCCATTCAGAATACGGAATGACAGAATTGCTTTCACAGGCTTATTCCCTTGGCAACGGCATCTTTGAATGTCCAAACTGGATGCAGATTTTAATCCGCGATACCGAAGATGCATTAACATATATTGAAACTGGAAAAACCGGCGGCATCAACGTCATTGATCTGGCCAACATCAATTCCTGCTCTTTTATTGCCACGCAGGATCTTGGAAAAAAATACCCAAACAACACTTTTGAAGTACTCGGGCGTTTTGACAACAGCGACATTCGCGGATGCAATTTAATGGTGATGTAATGAAGATGATTATTGCTTTATCATTTCTGCTTTTGTCTTTTTCGGCTTACAGCCAATTGGAAGTCAGAATCGATTCGATCGTTTCAAATGATTCGAACAGCCTGAAACGTAAATTCTCGCTGGCATATCGCATTACGAATAAGACAGCCAAACCTGTTTCTTTTTTCCTCCTCCCGGAAAGCCTGATCGCAAATGCTGCAAGTTCGCTGACATTGTTTGTAGTTTACAAAATCTACCAAAACCATGTTTTTCAAGATATGGACGGGCCTTTTTTTGAACACCAGATTCCGAAAGCTGAACTGCTTGATGATTTTCCAAACCATAATTCGCCAGAAGCGATAGAAATTATTAAGAAAATCAACGAGAAATACAAAGCCGAATATTTGTCGGTTTTGGAAAATTACAAAAACAATGGCGGTACTGCAACCGACAACAGTTGGATCATGCGAAACTATAGGTTATTGCAGTCGAAAGTGACGCTGCAGCCCAATGAGACCAAAGCGTTTGTGATTAAAACTTCTTGGGATAAAATCCGGGCTACCAGCAATGGTGACCTTGAATATTTCCTCAATGAAAAAGACCTTTTCGAGATCGAATTTGTTTTAGACCTTAAAAAATCGCTTTTTAAAGACGATCTTTCCGCAACTGAATTTTCCGAAATCATGAAAGACCCAAACTTCATCCAGGGCGTTTTTACCTCAGATAAAAAGAAAATCAATTTTGGCGAATAAAAAATCCGGCACTTTCGAAACCGGATTTTCATGAAATATCTTTTTGGATTTAAACAATCGGCAACTGCATTTTCTCGACTGCCGATTCGTCAGCAACCTTTAAAACAAAATAATTTTTCTTACCGCGCTGTAACAAAATAAACTGATTGTTGATTAAATCACTTACCGAAAATTTAAATTCTTCAGTCACTTTTTCTTTGTTTACTGCAATGGAGTTTTCTGTCAGTGCGCGTCGTGCCTCGCCATTCGATTTTAAAAAGCCGGTTTTTTCATTCAGCACCGAAACGATATCCACACCGTCAAGAATATCCTGTCGCAAAATTTCCGCTTGCGGGACACCATCAAAAACTTCAAGGAAAGTCTTGGCATCGAGTGTTTTCAATTCATCTGAAGTCGAATTCCCAAACAATATATTTGACGCCTGGATCGCTTTCTGCAAATCTTCATCCGAATGTACGAAAGTCGTAATCTCTTCAGCCAGCTTGCGTTGCAACACACGCAAATGCGGCGCTTGTTGGTGTTCTTCAATCAACGCATCAATCGCTGCCTTTTCCAAAAACGTAAAGATTTTAATGTATTTCTCCGCATCAAAATCAGTCGTATTAAGCCAGAACTGGTAAAATTTATACACCGAAGTCTTATCGGCATCAAGCCAGATGTTTCCGCCTTCAGATTTCCCGAATTTAGAACCGTCGGCCTTTGTAATTAATGGCGTGGTCAATGCAAATGCTTTCGCAGATTCGGCTCCGTCAGCATTCATCCGGCGCACCAGTTCGGTTCCCGTAGTAATATTTCCCCATTGGTCGGAACCGCCCATTTGCAACACGCAATTGTAGTTTTTATGCAGATGATAAAAATCGTAACCCTGGATTAATTGGTATGTAAACTCCGTAAAAGACATGCCGTCGCCCGTTTCACCGGTCAAACGTTTCTTTACAGAATCTTTCGCCATCATGTAATTTACGGTGATCCGTTTTCCAACTTCACGCGCAAAATCAATGAAGCTGAACGTTTTCATCCAGTCGTAATTGTTAACCATAATCGGCGCATTCGAACTGGTCGATTGAAAATCTAAAAACCGTGACAACACGCTTTTGATTCCCGCCACATTTTTAGCCAATGTTTCTTCGTTCAGCAAATTGCGCTCGTCTGATTTTCCCGATGGATCGCCGATCATTCCGGTTGCTCCGCCTACCAAAGCAATCGGCTGATGCCCGAAATTCTTCAGGTGCACCAACAAAATGATCTGAACCATACTTCCAATATGCAGCGAATCCGCCGTAGGATCAAACCCTATATAAGCCGTAGTCACTTCTTTAAGCAGTTGTTCTTCGGTTCCAGGCATGCTATCGTGGTACAAACCGCGCCACTTTAATTCTTCGACTAAATTCTTCATTTTTTGAAATTCTTTGCGCAAATATAGTTTGTAAGTGGCAGAGTTGCAAAGTAACAAAGTAACAAAGTTTCGAATTTGGGCCTGAAAGCAAAAAATGGCATTGACTTTTTTTAATCAACATCAAAAAACAGCTTTAAAACTTTCCAACTTTGTTACTTTGCAACTTTGCAACTATCTTTACCAAATGATTTTAGTCACAGGAGCTACAGGTTTAATCGGATCACATTTGGCGTTGCATTTGCTCGAAAGCGGCAGGAAAATCCGCGCAATTTACAGGGATAAAAATGGGATCGAAAGGACAAGATCACTTTTTAAGCTTCACGAAAAAGAATCCTTATTTGATTCGATCGAATGGCTTGAAGCCGATATTACTGATGTTCCGTCGCTTGAACGTGTTTTTACCGCTGTTGATTGCGTCTACCATTGTGCCGCATTCATTTCATTTGATCCTAAAGACGAGGAAAAACTCCGCAAAACCAATATTGAAGGTACAGCAAACATTGTCAACTTCTGCCTTGCAAATTCGGTAAAAAAATTGTGTTATGTCAGCTCGATTGCCACGCTCGGAGACCTCAAAGAACACGAAAACACCATTGTTGAGGAAACTGAATGGAATCCCGAAAAACCGCACAGCGATTATGCAATTTCAAAATATGGCGCTGAAATGGAGATTTGGCGTGGGTTACAGGAAGGCCTGGAAGCTGTTGTTGTAAATCCAGGCATTATCTTAGGCCCAAGCCCTGACATTACAGGATGGAAAACCGGAAGTTGCGAAATATTCACTAAGGTCGCGAACGGATTGCCATTTTATACCAAAGGATCAACTGGTTTTGTCAGCGTAAACGACGTGGTGAAAATTATGAAGTTTTTGATGGAAAGCGATGTATCAGGAGCGCGTTTTATCTTAATTTCTGAAAATCTTACATTTGAAAAAGTACTCAAAAAAATAGCTTCCGCTTTAAAAGTAAAAATACCATCAATATATGCAAAGCGCTGGATGACCGCAATGAGCTGGCGTTTCGACTGGATTCTATCGGTTGTGTTTCAAAGAAAAAGAAAACTCAGCAAGTCGATGGCGCACACTTTACACAGCACAGATTTGATTTCATCCCAAAAAATCAAAACTCTAATGGCCTTTGAATTTAAGCCGATCGACAAGGTTATTGAAGAAGTCGCGGCGTTTTACAAAAAATAAATTATTTTACTTGTGGCGAATCCGATGCAGGCGCGGCTGGAGTTGTTTTATTTGAAGGCGTAGTTTTCTTAGCCAAAGAATCTGCTGTATTTTTTTCTTTCTCTACACGTGCGTTCACCTTATCGTAAATCTTTTTATATTCCTGTATATCCGAAGCATAATATTCGTTATTCTGTGCGAATTGCAAACTGTCGACGTGGTACTTTTTGTAGATATAATCCCTTGTTATTCCGTGTTCAGCCGGCGATGGATTTCTCGCACGCATCGCTTCCAATATCGAAACATCATAGATGATGTTGACCATTTCTTCTTTATCTATAAGCTTTTCCGGTTTTTTCACCATAGCATCATTGCATCCGATGAGCAATATCAGCAAACTGAAAAAAAGCAATGATTTTTTCATATCGAATCTTTTATCGGTCAAACAAAAGGCGTTTCCCAGCACGGATCTCTTTTACTTTCGAATTGGAATACACCAATTGCCCGTTTACAAAAGTATGCATAATGCGCGATTTGAAGTTGTAATTTTCAAAAGGCGACCAGGCACATTTGTATAAAATATTTTCTTTTTTGACATTCCATGGCGAACCCGGATTTACAATGACCAAATCGGCAAAATAACCTTCTTTGATAAATCCGCGTTTTTCAATTTTAAATATTTTCGCCGGATTGTGCGCCATTTTCTCTACGATTTTCTCAATCGAGATTTTTCCCTGGTGAAAGGTTTCAAACATCGCGACAACGGCATGTTGTACCAACGGACCACCGGAAGGCGCTTTTAAGTAAGGTTGCTTTTTTTCTTCGAGCGTATGCGGCGCATGGTCGGTCGCAATGACGTCAATCCGATCGTCGAGCAACGCTTCCCAGAGCGCTTTTCTGTCGTCTGCTGTTTTTACCGCCGGATTCCATTTAATCAGGTTGCCTTTTGTCGCATAATCTTCATTGGTAAACCACAAATGGTGAATGCAGACTTCAGCGGTAATTTTCTTTTCTTCAAGCGGAATTTTGTTCGAAAACAACTCCATTTCTTTAGCTGTTGACAGGTGAAAAACATGCAATCTTGCGCCAGTCTTTTTAGCCAGGGCAATCGCTTTTGAAGACGAAATGTAGCATGCTTCAGCACTTCTGATCAAATGATGCGCCGTTACAGGAACATCATCGCCATACTCTTCAATATATTTTGCCAGATTGTCCTTGATCGTTTGCTCGTCTTCGCAATGCACGGCAATCAACATGGGCGTACTCGAAAATATTTTCTCCAAAACCGCTTCGTTGTCCACCAGCATATTTCCGGTTGAAGAACCCAAAAAGATCTTGATCCCGGCAACATTTTTCGGATTGGTTTTTAAAACTTCCTCAAGGTTGTCATTGGTCGCGCCCATCATAAACGAATAATTGGCATACGAACTGGCCTCGGCTATTTTGTATTTTTCTTCTAATATTTCCTGGGTAACCGCATTCGGAATGGTGTTTGGCTGTTCAATAAACGAAGTAATTCCGCCAGCAACTGCTGCCCTAGATTCCGATGCAATGTCGCCTTTGTGCGTGAGGCCGGGTTCGCGAAAATGCACCTGATCGTCAATAGCGCCCGGAATCAGATAATTCCCTTCGGCATCAATGATTTTTGTGGATGATGATTTTACGCTGATATTTTCGCCAATTTCTACAATTAACTCGTCTTCGATAAGCACATCGCCTTCGAAAATCGTTCCTTCATTTACAATCTTGGCATTCTTAATTAAAACCCTGTTCATCTATCTTTTTCTTGCTACAACCTGTTAAATAACTTTCTGATTTTTAAGGAAATCACTCCGAAAACTGCTTCTTTTATAATGGCATTGCTCATTTTAGACTGCCCTTTCGTGCGGTCGGTAAAAATGATCGGCACTTCCTGGATCTTGAAATTTTTAGCGTAAGCACGGTATTTCATCTCAATCTGGAACGCATAACCGATGAATTTGATTTTGTCGAGTTTAATCGTTTCAAGCACCTTGCGCTTGTAGCAAATGAAACCAGCGGTTGCATCATGAATCTGCATTCCGGTAATCATTTTCACGTATACTGATGCAAAATACGACATTAAAACGCGGTTTAACGGCCAGTTTACGACATTTACACCCGTTACATAACGCGAACCTACAGCCACATCGGCATTACCGAAATGGCAGGCATCATATAATTTTTCAAGATCGTGGGGATTGTGCGAAAAATCAGCGTCCATTTCGAACACAAATTCATAATGACGCGCCAAAGCCCATTTAAAACCATGCACGTAAGCGGTTCCAAGCCCCGATTTCTTACTGCGCTTTTCGAGAAAAAGCCTCTGCGGGAATTCTGCCTGCAGCGCAATGATTTTATTGGCAGTATGGTCGGGCGAATTGTCGTCAACTACCAGCAGGTCAAACGATTTGCGCAACGAAAATACTGCTCTCACAATGCTTTCAATGTTTTCAATTTCGTTATACGTAGGGATTATAACAATGCCGTCGCTCATACCAATCGTCCGATTTTAGCGCAAAAATAAACTTTTTACCCCAGTTGTATCCTAATAAAATTATAATTAAAAAAAATGCATCCTTAATTTGGGCTTATTCTTCAAAACGTTGTAAAATCAGGCCTTAAAAACAAATGAAACCTTATCAGAAATGCCATAAAAAATACTATTTTTGCAGCGTATGATGGATCAGATATTAGAGCCGCGAATGATGGAAGCCCGGGATTGGGCCACTGTGATATTTGTAGTCGCGTTGGTCCTGATCGCCATTGTGAGAACCGCATTTGAAAGCCGGTTCAACGACTTTTCGAAATTAATTGCCTCCGACAAATACATCAAAGTATACCGCGACAGTTCAAACTTAATGAGCGGATTTACGATTGTTTTATTTCTGGTACAACTGGTATCACTTGCTTTTTTCATCCAATTGACACTGAATGTCTTTGGTTATGTTTCAAAAACTGACTGGATTGTTTTCATTCAGATATTTACCTTTTTAAGTGTTTTTGTACTGTCGAAATTCCTGATCGAAAAGATCATCGCAACGGCTTTTAACATCGAAGAATTTACCGAACAATTCAATTTGCAGAAAGTCAGCTACCGAACCTATATCGGTTTAGTCATTTTACCCATTGACCTCATCTTGTTTTATAACAATAACTTATCAAAAATCATAATATTTACCACAATCATTATTGTTTTGATAACAAATTTAGTGACTTATTTATTTTCATTGAAGAATTATCAAAATATAATATTTGGCAAGTTGTTTTATTTTATTTTATATCTTTGCGCACTTGAAATAGCGCCCTATTATTTCATGTATTATTGGTTTAGTAAAAGTTAGCATATCAGAAAATGTCAAATATGAAAGTGAAAACGATTTTGGTGTCACAGCCTGAGCCTAAAGTAGAAAATTCTCCCTACTTTGAACTGCAGCAAAAGCATAAGGTAAAAATTGATTTCAGGCCATTCATACATGTTGAAGGCGTAAATGCCAAAGACGTCAGATCCCAAAAAATCGACCTTAACAATTACACAGCGATCATTTTAACGAGCAAGAATTCGGTAGACCATTTTTTCCGCGTAGCCGATGAAATGCGTTATAAAGTGCCGGAAGGATTGAAATATTTCTGCCAATCTGAAGCCATTGCTTTTTACCTGCAAAAATATGTGGTGTACAGAAAACGTAAGATTTATGTGGGCCAAAAAGATTTTGCCGACATGTCACCGCTGATCAAAAAATACAAAGACGAGAAGTTTTTATTGCCGGCTTCTGACCAATTGAATGCTGATGCGCCACAAACGCTGAACAATTTAAAAGTTGACTGGACACAAGCCACATTCTACAAAACCGTCATGAGCGATTTGTCTGATCTTGCCGATGTTTATTACGATGTTTTGGCTTTCTTTAGTCCAACCGGAATTAAATCGCTGTTTAAAAACTTCCCGGATTTCGAGCAAAACAACACAAGAATCGCCGTTTTCGGAAGCACAACTCAAAAAGAAGCTTTAGAGCACGGATTGAGAATTGATATTTTAGCGCCAACGCCAGAAACGCCTTCGATGACTATGGCTTTAGAGCGTTACATTTCTGAAGCGAACAAAGGAAAATAAAAATTTTACACTTATATACGAAAAGTCCCGACATCTCACATCGGGGCTTTTTTGTTTTTGAACCATTAAGTTCACTAAGCGTTGAAACTATTTATTTTTAAAAAACATTAAGGTATCGCTTAATGAAACTTAATACCTTAATGGTAAATTATTTAATTTTTCCATAAAAAAAAAGCTGCCCAAACGAGCAGCTCTTCATAATCCAAAAGTTTTATTACAACTGTGGCCCGGCTTTTACCAGGTTTTCCCCTTCTGAATTGTCTGTGTATTGTGCAAAGTTTTTTATGAACAAACCTGCAAGATCTTTTGCTTTGGTTTCCCATTCTGAAGCATCTGAATACGTTTTTCTCGGATCTAAAATTCCGGTGTCCACACCTTCTAAAAATGTTGGAATCTGGAAATTGAATATTGGCAAATTCTGCATTTCCGAATGTTCGATCGAACCATCTAAAATCCTATCAATGATCGCACGCGTATCTTTAATAGAAATTCGCTTTCCGGTTCCATTCCAGCCGGTGTTTACCATATATGCTTCGGCTTGGTGTTCGTTCATTTTCTTCACCAGCTCTGTTCCGTATTGCGTTGGATGCAAAGACAAAAATGCTTTTCCGAAACAAGCAGAAAATGTTGGTTCCGGTTTTGTAACGCCGCGTTCTGTTCCGGCTAATTTTGCTGTAAACCCAGAAAGGAAAAAATATTTTGTTTGCTCCGGAGTCAGTTTTGCCACGGGTGGCATTACGCCAAAAGCATCTGCCGTAAGGAAAATCACTTTATTCGCGTGTCCGGCTTTAGAAACCGGTTTCACAATATTGTCGATATGATAAATCGGATACGAAACACGCGTATTTTGCGTCACCGATCCGTCTTTAAAATCTATTTTTCCGTTTGCATCAACAGTAACGTTTTCCAATAAAGCATCTTTTCTGATTGCGTGGTAAATGTCCGGCTCGTTTTCCTCGCTCAAATCGATGGTTTTCGCATAACAGCCGCCTTCAAAATTAAATACGCCGTCGTTGTCCCAACCGTGTTCATCATCGCCAATCAATTGTCTTTTCGGATCAGTAGACAAAGTCGTTTTTCCCGTTCCCGACAATCCAAAAAACACCGCCACATCGCCATTTTCCCCTTTATTCGCAGAGCAGTGCATCGATGCAATTCCCTGCAACGGCAAATAATAATTCATCATCGAAAACAAACCTTTTTTCATCTCGCCGCCATACCAGGTGCCACCGATCAATTGGATTTTCTCGGTTAAATTAAAAGCGATGTACACTTCCGAATTGAGTCCGTGTGCTGCAAAATCTGCAAAGCCTTTTTTCGAAGCGTTCATCACAACAAAATCCGGCTCGCCATAATGGTCAAGTTCTTCTTCCGTTGGGCGGATGAACATATTTTTCACGAAATGCGCCTGCCACGCGACTTCAACAATAAAACGCACTTTAAGTCTCGTATTTTCATTCGCACCGCAAAACGTATCGACTACGAATAATTTCTTCTGCGACGACAATTGCTTCACCGTATTTTCTTTCAGTGCATTCCAAGTATCCTGCGAAATTGGCTTGTTGTCATTTGGTGCTTTTT
The DNA here is from genome assembly GCF_900100375.1 of Flavobacterium noncentrifugens. Taxonomy (GTDB): domain Bacteria; phylum Bacteroidota; class Bacteroidia; order Flavobacteriales; family Flavobacteriaceae; genus Flavobacterium; species Flavobacterium noncentrifugens. The sequence goes on along the minus strand of NZ_FNEZ01000005.1, from coordinate 103,592 downwards.
CAGACGGCCACCAAATCGTATCTTCTGTTATCGCGTCTTTAACAATGTATTTGTCTTTAGGCGAACGCCCGGTAAAATCCCCGGTCATGACATTCACTGCGCCAAGTTCGGTGAGTTGCCCTTTTTCAAAACCTTCGAGATTCGGATTTAATTCTTCTTCAAATAAAAATTCATACGAAGGATTGTAGATGATTTCCTCAGCATTTTTAATTCCATACTTTTCCAACGAAATCGATTTCGTAATTTGAGCGTAGTTGTCCATAGAATTTAGTTTGTGTTGCATAATATTTAAAGTGCAAAAGTAAAAATTATATTTTACACAAATGAATTTTGTTGAAATATTATGATTTTTTCCTGATTAAATTAAGAAAAAGCCAAAACCACGCGCTAATTAATAGCAATCCTCCAATTGGAGTAACAATTCCGAAAGCTTTCATATCGATTCCTGAAATACTTTTAGTCGCTAAAATGTAGATTGATCCTGAGAATAATGCAATTCCGGCGACCGTTAAAATAAAAATTCCCTTCTTGTTTTTATCAGATAAAAAAGTGGTCGATCCAACGAACAAAAGAAATAACGCATGGTACATTTGATACTTTACTCCAGTCTCAAAAGTACCGAGTTCTTCAATTGTCAATACTTTTTTAAGTGCATGTGCGCCAAATGCGCCTAAAACAATTGCGATCATTCCTAAAACTGTTGCTGTTGCGGTGATTTTCCTATTCATTTTATTGGAATTTTAGACGCGTAAAGTTAGCCTATAACTATGAATTCTAAAAAATTATAAGTTTGTTTTTTAGAAGCTATTCCGGCTATCCGCTTATATCTTTCGCGCCGCTGCGCTTTGCAAAAGGATACTGCTGCACACGAGCGAAGCGAACTGGCCGAACACAAAATTAAAATTATTATTTTGTGAGGCAATCCGGGCTAAACCCAACCGCAACATCCGATATCGTTTTCGCATTGTTTTTTCCGAAACCAAATTCATACCTTTGTGGACTTTTTATAAAATATGATGAGAGATATCCTGATTATTGGCGCCGGACGTTCGGCATCTTCCCTGATCCAGTACCTTTTGAACAAATCTGAAGCAGAAAACCTGCATTTGACCATCGGTGATCTGTCGCTCGAACTTGCGCAGCGCAAAACGAACGGGCATAAAAATGCAACACCAATTGCCCTCGATATTTTTGACCAAATTCAACGAACGACCGAAATCCAAAAAGCCGATATCGTCATTTCGATGCTTCCGGCACATTTGCATATTGAAGTCGCCAAAGATTGCATCGTTTATAAAAAACACATGGTTACGGCTTCTTACGTTAGCGATGCAATGCAAAGCCTCGATGCTGCCGCAAAGGAAAACGGATTGATCTTCATGAACGAAATCGGACTTGATCCCGGAATCGACCACATGAGCGCCATGAAAATCATTGATGAAATCCGCGAAAAGGGCGGAAAAATGCTGTTGTTTGAATCATTTTGTGGCGGACTCGTAGCACCGGAATCGGACAACAATCTATGGAATTACAAATTTACCTGGGCACCACGAAATGTGGTTTTAGCCGGACAAGGCGGCGCGGCGAAATTCATCCAGGAAGGCACATACAAATACATTCCGTATCCCAAATTATTCAGGAGAACCGAGTTTTTAGAAGTCGAAGGCTACGGAAGATTTGAAGGTTACGCAAACCGCGATTCATTAAAATACCGTAGTGTTTATGGTTTGGATGATGTGCTGACATTATACCGCGGAACCATTCGCCGCGTAGGTTATTCAAAAGCCTGGAACATGTTTGTACAACTCGGAATGACTGATGACACTTATGTAATCGATGATTCGGAGCACATTACATACAGGGAATTTACAAACTTATTTTTGCCATATCATCCAACGGATTCTGTCGAAATTAAACTGCGCATGCAGCTTGGCATCGACCAGGACGACATCATGTGGGATAAACTATTGGAGCTTGATATTTTTAATCCGAGAAAAATTGTTGGATTAAAACACGCGACACCAGCACAAATCCTTGAAAAAATCCTAACAGACAGCTGGACATTGCAGCCAGATGATAAAGACATGATCGTCATGTACCATAAATTCGGTTATGAAATCGACGGCAAGCAAAAACAGATCGACTCTAAAATGGTATGCATCGGCGACGATCAGACTTATACGGCGATGGCAAAAACCGTTGGGCTGCCAGTAGCGATGGCGACTTTGCAGATCCTAAACGGAAATATTAAAACGCCTGGCGTTCAATTGCCAATCAATAAAGAGGTTTATCTTCCGATTTTAAAAGAGCTTGAAGAATACGGTGTGGTTTTTAACGAAAAGGAAACGTCCTATTTTGGATACAATCCGGATAAGTTGTTATAATTTGACAATTGTTGAATTAGCTTTCACTTTAAAATCATTTTATTACATTTGGTTTAAATTCACAATCAAATGAAAATAAATTCCCTCCAAATAGAAATCGATGGCATCGATAAAGAAATCCTTCGTGATTTAATGGAAGATGCCAGAAAACCAATCTTGCAAATTGCGAATAAGATCGGAATTTCGGGTGCGGCAATTCACCAAAGGTTGCGCAAACTCGAACAAGCCGGTGTGATTTCGGGATCGAAATTTACCGTCAGCAATAAGGTTTTGGGCTACAGCACAATGGCGTTTGTTGGGATCTATCTTGATAAAGCTGCGCGAAATCCTGAAGCTGTACGCGAACTCAAAAAAATCCCTGAAGTACTCGAATGCCATTATACCACCGGAAACTGGTCGATTTTAATTAAAATGATCTGCCGCGACAACGAACATTTGATGCATTTGCTAAATACCCGAATTCAGGCCATTGAAGGTGTTTCGAGAACGGAAACTTTTATTTCTTTAGATCAGCAAATTGAACGACAAATTCAATTGTAATTCCAATGCCTAGCCCCGATGGAGCCGGTATCCTTTGTGAGGTACGAACAAAGATAAAGGCGAGAGCGGGAAATTGCTCCTAAAAAAAATCCACAACTTACGCTGTGGATCTTCTAACTAACTCAAAATCTATCTTGGCCGGATCGTGCCTTCGTAAGCGCCTTCGGCAGTTCCTTCATTTGTGGTGACGTTAAAAGTCACTTTGTTTCCGTTTGGCGTGTTTAGGATCGTAACCGTTCCGCCGCTTAAATTGTAGCCCAGCGGATTCAAATCGGTCGTCACGGCACCCGACCAGAAATTGCTTTCTTCATGATACGTTGGGCTGTCACGCAAATTGTTGTAAGTAAACGTTCCTGTTGGGATGCTGCCGGTGTGGTCGGCGAAAATGATCTGTACATAATTGGCTGTTCCCGAGCCGCGGAAAAACAAATAGGTGTCGCCATCTGCGTATAAATATTCAGAATCGACAATCGCAAAAGTATTTCCGGCATACGTATATTTGTTCGGATTGTCTACCGTTGGCGACGCATTGTCGTCGTCTTTGCTGCAGCCTGTCGCAAAAACGATCGCGAACAGGATTGATAAAATGGAAGTTTTCATAGAATCAGATTTTATAGTTGTGATTTCTGATTCAAAACTACGCCGCGAATCGTGATGGTTTTCATCTGATTAAACCAACCGCGCTTTTTGGTAAATGAACTGCAAAAAAAATCCGCTTTGTTCTGCAACAAAGCGGATGTTATAAAGTGGAAACCGATTAATTTCTTCGGCCGCCCATGTAAATCATGATGTAATACAATAATGTTCCAAGCGAACCGATTGCGGCGACTACGTATGTCCGCGCTGCCCAGGTCAACGCATCTTTAGCGCCAGCCTGTTCTTCACGCGTCAGCATTCTTTTATTTTCGAGCCAGGCCAATGCGCGTCTGCTGGCGTCATATTCGACCGGAAGCGTGATGAATGCGAATAAAGTGGTTAAGGCAAAAACCACAATTCCGATCAATAACAATTGCGGAAAAGTGTTGATTAGTAAGATTCCGGCAATCAAGATCCACTGTACGATATTCGACGCGAAGGATACGGCGGGAACCAATGTGGAGCGCAAAGCCAGCCAACTGTAAGCAGTCGCGTGTTGGACTGCATGACCACATTCGTGTGCGGCAACTGCTGCAGCTGCGGCATTTCTTTGGTTGTAAACGGCTTCACTCAAATTGACTGTTTTGTCTGCAGGATTGTAATGGTCGGTCAAACGTCCTGGAGTGGAGATCACGCGTACATCGCGGATTCCGTTGTCAGCAAGCATTTTTTCGGCGATTTCGGCACCGCTCATTCCGTTTTGCAAATGCAGTTTGGAATATTTTTCAAATTTGCCCTGCAGGCGGTTGCTGACGGCCCAGCTTGCAAGCATGATCAATCCCATGATAATCCATCCAATATACATAGTTGTAGTTTTTTATGTTGTTTTTCGCAAGCATCAAATTTTGAACCACTTCAGGTTTATGGCAGGTTAATGAAATTTTGTCAGTTGGGCGTTGCGCTGCGCGCCGGGCTATCGGCTGCACGCGGTGCTTGCCTCTATCCCTAACGCGGATCTGCCAGATTCAGCATTTTAGCACTGACCTGCGTCAAGCAAACCAGTACAGCAATGTTGAATAACAGCAATTATTTTTAAAAATCAGCTATGCCAAGTTAATGATTTTTCCCGGAACATCTTTTTTATTTGAACCATTAAGATATTAAGTTTATTAAGCGCAACGCCTTCATTTTCTTAATCCCTTAATGGTTTAAAAAACGGCATTAAGGATAATTTGTTGTTGCATTTTTTAAGTTATTTTGTTGCAACAAATTTGCCTTTAAAATAAATCAGGCCTGCAAAAAACTGCAAGCCTGATATTTATGATTTTATACATTCGGGAAATATTATCCGACCAGGTTGATGATTTTTCCCGGAACGATAATCACTTTATTCGGCGTCCTGCCCTCGAGTTGTTTGATCGTACGTTCGTCTTTCATCACGATTTCCTCTATTTCTTCCTTGGATAAGTCCAACGGCAATTCGAGTGTAAAACGCATTTTCCCGTTAAACGAAACCGGATATTCTTTGCTGCTTTCAACCAAATGTTCGGCATTGAACTTTGGAAACGGCGCGGTGGAAATGCTCGTTTGATGTCCGAGTTTCTCCCACAATTCCTCAGCAATGTGCGGCGCGTAAGGCGAAATCAAAACCGCTAACGGTTCTAAAACCGACCGTTCGTGGCAATTCATCGCCGTCAGTTCATTTACCGCAATCATAAACTGGCTGACCGAAGTATTGAATGAAAATCCTTCAATGTCGTCCTGCACTTTTTTGATGGTTTTATGCAAGGTCTTCAACGCTTCTTTACTCGCCGGATTCGAATTGATAATCAATCCGTTATCATCAAAATACAGCTTCCAGAGTTTTTTTAAGAATCCGAAAACGCCGGTGATTCCTGCGGTGTTCCAGGGTTTTGCTTGTTCTAATGGACCGAGGAACATTTCGTATAAGCGCAACGTATCCGCACCGTATTCTTCGCATATATTATCTGGCGTGACGACGTTGTATTTGGATTTGGACATTTTTTCGACTTCGCGACAAACTCGGAATTTGCCGTTTGAATTTGTTAGAAAAATTGCGTCATCATAATCTTGATATAGTGGACGCTTTTTAAAATCTGTGATATTGAGCTCATTGGATGTATTCACAAGTGAAACATCAACATGTAACTTGTTTACATATTCAACCATATATGTCATTTCAGTTTTCTCATATACTCCCCACCTTTCTGCAAGTTTCTGATCTATTAATTCGCCTATCTTATCTGAAAGAGATTCCAACTCAATAAAATCATAACCATATCCATGTTTATCTTTTTCCTCGACAAATTCATTACTTATAAGCATTTCAATCTCAAAAAAATCCGTTTTAGTTTGCCCTTCAAGTAAGTTTGTTTTTTTTGTCCCAGTCAGTTTAGATTTATAGAAAAAAGCACTCATCCCCAAAATCATCCCCTGATTAATCAACTTCTTAAACGGTTCATCCTGGCTCACAAATCCGCGGTCTTTCAAAAATTTATTCCAAAAGCGCGAATACAGCAAATGCCCAGTCGCGTGCTCGCTTCCGCCAATGTACAAATCGACATTTTGCCAGTATTGCTCATCTTCCTTCGAAACAAATTCGTCATGATTATGCGGATCCATATAACGCAGCCAATACCACGAACTTCCCGCCCAGCCCGGCATGGTATTCAATTCCAATGGAAAGACCGTTTGGTTGTCGATCAAATCGTTGTTGACAACTGCATTAGTTTCGGTATTCCAAGCCCAAGTCGTAGAATTTCCAAGCGGCGGCTGCCCATCTTCCGTTGGCAAATATTTCTCTACTTCCGGCAAACGAATTGGCAAATATTGCGCGTCGATCATCTGCGGCAAGCCGTTCACATAATACACCGGAAACGGTTCGCCCCAATAGCGTTGGCGTGAAAAAACCGCATCACGCAAGCGGTAATTTGTTTTGCCTTTGCCTTGCCCGAGTTTTTCAAGTTCTTCGATCGCCTTTTTAGTCGCGTCTTTATAGTTTAATCCGTTTAGGAAATCGGAATTTGCAATTTCTACGTTGTCTTTTGAGCCATAGGCTTCCTTTGAAATATCCGCATTGGCGAAAATATTTTTAATCGGAAGCATGCCGTTTTTACCTTTGAAATGGTTCGCAAACGCATAATCGCGCTCGTCTCCGCAAGGAACGGCCATCACTGCGCCGGTTCCGTAACCCGCCAAAACATAATCGCCCACCCAAACCGGAATCGGCTCTTTTGTAAACGGATGTTCGGCATAAGCGCCGGTGAAAACACCAGAAATCGTTTTAACATCGGCCATTCGTTCACGTTCGGAACGTTTGGAAGTCGCTTCTACATATTGCTCGACAGATTCTCTCCATTCCGGAGTCGTGATCTTCGAAACCAATTCGTGTTCGGGAGCCAAAGTCATAAACGTCACACCGAAAATCGTATCGGGACGCGTCGTAAAAACGTCGATTTCATAACCGCTGTAATCGTTTCCGGACAACGCATAATCGACCGTACTTTTATTTTCTTCAGCATCGAGCACTTTGAAAGTCACCAGCGCACCAACCGATTTCCCGATCCAGTTTTCCTGTGAATCTTTTAGGGATTGCGTCCAGTCGATGTCCTTCAAACCGTCTAACAAACGTTGGGCGTAAGCTGAAATCCGCATGCTCCATTGGGTCATTTTTTTACGGATGACCGGAAAGCCGCCGCGTTCGGAAACACCGTTGATGATTTCGTCATTTGCGAGTACAGTTCCAAGTCCGGGGCACCAATTCACTTCGGTTTCAGCCAAATAAGTCAATCGGTATTGAAGCAATATTTTTTCCTGTTGTTCTTTTGAAAAATCATTCCATTGTTCAAATGAAAATGATTCGATATTGTCATCGGAAACCGCATTCACATTGGAGTTTCCAGCTTTTTGAAAAGCTTCAATTAAAGTGCAGATGCTTTCGGCTTTGTCAGAAGTTTTGTTGTACCACGAATTGAACAACTGGATAAAAATCCACTGTGTCCATTTGTAATATTCGGGTGAAGAAGTGCGCACTTCGCGATCCCAGTCGAACGAAAATCCAATTCTGTCAAGTTGTTGGCGGTAACGCGCAATATTTTCTTTCGTCGTTTTATCCGGATGCTGTCCGGTTTGGATCGCATATTGTTCAGCCGGCAATCCAAAACTGTCATAGCCTTGCGGATGCAACACATTAAAACCTTTGTGGCGTTTGTATCTTGCATAAATATCCGAAGCGATGTAACCCAGCGGATGCCCAACGTGCAAGCCGGCTCCCGAAGGATAAGGAAACATGTCGAGGACATAATATTTGGGTTTATGGGAATGGTTTTCGGCAGCGAAAGTTTGGTTTTCGGCCCAGTATTTTTGCCATCTGGCTTCGATTTCGTTCGGATTGTACTTCATAAAAAGTTTGTGAGTTGCTAAGTAACAAAGTGAAAAAGCTCCTGTCTTTGTCTGTAATGCGCGCAAATTTACGCTTATTGTACGAAAATTAAAACTTTGGGCGTTATAAACTGTGTTTAAAGAAATTCTTTATTATTTTTACGGCTTAATTCAGTATTTATGGCATCTTCATTCGAAAAATTTCAAAAACGGCGTTTGATTTCTTCTTACTTTTCGGTCGTTTTAAGTATTTTTCTCGTCCTTTTTTTATTGGGGATTTTAGGCTTGTTCATCATCAATTCGAAGCGTCTTTCTGATAATTTTAAGGAAGAGATCGCGATGACTGTTTTCTTTAAAAATGAAGCCAATGACACGATTATTAAGTCTTTCGACCAACAGTTGAAAGCAGAACCGTTTGTAAGATCGTTTGTTTATGTGCCGAAAGAAGTGGCTGCGAAACAACACCAGGATATTATTGGCGAGGATTTTATGACATTTTTGGGCATGAATCCGTTACAAAATTCGTTTGACATCCATTTAAAAGCCGATTATATCAATGCCGATCAGATCCGGAAAATTGAAAGCAGCCTGCGCACCAACGACATGGTTTCGGATATTGTTTACGACAAACAACTTGTAAGCCTTGTAAACGACAACATCCAAAAAGTAAGTTTGTGGATCTTGATCGCCAGCGGATTCTTAACTTTAGTCGCCGTTTTACTGATCAACAGCTCCATGCGCTTGTCGATTTATTCGAACCGGTTCATTATTAAAACGATGCAAATGGTGGGCGCGACGAAGTCATTTATCAGGAAACCTTTTATCTGGAGAAGTGTAAAGCTTGGATTTATAGGTGCGGTTTTGGCCGTTTTGGCTTTGATCGGATTGCTGTTTTATCTCGACAACAATTTCCCCGGACTCGGACTTTTACAGAATCAGTTGCTTGTAGGCATGGTGCTTTTGGCCGTTTTCTTCGTCGGAATCTTTATCAGTTGGATCAGTACCTTTTTCGCAACACAACGCTTTTTGAATTTACGAACAGACGATTTATATTAATTTCAGATTTTAAATCCGAAACATAAAATTACCTTATGAAAGACACGAATAAAGAACATTCTGATTTTCTTTTTGACAAAGTCAACTACAAGATCCTTTTGATCGGGATTGCAGTCATTGCACTCGGATTTATCCTGATGGCTGGCGGCGGAAGCGATGATCCGAAAGTTTTCAGTGAAGATATTTTCAATTTCCGAAGAATCCGCTTGGCGCCAACGACCGTTTTGATCGGATTCGGAATTACGATCTGGTCGATCCTGAAAAATCCAAAAAAAGACAATTAAGATTGCCGCAATCTGCGTAAATCGTAAATCAAACATCGTAAATTTTAATGAATACTTTACAAGCCATTGTTCTTGCGATTATCGAAGGACTTACTGAATTTTTACCGGTTTCTTCCACCGGGCACATGATCATCGCAAGTTCTTTTTTCGGGATTGCACATGACGATTTTACGAAATTATTTACGATTGTGATTCAGCTCGGCGCAATTTTATCAGTTGTCGTTCTGTATTTCAAACGCTTTTTCCAGACTTTGGATTTTTACTTTAAATTGCTGGTTGCGTTTATTCCGGCCGTGATTTTAGGATTACTGTTGAGCGATTTCATTGACGGATTGCTTGAAAATCCGGTAACTGTTGCTGTTTCTTTAGTTCTTGGCGGAATCATTTTACTGAAAGTTGACGAATGGTTTAAGGACACTTCAGGATCAGAAAATTCTACAGCAATTACTTATCCAACCGCTTTGAAAATCGGATTGTTCCAATGTTTGGCGATGATTCCGGGTGTTTCCCGAAGCGGCGCGAGCATTGTTGGCGGAATGTCGCAGAAATTATCCCGAAAAACCGCAGCTGAATTCTCCTTCTTTTTAGCGGTTCCAACCATGTTTGGCGCCACCGCTAAAAAATGCTACGATTATTATAAAGACGGATTTGTTTTGTCGCACGACCAGATCAATTTTCTGATTATTGGAAACGTTGTCGCTTTTATTGTTGCGATGCTCGCCATCAAAACCTTTATTGGATTCCTGAATAAAAACGGTTTTAAAGTGTTTGGTTATTACCGAATCATTGCAGGACTTATTTTACTTGCGATCCACTTTTTTATTCATCCGCTAACGATCATTTAATGACTGCCGAAGACTATCAAAACGGCCAGATCCTGTTGATTGACAAAGGATTGCATTGGACGTCTTTTCAGGCGGTCAATAAAATGAAATGGCTTTTAAAGAGCAAACTTGACTTAAAAAAAATAAAGATCGGCCACGCCGGAACGCTCGATCCATTGGCAACCGGCCTGCTTTTGGTCTGCACGGGAAAATTCACCAAAAGGATTTCTGAACTTCAGGGACAAATTAAAGAATACACGGGAACGTTTTACATTGGTGCCACGACGCCATCATACGATCTTGAAACCGAAATCAATGAAACCTTTCCAACCGATCATATTTCAGAGGACTTAATCCGCGAAACAACGAAGCAATTCCTTGGCGAAATCGATCAGAAACCTCCCATTTTCTCAGCGATCAAAAAAGACGGAAAACGTTTGTACGAACATGCCCGAGCAGGCGAAGAAGTTGAAATCGCGTTTCGGAAAACGACCGTCCACGAATTTGAAATTACGAGAATTGCACTTCCCGAAATAGACTTCCGAGTGGTCTGCAGCAAAGGAACTTACATCCGTTCGCTGGCTTTTGATTTCGGGCAAGCATTAGAATCGGGCGCACATTTAACGGCCTTGCGCCGTACAAAAATCGGAGATTACAATGTCAATGATGCGATGGATATTATACAGTTTGAAAATTCATTTGGTCCAGATTCAACATCATTGTAACGAGTTCGTTCTGCGTAGAAATTCCTTTGTCATGCAGATACCACAATTGCAGTTCGGTTTTCGCCGTTTCATCAAGCACCCCATATTGCCGTTTGTAGCTTTGAATTAAATCGGAAGCGCCTTTTGGCCTCGGGCCCCAATTTCCCAACGTGTTTTTAGATGCTTCATCAAGCACGATCAATTTTGGGATCGCCTTTCCGCCATTGGTCAGGAACATAGTCATCAACGCTTCATTTTCATCTCTGAACACAATTTTCAAATCAATGTTTGGTGTGATCACGGCTAATTTATTGAGTATCGGAAGAATCTGAGCTGCATCGCCACACCAGCCTTCAGACAAAACCAGCCAGGTATATTTGCTTTTTAAAGTTAGCAGTTTCTGGATATTTTCTTCAAAAATCACCGTCTTTTTATCGAGTCGGTTCATCCGCGCTTCGTTAAGTTCAGAATAATGCGTCAACGCTTCCGACTGCTGGTTTCCGGAAGATTTTCCTTGTTTCAGCAAATTCGAAACCACCGTTCGGTATTTTACATACGAATGGCTTTTAAGCAGGCTTTCGGCAACAGCAACTTTCATTATCTTGAATTTTAGACAACAAATTTACCATTTTAAAAACATTTTATAGCTATTGTTGGGTTGCGCTTAACATCTTTTGAAAAAACCATTAAGTTCATTAAGTTCATTAAGCGCGACGAATCTTAATGAACTTAATGCCCTTCATGGTTAAAAATTTAAAGGTTTATTTGCTCCTCAACATTTTTTAACGACGCTGTTTCACAAAATCAGAATATAACTATATTTGCACTCTAAAAACAACACATCTAAAAATGAAATATAAAAGAATCCTCCTGAAATTAAGCGGTGAAGCTTTAATGGGCGACCGCCAATACGGGATCGATCCGGCAAGACTGGCTGAATATGCCGAAGAAATCAAGCAAATCCACGACAAAGGCGTCCAGATTGCAATTGTCATCGGAGGCGGAAATATCTTTCGCGGCGTAGCCGGAGCCAGCAACGGCATGGACCGTGTTCAGGGCGATTACATGGGAATGCTTGCCACCGTAATCAACGGAATGGCGCTACAAGGCGCACTCGAAGACAAAGGCATGCTCACGCGTTTGCAAACCGCACTCAAAATCGAAGCGATCGCCGAGCCTTACATCAAAAGAAGAGCCGTTCGCCACCTCGAAAAAGGCAGAATTGTCATCTTCGGAGCCGGAACCGGAAATCCATACTTCACAACCGATACTGCTGCTGTTTTGCGCGGGGTTGAAATCCACGCCGACGTGATTTTAAAAGGCACAAGAGTAGACGGCATTTACACCGCAGATCCCGAAAAAGATCCTACAGCGACAAAATTCGACACGCTTTCATTCACCGATGTTTTGGCAAAAGGCCTCAATGTCATGGACACGACCGCATTCACACTCAGCCAGGAAAACGAATTGCCAATCCTGGTATTCGACATGAACAAAAAAGGAAACCTCACAAAAATTTGTGAAGGCGAAAATATCGGAACCTTAGTAAGCGTTTAAGGAAGCATTTTTAGGAGCTTTTTCCTGCTGTACGTTACAATCTTTTTTAATTATGATTTCCCCTACGCGATGCTTCGGGGCAATCCTAAAAAAAAAGGATTTCCACTGCCATCAGGGCTAGGGCTTTGAGTTCCAAATTAAAAGTTGTCAAACGACAAAAATCAGAAACAATGACCGAAGAAATTGATTTTATTTTAGACAGTACAGAAGAATCCATGAGCGGTTCTATTGCGCATCTCGAAAAAGAATTTTTAAACATCCGCGCAGGAAAAGCAAGCCCGGCGATGCTTGGTGCTGTTTTCGTAGATTATTACGGATCGGCAACACCATTGTCGCAAGTGGCAAACATTAATGTTCCCGACGCAAGGACGATTACCGTTCAGCCGTGGGAAAAAGCAATGCTGCATCCGATCGAAAAAGCGATCATGATTGCAAATCTCGGGTTCAATCCAATGAACAATGGCGACAACATCATCATCAACGTTCCTGCCTTGACTGAAGAACGCCGCCGCGACCTCGCTAAACAAGCAAAAGTGGAAGCTGAAGACGCAAAAGTTGGAATCCGCAATGCACGAAAAGATGCAAACACCGAAATCAAAAAACTTGAAAAAGAAGGCACTTCTGAAGACATCTGCAAAAGCGCAGAAGACGAAGTCCAAAACTTAACAAACAGTTACATCAAAAAAGTCGACGAAGTTTTGGCGCTTAAAGAAGCCGAAATCATGAAAGTCTGATTTTCACAAATGTTTTATAAAATCCGCCTCACGCGGATTTTTGTTTTTATAGACTTTGTATCTTGTACGACATCCGAATTCCACTCGCCTTTATGAAGAAAATCGCGTTGCTGCTGTTCTTTTTTTCGTTTGCCGCCCAGGCACAATTCCGCATTAACGGAATCGTGAAAGATGCTTCGACTAAAAAAGTGTTGCCGTTTGCGACAGTTTCAATCGGAAAGATTTCGGCTATTACAGATGTCGATGGAAAATTCGGAATCAACTCAAAAGATTCCATTGCCATTTTAAACATTTCTTACATCGGCTTTTACAAAACTGGAGTTGCCGTAAACAATCCAAAAAAATTCTACACCGTTTTCCTCGAACCTGAAATTGGAAATCTCGATGAAGTGGCAGTCTCGAATAAAAATCCGGCGCTTGAAATCATCCGGAAAACCATCAGAAATAAAACGGCAAACGATCCTGAAAAAAAAGCCAGCAGCTTCGAATTCAAAGCTTACAACAAACTGATTATTACTGCAAATCCCGATTCTGTCAGCGGCAGCATCGACTCCATATTCGTCCGGCGAAACGGCATTCAGAAACTAAAAAAAATAGATTCATCGGATTATAAATTCAAGAAAGTCATCAAAAACCAGCATTTGTTCCAGACGGAAAAAGTTTCCGAATACGAATTTGCCGATAAAACGCTCAAAGAAACCGTACTTGCCACAAAAATGGCCGGTTTCAAACATCCGATCTACGAAATCATGGCGTTTAATTTACAATCGTTTTCAGTGTATGACAACCGCTACGAGTTGTTCGAAACTAAATACAACAGCCCGATTTCTGACGATTCATACAACGATTACAACTTTAAATTGCTCGACAGTACAACCATCGATAATCGGAAAGTATACATGATTTACTTTAAAAACCGCTTAAAGCGAAAAGCCGCCGGACTCGAAGGCATGCTCTTCATCGACAGCCGGAATTTCGCAATTGCAAAAGCGATCATGCGCATCAAAGGCGTTTTAGACATCAGCGGCACGCATGAATTTACGTATCTCGAAAAGGAAAATTTGTGGTTTCCGACAAATAAAAACTTTAAGGTTGTCAAAGGAAAAAACAGCCAGGACATTCATTTTCTGGGCGAGACTTTAAAATTCGATACCGAAGACAACAACCAGAATGTGCCTCGCCAACGCTTTGCTTCTGATTTTACTTATGTCTTATCAGAAACCAATTATTTCGACATCCAATACAACAATCCAATCAAGGTCAGGAATCCATTTATTTCCATAGAAGTCAAAGACGACGCAGAAAACAAACCCGAAAGTTTCTGGAACAAATTCCGAAAAGACAGCCTAGACGTGCGCAGCCGCAAAACATATTTCGCACTGGACAGCATTGTTGGCAAAGAACGCATCGAAACAAGACTGTTTCAAGGCAGGAAATTACTGAACGGTTATGTGCCGTTTGGCCAATTTGACTTGGCGCTGCGTTCGCTTTTAAGCTACAACAATTACGAAGGTTTTCGTGTTGGAATTGGTGGACGAACAAATGAAAAATTCTCCAGAAAATATAAAATCGAAGGTTATACTGCTTACGGAACCAAAGATGGAAATTTCAAATACAATCTCAGTTTCAGCACCAGAATCGGCAAGTTTTCAAGCTCCTGGATCGGACTTTCCTATACTGATGATTTGCGTGAAATTGCAAGCACATCATTCGCAATTGATCCGAAAGGTTTTAAATTATATGATCCGAGGCCTATTAACTTAAGTACGTTTTACGGTTATCAAAGCTGGAAAATATTCCTGGAAACCAAAATCATCCCAAAAACTGAAAGCATCTGGCAACTCGATTACAGTACGGTCGAGCCAAAATTCAGTTACATTTTCAATTATAATGATGCATCGTACCAAAGCTACACGATAACAATCGCCCAGGCGGCGCTGCAATGGAACCCGTTTAGCGATTACATGCAAACGCCTTACGGCAGACTGGAAGTCAAGAAAAGGTTTCCGAGATTTACGTTTCAATTTACACAGGCTTTGCCAAAGATCCTCGCAAATGATTTTGTTTTCAGCAAACTCGATTTTCGTACGGAATATGAAAAAAACTTCATGAACGGTCAGAAAACGACATTATTGCTCGAAGCCGGTTATGCCTATGGTGATGTGCCGCTGACGCATTTGTACAACATCAGCCCGAATAATTTGAATAAAAACGGTTTGCTGCAGCGGATTACAATTGGCGGTAGAAATAGTTTTGAGACGATGTTTTTCAACGAATTTTTCTCCAGTAAATATGCGTTCATCCAAATGAAACACGCTTTTCCGCGCATTCCGATCATTGGAAACATCAAGCCTTCACCGGTTTTTGTAACCCGAATTGCTTATGGCGGACTCGAAAAACCGGAGCAACATTCCGGAATCGATTACAAAACACTTGAAAACGGCTATTATGAATCGGGCATAGAAATCAACCAGATTTACAGCGTTTTGGGACTATCTGCGTTTTACAGATATGGCGGAAACCAACTGCCGCGCTTTGAAGACAACATCGCGATCAAGCTGACTTTTGTGCTGAACCTGGGCATTTGATGTACGATTTTTGAACGCCGATCATGTAAATCGTACATCTGAAATCGTAAATCAGTTTACCTGAATTTATATCCAATTCCAAACGTCCATAACATCTTGTCTTTCGAGTCGTAGCCGTAATACGGCGTGATCAGCATCCATTTTTTGTATTCGACAATGGGCGAAACGGCCAGTCTTGGCACCGCTTTTTTATCCATAATAATCAACGATGGAAAAGCACCGACTCCGATTTTGAAGTCTTTTATTTTTAGTTTGAGGCTTGGGCCGCCGACATTGATTCCGACAATTCCGTCACCGACAGAAATACCGATCATGCCTTCAAGTGTAAGATTGATTTGCTTTTCAGCTTTAGTTTCAGTTGCCGGAATTTGTGTAACTGGCTGCGTAGGATTTTGCGTTTGGGCGAATGCAAATGTGCTTAGAAAAAGCATTGGAATGCCGATCCAAAAAGTTTTGAATGTTTTCATTTAGAAAATGCGATTGGTGATGGAACGCGGATTGACGCAGATTCACGCGGATTTCTGAGCTTCTGGAAATCCGCGAAACCGTGCGAAAGTTTAGTTGGTTATGGTTTAATGATTAAAACGGATGGCGTATTGTTGAGCCAGATGCTGTGTGAATCGATTAATTTTTTCCAGCTTTCAAGGCTGATGAGCATTAAATCCTGATCGTCAAGAAATTCTTTTTTAATCGTTTTTTCGTTCGTCACCATAATGTGGTTTGGCGCAGTTTGCTCAATCGACCGAATGCTTTCGCGGATCTGGGCGTTGCTTTTTATTTGCCCGACCGCATCCAAGACGACAATTTGGGAACCGTTGTTGTGGATTAATTTCTGTGCATATTCAATCAGGAAGGCGTCTTCTTCGGAAAAGATCGGCATGAAAACTTTGTTGATGTCATCGAGGTTTTTATCGACTAAAATCCCGACAGCCATTTTGCTTTTGGTTACGATCTGGCGTGTTCTTTCGTCGAATGGCGAGTTTTCGAACAAGCCTTCTTTTCCGGTGAATTTATCGATCAGGCGATCCGGATTGATGATTCGTGTAGTTAATCCGAGTACTTTTCCAAGCAATGTGCCTTCGAAAATCGATTGGCCCAAGCCAACCAATAATAAATCATATTCGCCTTGGTTTGCCGTTTCGACGATATCGGAATTGATATCGCTTGACGCTTTAAAAAGCGTATGGATTTTTTGGTCTAAATGTTCCGATTCTGAAACTACAGGCTCAAAAATATCACGTTCGTAATCTTTGACATCAAACGAATGCAACTCGGAACTCAACGACAAGTGCATCGCCGTAATTGCCGTATTGCTGCTTTGTTTTTTAACAAGGCTATTTGCCACTTTGAGCAAAATTTTTCCCTTATCCGGCGCACCGAAAGAAAGCAAAATCTTGTACTTGCTTTTACTGCTGATTTCTTCGGGAATGATCGTTTGTTTGTCTTTAAAAATATAGTTGATCAGATCCAATGCCGGGCCAGTCATAAAAGTCGTAACCAATGCCATGATGACCATCATCGTAAAAATTTCTGTTGATAAAACGCCGAGGTCGTAACCGATATTTAATACGACCAATTCCATCAGACCGCGTGTGTTCATCAAGGCTCCGATCGATAAGCTGTCTTTCCAGCTTTGCCCGACGAATTTTGCTGCGATCATGCTTCCGAAGAATTTTCCGGCCACACCGACAAAAATGATCAATCCGGTAATTTTCCATAAATACGGATCATTCAACAATCCGATCTGTGTGCGCAATCCGGTGAAAACAAAGAACAACGGCAGCAAGATCACAACTGAAACATCTTCGACTTTTTCGATAAAAATATTGCGAAAACGGCTGTTTTCAGGCATGATTGCTCCGGCCATAAACGCCCCGAATAATGCGTGAATTCCAATCAATTCTGAGGCATAAGAAGATAATAATAACGTCAAAAAGAAAATCGCAACGACCGGTTTGCTCAAACTTTCGCGTGTCGATTTCAAGTCTCCAACCCTTTTCAGAAACGGGCGAACGACTTTCAACATCACCAAAACATAAATCAATGCGAGGGCAATAACGTAAAGTGAACTCACAAAAGATCCGGCTTTTACAATCGCGATTACAGCGGCCAAAATACACCAGGCCGTGATGTCATCTGCGGCAGCGCAAGTAATCGCAATGGTTCCGAGCTTGGTTTTCTGGAGTCCGCGCTCCTGAACGATTCTCGCTAAAACCGGGAAAGCGGTTATACTCATCGCGATTCCAAGAAACAATCCGAATGATGCAAATTCAACACCTTTTGGCGCAAATTGTGTATAAATGAAAAAAGCCAATCCAACGCCAAGCGAAAACGGGATAATGATGCTCGCGTGGCTAATGACGACTGCGTCGTGTGCTTTGTTTTTTAAGGCTTTTAAGTCGAGTTCCATTCCGATGACGAACATGAAAAGGATCAATCCGATCTGGCTTAAGAACTGCAAATTCCCGAGTGATTCTTTTGGAAAAAGCATGCCTGAGAATTCCGGCCAGTACATGCCAACCAGCGATGGCCCGAGCACAATTCCGGCAATAATTTCACCAATAACCGACGGCTGCCCGATTTTTCTGGAAACCCAGCCGAAGAACCTCGCAACTAAAATAATGGTTACAATTTGCGCCAATAAAATAGCTAATGGATGCTGTAAATTGTGTGCCATCGAATCTATAAAATCCTTCCAATGGCCGTTTTCGACTGTTTTTGCAACGATATTTCTTCCGGTTTCGAGCGATTTCCCTTTTGTAATGATCCAATACATGACTGCCGAAAATCCTCCGATGATGACAATATAAAAGAAGGAATTTTTAAAATTTCTCATAGTTGCTAGTTTGATTCTGGTAAATTTTGCTGCAAATATGGGAAGTCTGTATGCTGAAATATAATTTTTAGTAAACCATTTTTGGCTTTATGTAACAAGACGGCAAAACTTTGTAACAAGTCAGGTTTTTGCTTTTGACAGAAAATCAGGACGGTAAATTTCGCTTAAAATTACGTTCAGAAACCTACCGTTTTTATCTTGCAAATTCATCGTGATCTCATTATGGCTAAAAAACTTTACGGCTTTCATCGCGATAATTTCTTTTTTGCTGATGCGGCAGAAATCCACTGTTGGAAGTTCATTTAATAGCGTTTCGAATTTAATATTTTTTAAAATCAGGACACTGTCATCATTCAGTAAAACCTCTTTATCGCGGCTTTCAGTTGCCGATGTCCGTATTAAAACGATCGTATTTGAATATAAAATCATCTTTCCTTTATCAGTGTTTAAAGTGATCGATTTTACAGGTGTTTGCTGGTTGAATTTCTCGACCGCTTTGTGAACCGCTTTCTGCAAACGTTCCATTTTTACAGGTTTCGTAATGTAGTCGACGGCATCGATATCAAATGCATCGGCGGCATATTCTTTATAAGCGGTCGTGAAAATGACAAGTTTATTTTTGAAGGATTGTGCCAATGTGAGTCCGTCGATTCCTGGCATTTCGATATCGGAAATGACCAAGTCGAAATCGAGCGCAGGCATTTCGTCCAGCAGTTTTTCCGGATCGGTGAATGATTTGACAATGTCGAGTTCGGGAATTTGTTCGCACATCATTTTGAGGTACGTTAAACCCGGAATTTCATCATCCAGCAGCAAGCATCTGAGCTTTGTATTCACGCAAATCGATTTTTAAATGGGCGATGTAAATGTCGTTTTCAACGAATTTATCGAGTTTGAAATTTTCTTTGTAAATGATTTTGAGCCGTTGTTCCAAAGTCGCTGCACCAATGCCGCTGCGTTCTTTTTTAAGCGCTTTTTTATCGGAAATCTTGTTTGAAACCGTCAGAAAAAAAGTGCTGTCTCGGAATTCAAACAATACTGAAATAAACGCATCGGCACTTTGCAGGTCTGCATGTTTAAAAGCATTTTCAATCAAATCGGTAGAAATTAAAGGTGCGATTAATTTTTGCTCGAATAACGGCTCCGACTCGTTGATTTTGGTTTTTATCTTGAGTTCAAAAAGCGGGCTGACTTTGATTTTATTGATCTCGATCAGGTTCAACGCAAATTCGATTTCTTCTTTAGGTGACACGAATTTTTTCTGGCTTTCATACAAAATATAATCGAGTACATTGGCGAGTTTGTCCAAAGCAAAATAGGTTTGATAAGCATGTGATTGGATCGAATTCAGAATGTTTTTAAACAAATGCGGATTGAGTTTCGACTCTAAAGTTTCGAGCTGTAAATCGTTGACTTTCGCCTCCAGCAGAAAGAATTTTTCCTGTGCCGATTTTTTGTTTTTATCCGATTGCAGCAGTTTATAAATCAAAATTACAACAGCAACAAGCAGCAAAATAACGATGCTTCCAAAAGTATAAACCGCTGTTGGGGAAATGTTCATAGTTAATGGCTTGAGACAAATTTGAGTCCGATGATCGAGGCAATTAAAGTTGATAAGAAGAAAATCCGCCAGAAAGTTGCGGGTTCTTTAAAAACTAAAATTCCGACTAAAACGGTTCCGACAGCGCCAATTCCGGTCCAGACTGCATAAGCTGTTCCGATTGGCAATTCCTGCGTCGCTTTATACAACAAGCCCATGCTGATCGAAAGGCAGACGAAAAATCCGGCCATCCAAAGCGTCGATTCGCTTCCCGAAGTTTCTTTGGCTTTGCCCAGACACGAAGCAAATCCAACTTCGAACAATCCTGCGATAATCAGTAAAATCCAGTTCATATTAAGGTTTGATGATTAAAACTGACGGAATGTTACTGAGCCAGATGCTTTGGGAATTGATTAGCTTTTTCCAGCTTTCGAGGCTAATCAGCATAATGTCCTGTTTGGCGAGGAATTCTTTTTTCATCGTACGCTCTTCCATCATTTTGATGTTGGCAGGCATGTCGTTTTTGATCTCAGAAATGTTTTCGCTAATGTCAGAATTGCCCTGGATTGCGTCATTTGGGTCGACAAATGTAATGTGTGAATCGTTGTTGAAAACCAGTTTTCGGGCATAATCGACTAAAAAAGCGTCGTCATTGTTGAAAATCGGAACAAAAATATGATTGAGGTTTTCTAGGTTTTTATCTACTAAAATCCCGACCGGCATTTTTGATTTTGCTACAATTTGCCGCGTTCTTTCGTCAAAAGGCGAATTTTCAAACAGGCCTTCTTTTCCGATGAATTTGTCGATCAAACGGTCCGGATTGATGATTCGCGTGGTATAACCCAGGACTTTCCCGAGCAAAGTGCCTTCAAAGATCGATTGTCCCAAGCCAACCAATAGCAAATCATATTCGCCGTGGTTTGCAATTTCTATAATATCGGAATCGATGTCGTTCGACGCTTTAAATAAAGTGACAAGCTGCTGATCCAAAACTTCAGCTTCGGAAAGCAACGGCGCAAAGCTTTTCTTTTCCTGCTCTTCCAGATCGAAAGTGTGCAATTCATTACTTAAAGTCAAATGCATCGCAGTCACAACAGATTCGCGGTTTTCCTTGCGGACAAAACTATTCGCGAGGCGCAACAACGATTTGGCGCGTTCTGAATTTCCGAATGAGATCAGGATTTTATATTTGGCTGCCGTTTTGATTTCCTCGGGAACCAGCGCGTCTTTTGTTTTAAAAATGTAGTTAATTAGATCCAATGCCGGTCCGGTCATGAACGTCGTCAATAACGCCATGATTACCATCATCGTGAAGATTTCGGTCGACAACACGCCAAGGTCGTAACCGATGTTCAACACGACCAATTCCATCAAACCGCGCGTGTTCATCAATGCTCCGATGGTCAAACTGTCGCGCCAGCTTTGCCCGACGAATTTTGCGGCGACAGCGCTTCCGACGAATTTCCCGACTACGGCAACAAGTACGATTAATCCGGTTACTTTCCACAAATACGGATCGTTGATCGCGTTGATCTGGGTGCGCAAACCAGTAAAAACGAAAAATAATGGCAATAATAAGATCACCGAAACGTCTTCAACTTTTTCAATGATGATGCTTCTGAATTTGGCATTGTCTGGCATAATCGCTCCAGCCATAAATGCCCCGAAAAGCGCGTGGATTCCGATAACTTCAGTAGCATACGCTGAAATGATCAACGTGAGTAAAAAGATCGCAACTACAGGTTTACTCAGGCTCGAACGTGAATTTTTGAGTGTGCCGACCCTTTCTAAAAATGGCCTTACGATTTTCAGCATCAGGAACACATAAGCGATGGCCATTGCAATTATGTAGATCGAACTGACAAAAGATCCGGCTTTTACAATCGCGATTACGGCCGCTAAAATGCACCAGGCCGTAATATCATCTGCGGCAGCGCAGGTAATCACGATCGTTCCCAATCTGGTTTTATGGATGCCACGTTCCTGGACGATCCGGGCCAAAACCGGAAATGCGGTAATGCTCATTGCGATTCCGAGAAACAAAGCGAAAGAAGCAAATTCGACACCCTGCGGCGCAAATTGGTTGTAGATGTAATACGCAAGCCCGATGCCGAGCGTAAACGGGAAAATGATGCTGGCGTGGCTGATCACAACGGCGTCATTTGCCTTATTTTTCAAAGCTTTCAGGTCGAGTTCCATACCGATGACGAACATGAAAAGAATCAGTCCGATCTGGCTTAAGAATTGTAAATTTCCAAGAGATGCTGTAGGAAAAAGCGTAGTGGAAAACTCCGGAAAATACAAACCCATCAACGATGGCCCAAGTACAATTCCGGCGATCATTTCGCCAATAACGCTCGGCTGCCCGATCTTTCTGAAAATCCATCCAAAGAAACGCGCGACTAAAATAATGGTAATGATCTGGGCTAATAAAATGGCCAATGGATGGCTTAAATTGTGTACCATCGACAGCAAAAATTCTTCCCACTGCCCTTTTCCGTTCGGGATTACGACATTCCGTCCGTGTTCCAGCGCTTTTCCCTGCGTTAAAATCCAGTAAATCAGTAAAGAAAAACTGCCCGTAATCGTAATGTAGAAGATGGTATTCTTGTAATTCTTCATGCTTGAAAATATCGGCGCTGATGGTGCAAAGTTGCGAATCCAAATATATAAATTTTAATGACTGGCGCAGACTTTATCGGCGTAGAAAATTTTGAGCGTTTAGCGTATGAGTCTTTTTTAAATTTACGCTTTCAGAAGTACGATTTATGCTATTGTCACTCGTAAATGGCACATCCAATCCCGATACTTCGGGAGTAAATAAATCTGACTGTTAAATTTAAACTAAAACTCAAATAAAACCGGCGCAATAAAACCGGCGAGCCTGATGTTTCAATACCTTTGCGGCCGATAAAAACTTACTATGATTAAATGGTTTAGTCTGGGATTCTGGGAATTGATTGCCAGGGTTGTGCTTCGAAATAAAATCCTGATGCTGTCGATTGTCGTAGTAATTACGATGCTTTTGACACTGCAATGGAAAAACATCCATTTCACTTATACCGAAGCAAATCTGCTTCCTGACGATGATATTGCGAATGTCGAATACAAAGCATTTTTGAGCAAATTTGGCGAAGAAGGCAACCTTGTGATCATCGGCGTGAAAGACGAAAAATTCTTTACGCCCAAAGCCTACGCGGCTTGGAGCCAATTGATGGAATCGCTCAAATCGGACAAAGGTGTCGATCTCGTTGTATCGATTAACGATTTGAAAAAGCTTCAAAAGAACGATTCGTTGCAAAAATTTGAACTCGTTCCGTTTGTCGACAACAGCAAAACATTGGACGAAAATTACCTCAAAAAAATAAAAACCGAACTGTTTCACGACCTGCCGTTTTATGAAGGCTTGTTGTTTAACAAACGTTCGGGAACGATCCGATCAGCGATTTACCTTGACAAAAAAATCGTTAATACGCCGCAGCGAAAAGATTTTATCCTCAAAAAATTAATTCCGGCAGTCGATCAATTCGAAAAAGAAACCGGAATCGACCTGCGTGTTTCGGGCATGCCATACATCCGGACGATGAATACCGAAACGATTAAAAGCGAGATCGGGATTTTCATCGGCGCCTCTTTATTGATTACTTCGTTGTTGTTTTTCTTCTTTTTCAGAAGTTTCCGCGCGACTTTAATTTCAATGGTCATTGTGATCATTGGCGTGATGTGGTCGTTTGGCGTACTCGGATTGCTGCATTATGAAATTACGGTTTTGACCGCTTTGGTTCCGTCATTGATCATTGTCATCGGAATTCCGAATTGCATTTTCTTAACGAATAAATACCACCAGGAGTACAAAGTCCACCGCAATAAAGCCAAAGCCTTGCAGCGCGTGACAACGAAAGTGGGCATGGCAACGTTAATGACAAATTTAACGACCGCGATTGGTTTTGCGACTTTTGTAGCTTCGAATAATAAGCTTTTACTCGAATTTGGCGTGGTGACTTCCATCAACATCATGGCGTTGTTTTTCCTCTCCTTGATCGTCATCCCTATTTTCCACAGTTATGTGCCCGCGCCTGTTGAACGCCATTTGCGGCACCTAGACCGCGGTTCTGTCAAAGCGTTTATGGACTGGATTTTGCGCACTGTAAAACAAGACCGTTTTTCGATTTATGTCGTTGCAGTCGTGCTTTTAGTGATTAGCATCATCGGAATTTACAAAATGCGCATCTCTGGAAGTTTGATCGAAGACATGCCTAAAAAAGCGCCGTTTTTTAAAGACATTGTATTCTTTGAAAATGAATTTGACGGCGTGATGCCGCTCGAGATCATGATCGATACGAAGCGTAAAAAAGGCGTAATGAAATTGTCTACGCTGAAGCGGATGGACGAATTTGAAAAAGAAATCAACCAGATTCCGCAATTGTCAAAACCGATTTCGATTGTGAGCTTAGTGAAATATTCGAAACAGGCATATTACAATGGAAATCCCGAATATTATGATTTGCCGACGTCACAGGAACAGGCTTTTATTTTATCTTATGCAAAGAATTCGGTTAAAGACAACAAGCAGAATCTGATGAAAAGCTACGTCGATTCTACCGGGCAATATGCCAGGATCACCACTTTTATGCGCGATGACAACGGCGATAAAATTCCGCTGATCGAAGCCGAAATCCGCAAAGAAGCCGAACAGGTTTTCCCAAAAGACCAATACAACGTCACGATCACCGGAAAGTCATTGGTGTTTCAAAAAGGAACCGGTTATTTGCTCGACAATTTATTATCATCGCTGGTTTTTGCCTTTTTCCTGACGGCCGTTTTGATCGGTTTTATGTTCCGGTCGTTTAAAATGATCTTGGTTTCGATCATCCCAAATTTATTGCCGTTAATGATTACTGCCGGGATCATGGGCTTTATGGACATTCCGTTGAAACCGTCTACGATTTTAGTTTTCGGAATTGCATTTGGGCTTTCGGTCGATGATACGGTGCGGTTTTTAGCGCAATACCGCGAAGAATTGAAGAAGAACAACTGGAAAATCCGGAAGTCGGTTTTTGCCACTTTTGCCGATTCCGGGCTTAGTATGTTTTACACGTCGATCGTGCTGTTCTTTGGGTTTTCAGTGTTTATGCTGAGCAGCTTTGGCGGAACGATCGCTTTGGGCGGATTGGTTTCGGTGACCTTGTTTTTCGGGATGATGTCGAATTTGATGCTGTTGCCGGCTTTGGTTTTGACGCTGAACAAAACACTCGCAAACGAACAGGAATTCATAGAACCGAAGATCGATATTATCGAACCTTCGGATGAAGAAATTGACAATCGTCCGGGACACCGCGATCTGGGAGCGAAAGATCAATAAATTTTAAAATCCGGTAAAATAATCAAAATAACTTTCGGTTGGTTTTTCAACTTTAATTTTGCGGACCAAATTGCCATTACGAAACAGTTCGAGCGAATCGGTAGTTTTCCTGAAATGATCGCCAACTTTAAAATCGACATCAGGAACCGCGTAAAAAAATTCGGTTGTGGAATAGTAAATTTTAATGCCGCGTCCTTGTTCAATTGCAAGCAGTTCGCCAGTGAAATACTTCTGGGAAAAAGCCTTTTCGTTTTCGTAAGCATCTTTTTTTGAATGGTATACCAATGTCAAAAAAACCATGATGACAACTGCAGCTGCAATAAACTTTGATGCTTTTCCCATATCAAACTTTTTAAGAAGTTCTAATATAAGACAATTTCCAATTGGTTTACGCAGATTTGAAAACCGTTTCGTGTTTTAGCCCGGATTGCAGCGGCATCCTTTTTTGTGGCGCAGCGCAGCGGAGCCATAAAAAAGATACAGCGGAAAGCCGGAAATAGCTCCTGAAAAATAACAAAATCCATTATATTTGCGCTTTGGTTCGCTAATTCAAAAATCATAAATCTTAAATCAAGATGAAGCACACAAAAGTTAAAGACTTGCTCAACAGTACGAAAACGCTACAGGAAATCAATGCAAAAGGCTGGGTCCGCACTTTTAGGAACAATCAATTTATCGCGCTGAATGACGGCTCGACGATCAATAACATCCAATGTGTCGTGGATTTTGAGAACACGCCTGAGGAAACTTTGAAAAGAATTACGACCGGTGCTGCAGTTTCTGTGATTGGCGATTTGGTGGAAAGCCAGGGAAAAGGCCAGAAATATGAAATTCAGGTGAAAAAGCTGGAGATTTTAGGCGATTCTGATGCAGAGAAATTCCCAATGCAGCCAAAGAAACACTCGCTTGAATTTTTGCGTGAAAATGCACATTTAAGGGTTCGTACAAATGCTTTCGGCGCCATTATGCGCGTGCGTTCGGTGTTGGCTTTTGCAGTACATCAATATTTTCAGGAAAAGGGTTTTGTGTATGTGAATACGCCGGTGATTACAGGCGCAGATGCTGAAGGCGCGGGGGAAATGTTTCAGGTGACGTCGTTGCCATTGGACAATTTACCGAAAAACGACGACGGAAGCATCAATTATAAAGAAGATTTTTTTGGAAAACATACGAATTTGACGGTTTCTGGCCAACTCGAAGGCGAAACTTTTGCGATGGCTTTGGGCCAGATTTATACTTTTGGACCGACATTTCGTGCGGAAAATTCAAATACTTCACGCCATTTGGCGGAGTTTTGGATGATCGAGCCGGAAGTAGCATTTAACGATTTGCACGATAATATGGATCTGGCTGAGGATTTTATCCAATATGTCATTAAATATACGGTCGACAAATGTGAAGACGATTTAAAATTCCTTGAAGGCCGATTGCTTGAAGAGGAAAAAGTAAAACCGCAGGCTGAACGTTCAGAAATGCCGTTACTTGAGAAATTAAATTTTGTATTGGAAAACAATTTCAAACGCGTGTCTTATACTGAAGCGATTGATATTTTGAGAAATTCCAAACCGAATAAAAATAAAAAATTCCAATATTCAATTGACGAATGGGGCGCTGATTTACAGTCGGAGCACGAACGTTATCTGGTTGAAAAACACTTTAAATCACCTGTCATTGTTTACGATTATCCGGCGAATATCAAATCGTTTTACATGCGTTTGAACGAGGACGACAAAACGGTTGCCGCGATGGACATTTTATTCCCCGGAATTGGCGAGATCGTTGGCGGATCGCAGCGTGAAGAGCGTTATGATGTATTAATTGAAAAAATGCGCGTGATCGGAATTGATGAAGAAGAATTGTGGTGGTATTTGGATACGAGACGATTTGGAAGTGCGGTTCATTCAGGTTTCGGACTCGGATTTGAAAGACTGGTTTTATTTGTGACCGGAATGACGAATATCCGAGACGTGATTCCGTTTCCACGAACGCCGGGAAGCGCAGAATTTTAATATTACAAAGCCGAAACAAGCTTTATTTTACTTTCTTTCTTTGATAATTTTATCCAAAAAAAGCCGGTAGTTGAAGCTTGTTTTTGTATTTTTATAAATCGTTATTTCAACTTATTTCTATGCTCAAGCAATTCCTAAACCTCAAGCTCTCTCAAAAATTATCTCCGCAGCAAATCCAGCTGATGAAGCTAATCCAGTTGCCTACCCAGGCGTTTGAGCAGCGTTTGAAAGAGGAAATGAACGAAAATCCTGCGCTTGAAGCCGGGAAAGAAGAAGACGAAGAATACGAAAAAGACGAATTCGACAACGAAGAAGAATATGACGATTTCGAGGACAATGAATCCATCGAAACCGACATCAACATTGACGAATACCTCAGCAACGACGAAACGCCCGATTACAAACTTCAGGCGAATAATTACAGTGATGAAGAGCAGCGCGAATCGCCTTTGGCCTCGCCGGTTAGTTTTCACCAAGATTTAATCAACCAATTAAACACGTTTATTCTAAACGACGAAGAACGCGAAATCGCCGAATTCCTTGTCGGAAGCATTGACGATATGGGTTACATTCGCCGCAGCATTCCCGATATTGTGGATGACATGGCGTTTACGCAGGGCATTTACACCGATGAAAAAACGGTCGAAAGAATCCTGCATATCATTCACGAACTCGAACCTTCAGGTGTTGGCGCACGCGACTTGCAGGAATGTTTGATGCTGCAATTGAAGCATAAAACGCCAACAGAATCTGTGGAACTCGCGACTGATATCATTGAAAATCAATTTGATGCGTTTACTAAAAAACATTACGACAAACTCCAGCAGAAATACGGTATTTCAAATGACAGCCTTAAAAAAGGCATCCACGAAATTGAAAAACTGAACCCAAAACCGGGCGGTTCTTTTGCAGGAAGCAGCAAGCTCACCGAACATGTCGTTCCCGATTTCGCGATCCGGATTGTAGAAGGTGAACTCGAACTGACCTTAAACGGACGAAATGCACCCACTTTACATGTTTCCAAAGATTATCAGGAAATGCTGCAGACTTATAAAGATTCGCGTGACAAATCGGCGCAGCAAAAAGATGCGGTAATGTTTATCAAACAGAAACTGGATTCAGCCAAATGGTTTATCGACGCGATCAAACAACGCCAGGAAACTTTGTTTGTCACGATGAACGCGATCATGCATTACCAGGAAGAATATTTCCTTGACGGCGATGAAACGAAACTGCGCCCAATGATTTTAAAAGACATTGCAGATCTGGTTGGACTTGATATTTCTACGATTTCGCGCGTGGCCAACAGCAAGTTTGTGGAAACCCCTTATGGAACCAAACTCATCAAGGAATTTTTCTCCGAAGCAATGAAAAACGATCAGGGCGAAGATGTTTCGACGTTAGAAATCAAAAAAATACTACAGAATATTATCGAGGATGAAGACAAGCACAAACCGCTTCCCGACGACCAGCTTGCCGATATGCTTAAAGACAAAGGCTATCCGATTGCGCGAAGAACCATTGCAAAATACCGCGAACAACTCGATATTCCTGTAGCGCGGATGCGGAGAAAAATGTAGCCTGAAAATCCATTGAAAAAAACACTTCCCGCCATTTCATACCTATTCCACCCGCTTTTCATGCCGGTGTTTGGCGTGCTTTTTTATTTTTTTCTGAATGAAAATTACTTTATCCCGGCGCAGAAATATTTGCTGCTCATCCAGGTTTCGATCATTTTAATCCTAATTCCAATTGCGATTTTTTACTTGCTGCGCACTTTAGGCAAAGCCGATTCGGTGATGCTTTCGGATGTTTCCCAGCGCAAAATCCCATTGGCTGCACAGGCTATTTTAATCGGATTATTGATCATGCAGAGCATCCGCGTGGATATTGTGCCGGAATTGTTTTTCTTTTTTTCCGGTGGATTTATCAGTACGGTGATCGCTTTTATCCTAGCCTTGGCAAATACCAAGGCCAGCCTGCATCAAATGGGAATTAGCACACTGACCTTTTTTGTCATCGGATTAAGCCTGCACAACCACAAAAATGCGATTGCGATCATTGCCGTTTTATTTCTCATCAACGGATTGATCGCGACTTCAAGGCTTTACATGAATGCGCACAGCGGAAAGGAATTGGGGATGGGGTTTTTAGCAGGCATGCTTCCGCAGATCGCACTTTGGTATTTCTGGCTATAAAATGTAAAACATCAGGCCGAGGTTCAGCGAATTCATAGCAACCGCCTGGTTGTTTAGTTTTGCAGATGGTTTAAACAGATCTGTAATTCCATAATAGGCGTAAAAATTCCATGTATTGTAACCTCCGGCAATGTAAGCGCCAGCCTGAAACCTATTGTAATCACTGTTTTTCGTGACTTTCACATTGTAATTGTCGTCTATGTAAACCGATTTTCCGGAAACCAGGTAACTCAGCTTCACACCCGAATACACACGCCAGAACTTATGGCTTTCGGGTGTTGACGTGCGCCATCGGAATTCCAGCGGCACATCCAGGAAAATATGGTCGAGCTTGTTTTTCTTATACGGTGTTCCGCTGGCAACAAGATTGTATTGTGGCACACCATCAAGTTTTGAAATGATCAGATTCTGGAAATACTTGTTATACGTAACGCCAAAACCAGTTGCAAGCGCAACAGTCCGGCTTTTGTTGACTGGCATATCACGCAAAATCCCGCCGGTAAAACCCGTTGAAAATTTGTTTTGTGAAACACCCTGTCTGGTATTTAATAGTAAATTGTAGGTAATACCCACATAAAACTGGTCTTCACGATACAACGAATCTACCGCGATCATTGGTGGCGGATATACTTTTTTCTCCTTTTCAGCTTCCTGGGAAAAAAGTTTGAAGCCCGAAAGTAAGATCATCAAAAAAACTGGAAATCGCATAAGAATTGTTTTGCGGCTTAAAGTTACAAAAAAAAGCGGTTTTACCATTTGTAATATTTGGCGATTCAAATTGGGGTAAAACCTGGTTTTCGTCCAACCCATTTAAAAACAATATCTTAAGAATTACTTAAAATCTACATTCTTTTCAATATTATCAAAATTTCTGCGTTAGTGTGAAACCCCATATGAAAAAATTGATGATAAAAAATCCGGTATTTCTTCTTTTAACCTTTGGTGTTATCGGCCTTCAGGCACAACAAATACCGCAGGACAGTATTATTCTCGATTCAAAATCCAAAAACCTGAATTTCAGTTACAAGCATTTGATCATTCCAACGGTGTTGATTGCGTATGGTGCCTGGGGTTTGAAAAGCGACCAATTGATTCGTTACAATAGGGAACTCCGCAATGAAATCATCGAAAATCCGCACAAGCAATTTCCAATCGATGACTATTCCAGATATGCGCCTGTTGTTGCCGTTTATGGGCTGAATGCCCTAGGAATCAAAGGCAAGCATAATTTTAAAGACCGGACGGTGATCATGCTGACTTCCAATATTATTATGTGTACGACGGTGATGGCTGTCAAAAAAAGCATCAAATCGGAACGGCCTGACGAAAGCAACCTGAGTTCTTTTCCTTCCGGACATACGGCGACTGCTTTTGCCGGAGCCGAATTCATGTGGCAGGAATACAAAGACAAATCCGTTTGGTATGGCATCAGCGCTTATGCTGTGGCGACAGGAACCGGGATTTTCAGGATGTACAACAACAAGCACTGGCTTTCAGATGTTGCAGCAGGCGCAGGCGTTGGAATCCTGAGCACGAAAGTGGCTTATTGGATCCATCCGTATGTCAACAAATTGATTTTCGGTACGAAAGAAACTAAAATGCCAACTTCCTTTATGCCTTATTACAATGGAAAGCAAGTGGGTTTCGGATTGGCGACTACTTTTTAATTCCAGATCAGCCGTAGTGCTAAATTTCGTAACTTGCCATTTGCAATTGTAAACGCAATCCAAAAACATGAAATTATCCGGCCTTTTCAATGATTTTTTCCACAACGAAAAAGCATCGGGAATTCTTTTGATCGCCTGTACGGTTGTTTCGCTTGCGTTGTCAAATTGCGGTTTCGACGGTTATCAGCACTTTTGGCATAGCCCGATGGCCGGGCAAACGATAGAATACTGGATCAACGACGGACTGATGACGGTTTTCTTTTTACTCATCGGACTCGAGCTAGAAAGGGAAATTTACATTGGTGAATTGGCTAATTTTAAAGATGCGCTGTTTCCCATTTTTGGCGCTTTAGGCGGAATGCTTGTTCCGGCGGGAATTTTCCTGATGTTTAATTTCGGAACAGCCACACAATCGGGCGCGGGAATCCCGATGGCTACCGATATTGCATTTGCGTTGGCGGTTTTGTCTCTATTGGGCAGCCGTGTTCCAATTGCACTTAAAGTGTTTTTGACAGCTTTGGCGGTTATTGACGACCTCGGTGCAATCTTGGTCATTGCTTTTTTTTATACCAAATCACTTGATTTTACAAACCTGTTCATCGCATTGGGCATTTTCGGATTGTTATTAATTTTTAACAGATTGAAAGTCAGAAATCTTTTCCCGTACCTGATCGGCGGAATTTTGATGTGGTATTTCATGCTACATTCCGGCGTTCATGCAACGATAACAGGCGTATTGCTGGCTTTTGCAATTCCGTTTGGCAATGGAGACGAGAAATCTACTTCATTTATCTTACAAGATTTCCTGCACAAACCGGTCGCTTTTTTGATCTTGCCGTTGTTTGCATTGGCGAATACTGCGATTTTTTTGGGTTCGGATGTTGGCGAAACATTGTCTCAACATTATAGCATTGGGATTGCGCTTGGGCTGATCGTTGGCAAACCGCTGGGGATTTTTCTGCTTACCTATGTTGCATCGGCGTTTGGATGGTGTAAACTTCCCGAAGATCTGAATTGGAAAACAATCCTTGGCGTAGGCTTCTTAGGCGGAATCGGATTTACCATGTCGATCTTTATAACTTTGCTTGCTTTTGACGATCAGGACATTATTAACAATTCTAAACTCGTTATTTTGTTGTCTTCGCTTGTTGCCGGATTGGCTGGATTTTTATTTCTTAAAATAAATCTGAAAGGGAATACAGCATTGGATATTAATTAAAAGACAAAAAGATAGGATTGCCTGCGGCCATCCCTGAAAGGTAAGCGGTTCAAAGAAAATCATTGCTTTGGCATTTCATGCCTTATCGCATTTTTCACGGCTTAAGCAAACCTTTCGCTTGCTGCGCCTGAAACTAAAAATGCTCCCGCAAGCGGAAGCATTGATTTTCTTTGGCAGAGAGGATGGGATTCGAACCCACGATACCCTTGTGGAGTATACACACTTTCCAGGCGTGCGCCTTCGACCACTCGGCCACCTCTCTAATTGTAACGGCTGCAAAGAACACGAAAAAATCCCAGTTATCGAAATATAATCTGTGAAAAATTATGACAATTCGCCGCGTATCGACGTTTCATAAATGGTTTTGAAAACATTTGGGGCCACTTGCTGCCCAAGCAAATACATCAGTTTCGAAATTGCCGCTTCGGTGGTGCTGTCTTTTCCTGAAATTACTCCGATTTTTTTGAGTGAAGTACTGGTTTCATATTGGCCCATGCTAACGCTTCCGCCTGAACATTGCGTGACGTTCACCACATGAAGCCCGGATTTGATTGCTTTTTTCAGGGCCAAAATCAGCCATTCATCTGTGGGCGCATTTCCTGATCCGTAGGTTTCAAGCACCATTCCTTTGAGGTTCGGAATTTGCAGAATTGCAGAAAGCACCGATTCATTAATGCCCGGAAACATTTTTACAATAACCACATTGTCGTCGAGTTCTTTATGGAAAATAATTTTTTTTGAGCCGTTTTTCGGAAGCATCAGATCGTTATTGATTTTCAGATGCACACCGGATTCGGCTAAAGGCGGATAATTTGGCGATGCAAACGCATTGAAATGTTCGGCATTGATCTTTGTGGTGCGATTTCCGCGGTACAATTTGTACTCAAAATACAAACAGACTTCATTGATCACCGGTTTGTTTTTATGCTGAAGCGATGCAATCTGTATGGCCGTAATCAGGTTTTCTTTCGCATCGGTACGCAAATCCCCAATTGGCAGTTGCGATCCGGTAAATACGACAGGCTTCGCCAGATTTTCAAGCATGAAGCTCAACGCTGAAGCCGAATAAGACATTGTATCTGATCCGTGCAAAACGACAAAACCGTCAAAATCATGGTAGTTGTTCTCAATGATCGTCGCAATCTTGACCCATTTTTGCGGGTTCATATTCGAAGAATCGATCGGATTTTCGAATGAAATCGTTTCGATCCGGCAATCAAGCTGCTTCAGTTCAGGAATTTTTTGCAACAGTTTGCTAAAGTTGAACGCCTTTAA
The DNA here is from genome assembly GCF_900100375.1 of Flavobacterium noncentrifugens. Classification (GTDB taxonomy): domain Bacteria; phylum Bacteroidota; class Bacteroidia; order Flavobacteriales; family Flavobacteriaceae; genus Flavobacterium; species Flavobacterium noncentrifugens. The sequence continues at coordinate 69,838 of NZ_FNEZ01000005.1, read as the reverse complement.
AGCGCCAGTTTCAAAATCCTTCATCATCCCGATGGTTCCGCCGGTATAAATCAGTAAAATGGCCGGTTGCTCAGACATTTTCATATTTCATTTTGTTGACGACCGGATTTGCATACATCGCCAAAAAGCCCTGCATTTCTATAGGATTGTTTTCGTCGATGCGGATTTCGAGCCTTCTTTCAAACAATGATTTTTCGTTTTCGGTATATTTATCGGAGAATTTATCGGTCTTATTCAAAATGTCGTAAGCGATGTAATTTGTTGGCCAAAGTTTATACGAATTCAGGATGGAATCATCAATAACCTGTGCCAATGCCTGAATTTGTTTGTTTGAATTGTCAAATTCGGCAGCGATTTGGTCGAGTTCTGTATAGAGAACATCACCTACGTGAATGTGGATGCGTTTCTTTTGTCCCATAATTCCGCTGAGCAAAGTCATGAAATCCTCATTTTTCTCTTTGATGTAGATCTGGTTGTTTGCTTCGGCGCGCAATTGCGGCATTTTCAAAGCATCTGTTGGGTCGTATTCGTATGAAATCGACACCGGAACAATCTTTACTTTCTTAAAGTAATCCATCAGATTCGTTTCATCCGATGCCATGGCAAGCATTTTCAAAACACCCGGATGCGTGGCATCGTTGCCATCTTTCGTCCTGCCTTCGCGCTGTGCAATCCAAACCGAACGGTTTTCGCGCAGCAGCAGTTGGGCGATGTATTCCGACATTAATTTCGAGCTTTGCAGCAATTCGCGCGGTGGCAAACCCCTTTGAACCAAAAAGTTCCTGTTGAGTTTGGACAAGGCCAAAAGGAACGATTTCTTCACCAGATTGTCGCCAATCGCCGAAGCTGTCATCACCAATCCATGGTCAAAAAGACTGGCATTGAGCAACGATGTATCGAGGATGATGTCGCGGTGGTTCGATATAAAAAGGTAAGCCGTGTTTTTTTCTAAGTTCTCGAAACCCGAAGTCGTAAGTCCGTCAGAGCTTCTTTCAAGCACTTTTTGAACTGACTGGTAAATAAAATTACACTGGAAATCGCGGATCGAATGGGTTTTCCGGAGTTGTTCTTTCCAAACTTCATCATCTACATCGGGAAAGGTAAAATCCATCAGCGCTTTCATCATCGGATGGTTTACGGCTTTCTGGATGTTCTCATTGATCTCGGCGTCATAGAAAGGACGAATCGCGTCAAATTTCTGCATTTTTGTTCATTTTATTTAGGCATTCACAAAAGAACGAAATTTTATTGAAATTTTTTTCGGGTTTCTGCATTAAATGCCAAAAATTGCTTTCGAATTTTCGGTCGTGATGCGGGCGACTTCTTCAGGCGAAATGTCGTAAATCTCTGCAAGTTTGTTAACAACATTTACGATATAACTGCTTTCATTGCGCTTGCCGCGGAAAGGAACCGGTGCGAGGTAAGGCGAATCAGTTTCGAGTACGATGTTTCGGATGTTGATCTGGTTTAAGAATTGGTCGATCTTTCCGTTTTTGAATGTGACGACACCGCCGATACCGAGTTTCATTCCGCAGGAAATGGCTTGTAATGCCTGTTCGTAATTTCCGGTAAAGCAATGGAAAATCCCAGAAAGTTCCGGAGATTTTTCTTCTTCCAAAATCTCGAAAATTTCGTCGAATGCTTCGCGGCAATGAATGTTTATAGGGAGTTTGTATTGTTTTGCGAGCTGGATTTGCTTTCTGAAAGCGATTTGCTGGATGCCAAGTGTGGTTTTGTCCCAATACAAATCGATACCAATTTCACCGACGGCGTAAAATTTCCTTCGGGCGAGTTCGGCTTCAACAAAAGCGAGTTCAGCTTCATAATTTTCTTTGACATACACCGGATGCAGGCCCATCATCAGGAAAACATTTTCGGGAAACTGTGTTTCGAGTGCATACATTGATTCGGTGCAAGTGGAATCAATTGCCGGAATAAAAAATCTAGTAACGCCTTTGTCGATCGCGCGTTGAATCACTTCATTTCTATCGTCTGAAAATTCATCGCTGTAAAGATGGGTATGCGTATCGGTAACAATCATAATGTGATTTTGAATTTGCAAAGGTAACTTTTTGGTTTGAAAGGCGCTTTTATTCCCCAATAATTCCCCTATATTTGGGAATCAATTCGCAATATGAAAGACCTGTACGACATCCTGAAAAAGGAAAAATATAAAAAAATTAAATTCAAAGTGACCAAAACGCATCACTTGCTGATTAAAGCTACAATCAACAATGTCAAAGGTGATTTTATCCTGGACACTGGCGCATCGAACAGTTGTGTGGGCTTTGAAAGCATTGAATTGTTTAAGCTCGCCGCCGGGAATTCAAAGACCAAAGCTGCCGGTGCCGGAGCGATCGGGATGTTTACGCAAATTGCAAAAATGAATAAATTAAAGCTTGGGAATTGGAAAAATGACGATTTCAATCTGGTGATCTTTGATTTATCACATGTGAATTCGGCTTTGGAACAGCATAAAGTGAAACCGGTTCAAGGGATTATTGGAGCAGATGTTTTGATTCATGGAAAAGCGGTTATTGATTATGAGAATCGGTATTTGTATTTAATTTAAAAATCGAATTCTAATTCAAAACAAGCGTTTACTCATTAGTAATGACGGGGTATTCATTTTGCATTTATATTTGTGCGTAACATCTTAATAATGAATCATGAAACTAAAATACTTTTTCAGAGTCCTGTTTTTTGCCTGTATGCTTTTCATGCAGGGTTTTGTAAGTGCCCAACCCATACTGTTGGTTCATAATGACCGTGTTGTATTTGAAAATGGCAACATTGGTCAAATCTCAACAACAAATGTGCTCGACAACGATATACATAACGAAGAGCCTGCGACTCTATCCAATGTCACGCTCGTACAAATCGGTACCGAAAACCCAAACATCAATCTTTCTCCTGATGGTTCCATAATCCTCTCACAAGCAACAATACCCAATGGCCGTTATCGTCTGAAATACCAAATTTGCGACATCCTAATACCTTTTCTCTGTAATATTGGCACTGTTACCGTATTTATTGGAGATTGCGCCGCTCCTGAGTTTCAGGTATCCGCAACGACACCAACATGCCCAGAAAATTTTTCATCTGTAATTATATCCGGACTTCCGCAGGGACGCATCACTTCTCTTCAATATACCATCAATGGAAGTGCAGTCCAAACCATAGCAAGCAGTCCCAATGGAACGGTTTTTTTTTCCGCCTCGGCTTCTTCATTATTAGAATTTGAATATACCGATGCAGTGACTGGATGCAGGTCGGAAATTGTGTCACTGCAAATTGCAAATCCTTCGTGCCCGGATCTTGGAATGGAACTCAACGGCAACTATTCCGATTTCAACAATGACGGATTATTAAACGCGGGTGATACTGTTAATTACCAGATGACCATTGTGAACAGAACAAACATTAATTGTACGATGGTAACAGCCACAAGCATATCTATGAACATTATCGGCTCATTCATTGATCTGCTTCCTGCCGGAACTTCAAATAACAGTGCCTACAGCGGAATACACGTGATTACGCAACGGGAAATTGACAATGGGTACATCAACGGTTTCATTTTACTTTCAGGCCGGAATTTAAACCGCACAACCCAGTCTGTCATTCCATACAGCTATCAACTTACCAGCAGCGGCATGATGACTTTTAATGCTTTTCTTGACACCAATAATAACAATGTTAAAGATGCGTCGGAAGTTGATTTTTCCCGAGGAGGATTTCAGTATGACACTAACAACAGCATGCATAACATTACCAGTGGTGCGCATTTATCGTTGCAGGATAACAACCTGTCGAATACCTATAACGTAGGTTTTGTAGTAGATGGCGATGTGGCAGCTAATTACACTATCAGTCCGGCTGCCTATTTCAATGTTTCCGTTCCTGCTTCAGGCATTAGCAACTATAATTTCGCTGTCCATGCGAGCCCATACACAGATGTTTCTACAAAAATATATGCTTACACCCAGCCAAGACCCGGTTTCAGATATGTCAACGAAGTACTTTTTACAAATAATTCTCCGGTCACATTAAGCTCAGGAAACCTCCTTTTTACAAAAGACCCACTCCTCACCATAACCGATATTTCTGCCCCTGACGCCATTCGAACCGAAACTGGATTTAGCTTATCGTTTTCAGATTTACAGCCTTTCGAAACCCGTCAGGTTAGGGTAACGTGTCAGGTTCCTGTAATGCCAACCGTAAATCTTGGAGATCAGCTGACAAACACAGTAACGGCAAATCTTCCTGCTGGTGATATTAATACGTCGAATAATAACGATTCCCTTACGATGACAGTAATTGGCGCGTATGATCCAAACAATAAAATGGAAAGTCATGGAGGAAAGATCCTGCATGCCGCGTTTGGAGCAGATGATTATCTGACCTACACCATTCGTTTCGAAAATACAGGAACTGCTCATGCGATAAATGTTAAAGTCGAGGATATGCTGGACGAAAAACTCGACCCGGCTTCGGTTAAGATGACGGCAACGAGTTCCAATTGTTTTTTAGATCGGGTTGACAACAAACTGACATGGACATTTGCCGCGATAAACTTACCGCCATCTGTAGAAAATACCGATGTCGGAAAAGGCTACATTGCCTTTCAGGTTAAGCCAAAGCCTGGATTTGCAATTGGAGATATTATTCCGAATACAGCCGAAATTTACTTCGATTTTAACCCAGCCATTGTAACAGATATTTGTACTACCGAATTTGTTTCTGCTTTGGCTGCAGCCGATTTTGATTCATTCGGTTTTAGCAGTTATCCGAATCCGGTTCAAGATAACTGGACGATTTTTTCCGATAAACAGCTTATTGATAGTGTCCAATTTTATGACGTTTCAGGAAAAATCATCCATTCGGAAACCGTCAAAAACATCAAGACCACAATCGATTTGTCGTTTTTATCGAACGGATTGTATTTTGCAAAAGTCATTTCTGATGGAAAATCAAAAACATTTAAATTGATCAAAGCGTAAACGCGCTCTTCATCAACAAAAAATCCCGCTCAATCGAACGGGATTTTTTTATTTAGATTGCTTCGTTTCTTGCAATGACCTAAAGCTCCAATGCTTTCTTCGGATCGTTATTCATCAGCAATTCGCCAGGATTTTCCAAACCTTCTTTTACCGCTACAAGGAAACCAACCGATTCGCGTCCGTCGATGATCCTGTGATCATAAGACAAAGCGACATACATCATTGGATGGATTTCTACTTTACCGTTTACGGCGATCGGGCGCTCGATAATGTTGTGCATTCCCAAAATTCCGGATTGTGGCGGATTGATGATTGGCGTAGACAGCATGCTTCCGAAAACACCCCCATTTGTAATGGTAAATGTTCCGCCGGTCATGTCGTCAACGGTAATTTGGCCATCGCGCGCGCGCAAAGCCAAGCGTTTGATTTCTGTTTCGATGCCGCGGAAAGAAAGCGTTTCTGCATTTCTTACAACGGGAACCATTAACCCTTTTGGTCCGGAAACTGCGATGGAAATATCGGCAAAATCGTAAGATATTTTTTCATTTCCGTCGATCATCGAGTTGACGTCCGGGAACAATTTTAATGCTCTGGTCACCGCTTTTGTAAAGAAAGACATGTAACCAAGCCCGAGTCCGCCATGTTTTGCTTTGAACGCATCTTTGTATTCGTTTCTGATCGCATTGATTGGCGTCATGTTGACTTCATTGAAAGTCGTTAACATCGCGGTTTCGTTTTTCGCGGCGACGAGTCTTTCAGCTACTTTGCGACGCAACATCGACAATTTCGTACGTTCTGAACCGCGGTTTCCGCCAGTTGGCGTTCCCATAGACGGTACAGCGTTTACTGCATCGTCTTTGGTGATTCTTCCGTCTTTTCCTGTCCCGGAAAGGGTTGAAGGTGCGATGTTTTTCTCATCGAGTATTTTTTTAGCAGCCGGTGATGGCGTTCCTGTAGCGTATGTCGCTGCCGGAGCTGGCGCTGATTGTGATTCTACTTTTTTAGGTTCCTCCACTTTTGGAGTTTCGGCTTTCGCTTCTTCTTTTGGGGCTTCAGCAGCTGGTTTTACTTCTGCCGCCGGAGCTGATCCAGCCGGTTTTGCACCTTCGGTATCGATTAAGCAAACGACCTGTCCTACTTTTACCGCATCGCCTTCTTCGGCTTTTAACGTGATGATTCCCGCAGCTTCTGCCGGCAATTCAAGGGTTGCTTTGTCTGAATCGACTTCGGCGATCGCCTGGTCTTTTTCTACATAATCGCCGTCTTTTACAAGCCAGGTTGCAATTTCAACTTCGGTGATCGATTCGCCTGGTGAAGGCACTTTCATTTCTAAAATCATAATTTCTTACTTTATGGTTTTTATATTTTCTGTTGTTTCTTAGAATTCGTTAGCCCTAGCCCTGATGGAAGCGGCATCCTTTTGTGCAGCAAAGCGGAACAAAAGATACAGCGGACAGCAGGAAACAGCTCCTAATTAAATAAATTTTTATCAAAAACCATCGCAACTGCCGCAGCATGGCGTTTTTTAGAACGGGCATAACTTCCGGCAGCCGGCGCGCTGTAGGCTTTTAACGAGGCAACCCTTAATTTTACGAGATGGAAATTCATCAGCATAAAACTGTAAGCGCCCATATTTCTTGGCTCTTCCTGTGCCCAAACGTAATCGTCGGCATTTGGGTAAAAAGCGATAATTTCCTGTAATTGGTCGATGGGCAGCGGAAACAATTGTTCGATTCTTACCAATGCGACATCTTTTCTTTCTTTGGCTTCGCGCTCTGCCAATAAATCGTAATAGAATTTACCGGTGCAGAACACCAATGTTTTTACGTCTTTTTTATCGATGGTGCTGTCGTCGATGACTTCCTGGAAGCTTCCGTTTGCGAATTCATCAACGGTTGAAACCACTAATGGATGGCGCAACAAACTTTTCGGTGTGAATACAATCAATGGTTTTCTGAACGTCGTTTTCATTTGTCTTCTGAGCAAATGGTAGAAATTCGCTGGCGTTGTACAATCGGCAACATACATGTTTTCGTTGGCACATTGCTGTAAATAACGCTCCATTCTGGCAGAGGAATGCTCTGCTCCTTGCCCTTCGTAACCGTGTGGCAGCAACATGACCAATCCGTTTTGGTTGTTCCATTTGTCTTCGGCAGCAGAAATGTACTGGTCGATCATGATTTGCGCACCGTTCGAGAAATCCCCGAATTGTGCTTCCCAGATCGTGAGTGTTTTCGGACTTGCCAATGCATAACCGTAATCGAAACCAACGACTCCGTATTCAGAAAGCAGCGAATTGAAAATGTTGAATTTTCCTTTGGCTTCCGGCAATTGCTGCAATAAAATCACTTCTTCTTCAGAATCTTCGACTTTTACAACGGCGTGGCGGTGCGAAAATGTTCCGCGTTCTACGTCTTGCCCGGAGATCCGAACATCGTAACCTTCGGTCAATAATGAACCGTAAGCCAGCAATTCTGCCATCGCCCAATCGAGTTTGTCCGTTTCGAAATACATCGTTTTGCGGTCGTTGATGAGTTTGGAGATTTTGCTGATGAATTTTTTATCAGAAGGCAATTCGGTGATCACTTTTGCAATTTCCGTGAGTTTTTCTTTTGGGAAAGTCGTATCGGTCGCCATCAGCATTTCTGCCTGGTCTGCCTGGTGAAAACCCTGCCATTCGTTTTGCATGAACGGCGTAATGATCGTTAAATCTTTTTTGCGCGATGCTTCGAGGTTTTCTTCGAGAACCGCTTTGTATTGGTCTTCGAGCCCTTTCACATAATTCGCATCGATGATTCCGTCTGCCAGTAATTTTTCAGCGTAAATATCACGCGGATTCTGGTGTTTCGAAATGATCTTGTATAATTTTGGCTGTGTAAAACGAGGTTCGTCACCTTCGTTGTGGCCGTATTTTCTGTATCCTAATAAATCGATGAACACGTCGCTTCCGAATTCCATACGGTAATCCAAAGCAAACAGCATTGCATGAACAACGGCTTCCGTATCATCTGCGTTCACGTGTAATACCGGCGACAAAGTCACTTTCGCAACATCTGTGCAATAAGTTGAAGATCTTGCATCCAGGTAGTTCGTAGTAAATCCAACCTGATTGTTAATGATTACATGGATTGTTCCTCCGGTTTTATAACCGTCAAGCTGCGCCATTTGCACAATTTCATATACAATTCCCTGTCCGGCAACAGCTGCATCTCCGTGAAGAGCAATTGGTAAAACTTTTGAGAAATCGTCTGGAAAGTAATGGTCTTGTTTGGCACGCGTAATGCCTTCGATCACGGCACCAACGGTTTCGAGATGCGATGGATTTGGCGCCAAATTAATATTGATCGATTTTCCAGATTTTGTTCTTCTGTCGGATGTCAATCCCAAGTGGTATTTTACGTCACCGTCGAACAAAGCATCGTCATCGTAATCTTTTCCGTCAAACTCAGAGAAAATATCCTGGGTTGATTTTTTAAAAATGTTTGCAAGCACGTTCAAACGCCCGCGGTGCGCCATTCCCATCACGAATTGCTCTACGCCTTTTTCGGCTGCAGCCTCAATTAACGCGTCAAGTCCGGGAATGATCGATTCGCCACCTTCGAGTGAGAAACGCTTTTGGCCTACATATTTGGTATGAAGAAAATTCTCGAAAGAAACGGCTTCGTTTAATTTTTCGAGTATGTTTTTTTTCTGTTCTGCAGAAAATTTTGGGATGTTGTCGTTGTAGCCGATTTTGTCCTGAATCCATTGAATGACTTCAGGTTTACGGATGTACATGTATTCAACCCCAATCGATTCGCAGTAGATTTTATCTAAGTGGTTTAGGATTTCCTGAAGCGTACAAGGCGCCAGTTTCATTGCTTTAGCAGCGTCGAAAACCGTATTTAAGTCCGATTTTGAAAGTCCGTAATTTTCAATATCCAACGTTGGCGACCACGTTCTTCTTTCCCGTACCGGATTCGTTTTAGTAAACAAATGCCCGCGCGTTCTATAAGCGTCAATAAGTTTTAAAACGTTAAATTCTTTCTGGAGTTTTTCAGAAATTTTGCTGACATCTGCATTGTCGGCAGCGGCATAATTTGCCATCTGAACGGCTGGCTGCTCGTCATTGTAAGTCTGCATTCCGAAGTCGAAACCCTGAAAAAAACTTCTCCAGCTTGGCTCGACGCTGTCAGGATTTTCTAAATATTGATCGTATAATTCGGCGAAAAAGGCGGTGTGTGCTGCGTTTAAAAAGGAAAACCTATCCATAGTATTATTAAAATATCCTCAGTTAAAAATAGTCCCGCAAAAGTACGACAATTGAAATAACAATTTAAGTATTTTTTAGATACTTTTATGTTTTCAAACCCATTTATCAAAAAAGATGAAAAAGCCTGATTTTTTTACAGTTTGCAAAAATTTGTTTTGCGTTTTCGGGATATTTTTAGCAATCCCGGTTTTCGCGCAAAGTGAGGATAAAAAATTTCAGATCGGCGGCGGATTGGGTTTGAATTTTGGATCAGGATTTACCGATTTGACCGTTGCGCCAAGCGTTATTTATAGCTTTAACAGATATGTCGCAGCCGGCGTTGGGCTTCAGGGCAGTTATGTCCGGGTGCGCGACAATTATGAATCGTATATTTATGGCGGAAGTTTGATCGCGCTTTTGGCGCCGGTAGAACAAATTCAGGTTTCGGCAGAATTGGAGCAATTGCGCGTCAATACCAATTTTTCAGGAACTGAAGTGGATGACAATTTCTGGAATACGGCTTTGTATCTTGGCGTGGGTTATCGGACTCAAAACGTGACAGTCGGAATTCGTTACAACGTGCTTTACCGTGAAAGCCGCAGCGTGTATAGCGAGCCGTTCATGCCTTTTATCAGAGTCTATTTTTAAAAATTTGAATTATGGTAACGAAGCAAATCGCAAAACATTTCCGCGACGTGCATTTTGGTGGAAACTGGACGACATCAAACCTTAAAGGCCAATTGGAAGGCTTGAATTGGGAGCAGGCAACGACTAAAGCATATTCGTTTAATACGATTGCAACACTCGTTTTTCACATCAATTATTATGTCAGCGAAGTGCTGAAAGTGTTGCATGGAGAGCCGCTTGAAGCCAGCGACAAATACAGTTTTGATTTGCCTCCGATCACTTCTGAAGCAGATTGGCAGCAATTGAAAAATAAAGCTTTTCACGATGCCGAAGCTTTTGCGAATTTAATTGAAACCTTGCCCGAAGAACAGCTTTTTGAAGATTTTACCGATGCGAAATACGGGAATTATTATAGAAATTTACATGGAATTATCGAGCACACGCATTACCATTTGGGGCAAATTGCATTGATCAAAAAAGTAATCATGCAGCAGGAAACAATGCTTTAAAATCGGTTTCTAAACCACACTTTTTGCCACTCGCGTTTCAAAATTAAGAACGCAACCTGTTTAGAAAGCACTACCAAATCGGAGCCGTCGAGTTTTTTGATTTCGTTTTCGTTGACATCGATAATATACAAAAGATTCAAATATTCGGCGAATTTGTATTGGATCAAGCGGTAGACTTTTTCGTGCAGTTGCACTTTAAGTTCATTCGGATTCGTGCTCATCGGGAAATCAATTCCTTCGTTTGCGAGGTTGAAATCCTTATTGATCTGCTCGATGAGTTTGAGGTACAGGTTTTCTGTTTCGGCTTCAGCCAACAACAAATCGGTATTGATCGGCGCTACAAACATTATACTTTTCTTCCCATTAAATTTTCACCGAAAGCTTTCAGTACCATTTTCTTTTCATCTAAAACATGCATCTTTTCAAGCGTTTCGAAAGCTTTAAACGTATATTCTTTGATGGCTTTTTGTGTCGCCTCGGACGCGCCGGTTTCATCAAAAATCTGTTTGATCGAATTGATTTTTTCCGTGTTATCTACAGGCTGAACCGAATACAAATGCAGCAATTGTTCTTTGTGTTCTTTGTCTGCAAATTCGGTTGCTTTCAGGTACAAATACGTTTTTTTATTTTCGATAATGTCACCACCAACCTGTTTTCCGAAAGTTTCCGGGTTTCCGAAAGCGTCCAAATAATCGTCCTGCAATTGGAATGCGATCCCGAGATTCAACCCAAAATTGTAAACCGCATTACCATTTTCTTCAGAAGTTTTAGAAATGATCGCGCCCATTTTCATCGCGGCAGCAACCAAAACAGCGGTTTTGTATTCGATCATTTTAAGGTATTCGGGAATCGTCACATCATCGCGGTTTTCAAAATCAACGTCCCATTGCTGGCCTTCGCAGACTTCGAGCGCAGTTTTGCTAAACAATTTGGCGAGTGATTTGAAAACTTCAGGTTCGTATTGTTCGAAATATTGGTATGCTAAAATTAACATCGCGTCACCGGACAAAATTCCTGTGTTCAAATTCCATTTTTCATGTACGGTTTCATTGCCTCTACGCAACGGCGCATCGTCCATAATGTCATCGTGAACGAGCGAAAAATTGTGAAAAACCTCAACCGCCATTGCTGCCGGAAGTGCCTTTTTATAATCGGCATCAAAAACCTCAGCGGCCATTAATGTCAGCACCGGACGGATTCTTTTTCCGGCCAGGCCAATAATGTAATCAATAGGCTCATAAAGGTTGCGCGGTTCCTTTAACAGCTGCTGGCTTTTAATGTAATTGGCGATAAATTCCTGGTACTGTGGAATGGAATGCATGAAAATAATTTTCGGCTAATTTAGGCTATTCGACACAAATGGGCTGTCTTAATCAAATGTTAAATTTTTGTAAATACTTTGGAAACTATTTTTGTATTCAAAGTTTCCAATCTACATTTGCACCGGAATTTTAACATAATTCTGTTCAAGAGAAATGAAAGAGAAAATTATTGAAAAGGCGACAGACATGTTTTTGAAACTTGGTTTTAAAAGCATTACAATGGATGACATTGCCGGTGAAATGTGCATTTCTAAAAAAACGATCTACAAATATTTCATCAACAAAGAAGTCCTGATTGCCGAAAGTACGGAAACTTTAAACCGGACAGTGATGAATATCATTGATTCGATCATCGCTAAAAATTACAATCCGATCGAGGAGAATTTTGAGATCAGGAGAATATTCAAAGGCATTTTCCAATCAACAGAAACTTCACCTTTATACCAGCTTAAAAAACATTACCCTGAAATTTATGAAAAAGTAGTCAACACCGAATTTGAAGAATGCTACAAATATCTCGTCCATAATGTTGAAAAAGGCATTGCCCAGGGTTATTACCGCGAAGGCATTCATGTGGAACAATACAGCCGGATGTATTATATGCTGACGTTCGCTATCAATGAAAACATCAAGTCTGAAAAAGAAGCCCGTGATCTTGAACTTGCCGCTTTAGAATACCACACCCGCGCCATGTCTACCCCGAAAGGCTTATCTGAACTCGAAAAACAACTTTCAAATCCTAATATATAACCATCAATCAATGAAAAGAGTAACATTAATCACCCTGTTGTTATTGGCTTTCGCAGCCAAAGCACAGGAAGTCAAAACGCTGACACTCAAGGACGCGCTGACTTATGCACTGGAAAATAAATCCGATGCAAAGAAAGCCAAGCTTGATATCGAAAACAGCGAATACCAGATCACCGAAGTGCGTTCACGTGCTTTGCCGCAGATTTCCGCAAACGGAAACACGACTTACAATCCGATCCTACAGCTCAATGCGCTTCCGGGCGACTTTTTTGGCGCTCCGGGAACAACGATTTTAGCGCCGTTGGGACAAAAATGGACGTCATCTGCTGGTGTTTCGCTGACGCAGACGATTTTTGACCAGGCCGTTTTTATCGGATTGAAAGCAGCTAAAACGACGCGTGAGTTTTACCAGGTCAACGCGCAATTGACTGAAGAGCAAGTAATCGAGCGTGTGGCAAACAATTACTATCAGGTGTATGTAAAACGCCAGAATTTGAACGTACTTGACAGCAATTATGTGAATACCGAAAAAGTGCGCAACATCATCAAAGGGCAATTCGACAATGGCCTGGCGAAAAAAATCGACCTTGACCGGATTGTAGTGAAATTGTCGAACATCAACACGATGCGCCAACAAGCTTTGAATGATGTACAGTTGCAGGAAAATGCCTTGAAATTTTACATGGGAATGCCAATTGAAACGAAGATCGTAATCCCGCAAACAGAATTTGAAGTCACGCCGACAGCATTGGCTGAAAAGCCGAATACGTCTTTAAGGACCGAATATAAATTGCTGGAAACCCAGGAAAAACTGCTGACATATCAAAAAAAATCGATTGTAGCCGAATATTATCCGACACTTTCGATCAGCGGCAGCTACAATTATCTTGGACAAGGCCCGGAATTGCCATTGTTTGCAAAGCCGGAAGACGGCGTGTACTGGTCTGATTTCGCTACGATCGGATTGAGCTTGAAAATCCCGATTTTTACCGGATTCTCTACGAAATCACGTGTGCAGCAAGCCGACATCAAGATAAGATCGCTTAAGGAAGACATGACTGACACCAAATTGTCATTGGACTTGGCTTATGAAAATTCAAGAACGCAAATCGACAACAGCATCATTACGATCAAAAACCAGAAAGAAAATGTGCAGCTGGCCGAAGAAGTTTTAAGCAACACCCGAAACAATTACACACAAGGATTGGCTCCGCTGACCGATGTGCTTGATTCGGAAAATGCTTTAACTGAAGCACAAAACAATTATACTTCTGCCCTACTCGATTACAGATTGGCAGAGATCCAACTGGTAAAATCACAAGGCGCACTTAAAACACTCTTAAACTAAAACAACATGAAAAGAAATATCATCATCGCAGTCGTTATTTTAGCCGCTTTGGGCCTGATTGCTTACATCTTAACAAACAATAAAAAAGAAAACGAGGCAAAAACAGCCGTTGTAGCTGAGAAAAATGCTTCGGTTTCTGTGAAAATAGACACCGTAAAAACAGAACAGGTTTCACTGGATTTCGTATCAAACGGAAATTTTGAACCTACACAGGAATTGACTTTTTCAGCAGAAAAATCAGGGAAAGTGGTACAAGTCCTTGTAAAAGAAGGTGATTATGTAAAAGTGGGACAAGCGCTTGCCATCGTAAGAAGCGACGTCATTAATGTGAATGCGCAAACTGCAAATTCTTCTTACCAGAATGCTGCGGCAGATTATAGCCGATATGAAAATGCCTTTAAAACCGGCGGTGTTACAAAACAACAATTGGATCAGGCAAAACTCGCCATGGTAAATGCTAAAGCGCAATTGACCCAAGCGAATATCAATGTTGGCGATACCCGAATTAAAGCGCCAATCAGCGGATTCATCAATAAAAAGTACATCGAGCCAGGTTCGATTTTAACTGGCGCACCAGCAACTGAATTGTTTGATATCGTAAATGTTTCCAAACTAAAATTGAAAGTTACTGTAAACGAAAGCCAGGTCGCAAGTTTGAAATTAGGCAACACGATTAAAGTCACCGCAAGTGTTTATCCGGATAAAAGCTTTTCAGGAAAAATTACTTTTATCGCTTCCAAAGCAGATGAAACTTTGAATTTCCCGGTTGAAATCGAAATTGCAAACAACGCTTCAAACGACTTAAAAGCGGGTATGTACGGAACGGCCGAATTTGCTTCCAAACAACAAAACCAATCGCTTAAAATCGTTGCCAGAAATGCATTCGTAGGAAGTGTGAGCAGCAACCAGATTTTCGTACTTGAAAACGGAACAGCAAAACTTAAAAAAGTAACTGCCGGAAGAATCTTAGGTGATAAAGTTGAAATCCTTGACGGATTGGCAGATGGCGAAATTGTAATCGTAACAGGCCAGATCAACTTACAGGACGGAAGCAAAGTGGACGTTATTAAATAGGTTTACCAAAACCTTAAACTAAAAATATATGAAATTAGCAGAAATATCCATAAAACGTCCTTCGTTGGTAATCGTATTGTTTACGATCCTGACCCTTGGCGGACTGTATAGTTACAGCAATCTGGGTTACGAATTGATTCCGAAATTTGAAACAAACGTAATTACCATTGCAACGACCTATCCCGGCGCATCGCCAAGTGAGGTCGAAAATACAGTAACTAAAAAAATTGAAGATGCGATCGCCTCTTTGGAAAACATCAAAAAAATCGATTCGAAGTCCTACGAAAGTTTGTCCACGGTTTCGATTACATTGACTTCTACAGCCGATGTAAACATTTCGATGAATGATGCGCAGCGTAAAATCAACGCCATCATCAGCGATTTGCCAGACGATGCCGAAACGCCTTCACTAACCAAATTCTCGCTGAGCGATTTGCCAATTATGACCATTGGCGCCAACGGAAAAATGGACGAAATTGAATTTTACGATTTGATCGATAAAAAACTCGCCCCGATCCTTTCTCGGGTTTCCGGTGTGGCGCAGGTAAACATTATCGGCGGGCAGGAACGTGAAATCCAGGTGAATCTTGATGCGGTAAAAATGCAGGCTTACGGACTTTCGATTCCGCAAGTGCAGCAAAATATCCTGTCTTCGAATCTGGACTTCCCAACAGGAAACATCCAAACGCGGGAACAGAAAATCCTGATCCGTTTGGCGGGAAAATATAAAAATGTAGCAGAATTAAGAAACCTGATCGTGTCTTCCAAAAACGGAATCCAGGTGCGTTTGGGAGATATTGCCGATGTTCAGGATACACAGAAAATCACTGAAAAAGTAGCACGTGTCGATGAAAAAAGTGCGATCATCTTACAAATTATCAAGCAATCCGATGCGAACGCAGTTGCCGTAAGTGAAGAATTGGTAAAAACGATTGCCAAACTGAAATCTGATTACAAAGCCAATGGTTTGGAACTTGACATTGCGAAAGACAGTACAATTTTCACACTTGAAGCAGCAGATTCTGTAGTGCACGATTTATTGATCGCCGTACTTTTGGTGGCATTCGTGATGTTATTTTTCCTGCACAGTATCAGGAACTCCTTAATTGTAATGGTGTCGATCCCGTCGTCATTAATTGCAACGTTTATCGGAATTTATTTAATGGGCTATACCTTAAACTTAATGAGTTTATTGGGATTGTCGCTCGTTGTCGGGATTCTTGTGGATGATGCGATTGTGGTATTGGAAAATATTTACAGACACATGGAAATGGGCAAAAACCGTGTTCGCGCCGCTTATGACGGAACTGCAGAAATTGGCGGAACGGTCGTTTCGATTACGTTGGTAATTGTCGTTGTGTTTTTACCTATTGCCATGAGTACCGGATTGGTCTCTAACATTATCACGCAATTTTGCGTCACGGTAATCATCTCAACATTATTGTCGTTAGTCGCTTCATTTACCATTATTCCGTGGTTGTCTTCACGATACGGAAAACTGGAACACATTGAAGGCAAAAACCTTTTCGGAAGAATTATCCTTGGATTTGAAAGTTACCTGACCCGTTTCATCAACTGGATTTCCGGATTGTTGACCTGGTGTTTGGATCATTACATCAGAACGATTATAGTAGTAGTGGTTATATTTTTCGCATCCACTATCGGATTGGTCGGCGGCGGATTCATCGGTGGGGAATTCTTCGCAGCTTCTGACAGTGGGGAATTTTTGGTACAGATCGAAATGCCGAAAGACGCTTCATTGGAACAAACCAATTTCATGACGCAGAAAGCCGAAGAATTCCTAAAGAAAGAAGCTTACGTCCACAGCCAGATTACAACAGTCGGGCAAACCAGTGAAGGACTTGGCGCTTCTCAGGCAACTGCTTATAAATCTGAGATCGACGTAAAAATGGTCGAATTGGACAAACGCGACGAACCTGCAAATGTTTACGCTGCAAAAACCAAAAGAAAACTCGAAAAAATATTAGTCGGTGCCAAAGTAAAAACCGTTCCGGTTGGTATTTTGGGAACTGCCGAAGATGCGACATTAGGCCTTATCGTAACCGGCCCGAATGTAGAAAGCGCCATGGCGTTCGCGAAAGCAGCCGAAAAAGAACTGCGCACGATTCCCGGAGCAACAGAAATCGAATTGTCGGTTGAAGATGGAAATCCAGAAGTAAACGTAAAAGTAGACCGCGATAAAATGGCAGCGCTCGGCCTGAGCCTGCAAACCGTTGGGGTAACGATGCAAACTGCTTTTAGCGGAAATACCGACGGAAGATTCAGGGCCGGCGAATACGAATACGACATCAACATCAAATACAACGCGTTTGATAGAAAAAGTATCGCTGATGTAAGCAACCTGATCTTCATTAACGATGCAGGCCAGCAAATTAAACTGAACCAATTTGCAACGGTTACTGAAGGTTCCGGGCCAAGCGAACTCGAAAGAAGGGACAAATCGGCATCGGTCACTGTAAAAGGACAAAATGTGGGTGTTGCTTCGGGAACCATTGTCACGCAATGGCAGGAAAAGCTCGATAAATTAAAAAAACCGGTTGGTGTTAATTACATCTGGGGCGGCGATCAGGAAAACCAAAGTGAAGGTTTCGGAACGTTAGGAGTGGCTTTATTGGCAGCGATTATCCTGGTTTACCTTGTAATGGTTTCGCTGTATGATAGTTTCGTGCACCCGTTTGTGGTATTGTTTGCGATTCCGCTTTCATTTATCGGAGCGATGCTGGCTTTGGCTTTGACCAACAATACGCTGAATATCTTTACGATTCTCGGAATCATCATGCTCATCGGACTGGTTTGTAAAAATGCGATCATGCTTGTCGATTATACGAACCAAAGGCGCAAGGCCGGAGAAACGATCAGGACGGCATTGATCCAGGCCAATCACGCGAGGCTGCGTCCGATTTTGATGACGACCATCGCGATGGTTTTTGGTATGTTCCCAATTGCCTTGGCTTCCGGAGCCGGAGCAGAATGGAAAAACGGCTTGGCATGGGTCATCATCGGCGGATTGATTTCTTCTTTATTCCTGACCTTAATCGTAGTTCCGGTAATTTATGAGATCATGGAAAAAATCATCAGCAAATTCTCTAAAGGGGAAAAAGTGGATTATGAAGCAGAAATGGTCGCCGATTATGAGCACCGTGAATTAAGTGAAGACGGTTTTAATCCGAAACACGAAGTTTAAATAATAAAATATCTTGTAAAAAGCCCTTCTGTTTTAAATGGAAGGGCTTTTTTAATGTTATGGAAATTTAAGAACTGCTGCTTAAAAAGTTTTTTGCCACAATTTTTTACCGATAGATTTTTGAAAATTAGTGCAATTGCTTTGCCGGTTTGCTAATTGCTCGGATCGGATCTAACTTTTAAAACTCAAAGCATAAAAAAAGCCTCCAATTTTAAGGAAGCTTTTCTAATTTTATCAAATTGGTTCGAATTAATTTCTGTTCGCCAATGATTCCTGTTTCCAGTTTTTCACCGATTCCACAGCATTTGAAGAATAATTCACTTCTGTCAAATCAGCGTTGCTCCAAAACAACCATTTTCCGGTTTTGATGCCTTTGTTGTATTCGCCAACCGATTTTTTATTCCCGACAGCATCATACGCCACCCATTGTCCTTCAAGCTTGCCGTCTTTAAAAAATCCGGTTTGCTGCACTTGTCCGTTATCGAAATAATAAGTCGCTTTTACTAGTTCGCCAAAAGCTTCCAATTTAGGTTGTTGTATATTTTGTGCTGCAATCATTCCAGTAACCAGCAGTGTTCCAATGATCATAAACTTTTTCATAGTGTAGGTTTTTAATTGTTGGTAATAATTCCATAACAAATGTATACAACTATTTACATTAAACAAACTTTTACATAACAATTTGGTAACATTGCATGAAAACTTAACATTGGAACTATATTTATAGTTGACTGAAGATCAGCATTTGGGCGTTGCCTTCAGCCAGGCTGTCCGCTGACACGAGCGTTAGCGAACTGGCGATGCATCCTTAACGCAGACGATGAATTTAGCAGGAAAGGTTCAGTTGCTTTGTAAATATATAATTTATTAGTTCGTCTAGATACATTGCATCTAAATGAAAATGAGAACCATTAAGACATTAAGATTCATTAAGGTTGTCTCCATGGCTCTTCATCGCTTAATGGTTAAATCACAACAAGCATTTATTCCACCCACTTCCGCGTTAGCGATTGCAACGCAAATCCTTTTGAGGTTTTTCACTGAAAAAAGATTACTTCACTTAATGTTTATTTTCGTAGGTGTCAGTGAATTTCATTTGCAGCGGAAAGCGCGGCCGAAGATTTGAAATTAAAAGGAATTTGAGATTAAGAGGAAAATGTCCGGTGGACATTTGGTTTAACCAGCGGGCTTTAGGTAAAAAATTTTATAAGCGAATATTAAACTTTCTCTATACTCGAGATCTTCATCGTGATGCTGCGTTAGCGATAGAGGCAGGCACCGTGTGCAGCCGATAGCGCGGGCCGCAGGCAACGCCACAAAAATTAAAAAAACTAAACTTTTATTGACATTTATGAATTAAATTTGCGCTTCTAAAAACAAGGTAATGTACAGAAGTCACAATTGCGGCATTTGAAATTAAAAGGAGGAAGCCCAGTGGGCTTCAGGTACTTTTCTAGTGAAACAAAAAATAACGAATACCAATAAATTAATATGTACAGAAGTCACAATTGCGGCGAATTAACATCCGCAAACATCAATACAGAAGTTACGCTGGCCGGCTGGGTCCAGAAATCACGCGATAAAGGTTTTATGAACTGGGTCGATTTGCGCGACCGCTACGGCATTACGCAATTGGTTTTTGATGAAGGCCGTACCGACAAAGCTGTTTTTGAAAAAGCGAAAACCCTTGGGCGCGAATTCGTAATTCAGGTAAAAGGAACCGTGATTGAACGCGAAGCCAAGAATAGAAACATGGCGACCGGCGATATTGAGATTTTGGTTTCTGAACTGAATATTCTGAACGCAGCTTTAACGCCGCCTTTTACGATTGAAGACGAAACCGACGGCGGCGAAGACATTCGCATGAAATACCGCTACCTTGATATCCGGAGAAATCCAGTGAAAAACAACTTGCTTTTCCGTCATAAAGTGGCGATGGAAGTCAGAAAATATTTATCCGATCTGGATTTTTGCGAAGTCGAAACCCCTTATTTAATCAAGTCGACTCCGGAAGGCGCGCGCGATTTCGTCGTTCCGTCACGAATGAATGAAGGACAATTTTATGCGTTGCCACAATCTCCGCAGACTTTCAAACAACTATTGATGGTTGGCGGAATGGACAAATATTTCCAGATCGTGAAATGTTTCCGCGATGAGGATTTACGTGCCGACAGGCAACCAGAATTTACGCAGATCGATTGTGAAATGGCTTTTGTGGAACAGGAAGATATTTTAAATGTTTTTGAAGGTTTGACGCGTCATTTGCTGAAAGAAATCAAAGGCATTGAAGTCGATAAATTTCCAAGAATGACCTATGACCATGCAATGAAAACCTACGGAAATGACAAACCGGACATTCGTTTCGGGATGGAATTTGGCGAACTGAACGCAGTCGCGCAACACAAGGAATTTTCGGTTTTCAACTCAGCAGAATTGGTTGTTGCGATCGCAGCACCGAAATGCGGGGAATATACAAGGAAGGAAATCGACGCACTTATCGAATGGGTAAAACGCCCACAAATCGGCGCAAGCGGAATGGTTTACGTGAAATGCAACGAAGACGGTACATTCAAATCATCGGTAGATAAATTTTACGATCAGAACGATTTGGCAAAATGGGCTGAAGTCACCGGCGCGAAAGCTGGCGATATGATCTTTGTATTGTCTGGCCCAGCTGATAAAACGAGAACGCAGTTGAGCGCTTTGAGAATGGAATTGGCGACACGTTTAGGACTTAGAAACCCGGCGGAATTTGCACCTTTATGGGTTGTGGATTTCCCATTATTGGAATTGGATGAAGAATCTGGCAGATGGCACGCAATGCACCATCCGTTCACATCTCCGAAACCGGAAGATATGAAACTGCTCGAAACCGATCCCGGAAAAGTACGTGCCAACGCTTATGATATGGTGCTAAACGGAAATGAAATTGGCGGCGGATCAATCAGAATCCATGACAAAGCGACGCAGCAATTGATGTTTAAATATTTAGGATTTACCGAAGAAGAAGCAAAAAACCAGTTCGGATTTTTAATGGACGCATTCCAGTTTGGCGCGCCGCCGCACGGTGGGTTGGCATTTGGATTGGACCGATTGGTTGCGATTTTAGGCGGACAGGAAACGATCCGTGATTTTATTGCATTCCCTAAGAACAATTCGGGTCGCGATGTAATGATCGACGCGCCTTCAGTAATTGATGAAAAACAATTGGAAGAATTGCATATAAAATTAAGAAACTAGTGAAATCTATGATCAAATTGATAGCTGGATTGCTTTTAATGGTTTCCGGCACTGTAGCTGCGCAGGAAAAACCATCATTTGGAGTGAATGCCGGCGCGACTTATTCAAACATCAGGGGAAATGAATATGCAGATGAATTTAAATATGGTGCTGACTTTTTGGTTGGTGTTTCAGCTGAAATTCCTTTGAGCAATAAATGGTCGGTAATTGGGAACATCAATTACGAACGCAAATCTTTTCATAGGGATTTTGCAGTAATTTATCTGGATTTCCGTGATTTTAATGATCCTTCATTCCCGACTGGGAACGTTAAGATTAAAGAAACGTTCTCTTATTTAGCAGTTCCGGTAAACATCAAATATTACATCGGAAAACAAAAACGATTTTTCATCAACGGCGGCATTTACACTGCTTTTTTTCTTGGCAGCCAGTTAAAACATGATGGCGTAAAACAACCTGCTAATGATAAAGATATAACAGCGGTTGATTTTGGGGCAAATCTTGGCACCGGTGTTGTTGTTAAATTAAATCAAACAAATAGACTAAATATCGAATTACGCGATAATCTCGGATTATCAGACAATATCAGCTTTTCCAATATCGAAACCAGAACAAACAGCCTGAACCTGATTTTGAACTGGCAATTCACGTTATAAATCTCCGAAACAACTGGTAATCAATATTTTTTAGAAATTATTTAACAAAATTTAATTTCGTATTGTAAATAATATTACATTTGTCGCATTATAAATTAATTATTACAATTACAATGCGTACAGGTACAGTTAAATTTTTCAATGAGTCTAAAGGTTACGGATTCATTACAGACGAAGAAACAGGAAAAGACATTTTCGTTCATGCATCAGGAATCAGAGCGGAAGAACTTCGCGAAGGTGACAGAGTATCTTACGAAGAAGAAGAAGGAAGAAAAGGTAAAGTAGCAGCTCAGGTTGCAGTACTTGAAGACTAAAAATATATAGATTATTTTTGTTACCTATTGAATGTTTAAAAAACGTTCCGATTCATTTCGGGACGTTTTTTTTTGCACAAAAAATAGATTTCCATTTCAATCGTTGATAATTATTTAACAAAATTGGCTGTTTGTTAAAATCGGCTGTCGATTCTATTGCTATTTATAATCAATAAAAATTAGTAATTTACAACGTTGTAGCTGCTATGAAAACGTTTTTTTTAATTGCTATTTAATTATTGAAACTTATCTTTGTAGTTGAGTTTAAAGTAAATTTTCCTTAAATTATGCAATCAACACAAACCGATTATTTCCCGATTGTGATGCAGCTGCTTTTAGCGGTTGGATTTGTCGTTGGAACCATCATAGTATCCAGCTTTTTAGGCCCAAAAAGAAAATCTGCGAATAAAGACAAAAACTTCGAGTGCGGAATTGAATCGGTCGGGAATGCGCGTATGCCGTTTTCGGTAAAATATTTCCTTGTCGCAATTCTTTTTGTATTGTTTGACGTGGAAGTGATTTTTATGTATCCATGGGCAGTCAATTTCCGCGAAATGGGCGTTGAAGGTTTGCTTAAAATGGGAATTTTTATGATTTTGCTCTTGGTCGGATTCTTCTATGTGATGAAGAAAAAAGGCCTCGAGTGGGAGTAATGCAATTTAAGATTTACGAATTAAGATTTACGCATGCTGTAAAATCTTAATTCGTAAATCAAAAATCTTAAATCAAAATGAGCGATTCAAAAATAATAACAAACGCACCGGCTCCCGAAGGAATTCAGGGTGAAGGTTTTTTTGCCGGCAAATTAAGCGATGTTGTCGGAATGGCGCGTGCCAATTCGCTTTGGCCTTTGCCTTTTGCAACTTCCTGTTGCGGAATTGAATTTATGGCCACTATGGCTTCGCATTACGATGTCGCACGTTTCGGATCTGAACGGATGAGTTTCTCTCCGCGTCAGGCTGATATGTTGCTCGTTATGGGAACCATCGCTAAAAAAATGGCCCCGATCTTGCGCCAGGTTTACGAACAAATGGCCGAGCCAAGATGGGTAATTTCCGTTGGTGCCTGCGCTTGTTCAGGTGGGATTTTCGATACGTATTCTGTGCTTCAGGGCATCGATAAGATCATTCCGGTAGACGTTTACGTTCCGGGTTGCCCGCCAAGACCAGAGCAAATCCTCGACGGCATCATGCGTTTGCAGGATCTCGTAAGATCTGAATCAGTCAGAAGAAGAAGTTCGCCCGAATACACAGAATTATTGGCTTCTTATAATATCAAGTAATCAAATGGCTTTAGAAACCACTACCATACAACGCTCCCTGAACGATCATTTCGAATCGGCAGTAAGCGATTTTCAGCAAATTCACGACATACTGACTTTTGAAGTCGATTCAGAACAAATTGCGAAAGTGATGACGTTTTTAAGGGATGATGCGACTTTACGCTTCAATTTTCTTACTGATTTGTGCGGCATGCATTTCCCGGATGCCGATCCAAGCCGACAATTTTCGGTGGTGTATCACATGCACAACTGGGTTGATAATGTTAGAATCAGAATCAAATGTTTCTTACCTGCTGAAAATCCAACAATTGATACGGTTTCAAACATTTTCCTAAGCGCCAATTGGCAGGAACGCGAGACTTACGATTTCTACGGAATCATTTTCAAAGGCCATCCGCAATTGAAAAGAATTTTAAATATGGATGAAATGACATCGTTTCCGATGCGTAAGGAATTCCCGCTTGAAGACGGCGGAAGAACCGACAAAGACGACCGTTTCTTCGGACGAACAACAGACAATCGCTAATAATTCCTGAAATAAAAACCATGTCAGACTTATTATTACCACCGGAATTACGATACGCAGATATCATCGAAAAACGCAAAAATGAAGACGGAAGTGAGCTTTCGATCCTGAATTTAGGCCCAACACACCCGGCGACACACGGCATTTTCCAGAACATTCTACTGATGGACGGAGAACGCATCGTCGAAGGCGAAGGAACTGTGGGATACATTCACCGTGCTTTCGAAAAAATTGCAGAAAACAGGCCTTTTTACCAAATCACGCCATTGACCGACAGGATGAATTACTGCTCGTCGCCGATCAACAACATGGGCTGGTGGATGACTTTGGAAAAAGCACTCAATATAGAAGTCCCGAAAAGGGCGCAATACTTAAGGGTTATCGTCATGGAATTGGCGCGAATCGCCGACCACATCATCTGCAACTCGGTACTTGGAGTAGACACCGGCGCTTTAACCGGATTTTTGTACGTATTCCAATACCGCGAAAAAATCTACGAAATCTACGAGGAAATCTGTGGCGCTCGTTTGACGACGAACATGGGAAGAATCGGTGGATTTGAAAGAGATTGGAGTCCATTGGCATTCGAAAAACTGAACATTTTACTTGAAGAATTTCCACCAATCTGGCAGGAATTTGAAAATCTGCTCGCAAGAAACAGGATTTTCATGGACCGTACGATTGATGTAGGACCAATTTCAGCCGAAAAAGCGATCAGCTACGGATTTACAGGACCAAACCTGCGCGCCGCCGGAGTCGATTATGACATCCGCGTGATGCAGCCGTATTCTTCTTATGAGGATTTCGAATTTGATATTCCTGTTGGAAAATCAGGCGATACGTACGACCGTTTTTGCGTGCGCAACGCAGAAGTTTGGGAAAGTTTAAAAATCATCAAACAAGCTTTGGCAAAACTGCCTGAAGGTCCGTATCACGCGGATGTTCCTGATTATTATTTGCCGCCAAAAGACGAAGTCTACCACAACATGGAAGCTTTGATTTACCACTTTAAGATCGTAATGGGCGAAGTTCCGGTTCCGGTCACAGAGGTTTATCATCCAGTTGAAGGCGGAAACGGCGAACTCGGATTTTATTTGGTTACCAACGGAAGCCGTACGCCATACAGACTGCATTTCAGAAGGCCGTGTTTCATTTATTACCAGGCTTTCAACGAAATGGTCAAAGGGCAAATGTTGTCCGATGCCATCGCAACTTTATCAAGCCTCAACGTGATTGCAGGCGAATTAGACGCATAAATTATGGAACGTAAACAATACAAACAGGAAATAAACATCACGCCGCAATTGATGGAGCGCATCAACGAATTGCTGTCGCATTATCCTGCAGACAAAAAGAAATCGGCGTTGTTGCCGGTTTTGCACGATGTTCAGGATGCGCACGACAACTGGCTCAGCATCGAATTGATGGACAAAGTCGCTGAGATTTTAGAGATCAAACCGATCGAAGTCTACGAAGTGGTGTCGTTTTATACGATGTACAACCAACGCCCGATCGGGAAATACATGTTCGAATTCTGCCAGACTTCTTGTTGCGCGACGCGCGGCGTTGAAGATTTGATGGATTACACCTGCAACAAACTCGGTGTCAAACTCGGTGAAACCACTACTGACGGATTATTCGAAATTCGCGGTGTCGAATGTTTAGGCGCCTGCGGTTATGCGCCGATGATGCAATTGGGCGATACGTATCAGGAACACCTGACCAAAGAAAAAATCGACCAGATCATCGAAGACTGCAAAGACGGAAAAATTAACTTACACTACCAAACGAATGGGTAAGCAAATATTATTTGACAAAATCAAGGTTCCGGGCATCAAAACCTATGAAGTCTATCGTCGTGAAGGCGGGTATGCTTCTGTGGAGAAAGCCCTGAAAACCATGACGCCCGACGAAGTCGTGACCGAAGTCAAAAACTCACAGCTCAAAGGCCGTGGTGGCGCGGGTTTTCCAATGGGAATGAAATGGAGTTTCATCGATAAAAAATCAGGCAATCCAAGATATTTGGTTTGCAATGCCGACGAATCGGAACCGGGAACTTTCAAAGACCGTTTTTTAATGGAATACATTCCGCATCTTTTGATCGAAGGAATGATTACGGGAAGTTATGCTTTGGAAGCCAACCGTTCTTACATTTACATTCGGGGCGAATACATGTGGATTTACAAAATCCTTGAAAATGCCATCAAAGAAGCGTATGCTGCCGGATGGTTGGGTAAAAATATATTGGGAACGGGTTACGATTTGGATTTATACGTTCACGTTGGCGCCGGCGCTTACATTTGCGGCGAAGAAACCGCACTGATCGAATCGCTTGAAGGCAAACGCGGCAATCCGAGGATCAAGCCGCCGTTTCCCGCCATTTCAGGTTTGTGGGCAAATCCTACTGTGGTTAATAATGTCGAATCGATTTCGAATGTGCCTTGGATTGTAAACAATTCAGGTGCGGAATACGCGAAAATCGGAACCGAAAAATCTACCGGAACCAAATTGATTTCGGCTTCAGGCCACATTAAAAAACCCGGTGTTTACGAAATTGAACTCGGAATCACAGTATACGATTTTATCAATTCCGACGAATATTGCGGCGGCATGCTCGATGAGCATCCGATAAAAGCATTGGTTCCCGGAGGTTCATCCGTGCCCATCCTTCCCGCACATTTAATCTATAAAACCGCAAATGGTGACGACCGATTGATGTCCTACGAATCCATGTCCGATGGTGGATTTGCAACCGGTTCAATGATCGGTTCAGGCGGATTCATCGTGTACAACGATACGACTTGTATCGTTCGCAACACCTGGAATTTTGCGCGTTTTTACCACCACGAAAGCTGTGGCCAATGCTCGCCTTGTCGCGAAGGAACAGGCTGGTTGGAAAAAGTATTGCACAGAATTGAAACCGGCCACGGCCGTGAAGAAGATATCGATTTGCTTTGGGACATCCAGAGAAAAATCGAAGGAAATACGATTTGCCCACTCGGTGATGCCGCTGCCTGGCCCGTTGCCGCTGCGATCAGGCATTTCAGGGACGAATTTGAATACCACGTTCGTTTCCCGGAAAAAATCAAAAATAGGGATCATTATGTCGCTGAGCCGTTTGAGAAAGTAAAACATTTGGTTTCTGGCCAACTGACATAAATCAAAAAATAAAACCATTAAGAAATTAAGGTTCATTAAGCTTAATGCGACTTCATCCCTTAATGGTTCAAATAAAATGTTACAATAGATTCGTAACATTCAAACACAAATAAGTTATGAAAGTAACCATAGACGGTCAAAGTATAGAAGTAGAACCAGGAACCACGATCCTGCAGGCTGCGCGTATGATTGGCGGCGAATCCGTTCCGCCGGCGATGTGCTACTACTCCAAATTAAAAGGCAGCGGCGGAAAATGCCGTGCATGCCTTGTTGAAGTGGCCAAAGGAAGTGAAGCCGATCCGCGCCCGATGCCAAAATTAATGGCTTCGTGCGTAACTGGTGTCATGGACGGCATGGAAGTCAACAGCATCAAATCGGAACGCGTGACCGAAGCGAGAAAATCGGTAACCGAATTCCTATTAATCAACCACCCGCTTGATTGCCCGGTTTGTGACCAGGCCGGAGAATGCGATTTGCAGAATTTAAGTTTCAAACACGGGAAATCGCAAACGCGCTTTATCGAAGAAAAAAGAACGTTTGAACCCGAAGATATTGGCCCGAACATTCAATTGCACATGAACCGTTGCATTTTGTGCTACCGTTGCGTCATGGTTGCAGACCAATTGACCGACAACCGCGTGCATGGCGTGATGGATCGCGGCGACCATTCGAACATTTCAACCTGCCTTTCAAAAGCAATCGACAATGAGTTTTCAGGAAATATGATCGATGTGTGCCCAGTTGGCGCTTTGACAGATAAAACTTTCCGTTTTAAACAACGTGTTTGGTTCAACAAACCTTACAATGCACATAGAAATTGCACGAAATGTTGCGGAAAAACAACCGTTTGGATGTTCGGAAACGAGATCCAGCGTGTCACCGGAAGAAAAGACGAATTCCACGAAGTCGAAGAATTCATCTGCAACGAATGCCGTTTTGACCACAAAGATCCAACGCATTGGACTATTGAAGGCCCAAGAAAATTCGAGAAAGATTCGGTGATCAACCAGAACAATTATACACAAAAACTCGATACGGTTGTGATTGAAACAGAGACCGGGATCTTAAAAGGACGCGAGCAGGATCGTAAAAAAATCAGTATGCCATCTGTGCCTTTAAAACGAGAGGAAAAAGAAATTTTTAACGAAGGAAACGTTTAACAATGGACCATTCAATAATCATAGAAAAAGGCATTTTCATCTTTATCATTTTTGCGATCACGATGGTCATGGCAATGTATTCGACCTTGGCAGAACGTAAAGTTGCGGCCTGGCTTCAAGACAGGATTGGACCAAACAGGGCCGGAGCTGGCGGAATTTTACAGCCGCTTGCCGATGGTTTGAAATTGTTTTCAAAAGAAGAATTTTTACCCGATACGCCAAATAAATTTCTATTTGTCGTAGGTCCGGCGATTTCGATGAGCGTTGCTTTGATGACTTCGGCGGTGATTCCGTGGGGCGACAAACTGCATTTGTTTGGAAAAGACATTATTTTACAGGCGACTGATATTGACGTTTCGATCCTTTATGTGTTTGGCGTTTTGTCTGTGGGCGTTTACGGAATTATGATTGGAGGCTGGGCTTCGAATAATAAATTCTCATTGATGAGCGCGATGCGTGCGGCTTCACAGATGATTTCGTATGAAGTGGCAATGGGACTTGCATTAATTGCATTATTGATGATGAGCGGCACTTTGAGCCTGCGCGAAATTTCGTTACAGCAACACGGCATGCATTGGAATGTGTTTTACCAGCCGGTTGGGTTTATCATCTTTTTGATCTGCTCATTTGCCGAAACCAACAGGACGCCGTTTGATCTGGCCGAATGTGAAGCAGAGCTTATTGGCGGTTACCATACCGAATATTCATCGATGCGAATGGGATTCTATTTGTTTGCTGAATATGCGAGTATGTTTATTTCGTCTACAATTATTGCGGTGCTTTATTTCGGAGGGTACAATTATCCGGGTATGGCCTGGGCTATTGAAAACTGGGGTGTGAATCCTGCGAATGTATTGGGAATTGTCGTGCTGTTCATCAAAATCTGTTTTTTCATCTTTTTCTATATGTGGGTTCGATGGACGATTCCGAGATTTCGTTACGACCAGTTGATGCGATTGGGCTGGAAAATGTTGATTCCGCTTGCGATTGCAAATATTATCGTAACGGGAATTGTGATTTTGTGGGCAGACGGAAAGTTTTAATTCGGTTGCAATGTTTCAGAGTCGGGAGTTGAAAGAATGATAAAGTTCCGGTTTAGCCCCGATTGCAGCGGAAATCCTTTTTTATGACGTAAGGAAATAAAAAAGATTGCAATGGAAAGCGGGACGAATGTTGAATAATAGCAGGAACATCTGCTTCAAAAAATAAAAATAAATTTGCGTTTCGAATTATTCTGAAATCGCAAATCAAAATCAAATTACCATGTCAATACAAGCGATGTCGTTGTCGGGCAGGAAAAAAGAGGTTTCGAACAAAAAGATGACTTTTGTGGAAAGCCTGTACCTGTGGACGATTTTAAAGGGAATGATGATTACGATCAGCCATTTGTTTACGAGAAAAGTGACGATAAAATATCCGGAAGAAGTGCGCGAAAGAAGCGTTGTGTATCGTGGCCAGCATTCGCTGAAGCGCGACGAACAGGGACGTGAGAACTGTACCGCCTGCGGATTGTGTGCGTTGTCATGTCCGGCCGAAGCGATCACGATGACTGCTGCCGAGCGTTTGCCAAGCGAAAAACATTTGTACCGCGAGGAGAAATATGCGAAAGTCTATGAAATCAACATGCTGCGCTGCATTTTCTGCGGATTGTGTGAGGAAGCGTGTCCGAAAGACGCGGTTTACCTGACCGAATCTAAAGTTTTGGTGCCATCGATGTATGACCGCGAGGATTTTATCTTCGGGAAAGACAAACTGGTAATGCCTTTGACCCAGGCTATGAAAAATGCTCAATTAAATAACGCCAACTAATGTCAGTAGTTTTAATTATATTTTGTGTGTTGTCGGCTGTGACTTTGGGATCGGCCTTTTTGACGATTTTTACGAAAAACCCGATTCACAGTGCGATTTATCTGGTAATCTGTTTCTTTTCGATTGCGGGACATTATTTGTTGTTTAATGCGCAGTTCCTGGCGATTGTACACGTCATTGTGTATTCGGGCGCAATTATGATTTTGTTTTTATTTACAGTCATGCTGATGAATCTGAACAAAGAAGACGAAGTGCACAAACCGCGCATCCAGCGTTGGGCGGCAGCGATTTTCTTTGTGTTGATGTGTGTGGTTTTGATGCTGATTTTCCGCCAGTCGAAACCAATCGTTGGGCCTTATGATACAACCGGCGAAGATTACCAATCGATTAAAGTACTCGGAAAAGTATTGCTGAACGAATATATGGTGCCGTTTGAATTTGCTTCGGTATTGTTGCTCACCGCGATGATCGGAACGGTATTGTTGTCTAAAAAAGAAAAAAAATAATATGGATAATGTTTTAAACCAGATTGGGATTGAAAATTATATTTTCCTGTCGGTGATCCTTTTCAGCATTGGCGTTTTCGGGGTTTTGTACAGACGCAACGCGATCATCGTGTTCATGTCGATTGAAATCATGCTGAATGCCGTAAACTTGTTGTTCGTTGCTTTTTCAACGTACCATCAGGACGCGTCGGGACAGGTTTTCGTATTTTTCTCGATGGCCGTGGCTGCTGCCGAAGTGGCGGTTGGGCTTGCGATCTTGGTATCGATTTTCAGAAACTTAGGTTCGATCGATATCGATAATTTAAAAAACTTAAAAGGATAATCTTCAATGGATACCAATTTAGCTTTAGTCTTATTACTTGCTCCTTTTTTAGGATTTTTAATCAATGTGTTCTTTGGGAAAAGTCTTGGGAAATCGGTTTCCGGATTTATCGGAACCGGCGCTGTGGTGGTTTCTTTCGCCGTGACTTTAATGTTCTTTCTTCAGATCAACCAAAACGGAAAACCAATCCAGATTTCATTATTCGACTGGATTTCAATCAATAATTTCAAAATAGATTTCGGATTTTTATTAGACCAATTGTCGTTGCTATGGCTGATGTTCGTAACCGGAATCGGCTCGCTGATCCATTTGTATTCGATCAGTTACATGCATGACGACGAGAACATGCATAAGTTTTTCGCGTATTTAAATTTGTTTGTGTTTTTCATGATCACTTTGGTTATGGGAAGCAACTTACTCGTGATGTTCATCGGCTGGGAAGGCGTCGGGCTTTGCTCCTATTTACTGATCGGATTCTGGTACAAAAACCAGGATTACAATGACGCAGCGAAGAAAGCTTTTATCATGAACCGCATTGGGGATTTAGGTTTATTAATTGGAATTTTCATCATCGCAACTTTATTTTCAACATTGGATTTCGTTTCGTTAAAAGAAACGATTTTAGGCGGAACCAACAGTGCAAACACCTATTGGATTGCATTCGCTGCCTTGGCTTTGTTTATTGGCGCTTGCGGAAAATCAGCGCAAATTCCGCTTTACACCTGGCTTCCAGATGCGATGGCCGGCCCAACTCCTGTTTCGGCGTTGATCCACGCCGCGACAATGGTTACTGCCGGGATTTTCATGATTACAAGACTGAACTTTTTATTCGATTTGGCACCTTCCATCCAACATGTAATTGCCATAATTGGTGGAGCAACGGCACTTCTTGCTGCAACGATCGGATTGGTTCAAAACGATATTAAAAAGGTACTCGCCTATTCTACGGTTTCCCAACTCGGATTAATGTTTCTGGCTTTAGGGCTTGGCGCGTATGAAATTGCGATTTTCCATGTGATTACGCATGCATTCTTTAAAGCTTGTTTGTTCTTAGGATCCGGTTCAGTGATTCATGCATTGCACGGCGAGCAGGACATGCGAAAAATGGGCGGGCTCAGAAAAGCGATGCCGGTTACTTTTATTACGATGTTGATTTCAAGTCTGGCGATTTCTGGCGTGTTTCCATTGTCTGGATTCTGGTCGAAAGATGAGATTTTGATGACGGCTTTCCACCACAATTTACCGTTATACATTGTTGGTTCGATCGCTTCAATCATGACTGCCTTTTATATGTTCCGATTGATGTATCTGACATTCTTTAAAGATTTTCGCGGCACTGAAGAACAAAAACACCATTTGCACGAAAGCCCGGCCTTGATTACTTTTCCATTGATCGTTCTTGCGATTTTAGCCACGATCGGCGGATTGATCAGCTTGCCAGGAAACAGTTGGCTAAACCAATACCTCGCGCCGTTGTTTGCTGAAAAAGCGGGCGAAGCGCACCATTTGGGAACTACAGAATATACTTTAATGGCGATTGCATTAATTGGTGCTTTTATCGGAATTGGTTGGGCGTATGTGAAATACATCAAACAAAGCCAACTTCCGGAAGAAGACGCGCAAATCAGCGGTTTCTCAAAAGTGCTGTACAACAAATATTATGTTGACGAAATTTACGAAGCGATTTTCGTGAAACCAATCAACGCCTTATCCAGATTTTTCAGGGATTATATCGAAACGGCGCTTTCAAACTTTGTTTTCGGATTTGGAAAAGCAGCCACCGAAATGAGCTACCAAGGCAAAAAATTACAGAGCGGAAACGTTGGTTTTTACCTGTTTGCTTTTGTCATGGGACTTTGCGCAATGATCACCTATTTATTTTTAGCACAATAATTTTCACATAATGGATGTATCTTACTTATTGATTTTACTTTTAGTCGGCGCTTTCGCAACGTACTTTTCCGGTGACAAACTGGCCTCAAAAGTCGCTTTGGTCTTCGCGTTGGCTTCATTGGGAATGTCAGTTTATATCTTGAATTTATTCAACGCCGGGCAGAATATCGATTTCCTGTCGGCCTGGATCACACAACCAAAAGTAGCATTTGCACTTAAAGGCGACGGACTTTCACTTGCGATGGTGTTGCTGACTTCGGCTTTAATTCCGATCATCATTTATTCTTCATTCGGAAATGAATACAAAAATGCTAAAAGTTTTTATGCGCTGATTTTATTCATGGCGTTTGCAATGACAGGAACATTCCTTGCCGCAGACGGACTTTTATATTATATTTTCTGGGAACTCGCTTTGATCCCAATTTACTTCATCACACTCATCTGGGGCAATGGCGACGCCGAAGACCGTAAAAAAGCAGTAGTGAAATTCTTTATTTACACGTTTGCAGGATCGTTATTCATGCTCGTGGCTTTCATTTATATGTACCAACGTTCGAAAAGCTTCCTGATCGAAGATTTGTATGCGATGCGACTGACCGTAAAAGAACAAACCTGGATTTTCGGTGCTTTCTTTTTGGCGTATGCGATTAAAATCCCATTGATTCCGTTTCACACTTGGCAGGCAAAAGTGTACCAAAAAGCACCAGCTGTCGGAACGATGCTGCTTTCGGGGATTATGCTCAAAATGGGATTGTACAGCGTCATTCGCTGGCAGCTTCCTATCGGGCGTTTTGCTGCAATCGAACACAAAAATATTTTTATCGGACTCGGAATTGCAGGCGTAATCTACGGATCGATCGTTGCGCTTCGCCAGAACGACCTTAAAAAATTACTCGCTTATTCTTCTTTGGCACACGTTGGACTCATTGCAGCCGGAGCTTACACATTAACACTCGACGGTTTGCGCGGCGCGGTTTTACAAATGATCGCCCACGGATTTGTCGTAGTCGGATTGTTCTTAATTGCCGATATCATTTACCGCCGTTACCAAACCAGAACGATAGGCGAAATGGGCGGCATCAGGCAACAAGCTCCAAAATTCACCTCGTTGTTTATGATCTTGGTTTTGGCATCGGTCGCTTTGCCTTCGACATTTAACTTTGTGGGAGAATTTACGGTACTGTTCAGCTTGTCGCAAATCAATATGGGTTACGCGATTTT
Source organism: Flavobacterium noncentrifugens (assembly GCF_900100375.1). GTDB lineage: Bacteria > Bacteroidota > Bacteroidia > Flavobacteriales > Flavobacteriaceae > Flavobacterium > Flavobacterium noncentrifugens. The sequence continues at coordinate 35,681 of NZ_FNEZ01000005.1, read as the reverse complement.
GGGCGGAACGACCATTATCCTTGGCGCTTATTACATGCTTAAAATGTTCCAGCAGGTCATGTTGGGTGAAACCAATAAAAAGGCTTTCGCCGATGTTACTTTCAACGAAGGGTTTTCATTGGTGGCCATCGTTGCCGTATTGTTTTTCTTCGGGTTGTATCCGAAACCAATCGTTGACCTGATTACGCCGAGCATCGAGCACATCCTTACATTTATCAACCGAACTAACTAGTCAAACAAAGATGATTACATTAATAGCTATTACGGGATTAGGTATTTTATGCCTTTTATTTGAAATCCTAAATCTTAGGAAAGCAATCGTTCCGTTTACAGTTTTGGGCTTGCTTGGTATTTTGGGATTGACCGCTTCACAGTTTGGTTTGGAAGAAAGTTATTACAACAATATGGTTGTCGTAAATAAATTTTCGGTGTCGTTTTCGTGTTTGTTTATCTTACTCACTGCATTTTTAGTAGCGTTGAGCCATAATTTTTACGCACGTCACGAAACGCAGATCTCCGATTTTATCGCGATCAAAATATTTTTATTGGCCGGAGCCGTTGCCATGGTTTCGTTCGGAAACTTAGCGATGTTCTTTTTAGGGATTGAAATCTTGTCTATTTCATTGTACATTCTAGCCGCCAGCAACCGTTTGAGCCTGCGAAGCAATGAAGCCGGAATGAAATATTTCCTGATGGGTTCGTTTGCCTCAGGTATAATCTTGTTCGGGATTTGCCTGATTTACGGCGCCATGGGAACTTTTGATGTAGCCGAAATCAGCGAATTGTCACGTTCTGCCGAATTGCCGGTTTGGTTTCCAATTGGAATCGTACTGGTAACCATCGGAATGTTCTTTAAAATCGCAGCCGTGCCATTCCATTTCTGGGCGCCCGACGTTTATGAAGGTTCGCCTGCATTGACAACGGCAACAATGAGCACACTTGCAAAAGTAACCGCCATGGCGACTTTATACAAATTGTTATTTGCAATGAATGCAGATGTTTCATACCAATTCCAAATTGTAATTGTTGTGGTTTCGATCGCGTCGATGACTGTTGGAAACATCATGGCTTTGAGGCAAACGAACGTCAAAAGAATGCTGGCTTTTTCAGGGATTTCACACGCCGGATTTATGCTGATGACGTTATTGTCACTGAGCACTTCTGCCGGAAGTTTGCTATATTACGCTTCTGCGTATGCCTTGGCCGGAATCGCCGCTTTTGCAGTCATTTTATATGTGTGCAGAGACCGTGACAATGAAGACATCGCAAACTTTCATGGACTTGGAAAAACGAATCCGTTGCTGGCAGCAATATTAACCGGCTCTTTATTATCAATGGCCGGAATTCCCATTTTCTCAGGATTTTTCGCAAAGCTGACTTTGTTCAGTCAGACGATTGAAGCCGGATATTTAGTTTTGGTAATTGTCGCAGTCGTGAATTCGATCATCAGTGTCGGCTACTATTTTAAACTGATTTTAGCGATGTATTCGAAAGAGCCAAACGAGCAGCGCACCGGAACGCCAGTGATTTATTATGCAGTTGCTGTCATTGCGATTGTACTGAATATTGTACTCGGATTGTTCCCGTCTTTGGTGATGGATTTGCTCGCTTAGAAATATATTCTTATTTGAAACCATCGGAAATCCCGGTGGTTTTTTTATTGGAGAATGTTCCGGTGAGGATGTTGCCCTAGCCCTGATGGAGCCGGTATCCTTTGTGAGGCACGAACAAAGATAAAGGCGAGAGCAGGATTAAGCTCCTGAAAATTTATCAACAGAATTTCCGAATTAACTTTTGTTCTGATTTTGCTGCTGTCGATTTCCTTAAATTTACGGCATGTATGCACTGGTCGACTGTAATAATTTTTATGCTTCATGCGAGCGGCTTTTTCGGCCGGAACTCGTAAACAAACCTATTGTGGTACTTTCAAACAATGACGGCTGCATCATTTCAAGAAGTGACGAAGCCAAGGAACTCGGTGTCAAAATGGCTGCGCCGGAGTTTAAAGTGCGCCAGGAATTAAAGGAAAAAGGCATTACGGTTTTTTCGTCGAATTATGCGCTCTATGGCGATTTGAGCGATCGCGTGATGCAAATCCTGCGACAGTTTACTCAGAATATTGAAGTCTACAGCATTGACGAAGCATTTATGGATTTTCAGGGCGTCACTATTCCAGATGATGATTTTCATGCGTATGGAATCGCAATCAAAAACCGCATTAGAAAATGGGTTAGCATTCCGGTTTGCGTAGGCGTCGCGCCAACGAAAGCTTTGTCGAAAGTGGCGAATAAAATTGCCCGGAAATTTCCTGAACAAACCATCGGCGTATATGTGATTGATTCGGATGAAAAACGGATTAAGGCTTTAAAGTGGACGAAAATTGGTGACATTTGGGGCATTGGTCACCGCATGAAAAAAAAGCTCGAAGCACGCGGACTCAAAACGGCTTTCGATTTTACCCAGCTGCAGCATGAAGCATTTATCAAAAGCCACATGGGCGTGACCGGATTGCGGCTGATCAAGGAATTGCAGGGCGAGCCAGTTTTGGAACTTGAAGAACTTACCGATAAAAAAAGCATTGCGACAACGAGAAGTTTTCCGAAAAGGCTGACCGAATTTGATCCGATTAGGGAACGTGTTGCAACATTTGCATCGGTTTGTGCCGAAAAACTGCGCATGCAAAAATTGTGCTGCCATACCATTACGGTTTTGTTGGGTACGATGGAAACGCAGGAAAAACACGAACGCAGGTATTTTCAGCAATCGGTCACTTTGCCGTTTGCAACCCATTCGACTTTGACGATTTCGGAAGCTTCGATTAAGTTGCTTGAAAAATTGTATGCAGAAAATAAAGGACTGCGTTTTCACAAAGCCGGTGTCATTGTGACGCAATTGATTCCGGAAAACCAGAAACAATTCAATTTGTTTGAAGATGAAAATCCGAAACATCTCGCACTGATGAAAGCGATCGATCATGTAAACCAGAAAATCGGTGGGCGAAAAATTCGTTTGGGTTCGCAGGATGAAAAAACCTGGAACATGACGCAGAATTTGCTTTCTCCAAGATATACGACCCAATTTGACCAAATCCTGACGATCCAATGTTAGATAAAACACCTAAAAAAACGCTCGAGTTTTTCAGGCCTGAAAACGAAAGCGGCCTGCTGATTCCGTATTTTGATCAGGGTGTTTCTGCCGGGTTTCCATCGCCTGCCTTGGATTTTATGGAGGAAAAAATCGACCTGAATAAAGCACTGAGTGAAAATCCGCTGGCTACGTTTTTTATTAAAGTCGAAGGCCATTCGATGATCGATGCCGGAATTAACGATAAGGACGTTTTGGTCGTGGATCGCAGCCTGGAACCAGAAAACAACAAAATCGCCATCTGTTTCATTGAAGGCGGATTTACGGTAAAGCGCATCAACGTTGAAAAAGGCGGACTTTGGCTGATGCCTGAAAATCCGAATTATGCTCCGATAAAAGTCACAGAAGAAAACCAGTTTATGATTTGGGGCATAGTGACTTACGTCATCAAAAAAATATAATCTTAAAACCCATTTGTCGGATTTTTACGTCATAAAACGGATAACCAATTGGTGTTGCTTTTTTATTTCTATATTTATAGAGAACTAAAATAACATGTATTATGATTAAAAAATTACTCTGTTTGATGCTGTTGTTTCCGCTTGCCGGAATGGCACAATCTAAAATCCAAAATGCCGAAATCAGGGCAAAAATGCACGATCAACTTGCCAACCCACAAGTGGCCGCTCCAACAATGGCCAAAAACATTTCTTTAGAGCCTTGTGCAGCTGTTGATGTTCCTTATCTGGAAGATTTTGAATCTGCTGCTGCGCCTGAAATGCCTGCTTGTACGACATTGGAAAATGCCGGAGCCGGAAATAATTTCAATACCATTACTGCTCCAGGCTTTGGTTTTACGACCATAACCATGCAATACAAATACCATTCTACCAATCCGGCAAATGCCTGGTTTTTCACTGCAGGCTTAAATCTTACCGCAGGCGTATCGTATAGCATTTCTTACAAATATGGAAGCAGGGGAAGTAATGCATTCATCGAGAAATTCAAAGTCTACATTGGCAACGAAGCGGCCTCAGTGAGCATGTCTGCAACGCCTTTGGCAGATCATCCGGATGTAAGGAACAATGTAACGGCAATAACCAATACCATTGCTTTTACACCAGAAACCACCGGAGTGTATTATGTAGGTTTTAATTGCTATTCAGCGACAGACCAATGGTTGCTTTTTATTGATGACATTGCGGTATCTGCTACTTTGGCAACAAATAATTTTGACAGAACGGATTTAAAATACTACCCGAACCCGGTAAATGAAACACTAAATCTCTCTTACAACGAACAGATTGACAGCGTTACCATTTATAATCTTACAGGCCAAACGGTGCTGCAGCAAAACGTAAAATCTGAAAATGCCCTGATCCATACCGATGATTTGGCAAAAGGAACTTATTTTGCAAAAATCATGATTGGAGATTCAGAAAAGACGGTCAAGTTTTTAAAGAATTAAAAGAAGTTTACCAGCCCTGCTTTGTGCGGGGCTTTTTTTTACTAAAAGGCGAAATTAGTCGAGCTCTTTTGTCATTGTTTTTTTTAGATCCTGCTTAAAGAATCGGGTGCCGCTGTCACTTAAATGGTCGTCGTCGAAATATAAAACATCTTTATTATGTGTTATTTTCATCTGATCCTTATTGTATAACCTGCTAAAAACATCAAATACCATAACATTAGAATATTTTTTTGCCAATTGCGCCACGAATTGATTGCCTTTTATCACTTTGTCCTGACTTAATGAAATGGTATGGAATCCGTTTTTGGGATCGATTTTGAGATATGAAACATATTGGGAAACATTCAGATTGTTGACAATGGAAATCCGTGGCGGCTGATTGATCACTAACATTTTGATATTTTTATCTTTTAGGTATACCATCAGGTTTTCAAATTCGCTCCTATTGTCATCTGAAAGTGCTTCCCAACGACACGATATGACCACCATTTTTATTTTCCATTTGTGAATGTTGCTTACTATCGATTTTGCGAAATCAATTCTTTCCTTTTTGGTAAAAAATTCATTACTGGCTTGATCGTCCAAATCATGGAGGTTAAAAAATGGCTTTGACGCATTTGTGGTGTAAACGGAACTTGAAATCTTCAATTCGCCGCATGCTTCTTCAAGCGTTTTTGCCCACATTGCCCCATGGGAATCGCCAAGCACTAAAATTTCAGGATTTTTATCATTTATCCTTTTTAAAATACCTTGTTTTTTAAAAGCGTCATTATCAGCCGATGACCTGTTAAGAACAGTGACATTATAAATTAAAGGATTGCCTTTTTTTAAAATCACTTGCGTTGGAGACACATCATACTGCTGAAGATAATAGGTTTGCTGGTTGTATAATGATGGATAATGAATGTTGAAGTACGGCGATTTGTAATAAGCAATAAGCGCCAGGCACAATCCGACACCCAACAAAACTAACTTTGGCGTGTTCCGGTAATTTCTTGTTTTGGTTTCAATCCATTTAAAAGACAGGACCGACAGCAGATATGTTGCGATGATGATGAATAAATAAATATACCATTCATTTACTCCTAAAAATCTAAACTCTAAGTTTTTGAATAATACAATGATCGGCCAGTGCCATAAATACAAGGAATAAGACAATTTTCCAATATGTACAAAAATGCTGCTGCTCAATAGTTTTCCGGTGATGTCATTGACACTGATAAAATAAATGATTAGCGCAGTGCCTACAACAGGAAGTACTACGATATAACTTATTGTTTTTTCTGCAAAAAAATAGCTGATGAAAATCAGTAACAATCCAATGATCGGAAAAACAGTATTATATATTTTATTCAGAGTGCTTTTCTTTGGCAGGCAAGCAATTACTCCGCCTGCGGAAAGCTCCCAAAATCTAAAAGGAAGCATGTAAAAGGTCAAATGCGTTTTGAATTTGACAAAGCAGACAAACAATCCGAGGCTTATTAATGTGATAAAAATAAGCGGCTTTAAGAAAGACTTAAAATACTTTTTAATAATGATAAGCAGCAACGGATAAAACAAGTAAAACTGTTCTTCTACCGATAAAGACCACGTATGCAGAAAAAACGACTTGTCAGCAGCCGGCCCCCAATAATCACCAAAGTTAAAGTAGGCATGGAAATTAAAATATGAAAATACCGCAGGAATAATATCCTTTAATATGTCATTGTATATGGGTTTAAACGTAAAAAAGGGTAAAACTAAAATGGTTATGATCACCACGGTCAAAAGCAACGGAACCAATCTTTTTACACGCCTGATCCAGAATTTCGACATTTTAAACGTGTCATTTTCCAGGTCTTTTACAATGATTCCGGTAATTAAATAACCAGAAATTACAAAAAAAACGTCGACCCCATAATATCCGCCGATTAAAAAATCTGAATTCAAATGAAACAATACCACTGCGACTACAGCGACAGCTCTTAATCCATCTATCTCCGGGCGATATTTAGTCATTTCGGGTGTGATTAAAACTTATACAATGGTACTAAATTTAACTCGGTTTCTTAAAAACAAAAAGCCCTTCTTTTAGTCAGCCCTTTTGTACCCGGAACCGGAATCGACCTAAAAAATTTGACTCCGGTCCCGTAAAAAAAGCCCTTCTTTTCGTCAGCCCTTTTGTACCCGGAACCGGAGTCACCTAAAAAGGTTTGACCCCGGTCCCGTAAAAAACAAAAAAGCCCTTCTTTTCAGAAGAGCTTTTGTACCCGGAACCGGAGTCGAACCGGTACGGTTTCCCACAGGTGTTTGAGACCAGCGCGTCTACCAATTCCGCCATCCGGGCATTTAGCAGACGAAGAATCGAAAACAATCGATCCATCGCAATAGAAAAGCAAACTTTAAAAGTGTTGCTTATCCTTTAACACGGTGCAAATGTAAAAAAATAAATTTCAAATTCTAAAAAAATACACGAAATTTTCCTTTCAGAGTTCGATTTTATTCCTAAATTTGCACCTCGTTAACGCGACACACAACTAACTAACTACATCCGAGGCATTTATATCACCGCGCTTTTAGGCAAAATTGATAGGATGGCAACGATAAAAACAACACATTGAAATGTCACACCAGGAACCGGAAGCAAAGATATTTGCGTGTTCGCAAAGTGTCTATTTAGCCGAGAAGATCGCCAAAGATTATGGCGTGCCACTCGGAAAAGTTACGTTCTCAAAATATAGTGATGGAGAATTCCAGCCTTCTTACGAAGAATCAATTAGAGGTTTGCGTGTGTTTATCATTTGTTCGACGTTTCCAAGCGCCGACAACCTGATGGAATTGTTACTGATGATCGACGCGGCAAAGCGTGCATCAGCAAGACACGTAACCGCTGTAATTCCGTATTTCGGATGGGCAAGGCAGGACAGGAAAGACAAACCACGTGTGCCGATTGGGGCCAAACTGGTAGCGAATTTATTAGACGCCGCCGGAGCAACCCGCATCATGACGATGGATTTGCACGCCGACCAGATTCAGGGTTTTTTCGAAAAACCGGTAGACCACCTTTTCGCATCGACAATATTCTTGCCGTATGTAAAAAGCCTCAACCTCGAAAACCTGACGATCGCATCGCCAGATATGGGCGGTTCAAAAAGAGCCTATGCCTACTCTAAATTTTTAGAGTCTGATGTGGTGATTTGCTACAAGCAGCGCAAGATCGCAAATGTGATCGACACGATGGAATTGATTGGCGAGGTAAAAGGCAGGAATGTGATTTTGGTGGATGACATGATCGACACCGGAGGCACGTTGGCAAAAGCCGCAGATTTAATGATTGAAAAAGGCGCATTAAGCGTTAGAGCCATATGTACGCACGCGATTTTATCAGGCGATGCTTACGAAAAGATTGAAAATTCACAGTTGAGTGAATTGATTGTTACCGATTCTATCCCGTTACAGAGAGAATCCAGAAAAATAAGGGTAGTGAGTTGTGCGCCGCTTTTCGCCGAAGTCATGGGCATGGTGCAGCACAACAATTCCATCAGCGGGAAGTTCCTGATGTAATGAAAATGCCCGCGTTAAGGATTGAAGCGGTTATCCTTTTGCAAAGCGCAGCGGAGCAAAAGATAAAAGCGGAAAGCCTGACCCGCAGGGAAACGCCCAAAGAAAGTCATTCGACATTTGTCATTTGACGTTCGACCAAACAAGTATTTTTTTATTAACTATATATTTTTACAATGAAATCGATTACGATTAAAGGATCAGAAAGAGAAAGCGTGGGCAAAGTTGCGACTAAAGCCGTACGTAATGCTGGAGCGGTTCCTTGCGTGTTATACGGAGGAGGTCAACCAGTGCATTTTTCAGCAGAAGAAAAAGAATTCAAAAGCTTGGTTTACACTCCAAACGCGCACACTGTTGTGATCGACCTTGGTGGTAAAACTTACGATGCAGTTTTGCAGGATATCCAGGTTCACCCGGTGTCTGACAAAATATTGCACATCGACTTTTTCCAATTGAAAGACGACAAAGAAATCACTATGGAAGTTCCTGTGAAAGTAGTTGGAACGTCTCCAGGTGTACTTTTAGGAGGTGTTTTGCGTTTAAACCAACGTCGTTTAAAAGTAAAAGCGTTGCCGAAAGACCTTCCGGATTTTATCGAGGCCGACATTACGCCAATGGAAATGGGAAACAAAATGTATGTAACGTCTTTAATTTCTGACAAATACAAATTGATGCACCCAGAAAACACCGTAGTAGCTCAGGTGAGAATCTCACGTGCGGCTATGAAAGCAGCTCAGGAAGCAGCAAAAGCAGCGAAAGCGCCTGTTAAAGGAAAGAAAAAATAATTTTTTTTCACAATATTTCAAAAGCGCCGGTTTTACGATCGGCGCTTTTTTTATGCGTCACTGCGACGAACGAACATCATTTGCGAGGAGGAACAACGAAGCAATCTGTCCAAATTTAATCCGAATTTTTCTAGGAGCTATTCCGGCTGTCCGCTGTATCTTTACTCCGCTGCGCTCCATAAAGGATGCCGCTGCCATCCGGGCTAGAGCCTTTCGCTCCAAAATAAAAATCTGCTATATTTGCAGCATGAACTGGTTCCATAAAATATTCAGATCCGAAACTTCGGAACCCAAAGAAATCATTGATCCTATGAAACCGGAGGTTCACGAACACCTAAAAAACAATATGAAAAATGTGAGTAATAAATATCTAATCGCCGGACTTGGAAACATCGGCGCCGAATATGTCAATACACGCCACAATATCGGCTTTAAAATCCTGGATTTTTTAGCCAAACAGGAATCTTTGTCTTTTGAAACCGTAAAGCTTGGCGCCATGGCCGAATACAAATTTAAAGGCCGCACGTTCTTTCTGCTGAAACCAAACACCTACATGAACCTCAGCGGAAAAGCCGTGCAATACTGGATGGATAAGGAAAATATTCCCCTCGAAAATTTATTAGTAATTACCGATGATTTGAATTTGCCGTTTGGAGCGATCCGCATCAAGCCAAAAGGCAGCGACGGCGGCCACAACGGACTCAAGAACATCAATCTCGTTTTGAATACGCAAAACTATACGCGCTTTCGTTTCGGCATCAGCGATGAATTCAAAAAAGGCCAGCAAGTAAATTATGTCCTTGCCGACTGGGATGACAATGAAAAAGCCAAACTTCCGGAAAGACTGGAACTGGCTTCAGAAATCATCCGGTCTTTTGGCACGGCCGGATTAGAAATTACCATGACTTCATTCAACGGGAAATAATGAAAAAACTACTGATCTGTACGGCAATTTTGTTTTTAGGCTGCGCTTCTAAAAAAACGGGCGTCAGTCAAAATCAAGTTGTGCTGCAACTTGAAAGCGAATGCCCGAAAGCCGGAACTTGCAGGATCGAAGTTTTCGAAAACAAAAAAATGCAGGTCAACCTTGATGAATTTGGGAGCGTGTATTACAAACTTGAAGATGATCTTCAGAAAAAAGTCATCAAATATAGCTATTCAAAAACAGTAAAAGGCGACATTCAGGATGCGGGCTATCGTGAGGAAATTGTTTTTGAACTTGACAATTTTGAAAATCAGGATTTTGAAAATGCAGATCTTCAAAAAACACAAATGCTCTTCGGAAGGTTTTGTTACTGCAAAGGACAAACGGGAAATTATAAAGTGGGCTCCGGAAAGCTTTCGATTCAGGATAAAAAAGCCAGTTTAAGTTTCACTGTTTCAGAAGTTCCCCAGCTTATCAAAACCATTACATTTGACATAAAATAAAAAGAGCCCGTAAATTACGGGCTCTTTCATTATAAGTGAATTAAATTATTTCACTGAAATCCTTTTGACAATTTTCTTGTCGCCATCGGTAACCGACACCAGGTAAACTCCTGAAGCCGCTTTGTCCAATTGCAGGTTTTGAGAGAACATTCCGGTATTGCTGTATGATTTATCAAAAATCTTTCTTCCGCTTAGGTCATGAACCAGGATGTTGATTTTTTGGTTTGATGCTGACTTGAATTGAACGGTAAAGTTTCCTGCATTCGGATTTGGATACAAGGCGAAATCCTTGAATTCAAAATTTTCTGCTGCAAGCAATCTTATTTCCTGTGTACATACCGTTACTGAAAAGGAATTGATCGTACCTGTCGTTCCGGCAACCATATCCCTGAAAGCAAATGTCCAGTTTCCTGTTGGGCTAGAACCGTTGAAAGCATTAAGCGCTGTTGCTACGGTTGGCGCGAAAGTTCCTTCTAACGGACTGCTGCAAACAATTGCTGAAGCCTGGCTGTCGAAAGTAACGTTCATATTTGAACTTCCGGAACATTGCTGGTTAAACAATACAACGTTTCCTCCTCCTGGTTTTTGCAATACAATATTCAGGTTTTGAATATTTGCATGTGTGGCATTTACAGTGGCATTCACGTCGGTAATAACCCCTGTTGTTGGCACATTAATTGTTTTTTGAGTGTAAGTTGTACTGTCTGGCAATGCAAAAGCTGCACCGGCATAAGCATAAGTCGTACAACTGTTAACAATTTCATAGCCAATCAGTACTTTTGCTGTGTTGATTGCAAAATATACATTTCCAACTGCTTCTACTTTAATACGGCAATTTTGTGATGCTGGTGTATCAGGAACAATGATCGTTTCGTTACCATCGTTTGCCGTATTTTCAGCAAGTGTGTATGGGAAAGTAAGCCCTCCGTCAATAGACAATTTAATATTTACAGCCGAAGTATTTATCCCGTTTGCATCTGTACCTGCAACATCCCACGTAACCACCTGATCTGAATTTTTCGCCCAGGTCACTGATGCCGCTTGTGAGGTCACTTTGAACGGACCTGTATTGGCATAAGTCAGTGTCATTGTTGACCTTTCCGTTTGCCCGCCTAATGGCATTCTGTTGTCTCTCACCACCAATGAAAAGATCATTGTTCTTGCAACGCTTGGTACTGCTTCCCATGTTGGCGTTAAATTATTTGCAAGAATATCAGAGAGTTTTGGAAAATATCTTGATGGCGATGTAGTTGGCGAATAAGACCTGAAACTTGGCCCTACCGTATTTGTCGCCAATGGCGGCTGCTCTGAAATCTGAAAATTATACTGTTCCCAGCAATAGGTCAGCGCATCGTCATTTACATCCGTTGCAGATCCTGTAAGGACAAATGCTGTTCCAAAAGGAATTGTATAATTACTTCCTGCACTTACTACCGGAGGAGTATTTCCATTGGCTAAAATAACACCACAATTTCCTCCTCCATTTACAAAAGACTGCATTTGTATGAGGCTTCTTGCATGGAAATAAGCATCTGAGTGCAGTTGCACGTTATCCGGGGCACAAATTCCTGCATAAGCCATAATTGTTGTTCCGCTTCCAGGTTCGAATGCCGAAGAGGTAACTCTGTTTCCACCGCCACAACTATCCTGGTCACTATTAAAGGTATGTGAACATCCCCATTGGTGTCCCATTTCGTGTGCTACATAGTCAATGTCGTACGGATCTCCAACCGGAGAATCAGTTCCTGTAATTCCTCTCGCTTTAGTCGCATTGCATGGCCCTTGCGGAGTAGCAACACCACCGGCACCAGTACTTACCGTATGCCCGATATCGTAATTTGCAGTACCGATTACATTATCAATAACCGTTTGGCTTTGGGCTAACAAAGGATATTCGGGTGCAGAATTTTGATTGTCAAATTCATCAGAAGTAATAAAAATAATATCTTCATTATTTGGGATAAGCACCATAGTCAAAGCCATATCTCTTTCATAAACACCATTAACCCTGGCCATGGTAACGGTCATTGCTGCCAATACCGCAGCTTTTTTCTGTGCCAATGTTCCCCCGGAAAGTCCGGCAGCATTCACGTGATAAGCGGCATATTCAATAGTACATGCCATTGCAAGACGGTAGGTTTTAAATAAACTGTTGTTGGCACGAAAAAGCGGCCCTTCAGTAACTTCACCGTTCAAATCAATGCCCGGTTCTTTTACGCCACAAGTATGTTTTTTAGTAGAAGTAAGCCCTTCGCGATCGTAGACGATATAATTTTTTAAATCTTTTGAATAGGGATCGATATAATTTGTTCCGTGAGCTGAAAGCGTCATCGTATGCAATCCAAAAAGTGTGGTTGTTATTCTGATAGAAGCTGTCGGATCATCGATTCCTGTTCCTACATAAGACTGGATTTCAGGATGTCTGGCTGCCAATTCAGGAGCCATTACCGAAGCTTCGTACATCTTGTAATTTTGCATTTTTCCTTCAGCATTTGGGAATGCAATGATTACATTTGAATTTGTCTGAAGCAATCTTGACGGCGCTGCTGCAAGTTTTGATTTCAGCAATTCCATGTTCAAAGCATAAATCTGATAAGCCGCCGGATGCGTATCCCTTGGCAGGATTTCAGAAGTAATTGCTTCAGGTCTTGAAACCTTACTCCACAATTGCTGGCCATACCCATTCCCCGAAAAAAGGAGTACAGCAGCTACAAAAAGTATTAATTTTTTCATTTTTAGATTTTTAAAATAGGAAGTAAAAGTAATATAAAATTTTAATTCAAGGGTTTACCCCATATTTTTTAACACATGTTGCTATTTATGACCTCAGTACGCGTTTTTGAAAAGGTCCCATTCAATATTTGATTATTGAAGTCTTTGCCTTAAATTCGCAATCTTAACTCGAATGCTTTGAAAATTTTTCAGTCCATCAGTGATTTTAATTCCGATAAGAAAACAATCGTTACCCTTGGTACTTTTGACGGTGTCCATATTGGGCATAAAAAAATCATCGAAAAATTGATCCAGAACGCGCAGGCAAGCGGCTGCGAAAGCCTGATCCTGACATTTTACCCGCATCCGCGAATGGTGCTTCAGGAAAAATCAGAGATTAAACTGCTCAATACCATGGCAGAAAAAATTCTTTTGCTGGAAAACACCGGACTCGAAAACCTCATCATTCATCCATTCGATGAAAATTTTTCAAGGCTTACCGCCGAAGAATTCGTTGCCGATGTTCTTGTAGCCAAATTCAACATCCAGAAAATAATCATCGGCCACGACCACCGTTTTGGCCGAAACCGCACGGCAGACATCAATGACCTGATCGTTTTTGGCGAACAGTACGGGTTTGAGGTCGAGCAGATATCAGCACAGGAAATCGACGAGGTTTCTGTGAGTTCGACCAAAATCCGGAATGCGCTGCACGAAGGAAACACCGCATTGGCGCGGCAGTATCTCGGTTATGATTATTTCCTTAGCGGAACGGTCGTAAAAGGAAAACAGCTCGGAAGGACCATTGGTTACCCAACAGCAAACATCAGCATCAAAGACGATTACAAATTGCTGCCGAAAATCGGGGTTTATGCCGTGAAAAGCACCATTGGCGGACAAACCGTTTTTGGGATGATGAACATTGGCAACAATCCAACAGTTGGCGGAACGGCACTTAGCGTTGAAGTCCACTTTTTTGATACAAATGCCGATTTATACGATCAGGAACTTGAAATTTTTGTGTTGCATTTCCTGCGCGACGAACAAAAATTTGCTTCCTTAGACCTGCTGAAGCAACAACTGGCCAATGACAAATTAAATGCGCTTGCATTTATAAACAAATGATTTTATGTTCCGAAAATGCTGCAAGCCCATTGACATTGCGCCCTTAGTCATTTTCCGGATTTTCTTTGGATTCCTGCTTTTTGCCGAAACCTTAGGAGCCATTTTTACTGGCTGGGTCAAAAATGTCATGATCGATCCCGAATTCACTTTTTCCCATATTGGGTTCGAATGGCTGCAGCCGCTTCCAGGCAGTGGCATGTATTTTTATTTCCTGGCCATGAGCCTGCTAGGGTTTGCAGTGATGCTGGGCTACCGATACCGCATCAGTCTTGGTCTTTTTACGATTTTATGGGCCGGTGTGTATTTAATGCAGAAAGAAGCTTACAACAATCATTATTACCTGTTGCTGCTTGTATGCATCATCATGCTTTTCCTTCCTGCGAACCGTTATGCTTCGCTCGACGTAAAGCGAAATTCAAAAATCCAGCTTGATGCAATGCCACAATGGTATTCGGGGATTATGGTTTTCCAGATTGCGATTGTTTACTTTTTTGCGGTCATTTCTAAATTGTATCTGCAATGGCTCGACGGCACTTTTATAAGGCTGCTGCTTGGCGGCGAGCACCATCCGGAATTTTTAAGAGGCTTGTTTGCACAGCATTGGTTTCATTTGTTTATTGCCTGGTCGGGCATTGCATTCGATTTGCTGATCGTGCCGCTTTTACTATGGAAACGAACCCGGACGGCCGCCTTTATCGCTGCGCTTTTATTTCATTTATTCAATGCATCGGTATTGCGTATTGGCATCTTCCCATTTTTTGCATTGAGCTTTGTAGTCTTTTTTTATCCGGCAGATCGCATCAGAACCATATTTCTCAGAAAAAAACCGGCAATACAGCCTGATGATTACCATTTTGAAAATCAAGTCAGATTGCTGTATTTTTTCATTCCTTATTTTATCGTACAGCTTTCGCTCCCGCTTCGCCATTACCTGATCAAGGGCGATGTGCTGTGGACAGAAGAAGGCCATCGGTTAAGTTGGCGGATGATGCTTCGCCAACGTTCGGGCAGTGCTGCCTATCGGGTCGTCGATAAAAAAACCAAGGAAGAATCGTATTACAATTATCAGAAACTGAATCCGAAACAGCGAAATTTCGTCACGACAAAGCCCGATGGCATTTGGCAGATGGCGCAGCATATCAAAAAAGAATATGCGCTTCAGGGAAAAGATGTTAGCGTCTTTGTGAATGCTTCAGTTTCGGTAAATGCCGGCCCGTCTCAGACCTTTATTGATCCGAATGTTGATCTTGCCAATGCAAAGTGGAATTTCTTCGATCACGACGAGTGGCTTTTGTTATATCAAAACGACAAATAATTATACTTTAACCATTTCTTCTGCCTTTTAGCCTATAAATTTTTATTAAAGCTGAATTTGTACTAGTGAAAACATAATTTTTTAGTAAATTTGGGTAAATCCATCATTATTAAGTCTAACCATTATCAGCTTTGCTGATAAAACAAAACCAATTTATTATGAAATTTTCCAGGGAACTCATAAACGGAATCATCATTTTTTTAGGCATCGGAATTTACTTCCTGATTCTTGATTTTATGGGGCTTTCGCACATTTTCATGCTTCGGATATTAAACATACTGATCGTTGCCTACGGTGTAAACCGCACCATCAGCATGAACCAGGCCGATGGCATCCGCGGATACAATAAAAATCTGCTTTCTGCCATTGTCACTTCAATGATCGGCGCTATTTTAAGCATTGCCTGTTTGTTGGCTTACATCCAGTTCAAAGGCGGCGAGCCGTATTTAAAAAATCTTGCCGACAGTTTTATTTTCGGAGGTGGCGAATTGTCGATCCAGCAGTATTGCATCGGATTGTTGTTTGAATCCACAGCAGCTTCACTAATCGTTTCGTTCTGCCTGATGCAGTACTGGAAGGATAAAGTCGAAGTCATTAACAAAGTAGATTAAATAAATCATCAAAAAAATTATGAGGTTTATGCAGTTTCAATGCTGTATAAACCTCATTTATATTTATTCCATATTGATGTGCGGATTCAAACTTTAACTCAGAAACTTTCTGTTTAAACTGGAATTACCTACTTTTGACAATCTTAAAATCGGAGCTATGAGTACAACAAAACACGACTGGACCAAAGACGAAATTATCGCCATATATAACAAACCAATGATGGATTTGCTTTTCGAAGCAGCGTCAATTCATCGCGAACACCACGATCCAAATGTCGTTCAGGTTTCTACCTTATTGTCAATCAAAACCGGCGGCTGCCCTGAAGACTGTGGCTATTGCCCACAGGCAGCACGTTACCATACAAAAGTGGAAGGCAATGATTTGATGTCGGTGAGCCAAGTAAAAGCACAGGCATTGCGTGCCAAATCAAGTGGATCTTCGCGTGTTTGCATGGGTGCGGCGTGGAGAAATGTAAAAGACGGACCAGAATTTGACCAGGTTCTGGAAATGGTTCGTACGATCAACAAACTCGATATGGAAGTGTGCTGTACACTCGGTATGATCACTGAAAACCAGGCGCAGCGTTTGGCTGAAGCCGGGTTGTATGCTTACAACCATAACCTTGATACCTCAGAAGAATATTATAAAGAAGTGATTTCTACCCGCGGATTTGAAGACCGTTTGAAAACGATTGAAAATGTACGCAAAACTAACGTAACGGTTTGCAGCGGCGGAATTATCGGAATGGGCGAAAGTATTGAAGACCGCGCAGGAATGCTCGTGGCTTTGGCGACTTTGAGTCCGCAGCCAGAGTCGGTGCCGATCAACGCGCTTGTTGCCGTTGAAGGAACTCCGATGGAAGAAGAAAAACCAATCGAGATCTGGGAAATGATCCGAATGGTTGCCACCACCAGAATCGTCATGCCTGAAACCCAGGTGCGCCTTTCAGCAGGAAGAATGAACATGAGCCGCGAAGGCCAGGCGATGTGCTTTTTTGCCGGTGCCAATTCGATTTTCGCAGGCGATAAACTGCTGACAACGCCAAATCCCGATGTGAATGAAGACATGAAAATGTTTGAAATGCTCGGGTTGAATCCGCAAAAAGCCTTTACGAAAGTATCGCAGCCAAAAACGGTTGAAGCCGAAGATTCT
Organism: Flavobacterium noncentrifugens; assembly: GCF_900100375.1. Lineage (GTDB taxonomy): Bacteria > Bacteroidota > Bacteroidia > Flavobacteriales > Flavobacteriaceae > Flavobacterium > Flavobacterium noncentrifugens. The sequence goes on along the minus strand of NZ_FNEZ01000005.1, from coordinate 18,460 downwards.
CAATTTCAGTCATTGGGTGAAAAACCAAAATGGTCGAGACCAGGACATGCGATTGAAAGAAACCTAGAAGCTTCAGGAAAAATCAATACGACAGTTTAAAAAAAATCCTCTTCAAAACGAAGAGGATTTTTTTATTTTAAAAGGAAAACTAAAATGCATGTTCTTTATGGACAATTGTCATTCTGATTGTTTTCTGAACCATTAAGAGTATTAAGGCACAATGTCGTAATTCCTTACTGCTTTTAATGGTTAAATTCTGGATTCGTGGCTGATTGCATTCGAATCATTGAAATTTAAAAATCAAGCACTATTCCAGGACAATACTATTTTTTAATCAGCTTGACCGATTGTGCGCCAATGTCGTGGTGCAGGCTCAGGAAATAAGCCCCCGCTTTATAAGGAAACGGGAAACTGTATTCTTTTTTACCTGGTACTGAAATCGTTTCTTTCTGCAGCATTTTCACCAACTTGCCCTGTGTATCAAAAATGCTGATGATCAAATGGTTTGCTTTTGGAAAATCGACTGTGAAATCCAAATTATTCCTTAGTGGATTTGGGTGTACTTTCACATCAAGATCGTGGACTTTTGGTTTCGCAGTTTCACTTATAGAAAGGTTTTCATCTGAAAATTTATAAATGTGGTTTCCTGAACAGTAAGCCAGGTTGTCGCCTAAAAACTGGATCCGGTTCAAGCTGATCCCGAGTCCGGTATCAATCCAGGTATTGCCTGAATCAAACGTTTCAAGAAATCCGGTATGGTGCCCGCCCATCCAGCCGTGGTTTTCGGTTAAAAATCCAACAGCCTGAATATCGCTGTCAGGAACTTCTTTAGAAACCCAATTCACTCCGCCATCTACTGATTTGATAAGTTTCCCATTTAATGGTGCAACTGATTCTACCGATCCGAACATAATTTGGGTGTTTGAAGCCAATCGCTGCAATTTCCAAACGTATTCGCCCACGATTCCGGTGCTGTATAATTTCGTCCATGAAGTGCCGCCGTTGGTCGTCTTTAACACTACGCCGCCAGTCAAATCGGAACCCGAAGCATAACCTGTATTTTCATCTACAAACAACACTTCAACCAATTTTTCGGCGTAAGCGCTCATGTCGATATATTGCCAGGTATTTCCGCTGTCAACAGATTTAATTACATAAGCCGGCCCAAAGTAAGCACCGCAGCCATAAATCGTGTGATCGCCTACTGCATCCAGTCCGCAAATTGCAGGAACATCTCCGGGAATATTCGTTACGGTTGTCCAGGTATTTCCGCCGTCTATGGTTTTATAAAAATTATGGGAAAGACTTCCTAAAAAGCCAATATTCTCATTCAGGAATTCGATATTCCTGTAATATTCTTCTGTTGAAACATTTTCCTGCTGCCAGTTTTGGCCGCCATCTGTCGTTTTGTATACTGCCGATCCCCAGCCATCTGCCGCCCATCCCAAATCAGGGTTTAAGAAGAAAATATCGTCATAGCGCGATTGGGATTGCGGAATGCTGGGAAGCTCATGCCAGGTGGCCTGAGAAAATGCAGGAAAAGCCAATGCCAAAAGCCATGCTGCACCAAGTAATTTTATCTTCATGATTGCGCGATTTAATTTTGCCTCAAATCTAAATATAATTTTGCTTTAAAACGATAATGTGCTGAATAAATGCAATTTCGATATTCAGGATTCGCTGCAACATGCTGTTGATTTTTATGTATTTTTACGTTCCAAACCGCATTACTCCATGTATCAAAAATCATCCGTTCCGAAAGCCTGGCTTTGCATGCTGCTATGCTGTTTGTTGTGGGGTTTTCAATCGGCAGCATTGGGTACTGAAAAGTGCGACGCGCTGATCCAGAACGGAATTGATGCGATGCGCCGCAACGAATATGTGCATTCACTTGAATTGCTCACGCAGGCGCGCGTACTTGCAGAGAAAAACCATTGGTACAAACAGCAATTCCTGGCCATCAATAATATTGGCGCCAATTATTATTCGATGCTTGAATATGGTGAAGCCCTGAATTTTTACCTCGAAGCGTATACGATTGCAATCAAAGAACTGGAACCAAAATACGAAATGACGGTGCTCAACAACATCGCTATTTTATATTCGAAGGAAAAAAAGTATGACAAAGCGATTGAATATTTTACGAAAGCCTACAACATTGCCAAAGAAAATAAGGAAGAGGTAAAAATTGGATTGTATGCAATGAACCTCGGAAATGTGTCGAATGAAATGGACAATCCAAAGCTGGCACGTACTTACTTTAATGAAGCTTTGCCGCTTTTAAAAAATGAGCCGCAGTTTCTCGTTCTTGCTAAAATAGGGATTGCCGAATGCGACCGCCAGCAAAATCATCCGGAACTGGCGCGAAAAACTGCCGAAGAGCTGCTCAAGACAACGAAAGACCTTCAGTTCAACGATGTTGGCACTTCCATTTTAATGATCATCGCAAGATCGTATGCTGCTGAAAACAATACTGAAATGGCAATTGCCAATGCCAATAAAGTCCTTATAGCCAATCCAAACTTAGAAACCAAAATAGCCGTTTTTGAATTGCTTTCGGATCAATATTCGAAAAACAAAGCTTTTGGCCCAGCCTTAAATTTCAGGGATTCCATTCTTAAAGCAACCGTTGCGCTCAATGAAATCAAAAACGGGAAACTTTTTGAGAATAGCAAAGTAAAATTTGAAATCCAGAATTACCGAAACGAAATCGCACTCAACGAAACCAAAATGTCCAACGAGCGCAGGATTTTTTATTCGGTGCTCGCGATTATTATTATCGTGGTCTTTTTTGTAGTATGGACGTTCAGGAATTTATCCATCAAACACAAACAGAACAAACTCATTGCAGAACGCAGCGAGCAAATTCTTGCCCTGGAACTTGAAAAAGAAAAAAGCGACAACCTGCTGCTCGAAAAACAATTCATTGAGAAAGAAACCAACGCACTGCTCGAACAGGAGCGCCTCAAAAATGAGCTCGAACTCAAAAACCGCAAATTGTCGGCGAAAGCGCTTTACCTCTCCGGAAGGAACCAGATGATCGAAGAAGTATTGTCGGAACTTACTGCGTTGCCGCAGCTTTCGAAAGATGTGCCATTGGTCAGCCACATTACGGCCTTAAAAAACCATTTGAAAACCGATGACGAATGGAACAATTTCATCACCCACTTTGAAGAAGTCAACCAGACTTTCTTAAATACGCTCAAAGCGAAACATCCGGGACTGACTGCAAACGACATCCGTTTCATTTCCTATATTTACATGAATTTGAGTACCAAAGAAATTGCTTCGATGCTCAACGTTACCGCCGAAGCCTGCCGCAAAAGAAAGGAACGCATCTCAGCAAAAATGGATTTGCCGCCTGACGTAAATTTCTACGATTACCTCACTTCTTTATAGCAATCACGCTTTGTCTGTAAGGATGTCACGCTTTGTCCGCCTTTAATTTTTGATTTAACCGTGTTTTTTCTGAACATTTATGGAAACTAAAAAACCTAAATAACAATGAAAAAAATTACAATCATGGCCTTCATGCTGATATCGGGATTTTACCTCCAGGCGCAAACCAGCTTTGAAGCTTCAAAAGATTTTGGCAAACTGATGAACGTGACGTATGACGCGAACATCCAAAATAAATTATACGCAGCAACACAAGGCAATCACATTGTAGTTTCTACAGATAATGGGCAAAGCTGGTCTGTTTTGTATTCGCATCCCGAAAGTTTTTTTATCGACGATTTAAAACTGACCCCAGATCACAACAGCCTGTCTTTCTCAACGCGCACAACACTTTACATTTACAGCCTTGCGACCAATACGATTACCGCTTCGGTTCCTGTACCCCAGAACAATGTGGAAGGTGCAGGCGCAAGTTATTACAGCTCTTACAGTTTATTTGATTCGACCGGAACAGTAATGGTGGCTGACACCGGTTTTCCTTTTGGATTTTCAAGCCAGGGAAAAACATTTTACACCCAGGATGGCGGTGCAAACTGGAGCGAGATTTACTATACCGTTGACAACGACAATGTTTTTGTAAACAACGTCGCTATCAGCCCGACAGACAACAAGAAAATACTTCTTGCCAGGGGAAATGGCGATACCGGAGTTGACGGCGGCTTGTGGATTTCATTAAATTCCGGAGGCAGCTGGACGCAAACACTTGAAGGCGTAACGCTTGACCCGATTTCGTTTAATCCAGGAAACAGCAATGATATTTTTGTGGGTTCATCGATCGGTTTCGGAATCCATCCCGAAAATATATTTCGTTCGGCTGACGGCGGCGCAACATGGCAGGCGCAAAATATTGTTTGGACAGATGAAACTTTAAACAACATCACTTCTATACAGTTCAATCCGGCGAACCCGCAGGAAATCATAGCGCTTGAAGAAAATGAGATCGTACGAACGACCAACAATGGCGAAACCTGGAGCAATATCGTTTATCCTGTCGGAATTGCGATGGACTATTACTACGGGATCGAGGCTTCTTTTAATCCGTTTGACAGCAATCAAATTGCGGTTACAACCGATTTTTATCCGCAGCATTTCAATAAAACAACGAATGCGCTGACGCAGATCAAGGCACCGTTTTACAACATCATCAGCACTTCTGTCGGGAAATATGCATCGGGCACTGAACTTTATTATGGCGCTCAGGGCGGACGTTTCCATAAAAACATCGCTTCGGGAACGACCAACATTTACGATACCGAAGACCCAAATTCATTCAATCCAAAAAAGAATTATATCATTGCCGATCCAGTGGTTGCCGGAAGGGTTTTTACCTATGCTTCGATGGGATTCTTTGGCGGTGCGCTTAATGTGAGTACCGATTATGGTGCGACGAAAACGAATATTTTACAGGCTTTTTCAGATGACATCCAGGAACTGGCCGTTGATCCAAACAACAATAAAATCATTTATGTTTCGATGCGTTCTGGCGAAGGCGGAAGCGTGACCAAAATCGATTTTACCGATCTGGAAAACATCGTTACGACTGATATTGCTACACCTGAAGTGAATGAGTTTGGCGAAGGCGTTGTAACCGGGATTGTAGTTGCGGGAGCCGATTCAAATACGATTTACATTACCAAAAAAACAGGCTTTTACAAGTCTGTTGATGGCGGAACAACCTGGACCTTGTCAAATGACGGACTTGAGGATATTGATGCTGCTACCGATCTGATCTGGGATATGGCGAAAAGCCCGTTGAATGCAAACCAATTTACTTTGTGCAGCAATCGCGGCGTTTTCAATTCGGTTGATTCAGGCGCACATTGGACTTCGGTATTGCCTGGCGTTGATGTGAGAAGAGTGAAACATTCGCCTTTGAACCCGAACGTCATTGTAGCTACTGTTTTTGCAAATGCAAACGAAACTGCATCGATACAATATACGACAGACGGCGGTGAAACCTGGACTGCGATTGCTGCTCCGGAACTCATGTATGTAAACGCTTACGGAATGGATTATGATTTTGACGGCGATGCCATTTATGCCTACATTGGAACAAGCGATCTTGGCGTTGTAAAATATGAAATTCACGATGACGCGCTTGGCGTTAAAAGTGCAACGGCTTCTTCGGCAATTGGTTTGTATCCAAATCCCGCTGTCGCAAATGTAAATGTGATAACGAATGACACCATTGAAACGGTAAGCATTTATTCTTTATCCGGACAGAAAGTAATGGAAAGCCAGTCGAAATCTTTTAATGTCTCAGGGTTAAGCAACGGAATTTATGTCGTAAAAGTAAAAACGGCCAACGGACGCAATTACGTTCAGAAATTGGTAAAGAAATAATTTAAAAACAGACTATAAAAAAAGCTGCTCTTTTAACGGAGCAGCTTTTTTTTGCTTAAGCAAGTATTTAAAAGATGATTTTTCGGGTTGCAATTTGTCCGTTTTCAAGAACGATTTTTACAATTAATGCCTGGTTTTTTTGAACCGACGGGCTTATGGAGATTATTTTCTTTCCGACTTTACTGGTTTCAAATACCGAACGGCCTAATAAATCATAGACCTTGATACTGTTAATATTTTCCAATTGTGAAGAAACACTGATGACACGATCTTTAACAGCAACGACCAATAAACTATCAATGGTTGTAAAATCTGCATTTGCAAGGGTTTCATTTCTAAACAGCAATTCAAATCTTGTGTCGAAAGTGCCACCTTCGGTTGTAAAGCTGTATGCCGATTGTTTCAGGTCGTGTATTATTCCGAGCGCTTTGTCTTCAAGATAAATGTTTTGAGATTCCATAAATCCGTCTGTACTATCAATGCTGATTTCGAATGTACCGCTAACCGTTGAATTGTAACCCAGGCTTATTTTCTCATGGTCGTCAAAAGGCAAAGCCCTTCCCTGGATGGCGAGTTTGGCATCGTTAACGGTCGAATAAAAATTCACATACGTATTGCCGCCAATTGCCTCTCCATCATAACCCCTGTCAATGTCGTTTGTGGCATCCTGGATATATCCGACAAGGATTTCCTTAAAGGCACCTTCATTGTTTTTAAGGCTCAGCCACACGCGGTTTTTTTCGCTTTGTTCGATCCTGCTGGCAATCGTTTCTGCTGATAATTCGGCCTGGGTTTTAAAAAATGCGTTGTTTCCAATATTTACGCGCATGCTGTTGCTGAAAGTCACCTGGGAATTGTTAAGCAATCCTTTGATGAAAAACGACTGTCCCGATGCGATGTTCGCAGTAGGCGCTGTGATCGTAGTTCCTGAATTGATCGCCGGCCTGGTTGCTACCGAGCCTGAATAATTGTAAACCGCATAATCATCTGAAGTATAGGCCAGGTTTGTGATTTGTGTGTTGTGCGTCCACAAATAAATCGTCCCTTCTACGACATTCACGTTTGCCGGATTCGACAGAAATGAAATCGTATTGATTGCCGATGGATATGGATTTCCGATAAGGTTCATATTGCTTCCGCCAATTTTTATCGGAGTCTGTATAAAACCATTGTTTGGAACGCCATTAAATTCGAAATTGTAAATTGTAGGAACCGGTGTTGCAGAAGCTGGCGCACGCATAATATATCCAACCGCAGGCAACATTGCATCTGTTCCGTCTGCATGGATGACCCAAGCACCTGCAACGGGATCGTAGCTGTAAAATTTGTCAAATCTCGTTTCTGGCGAAAACACGTTCATAATCTGCCCTGCAACCGGGGAAGACCAATAGGTAAAATCGAAAGCACGCATTGGTGTACTGTTTCGCTTCACTTTTACCGATCCTTTGTTGATTGCGGAATCGTTGTGCTGTACCAGACTTCCGTTGTTGTCAATCGTGAGCGTTCCGTTATTATCAAGCTCACTGCCTAAGTTAAAGTAGTTTCCGTCAGCAATGGTAACGCTTCCGCCAGCCTTGATTTCGCATTGACAGGCTGTAATGTTTCCTCCATTCAAAGAAGTATTGTAAGGGCCTTGTATGATTGCTTTTGTAGTTGCTGTTGGCGCACCCGGAGTCCAGGTTAATCCGTTCCAAATCGCCGAAACGACTTGTCTTCCAAACAAGGTTACATTGTCAACGGCCCATATTTCATTGGCATTGTCGTTTACCAATGTAATCCTGACTTCCAGATTCGCAGCTTTGGGCAAGCCTGTAAGTGAAATGGTGCTGAATCCCGAAGTCGTGGCATAACCTGCGGTTGCCGTTGCCTGTGTCGCAACGAGATTGCCATCATAAACAGTTGCGGCAACTCCGGTACCTGATGCAAATGACCACTTGCTGGCAGAATTTCCCAAAACCTGGATCTCATCAGACCATGGTGCGGCACTGTTTGTTCTCACTGCAACCGTTACCTTATCGGCAGCATCAGAACCTTCGGCAGCTGTAACTCCGAAAGAAGCAAGTTTAACATTGAGTTCTATATCACTATAAGCATTCGTATTGATTCCATTCATGATAAGCACTCCGGTACCATTGGTTACCTGAAGGCTTTTTGCCGTACCTAAAAACATTGGCGAACTGCCGGCATCGCCTGTTTGCCCGAACGCAGTACCGCCAGAGACAGCTGCGCCCGTGTAATTGTAGAGCCAGTTAGGGATTGCGGCGGCAGTTTCAAAGTTCTGGATGGCGATGGTTTCCACAACTCCGTAAGCGCATGGAACATAATCAACACCAAATCCACTGATGGCAAACCTGAAGGGATTTGCAGTAGCATCATTGGTTACGAGATTTACCGTTGCATTTCTTAATCCAACCGCTGAAGGATCAAAACGGATCGTGAATGTTGTTGTTGCGCCTATAGCCACTGAAGCAGCCGGTGTGGCGGTAATCGAGAAATCTGAAGCCTGTGCTCCTGTTAATGTCAGCGCGCCAAGCGTCAGGGCTACGTTCCCACTGTTTTTTACTGTAAAAGTCCTGTCAATCGTACCTGAGGTCACATTGACATAGTCGAAAAAAGTATGGTTTGCCAATGAAGTGGTGATTGTGCCATTCGCAACTGGCTGTGCATTTCCTGTAATCTCAATTTTTGAAGCAACCCCGGTTCCCTGAACCAGAAATACAAACGGGCTTTCAATTGGAGAACCCGAAACATCGGGGTCATTGTTTGCTATAGAAATCAATGCAGACCTTAGTCCTGTAGCGGTTGGGGAAAACTTTATTGAAAAATCCATGACTTCACCAGGGTAGATGACACTGTCATAAGGAGCCAATTGTATGGTGAAATCTGACGGATTCGCTCCCGTTATCGTGATGTACGGACTTGGGCCGGTTAAAATTAGCGGTGCATTGTATGGACAGTCATTTCTGATCTTAAACCCTTTGACTTCTGTTTGTACCCCTACAATTAAACTGCTAAACTGCGTATTGTTGTTAAGTGCCGGCACCATACTTCCACCGGTTACAATTGAAAAACCATTGGAAGGAGCCGCACCACCATTTCCATTTACGCGGATGTCCGGAATCGGTACCACGCCATATCCCTGAATGTCGAAGAAATACGGATTTTCGTTGCTGTCGTTATTATTGATATTTAGCCTTGCTTGCCTAAGTCCGGCAGCACTTGGATCAAAACTCACGTTAACGGCGACACTTCCTCCGGGAGCAATGTTTCCCGTTGGCGGGACACCTATAATCGTAAAATCTGAAGCCTGCGGACCGGTGATTGTGATTCCGGAAATATTTAACGGCGCACCTCCTAAATTATAGATATAGTAAGAAATGATGTGGTTAGAACTCAGCGTAGAAAGCGGCGATCCAATTGGCGCAAAGTCAGTTCCTTTAGCGACTGTTGGCGTGACATCTCCGGTGAGCAGGTTGTTTCCATAACACTGCACGTTGATTTCTGGAGCGGGCGGGCCGTAAACAGCCGAAACCTCAATGTCGTCCAGCCCCAATTCATCACGGTCACCCGAAACAGTTACATCGGCGAAAGCCCACCGAATGTAGTACGAAGTGCCCGGCTCAATCGTAACACCGTTAAGCGTGAGGGTTCTCGATGGCGGATTTAATGACACATTTACCCACTGAAAAGCATCGGCAACATCCGGAGAAGTGTAGTCGAGCGTAGGTTCATCCACAAAAGTGACATTGTCATCAGAGTGTGCGAATTTTACTGAAGTGGAGCTGTTTTCATCATTCTGAACAAAAAGATTGTAGGACAAATTGAGCTGTGTAATATTCGTTGTTCCGTTGTTTTTGATTTTTAACGTAACTGATCCCGGAGCCATATCACTGGGTCCTGTCTGGATCAAAAGCATCGGGTTTGTAGCCGTTCCCGGATAAGTTGTCAATGCATACATCCCAGGCGTGATCACACCTCCGGATACAGACCCACGCCCAAAATCATCAACGGTTTGCGTATCTCCAAAAAGCAAAGTCCCAAAGCTCCATCCTTTTACTTCCCACGCGTTTGAGTTTAACCTTCCTGCTGTAGTAGGGGCTGGCGCAAATCCCGCACCTGAATAGACCGTACTTGGATTTGATCCAACAGTGGTTTGCATAGCCGCAGAAAAGTCAACTTTTGCAGTTGGGGCGGCATTTGTGACAATAAGTTGGGCGAAGCCATTGGTAAAAATACCAAAGAAGAGTACTCCGAAAAGTAATTTTAATTTCATAAACAAAGTAGGGTTTGTAAGGATCGGGATATGTGGTTATCTCACCGACTGGCAAACATACAAATAAAAGATTTACAGCAAGTTAGCATATATAACAAATCGACTATCAGTAAAAATAATCGACGAAATACATCATTATAGAAACTTAAAAAAGCCCTAATAACCAGGGCTTTTCATTTAACTATTTTATTTTCAGGCAGCTTAGTACATAATCTTCTTGGTTACCTGCCTTCCGTTTTCTAAAATCACTTTTACAATTAAGGCCTGCTGGCTATTTATAATGTGGTCTGCAGCAAATTCATATTGGCTAATGATGCCACTATCATAAACTTTCCTGCCTAAAATATCAAAAACAGCAATTTGCTTTATTGGCACTGCAACCGCATGAACGGTGACTTTTTGCTTGGCGGATACGATGGAAACTTCACTTTCGGCATCTCCAATTGCTTCGTTCCCTAAAGACTGGTTTTTATATTTCAGGACAAAACGGTCGTTAAATGTACCGCTTTCGGTTGTAAATAAATAAGGCGATTGCTTTAAATCATGCACCACATTCACAAGCCTGTCTTCGATATACACATTGTCAACATCTTCAAAAACACCTTCTTTGTTGTCTATTGAAATTTCGAATGGCCCTGTTGCAATTGTAGAATACCCAAGTGCTACTGCATCCTGAAGATTAAAAGACGGTCTTCCCTGGATTTTATATTTTTCGCCTTCCGAAAGCGAATAAAAATTGATGTAATTCCCACCATTATTGAACAAGCCATCATATCCCCTGTCGTAACCGATCGTTCCATCAGGAATGTATCCAATCAACTGCTGGCTGAACATACCGGCCGGATTCTGCAGATTAAGCCAGATCCTGTCTTTCACTTCATGGCTTCCATTGGCTTTGTAAAACTGGGTATTGTCATATCCTTTGCTTCGAAGCGAATTGTTAAATGTAACCGTACTGCTTGGCGTTGGTCCATCATATTTAATAAAAAATCCTTGTCCCGAAGCAATGCTTCCAGCCGGAACAGCTGTCGATCCTGATGTTGGATCACCCGGTACAACAATTGGCCCGCGTGTTCCCGTACCGCCTAATTTTGTATATACGGCGTAATCATCTGAAGAATAACCCGCATATCCGCTCCAGGCATAAGCCGTAGAAATGTTATCGACATGCGTCCAGAAATACAAAGTTCCCGATGTGTTGGTATTTAAATCAATAAAATTATCTGCTGAAATTGCCGATGCATACGGATTCCCTACAAGATTATAATCGTCACTGTCAGCTACATTATCTCCCGTTAAAGTCACCGGAACCGTTACAACTCCATTGTTCAAAATACCGTCAAAATGCGCGCTTGTGGTTCTTGGAAAAGCGCCCGCAGCAGAGCTTCCCCTAACGATATATCCTCTACCGGGAGTTAGTACCGCCGATGCCGATTCATTGATCCACGGACTTGGCGGTGCATTGTCATGTCCAAGCCCCAAAAGGTCACTGTAATTTACGGTCAGGAAGCTGTAGGTATGGTCGTAACGGAAATTGCTGAAAGCAGTGGAATTCACAGCTGCTGTTATCGGCGAAGACCAATAGGTAAAATCATAAGCTTCATAAGGCGTGGTATCGCGGGTCACTTTTGTAAGCCCGTTTATTGTAGCGGCATCATCAACCTGGATGAGGCTTCCGTTATTTTGGATGTCTATGGTTCCGGCGTTTGTGATGTCATTTTGGATTTCTACATATTTTCCTGATGTAATGGTTAGTACCGCAGGAGATTTTATTTCGCACGAGCAGGCTTCGATGTTTGCTGTTGCAGTAGAATAACTTGTGTTGAATATGGCCCTCATCGTACTTGTTGGCGCAGATGGACTCCATGACCCTGACCAGGTCGCTGTAGGGATATCTTTAATTGCATACGCATTTGACGCCGTGTAACAAGTCGCCAGGTTTTCACGAATTTGGCAATAATATTGATAGTCGTATAATCCAGCAATTCCAGTAATTGTTAAATTTTGTGTTGCCGATCCGCTGTAAGTGCCATTGTCCGTTATTGCGACAAACGATGAGGCACCAGGCGCAGCAACATACCATTTATACTCCAATCCTGGCAGACCTGAAAAACCTTCCGTTCCTGTAACAGACAGTGTTATGTTTTTTGTAGCGCACACTATAGTTGCTGAAGGATGAGAGTTAACCGTTGGTGCTGATCTGAATACCTCGTAATGTCCAATATCTGTATAATCATTATTGGCACAAACATTTCCGGCAAAATCAATAATGTTCCAGTCCGCATTACTGTAAATTGTACTTGGAGCTGATACCGTATTTTTTCTTTTAAAACTTGCGCCATTGGTTCCAAGCGATCCGCTAACCCAGCTTCCGCTCCCAAAAACACCCCAAACATCTATAGCAGTACTTCCTACAGACGAAAACAATGCAATATGGTCATTTTTAGCAGTTTCGAAATTGATACCCGCATTTACATAAGAAACATCATTCGCATAAGAACCATCTCCTCCGGGAACGCTACATATATCCGATCCCCTGAATGCTATAACATATGTTGCCCCATTTGCAATACTTGCGCCCGTCGGAAAAGTATAGGTAGAACTATAAGCATTTCCATTAAAAGCAAATTTTAAAATATAACTTGATAAGGTTTTTAATGATCCCGTATTATTATATAATTCTACATAGGTTAATGCTCCATAATTGGAATCTGTCACTTCGCTGATAAACAAATCGCTCTGCAAAGCACTACCGGAACAACTTGTCACATCAGATTTAGTAACGTCGTAATGAATAGGTGTACCTGCACATGCTGCAGCATTCGTGACAATAAGATTCCCGCTAGACGCTCCAGTTGGAATAGTTACTACTAGTTTAGTTGCAGAATTGGAAACTACAGTTGCTGCAATCCCATTAAATGTTGCAGTAGCACCATTCAAACCCGAAGCTGCATTTATAGTAACTTCTGTTCCCACCGGCCCTGCAGTTGGAGTAACAGAAGTAACGGTAACAGCCGTACATAAAGGTACCGTAGTCCAATTTACTTTTACATCATCAATGGCCAATCCATGATTTGAACCAGAAGAAACATCTGTTTTTTCCCATTTGATCATAATGTAACTATTGTTTGGCAATGTAAATGTTGGAAGTGTAACTGCTGCGATAACAGTTCTGTTGGCAGCCAAATTTCCATCTAGCGCCCCAGCTGTAGTGTTTTTCGGACTTGCAAAATTTAACGCTGACACAGCCGTCCATCCTGTGGTTACCCCTGGGGTCAGATCTGTAATTGGGGTTGTAGAGATTTTATAATAGAAGAATAAACTTTGCCCAACTGTATTGGCAGCACGCCATTGTTCTCCAGTATATGCTACTGAAAAATTAGTAATAGGATTGCCTGAAGTATTCTGCAATTGCATGCCGTAATCCCAATAAGGAGTTGCATCCACAGTCAAACCACCTAACGCACGATCATTGGCACCTGTTGTTCCATAGCTATACAAATTAGCTGCGGTATTACCGCCATTATCTAAGAAATAAGAAAAAGTTGCAGTAGGACTCTTTTTTGCATACCAACTCTTAATACTACTATCATTTGTCCATGGTCTGGCTACATTTAAAGTATCAAAAGATTGTGTGTAACTTGCAGTTGTAGTCATATTAACAGCCTGCGACCACCCGGCCACAGCAAAAAACAAGCACAATATTATTAATTTAATTTTCATCTAATTGGAGTTAGAATTTAGTGGTATTTAAAAGCGAACCTACAAAATTACCCTTAATTTACGTATTATCAATGCTTTTAGATTACGAAATTATTAACATCAGCCCGTTCATGCGCGCCTTTTAAGAATTGTTTGGGATAATTGAACCCTTTTGAACTGTTTGTTTTTAGATTTGTAAGAAATTTAATTGCGGTTTATTTCTCAAAGCCTGTTTAATCTAAAGCAGTTAATCAATAAAAGCAAAAAAGGCCTGCAACAAGCAAACCTTTTATTTATAACTTAAGCCTAGGAATTATCCTATTTCAATACCATTTTTTTCGAGTATCGCCAACAGATAAATGCTTTCATTAGGATCGTATTTTTCAATCCCGCTTTGATACCACTTTTCAATGATGCTGATCTGGAATGCCGTATAATCATCTGCATCAATATCCATTCCGAGCATGCCCGCCATCAGGAAATCTTCCAACACTTTTGTGGTTACAATCAGTTCAGGAATGCCGTCAGAAATCTTCCCGTTCATCGCTTCATAATCCATCCTGCCCGATTGGAATCCCGACTGGAATGCCTCGGTGTAAAGCTTATCGTTAAACTGAAGGTATGGGTTAAGCCCGCTCGAATACCCCGCGAAATAGTCCTGTCTGTATACTGGGTTGAATATATTTTTCATTTGCTCCGATTTAATTATAGATCAAACATATACACAATTTTTGAAGAATAATCTAAAAATCGTTTAAAGGATAAAAAACTCTTTAAAACACAACCGCAATGGAGTTTATCGATAAAATATACCTGTAAAACAGCAGGTTATCAACACCTTATTTGCGTCGCGCATCCTGAATTTATAACCCAAAAGGCAATTTATCAACAATTTTAAAATATGGCTGCAAACGATAATTCTAAAATCAGCATTTAAAGAAAATTCTATCTTTGCAACATGTCAAAAGATACGCCCACGCCACTTGAAATCCGAAGCAAACTCGAGCATTACTGCGCCTATCAGGACCGTTGCCACAACGAAGTCAATGCAAAACTTAAATCTTTTGGCCTTTCAGGAAACGAAGCCGGCGAAATCATCGCGCACCTCATTGCACACAATTTCCTGAACGAAGAACGCTTCGCTTGCAGCTTTGCACGCGGAAAGCACCGCATTAAACATTGGGGTAAAATCCGTATCATAAACGAACTGCGTTTCCGACACATTTCGCAATACAATATAAATACCGCCTTAAAAGAAATCACACCCGAAGAATATTTCGACACTTTCGACAATCTTTCAACGCGTCTTTGGGAAAGCCTTCGGGCTGAAAAAGGACTCAGGAAAAATAAAAAATTCTGCGACTATCTTTTACGGAAAGGTTTTGAAAGCCAGTTGGTATTTGAACGGCTGAAAGAGTTGGACAAGTAAATTGTTGCATTGTTATCGAATTGAAGTATGTTTGAGAAGCGCTGTCCATTTGGATTGAACCGCGGATTGCTGCACTTTTCTTCGGGTTTCGTTCGGAAAAACGCCCATTTTCCGAACGAAACCCGGAGAAACCCCGAAGCAACTGCGAATAAATGCAAAGCAGAAGGGTCTACATGTACTTCTTTAATTCTAATATAGATGATTTTATGTTTTTCGTAACAAAAAAAAAGAGACTCGAAAGCCTCTTTATGGAATTAGAATATTTTTTTATAAATGTTTTCGCATTTGATATTGGCAAATATGGAAAAGAATTATTCAAAATTATTTGTCGATTAACTTTTCCAGCCTTGTCATCATCTCATCTTTTTCTTTCAGCATTCGTTCGTATAATGCGATCTTTTCTTCATGCAATTGGACTATTTTTTCGATTGGACTGACATTGAATGTTGGAGTATGGCCTGTATTTAAGAAAGCGCCATTATCAAAAGTATTCGAAATAATATTTACCGCCTGCTCCTCATCAAAATTCTGGAACGCTTCCACCGGAATCCTCAACGCCGCTGAAATTTGTCGCAACAAATCTGATTCAATAATATCTTTTTGCTCCAGCAACGAAATTTTCTTCTGGTTCCAGTCTTCCCCGAGGTCAAAAGCCAATGACTCCTGTTTGATGCCCAGCATTTCTCTAAAGCGTTTTACGTTTCTTCCCTGATGTATTTTTTGTTCCATGGTTGGTATCCATTTTTGTAGGGCTCGAAAGTAAGCCTTTATGGTTAAAATGCGTATGGGGTAAAGTTAAAAAATCTTGGTTAAAATATTTGGTTTGGAGGAGATAATTTCATTTTCTTATTCGCTGTTGGGCGGCATTGAAGGTGCTTCTTGATTCTTCCCCGCTATGGCGAAGTTGTGATCACCCACAGAACAACAACCACAAAAGTCGCCAAAAAAAGCCGCCTCATTGCAAGAGCAGCGAAGCAATCTCATGTGGCAATCTGTAAAAGTGGCTGTGGGCTGCTTCGCCGCTCTCGCAATGACGGTAGCTTGAAATGGCAGTTTTTGAGATCCGGTTCGTTTAAGTCCATTTAGAAAAACAAAAACAGCAAACAAAAAAAGCATCCCGAAGGATGCTTTTTCAAATAAAATATTGTTTGTGCTTACAAACCTGTAATGATAAACTCAGAGCGTCTGTTGGCCTGGTGTTCCTCTTCGGTACATTGCACGCCATCGGCACATTTGTTCACCAGTTTGGTTTCCCCGTAACCTTTTCCGGTCAATCTTACTTTATCCACACCGTTGGCTACTAACCAGTCGATTGTTGAAGCTGCCCTGCGGTCAGATAGTTTCTGGTTGTATTTCTTGGTCTGTCTTGAATCGGTATGCGAGCGCACGTCGATTTTCATCATTGGGTACTGTTTCATCACGTCAAGGATTTTCTCGAGTTCCAATGCTGCATCACTTCTGATGTCCCATTTGTCCAGATCAAAGTAAATGATCTTGATCCCGAAGGCTTTCGCCAAATCGTCGCCTACAGTTACCGGTTTCACTTTTTTCTCGAGTTGGATCGGAAGGTCGGTTTTACCTGTTTCTTTAGAGATCGTCACTTTCTGCTCTTTGGTCTCATAGGTCTCTTTCTCGCCCCTTACATAATAGATCTTGCCACATTCCACAGTTCCAAAATCGTATTTTCCTTCCGCATCAGAGGTCACTTCTTTGATCTTGTTGAACTTGTCATCCATCAGTGTCACTTTGGCCCCAGCCAATATTTCGCCGGTTTCCAAATCAGTCACCACACCTGCAAGCACCTGCTCGCAGATCAGTTTCCGGGTTTCGGTGAATTTGTAGATATCGTCATAACCCTGTCCGCCAGTTCTGTTTGAAGACAAAAAGCCCTTGCGTGTTTTGGTATCGATCAGGTAAGCAAAATCATCCTGTGGCGAGTTTGCCGGTGTCCCGATGTTTTGCGGTTCTCCATAAGATCCGTCGGCATTGACCTTTGACATGAAGATGTCAAGCCCGCCAAGTCCGGGATGCCCGTCGGTGGCAAAATACAATTCATTCTCATCGGTAATCGTAGGGAAGGTTTCTTTTCCTTCGGTATTGATGCCTGTTCCCAGGTTTACCGGAGTTCCGAAGCTTCCATCGTCATTAATGGTTACTTTCCAGATATCCGATTGTCCGTGCGTGCCGGGCATGTCCGATGCAAAATACATCGTTTTGCCGTCTGCGCTAAGGGTTGGATGCGCCGTACTGTAAGAATCGCTGTTGAAAGGCACTTCAGTAGCGTCAGACCAGTTCGTGCTGTCCTTTAAAGTGGCTTTGTAGATCTTTAAAAGCGTGATCTTGTTGGCATCTTTTCCTTTTTTTCCGTCGTTATAGTTATTTCTGGTGAAATAAACCGTTTTGCCGTCTTTAGAGAAAACCGGGGTCGCCTCATGGAATTTCGAGTTGATCGACTTGGCGAATTTCACAGGGTTTGAGAGCGAATCGTCTTTCCCGATCTCGGCAGCATACATATTCGTAAAATACTGGTTGGTCCATTTGTGCTTTTTCTGAGCAAAGCTTCCCGTATCGCGTGAAGAGGTGAATACGAGTTTCTTTCCGAAGAACGAGCTTCCGTAATCAGAATACTTCGAGTTGATCCCGGCATCCCCGATGGTGTAACGGCCAGAATTGGCTTTGATCACATCCATGTAGTTTTGCTTGTCCTTGAAGATCTGCCCGCGCAAATCGGCGCTGGCTTTCTGGTTGAACTGCACCATCATCTGATCGGCTTTGGCGTAATCGCCTGCTGATTTTAAGGTTTGTGCATAACGGTAATAATATTCCGGTGCAATGTCCCCGCCCATGGCAAAGAGTTCGCCATACCATTTATTGGCTTTCTCGAGCTCGGCATTAAAATAATAAGCGTTTCCGAGTTTCTGGAACATGTCTGCCGATTTGTAGCCTTTGGCCGCGACGCGCTCATAGGTCTGGGTCGCATCGATGTAGGCGTATTTGGCATACTGCTTGTCGGCCTTTTTGATGCCGCCGCTCTGGGAATAACCGTTAAAGGCCATCGCTCCCAGGATTGTTATGTAAAGTAATACTTTATTTTTCATGATGTCCGGGTTTTAGAAGAATCGGGGTGATATGATTTTGTTGAAGTTGCTGAAGAGCTCATAACGAAGGAAAACCTCGTGTGATCCTTTGCTATAGTTGTTCAAATCGGTCGTGTCGTAATCATACGCATAGCCGATAAACAGCCCGTCGGTGAT
>NZ_FNEZ01000004.1 GCF_900100375.1 Flavobacterium noncentrifugens | reverse complement strand
GTGTTGTTGGCGTAGTTTTGAAATGTATCAGAAAGGAAAAAAACTGATCGCAAAACCAACCCATTACAAGCTTATGAAAACATCAGTATCAAACGAAACTTCAAACATTAAACTTGTTGTTTTATTGATCATGTTTTTATTGGCAGGAACAGGAATGTTCGCCCAGACTGCTGAAACTTCAAACGAAACGATAGCGGTTTCAACAAATGCTTCGGCAGTGGAATCAAATGCAAACATCAATATGGTTTCATGGTTCATGGGCACCAAACAAACCCCGAAGGCCACAATATCAACTGACGGTACTGTTGGAAAAAAACAAATGATCAACTCTGGTATCGCACCAAACCGTTTGCTGATCAAAGCATTCCTTAAAAAAGCAAACGACTTTCAAAGCACGATCGCATAAGGTTATTTTATATTAGTTGGATTAGGTATCAGCCTTCTGGAAACAGAAGGCTTTTTTTTGGAACGATGTCAAAAAAAGTGCCGGATACGAAACATTCGCATCCGGCACTTTTTAAGTCTAAAAGAACTTTTAATTTTAATTAAAAAGGATAGCCGATAGCCAGATTAAATACCAGGTTTTCTTTTCTCCAAGAGCCATTTCCAAACGCCACCTGATCTAAAACCCAGCGCTGCCCATCAGGTAAATACGGTTTACGCAACGGGAAGGCGAGGTCTAGCCGCAATACAAGAAATGACAGATCAAAGCGCAATCCGGCACCGGTTCCTACGGCAAGTTCGTTTAGAAAATCGCCAGAAAATTTTGCTCCGGGTTTATTAGTATCGTCTTTCATCAGCCAGATGTTTCCGGCATCTACAAAGATGGCTCCATTGACCACACTGAATAATTTTGCGCGGTATTCGGTATTAAGTTCAAGCTTCAGATCCCCGGACTGATCCGGTAAAAAACTATCTTCATCGACTTCAGACCTGAAAGTTCCCGGCCCTATAGAACGCGCACGAAATGCCCGGATGCTGTTTGTTCCGCCAATGAAAAACTGCTTGATAAACGGCAGCGCAGTTGAATTTCCGTAAGGCAATCCCGCACCAACAATAATCCTGCTCGCAAGCTGCGAATTTTCAGAGAATTTAAAATAATGCCTGAATTCGGTTTCGGCCTTTACAAATTGGCTGAATGGCACGCCAAAAAGATTCTTTACATCACCGCTGCTGGCATCTGCGCCTGTTGCGAGCCCTGCGATCGTTCCGGCGGCTTCAAGCGACCCTTTGAAATAAATCGTGTTTTTTTTGCGTTTCTGCATCGTATTGGTGTATGTATACGAATATGTTGGCCCAAAAATCAATTGTTTTTCGATGACTTTTCCCAAAGAAGGATTGGCATCAATTTGCGATAGGTACAATTCAGACACGTTCGCCGGACTCACATAAGTGATTTCAGTCAGGTTCAACTGGTGTTCTTTTCGTGCATTTTCCTTAAATTGATATCCAAACGACCCTTTAAAAGTATTTAACGCATACAATTTTATGCGTTTTTGGAATTCATAACCCAACGTTGCTTTTGTCCTCGGAACAAATCCTTCCGAAGATTCAATTTTGACAAATGGCGCAATAATTCGCGGCCAAAATAAATTGACTTCGCCTCCAAAACGGTACACATTGAAGCCTTTGTTTTGTCCGGAAACCTGCACTTCTAGTCCGCCGAAAACGGTCGCTGTCAGCAATTCCGCTCCTTTAAAAGTGTTGCGGTTGCTCCAGTTGACATTGAGCTCGGTTCCGGTATAGTTGGCCGAATTGGTTTTAGCCAAAACTTCTACCCGAATCGATTTCTTCGGCAATGGTGTCAGATAATAATAAGCGTCAAGTGTATTTTCAAATCGTGGGGAAACGCGGAATTCATTCTTTACAAACTTAAAAGTTCCGAGATTCACCAGTCGGCTCAATGATAAATTGTGATCGGTCCTGTTGTACAAATCGCCTTTTTTGAAATACAAAGTGCGGTCGTAAATCCTCGGATTAAAAGTGTTTTCAGGATCAATGATCGTAAAATCTTTATACTTTGTAATCGAATCTGACTGCGTGATTTTCTTGGATTCGGTAATCGAATAATTCGGATAAATGACAATGTCGTTGATTTTGTAAACCTCACGCGCATTGTCCGGCGTTTCATCTTTCACAACAATGGTCAAATCTACTGTATGATCGCCGTTTGTACTGTCGACCTGAACTTTCAGATAATCGGCATTGAAAAAGTAATAGCCTTTTTGCTTCAACCGCGCATCAATTCGTTCGCGTTCGTCTTTAATAACATCTAAATTGTAACCTTCACCTGGCTTTAATAAACTGCGGCGTTTGGTTCTTCCGATCGCTTTTACCAATGCATCTGTAGAATCCGAAGGGAAGATCACATTTCGGATCTTAAATTGTTTTCCGGGTTTCACCGTGTATTCTGCAGTCGCTTTTTTACCGTGGCGTGTCGAATCTGAAGTTGTTTGCGCTTGGTAATAACCGTGGTTTTCGACATAATTTTGTAGAATATCCGAATTGTATTTCAGATCAACTTTACCAAAAGTCACCGGCGGTTCGCCCACTTTATATCTTAACCAATAACGAAAACCCTTTTCTTTTTTAGGTTCGCCTGCAATGTTGTACAAATACAATTTAGGGCGCAATCCGAGGATTTTCTTATTTGGTTTCGGACGCAATAAATCTTCAAGTTCTTTCTTTAAATTTTTGCATTCGCTTTTCGGAATGTCCTTTCCTTCAATTTTTACGCTTCCGCCAACATACAGCAATTCGCCTTCAGCAAGATATTTGGTGTTGCTGCAGGAAGTTGCAAAAAGCACGGCCAACGCGCCATATAGCAGGTTTCGGGTTTGCATTATTTTTTCTTTTTTTGTGATTTTTTAACGGCTTTTTCAGCTCTTTCACGGGCTTCGATCGCTCTTTGTTCCTGTGATTTATGAAACAATTCCCGGAATTTGTTGTAATCCATTGTGATGATGAATGCGACTCCGGTTTCTACCACTTCGCCTTGCAAAGCCACCTGGTATTGGTTTTTTCTGTAAAAGCGAACGCGGTAACGGCCGTCTTTTGTCAATTGGTAATCGGCAGATAAATCGCCGGCAATATTGTTTGTATTTTGTCCTGCTTGCTGCGTGCCTTCAAGCCCGAATGTGCTTCCAACGGTTACTTTCAAACGATCGTCCAATAAGGTTTTAGAAACGCCCACATTTAAATCAGTACGGTTCTGACGTTGCCCTGACGTATAATCATCCTGTGAATCCAGATCAAAATTCAACTCCACGCCATTGATCAAATCGCCAGCTAAATTATTCAGCTGTTGTGATAAGATTTTGCTCGCACTTTGTCTTGCTAAAGATTCGGCAGTTGCGCCGCCGGCTTCGCTTGCAAAAGGGTTTTCCCCAATGAATCGGTTCAGTAAAAGCAAGGCAAAAACCTGTTTGTTGAGTTCAGATGGTTCTTGGCGGAGTTGTGCTAGTTTGGCTTGTGTGGCATTAATGACTTCAGTCGAAATGCTGTTGTTTCCTTCAGGTAAAACGATGTCGAAAGTAATGTCTGGTTTCAGCAATTCGCCTTTCATGATCAGTTCCGTTTCAAACGGAATGCGTTGTTTGTACGTGTTTCGAACCGCTTCAGAAACGCCGCCAAGCTGGTCGTCGACCAAATCAATCGGAGCAGTGCTGGTTTTGTAAACGGCGGTAATGCTGATATCGGCAGAAGTTGGCTCGCCTGTCCATAAAATATAGCTACCTTCTTTGATGTCGAATTTGCGTTTGAGTAGGTTGAAAGTCATTTCATACGTACCTTCCGTAAATTCATAACGTCCGGTCAATGTCGTTTTTCCTGACGGATCAATACCGCCGTTCAAGCGTGCTTCGCCTTTCAATTTAAGGTAATCGCCGTTTCCTTTATCGATAACCAAACTCAATTCGGCTTCTTTATCAATTTCGATATTCACCGATGCATTGATGCCTTTGAATGGTGTTTTGCTTAGCGAATCGTTTACAATCTGGATTTTTTTCAATTCGGGATTGTCGCGGTCGATGAATTCAACAATACCTTCTCGGTCAGCGATCGAAGGATCGGATTGCGGCAAAACAACAGTTAGTTTGGTATCTTCATTGATCTTAATGTTTCCACCGATTTCAGGCTTGTTCATGTCGCCTTTAACGGTCAGTTTGCTGTCGAGGTACAATTCGCCATAATACACATCATTGTCTTTTTCAGTCGAATTGATTGCACGGAAATTGTCGGCGTTGATCTTTAAATCGAACCCGAAATCCTGGTAATTGGTTGTATTGATTTTTCCGAGAATGACGAGCTGGTTGTTATTTTCATCAGACAAGGAGAATTTTTCAAAATAAATGCCTTGCTGGTTAAATACGATTTTGTCATTCAGTAATTTAAACGCCGAATTCAGTGGAACAATCGTAAACGCACCATCGTTGAATTTCAATTCGCCCAGCACATTTGGGTCTTTTACCGTTCCTGTAATTTTAAAATTCCCCGATATAAATCCGCTGCTTTTCGCAAGATTTCCCGCTGTAAACGGTTGGATGCTCGTTAAATTAAAATGTGGCATGTCGAGTGCCATATCAAAGCTGCTGTTGTCGGTGCGGTATTTTCCTTCGAGATTCACCTGGTTTCCGTTTCCGGTAATCGCCACATTCGCATTGTAAGTATTCGCGATTTGATTGTCGACTTTAATCGCGATATCACCGATCGTGTCTTTCTTGAAAGTAAAATTATCGACTTTCATATCAGCAGTAAAAACGGGTGTTTTATTTAAGTCTTTGATGAGCGCATTTCCGTTGATGTTTCCGCCCATCGCAAGCGAATCTTTCTGGATGATGTTTGTTAAAGTTTCAATTTTGAAATCCTTGAAATCAACTGCAATCGGCGCATTTGGTGTTTCAGATTGCGATTGCACTTTGATCGAACTTCCGTCTTTACTGAGTTCGAACGCATTCGCATAAATGCCATTGTCACCAAAACGCAACAAGTTTTCAGGATCGACTGCCCAATTGTCATAATTGAGTTTCAGTCCGTCGGGAAGCAGCGCGATTTCGGTGTTTCCGTCGGTTGATTTCAAGGTTCCGGCAATCACGTAACGATCGGCATCTTTCACATCTTTCAACTGCAATAAATACGAAAGCAAGTTTTCTTTAACCGTTCCGGTGATGCTCGTGTAAGGCAATTGCACCGTTTTATTTTTGATGTCATCAACCACGATGCTATAAGTCAAAGCATCATTTTCAGTGTTAACTTTGATAATTGCGTTTGAAATGGCATTGTCGCCGTATGTCAGTTTCGGGATCGCGCCGTTTAAAATTATCGAATCGTTCACCGAATTGTACCTTCCGGCAATCGTGATCGAATCGAGTTGTTTAATATCAGGAACCAATTGCATCAAAAGCGGGCTGTTTTTTACTTTTAAATCAAAGACGAATTGCTGCGCTTCGGTTTTGGTTTTTTTTGCTTTCGGATTCGAATCATAATATTTCGCAATGGAATTCGATAGGGCAGTGCCAATTTGT
The DNA here is from genome assembly GCF_900100375.1 of Flavobacterium noncentrifugens. GTDB lineage: Bacteria > Bacteroidota > Bacteroidia > Flavobacteriales > Flavobacteriaceae > Flavobacterium > Flavobacterium noncentrifugens. The sequence goes on along the minus strand of NZ_FNEZ01000004.1, from coordinate 345,966 downwards.
GTTAGTTTGTATTTTCCGGACATATTCGCATCAACGAACTCAGAACGCAACGCGATGGTGTTCTTTTCAGCGGTTGCCGTTGCAACCACATTGATCGAATCGAGTAAAAATTCCCCTTGCGTATTCGCAATCATGACTTTATTTAAGCTGATCTTTCCGTTGAGATAATCCGGATCGGCAGTCGGAATGTCGGCATCTACCTGACCGCGCATTTTCATCGGGCCGGCATGAAGGTTTAGTTTTTCAAGATCGGCAATATCGAGGTTCAGGTTCAATTTTACCGCTGGATATTTTCCTCCGAAATCGCCGTTTGTAGCCAAATCAAAAGTCAGGTTTGGATCGGCCATCGAAGCTTCTGCCACAAAAACACCGCGGTTGATTTTGCCTTTTAACGCTAAATTCTGGTATACATATTTATTGTATTCGGCTTTGTAAATTTTCCCAGCCACATTTGCCGAAGCCGTTTTCGGATCGAGTCCGGTTCCTTTAACTTTCGCTTTGAGCGTAATTCGTCCAACGGAATCGTTTTTAATTAATTTTCCTACGTTGAAATTCTGAATGTCAACATCGGCATCATATTTTTCCGCATTCTTTTTGCGCTGGTCGAAAAGCGCTTTGACTTTTGCATTTCCGAATGAACTGACGAGATTTAAATTGGTGTTGAAATTATTGATGTAACCAACGAAAGTTCCGTTTAATGCGAGTTGCGACGGCAATTGCAGGTTGTTTGGAAGCGTTCCTTTCGGCACAAATCCGTTGATGTCTTTTGACGTGGTTTCAAATTGTTTGATCGCAAGGTTAAAATACGCTTTTTGCGGATCCGGCAAACCGATAATCCTTCCGCTGGCAGCGATTTTCGTATTTCCGATGCCGCTGATCTCGAGTTTCGGGATCTGGATGTTGTTGACTTTTCCGGTAATTTTCGAATTGATCTGCATGATCGCTTCGGGATTGCTCTTGAACGGATTGGTATCGGCCAAGGACGGAACCAGGATCAAAATGTCTTTAAATCCTACATGACTGCCTTCTAAATTTGCGTTGATATCGAGTTCGCCAGGGTTTTTGCTGATCGATTCAATCGATGGATAACCCACGACAATCTGGTCTTTCAATAACGTCTGCGGTGTTTTTAAATACAGTTTTTTGAGGTAGGCATTTTTCTTTCCATAGTAAAATTCGGTTTTGAGCGATTGCACGTCGAGGCCGCTTTTTTCCTGCGCTGTAAAAGCGTAAATATTTCCTGAAATAATGTCGTTTGCATAAACGAATTGCTCTCCGACAAGATTGAAATTTTTCAGGTCCATGTGTTTGAAATCGACGCCTTTTGCCGTTTTTGCAGCATTTTGATCATCGAATTTGAAAGCAATTTGTTTTAAATCAGCTTGGTTGAGTTTAAAATTCCACGGTTTTCCGGGTGAGGCTTCGGGAACGACTTCTGCATTGGCAACATTTTTAGCGAGTTTCTTTTCGAATTTTCCAATGACCAAAGCGCCTTTCAATTTGTTGATGTCAAGGCTTTCGAGTTCGATATTCTGGTTTTTAATGTCGAAATTATTAACGCGGACAATCATTTTATCGAGATACAATCCGGTGTTGAGCTTCGTTCCGGCGTTGTCATAACCGACGTTTATTTTGGAAAGGTCGATTGCGCGGAGTTTTAATTTTAAATTGGGCTGCTGCGCCAACGAATCGGCGATAGCGCGTGTATTGACTGCGATTTCCTGAACGAGTTCGCCTTGTTTCAAGCGCAGGTTTAGTCCGTCAACAGTAATTTTCGGAATGTCGAAATCCAGATTATCGAGGTCAAATTTGTCAATTTTCGTATCGAAATGGTTCAGATACACTTTGACATCGTTTTTAGAAATGGCATCATCAAACTTAAATCTGATTTTATCGAGGTTGATTTTACTGACCGAAATTTTCATCGGCTTGGAATCGTCTTTCGGCTTTTCATCCGCGGAAGCGAACGCTTTAATAATATAATCAAAATTGAAAACCGAATCTTTATTGCGCTGGATATTTGCCGTAACGCCTTTTAAATCAATCGAATTGACCTCGACTTCATTGCTGATTAATTTAAACAAACTGATGTCAACGGCCAGTTTTTCACCCGAAAGTAAAGTGTCTTTCGCTTGGTCTTCAAAGTAAAAATTTTCGAGGATGACTTTTTTGGGGAAACCGATTTCGATGCGGCCGATGGCGACTTTCGTATGGATTTTTCCTTCGAGATAGGTAACAGCTTTGTTTTTGATAACATTCTGTACCACAGGAACCTGAATCAGTAAAATGATTAAAAGCAGCAACCCAACGACCGAACCAACGATCCAGGCCAACACTTTTAAACTTTTCCTGATGTATTTTTTATACTCCAATGCTGTTTGTTTTAGGTCTAAAAATAGCCAAAATATCAACGAATTCCAACTTTGTGATGAATTTCGGATAGAATTTGCGCATGTAAAGGTGACGAAAGTGCTTGCGGATTTACTTACATTTTAAGTCCAATTTGTTACATTATTTGGCTCAAATCAACGAACATATTGTCGTATATTTGTTTTCCAAAATAGAAGAAATACGTGGGCCAAATCAACAAGCTTAAAATTTTAAACGATCCGATCTACGGATTTATTACCATACCCAATCCATTAATTTACGACCTGATCCAGCATCCGTATTTTCAGCGTTTGCGACGGATTTCCCAGATGGGCATGTCATACCTGGTTTATCCGGGAGCGCACCACACCAGGTTTCACCACGCTTTGGGCTGTATGCACATCATGCAAAAAGCGATTGAAGTGCTGCGTTTTAAAGGTGTGGATATTTCTAAAGAAGAGGAAAATGCGCTGTTTGTTGCGATTTTACTACATGACATCGGGCATGGGCCGTTTTCGCATGCGATGGAACACAGCATCGTTGAAAATGTAAACCACGAGGCGATTTCACTGTTGTTCATGGACAAGCTCAATGCAGAGTTTCACGGGCAATTGTCATTGGCAATCAAAGTGTTCAAAGGTGATTACCACAGGAAATTCATGCTGCAGCTGATTTCAAGCCAACTCGATATGGACAGAATGGATTACCTGAAACGCGACAGTTTTTATACCGGAGTTGCCGAAGGAAACATCAATTCTGACCGTTTGATTCAGATGATGAATGTGGTCGATGATGTGTTGGTTTTAGAAGAAAAAGGCATTTATTCGATCGAAAAATTCCTGATGGCTAGGCGGTTGATGTACTGGCAGGCTTATTTGCACAAAACAAGCCTGGTCGCAGAATTAATTCTGACCAAAACCCTAAAACGCGCCAAAGAACTCACGCAAAAAGGCACGGTATTGCCATGCAGTCCGCCGCTGCTATTTTTTATGCAAAATAAAATTGAACTCGAAGATTTTAATGATAATGTGTTAGACCAATTCGCCCAACTCGACGATTTCGATATTGTTTCGGCATTGAAATCGTGGCAGCATCACGACGATTTTATCCTCAGTGAACTTAGCCGAATGATCATTAATCGTGATTTATTGAAGATAAAACTCAGCAGTGAAAAGTTTCCAGCCGAGGAAATTCAGTTGCTTTCCGAAAGGTTTTCTTCCCAAAACAACATCTCGCAACACGACGCGGCCTACTTTATTTTTAAAGGGAAAATCAAAAACCAGGCCTACAATAAAACCGCCGAACCCATCCATATTTTAAAGAAAGACAAAACGATAGAAGACGTCGTTGAAGCATCCGATCAATTAAATTTGAAAGCGCTGTCGAAACCCGTTACCAAATATTACATTTGCTATCCAAAACAACTGGCAGAAAATTAACAATCAAAATCTATTTTTTATATTTTTGTCGGGATTATATAAAATTGAAAGATTTAAAAATTAAAAGGTTAAACACTGTTTGATCATTATTTTTAAGTCATACAAAAACAATAAATGAAATTTACAGCAGAACAAATAGCGGGCATTTTAGAAGGCGAAGTCGTTGGGGATCCAAATGCTGAAGTTTTTAAGTTGTCTAAAATCGAAGAAGGTACAAACGGTTCGCTGACATTTTTGGCAAATCCTAAATATGCACATTTCATTTATTCTACAGAAGCGACGATTACGATCGTAAACCAGTCGTTTATTCCCGAATCCGAAATTACAACTACACTTATAAAGGTAGAAGACGCGTATTTGTCATTCTCAAAATTGCTCGAATTTTACGACCAGGCGAGAAAAGACAGTAAAATAGGAATCGAGCATCCATCGGTGATTTCATCAAATGTAAAATACGGAGAGAACCTGTTTTTAGGCAGTTTCAGCTACATTGGCATGAATGTCAGGCTTGGAAATAATGTAAAGATTTATCCGAATTGTTATGTTGGCGATAACGTTACTATCGGCGACAACGTCACGCTTTTTGCAGGGGCAAAAGTCTACGCAGATTGTATCATAGGCAGCAATTGCGTGATTCATTCGGGTGTCATCATCGGAGCCGACGGCTTTGGCTTTGCGCCGAATAAAGAAGGGAGTTATAATAAGGTACCGCAAATTGGGAACGTCATTATCGAGGATTATGTTGATATTGGCGCCGGGACAACGGTTGATCGCGCCACTATGGGATCGACAATCATCCGAAAAGGGGTAAAACTCGACAACCAGATCCAAATTGCACACAACGTCGAAATCGGTGAAAATACTGTAATTGCCGCACAAACGGGCGTTGCAGGCTCAACAAAAATCGGGAAACATTGTGTCATCGGTGGACAGGTTGGAATCGCAGGGCATTTGGTAATCGGGGATAATGTTCGCATTCAGGCGCAGGCAGGAGTGGGGAAAAACATTAAGGATGAAGAAATCATCCAGGGAAGTCCGTCATTTGCTTATGGCGATTACAACAAATCGTACGTTCATTTCAAAAACCTCCCGAAAATCGTACACGAATTAGACGAATTAAAGAAATCAATAAATAAAAATAATTAAGGAATGGTTAAACAGACAACCATAAAGACGGACATTTCGTTAACTGGAGTCGGATTGCACACAGGAAAAGAGGTCAAAATGACTTTTAAACCGGCGCCTGTCAACAACGGATATACATTTGTCAGGGTCGATCTTGAAGGGCAGCCGGTCATTGAGGCCGATGCCAATTATGTCGTAAACACACAACGCGGGACAAATCTAGAAAAACTGGGCGTTAAAATCCAGACTTCAGAGCATGTACTTGCCGCATTTGTAGGCTGCGATGTGGATAATGTGATCATTGAACTTGATGCATCGGAACCGCCAATTATGGATGGCTCTTCAAAGTATTTTGTTGAAGCGATCGAGAAGGCCGGAATTGTCGAACAGGAAGCGGAGCGTAAATTTTACGTAGTCAAAGAAGTCATTTCTTTTACTGATGAAGCGACCGGAAGCGAAATTCTAGTGATGCCAAGCGATGATTACCAAGTGACTGCAATGGTTGATTTTGGAACCAAAGTTTTGGGAACGCAGAATGCCACGATGAAAAACATCACCGATTTCAAAAAAGAGATTTCAAATGCGCGGACTTTCAGTTTCCTGCATGAACTCGAATCTTTACTTGAAAACGGACTCATCAAAGGTGGCGATCTAAACAATGCGATCGTTTATGTGGATAAGGACATTTCCCCAAGCACGATGGAAAACCTCAAAACAGCTTTTGGCAAAGAAAAGATTTCGGTAAAGCCAAACGGCATTCTTGATAACCTGACTTTGCACTATCCAAACGAAGCGGCACGCCACAAACTCCTTGATGTCGTTGGTGATCTGGCTTTGATCGGAACAAGGATCAAAGGAAAAGTCATTGCCAATAAACCGGGGCATTTTGTCAATACGCAATTTGCCAAGAAAATGGCAAAGATCATAAAAATCGAACAACGCAACCAGATTCCTGTATATGATTTGCATCAGGAACCGTTGATGGACATCCATAAAATCATGGCAATGTTGCCACACAGGCCGCCGTTTTTATTGGTGGACAAAATTTTCGAATTGTCGGATACACATGTGGTCGGGTTGAAAAATGTTACGATGAACGAACCATTTTTCGTTGGGCACTTTCCAGACGCACCGGTGATGCCAGGCGTTTTGATCGTAGAAGCGATGGCGCAAACCGGAGGGATCTTGGTTTTAAGCACCGTTCCCGATCCTGAAAATTACCTGACATTTTTCATGAAAATCGACAATGTAAAATTCAAGCACAAGGTTTTGCCTGGTGATACCTTAATATTTAAATGTGATTTGATCACGCCAATCAGACGAGGCATCTGCCATATGCAGGCCAACGCTTACGCCAATGGAAAACTCGTTGCTGAAGCAGAACTGATGGCTCAAATCGCCAGAAAACAATAATTTTTTGTTTAAGCGCTTGGTCGTCTATCCGATTAAACGATTAAACAATTAAACGACTAAACAATATATATGAATCAACCATTAGCATATGTTCATCCGGGGGCGAAAATCGCCAAAAATGTCGTAATCGAGCCATTCACAACCATCCATAACAATGTCGTTATCGGTGATGGAACGTGGATCGGGTCAAACGTTACGATCATGGAAGGCGCGCGCATCGGAAAGAACTGCAATATATTTCCGGGTGCGGTAATCGCTGCCGTTCCTCAGGATCTGAAATTTGGCGGAGAAGAATCCCTTGCAATTATTGGTGACAATTGCACCATCCGCGAATGCGTAACGATCAACCGCGGTACGATTGCTTCGGGACAAACCGTCATCGGGAACAACTGCCTGATTATGGCAACTGCTCACGTGGCGCACGATTGCCATGTTGGCGATAATGCGATTATTGTAAACGGCGTACTTTTAGGCGGACATGTCACGATCGGGAATTATGCGATCATTGGTGGATTGTCTGCAGTACACCAGTTTATCAGTGTGGGCGACCATGCGATGATTTCGGGAGGATCTTTATTGAGAAAAGACGTTCCTCCATATACAAAAGCCGCAAAAGAACCGTTATCATACGTCGGGATCAATTCTGTCGGATTAAGAAGAAGGGGTTTTACAACCGAAAAAATCCGTGAGATCCAGGAAATTTACAGGATTTTGTACCAGAAAAATTACAATACTTCCCAGGCGATGAGCATCATTGAGGCAGAAATGGAAGCAACTCCGGAAAGAGACGAAATCCTGGACTTTATCAGGAATTCTTCACGTGGCGTTATGAAAGGCTACACCGGAAATTATTAAATAAGGCAAAACGCATTAGAAAAAACAACGGTTAAACGATTAACCAATTATACAAATAAACAAATTACAATGGCATCTACATCAGATATTAAAAACGGATTGTGCATCAAATACAACAACGATATTTATAAAATTATCGAATTTCTTCACGTAAAACCAGGTAAAGGCCCGGCTTTCGTAAGAACCAAACTGAAAAGCCTAACGAACGGAAAAGTATTGGACAATACGTTTTCTGCAGGACACAAAATTGAGGAAGTACGTGTGGAGAACCACAAATTCCAGTTTTTATATCCGGAAGGCGATGAGTTTCACTTTATGAACGTGGAGTCATTCGAACAGATTTCAATGAACAAAAATATCCTTGATTCCCCTGATTTATTGAAAGAAGGCGAAAACGTAATGGTGAGCATCAATACGGAAACCGATTTGCCATTATCTGTTGATATGCCGGCTTCTGTAGTACTTGAAGTGACTTATGCAGAGCCAGGCGTAAAAGGAAATACCGCTACAAACGCAACAAAATCAGCAACTGTTGAAACCGGCGCTACGATCAACGTTCCTTTGTTTATCAATGAAGGTGACAAAATCAAAATCGATACGACGAATGGCCACTACATGGAGCGCGTAAAAGAGTAAATTAAATTTGACAATCAGCGGATTAGCCAATGCAAACCATTCGCTAATCCGCTGATTGGCTTATGATAAAATTAAAAATGAAATTTCCAAAAGTCTATTCTTTAGAAGAAATTGCCGGACTGATCGGGTGCGAATTCGTAGGCGATAAAAATTTTGAGGTGCACGGCATGAACGAAATCCATGTGGTGGAACCCGGCGATATTGTTTTTGTCGACCATCCGAAATATTACGACAAAGCGCTGCAATCTGCGGCGACAGTCATCCTGATCAATAAAAATGTAGATTGCCCTGATGGAAAAGCGTTGCTGATCTCTGACGATCCGTTTCGCGATTTCAACAAACTGACGCATCATTTCAGGCCGTTTCATTTTTCGAATGTCAGCATTTCAGAATCGGCGCAAATAGGCGCCGGCACGATGATTCAGCCGAATACGTTTGTCGGAAATCACGTTCACATTGGAAAAAATTGCGTGATCCATTCGAATGTGGCGATTTACGACCATACGATCATCGGTGACAACGTGATTATCCATGCGGGAACCGTTTTGGGAGCCGATGCTTTTTATTACAAAAAACGCGCTGAAGGTTTTGACCAATTGTTATCGGGCGGACGCGTGGTCATCCATAACAATGTCGGAATTGGTGCTTTATGCACAATCGACAAAGGCGTTACCGGTGACACGACAATCGGCGAGGGCACGAAAATAGACAATCAGGTGCATGTTGGACACGATACGGTCATCGGAAAAAAATGCCTGATTGCTTCCCAAACGGGAATTGCAGGCTGTGTGATTATCGAAGATGAAGTGACGCTTTGGGGACAGGTGGGAACTACAAGCGGCATCACGATCGGAGAGAAAGCAGTCATTATGGGACAAACCGGTGTGACCAAATCGGTTCCCGGCGGAAAAACTTATTTTGGAACGCCCATCGAAGAATCCCGCGAAAAATTAAAACAACTTGCGAATATTAAAAAGATTCCCGAAATATTAAACAAACTCAAATAATGGTATCTGCTAAAAAAATTGTACAGGATTTTTATAAATCTGATGCGCTGATCAATAGCGAGATCATGGAAACATATTTGCATCCCGAAGTTATCATCGACTGGAATAGCAGCAAAGGTTTTATCCAGATGAAACATGCCGACATTGTGGCAATGGCTGGCGAACTTGGAAAAGCATATATGCGTTCAAAAGTGCGTATGAGCCACATTCTTCAGGACGGAAACCAGGTTGCGGTGCGTTATTCCCATTATATTAAAACTGTTGAAAATCCACGTGAGGAAATGCTGCTCGCCCATTTTTTTATGATTTGGGAAGTAAAAGACGGCAAACTTTTCCGTGGTTACCAAATGACACAGATTTCGTAAAACGATGCAAGCCCAACTTGCAAACGATACTTTAAAAGCCACCACGCTGATCCGGATAACTGCCGTCGCGTGGTTTTTTGCTAAAATAATGAGTTGGAAATTGTGGCTTGCTGACCGTGTTTTTCCGGTTGCCGCACCACTGGATTTTCTCAATTCGGTTCCATCACAAGTGCATTTGTGCCTGATGGGCCTTTCGCTTGGCGGACTTTTCCTTGTTGCCTTTTATCCCAAGAAAAAAATAGTTATCGCTTGTTTACTCATTGTTGAACTATTTAGTTGTTTGCTTGACCAATTGCGCTGGCAGCCTTGGGAATATCAGTACTTGCTGACATTTTGCTTTTTCCTGTTTTATAAATCGGCTCCGAATTTTATAAAAGCGCTTTCGATGCTGCTTGTTGCGACCTATGTTTTTAGCGGTTTGTTTAAATGGAACGGCGGATTTTTGCACAACATCTGGGACAATATGATGCTGCGGAAATTGTTTGGTTTTTCAGACGAAATCATCGGCAATACAATCGTGCATTTTTCAGGGCTTATCCTTCCAATCATCGAAATCGCTTCAGGTCTTGGATTGTTTCTTGCAAAGCGAAAGAAACCATTTGTCTGGCTGGTTGTAACGACACATGTTTTTTTATTGCTTGCGCTTGGTCCGGCCGGATTGCAGCGAAACAGCATCGTCTGGCCGTGGAATTTTGCGATGATCCTGCTCATTTTTGCAATATTCTACAAAGAACAAAATCCAATCCTCACTTGGGAATTTTTTAAAAATAAAGCCAATGCAGCAGTCATTTTAATTGTTGCGGTTTTGCCTCTGACCAATTTCATTGGATTCTGGCCTTCGTATTTTTCGTTTAAACTGTATTCTGGAAATTCTAAGCAACTGGCAATTTGTGTCGAAAATACCGATCGCGATCCCGAATTGAATCCATTTATCGTCAACATCAAATCGGTTTATTGTCCCGAATTAAAATCAACAAATGCCGCAAAATGGACGTTGGATGAACTGAATGTTCCGGTTTATCCTGAAGAAGCCTACTACAAAAAATTAAAAAGGGCATGGATTCAAAAGTTTCCTGAAACGCAAAGCCATTTTATGGTTTTTCAATATCCGTCCAATCCCGAAAACACAAAAGAAATTCCGTAACCAATAAGTATTTTTTGCAAAAGGACATTAATAATTGTCCTTAAAACCTTATTTTTGCGTCACCATTTAAAAAAACAATTTAAAATATATATCATGAGTGTTTTAGTTAACAAGGATTCTAAAATAATTGTTCAAGGTTTTACAGGAAGTGAAGGAACTTTCCACGCTTCGCAAATGATCGAATACGGAACGAACGTCGTAGGTGGCGTAACTCCGGGAAAAGGTGGAACGGAGCATTTGAACCGTCCGGTTTTCAATACCGTTAAAGATGCAGTTGAACAGGCTGGTGCCGATACCACGATCATTTTTGTTCCGCCAGCATTTGCTGCCGATGCGATTATGGAAGCTGCCGATGCCGGAATCAAAGTCATCATTACCATTACTGAAGGAATTCCTGTTGCCGACATGATCAAAGCCAATGATTATATTAAAGATAGAAACTGTACGCTGATCGGGCCAAACTGTCCGGGAGTTATTACTCCGGGTGAAGCTAAAGTTGGGATTATGCCAGGTTTCGTTTTCAAAAAAGGGACTGTTGGCATCGTTTCAAAATCGGGAACTTTGACTTATGAAGCTGCTGATCAGGTGGTAAAACAAGGTATGGGAATCACAACTGCGATCGGAATTGGTGGAGATCCAATCATTGGAACCACAACAAAACAAGCGGTTGAATTGTTGATGAACGACCCGGAAACCAAATGCATCGTTATGATCGGTGAAATCGGTGGACAGCTTGAAGCAGATGCTGCGAAATGGATCAAAGCTGATGGGAACAGAAAACCGGTCATCGGATTCATCGCCGGTGAAACGGCTCCAAAAGGAAGAACCATGGGACATGCAGGAGCCATTGTTGGCGGTGCCGATGATACTGCTGAGGCGAAGAAAAGAATCATGAGAGAATGCGGCATCCACGTGGTAGATTCTCCAGCTGAAATTGGTAAAAAAGTGAAAGAAGTAATGGGATAATTTTCCGTTGCAATGCAGATATTTTAAGCCTCACATTTTGTGGGGCTTTTTTGATTTATATTGATCACAAATTATATATAGGCGTAAGCGAATTATTTTATAGTCTTTTAAAGAATGATTATTTATATATTTGAATGCCAATCGCGAATGATTTTTATGTCAACAAAAATTTAAAAAAATTCACTATTGTTCATATCTACAAAAACTTTTTATGACTAAACTTTACATTTTCCTATTTCTAACACTTTCAATTGTAGCGGGGAATGCCCAAATTATTAATTTTCCCGCTGACAGTAATTTTAAATGGGTATTGCTACAGTCGGCTACTACGACTGCGATTGCAATTGACGTAAACAACAATGCAATCCAAATCGATGCCAACAATAACAATGAGATTGAAATCAGCGAAGCGCAGAGCGTGTACAAACTTAATATAAACCAAAGGCAATTGTCTGATTTGCAATGGTTGTCCTATTTTACTTCGCTTAAAAAACTGGACTGTTCCTCAAATGCTTTGACTACGTTAAATGTAAGTGCGTTATCCAATTTAGAAGTGTTAGATTGTTCTACTAACAATCTAACAACGCTTGATGTAAGCGGACTTTCACATTTGACAGCATTAGTATGCCGACAAAATCGTCTGACATCTTTAGAATTTAATAATTGCCCCAACATCTTAGGCATTGATTGTTCAGTCAATAATCTGATAGCATTAGACGTAAGCAGTTTGCAACGGCTTTATCAACTGTATTGTTATACTAATGAACTGCGTACTTTAAATTTAGGGATTTTGCCAGAATTGTTTATTTTAGAATGTTCCCAAAACCAACTCACTGATTTAAAACTGAGCGGATTAACTGTAATCAACAGGATAGATTGCAACGGAAACCTTCTCACTACGCTCGATGTGAGTAATTTAGCGGATCTTGAAATCCTTTACTGTGCTGTAAATCCGATGTTGGCGCTTTATATGAGCTACGTTGGACCAAATCTGTCTCAATTCTATAATCCATCTATTTACAGTCCTACTTTGAAATACATCTGTATAGAACTCGGAAGACAAGGTGCTTTAAGAAACGCATTATACGATACTCCATTAAATACTGTTGAAATCAATTCCTATTGCTCGTTTAATTTGCCGTGGCTTTTTTACAACATCAATGCAAGTGCAAAATTTGATGCTGGCAATAACGGCTGTGATTCAAATGACATTCCATTCCAGAATTTAAAATATAGAGTTAATACCAATGGTCTTTTTGGAAGCCTCACGCAAACAAGAACTGGAAATGCGTCCATACCGTTACGAGAAGGAACACACGTCATATCGCCAATATTACCAAATCCGTCATACTTTACATTTTCGCCGGCATCGGCAACAGTCACTTTCCCAGGCCAAACGAGCCCGGCCATTGCAAATTTTTACATGGTGCCCAATGGCATTCATAACGATCTTGAAATAAGTATTTTCCCAATGACAGTTGCCAAGCCAGGTTTTGATGCCGTATATAAAATTATTTATAAAAACAATGGAACAACCACTCAATCTGGTACGGTAAATTTAAATTTTAACGATGCCATTATGAATCGGGTTTCAACCAGTCCTGTATTGACCACGCAGTCCACTAATGTGTTGAGTTGGGCTTTTACCAACTTAAAACCGTTAGAAGCTAAAGAAATTACTGTAATTTTCAACATCAATTCTCAAATGGATACGCCACCTGTAACCATGCAGGATAATCTGTCTTATACAGCAACAATTATCGGCGCAACCGATCTTACACCTGTTGACAATACAGCCTTGTTGAGGCAAAGGGTTGTCTCATCCTGGGATCCAAACGACAAAACCTGTCTGGAAGGTGAGACAGTAGGCCCGGAACTAATTGGAAAATATGTGCATTATATGATCCGATTTGAAAATACGGGTACGTTTGCTGCCGAAAATGTAGTCGTCAAAGACATGATCGACCTGTCTAAGTTTGATGTCAATTCAATAGACGTATTGTCTTCCAGTCATCCGGTCGAAACAAAATTTTCAGGAAGTAATAAAATTGAATTCATTTTTGAAAATATCAATCTGCCGTTTGACGATGCGAATAATGACGGTTATGTAGTTTTTAAAATTAAAACGAAATCCATTTTGGTCGTCGGAAATTCATTTAGCAACCAAGCAAACATTTACTTTGACTACAATTCCCCGATCGTGACAAATAACGCCACGACAACCATTGCGGCACTTTCGGTAAATGATTTTGAATTCTCGTCTTATTTTACATTATATCCAAATCCGGCAGAAGAGATGTTAAACATCAATACCAGAAAAAACATCAAAATTTCATCAATAAGCATTTACGATATTTCAGGACGTTTAATCCAAAGCATTTCAAATCCCGAAATCAATTCGGGCATCGATGTTTCATCTTTAAAAACCGGCAATTATTTTCTTAAAATAAATTCGGATAAAGGCACAACAAACGCTAAATTTGCCAAAAAATAATTACAATCACAATTGCTTTTAAATAAGCCCTGCGATTATTTTCGCGGGGCATTTTTTTAGAAAGCATTCAAATCAGATAAACATGTACAAAGAATTAACGAAATTCAAAACCTCAGGAAATTTTAGTTTTACAACAGATAACAATCTTGAAGAAGCCTGCAATGCTACCGAAAATGGAAGCGGTGTATTTTTAGTTTACAATGCCGATACTGAAGAAAAAGAATTGATTATGGTAGGCTCTACCGGAACCATCCAAAATGACGGAACCTTAAAAAGCAAGAACGGCGGATTGTACGACAAAATCGTAAACGGACACCAATTTGCAAAAACAGGTAGAAAATACTCATGGCCGGCACAGATGAAACTTGAAAAAATAGACAGGCTCGAAGTGTATTGGTATGAAACTTACAATGCGAAAAACAAATTCATTCCGACTTATGTGGAAGGTTTGATCCTTCAGAAATTCCTCGATGAAAAGGGAACACTTCCTAAATGGAATGTGGCATTCTAAATAACAACATCCAGATAAAAAAGCTTTACGCCAATGTAAAGCTTTTTTTATGCTTCAAATTTTCTAAAACGCCTAAATAATCTATATTTGTACCACAAACAATAACAAAAACTACCACGACAATATGAAAATCTTAGAAGGAAAAGTGGCCATTATTACTGGCGCAAGCCGCGGAATTGGAAAAGGGATCGCCGAAGTTTTCGCAAAACACGGTGCGAATGTGGCTTTTACATACAGTTCGTCTGCTGAATCTGCATTGGCATTAGAAAACAGCCTCAACGACATGGGAATCAAGGCAAAAGGATACCAGTCAAATGCTGCCGATTTCAATGAAGCACAGCAATTGATTGACAAGGTGCTTGCCGAATTTGGAACCATCGACATCCTGATCAACAATGCCGGAATCACCAAAGACAACCTTCTAATGAGAATGTCTGAAGAAGATTTTGACAAAGTCATCGAAGTCAACCTGAAATCGGTTTTCAATATGACTAAGGCCGTTCAGAAAACGATGCTGAAAAACCGCGCGGGATCGATCATCAATATGAGTTCTGTAGTGGGAGTGAAAGGAAATGCGGGCCAGACGAATTATGCTGCCTCAAAAGCCGGAGTGATCGGATTTACAAAATCGGTGGCTTTGGAACTGGGTTCAAGAAACATCCGTTGCAACGCAATCGCACCGGGATTTATCGAAACCGAAATGACTGCAAAATTAAACGACGATGTTGTTCAGGGCTGGAGGGATTCCATTCCTTTAAAACGCGGAGGAAGCACTGAAGACGTAGCCAATGCCTGTTTGTTCTTCGCATCAGAGATGAGTGCTTACATTACTGGGCAAGTCATGAATGTTGACGGAGGAATGCTGACCTAATAGAATAAAAATATATCATTGGAAGCTGTCTGAAAAGGCGACTTTTTTTTATTTTGAGAAGATAAATGAAAGGCGAAAGGAAAAAGGCATAAGATACAAACCTATTAATGTTTTCCAACTCAGTAGTAAAATGTACCTTGCAGAAATCACCGTTTCAGGCAAAGCATCGCAAAAAATCAAGTTTATAAAAAAATAATATCTGAACCATTAAAATTGCAAATCCGGTTTAATAATTAGTATATTTATTTTTTTTATTGTACGCTACTAATTATGACAACGTCTACCATTCTATTGCTCTTACTTTCAGTACTTTTAGCAGCGGGTTTGTCATTCTACCAATATTTTTATAAGGCCAAAAGCAAGTCGAATGTGAATTTGCTTTTGGCTTCTTTGCGTTTTTTAGCCGTATTTGGCGTGTTGCTGTTGCTGATAAATCCTGTCGTTTCAAACAGCACGCTCGAAATCCAGAAAACGCCGTTGCCGGTTGTGGTTGACAATTCTTCATCGATCGTTGATTTGAAAGCGAATGAAACTGCGCTTGATATTTACAAAAAAATTACTTCCGACAAGCGTTTGCAGGAAAAATTCGAAATCCAGTCATACCAATTTGACAGCGAATTTGAGCTTTCAGAAAATTTCAATTTTAAAGGCACGCAAACCAACATTGATCTGGTGGCGAAAAACCTCAAAAGCATCAACAAAAACAAATCTTTTCCTACGGTTTTAATTTCTGATGGAAACCAAACTTCAGGGAATGATTACGTTTATGGTTTTGATCCGAACAATAAAGTATTTCCTTTAGTTGTAGGCGATACGACGACTTTTCTCGATTTGAAGATCAGCCAGCTCAACGTTAACAAATACGCTTTCCATAAAAATAAATTTCCTGTTGAGATTTTCCTTCAATATTCCGGAAATAAAAATATTACTGCCGAATTCAGCATTTCACAAGGCAATACCGTTTACAACAAACAAAATGTTGCGTTCAGTCTGTCAAAAAAATCAGCGGTGATCAGCGTGCTTTTGCCTGCAGATAAAACTGGATTGCAGATTTTCAAAGCGGCATTAAAATCGGCTGCGACCGAAAAAAACAGCTACAACAACATCAAGAATTTTGCAGTTCAGGTGATCGATCAAAAGACAGAAATTGCCATCGTTTCCTCGATCAATCATCCCGATATCGGCGCCTTGAAACGTTCGATCGAAATGAATCCGCAACGAAAGGTAGCGATTGTTAAGCCTAAAGAAATCAAAGCGTTACAGGATTATAATGTTCTGGTTTTATACCAACCGAATTCCGATTTTAAATCGCTCTTTGAAACCAATAAAGCAGCCGGAATCAACACGCTTATCATTACAGGAAACAACACCGATTTTAATTTATTGAATCAGTTTCAGGATAATTTCATTTATAAAATGAGTTCGCAGCCTGAAGATTTTATCGCAGCATTTAATCCGCAATTCAACTTATTTGCAATCGATGATATTGGTTTTGAAAACTTTCCTCCGCTACAGCATCCGTTTGGAAACGTTGCCTCAAAAGGAAATGTCAACACGCTTTTGGCGTCTAAAATCCGAGACATCGCAACGAACATGCCTTTGCTGGCTTTCGCCGAAAATACAGGAAAACGAAGCGCTTATTTGTTTGGTGAAAATATCTGGAAGTGGCGTCTTCAAAGCCATGCCGATACTAAATCCTTTGAAAAATTTGATGTGTTCATCGATAAAACCATTCAGTATCTGGCATCGAACAATTCTAAAAAATCACTAGTTGTCAATCACGAAAGCTTCTACAATTCCGGTGAAGCAATCGAAATCAACGCACAATATTTCAACAAGAATTATGAGTTTGATGAAAAGGCGCGTTTGTCAATTTCGGTCACCAATAAAAATACGAAGCAAGTCAAAAATTATGATTTATTGAAAGGAACGAATTCATATAAAGTCAGCCTCGACGGACTTCCGGCAGGGCAGTACAATTTTAAAGTGACCGAGCTCAACTCAAAAACAGCCTACAACGGTTACTTTGAAATCCTCGATTTTGACATCGAAAAGCAATTTGTAAACCCCGATCTGGCCAAACTAAAACAACTCGCAGCACAAACGAAAGGGCAAGTTTTTATGCCGGATCAGACCGATGCTTTGATCAAAAAGCTTTTGAATGATGAAAATTACAAAGCAGTCCAAAAAAATGTGGTAAAAAAAATCCCGCTTGTCGATTGGTATTGGCTGCTGGTGATCATTGCGGCGGCACTGGCAAGCGAGTGGTTTATCAGGAAATACAACGGAATGCTTTAATCTTTAAGCAAATCTTAAGCGGCTTTTAAGTTTGCCTTAAGCGGCAATTTTGACTATTTTTTGATCTTTGTAAAAAATAATCAAAAATGTTTAAAAGCTTAAGAATTCCTGGACGGTTTGCATTGTTGCAATCATTCTCCTTATGGTTTTTAATCGTTTCTTTTTTGTTGCGTATCGTTTTTTTTGCTTGGCAACACAATGAAGTCTCGTTGCATGTTGCCGATGTGCTGCGAACGATTTTTACTGGTTTTTTCTTTGATATTGGAACTTTAACCTTGCTTCTTTTTCCAGCTGTACTTTATTTTTCAGTAGTTCCCGACAAATGGATCGGTTCAATTGTGGATAAAATCGTGGTTTCGTTTTTCACAGCATTGGGTTTGTTCATTTTTATCTTTTCGTTCTTTGCAGAAATCACGTTTTGGGAGGAATTCCGCAGCCGTTTCAATTTCATTGCAGTCGATTACCTGATTTATACGAACGAAGTCATTGCGAACATCCGGCAATCTTATCCACTGCCTTTGCTGATTGGCGGCGTGGTATTATTTGTGATTTTGGTCCTTTTTATTTTCTACAAGCTGAATGTTTTTAAACGCACATTTTCCGGGCTGCTGCCAATGAGACTGCGCTTCAAAGCATTTGCAACTGTCGCAATAATCGCACTATTTTACATTTCATTTATTTCGAATGCCAATGCCGAATGGTCGTCAAACCGCTACAATTCTGAAATTTCCAAATCGGGGATTTATTCTTTTTTCGCTGCTTTCAGGAACAATCAGATGAAATACACCGAGTTTTATTCGTCGGTAAATAATGAAAAAGCGTTGCAGGCAGTCAGGAATAAGCTTTCAGATAAAAATACGAAATTCACGAAAGGTGGGCATTCCATCCACAGAATGATCACCGACAGTTTGCCGTCGAACCAAAAGAAAAATGTCGTTTTCATCTTGGTCGAAAGCCTCAGTGCAAACTTCATGCGGGAATTTTGCAACGAAAAGCACATCACGCCGTTTCTCGACAGCCTGGCACAGAAGAGCATTTTCTTCAACAATTTGTATGCAACCGGAACGCGAACCGTTCGGGGCATGGAAGCGATTACGTTAAGCATCCCGCCAACGCCCGGACAAAGCATCGTAAAACGTCCTCAAAACCACAATTTATATACGATTTCAAATGTTTTTAAAAGCCGCAATTACGACTGCAATTTTTTTTACGGTGGCGACGGCTATTTCGACAATATGAACAGTTATTTTGGCGGTAACGGATTCAATATTTACGATCGCGGCCGCGGAAGCGTGCTGAGTGACGACATCAAAACCACGCGCTACAACATCGAAGACAACGAAGTTACTTTCGAAAATGCGTGGGGAATTTGCGATGGGGATATTTTTAATAAAATGCTTAAAGTTGCAGACGATCATTACCAAAAAAAACAACCGTTTTTCAATTTTGTAATGACAACTTCAAACCACAAACCGTATACATATCCATCCGGAAAAGTCCTGATTCCGTCAGGAATGAGCAGGGAAGGCGCGGTGATGTATACCGATTTTGCGCTTCGTGAAATGTTCAAAAAAGCAGAGACAAAACCGTGGTTTAAAAATACCGTTTTTGTGATTGTCGCCGACCATTGTGCAAGCAGTGCCGGAAAGGACGAAATTGACGTGGCGAATTACCACATCCCGACATTTATCGTAAATTTTCCGAAATATTTAAATCAGAAAGTATCGAAACAATGTTCGCAGATCGATATTTTTCCAACATTGTTTTCGATGTTCCATTGGAATTATGAATCGGATTTTTTCGGAAAAAATATCTTCGACCCGAATTTTGAACCGCGCGCCTTCAGCGGAACTTATCGCAAGCTGGTTTTGATGAAAGGAAGCAGGACGATGATTTTATCCGACGAGAAAAAGCAAAATTTCTACAATTGGAATAAATCGGATAACAGCCTGAAAACGTTACCGATGGATCCCGATTTCCTCAACGAAACCATTTCCTGGTATCAAACCGCCGATTATTTATTCAACAAAAAAATGTTGAAATAATCATCTAAAAAATTGCTATAAATTTCGATTGCATCTCAAATATTTTGATACATTTATTCTCAAATTGAATGGCTATGAAAAATATGACTTTAGTGCTGCTGTTTGTAGCAACGATGCCGGGTTATTCCCAAACGTGGAAAACCAATCTGAAAGATGCATTTAAGGAAGCGTCGGTTTCGGGAAAGGAAGTGCTGTTGTTTTTTTCGGTTTCGGAAACCTGTGAAACCTGCGACCAACTTGAAGAAAAGGTTTTTAAATCACCGGCATTCAGGGATTTTGCTTCAGAAAATTACATACTCGTAAAACAGGATTTCAATTCGGGCAAATCTGATAATATGGAAGAAAATTTACTCATCGTCGAAAAATACAATAAAGACGGCTTTTTTCCTTTGGTTGTGGTCATCAATAAAAACACGAAAGTTCTAGGGCAGATTGGCGTTTACAAAAACGAATCGCCGTCGGAATATGTAGCCAAATTGCAATCCTTCAGTAAAACCTAAAACGTGAAAATCCTAATTGTAGAAGACGAAGCCGGAATTTCACAGTTCTTAAAACAAGGGCTCGAAGAAGAGAATTATGAAGTCGCTGTCGCGGATGACGGAAAATCCGGACTTCAATCAGCTCAGCAAAACAGCTTCGACCTGATTATTTTAGACTGGATGCTTCCAGAAATGAACGGACTTGATGTATGCGTTGAATTCCGCAAAAAAAATACCACAACGCCGATTATTTTCCTGACAGCAAAAGATACGATCCAGGAAACCATTGCCGGACTTAAAGCCGGAGCGAATGATTACATCAAAAAGCCGTTTAATTTTGAGGAATTGCTCGAAAGGATCAAAGTGCAGTTGCGTTCGGCTGAAGCCGATGTACCCAATTTAAAGCTCGGCCCGATTGAAATCAACAAAAAAACCTACCAGGTTTTTAACAATGGAATTGAGGTTTTTCTGACACAGAAAGAATTTTCTTTATTAGAATATCTGATCGTCAATAAAGATAAAGTTTGTACAAGGAATCAAATCATCGAAGACGTCTGGAACATCCATTTTGAATATGATACCGGTGTTATCGATGTGTTTATCAATTCGTTGCGCAAGAAACTAAATCTTAAAAAAGACGAAGACTACATCAAGACTATTCGCGGTGTCGGATACATCGCTAAAGAAATTTCGTGATGAAAATGTTTCCTTTTTCGTTTAAAAACCGCATCGCATTCAATTACCTGATCAGCACCGCATTGATGGTGCTTTTTGTTTTTGTGATCATTTACAATATCGTATCGTACAGTGTTTATTCGCATGTTGACAATGATATCAAGATTGAAGTCAATGGGCATTTGAGCGAAATCAAGATCGAAAATGACAATGTTACTTTGATCGATCCCGAAGAATGGCGCGAAGAAGAGCACAGAAGCCTCGACGTAAATCCCGTTTTTGTCCAGATTTTAGATGGAAATAAAGAACTGGTCAACAAATCGCCAAATCTTAAAAACCGGAATTTGATTTTCGATGCAAATCAGGAAGATTTTAAAAATTTCGATACCAAACTTAATGGGCGATCCATTCGGCAGATACAATTTCCGGTGCTTCATAAAAAGAAAATTGCAGGTTACATCATCATTGCAATGTCGCTTGAAGACGCGAATCTTGTGCTTCAAAACCTGCGTGATGTGTTGTTGGTTTCATATCCCATAATTTTATTGTTGCTATTTTTTACAGCCAGATTCATCGCCGGTCGAAACATACGTCCAATTACAAATATTACCGAAACCGCCAGCGCGATTACAAAAGACAATCTTAAATCACGGATTGACCTGCCTTCGAATAAGGATGAATTGTATGTATTGTCACACACTATCAACAGCCTGCTCGACCGGATCGAAAATGCCATTGACCGGGAAAAGCAATTTACTTCAGATGCTTCACATGAACTGCGTACACCACTGGCCGTTGTAAAAGGAACGCTCGAAGTTTTGATCCGCAAACCCCGTGAAAAAGAGCAGTATGAAGAAAAGATAAAATATTGCATCAGTGAAATTGACCGGCTCAATAATATGGTCGACCAGTTGCTTTTACTGGCGCGTTTTGAAAACCAGAAAATCGGACTTAACAACCAGCCTGTCGAACTCGACGCAATAATTCTGCAATCGCTTGAACGTTTTTCATCGGGAATTGAAAGCGCGAACATTTCGATAGATTTTAAATTTGACAATCATTTCAGTATTTATTCAGATGCTTATTTAATTGCTACGATTATCGAAAACCTGATCTCAAATGCCATAAAATACTCAAAATCAAATGGGTTGATCAGGATTCATTTGTCGGAGGCATCAAATTTTATCAATTGCAAAATTTCAGACAATGGCATTGGGATCCAAAAGGCTGACCTTGCAAATATTTATGGGCAATTCTTTCGCTCGCAGGCAACGGCGCATCCTGCCATAAAAGGAACCGGACTCGGATTATCGATCGTCAAGCGATTGTGCGACCTGTTGCAATGCGACATTCAGATTGAAAGTGAAATCGGCAAAGGCACAACCGTCAGCATTCAGTTTCCAAAATAATCCTACCTAATTCTTGGTAAACCTTCCTGATTATTTGCTTTTTTGTCAAAAAAATACACTGCACGCCTTAATTTCCCTAATTCTTTTGCATAGCAACGCCGGTTTCTTTTTTTTCAAAATCCAAAAACCTATATTTACTTTTCTATAAAATAAATGAGCATTAAAATTTATATGAACCCCAACAACAATAGTATTTTGCAGGATATTGAAGAAGATTTGACCGAACCGCAGCTCAATATAATGCTGACTACCGACGACGACGATTTAAGGCCGGTATACATTTCCGGGAATTTTAATGAATGGCACACGCAGGACAAGAATTTTGAGATGGAAAAAATTGGTGAAGGCCTGTATCATTTCAAGTTCCCGCATGATTTTAACTATCCCGACGAATTGCTTTACAAGTTTACCAAAGGCGACTGGAGCGAGGTGGAGATTGATAAATATGGAAATCGTACAGAGAACCGTTCATGTAGGCAACATTCTGGCGTTCGCAAGGAGCATGTCGATTTATGGCGAAAAAACTGGCTGCCTTTCAAGCCCAATTTCCTGCCGCAGATTCATCTGATCTCAGACGAATTTGAAATGCCGCAACTTAATAAAAAGCGAAAAATCTGGGCTTTGCTTCCATACGATTACGATTCTTCTGATGAAAGTTATCCTGTCCTTTATCTGCAAGATGCACAGAATCTATTTAACGAACAGGCGAAGTACGGCAATTGGGAAATCGATAAGAAACTGGCTGTGATGTCAGAATATAATATTGGTAAAATTATCGTCATTGCTGTGGAGCATGCCGAAAAAGACCGGATCAAAGAATACAACGTAGGAAAAACCGTTCTCGGAGTCGGGCAGGGTAAAAAATACATCCGTTTTATTACCGATACTTTAAAGCCGTTTGTAGATAAAAAATTCCGAACCAAAAAAGAACGTGAATTTACCGGAATTGGCGGAAGCTCTATGGGCGGATTGGTTTCCATTTACAGCGGACTGATGTATCCCGAAGTCTATGGCAAACTGATGATCTTTTCTCCATCGTTATGGGTTGTTCCGAAAATGAATTTCACCGGAGTCGAATTTGACGAACCTGCAGATACAAAAATTTACCTGTATGCCGGCGGTGATGAAAGCGAAACGATGATTGAACATGTCAAAAGATTCAAGAAAAATATGATCAAAAGCGAATTTATCGCTGATAAAATGAAAATAAAGCTCAGCATCAATATGGAAGGAAAGCACAGCGAAACTTACTGGAGCGACGAATTCCCAAAAGCCATCGAATGGCTGTTTTTTAATACCAAAGACCATTAATTATGAAAATTCACCATATTGCAAACCTCGAAGGTTTTACCGGAACAATATTGATCCCGGTTTTTGAAACGCATTCTAAAAATTTACTGCCAACAGAATTCCACGGTGTTGAAGTGCCGTCAAAAGTGTTCTACGGTAAAAAAGACACCTATTATATCGTTGAAAAATACGATTGTACACATGTCTTTATCGGGCTTGGGAAAGATGCTGATTATGCAGCTTTTAAAACCATTTTTAGAAGGATTTCTGCAAAACAGAAAGAAACATTTTCGGAAAATACCGCTTTGATGATCCCGGAGAATTTTACAACCCTACAGGTTGAAGCCACAATTTCAGGGTTGTTGCTTGGAATTTATAGCCTAGGGCATTATAAAAAAACAGAAAAACACGCTTTGACGTATGTAGATTTTTCACTCGCATTGATCACAAAAAAAGACCATACTGAAACTGCTGCGAAGGCGATCAAAATTGCTGAGGCGCAACTCGAAGTTTTTCACCTGGTCGATTCACCGCCAAATTTCGCTACTCCAAAATATCTTGCTGAATGGGCTTCAAATAAAGGCGAGAAATACGGTTTTAAAACAACCGTTTTAGGCAGGAATGAAGCCACTGAGGCCGGACTTGGCGCATTTTTAGCCGTCGGGCAGGGAAGTGCGCGCGAACCGCAGTTCATTATTATGGAATATACGCCTGAAAATTTCAGTGATAAAACAAAACATGTTGGATTTGTAGGAAAAGGAATCACATTCGATACCGGCGGACTCAATATCAAAACAGCCGGAATGCTGCACATGAAATGTGATATGGCCGGAGGCGGTGCAGTGCTTGGTGCGATGCAGCTGATTGCAGATTTAAAGCTTCCGGTAAAAGTCACGGCGATTGTTCCTGCCTGCGAAAATTCGGTCGATGCGAAGTCGTTTCTGCCAAGCGATGTGATCAAAAGCTATAGCGGAAATTCAATCGAAATCATCGATACCGATGCCGAAGGACGATTGATCCTTGCCGACGGTTTATCGTACCTGATTAAAAATTACAAACCCGAAACCATTGTAGACATTGCGACTTTAACGGGAAGCAGCGTGGGGACTTTTGGTTATGAATGCGGCGCTTTGTTTACGAATAACACCGAAATTTCCCAAAAACTGCAACGTTCAGGGGATGAGATTGGCGAAAGATTGTGGCCGCTTCCGCTTTGGGACAATTATAAATCGGATATTGACAGCGACATTGCCGATGTCAAAAATTACAGCGGAAAACCGGTCGCCGGAGCAATCAGTGCTGCAAAATTCCTGGAATTCTTTACAAACGGCCATCAATCCTGGGCGCATCTCGATATTGCCGGTGTTGCCTTTGGTGATGATGAATTTGCCAAAAGCAAGCATGCGACCGCTTACGGCGTACATTTATTAGCTAAATTTATTGAAAATCTATAAGTTATGGAAAAAAATAGCAAAAATTTCGTGTGTATCTCCAATTATTTTAAGGGTTCAGATTTTCTGATCAGCCTGAAAAATGAAGGAAATAAAGTCTTTTTGGTCACTTCTGAAAAACTGCGCCACAAACCGTGGCCGTTTGATCATATTGATGAAGTGTTTTATATGGAAGGGCAGGACATCGACTGGAACCTAGAGCATTTGTTGCTCGGCGTAAGCAATCTGATGAAATCCACACCAATTGATGCGGTCGTCGCGCTGGACGATTTTGATGTTGAAAAAGCGACCTACCTGCGCGAAAACCTCCGCATTGACGGAATGGGCCAAACCACAGGGCGTTATTTCCGAGACAAACTTGCGATGCGCATGCGAGCAAAAAGCTGCGGCATTTCAAACCCGCAATTTTGTTCCTTGTTCAATGACCACGATATCAATCATTTTGCCGATACGGTGGCAGCACCATGGGTTTTAAAACCGCGTTCTGAAGCTTCGGCTACAGGAATTATCAAAGTATATGATAAAGAAAGTTTGTGGATGCATATTAATGAAATGGGCAACAACCGTTTTAAATATTTGGTCGAACAATTCCGTCCTGGCGATGTGTATCACTGCGATAGCTTGATTTCAGACGGAAAAATTATTTTCAGCATTACGTCAAGGTATCTGGCAACGCCGATGGAAATCTCCCAAGGCGGTGGTATTTTCAGAAGTGTGAATGTTCCTTACAATTCTTCAGATGATAAGGAAATTAAAAAAGTCAATGAACAGGTAATTAAGGGTTTCGGATTGAAACACGGTGCAGCGCATTCGGAATACATCAAGTGTAAAGACGATGGAAAAATCTATTTCCTTGAAACATCTTCACGGGTTGGCGGCGCGCATCTGGCCGAAATGGTGGCCGCAGCAAGTGGTATTAATCTGTGGACAGAATGGGCAAAAATCGAAAATGCATTGGTTAAAGGCTTAAAATATACACTGCCAAAAGCAAAAAAAGAATACGCCGGAATTGTGCTGACTCTGTCCAAATTTGAAAACCCGGATTTGTCTTCGTTTTCTGATGATGAAGTTTGTTTTCGCGTGCCATTGGAATACCATGCCGGATTGATCGTAAATTCGGATAAGCATGAAAAAGTACTGGAATTGTTGGATAATTATGCTGAAAGGCTGGTTCGTGATTTTGCAACTGTTGCGGCTCAGGCAGAAGTGAAAAACCTACATTAAAAAATATTTAATTTTTTATAAAGATGGCCATTTGTTTTTTCAGGTGGCCACTTTTTTTTCTATTGTCAATAAAGAAAATTTTTACGCTATGCTTTTGGCATGCGCTTATTTCAGCTTTTCCCAAAATAAAAATGACGATTATTAAAAAAAGGGAATTGCAGTAAAAAGCAGCACGTGAAAAATCGATATGTTGTGTAACTTGCCATTTATTATAATGCAATAATTTTTTCTAACTTTAGAGGTTCATTTTAACTGAAATGGATAAAAATAAAAATGCGGTTGCAGTATTCGATAAATTGGCGACATTGTACCAATCAAGATTCATGGATGTTTCTTTGTATGCTGAGACATTGGATTTTTTTTGTGATTTGGCAGGTAAAGACGCTTCGATTTTAGAATTGGCTTGTGGGCCTGGGAACATTACCAAATATTTACTGGATCGAAATCCGCAGTTAAAAATTTTAGGTACCGATTTGGCTCCGAACATGCTGGCACTTGCCAAAAATAACAATCCTAAAGGCGTGTTTGAAGTACTGGATTGCCGCGATATTGTTTTATTAGAACAACAATTTGACGCCATTATGTGTGGGTTTTGCCTGCCGTATCTTTCAAAGATAGAAACGACAAAACTAATTGCCGATGCAACACAAATATTAAATCAAAATGGCTTGCTGTACCTGAGTACCATGGAGGATGATTATGAAAAATCGGGATTTAAAAAAGGAAGTACTGGTGATGCAGTATTCCAGCACTTTTATACATTGGATTTCCTTGTATCGATTTTAGAAATCAACCATTTTGAAATCATCAAGGCGAAACGCTTTTTCTCGACAAGTGAAAACGCAACAGCAACTGATCTGGTAGTTATTGCGAAGTTGCGCTCGTAAATTACCTTTCAAACAAGCCTAAAGTTCCGCCCACCCAGTCTTTGTCTTTATTGAATTTCACACCGATCATTTCGCCTCGGCTTAACCGAACTAAATTGCACAGCAGCGTAGGAGAAAGGTCATTTTTTTTCCAGACAAAGAGCACGCGAACTTCCGCTTTTACCTTTCCGTCAGGCGATTGCACGATCGGAATGTAATTGACTTTTTTCTGTAAAATATAAAGGTCTTTTTCTTTTACCGCTTCGATATCTTCTTTTTTGACATGGAAAACAACACCAGTTCCCGAAAACGAAAACAAAGGCTTAAGTACGTAATTTTCAAGATCTTCAGGGATTTCTTTTAAATCACTTAGCAAAGTTGTTTCGATGAAATATTTGCCTTGAAGCATTGGCAAAATAAATTTGCTGATCCTAAAAAACCAGTTCGGATGCCCTGCCCATTCGACATCCAGATCATCAGAAAAACTAAAATCGAGTTTGAGGTCTTTGCGCAAATTAAGCTCATCAAAAATGACGCGGTTGTAAATTCTTTTGACCAAGACTTCCTCACTTTTTTCATTTTTATAAAACAGCTGTTTCCCTTTTTTGATCAGATCGGTCACGCAAACAATCGGGATTCCGATATCGCGGCGGCAGTAATAAAAATCAATTTTGGTATTTTGTTTTTCAGGCTCGATTTCAAGCAGGATTACATTTTCTTTCGGATGGTTGTAGCAGATGGCTTCTTCTACAATTTTCAGGTATTCTTCAGAAGTTGTGTCGCCAATAAACGGCGTCAGTGCTGATAAAAACGGAAAATGCTTTTTGAATTTGTCGTATAAAACATATTGGTAATTGAACAGCGATGGAAATCCCTGTACTTCAATGAGTTTCGGGATAATTTTCCCGTCTTCTTCACAAACACCAAAATCAATTGCAAGAAAAGTTGTGTGCTCATCTTCATTTGGAACTTTATGGTTGAGTTCCAATGACTTTTCGGTAAGTGCTTTAAAATTGTCCTGTTTGATCAACTTGATCACATCATTGCAGCCTTCAATTAACTGCGCTTTGAGTTCATTTGAAATAAAAAAGGGCGTTTCTGCCATTCTGAATGTCGGCAGATAATCAAAATCGGAAGCAATGTCATCCTGAAATTCCTTGTATTTTTCTACACTAAAACTGTCGTTGAATAACTGGCGGTACTTCGGGATCATTTTGATTTAGGATTTCAGATATTAGATTTCAGATTTCAGTGTTGTCGATAAATTCGGTATATGGCCATAAATCGTAAATCTGAAATCGCAAATCTAAAATCAATTAGAAAGTATTTTTTTAGTTTGAATCAGGTCGTTGATCGCAATCCGAAGAAAATTTGGGATCATCGTTTCATTTGTCCTGTAGATTTTTTCATCATCAAGTAAATCTTCCAGCATGTTGCGGAATTTTCGTTTCCCCTTCATCGCCTTGATTTTTTCACGTGCTGCTTTATTGCGCAAGTTCGCTACAAAACTCACCGGATCGGCTTCAGGATGAAACTGCGCTCCCACGAAATAATCGTTAAACCTAACGGCCATGATGGCACGTTCGTATTGCACATGGTCGCGGATTTTTTCCAACGAAATAATCGTAGCGCCGTTATCAGAAAACACCTTTAAATTCGGTTGTACTACCTGATAATCACGTGAATCGACTGCGTAGAAAGGATCAGCCAAACCATCTAAAAGCGGTTCATTTTGCCCGGCAACCGTTTTGTGAACCGTCATCACACCAAAAGAAGTGTCGTTGCGTTTTGTGATTTCAGCCAATCCAAAATGCTTGCATGCCATCTGAAATGAATGGCAAATGAACATCACGTGCTTTTTGATGTCTTTTTCTTCGTTCCATTTGACCAAAGCGTCAATGAAATCGTAATACTTCAAATCCCATTTTCCATCGCCAATCAGCGGATTTCCTGGGCCGCCTGTAGAAATGTAAATATCGTAATCCTTGATCTCAGGGAATTCCGATTTTCCGCGAACGTCAAAAATCTTAAAAGACAAGATGTTATTGAAACGTCCGACGATATCGATAATGCAGCGCATGCCTTGATTCGGCTCGCCGTTATACATGTCTAAAATGGCAACTTTTATGGGGTACTGACTCATTGCGTGTTACTTAAATGAAAACTGAAGGTTAAATTTATCGCTGCAAAGATACCAAAAAATTAATTCGTCCGACTTTTGACATTTGACATTCGTCGTCAAATGCCTTTTGTAAATTCACTTGTGATAAAATCGACCACTTTGGTCAAATCGCCGGTTTTTTCGAATACGGCAAGCTGTTTGTCTGCGCCAGTTCCGTTTTTCATGATTTCATGAACGTAACTGATTTGTTCGCGGCTTCCAAGTTCGTCAACGACATCATCAATAAATTCGAGTAATTCAATGATCAGCGCTTTGGTTTCAACTTCTTTCTGCAAGCCAAAATCGATCATGTGGTTGTCAATTCCGTAACGCGCGGCGCGGAATTTATTTTCTTTGATCAACGCCAATCGGTAAATGTTGAAACTGGTGTTCTGCTGGGTGAGTTTGTACAATTTTGCCACTATCGCCTGGATGATCGCCACGATGCACATTGTTTCTTCAACAGTCAGGCTCATATCGCAAATGCGGAATTCAATAGTGTCATAAAACGGGTGCAGCCTCAAATCCCACCAGATTTTCTTAGGATTGTCGATGCAATTGGTTTTTACCAAAGTCTCCAAATAATTGTCATACGACGAAACCGAATCGAAATATTCCGGCAATCCGGTTCTAGGGAACTTATCAAAAACCTTCGTCCTAAACGATTTGTAGCCGGTTTGACGTCCTTCCCAAAACGGAGAATTTGTCGAAAGCGCAAAAATGTGCGGCAGAAAATAACAGGCCTGGTTCATCAGTTGCAGCCCGATTTCGCGGTTTTCGATGCCAACGTGGCAATGCATCCCGAAAATCAAATTTGAGCGCGCCGCATCCTGTAGTTCGTTGACGATATTGTGATACCGCGGATCATCTGTGATCAATTGATCCTGCCATTTCGCAAACGGATGCGTTCCTGCGCCGCCAACAATCAAATCCTGTTTGTCGGCAAGTTCCACGATTTTGCGGCGTAGAAACGTGATTTCTTCTTTCGCTTCGGCAACGCTTTTGCAGATGTTCGTCCCAACTTCAACCACAGATTGGTGCATTTCGGCTTTGACCTGCTCGTTGAGTATGATTTTCGCGCCATCAACAATCTTCGACAAATGCGACCGCAAATCACGCGTATTCGGATCTATGATCTGGTATTCTTCTTCAACACCGAGTGTAAAAACGGGTAATTTTTTCATCATTCATATTTTTTTTGAAGCTATTCCGGCTATCCGTTTCAATCTTTTTTGTTTTAGATTTCTCCTTTCGTCGAAATGACAAAAACAAAAAAGGATTTCCACTGCTATCCGGGCTAGGACATTCTTCTTCTTTTCAAGATTTATCTTAATAACATAGTAGGTTATCAAAAGTACCTGAAGCTATTAAAAAGCCGAATGCCTGCCAGACATTCTCCTCTTAATCTCAAATTCCTCTTAATCTCAAATGGGCTAAAGTATTCTAGTCATCATCAACTCTATTTGTTTGCCAATGCCACAGAATCTTTCATGAAAGTTCCCCAGGTCAGGTTCATTTGCCCCGGCTTTTGCTTTTTAGCGGCAGTTATCGCCATTTTGGCAGCTTCTTCAACAACCCATTCGAAATTCTCACGTCCAACAGAAGTCAGTTCTGCATCAGGAGCAGGATTTCCAAAATCGATCGCATACGGAATTCCGTCTCTTACTGCAAATTCCACCGTATTGAAATCATAACCCAAACCGTTGCACAATCTTAAAGTATAATCTTTTACGGTTTCGAGTAATTTTTTTGAAACCGGCGGCCCATCGATCACATATCTCAAATGATGCGGATTTCTTGGCTCGTATTGCATGATCCTTACGGCTTTTCTGCCCAGACAATACACACGGAAATATTCGGTGAATACGATTTCTTCCTGCAACAACATCACGAGTTGTCCGGTTTCGCGGTGCTTTTCCCAAAATTCTTCCTTGTTTTCCAATCGGTAAACATTTTTCCATCCACCACCAGCGTAAGGTTTCATATAAGCCGGGAATTTGACATAATCAAAAATGCCTTCCCAGTCCATCGGGTATTTCAGGTTTCTGAATGATTTTGAAGTCGTATCAGTTGGATGTTCTGCCGAAGGCAATATCACGGTATTCGGCAACGGAACGCCTAAAACATCCGCCAAAGCGTTGTTGAAAAACTTATCATCTGCGCTCCACCAAAAAGGGTTGTTGATCACGTTGGTTCCGGTTAATGCGGCATTCTTCAAAAACGCACGGTAAAATGGAACATCCTGAGAAATGCGGTCGATGATCACAGCATATTCGCCGCCTTTGTTCTGAACGACTTTGTCAATAGAAACGGCTTCAGCAATAACGTCTTTTTCATTTTTCGAGTTGACCCTGTCAATGAAAGCCTGCGGGAAAGTATCTTCCATCCCGAATAAAATCCCAATTTTTTTCATGTTTTTTGTTTTTATTTTTTAGATATCGCTTAGAAATCTTAATTCTTAGTACTTAAAAAAACTTAATTCTTGACAAATAGTGCGGAAACATTTCTTTCCAGACCGGCCAGTCGTGTTCGCGGTTTTGTCGAACGTCGAGCCAATGATGCACATTTCGATCGCTAAGGACTTTACTCAATTTAAGATTTGCATCTAAACAAATGTCCCAGTTTGAAGTGCCCAGGACAATGTCCATGTTCCACAATTCGTGGTCGTTTAATCCGTATAAATAATCTTCGGGGCTGTTGTAAAATACATCGTCGTTGTGAAAACCGTCCATGAAGCTTTTAATATTGAATGCGCCGCTCATCGAAAACATGTGACTCACATAACCTGGGTGGCGAAACGCGAAATTCGCAGCATGATAGCCTCCAAAACTGCAGCCTGCAACAGCTACTTTTCCGGATCCAGTATTGTTTTTTACGCGTTCGACGATTTCGTGGCAGATCATTTTATCATACCAGACATGGTTTTGGATGCGGTGCACCGGATGGATCTGCTTGTTGTAAAAACTGTCTTTATCGATGCTTGCCGGACAGAAAATCTGTATCAATCCCTGTTCGATAAACCAGCGCGCCAATTCGATCAGGCCCATATCTTTATTTTCGTGATAGCTTCCCATAGAAGTTGGAAAAAGGACCACCGGATAGCCTGCATGGCCAAAAACCAGCATTTCGGTTTCGCGGTTTAAGTTTGGTGAGTACCACTTGAAGTATTCTTCTCTCATTGCATTTTATTTTAAACAATTATAATAAAAATAATCAAGAGTTCCTTATTTTATTGGAGTTTTGGCGAATATTTATAAGAATATCTGTTATAACAATGATATATTAACGAAATTATAATTCAGGCATCAAAATCATCAATTCATTAAAATTTTAGCAAAAAAATAAAATAAAAATGTCGTTGGAAAGTGTTGACATTGCTCAAAAATCGGTTGAAATACAATTATTTTAATCAGATTTAATTCCACACGAAAAAAAGAAGGCAACAACCTTCTTTCATTCCTGCAATTCAAACAGCTGTACCTGGCTTTTTAAGCGCTCTATGAGCATGTTCATCATGCGTTTGTTCAGGCTGGAAGAATTGGTAATGTAGTCGGCATATTCCTCAAGTGTAAACATACCAATGATCATTCCTTTTAATGCATTTCTGAATTTGATGTCTTTCTGGATCACATTTTCGATGTAATGCAGTTTCTTTTCGACGGAGAGTTTGTAGAAATCATTTTTGTGCTTACCGATCTGGTTTTCAAAAACGGCAACAAAAAAATCGTTCTGCAGTTTTAAGATCGGGCGTAGGGTTTGGTTCTGGAAAATTTCTTCGGATGAAGTCTGCGTAGTAATCGTTCCGATTGTTTCTCCGCGGAGCTGGCTGATAAATGAATCTCTTTCCATGTTTTTCTTTTAAAGATAAAAAAAACCTCTGTTAAAAAAACAGAGGTTTCATTTAGTTATTAAAAGCGGGTTGTTAACTATTTCACCCTGAAAGTAACGCGTCTTACCAGTTTTCTTGCTCCAGCAGAATCTTTGTCTACCGAAGTGTCTTCCCCTTTAGAAATCACGTTCAATCTTGTAGGAGCAATTCCTGCTTTCACCAAGATGTCTTTCACGCTGTTTGCTCTTTGCAACGCCAATTTATCGTTAGCAGGTGTTTTTCCAATTTCATCTGCATTGCCGATGATCTCGATAGAAGCATCAGGATTGTTTCTTAAATACGTCAACATAAAGTCAATTCCTTCTGTAGAAACATTTGTAGGCTTGGTTTTGTTGAAATCGAAGTAAGTCGTTACATAACCGTCATTGATGAGTTTTTTCACCATTTCTACGTTAGATTGAGCTGCTTGTGATTTGTCAACAAAATTGTTGGCCATGTATTTCTCCAATTCGTCTGGAATACCATTTTTATTGATGTCAACCATTCTACCTTTAGTATCAACTGCTACACCCGGAATAGAATTGTTTTCTACGTCAAGATAATCAGGAACACCGTCTTTATCCGCATCGTTCATCATGGTTTCTAACTCACCGATCCTTTTGTCAAGAGCGTCAAGTTCTTCAATCCTTTTGTCTTCGATGATGGCCCAGTCTCCATGAAGTTTTTCCTGTCCGAATGAATAGGTAAGTCCTACAGAGCCCATGATCAGTTGTCCGGCTAAGTTATTGTCTTGTTCAGAATAGTGTCCGTCCCAGGCAAAATGCTGTCTGAAATTGGCAACGGTACTAAAGTCTGCAATGATGGAAATTCTTTTTGTAATTCTGAATTCCGGAGAAATACCAAACATGACACCGAAGTTATTTTCAGTAAACTCATAGTTCGAAGGCCCGCCGATAGGGTCAATTCCCGAATCAAGTTTTGGTGTTACGCTTGCATATTGGAAACCGGCGTGTACCAGCAATCCGAATCTTCCGATTTGCTCCTGAATGCCGAAAAGCCTTGCGGCATTTACGACACCCTGAAGTCCTACGCGGATTTGATCCACTTCAAAAGGTTTGCTGTCGGTATCCGTATTATTTTTAAAATTATCATAACTTCCGTCAAGTTTAACGCCAAATTTCGGGCTAAACATATAACGTACGCCAATATTGTAATAATTTGGTTTTACAGATCCAAGTACAGAATTCGGGTTGCTTGAATAATATCCGGTTGTATATGGGCGTGTTCCTTTGCTTTGTCCAATATTCAGTTCAATCGTCCATTTGTTGTACGTATCTTCCTGAATAACAGCATCGTTAGCTTCTTTTGAATTTTCTTTTTTATCAGCTACCTGCGCGATACCATTGGCATAAGCCAACAGTGTAAAAGACAACAAGAGTAAACTTTTTTTCATATGAGTTAGGTTATTTATACAGTAAAACTGATAAAATTTTTATATTTAAACAGTGCAAATATAATAGTTTAGATTTAAAAATCCACACATAGATTGATAAATGCCTTAGATTTACATAACTGGCAGCAAACTTAAAAATTAATTAACATCAAATGAGAATCTCCAAAATATTCGTGACCGTAGATGTCGTTCTGATAAAAAGCACCGAAAACAGCCAGCAATTATTGCTCATCCAACGAAAAAAAGAACCGTTTCAGAATTTCTGGGCCTTGCCTGGCGGATTTGTCGATGAAAATGAAGACCTTGAAACTGCCGCTTTGCGCGAATTGTCGGAAGAAACCGGAATCCAGATTTCATCAGCGACTCAGTTGAAAGCTTTCGGGAAGCCGCATCGCGATCCGCGCGGACACATGGTTTCGGTTGTTTTTTTCGCTTTCGCGGATGAAAATGCTGTTGCCGTTGCCGCCGATGATGCCTTCGATGCGAAATGGTTTTCGCTCAATGATTTGCCAAAACTGGCGTTCGATCACGATGAAATCATTAATTTTGCGCTGTCTAAAATAAATGCCAAATGAAATTCCAGACCAGAAAATGGGTCAAACCCGAAGATTTAAATCCAAACGGAACGTTGTTCGGCGGAAAATTGCTCGCCTGGATCGATGAAGAAGTGGCTTTGTATTCGATCATCCAGCTTGAAAATTACCGTGTGGTAACGAAACACATGTCTGAAATCAATTTCAGAAGTTCGGCAGAACAAGGCGATATCATTGAAATCGGAATGGAAGTGATTAAATTCGGAAATACATCGATTACTTTAAAATGTGAAGTCCGAAATATTATGACGCGGGCCACGATCATTACGATCGATAGTATTACAATGGTTTGCCTTGACGTCAACGGAAAGCCTTTTCAGCATGGAAAAACCGAAGTTTCAGCTATGGGTTAGCACTTGCGCCAACGCCGTTTCCTTCTGATGGCAATTCGAAAATTTCAAGGTCAAAATACGGAATCGCAGCGAAAACGTGGTCGAAAATATCAGCCATGATGTATTCATAATTCTCGAAACGCTTGTCTTTTGTAAACGTATAAATTTCGAGCGGAATGCCCTGAGGCGTAGGCTGTAATTGGCGGCAAAGCAAAATCATGTCTTTATTTAAGCTCGGATAATTCTGAAGGTATTGCGTAATGTATTTTCGGAACAAGCCAAAATTTGTCAAATTTCTACCGTTAATAGGAATGGATTTATCGATCGCATTGGCCTCATTAAATTTGTCGATCTCAAGCTGGCGCGTGTCAATATAATCGGAGATTAACTGGATTTTCTTCAGGTTTTGCAATTCTTGTTCGTTTAAAAAACGGATGCTTTTTGCCTTGATCAGAATGTGACGTTTGATGCGCCTTCCGTCAGAATTGAGCATGCCGCGCCAGTTTCGGAACGAATCAGAAATGAGGCTGTAAGTTGGAATTGTCGTGGTTGTATTGTCAAAATTCCGCACTTTCACCGTTGCAAGATTGATTTCGATCACATCGCCATCGGCACCAAATTTGTCAAAGGTAATCCAGTCGCCAATCCTGACCATATCGTTTAACGAAACCTGAACGCTCGCTACAAATCCGAGAATTGTATCGCGAAAAATCAAAATGATCAATGCCGAAACTGCTCCGAAAGTCGCAAATAATGTATTTGGTTTAATGTTGAACAATTCCGAAATAATCACGAAAATCCCCAGCATCCACAACACGATCATAATGACCTGAATGTAACTGTCGATCGGCTTGTCGCTGTATTCGGGCTTTTGCTTTAAATAATCGCGCAGGGAATTGAAAATCGTTCGCGTGATCCATAAAATCAATAAAACGATGTAAATGCCAACGAGTTTTCCGAAAACCGTTTCCCAGTATACATAAGCATCGAGAATGATAGGAACGGTTTTGTAAATAAACAGCAGCGGAATTAAATGGGCAATGTACTTTGCCGTTTTATTCGTAACCAATAAGTCATCGAATTTGGTTTTGGTCTTTTTCGCGATCACGGCCATTAAAGTGACCAGTATGAATCGGAAAATAATATAGATCCAATACGACAAAAAACACAAAATAACAATATTCACCACAAGGCTCAAATAGGAGGAAAGCGTGTCGCCAAGCTGCAATTTTCGCAGTAGCGGATAACACCAGCCAAATATTTTCACCAGGAGTTTATGCATTTTTAAAATATTTATATTCCATGTAAAATGTTCCGAAAGGCAATATCGAAGCCAGGCAGATGAAACCGAATTTTTTCCAGTCCCAGTTTAGTTCGATCTTCAGCATAATCGCTAAAATAATGTAGCTGATGAATAAAATTCCGTGCGCCATTCCGATAGGAAAAAGAAGCATTTTGTAAAGTTCAATGTGGTTTGGTTTGATCAAAAGCATGTTTGAAAACAAAGCCAGATAAGAAACACCTTCAAGCAAAGCGACGATTTTAAAAATTCTGAGCATTATAATTTGTATTTTTAGATTTTAAAAGGCAACAGTTTTAGCGCTGCAAAATTAGGCAAACCCATCGGTTTAATCTGCAAAACAAACTTACTTTTGCCAATATTTTTAATTTATGAGCAAGCGCGATTTAAAGAAATACCTGGCTTCGATGACCAAGGAGCAACTCGAAGAGCAATTTACGGAATTGTATGATAAATTCGGTGAAGTCAAAACCTATTATGATTTTGTATTCAACCCAAAAGAAGATAAACTCGTCAATGAAGCCAAAGTTAAAATCGCGAATGAATACTTCCCGATTAAAAGCAAACGTCCAAAACTGCGGCGTTCTGTCGCACAGAAATTCATCAAGCATTTTCTGATTTTAGGCGTTGATGCATTTGCGATCGCCGATTTAATGTTGTTTACAATCGAAACAGCACAGCGCTATTCTGCAAAACGCGATATGAAATATGCATCATTTTTTAAGAGCATTCAAAACGCCTTTGATCAGGCTGTTAATTTTTGCATTGCCCACGGAATAGTTCCGGATTTTAAAGAACGCCTCATTTCAATTTATAAGAATGTACAAATTCAACGATGGGAAAACGAATATGATTTTGAGAGAATAGTTTCGTTAATAGACTGATTTTTAGTTATTTGTATTTGTTTTATTGAAATCATATCAAATACATATAAAATAATGTAACGCGCTTTAACGTTATTTTGCAGAAGTTTGAATGATAAAACAATTCATATATGCTGCTGGAAAATGTAGAACGGGACAGTCTAACTTTATGTGTCATGATACCTAACGTGTCACACCTGCTTATTTTTCGTGATTACCAGAATAATAGCAGTATCATGAGAAAGGTAATTACCGAATTGCTCAGGTTTGGATATTACACCAAATTATACCTTGGAAGCAATCCCGGTTCGTACTTTCAAAGTAATAAAGTTACCGCACAAAACACCGCTGTGATCAATATCAAAATCACAGGAATTACTTTCCTCGAATATAAAATAGACGATTACACCGATTATTTTATTGCCGAACTTCAAAACAGGAAAAATGTCATCCATTTTGAAAATGTAATTTTAAACCATGAGAAACAAATCAGCGGAATCGATATTTCCATTAAAATCACAGAATCTGTTAAGGTAAAACCGGAAATTCAAGCTGCTTAATTTACTAGAAAAGCGTTTCCTGTATTCTTTCGTGCAAATGATATCCTGTTTCAAGTTTTCCGGTTCTGAATAAATTGACCATGTCGTGTGCCACTCTCGTGGGCTCTGGAATTCTGTATTTCCCAACGCAATCCCTGATGACTTCCAGGCTTTCTTCAACAGTAATTAAATTTCCCGGAGAAATATAAATGGGTTTGACCGCATTTTTGGTCCGCAATGCATAACCCAGCAATTCCCCTTTTCCAAAAATGGCAGACGAACTGTTTTTCTCCAATCCCAAATCGTCAAACTTTCCAAACATCATGCTTTTGGCACATCCAATTGTAGGCTGGTTTTCCAATACGCCAAAGTGCGAAGCGATCCCCATTTTTCGCGGATGCGTAATGCCCTGTCCGTCTAATACCAAAACATCTGGTTTTTCAGGCAATTGTTCCCAGGCGCGCAGCAAAGAAGGCACTTCACGGAAAGCGAGATAACCCGAAACATACGGAAAAATGGTTTCCATTTCGACAAGTGAATAGGAAAGAAGCTCCATTTCAGGATAACTCAAAACTACAATTCCGGCAAAAACGGTATTGCTAAATTTGTTGAAGGAAATATCGGCTCCGGCAATCGTCCGGATTCGCTTTTCAAATGGCTTCAGTACGATTTTCTCGCGCATTTCGAGTTGTATCTGAGTGGCTTCGGGAATAGAAATATGATCGTAGGTAATCATGTTAAAATAGTTTTAGCTGGCTGCTTTCAGGAATGATTTTCGGAGATTGGGCTTTTCCAAAAACGGTCCTGCCGCCATATTTATAAGATTCGTTTCGTTCTTTTTGTATTAAGGATTCAAAATTGGCATTCGGAATAAAATCCTTTTCGGCATTTTTTGAAATTTCAGATAATTTCTGGATCGCCTGCAATTTGTCGCTGTTGCCAATTTTTGCATGTTGGATAGCCCGCTGAAGCGTATGAATGGTTTCGTCATAAATCTTCGTTGGAACCGGAAATGGATGTCCGTCTTTTCCGCCGTGAGCGAAAGAAAAACGCGCCGGATCTTCAAATCTGGTTGGTGTTCCGTAAATAACTTCGCTAACCAATGCTAAGGATTGCAAAGCTCTCGGCCCCATTCCTTTCAATAATAACAATTGCTCAAAATTCTCAGGCTGGTTTTCATGTGTTACATAAAGCATCGCGCCGAGGCGTTTCAGGTTCACGTCTTTCATGCGCACGTCGTGATGGTTCGGCATGACTAAATGCCTGATTTCGCGTATGATTTTATCTGGATTTTCTTTGCTGATTTCGAGCGTATGCTGTCGCGTAGGTTCAGCATTGTGATCGGTCAGGTTTAAAATCTGGCCCTGATTTTCACCATATATAAAGATGTGCGGTTCGTTAACGAACGACTGCAGGTTTTCGGAATGCCAATGGTAGCGCCGCGCGGTTTTGCTTTCAGGATTCATACCCTGTTGGATCACAGCCCATTCGCCGGTATTGCTGACGATGAAATTATGAAGGTACAATTGAAATCCGTCCTGAATTGCTGTATTGTCGACTTTCGCAGCAAGTTTGCTGCAATTCCCGAGTTCAAATCCGTCCAGGCCGGTGCGTTCGCCAACAGTTAAAAGTTCATTTGGGGTATTAATCGAATGTTTGCCTTTTCCGCCACAAATGTAAATGCCAAGTTCATTTGAAAATGGGTTTACCGATCTTTTCAAAGCACCCATAACCGAAGTCGTAATTCCCGATGAATGCCAGTCCATTCCCATGACGGCACCAAAACTCTGGAACCAGAATGGGTTGCTTAATTTCGAAATGACTTCGGAAGTGGAAAATTCGGAGGCAATGGTTTCTACGATCGCAAGGCCAAGCTTAGACATACGCTCGGCAAGCCACATAGGTACATGTCCATAATGCAATGGCAAATCTGCTGAACCGGAGCGTTTCATGTTAATAAATTAAGGTTTCTGTAAATTTTGGGCTTTCAAATTTACTTTTTTTCTAAAATACACAGACCCAAACTTTTCTTAACGTTTTGTTAAAATCGTTAAACGACGCTGTTTTTGATTGATTTACAGCATTAAAAAAATATTTATAAGTTTCGGATTACACCTATATGACAAGGCCTAAAAACTTTAATTTTTAAATTTAACTTTAAAACCGCCGGATAACCTTTTTTTAGGTGTATTTTTGCAAAATTGTAAAAATGACCATGCAGCAAAAAGAACTGGAAGTAGAAGTTGAAGAAAGAAAGGAACTTTACAGTTACCAAAAAGGCGACATTGATGCGATTTTTGAACGGCTCGACAATGCCGCGCCCAATTATCATCTTTTGTACCAATTGCCCACAGGCGGAGGAAAGACTGTAATTTTCTCCGAAATCGTACGCAGGTATTTGTCACACCACGATAAGAAAGTGGTCGTGCTGACGCACCGTATCGAACTTTGTAAGCAAACCTCAAAGATGCTGAATGGCTTTGATGTGACCAATAAAATCATCAATAGCAAGGTAAAAGAACTCCCCGACCAAAACGAGTATTCGTGTTTTGTGGCAATGGTGGAAACTTTAAAAAACCGCATCAATGATGAGAAACTGCATCTCGATAATATCGGATTGGTTATCATTGATGAGGCACATTACAATTCGTTCCGGAAATTGCTGAGCTCCTTTAAAAATGCTTTTATTTTGGGGGTAACGGCAACACCTTTAAGTTCGAATATCAAACTTCCGATGAATGAAAATTACAACGAACTCATCGTTGGCGATACGATTTCATCATTGATCGAAAAAGGATTTCTGGCAAAAGCGACGACTTACAGTTACGATGTTGGACTGACTTCTTTAAAGGTCGGAATCAACGGCGATTACACGGTAAAATCTTCAGACGATCTGTACTCAAACATGATGATGCAGGAAAAACTGCTGCATGCTTACACCGAAAAATCACTCGGAAAAAAGACTTTGATTTTCAATAACGGAATCAACACGTCTTTATATGTCTATGAGACTTTTCGTGAAGCAGGCTTTGAGATCAGGCATTTAGACAATACCAGCAGCGCTGAAGAACGCAAGGATATTTTGCATTGGTTCAAGAAAACGCCTGATGCCATTTTAACTTCTGTCGGGATTTTAACCACAGGTTTTGATGAGCCAACTGTGGAAACGATTATCCTGAACCGCGCGACAAAATCATTGACATTGTACTTTCAGATGATTGGTCGCGGCTCGCGGAAACTTCCCGAAAAAGATAAATTTACAGTCATTGATTTAGGAAATAACGCCGCCCGTTTTGGGTTGTGGAATGAACCTGTCGATTGGCAGCACATTTTCAAATCTCCCGAATTTTACCTTGAAAACCTTCGTGACGATGCCGAAATTGAAACGCATTTCAAATACCAAATGCCGGCAGAATTGCGCGCCAAATTCAGCAAAACTGCCGATGTAAGTTTTGATGTGGATGAGGAGCACAAAAAAGTGATCGCTCAGAATTTGCGTTCGAAGATCGTGCTCGAGAAGTCGTTAGACCAGCATGCTTCCATGTGTGTGGACAACACCGAAGAATTGTATGATGCGAAAATACTCGCGCGCGAATTGCAGGATGACATCGAAAGCCGGATGAAGCGTTATGCAGCGTGTTTAAGCCATTGCAGCAAAAATTACCGCGAATGGCTGATTGAGGATTATAAGCTGAAACTAACCTTGCTCATCGGGAAAAAATACCGCGAAAGCCTGTTTGAGAAAGACTAAAATTTAAATCTTCGAAAGGATTTCTTTAAGATTGATTGCATTTTTAAAGAAATCCTTCCATAAATCGCCTTTGTCGGCCAATCTATCCGGAATGGTTTTGATGTTGAACGCTTTCAGATCGAGACCATCATTGATTTCGTTCCATTCTAGCGGCGTACTAACTCCGGCGCCTTCACGCGGACGCAGCGAATAAATGCTCGCCATGGTTTTTCCTTTTCCATTCTGAAGAAAATCGAGATAAACTTTGCCTTTTCGCTTGTTCGGCATGCGTTCTAAACTTGTGATTTCTGGCAAATCGCGGTGCACCATTTGGCTCACCAAGTGTGAAAAATTCCTGGTTTGTTCGTAGGT
Organism: Flavobacterium noncentrifugens; assembly: GCF_900100375.1. Classification (GTDB taxonomy): domain Bacteria; phylum Bacteroidota; class Bacteroidia; order Flavobacteriales; family Flavobacteriaceae; genus Flavobacterium; species Flavobacterium noncentrifugens. The sequence continues at coordinate 303,861 of NZ_FNEZ01000004.1, read as the reverse complement.
ATATTTCGGCTCGACCGGAATAAAAACATGCAATCCGTTGCCGCCAGAAGTTTTGATATATGCAGGAACGCTGAGGCTGTCTAAAATTTCTTTAACTTTTAGCGCCGTTTTTACGATATTTTTCATTGGTGCGCCTTTCGGATCGAGGTCAAAAATAATGTAATCGGGATTGTTCAGCGAACCAATGCGGCTGCTCCATGGATTCATTTCGATACAGCCATAATTTGCTAAAAACAGCAACGTTTCCTTGTCCTGGCACAGCAACCATTCTACGGCAGTTTCGGCAGAATCGGATTTTATTTTGCGGGTTTTGATCCATTTTGGAACTGTTCCTGCAACGTTTTTCTGGAAAAATCCTTCACTATTGATACCATCGGGCGTTCTTCGCAACGATTCGGGGCGATCAATCAAATAAGGCAAAATGTAATCGGCAACCGAATTGTAATATTGAACAACGTCACCTTTTGTGATTTTCTCTTTAGGAAAATAAATTTTATCGAGATTTGTAAATTCGACTTTGGTATCTGAAGGCAATTCTTTTGAAAGCGCTTTATCAGATTCGGCCGGTTTTTTTGTTGCTTTTTTCGTCGTAGCTTTTTTGGTTTCAGATTTTGTTCCGGCAACATTTTCCGTTTCTACTTTGGGTGTTTCCATAATCACATCTTTCGGGTTTTTATCAGATCTTAGTCCGAGATACACCGGATGGCGCATGCTTCCCGTATCGGTAAACTCAGAAAATTTAATCTGCGCTACCAGTTTTGGGGAAACCCAATGCACGCCGGGCTCTTTTGGAGTAGTTGTAAAAGGGGAAGATTTCCGTTCGATCTTATCAAGTTTATGGCGCAGGTCTTTTAAAATCGTTTCGGTGTAACCAGAGCCAACTTTCCCGGAATATTTGAGTTCGGAGCCGTCATAATATCCGCAAAGCAATGCACCTATGCCCACGCGTCCGCCACGAGGTTCTGTAAATCCGCCAATGACCATTTCCTGTTGTTTGTCGGTTTTGATCTTGAGCCAGTCTTTAGTGCGTTTGTCTGTATAATATTTTGAGTCGGATTTTTTAGCAATGATGCCTTCGCCGTTTTTTTTCACTGCCTCAGCGAATGCTTTCGTTCCGTTGCCAATCGTATGTTCTGAATACACGATATTTTTCAGTTTTGGCAAAATGGCTTTGAGGATTTTTTTGCGCTGCAGCAATTCCAATTCCCGCAGATCGTAACCCTGAAAATATAAAATGTCAAAAACGTAAAATTTTAATTGGCCTTGTTTTGGCTTTTCCTCGAGATGTTGCAACCATTGAAAATGGCTTTTACCTTTAGAATCTTCGACCACGATTTCGCCATCTAAAATCAGGTCATTTGCAATCGATTCAAGCGTTTTGGCAATTTCAGGATATTTAGAATTGAAAGGCAATCCGTTTCGGGAAAGCAGCGTCACTTCAGAATTTTGTATTTGTGCCAATGCACGATAACCGTCAAATTTTGTTTCGAAGATCCAGTCGTCATTGTCAAAAGTTTCATCGGCTAAAGTGGCGAGTTGCGGCCGCCAATCGTCTGGAAATTTGGAGATTTTTTTCGCATCTGCCAGATCTTCTGCAGTAAATTCATCATTTGATTTTAATTTTTTCACTGCTTTTTTTGGATCTGATTTGATTTCGCCCAAAATTGGATCCTCAACTATTTTTTCGTCAGATTCCCGATTGCGGTGCCACACTTTTTTGCCTTTTGCAATCGCATCGAAATCGCGTCCGGTTAAAATGGAATTCGGGTCAAATTCTTTTTTATCCGCAAATTCATCTTTGGATTTCATCAGCAGCCATTGGTCGTTTTCACCTTTCATTTTAACCAGATGCCATGATCCGTGGAGCTTTCCACCATCCAAAACCACTTTGATCGAACCCGATTTGAGTTGTTTTTTCATCAGCAGATTGTCTTTCGAAACGGCGTCATTTTCTTCTGCATGATACGTCCCAATGTCCCAAACCATCACGGTTCCGCCGCCATATTCGCCCTTTGGGATGGTTCCTTCAAAATCGATATAATCCATCGGATGGTCTTCAACATGCATCGCCAATCGCTTGTCAGCGGGATTTGACGACGGGCCTTTTGGCACAGCCCAACTAACCAAAACGCCGTCAATTTCAAGCCGGAAATCATAATGCAAATGTGAAGCAGCATGCTTTTGAACCACAAAGCGCAAGGCACCATTTGAAGATTTTTTCACTCCCTGAGGTTCTGCAGTTTTTTTAAAATCGCGTTTGGCGTTGTACTTTTCTAAGGCCATGGCTTAATTTTTTATTGCTTTAAGGCTGGCTTTTAATTGTTCGAGCAAATCGTCGGCAGCGCCGGTTTTGGCTTTTGCGCGTCGTTCTTTTAAAACAGGCGTTTTTTTGCTTGGAGCAGCTGCTTTTTTCTTGATGAGTTTGATCAATTCGTCTTTGTAGGTGTCTTTGTATTTTTCGGGTTCAAATTTTTCGGTGAGCTGGTCGATGATGTTCATCGCCATATCGAGTTCCTTTTTCTGGATCGTAATTCCTGTAGGCAATTTGGCTTCTTTCGGATCACGCAAATCCTGGTCAAACCTGATTTGGATCAATAGAATAGCATCTTCTTCTACCTTTAAAATCCCTAGGTGTTCGGATTGCCGCAACACAAATTTGCACAAACCGACTTTTCCGGATTTTTTAAGTGCCGCACGAAGCAGGGCGTAGGTTTTTGCAGCGGCTTTTTCGGGTTCGACAATGTATGGTTTTTCGAGGTATTGCGACGGAATCTCATCTTCGAGTACAAACTCAAAAATGTCGATCGTTTGTGTTTTTTCGGGCATTGCTTTTGCAATTTCATCTTTGTCAAGAATCACATAATCGCCGTTTTCCTTTCTGTAACCTTTTGCAATTTCATCCCAGGGTACTTCTTTTCCGTCTTTTTTGCAAACGCGTACATATTGGATCGCGCATTGGTCTTTTTTTCGGATCATATCCAAATCAATCCGGTGCGTAACCGATCCGCTAAACAATCTTACCGGAATATTTACAAGACCGAAGCTAATTCCGCCTTTCCAAAGTGCTTTCATCTGATTGATTTTAAGATACAAAGTTTCATTTTTCCCTTCATTTTGATTTACAACAATTTGATTAAACGTTACATCATTTTTAATTCATATGTTAATTTTGAAAGGTTAGCGGTAAATCGTGTAAGAAATCTGTAAACAAAATACTTCAAATTTGTGGGCGACATTAATATAAATACCTTAAAAGAATGCTTTACAGTCGCAATTATTTTTGAATTTGCCGCTTTAAATTTTTCTTTCGTTATATTTTTTGATATAAAAGATTTAACTTAGTCACTCCGTAATTTGCCAAACAATGCCACAACAATGCTTTTTTATTGATGACGATGAAGATGACCGCGATTTTTTTTGTACAGCGATGACCGAAATTGACGATTCTATCGAATGTTTTTTTGCAAAAGATGGTGTTGATGCGATTGACCAGCTTACAAAAAATGCATACATGGTTCCAAATCATATTTTTATTGATATGAACATGCCGCTTATGGATGGAAAACAATGCCTTCAGACCATAAAAAAGATAGAGCGGTTAAAGGAAGTTCCGGTGTATATTTATTCTACTTCCGGCAGCCCGAAACTCGTTGAAGAAGTATTGGCGTCGGGTGCAAAGGATTTCCTGATCAAGCCTTCAAATATGGCAGAGCTTGTTGCAATGCTTCGGCAAATTGTGAATTAACAGATGGCGAAAAAATTATAAATGTCGAAAATACCTTCTGAATCCCAAGAATCGTTTTTACAGGGCGGCGGCATTACCGGTGAATTGATACGGTCTAAAGATTGGTCTCAAACGTCGTTAGGATCTCCGTCAAATTGGCCTGAAAGCCTGAAAATCTGTATTCGCATCATCCTGACTTCAAGACAGCCGATGTTTATTTGGTGGGGAAAGGAACTGATCAATCTTTACAATGACGCTTACATTTCGATTGTTGGCGGAAAGCACCCCGAATCACTTGGAAAACCAGCACATGAAGTCTGGCAGGAAATCTGGGATGAAATTGGCCCGCGAGCAAAAACAGTACTCGAGCAAAATATCGGAACGTATGACGAAGCCTTGCTTTTGCTGATGGAACGCAATGGCTATACCGAAGAAACCTACTACACCTTTTCATATAGCCCGGTTCCAGGATCCGACGGCACGACGCAGGGAATCATCTGTGCCAATACCGAAGATACGCAACGAATCCTTGCCGGGCGGCAACTGCATACGCTTCGCGAATTGTCCAAAAATTTGTTGAAGCTGACCAGCAATACTGAAATTTATGTGCGTTCATTGGAAGCGTTGCGCGAAAACCCCCAAGACTTCCCGTTTGTAGTATTATATGAGGTAAGCGATGACGGAACCGAACTCGAATTGTGTGGCAACATGCCAAACGATTTGTCATCTGAAATGGCATTGCCGAAAATAGACTTAAAAACGCAATCGGCAGCACTCAAAGAATTGGCACTAACGATTGAAACCGGAAATATCACTGAAGTCTCGGGGATTACGGCACGTTTTGGAAGCATACCTACAACAGTTTGGAACCGTTCGCCGGACAAAGCATTGCTGATTCCGATCATGCAAAGCAAACACAAAAAACCATTTGCGGTTTTGTGCGTTGGCGTGAACCCATACCGGCTTTTAGACGACAATTATTCTGCATTTTTTAGCCTTGTGGCCGACCAGATCGCAAATGCGCTGACCAATGCTTATGCGTTTAAACAAGAGCGGAAAAGGGCAGAGTCACTCGCAGAAATCGATAAGGCGAAAACCATTTTTTTTAACAACATCAGCCATGAATTCCGCACACCGCTGACTTTAATGCTTGGGCCGCTTGAGGAAATGCTGAACAACGATTCAAATGATCCTGAAGGCAACCGTGCAAATCTTGAAATCACACATCGGAATGCGATGCGCCTGCTGCGTTTGGTTAATTCATTACTGGATTTTAGCCGGATTGAATCGGGGCGTATCAAAGCGGCTTACCAGCCCGTTTCATTTGGAGGATTTACAGCAGATATTGCCAGTACGTTCCGTTCGCTAATCGAAAAAGCGGGGTTGGAATTTGAAATTCAATCCGATACCAATGCAGAAGTGTATGTGGACAGGGAAATGTGGGAAAAAATTGTTCTCAATCTATTATCAAATGCATTTAAATATACGCTAAACGGAAAAATAACCGTTGCTGTTTCCAGTGATGCATCTGTTGCTACTTTAAAAGTCACCGATACCGGAAGCGGAATCCCAGAAAATGAAATGAAACATCTTTTTGAACGCTTTCACCGCGTGAAAAATGCATCGGGCAGAAGTTATGAAGGAACGGGAATCGGGCTTTCGCTGGTGAAAGAGCTTGTAAAGCTTCATGGTGGAAGTATTGACGCAACAAGTAAATTAGGTGAAGGCGCATCATTTAAGATCCAGATTCCGATAGGAAAAAAGCATTTGCCATTGTCACAGATTCTGGAAAAAAATATCTCAGATGACATTATCAGTTCGAATTATTTTGCTGATGAAGCGGAAAGGTTGATCGTTAAAAAATCAGCAACTGAAACAAATTTTGAGAACGAATCAAAACCGTCCGTTTTAATTGTTGAAGACAATGCCGACATGCAGGAATACATCTCCAAATTGCTCGAAAGCCAATACGAAATTGCGGTTGCCGGAAATGGCCGCGAAGCCGTTGAAATCATAAATAAAAAACTTCCTGATTTGATCATCAGCGACATCATGATGCCAGTAATGGATGGTATTGAATTGCTCAGGTTGCTTAAAAACGATCAGGTTACAAGAAAAATCCCGGTGCTTTTGTTATCTGCAAGAGCAGGCGAAGAAGCGAAAATCGAAGGATATGAATTGGGTGCCGATGATTATCTCGTCAAGCCTTTTTCTGCAAAAGAATTATTGGCTCGCGTGAAATCACAACTCAAACTTACAGATTCCAGGAGTCGAATAGAAAAACAACTCAGCAACTTGTTTTTACAGGCGCCAATAGCCATTTCAATTTTAAAAGGATCAAAATTTGTGGTTGAAATTGCAAATGAAAAAATGTTGTCACTGTGGGGAAAAACGGCAAAGCAAGTATTAAATAAACCTGTTTTTGAAGGCATGCCCGATGCTGGGAAACAAGGTTTTGAAGAATTGCTAAAAGCTGTTTTTACCACAGGAAAAGCCTTTGTAGCTGAAGAGCTTCCGCTCAGATTAATTAGGGATGGCGTTGAAGAAAAAATCTACGTCAAATTTGTTTATGAGGCTTTGTATGACGAAGACGGAACCATTTCCGGGATCATGGTACTTGCCGACGAAATTACCGAAAGGGTAGAGGCGAGGAAGAAAATCGAAAACAGTGAACTGCGCTTTAAATTAGCAATTGATGCTGCCCGTATTGGCAGTTTTGAATGGGATATTGAAGCATCGGAATTTTTGCATTCAGGAAGACTGGCAGAGATTTTCGGATTTGATCCCAAACAAATATTGAAACAATCGGAGTTTAGCAGCCGCATTCACCCAGAAGATGTTTCGATACGCACCGCCGCACATCTGCAAGCAAGAAAAACCGGACTGCTTTTTTATGAAGCGCGTGTTGTTTGGCCAGACAGCAGCATTCATTGGGTAAGGCTCAACGGAAAGATCATTTATGAAAACGAGTCGCCGGTCAAAATGTACGGTACAGTCCTCGATATTACAGAACACAAAGTACAGTCTGCCGAGCTTGAAGAAAAAGTAGCAGAACGCACCCGAAAACTGATCAGGAAAAACGAAGAACTCAAAAAAAGCGAAGAGCGTTACCAGCGCATGACTGAAGAAGTTCAGGATTATGCCATTTTGCTGCTCGATAAGTCCGGAACAATTTTAAACTGGAATCTAGGCGCTGAAAAAATTAAAGGCTATTCTGAAAAGGAAATCATTGGTAAAAACATTGAAATTTTTTACCTGCCTACCGACCAAAAAAACAAACTTCCACAACGCCTTATTAACGAAGCTACTGTGAATGGAAGGGCAGTCCATGAAGGCTACCGCATCAGGAAAGACCGCAGTGTTTTCTGGGGAAGCATTACGCTAACGGCTTTACACGACAAAAAAAATAACATCATAGGGTTTTCAAAAGTAACTCGGGATTTAACCGAGCGTAAAACTGCTGAAGACAAGCTGCACCAATACAATGCAGAATTGCAATTCCAGAATAAGGAACTGGAGCAGTTTGCTTACGTAGCTTCGCACGATCTTCAGGAACCGCTGAGAAAAATCCAGATGTTTTCAGACATGCTCGAGAAAAACCTCGACAATCCCGAGATGGTTTTGCGGTATTTCGGCAAAATCAACACCTCTGCGGCGCGCATGAGCGAATTGATCAAAGCAGTGCTCAATTACAGCAGGCTTTCCAATTCAGACCAGCAGTTTAAACCGGCAAGCATCAATGACTTGATCGCAAATGTATTGGTTGATTTTGAATTGCTGATTGAAGAAAAGCAGGCAGCAATTGTTATTGATTCCATTCCGGTTATTGCCGTTATTCCGTTGCAGATCACACAAATGTTTTCAAACCTGATCGGAAATTCCTTGAAATTTTCTGAAACACATCCGCAAATTAAAATCACTTCACGTGAAATGGATTTTGAGGATATTCTGTTTGAAACCAATTTGCAACCCGAATTAAAATATTTGGAATTGACCGTTAAAGACAACGGAATCGGCTTCGACCAAAAATATGCAGATAAGATTTTTACAATTTTTCAACGCCTGCATGACCGCGTTTCTTATCCTGGAACAGGAATCGGGCTTGCCTTGTGCAAACGAATTGTTGAAAACCACTCCGGATTTATCACTGTTGAAAGCCAGCCGGGAGCGGGCACCACGTTTTTCATCTACCTTCCGATAAACGCAATTTCATAAAAATAAATAAGGAATTATTTTGGCGCCTGAGCCAGTCTTTTTAAGATCGCCCATTGTTTTAATGCATCTCGTGCTTCCACAGCCGGGTAGCCCAACATGGTTTTTCCGGCCGGAATATCAGCCGCAACACCTGAACCTGCACCTACAATAGCGCCGTCGCCAATGGTGACATGGTCTTTGATAGAGGCGCTTCCGCCAATGATCACGCCGTTTCCTAAAGTGACTGAACCGGCAAGCCCACTGTTTCCTGCCATAATGCAGAATTTCCCAAGTTTGCTGTTGTGCCCGATCTGGACAAGGTTGTCGATTTTACAGCCGTCACCAAGCACGGTTGAACTGAATTTTCCACGGTCTACACATGAATTGGCCCCGATTTCAACACCGTTTCCAATGATGACATTTCCGATTTGCGGAATTTTGACCAAACCGCGCTCCGGGCAAGGGCGAAATCCGAAACCGTCAGCGCCAATGGTCGAATTTGGGTGCAGGATGCAATGGCTTCCAATGTGGCAGCGTTCGCGAACGACAGCACCAGACCAGATCGTGGTGTTTTTCCCGATGGTAGATTCGTCTAAAATCGTAACATTTGGATAAATCGTAACATTTTCTTCGAGGACAACATCCGGGCCAATGTAACATCCGGCACCGATACGCACGCCTTTTCCAATTTTTGCTGTTTTATGGACTACTGCCGTTTCATGAATGTCATGATCGAATGCAGGAGCGGCAAGGGCAAAAAGCTCCAGCAGTTGCGACATCGCAAGATCAGCATTTTTAACTTTGATGAAGGCTTTGTTATCGCCTGGCTCAATCGATATATCCTGATTGACTACTGCAGCGCAGGCACTCGAATTTTGCCAGAATTTTTCATATTTTTTATTTCCGATAAATGAAATCTCATTTCCATTCGCCAATTCCAATTGTTCAGGTGCAGTGATGTTCTGGCTCGTATGGCCCACAATAACACCTTGCAAAATGTCATTGATTTGATGGATTGTGAATGATCTCATAGGGATGATTTTGGGGATTCAAATTGTTAATATTTTCCAAATAAAACAAATTAAGGATAAACTTCCTAATTTGTAAAAAATTTGTTGCGGAGTTTTGTAAACATTAAACGCATAAATGTAAATTCAATTGTTTGCAAAACCGTTAATTTTGCGCCAATCCCATATCAATCCGTAAATGAAAAATTTCCCGAAATTTCTATATCTTATTCTTATTCTGCTTTCTTTTCAAACATATGCACAGGTCAATACCTTTTTAACGAACACCACTAAGATGCGCAGCATGACCGAGCGCTGGGAACTCGATACGACTGCCATTCGAGGAACTTTCCTGATCACACCTTATAAACCTATTTACATTCTGCCTTTTAGATATTCCGACCTGCCGAACGAAACACCCTATTCAGGCAATGGCAATCCCGATTATGTTGCGCCTCCGGGGACAAATTTCAACAACATTGAAGCGAAGTTCCAGATCAGTTTTAAAACGAAGATTTTCCAGGGACTTTTCTGGAATCATGTCGATTTGTGGGGTGCTTATACTCAGGTTTCACATTGGCAATTGTATAATAATGAAATGTCGCGTCCGTTTCGGGAAATCAATTATGAGCCTGAAATCATTTTAAATGCACCGCTGAATTTCAAGTTGTTCGGATTTCGCGCCAGAATGGCCGGAGTAACGTTTAACCATCAATCAAATGGAAAAAGCCTGCCGTTTTCGAGAAGCTGGAACCGGATTATTTTTCACGCCGGATTCGACCGCAAAGACTGGAGCGTTTACATTCGCCCTTGGATTCGCCTTAAAGATACCAAAGACGACAATCCCGATATTTCGAAATTCATCGGGCATGGCGATGTCAATGTAATCTATACCAAAAACGGAAGCGTGTATTCATTGATTGCGAGCCACAATTTAGACGTTGGTTCAAAAATCAGAGGCAATTTAACCTTTTCATGGTCCTATCCGATCAAGGGAAATTTAAAAGCCTACCTGCAGGCATCGCATGGTTATGGCGAAACGCTGATCGACTACAATTACCGCCAAACCACTGTGGGCATCGGGATTTCATTGGCCGAATGGCTGTAATTATTTGGCTGTAGCCAATTCATACAACTTCAAGACCGTTTTCCAATTTCGGGCCGTCGACCGCAATTTGAGTTTGCTTTCGATAATGGCATTGCTGAGTTTGCTGTTTCCGGCAAAATTAGAATACCATATATACAGCGTTTTGTCGATGCTGATAAATGCATCACCTTTAAAATCTATAGTTTTTAGAACTTCAAGATAGTCATTTTTTGGAATTTCCGATAGAAAGGAAACATAAGGCTGCGCCGCATCAGAAAGGGTTGCTTTTGCGTATGGATTTTTGTTGATGATGGCAAAAAGTTCGCCAGGCGTAACAACCGTCACCGGAACGACAAAGCCAAAATGTTCCTCGATTTTCGCTGCGATCTGCATTTCAAGCTTTGAAATATCCGATGAATTGCTTTCGAAAATGATGTTTCCGCTTTGGATGTAAGTCCTGATGTTATCTAAATCCAATTCTGATAAAACTTTCCGAAGCAGTTCCATTTTGATGATTTTGTGTCCGCTCACGTTGATGCCGCGCAGCAATGCGATGTGTGTTTTCATGATTTTAGGAATGAGATTTCAGCAAAAACCGGCAAATGGTCTGATGGATATTTGCAGTCCTTGGAATCGCTTAAAACCGCATGTTTATTGACTGTGATGTTGTTTTTTGATGTAAAAATGTAATCTATCAATAGGGTTACAGGTTTTTGGAATTCAAAATTATTAAAGGTTCCCGATGGCCCGAAAGGTTTTGACTGGCTGATGTTTTTGGAGTCGTTCATCGCTTTGGAAATCAGCTTGTAAGAGTCAGAAGTGGTTTCGCTGTTAAAATCCCCGGTAAAAATCACAGGAAGGTTTTTTGTGTTGACGGCTTTCATTTTTTCAAGGATCAGTTTTGCGCCGTTGGTTCTGGCAGTTATGCCAATGTGATCCAGATGCGTATTAAAAACGTAAAATTGCTTTTTTGTCTTAATGTCCTGAAAAAACCCGTAAGTGCAGATGCGCTCGTAAGCCGCGTCCCAGCCTTTCGATTTTTTTTCAGGCGTTTCCGACAGCCAGAAAGTCGACTCCTCAAGCAGTTTGAATTTTTTTTCATTGTAAAAAATCGCGCTGAATTCGCCTTCAGTTTTCGAATTGTCGCGGCTGGTGCCAATGAATTTATAATAGGTCAAAGTACTGTCGATGTATTGCAGCTGATGCACTTTTCCTTCCTGTGTGCCAATGAAATCAGGCTGGTAAAACTGGATTTGCTGTGCGAGGAAATCACGTCGGAATTCCCAGTTATTTGCGCCGTCACCGCCAAAATCCACACGAATATTATAGGTCATAATTTTAAGGTCCTGGCTGTGCATAAGCATCGGAAAAATCAGCAATAAAAAAATTTTTTTCATCGGTTCAGAAATTTGAAATCCAAATGTAACCAAAAGTTTTTTACAGATAATCGACCATCGCGCAATCGTGCAACATTGCAATCCAATCGTATAAAAAAAACGATCTGCTCGTTGATTATCTTTATAGAAAACAAAACAACCACAATTATGGACAGCATCAACAAAAACCAAAAAGAAGATAATTTTGAAAATTTGTTTGGCGACGAAGCCATCGAAAAGATCAGAACATTGGCAGGAAAAGCCGGATCGTGCTTTTTTTGTACGAAGATACAGACCGGAAGAAGTTTTTCTTCACGCCCAATGGCACCCGAAAAAATTGATGACAATGCAAATTTCTGGTTCCTGAGTGCTAATGACAGCCATAAAAACAAAGAACTTGAAGAAGATTCGGCAGTACAATTGCTATTTCAAGGCTCAAGTTACAGCGACTTTTTAAGCGTGTATGGCAAAGCTGAGATTTCGACTGACAAAACCAAAATCGACGAACTTTGGGATCCGATCATGAAAACCTGGTTTACCGAAGGAAAAGACGATCCGAGGATTACCGTCATCAGGATCATCCCAACCGAAGGGTATTACTGGGACACCAAACACAACATTCTCGTTGGTATGGCAAAAAGGGCTTATGGCGCAGTTGTAGGCGAGACTTATGACGATTCTATTGAAGGGAAAATTATTCCGTAAATTTAAAGCTGATTGATAATGTATAATTGATCATGAAAGGAAATGTCAATCGCTAAAAAGGCTTCAAATTATTGAAGCCTTTTTTTATTTCCTTGAATGTAAAAACACTGATTATTGTAAATTTTTAATTATCTTCCTCTTTCTGTCCCATCATCATCAAATACGCCTTCAAAAACTCGTCAATGTCGCCATTCATAACGCCTTCTACGTCGCTGGTTTCGTGGCTTGTCCTGACATCTTTCACGAGTTTGTAAGGATGCATCACATAATTCCTGATCTGCGATCCCCATTCGATTTTCATCTTGCTGGCTTCGATATCGGCACGCTGCGCCATTTGCTTTTTGAGTTCGATTTCGTACAATTGCGATTTTAGCATTTGCATCGCACGCTGTCGGTTGTCCTGTTGCGAACGTGTTTCCGAACACTGCACCTGGATTCCGGTAGGCTTGTGGAAAAGCTGCACTTTTGTTTCGACTTTGTTGACGTTTTGCCCACCTGCGCCACTGGAACGTGACGTAATGATTTCAATGTCGGCGGGATTGATCTCGATTTCAATCGAATCGTCGACAAGCGGATAAATGTAAACCGAGGCGAAAGAAGTGTGGCGTTTTCCGTTAGAATCAAAAGGCGAGATGCGCACCAATCGGTGGACGCCGTTGTCGCCTTTCAAATATCCGAAAGAATAATCACCTTCAAATTCGAGCGTGACGGTTTTGATTCCGGCAACTTCGCCTTCCTGAAAATTGAGTTCCTTGATCTTGTAACCGTTCTTTTCGCCCCACATCATATACATGCGCATGAGCATGGAAGCCCAGTCGCAACTTTCGGTGCCACCAGCTCCGGCAGTAATTTGCAACACCGCACTCAAAGAATCGCCTTCATCGGAAAGCATGTTCTTGAATTCGATGTTTTCGATTAAAGTGTTGGTTTTTTCGTATTGTTCGTCGAGTTCTTCGCCCGAAAGTTCGCCTTCGCGGTAAAATTCATAGGCCAATTGCAATTCATCGGCCATATCGATGGCTTTGTTATAATCTTCGACCCATTTCTTTTTGGTTCTCAGGTTCTTGACAATGATTTCGGCTTCTTTGGCGTTGTTCCAAAAGTCGGGTGCAAAGGTTTTTTCCTCTTCGTTGGTAATTTCTACAAGCTTGGCATCAATGTCAAAGATACCTCCTCAACGCACCAAGGCGCTCTACAATACCTTTTATTTGTTCGGTATTTGTCATAAATAGTGTAATTTTGTCGTTAGTTGTTTTGGTGCAGAATGGCCTAGCCCCGATAGCAGCGGAAATCCTTTTTATTGCCTTGATGCACTTCTTTGAAAGACAGGGCTGAAGCAATGAAAAGATTGCAGCGGATAGCGGGAAACAGCTTCAAAAATAAAAAATTTCTGTCACTTTTGTGGCACAAAAATAAGACATCTGTTTGAGAATATGGAAATAAATTTAGTAAGCGATACTGTGACCAAACCAACGCCGGAAATGTTGCAATACATGTTTCAGGCAAAAGTGGGCGACGATGTTTACAAGCAAGACCCGACAGTCAATGAGTTGGAGGCAAAAGTCGCGAATATTTTTGGGATGGAAAGCGCGTTGTTTTTTCCTTCGGGAACAATGGCAAACCAAACCGCTATTAAGCTTTTAACGCAGCCCGGCGAACAATTGATCGCTGACAAATGGGCACATGTTTACAATTATGAAGGCGGTGGCGTGTCGTTTAACAGCGGGGTTTCGTGTAATTTGCTCGATGGAAACCGTGGCATGATTACGGCTGAACAAGTCGCTTCTGCAATCAATCCGCCCGAATTTTACCACAGTCCGCTGACGAGTTTGGTTTGTGTGGAAAACACGACGAACAAAGGCGGCGGCGCGTGTTATGACATTGAAGAACTGAAGAAAATCAAAGCCGTTTGCGATGCAAATAACCTGAAATTTCATCTGGATGGCGCGCGGATCTGGAATGCTTTGGTTGTAAAACGCGACAATCCGAGGATTTACGGGCAGCTGTTTGATACGATTTCGGTGTGTTTGAGTAAAGGTTTAGGCGCGCCGATCGGTTCGGTTTTGATATCGGATAAGGCGACGATTAATCGTGCTTTTCGCGTTCGGAAGATATTGGGCGGCGGCATGCGACAGGCCGGATATTTGGCTGCAGCCGGAATTTACGCACTCAACAACCACGTTGGAAGACTCGAAGACGACCACCGTCGCGCGAAAGAACTTGGTGCCTTACTGCAAAGATTAAACTGGGTTGATAAAGTCGAACCGATTGAAACGAACATCCTGATTTTTTCCGTTCGCCCAAGACTGGATGAAAACCTCGTCATCGAAAAATTAAAGCAGAAAAACATTGCGATTAGTTCGATGGGACAGGGGAAACTGCGGATTGTAACACATCTTGATTATAAGGAAGTCATGCATTCGTATGTTTTGGAAGCTTTGGGGAAGATGGTTTTTTGAGAAAGTCTGAAGTCGGAAAGTCAAAAAAAAAGACAAATGAAAGTCGAAAGCTTATACGCAAAGTATATTCTTTCGACTTTTGACTTTCAGACTTTTGACTATTTAAACAGATCCATTCCCGGAATGTCCGGCATGCCATCTTGAGCTGCCGCGGCCAATTCGGCTTCATTTATAGCGGTGGCGCGTGCAATCGCTTTGTTCATAACTAGCACCAGATAATCTTCAAGCTGCTCTTTGTCTTCGAGCAATTCGTCTGCAACTGCAACAGATTTTAGGACTCTATTTGCGGTTAAAGTCACCTTTAATAAACCGTCATTGCTCTGTTCATCAATCAGTACCGTGTCGAGGCGCTTTTTTGTTTCTTCTACTTTTTGCTGGGCTTCTTTAAGCTTGCCCATCATTCCCATCAGGTCTCCAAACATGTTTATAAATTTTATAGTTTCTGAGCCGTGAAATTACTAAATTGCAAGTTGAAATACCACAAATATTTAGATGAAAAATACCATCGCCATCAGTAGCCTTTGTGTTATTTTTGCATCATCTTATCCTCAAAACAAAAACATTTCAATGTCAGAAACCGTTAAAGCACCAATTGCCACAATTAAACCCACCATTTTAGAAAAACACGGCGACAAGCGAACTGACAATTATTTTTGGCTCAACCAACGTGAAAACCCCGAAGTGATCGATTACCTGAATAAAGAAAATGATTACTACAATGCCATGACGGCCTCGACCAAGCAATTCCAAAGCGATTTGTTTGAGGAAATGAAAGCCCGCATCAAGGAAGACGATGCTTCTGTTCCTTATTTATACAACGGTTATTTTTACATCACGCGTTTTGAAACCGGAAAAGATTACCCGATTTATTCCCGGAAAAAAGGCAGTTTAGAGGAGAATGAAGAAATTTTATTCGATTGCAACGAACTCGCAAAAGGGCATTCTTATTTCCAGCTTGGCGGAATGAGCATTAGTCCGGACAATAAGTTTGCGACATTTGGAACCGACATTGTTGGAAGACGGATTTTTACGATTCAGGTAAAAAATCTGCAGACTGGTGAAATTTTATCTGATAAGATCGAAAATGTGACCGGAAGCTCGGTTTGGGCGAATGACAATCAGACGATTTTTTATACAAGAAAAGATTTAGTGACGTTGCGTTCGGATAAAGTCTTCAAACATAAAATTGGAGCAGTTGAAAACGATGATGTGTTGGTTTTTCATGAAAAAGACGAAACGTTTGATGTTTCTGTAAGCAAAGAAAAATCGAGAAAATATATTGTGATTTTGTCTTCGAGCACACTAACAACCGAATTTCAGATTCTGCCAGCGGATAAACCAGACGATAAATTTAAAGTGTTCCAGAAAAGGACACGCGGACTCGAATATGGCATTTCGCACTTCGGCGACAGCTTTTATATTGTAACCAATAAAGACAAAGCGGAAAATTTCAAATTGATGAAAACGCCTGAAAATGCGACTTCAAAAGACAATTGGATTGATGTGATTCCGCATCGCACCGATGTTTTACTTGAAGACATTGAAATTTTTAAAGATTATCTCGTTGTGGAAGAACGCTCGAACGGACTGCATAAAATCCGGATCATGCCGTGGAGCGGAAAAGGCGAGTATTATTTGCCTTTCGAAAGCGAAACGTATACTGCTTTTACGACTACAAATGTCGATTTTGATACCGAGATCCTGCGTTACAGCTATCAATCCATGGCAACGCCGTCATCGGTAATCGACTTTAACATGAAGACCAAAACGAAGGAAGTCAAAAAAGAACAGCAGGTTCTTGGAGGCAAATTCGATAAAAATAACTATATTGAGGAGCGAATCTGGGCTACAGCCAATGACGGAACGAAAATACCAATTTCTGTAGTGTATAAAAAAGGCCTTAAAAAAGACGGAAGCAACCCGTTTTTGCTTTACGCTTACGGATCTTATGGCGCTTCGATGGATGCTTATTTTTCATCAGCGCGTTTGTCACTGCTTGATCGCGGATTCGTTTATGCGATTGCGCACATCCGCGGAGGCGAAGAACTCGGCCGCCATTGGTATGAAGACGGAAAGTTGTTAAAAAAGAAAAATACGTTTACAGATTTTATTGATTGCTCAAAATTTGTCATTGCCGAAAAATTTACCTCGCCAGAGCATTTGTACGCCGAAGGCGGTTCTGCAGGAGGTTTGCTTATGGGTGCCATCGTTAATATGGAACCGCAATTGTACCATGGTGTGATTGCTCAGGTGCCTTTTGTAGATGTGATTTCGACAATGCTAGACGACAGCATACCGCTTACAACCGGGGAATATGACGAATGGGGAAATCCAAACGTTAAAAAATATTACGATTACATGAAGTCGTATTCGCCTTATGACAATGTCGTGTCACAGGATTATCCAAATATGTATGTTTCGACAGGCTTGCACGATTCCCAGGTACAGTATTGGGAACCAGCGAAATGGGTGGCAAAACTCAGGGCCCTGAAAACAGATAAAAATATTTTGTTCCTCGATACCAACATGGATGCAGGGCACGGTGGCGCTTCGGGAAGGTTTGAAGCGTTAAAGGAAGTCGCCAAGGAATTCAGTTTTTTATTAGATTTGGAAAAAATAAAAATCTAATTAGAATTTTTTTGTTAAATTTGCAAGGATTTGAGGTCAATGAAAATTGAGATTTACCTTGATTAACTATTTTTTTATGAAAGAAGAAATAAAAGCTTACAATAATGTCCTGGAATTAATTGGGAACACGCCGCTGATTAAGCTTAGCAAAGTGACCGAAAATTTAGAAGGAAATTTCTATGCAAAAGTAGAAGCTTTCAATCCGGGCCATTCTACCAAAGACAGAATTGCACTATATATTATTGAAGAAGCCGAAAAGAGAGGAATTTTAACTCCGGGCGATACGATAATCGAAACGACTTCCGGAAACACAGGCTTTAGCCTTGCCATGGTAAGTATTATTAAAGGCTATAATTGCATTTTGGCAGTAAGCTCAAAATCGTCAAGAGATAAAATTGACATGCTTCGCAGCATGGGCGCAAAAGTTTATGTTTGTCCGGCAAACGTTTCTGCTGACGACGAACGGTCTTATTACAATGTTGCCAAACGTTTGTACGAAGAGACAAAAGGTTCGGTTTATATCAACCAATATTTTAACCAGCTCAATATTGATGCGCACTATAAATCCACAGGCCCGGAAATCTGGGAGCAAACCAATGGAAAAATTACGCATCTTATCGCTTGCAGCGGAACGGGAGGAACGATTTCAGGAGCAGCAAAATTCTTAAAAGAGAAAAACCCTAACATCAGGATTTTAGGAGTTGATGCATTTGGTTCGGTATTGAAAAAATACCACGAAACCAGAGAATTCGACAACAATGAAATCTATCCATATAGAATTGAAGGTCTTGGAAAAAACCTGATTCCATCGGCAACAGATTTCGATCTGATTGACAAATTCATCAAAGTAACCGATGAAGAAAGTGCGCACGCGACCCGTGAAATCGCCAAAAGAGAAGGCTTATTTGTAGGTTATACTTCTGGTGCAGTATTACAGGCAATCAAACAATATGCAGAAGAAGGCGAATTTGATGCAAACAGCAATGTTATCGCCATTTTCCCTGACCACGGTTCAAGGTACATGAGCAAAGTATTCAGCGATGAATGGATGAACGAGCAAGGTTTCTTTGACAGCGTAAACGCTGAAGAAGCGCAAAAGATTGAATTTATAAAATAATTGATAATGGACAATTGATAATTATCAGTTATAAGAATAAAAAAATCCCGAATAGTTTCGGGATTTTTTGTTTTATAATAGCGTCAAATAAAAAACTTCGGATTTCCACCCAGAGTTTCATTATCAATTGTCCATTAATTGACTATTCTTCCATCGTATGATACACGTTCTGCACATCATCATCTTCTTCAATTTTCTCCAATAATTTCTCCACGTCGGCAACTTGCGCTTCAGTCAGTTTTTTAAGCACTTGCGGAATTCTTTCAAATCCCGAAGATAATATTTCAATCTTGCGGTTTTCGAGTTCTTTTTGGATTGCTCCAAAACTTTCAAAAGGCGCATAAATCAGGATTCCGTCTTCATCTGCAAAGATTTCTTCCGCTCCAAAATCAATGAATTCGAGTTCCATTTCTTCGACATCGATGCCTTCTGCAGGAATTCGGAAATTACAAGTGTGATCGAACATAAATTCAACCGAACCTTGCGTTCCCATCGTTCCGTTGCATTTGTTGAAATAACTTCTAATGTTTGCGACAGTCCTGTTGTTGTTGTCGGTCGCCGTTTCGATCAGCAGCGCAATTCCGTGTGGCGCATAGCCTTCAAACAATACCTCCTTATAATTTGCTGTATCTTTATCAGTCGCTTTTTTAATCGCTCTTTCTACGTTTTCTTTCGGCATGTTCGCAGCCTTTGCATTCTGGATGACCGCTCTGAGTCGGGAATTTGCTTCCGGATTTGGACCGCCTTCTTTCACCGCCATGACGATATCCTTACCAATTCTCGTAAATGCTTTGGCCATTGCTGACCACCGTTTCATTTTTCTGCCTTTTCTGAACTCAAACGCTCTTCCCATAATTATAAATTGTTTTTGACCGGATTCTGGCCACAAAAATAAGATTTATACTTGTTTTTCAAATGATTTTTTCAATTTTTCGATACTGCTATTTTGGATGCTTGTACAGGTCATTTAAAATATTGACCGCCTCTACAATATGCAGGTTGCTTTTGATCGCTTTGATCTTTTCACCGTTGCTGTTGCTGAGGTATAAATCGGATTTCTGGTAATTGGAATCAAATGTATTGTTTTCGACATTCATTGGATATTCGGTTTCAGAAACGGCCTGGATTTCCTTCCATAAAGTATTGATGCGGTTGACTTCGCGAAACACATTGTCATATTGCAAAATGATCGGTGGCATCGCAGCATCGTAAGCCGCATCGATCCTGACATTTATTTTTTTGATTTGTGCCAATGGCAAGCTTTCGCTGATCCGCTTTTTGCTGACTTCGATTTCGTGCAATTTAAACTGGCTGTCGAATGCCGGAAACTTCACCGGATTCAAAACCATATCGCTTTTCAATGCAGTTGGATATGTACTTTCGCGCGGCATCTGCTTGTCGAATAAAGCCGGAATTTCAATGTCTGGGGTAATGCCCGAAGTCTGGTTGCTTTTTCCGGTTACGCGGTAAAATTTCTCCAGGGTCAGTTTTAAATATTCGTCATTTCGTTCGCCGAGTGGTAAAATCTGCTGCATTGATGCTTTGCCCTGCGATTGGTTTCCGATGACAATCGCGCGGTTGTAATCCTGGATCGCATTGGTAAAAAATTCGCTTGCCGATGCTGAAAATCCATTAATCATGACAACCATCGGCCCGGAATAAAACTTCTTCCGGCTGTAGTTTTCGATGACTTCGTGCTTTCCTAAGTGGTCGTCCATAATAGCCACCGGCCCGGCACCAAGGAAGAAATCGGTCAGTTTGATCGCTTCTTCCATCGATCCGCCGCCGTTGTTTTCAAGATCGATGATCAATCCGTCGATCTTATCGTTGTTGAGTTTGTTAATTTCCCGTGCAACATCGCGGCTTACCGCAGTTTTCCCGTTCTCAAAAGTATCGTAAAAACTCGGGATTTTAATATAGCCGGTTTTTGTGTTGTCCTGCTGAATGATGTAACTGAACACGTTGTTCTCATAATCTTTCATGACTTTTTTCACGAGCGGGACCGAGTAGATTTCGCCGCTTTTTTTCCGGAAAGTAAATTCAGCTGACAGGTAATCGTTCGAGCTGATAATTTTCTCAATCAAGTCCAAAGCCGAACAATACACATTGAATTCCTGGTTTTGGTATTTGATCTTTTGCAATTCATCGCCCACATCAATCTTCTGCGTAAAATAAGCTGAACTTCCCGGAATCAATCCGTCAACTGCGATCGCATCTTTTTCATTCATCGAAAAATAAATCCCAAAAGTCAGGTTGTCGGCACTGACCATTGACAAAAATGACGATTTATCGCTTTCCGAAAAATATTCGGTATGCGGATCAAAATAGGAGCAGAACACCGAAAAGAATTTGGAATTAAAATCTTTTTCAGAAAAACGATAGCCTGAAGTTTTGCATTGGTAACGGTCAAAAACCTTCAGTCTTGAAGCAAGTCCAATCTGCATGAAATTGGCGCAGACCGAATCTACATTCGTACTCACTTCAGCCATGTCTTTCAAAACGCTGAACAACATGCTTTTTTTGTAAAACGCTTTCAGTTGCGTTTCGTCTTTCAGATAAGGAAAAGCAGTTTTCGAAAATTGAACACTTTCAGTACTTTCAAGCGGAAAGTTTTCTTGCTTGATTTCAGAAATCACTTTACTGTAACGATCGATCGCACGATTGTAAACCGTAAATATTTCGCCAAGAAAAGAACAGTCTTTTGCTAAAATGTAATTGTCGATTTTCAAGCGGTTTTTCGAAAGCGAATCGATTTCCGATTGCAAAAATAAATTGTTGTTTTCGTCGAGCTTGTCAATAAAAGTCTTAAAAACATAAACAGACAAACTGTCATCAACCGGTTTCGGCCGGTAATGCTGTTGCTGAACAATTAAATTAATTCTTGACAAAGTTTCGCACGCATTCGTTTCAGATTGGCTGAAAACCGCAAATGGTGCCAATGCGAAAAGCATAAAAAAATATGTATTGTAGTTGCGAAACATTAGGAATATTTAAGATTGCTCATTTAAAACAGCAATCATTTTTTAATTTTAAACCATCAAGGAATTAAGGCCATTAAGCTAATGACTTAATTTTTCTTAATTCCTTAATGGTTCAAAACTATTTTTTATAAAAAGGCAATTTCACCACTTTAGCCGCCACATCTTTTTTTCGGATCCTGATAAAAATTTCACTATCCACAGCGCTGTTTTCAGTAGTCACATAACCCAAACCGATGCCTTTGTTTAATGAAGGCGCCATCGTTCCCGAAGTCACTCTTCCAATTACATTTCCTGAAGCATCCACAATTTCATAATCATGTCTCGGAACGCCACGTTCAACCAATTCGAAAGCGATTAATTTTTTAGAAACTCCAGCTTCTTTTTGCTTTTTCAGGTTTTCAGAATTCGTAAAATCTTTATTGAATTTCGTAATCCAGCCCAAACCGGCTTCCAAAGGCGAAGTCGTATCGTCAATATCGTTTCCATAAAGGCAAAAACCCATTTCGAGTCGCAACGTATCGCGTGCAGCCAACCCGATCGGTTTAATTCCAAAAGCTGCTCCGGCTTCAAAAACTTTGTTCCAGATCGCTTCTGCCTGGTCGTTTTTACAATAAATCTCAAATCCGCCCGAACCGGTGTAACCCGTTGCAGAAATAATCACATGCTCAAATCCAGCAAAATCGGCCACTTCAAAATGGTAATATTTGATTTCTGATAAATTCACAGATGTCAACGGCTGCATCGCTTCAACGGCTTTCGGGCCTTGGATTGCCAACAAAGAATAATCATCAGAAATGTTTTTCATGTCAACGCCAAGATCATTTTGCGCCGAAATCCAATCCCAGTCCTTTTCAATATTCGAAGCATTTACAACCAATAAATACTGTTCATCTTTCATTTTATAAATGATCAGATCGTCTACAATTCCGCCGTCAAAGTTCGGCAAACAAGAATATTGTGCACGGCCAACAGTCAAAACCGAAGCATCATTCGAAGTCACTTTCTGAATTAAAGCCAGCGCATTCAAGCCGCTCAGTAAAAATTCACCCATGTGCGACACGTCAAAAACGCCCACGCCGTTGCGCACCGTTTCGTGTTCGGCATTCACGCCTTCATACGTTATGGGCATATTGTATCCGGCAAAAGGCAGCATTTTTGCGCCAAGATCTTCATGAATTTGCGTGAGTGCAGTATTTTTCATTATTCGTAGTGATTAATTTTAAAGCCGCTAATTTATTCAAAAATTACCAAATTTAATAGTGATTTTATGCAAATTATATTTGTTTTCAGGAGCCAATTCCTGCTGTCCGCTATATCTTTTACGGCTCCGCTGCGCTACGCCGCAAAAGGATGCCGCTTTCATCAGGGCTAGGGCTTTTGGGAAACGATTAACTTTTTCGTCCCAACAGAAATGAGTAACTTTAAACTTCTTACAAACCAACACTTACATGCAAAAAATAACAAAGCTTTCCATACAAAAAATCCTCAAAAAAACCGATCCGCAAACCCACAAAGGCAAACAAGGCCATGCGCTTTTAATTGGCGGAAGCTACGGTAAAATTGGCTCCATCACTTTATCTTCAAAAGCGGCATTGCATACCGGCTGCGGACTCGTAACAGCTTTCATCCCAGAATGCGGCTACGAAATCGTGCAAACAGCCATTCCCGAGGTCATGGTTTTAACGGATAAAGAGAAAAAAAATTTGTCCGACATTGCATTCGAGATCATTCCGCAAGCCATCGGAATCGGACCAGGAATCGGGCAGGAGCAATCTGTTCAAAATGCACTGCATCATTTCCTGCAAACTGTAAAAACACCTTTGGTCGTCGATGCCGATGCTTTGAATATTTTATCAGAACACAAAGAATGGTTGTCATTACTCCCAAAAAATACGATCTTAACGCCACATCCAAAAGAACTCGAACGCCTCATCGGACATTTCGAAACTCCTGAAGAAACTTTGCAAAAAACGATTGAGTTTTCACTTCAGCATGAAATCATCATCGTTATGAAAGGCGCGCCTACAAAAATCATTGACGGCGAAAATGGCTATCAAAACACAACCGGCAACGCAGCGTTGGCCACAGCCGGAACTGGCGATGTCTTAACGGGAATCATTACCGGATTATTGGCGCAAGCCTACGACCCAATCCAGGCTGCAATTCTAGGTGTTTACCTTCACGGCTTAACTGCAGATATTGCTTTGCCAAAAACCGGAACACATGCGTTTATCGCTTCATATATTATCAAGAATCTCGGAAAAGCTTATTTGTCTTTAGAAAAATAACTTTTGTATGCCACAAATTACACGAATTTTACATGAATCGATTTGTGAAAATTTATGTAAATTGTGTCTAAAAAAATCCCGAAGACAAAACATTCTTATTCGTAAGTTTGTACAGCAGCACTGCAAAATACCATCAAATGGAAAACCTACAACTCAGAACGATAAACGTTACGCGCTACATCGCACCACTTCGCGAAGGCGGATCGCTGCCAGCACTCGCTGAAGCCGATGACGATTTTAAATACGTACTCAAATTTAAAGGCGCCGGACATGGTGTAAAAGCGTTAATTGCCGAATTGATTGGCGGCGAAATTGCTCGTACACTCGGACTTCCGGTTCCCGAACTCGTGTTTGCCAACCTTGATGAAGCTTTCGGCCGCACCGAAGCCGATGAAGAAATTCAGGATTTGTTGAAAGGAAGCCAGGGTTTGAATCTGGCGTTGCATTTTTTATCCGGTGCGATCAATTTTGATCCGGTTGTAACCGATGTCGAAGCCAAACTCGCTTCGCAAATCGTCTGGCTGGATTCTTTTATTACCAATGTCGACCGCACTTTCAAAAACACGAATATGCTGATCTGGCATAAAGAATTGTGGCTCATTGATCATGGTGCCTGTTTGTATTTCCACCATTCTTTTACAAATTGGGAAAGCCATGCGATGAGTCCGTTTGCACTAATCAAAGACCATGTTTTGTTGCCACAAGCCAGTCTAATTGAAGAAGTGAATAGAGAATTCAAAGCAATACTGACAGAAGAAAAATTACGCGCTATTGTCGAATTGATTCCCGATATTTGGCTGCAATGGGAAGAAACCGAACAATCGGCCGAAGAACTGCGCGACATTTATTTAAAATTCCTCAAAACCCGACTCCATAATTCCGAAATTTTTATAAAAGAAGCCCAAAATGCAAGAGCAACATTTATATGAATATGCCGTAATCCGCGTGGTGCCAAGGGTTGACCGCGAGGAATTCCTGAATATCGGCGTGATTCTCTTTTGCAAAAGAGCAAAATTCATCAGGATGCGCTTTACAATTAACGCGGAAAAAATGGCATTGTTCGCTTCTGATCTTGATGTGGATCAATTGCGTTTAAACCTGATCGCTTTTGAAAAAGTCAGTCTTGGACTTAAGGAAGGCGGGCCAATTGCACAGTTTGACGTGCCGGAACGTTTTCGTTGGCTTACGGCAATTCGCAGTTCTGTAATCCAGACGTCAAGACCGCATCCTGGAATGAGTGCTAATATCGACGAGACTTTTGATCGCTTGTTTGCAGATTTGGTGTTGTGATTATGCTTTTAGAAATGCTTTGAGTTCTTCGTAAGTTTTAATTTTAGTGCTGATTTTTTCTTTGCCCAAAACACTTTCTATTTGCTGGGGAATCGGAAGTTTTATGTTTAAAACATTTTCAACAATATCTAAAAACTTGATCGGATGTGCAGTTTCCAAAAAGAATCCAATCGCGTCAGGATGATTTTTCAGCTCTTTCTTCAAGCCTAAATATCCAACAGCGCCGTGCGGTTCCGCGATATAACCGTTTTGATTGTAAATCGTTTTTAAAGCAACTTTTGTTTCTTCGTCATCAAATGAATATGAAGAAAAATCCTTCTCAAATTTTGCCAAATCATTGTTATACATTTCCTGGATCCTGATAAAATTACTTGGATTTCCAACATCCATTGCATTCGAGATCGTTGCTTTTGATGGTTTTGGATCGTATGTTCCAGTTTCAAGGAATTTCGGAACGGTGTCGTTTGCATTGGTAGAAGCGACAAAATGGGCAATCGGCAATCCTAGTTTCTTCGCTAAAATCCCAGCGCAGATGTTTCCGAAATTTCCACTAGGGCAGGAAACCACTAAAGGTTTCTTGTGTTTTTTAAGTGTTTTATATGCAAAGAAAAAGTAAAACATCTGCGGCAGCCAACGTGCAATATTAATTGAATTGGCAGATGTTAAATTTTTGAAATTCAGATTGTTGTCTAAAAAGGCTTTTTTAACCATATCTTGGCAATCGTCAAAAACGCCGTCGACTTCAAGCGCACGAATGTTTTGTCTTAAAGTCGTTAATTGCCGTTCCTGAATGTCGCTGACTTTTCCTGACGGATATAAAATTACGACATCTACACCTTTTACGCCAAGAAAACCACTTGCAACAGCACCGCCCGTATCTCCGGACGTCGCGACCAAAACGGTATTTTTCTGGTCATTGTTTTTGTTGAAATAGGCGAGGCAACGTGACATAAATCTCGCACCTACATCTTTAAACGCCATCGTTGGCCCGTGAAAAAGCTCTAAAGAATAGATGTCTTTTTCTACTTCGACCAATGGAAAATCAAAACTTAAAGTTTCTTTGATAATTTTACGCAATTCAGTTTCCGGAATTTCGTCACCAACAAACTGTTTGATCGCATCGTATGCAATTTCTTCGTTTGAATAACTTTCAATATTTTCGAAAAAAGAAGGTTTTAAGGTACTTATATTCTTCGGAAAATACAAACCTTTATCTGGAGCCAACCCTTGGATAACGGCTTGTTCAAAGTTCACTTCGGGAGCATTATGATTTAAACTGTAATATTTCATTGGAATTATTTTAGTCGTGGCTGATAATTTTTACGCCGTTTGAATTGATTTGTGAGACGTGGATTTCATAGGGCAATTTCATTTCGTCGAAAACTTTCGACATAGCTAAAGCAACGTTTTCGGCGGTTTCTTTTCCTCTGCTTAAAGCAAAAATCGATGGGCCTGAACCTGAAATTCCGGCACCAAGCGCACCGTTGTGAATGGCTGTATTTTTAACCTGGTCGAAACCCGGAATAAGGACACTGCGCAAAGGTTCGACGATTTCATCATGCAACGACCGTCCGATCAAATCGTAATCATTAGTATACAAACCAGCGATCAGTCCGCCCACATTTCCCCATTGCACAATAGCACTTTTGAGTGTAATATTTTGTTTTAAAACGGATCTTGCATCAGAAGTTTTTAGTTCAATCTGTGGATGAATTACCGTCGCGTAAAGTTCTGAAGGTGAATTTATTTTAATAATATCCAATGGGTCATAACTGCGAATCAAAGTAAATCCGCCCAATAGCGCCGGAGCAACATTATCGGCATGTGCACTTCCGCTAGCGAGCTTTTCACCCTGCATGGCAAACTGCACTAAATCTTTTGTTTCAAATGGCCTGCCGAGCAATTCATTAATACCGAAAACTGCTCCCGCAGAACTTGCAGCTGAACTCCCAATGCCGCTTCCTGCTTTGATGTTTTTGTAAATTTCGATGTCAAATCCAAAGTCGGTTTGCCAATGGTTCAACATTGCTAAAGCCGCAACGCCAGCGACATTTTTTTCGGCTTCCAAAGGAAGATCAGCACCGAAAATTTTAGTGATCCGAATGCCTTTTTCATCAGATTTCCGAATGATCATTTCATCACCAATATTGTCTAAGCACAATCCGAGTACATCGAAACCACACGAAAGGTTCGCGATTGTTGCCGGTGAAAATATTTTTATTTCTTTCATTTTGTTAGTTGCTAAGCGCTTGATTAACTGAGTCGATGAGAAACTTAGATACTCAGTCGCTCAACTACTTGACTACTTTTTAAACATTTCCAATTCGGATGACATCGGCAAAAATCCCGGATGCTGTAACTGCAGCTCCGGCTCCGGCACCTTTGATCAATAGCGGTTGGTCGACATATCTGTCGGTATAAAACAAAACGATATTGTCTTTTCCTTCGAGGTTGTAGAATGGATGTGAAGGCTCGATTAATTGCAATCCAACGCTGGCTTTGCCGTTTTCGAATTTTGCTACATATTTTAAACGCGAATTTTTTGCAACAGCATTTTTGTACAAAGCATTGAAATGGCTTTCGTGCTTGATTAATGAAGTGAAAAAATCCGGAACCGATTGGGTATCGAGGCATTCTTTCGGAAGGAACGATTCGTTGTCGATGTCTTCAATTTCCATTTCGTAACCGCTTTCGCGAATGAGGATCAATATCTTTCTGGCGACATCAACGCCACTTAAATCAATTTTCGGATCAGGTTCGGTAAATCCTTGTACACCAGCTTCTTTTACGACGTCATGAAAATTATTATTTTCTTTGAAATTGTTAAAAATAAAGTTTAAGCTTCCCGATAAAACCGCTTGTATTTTATGCACTTTATCTCCTGAAGCGATCATGTGTTTCAAGGTATCGATAATTGGCAACCCGGCGCCGACATTGGTTTCAAACAAAAATGGTGCATTGAATTTTCTCGATAGATTTTTGAGGTGGCTGTAATTTTCATACGCCGAAGCGCATGCAATTTTATTACAGGTAACTACAGCAATATTTTCTTCTAAATACTGATCGTAAGTCTTTGATACCTCTTCATTTGCAGTAATATCAACAAAAATACTGTTGCGCAAATTGAGTGCTTTTACCCTTGAAATAAACGTTTGCTTATCGGCAGTTTCACCGTTTTCAAGTGATTCCTTCCAGTCTTTCAGCGGCATTCCGTCTTCATCGAAATGCATTTTCCGGGAATTTGAAATCGCTATGACGCGCAGGTTGATTTTTCGGTTTTCCTTAAGGAATTTCTTTTGCTGGTGGATTTGATCCATGAATTTCTCACCGACATTTCCAACGCCCATCACGAATAAATTCAATTGTTTCGTATTGTCTTCAAAGAAACGCTCGTGTAAGGTATTCAGGGCTTTTTTGACATCGCGTTCGTTGATCACGACCGAAATATTCCGTTCAGAAGCGCCTTGAGCAATCGCGCGGATGTTGACGTTGTTCTTCCCTAAAGTACTGAACATTTTACCGCTCAAACCCTGGTGGTTTTTCATGCTTTCACCAACGAGTGCCACGATACAGAGGTTTTTTTCAACCGTACAAGGATTGATTTTGCTTTGCGAGATTTCAACTTCAAAGGCTTTATCGATTGCGATTTTTGCTTTTTCGGCGTCGCTGTTCTGGATTCCGATGCAAATCGTATGTTCTGAAGAAGCCTGGGTGATAAAGATGACATTGATGTTTTCATTCGATAAAGTCCCGAACAAACGTTTTGACGAACCTGAAACTCCAATGATTCCAGATCCTTCAAGCGTTATCAAAGTAATGTTGTCGATGTGGCTGATGCCTTTTACAGGATTCTCGCTTTCTTTGGCTGTAGCCGAAATCAAAGTTCCTTCAGCTTCAGGCTCAAAAGTATTTTTGATTAGAATCGGGATATTTTTGTTAAGAACCGGTTGAATTGTTGGCGGATAAAGCACTTTTGCTCCAAAATGCGACAATTCCATCGCTTCCTGGTACGAAATCGTTTCAATCGGATGCGCCTGTTTTACAATTCTCGGATTTGCAGTGTACATTCCGTTGACATCTGTCCAGATTTCGAGTTGTTTCGAATGCAACGCCGCTGCCACAATTGCCGCCGTATAATCAGATCCGCCACGGCCTAAAGTCGTATTGTGTCCGTCGGAAGACGAGGCGATAAATCCCGGAATGACCGTAACGCTCGAATCGTGCGTATCAAAATAATTGTGGATCAATAAATTGGATTCGGCAAAATTCACAATTGCTTTTCCGAATTGGTTGTTGGTTTTGATCAGTTCACGGCTGTCTTTATAGGCAGCGTCGGGAATTTGCTGCTTTAAAGTTTCGGCAATAATACATGAAGAAAGCAATTCTCCAAATCCGATGATCGTATCTGAAGTCCTGTCTGACAATTCACCTAAAAGAAAACAGCCGTCAAGTAAAGTTTCGAGGTGGTTAATGATGCGTTTTACATGGCTCAGCATCGCACTTTGATCATTTACCGGAATCAGTTCTTTGATCGCGAACAAGTGTTTCTTTTCGATTTCGGCAACAATTTCCTTATAGGCCGCATCTTTGTCTGACGCTTTTTTTGATGCAGACAACAGCAAATCGGTTACGCCGCTTAATGCTGAGACGACTACAACCAAACGGTCTTCTTTTGCTTTTTTGGCGATGATGTTTGCGGTAAGCTTGATGTTTTCTGCGTTGGCTACGGAAGTTCCGCCAAATTTTAATACGTTCATTGTAGTTTGTTTTTGTTCTGAAAGCTCAAATGGATGTTTTGTTTTTCTTTCGAAAAAAGCACGTAACGGGATGATATGTACAATTGATTACCCCTACGGGGTTGTAGTAGTGCCTGTAGTGCCAACAGTAAACACAGCCGAAGTCGCGGCAGTCATGGAGATTTGATATATAGTGTTTTTGTTTGACATGAGATTTTTCAAATTTAGGCGTTTTTTTAAAAAATAAAAGCGTCTGTGAAATTTTTGCGAATATTTTAAAAACTTTTGGAATCTGGCTTGTAAATAGAAGATATTAAATCAAAATGTATTACAGATTGTGCAATATGTAAAAATAACTGCATAAAAAAGCCCTTTATTTAAAGGGCTTCGTTTACTATATTTTTAAAGTGGTCAGCAAATTAATGAGTTGCGGATCGGATGGGCGCGGTGCATCGGCATTTACAATGTTGCCATCGGGCCCAACGAGGATGAATCTCGGAATGCCGTCAATGGCATAATCTTTCACAAATTTTGAATTCCAGTCGTTGTCGGCAATCAATTGTGTACCGCCGAGTTTTTGATCGGTAACAAGTTTTTTCCATTTGTCATAATCTCTTTTGGCATCAATGGAAATGCTTACAAATTCAATGTTTTTGCCTTCATATTGCTGTTCGACTTTTTGTAGCGATGGGATTTCCTGACGGCAAGGCCCGCACCAGGTTGCCCAAACATCAATGTAAACATACTTTCCTTTGAAACTTTCAAGTGAAGTTTTGCCACCTTTGTGGTTTTCGTAATCAAATTTTGGTGAAGGCGTTCCATTTGACAAAGACTTGATTTTATTGTATTTTTCGGTAATGTCAGTTTTGAATTTTTCGCTTGTCGATAAAGCCATTAAATCGTTATACAATAATGTTGCATCTGGATTGCTGGCGTTGATTTCGTAAGCGAGCGCTTGCGCCAAGCCGTTTTTGATGCTTTGGCTTTTGTATTTTTTCATTTCCGGAAGCGCAAATTTATACATGAACTGGTCGTTTGGCGTGAGTTGCTTTTCGACATTTTCATTGAATTTTGCATTGACCAGTTGCTTGTAAGCATTTGAAAATAAGTAGTCGTTTTCATTATCCAGGTCTGTTTTTTGGTCGAATTTTGGATAACTGTCAGAAGCCTTGAAGTTTTCAAGCTTCGCATAATGCTGATGGTACGACGGATAGTTCACCAAATAAACCTGCTCCAGATAATTGATGCTCTTGGCTTCATCTGCTTTAAAATCAGCATTCGTAAATGTCGCGGCATTGTATTTTGCAAGGATAGCAGTTTTGATTTCAACGATTTTTTTGAGGAAATCATTTTCGTTCAATCGGAATAATTCTTCATTTGGCACGCTATTCAGAATCAATGATTTTTCAATCAGGTATTGATTTTCCAAACTTCCTGCGCCAGTGTATTTGATGGTTTTGTAAAAATCCTTGTCATCGGCAGAAACATTCAGTTTTGTGCCTTTGCCGAGGTAAATCGTGCTTCGGTTTTGTTCGGTAGCCAATAAATAACTGCCGTTGTATTCGATTGGAAAGGTTTCCGAAAAAGAACCATCGGGTTTTAGCATAATATCTTTAGAAAAAGATTCACCGCGGATGACAATTTTTGCGTCGGTCGTATTGGTAATTTTTCCAGAAATGGTAATGGTTTCGCGGGCTTCCACCAAAGTAGAAAAAGCAAAAAGTACAAATAAATAAATAAGTTTTCTCATGTGAATTGTTTTGGTTGCAGCCCAAAAGTAGCCAATAAATTTAAAGGTTAATATTATTTTAAATATTATTAACAAACCTTGCATATCAGTGATCATTATCGGAATTTTGGCGCACCAATCAATACAATAAATGGACAATTCACATTACATCAGTACCGATGTGCTTTCACTTGAAGACCTTCAGGAAATCATCGGGCATCATAAAAAACTGGCTTTATCAGAAGAAGCGACTTCCAATATTGAAAAATGCCGCGATTATCTCGACAAGAAAATGGAATCCCATGAAGACCCGATTTACGGCATCAACACAGGATTCGGTTCGTTATACAACATCAAAATATCAAATGAAAATTTGTCCAAACTTCAGGAAAACCTTGTGAAATCGCATGCTTGCGGAACTGGTGACGAAGTACCGCAGGACATTGTAAAAATGATGCTTTTGCTGAAGATCCAATCGTTAAGTTACGGTTATTCGGGCATCCAATTGTCTACAATTGAACGTTTGATCGACTTTTATAACAACGATGTTGTACCAGTGATTTATACCCAGGGTTCGCTTGGTGCTTCGGGAGACCTGGCACCATTGGCCCATTTATCATTGCCGTTGTTAGGCGAAGGTGAAGTGTATTTTAACGGCAAGAAAATCCAGTCTCAGGATGTTTTGGATCATTTCGGCTGGCAGCCTATCATACTCAAATCCAAAGAAGGTTTGGCTTTATTGAACGGAACACAATTTATGGGCGCTTATGGGGCGCACATTTTAATTCGCGCCTGTAAATTTTCATATCTGGCCGATTTAATTGGAACAATTTCACTCGAAGCTTTTGACGGAAGAAAAGAGCCTTTCAATGAACTGATCCATCTGATTCGCCCGCATAAAGGACAGATTGTTACGGCAAACCGCGTCAATGAATTTTTGGATGGAAGCCAGATCATTGACCAGAAAAAACAGCATGTACAGGATCCATATTCGTTTCGTTGCATTCCGCAGGTTCACGGCGCTTCGAAAGACGCGATCGATTATGTAAAGAAAACTTTTAAGACCGAGATCAATTCGGTCACTGACAACCCGAATGTGTTTTATGAAAGCGACCAGATCATATCAGGCGGGAATTTCCACGGACAACCATTGGCTATAGCCTTAGATTTTTTAGCAATTGCTTTGTCTGAATTGGGAAGTATTTCTGAAAGACGAACCTACCAGTTAATTTCGGGCTTGCGCGGATTGCCTGCTTTTTTGGTAGACAATCCCGGACTGAATTCAGGTTTCATGATTCCGCAATATACCGCAGCGAGCATCGCCAGCCAGAACAAGCAACTTTCAACCCCGGCAAGTGTCGACAGTATTGTTTCTTCAAACGGACAGGAAGATCATGTGAGCATGGGCGCAAACGCTGCGACAAAAGCTTTAAAAGTAATGGAAAACCTGGAGCGTATTTTGGCGATAGAATTGATGAACGCCTCGCAGGCACTGGAATTCCGCCGTCCATTGCAATCTTCAGAATTTATCGAAACGTTTATAAAATCGTATCGCACGGAAGTGCCATTTGTCAAAGAAGACCGCATTTTGCATTATGACATCCAGAATACATTGCTATTTTTGGACAGTTTTCATATAGAGGAAGAATTGCTTTCTTAATATCCAAACAAAAATCCCAACAATAATGCTGGGATTTTTTATTTTGATCGTAATTTACAATGCTAATTTTTCGCCAAAAAGGTTTCGTCCAAATTTTGATTTTTGTAACTTTAAATACAATTATTAAAAAAACGCAACTATGGAAACAAATGATAAAGGCATGCAAAATCGGGATGATTTGAATGCCAACGAGCAAAAAAGAACCGATCGCCGTGACGGAACCGAAGAAACAGATTTGGGATTTGATCGTGATGTATCCGGAAATGACATTGTAGAAAAAGGCATGGAGGAACGCCGACACCATCAGCAATTCGGAAATAGAAAGTATGAGTCTTATACCAATCATTCTTCTGCCGATGACCAGCCGATGAATGATTCAGGAGCATAAAATTATAGATTTGAGTAGAAAGCGGCTTTTGTTTGCGGAAGCCGCTTTTTTATTGGCGCAAATTTCCGTGTGAAAAATAACCGGACATTTCCTGCTGTTAATTTATCAGATGCAACAGTTGCTATATTTCAGCTTTCTTCCTTTTGGGTGTTGTCGTACTATTGTCCTGTAATTAAAACGAATTGCAAAATTGGACACAACAACTTAAAAAAATGACATCATGAAAAAAAATGCAATTTATCTGATGCTGGCGCTTTCGGCAATATTGATTTCCTGTAGCAGCGATGACAGCGACAACACTGAAGTTTCGGTAACGATTAATTCTCCCGTATTGGTATTTTCGGGCACAATCGAAATGGCTTATCTGAAATCGCAAAGTGCAGATCCCAAATGTTTTCTCGACCTCACAACAGGAAAAGTGTACAAAGTTAGCGAAGGCGCTGCAAACACAGGCAATATTGATTTGACCTGGGGTTCACGTGCCATGACGCCAGATCAGAAATATTTAGTCAGCCCGGACGATGATTTTATATTTTTCACCAACGGCGGTTCTGCCGATCTCTGGCAGGATTTTAGTCTTTATGCAGGTTGGAATGCAAGGAACATTGTTCGTTACTGGGATTTTAGCAAGACAAATTTCGATGCGGTACAAACCAATGCAGATTTTGATGCGTTCGCTGAAGGAATCAACGCCACATTGCCCTACGTGGCGTTTGAAGGAACGCAATCGCAATTGCAACGCCCGATTCTTTTTGAAACTTCCAGAGGCGAGAAGCATTATATTGGGGTATTGAAGTTTACGGCATCAAATGTGAATGCGAGAACCGCAAACTATACGATTAAACTGCGGTCAATCTAGATGTTGGTAATAATGATTCAAGCTTCGGGTAACCGGGGCTTTTTTTGTTTTGAACAACAATATCAATACAAACTACGACATTGTAGTAAGATTCTTGCGGTTTCTTCTTCTTTTGTAATGCGTTTGCTTTAAATTTTTATCTCCTGAAATGATGCTGATGTTTCCATCCATTTCAAGGATTGCGAGTTTGATGTCAGTCAGATGTTCGACACCGTGTTCATGAGCAGCTTCCATCATCTCGTCGTGCGTAATGCCAAGGCGGCTCAATACGTTATAATCGGGTTTTCCGTTGTGAATCAGGATCTCGGGTTTGTCCTCAAGTAAACTTCCAAGTTTTTTGTATTTGAACAAGACCTTCTTCAATATAAAATTGATCAGGAACAACACGGCGGCAGCGGTCAATCCGCCCCAAAGGCTCGTATCGGTACCAACCATCGCATTTTGTACCGAATTGCTGATCAGTAAAATCAAAATGACATCGGTTGTGTTCAACTGGGAAAGTTCTTTCTTGCCGAATATCCGCAAGGCGATCACCATAAAAAAATACACAGAAACACTTCGGATGACAATATCGAGGTAGGGATTCATTTCAATTAATAATTTATGCGAAATCTATATTTTATACTTTAGGTTTTTTTCAATGGCTTTGATCATTTCTCCGGCGATGTCCTTGTTTGTCGCGCCTTCGATTCCTTCTAATCCTGGTGAAGAATTGACTTCCAGTAATAACGGCCCTTTTGAAGATCGGATAATATCGACTCCGGCCACTTTTAAATCCATGGCTTTTGCGGCTTTGATCGCGATGCGTTTTTCTTCTGCCGTCGGGCGGATGACAGATGCTGTTCCGCCAAGGTGAATGTTTGCACGGAATTCTCCCGGAAGCGCTTCACGCTGGATTGCGGCAACGACTTTACCGTCAATTACAAAACA
The DNA here is from genome assembly GCF_900100375.1 of Flavobacterium noncentrifugens. Lineage (GTDB taxonomy): Bacteria > Bacteroidota > Bacteroidia > Flavobacteriales > Flavobacteriaceae > Flavobacterium > Flavobacterium noncentrifugens. The sequence continues at coordinate 268,703 of NZ_FNEZ01000004.1, read as the reverse complement.
ACGAATATCTTTTCCGTTGGCTTCTTTGATGAATTCCTGCACGAGAATATTGGCATTTAAGCTTTTGAATGCATTGATCACCGATTCGGCTGCTTTTTTAGTTTCTGCCAAAACGACACCTTTTCCCTGTGTGCCTTCCAATAATTTTACAATTAATGGCGAACCACCAACCATTTTGATCAGATCGTCAGTATCTAATGGTGAATTTGCAAATCCTGTTGTTGGAATATCGACACCGTGATTCAGCAATAACTGAAGCGAGTATAATTTATCGCGCGATTGCGTTATGGCTGTAGACGAATTTAAGCAGAATACTTTCATTCCTTCAAATTGCCTGGTCAAAGCACAACCGTAAAAAGTAATGCTGGGGCGTATTCTCGGAATAATTGCGTCGAATTTGTCGAGGATTTTACCGCCGCGATAATGAATTTCAGGTTTGGTCGCATCGAGTTTCATGTAACATTCCTTGATGTTGAGAAATTCCATTTGGTGTCCGCGAATTTCCCCGGCTTCCATGATGCGTTTGTTCGAATACAAGTCTGGATTGCTTGCCAATAAGCCGATTCGGAGTCCGCCTTCCGCTTTTTCAGAATTCTGGTAGATCTCTTTAAGCTTATCCGTTGATGGTTGTGCTGCCAATAAATAGCTTTGTTCCGGATCTACCAAAACGCGCCCGCTCATCGCTTCACGTCCAAGCAACATCCGAAAACCCATGGAATCCCGATTGGTCAAAGTCATTTCGATTGTCCAATTGGTGTCGCCAATATCTAATGTGGTTTGAATGACATAACGCTGTTCGCGAAATCCACTGGAACTTTTCACAATGCGTTTGTCAATTAACGGCGCTTCACAATGAATCACCGTTTTTAAATTATTCTGGATCGGATTGATGTCGAATTTGACCCAATTGTTGCCTTCGCGTACAAATGGCGCAATATTAATGGCGTGTAATGCCGATGTTTTCGCGCCCGAATCAACACGCGCTTTTATCGTTGGAATACCGAGATCGGGGAAGGAAAACCATTCTTCACTGCCGAGTATGACTTTGTTCTGTGACATTAAAAGTAGTATTAACAGAGATCGAAAGTACTTATTTTTTATTACGATTGTCCAGAATTACTTCGAATTTTACACCTTGTTAACATTAAATAAAAAACCTGCCTTTTTGGGGCAGGTTTTTGTTTTTGGAATATTTTGAAAACTACTTAATTAGTAGGTTTTTCTTCTTTTCGAACGCTTACATTGAGTTCGGTTGCATTGTCCTCAATATCCATATAGATTTCGTCTCCGGAACCAATTTTAGATGTAATGATTTCTTCTGCTAGCGCATCTTCGACGTATTTCTGGATCGCTCTTTTTAACGGACGCGCTCCAAATTGTCGGTCAAAACCTTTGTCGGCAATAAATGCTTTCGCTTTGTCAGACAAGTTTAAGGTGTAACCCAATTCATGGATTCTTGCATACAGTTTTTTAAGTTCTATTTCAATGATTAAATCAATATCGTGTTTTTCGAGTGCATTGAAAACAATTACGTCATCAATTCTGTTCAGGAATTCAGGAGCAAAGGTTTTCTTCAATGCATTTTCAATAATGCTTTTCGAATTGTCGTCAGCCTGTGCCGTTTTAGCAGCCGTCCCGAAACCAACGCCCTGACCGAAATCTTTGAGTTGTCTCGCTCCGACGTTCGAAGTCATGATGATAATTGTATTCTTAAAGTCGATTTTGCGTCCTAAACTATCGGTTAAAAATCCGTCATCCAAAACCTGGAGCATCATATTGAAAACATCCGGGTGCGCTTTTTCGATCTCATCTAATAAAACAACACAATAAGGTTTTCTGCGTACTTTTTCAGTTAATTGTCCACCTTCTTCATAACCAACGTATCCAGGAGGCGCTCCGACCAATCTTGAAATTGCGAATTTCTCCATGTATTCGCTCATGTCAATACGAATCAATGCATCTTCTGAATCAAACAATTCTTTCGCAAGAACTTTGGCCAATTGGGTTTTACCAACACCAGTTTGTCCAAGGAAAATAAACGAACCAATCGGGCGGTTCGGATCTTTTAGTCCCGCACGGTTTCTTTGGATGGAACGTGCAATTTTTAAAACCGCTTCCTTTTGTCCAATGACTTTATTTTCAATAAGTTGTGGGAGAATGGCTAATTTATTACTTTCAGTTTGTGCGATACGGTTTACCGGAATCCCGGTCATCATCGAAACCACATCGGCCACATTGTCTTCAGTCACCTGAATGCGGTTTGATTTGGAATCTTCTTCCCATTGTTCCTGCGCGATAGCAAGGTCTTTTTCGATGCGTTTTTCATCATCCCTGAGCTTCGCAGCTTCTTCGTATTTCTGTTTTTTAACTACTGAATTTTTGAGTTCGCGAACTTCTTCCAATTGTCTTTCGAGATCAAGAATTTGTTTCGGAACTTCAATATTGGTAATGTGCACGCGTGAACCGGCTTCATCTAAAGCATCGATCGCTTTGTCAGGAAGGAAACGTTCAGACATGTATCTGTTGGTCAGCTTTACACAAGCTTCAATCGCTTCCTGTGTATAAGTGACATTGTGGTGGTCTTCGTATTTGTTTTTGATGTTATTCAGGATCGTAATTGTTTCCTCAACAGAAGTTGGCTCTACAATAATTTTCTGGAAACGTCTTTCGAGTGCACCATCTTTTTCAATATATTGGCGGTATTCGTCCAAAGTCGTTGCACCAATACATTGGATTTCGCCTCTTGCCAAAGCAGGTTTGAACATATTCGAAGCATCAAGCGAACCCGTAGCGCCACCGGCACCAACGATCGTGTGTATTTCATCAATAAATAGAATGATGTCGTCGTTTTTCTCAAGTTCATTCATCACGGCTTTCATTCTTTCTTCAAACTGCCCGCGGTATTTGGTTCCGGCCACTAAGCTTGCTAAATCTAAAGTCACGACGCGTTTATTGAACAAGATGCGCGATACTTTTTTCTGAATGATTCTTAAAGCCAAACCTTCAGCGATGGCAGATTTACCAACTCCGGGTTCACCAATTAATAAAGGATTGTTTTTTTTGCGTCGGCTGAGGATTTGCGAAACCCGTTCGATTTCCTTTTCGCGGCCTACGACAGGGTCTAATTTTCCCTCTTCGGCCATTTCCGTTAAGTCACGTCCAAAATTATCCAGAACCGGAGTTTTTGATTTCTTATTAGATTTGTTAGCCGGATTATTAAAACTGCCTTCTTTCAGGCTGTCATCCTGTCCCGGATCGTCATTGAACGACTCGTTTTTAGGAAGATTTTCCATAAAATTATCTTCGTTTGGCGTCATATTTAAGTATTGTTCTTTAGCTGTGTCGTAGTCGATTTTCAACTTGTTCAGCAGCTTGGTTGTAGGATCGTTTTCGTTTCTCAAAATGCACAATAGCAAATGTGCGGTACTGATGGAGGTGCTTTGGAAAACCTTAGCTTCCAGGAATGTTGTTTTTAGAGCGCGTTCCGCCTGGCGGGTGAGATGCAGGTTTTTCTTTTCGTTACTTATTGTGATGTTGGGGTTTGCTGGGCTCAGTATTTCCACTTTCCGCCTTAAATGTTCCAGGTCGACTGACAGGTTGTTTAAGATGGTGATGGCTTTTCCGTTGCCGTCGCGTAAAATCCCAAGCATCAAGTGTTCCGTTCCAATAAAGTCGTGACCCAAACGAAGGGCTTCTTCTTTACTGTAAGTAATTACATCTTTGACTCTTGGTGAAAAATTATCATCCATATTTATATTTGGTAATGTAAAATTAATGTTGTTTGGCCCGCATTGGCAAAAATCATTCCTCATTAATCGTGCTGTCAGGCTAAGTGACAAAAAAATAACCATAATCCGCGTTAAATATATATTAACTTATTAAGGATAACAAATGCCGTTTTGTTAATAAATCAAGATAAATTTATCTTAACTAACATACGAAAAAAGTTCGAGAAAGGTTATATTAGCAGGATTTTTTAACTAGAATAATTTTAAACCAACTATATAATATGTCTGACGGAGAAAAGTTAATTCCTATTAACATAGAGGACGAAATGAAATCAGCTTACATCGATTATTCGATGTCAGTAATTGTGTCAAGGGCACTGCCTGATGTACGCGATGGTTTGAAACCGGTGCACAGAAGGGTACTTTACGGAATGTATGATTTAGGAGTTTTTTCAAACAGAGCACACAAGAAATCCGCAAGAATTGTCGGTGAAGTTTTAGGAAAGTACCACCCGCACGGCGATACATCGGTTTATGACGCGATGGTTCGTATGGCGCAAGAGTGGAGTTTGCGTTATATGTTGATCGACGGCCAGGGTAACTTTGGATCAGTAGATGGTGACAGCCCGGCAGCGATGCGATATACTGAAGCCAGGATGAAAAAAATGGCAGAGGACATAATGGCAGATATCGATAAAGAAACTGTCGATTTCAAATTGAACTTTGACGATACATTATATGAGCCAACGGTCATGCCAACGCGTGTTCCAACCTTATTGATTAACGGATCATCGGGAATTGCTGTGGGTATGGCGACCAATATGGCGCCGCACAACATTACCGAAGTCATTGACGGAACATTAGCCTACATCGACAACAACGACATCGAAATCGATGAATTAATTACGCACATCAAAGCGCCCGATTTTCCAACAGGCGGCGTGATTTACGGATACGAAGGTGTTCGGGAAGCATTCAAAACCGGCCGCGGAAGAATCGTCATGCGTGCCAAAGTGAATTTTGAAGAGGTCGATGGCCGCGAGTCAATCATCGTAACAGAAATTCCATATCAGGTCAACAAAGCTGAAATGATCAAAAAAACAGCCGACCTTGTCAACGACAAAAAAATAGAAGGCATCGCCAACATCCGCGATGAATCGGACAGAAATGGAATGCGAATCGTGTACATCTTAAAACGCGACGCGGTTCCAAACGTAGTACTCAATACCTTATATAAATTTACGCAGCTGCAGTCGTCTTTCAGTGTGAACAACATTGCATTGGTCAATGGACGTCCGCAAATGCTGAACGTTAAAGATTTAATTCACTATTTCGTAGAGCACCGCCATGATGTGGTCGTTCGCCGTACACAGTTTGAATTGCGTAAAGCTGAAGAACGCGCACACATCTTAGAAGGTTTGATCATTGCTTCGGATAATATTGACGAAGTAATCGCGATCATTCGTGGTTCGAAAAATACCGATGAAGCCCGCGAGAAATTGATGGAGCGTTTCAAATTGTCCGACATTCAATCGCGTGCCATTGTTGAGATGCGTCTGCGTCAATTAACCGGATTAGAGCAGGACAAATTGCGCGCTGAGTACGATGAGATCATGAAAACCATCGAACACTTGAAAGCGTTATTAGCAAGTAAAGAACTCAGAATGCAATTGATTAAAGATGAATTGATCGAGATCCGTGACAAATATGGAGATGAGCGTCGTTCACAAATCGAATATTCAGGTGGCGATGTCAGCATCGAAGATTTAATTGCCGATGAAAATGTGGTGATTACGATTTCACACGCCGGTTATATCAAACGAACGCCATTATCCGAATACAAAACCCAAAATAGAGGTGGAGTGGGACAAAAAAGTGCCGGAACCCGCGACGCCGATTTTCTCGAACACATGTATGTGGCGACCAACCACAACTACATGATGTTCTTCACGCAAAAAGGAAAATGTTTCTGGATGCGCGTTTACGAAATCCCTGAAGGAAGCAAAACCAGCAAAGGCCGCGCGATCCAAAACCTGATTAATATTGAAAACGACGACAAAGTCAAAGCGTTCATCTGTACTCAGGATCTTAAAAACGCCGATTACATCAATTCGCACAACGTGATTATGGTGACCAAAAAAGGTCAGGTGAAAAAGACGTCATTGGAACAATATTCACGTCCGCGTGTCAATGGTGTTGCAGCAATTACCATCCGCGAAGACGACGAATTGTTAGAAGCAAAATTAACCAATGGGGAAAGCCAGATTCTGGTTGCCGTAAAATCCGGAAAATTAGTACGTTTTGAAGAAAGCAAAACCCGCCCAATGGGAAGAACCGCTTCAGGCGTTCGCGGAATCACTTTGCAGGACGAAAACGACGAAGTGATCGGAATGGTTTCTGTCAACGATATGAACAGTGAAATTTTGGTCGTAGCCGAAAATGGTTACGGAAAACGTTCCAGCCTTGACGAATACCGCGTTACAAACCGTGGCGGAAAAGGAGTGAAGACTTTAAATATTACCGAAAAAACAGGAAAACTCGTTTCAATCAATAGTGTAACCGATGCTGATGATTTGATGATCATCAACAAATCTGGCCTGACCATTAGAATGGCCGTTGAAGATTTGCGCGTCATGGGAAGAGCCACGCAAGGTGTTCGTTTGATCAACATCAAGGGTAACGATTCGATTGCAGCGGTGACTAAAGTGATGAAAGAAGAAGAAGTTGCTGAAGTGCAATTGGACGAAAATGGGGACATTATCAGCCCGACCGCAGTTCCTATTCCGTCATCAGATTCGGCAGATTTTGATTCAGATGAAGCATTGGGAGAAACTGATGAAGAGTCGGATGCTACAGAAGACGACTCAGATGAAACTGAAGAAGACACAACAGAAGAATAATTAATTAAACACACTCACATGAAAAATAAATTTGTCATATTGGCGTCGGCTTTGCTGATCTCTGCGGCAGGTTTTGCCCAGAAAGACCAGATCAAAGCTGCTGAAAAAGCATTAAAAGGAGGAAATCCGGCAGAAGCAGTCAATCAGCTTAAACAAGCGGAAGGCGTGATTGCAAACGCAACCGATGCTGAAAAAGCACAATACAATTTCGTAAAAGGAAATGCTTTCAAGGAATTGGCGGTTAAAAAAATCGAGGTTTCCAAAAATCTTTCGGCTGCTGCAAAAGCATATCAGGAAGTGCTGACTGTTGAAAAAGTTTCAGGAAAATCAAAGTATTCCGAAGAATCCAAAGTAGCTTTAGCGTCGGTTAAATCTCAAATGATTGATGCTGCAGTTGAAGAAGGTAAAAAGAACAACAATAAGCTGGCGGCAGATTTGCTTTACACGGTTTACGAACTCGATAAAACCGACAGCGAAAAATTATATTATGCTGCAAGTTACGCTGTAACAGATAAAGATTATGACCGTGCGCTCAGCTATTATGAAGAGCTAAAAAAATCCGGTTATTCAGGCGAAGGCACAAATTATTATGCGAAAAACGCCATTTCAGACCAGGAAGAATATTTCGGAAACAATGCTGCTGCAAAAACGGATCGTGACAACAAAGTCAGACTGAAATTATATTCTGCATCACGAGACGAAAAAGTAGCTTCTAAAAAAGGAGAGATTTACAAGAATATTGCATTGATCCTAATCCAAAAAGGAAAAACTGACGAAGCGAAAGCAGCACTTGCACAGGCGCGTACTGAAAACCCTGACGATGTTTCCCTGATCATGGCTGAAGCGAATATTTTTCTTGAACTCAAAGATTACGAAAACTACAAAAAAAGCGTAGATCAGGTATTGGCGAAAAATCCAAATGATGCCGATTTGCTATACAATCTGGGTGTGATCTCTTCCAAAACCGACACGAAAACGGCTGAGGATTATTACAAAAGAGCCATCGCGATCAAACCGGATTACACTAACGCGTATCTCAACCTTGCGATCATGAAATTAGACGGTGAGAAAAAACTCATCGACGAAATGAACAAACTTGGTACTTCTGAAAAAGACAACAAACGCTACGAAGTGTTGAAAAAACAAAGAAACGATTTGTTTACATCAGCCATTCCATACCTGGAAAAAGCTTTTGAGCTTGATCCAAAGAACGCAGATGTTGGAACGACGTTAATGAACGTTTACGGCGCACTTGAAATGACCGACAAGAAAAAAGCGCTCAAAGCAAAATTGGGGAAATAATCATTTTGTTTCCAAAGAAAAAGCCCGAAAGTAATTTCGGGCTTTTTTGTTATAAGTTCTTGAGATAAGCGCATGGTTTTAATTGTGTTATTCAGGTTTACGTGATCGCGTTCGTAAATCGTGTATCTAATCGTTATTAAAAATATCAAATGATCTTTTTAATAACCCTGAGTTTGTGCGTATGCCGGTTTATTTCAGCATTGTAAATTCCCAAATGATCCAATCTGTCAATCCTTATTTTCCCACTGCCGTGAATGATGTAATTGTCATCCATAATGATTCCAACGTGAATAATCCGGCCTTCATCATTGTCAAAAAACGCCAGATCTCCGGGCTCGCTTTCTTCAATAAAACTTAACGCTTCACCTTGGGTCGCCTGTTGCGACGCATCGCGCAGCAAATGATACCCATTCAGTTTGTAAACCATCTGGGTAAAACCTGAGCAATCAATCCCGAAAGGTGTTTTTCCGCCCCATAAATACGGCGCATTCAAATACATAAAAGCGGTATTGATGAGGTTTGACTTCGGTTTTTTACCGCTGATTTTCAATCCTTCAAATCCAAAATTCTCCACATTAATTTCACTATTATCTAAAAAGGAAAGCGAAGCGCCAAGCGGAATCGGCATCAGTAAATTATCGGGCGCAGCGACATATTCCACAAGATCCGAATTTAAAACAACCGCCGCTTCCGACAATTGCCCAAATGCATGCTCTGAAATTTCCCGAAACTGCTTCGTATCAATCCAGCCCTCGTAATTGTCATATTGCAGACTGATCCGCGTCCACTGTTTCTGCTGCTCCAGCACCTCAAAATGCTCACCAAAAAGCACTTGTGAAACAATTTCGCTGCGGTCGCTGGCCTCAGCGCGCAAAGGAATAATGGCCAAATTACAAATCCCGAACATCAAGGTTGTTTTAAATTTTGAAAAAAATGCTGAATCCCAAATCGAAACGAAAGTTACTTCATTCTGCATTTAGAACCCAACATTTTATTTTGTTTTTTTAGGAGCTTTATCCTGCTTTCCACTATATCTTTTGTTCCGCTTTGCTACACAAAAGGATAACGCTACAATCAGGGCTAGGGCTTCCTGCTAAAATTAAGCCCTTTCGATTACAATTGCCGATGCGCCGCCGCCGCCGTTGCAAATCGCCGCCGCTCCGGTTTTAGCATTGTTCTGTTCCAGCACATTCAGCAAAGTCACAATGATGCGTGCGCCAGATGCACCCAATGGATGTCCCAAAGAAACTGCGCCGCCATTGACATTGATCTTAGCATTATCCAATCCCAAAATCTGTGCATTGGCCAAACCAACTACTGAAAATGCCTCATTGAATTCAAAGAAGTCCACATCGCTTAAAGTCATTCCGACCTTATCCAAAGCTTTTGGCAATGCTTTCGCCGGAGTCGTGGTAAACCATTTTGGTTCCTGTGCCGCATCAGCATAGCTTTTAATGTACGCCAACGGCTTCAAACCCAAAGCCAGTGCTTTTTCCTCACTCATTAAAACAAGTGCCGCAGCGCCATCGTTAATAGTTGAAGCGTTTGCTGCCGTAACGGTTCCGTCTTTTGTAAATGCCGGGTTCAGCGTTGGAATTTTATCGAGTTTTACATTCGTATATTCTTCGTCTTTCGTCACCATGATCGGATCGCCTTTTCTTTGCGGCACGGCAACCGGAACGATTTCATTGTCAAATTTTCCTGCGTCCCAGGCTTTCGCCGAACGGTCATACGACTGGATCGCAAATCTGTCCTGGTCTTCTCTGGTGATGTTGTATTCGGTCGCACAGGCATCAGCGCAAACTCCCATTGCGTTGTTGTCGTAAGCGTCAGACAAGCCGTCGCGCTGCATGCCGTCAAGCATCGAAGCCGGGCCGAATTTGTATCCGTTTCTTAAATGTACGTAATGTGGAATCAGGCTCATGTTTTCCATGCCGCCCGTAACAACAATCTCAGCATCGCCATTCATGATGGCCTGCGCACCCTGCATCACAGCCTTCATTCCCGATGCGCAAACTTTGTTCACAGTAGTTGCAATAACGGTATTCGGCAAACCTGCAAACAAGGCTGCCTGTCGGGCAGGAGCCTGGCCAACACCGGCCTGGACAACATTTCCCATCAAGACTTCATCCACCAAAGCAGGATCTAAATTGATTTTTTCTAATGCGCCTTTAATTGCTGCAGCGCCTAATTTTGGAGCCGGTACTGTTGATAAAGCACCCATAAAGCTTCCGATTGGCGTCCTCACAGCCGACACGATAACCACTTTTTTACTCATGATATTGTTGTTGATTAATTTGGTTGCGAATTTAGCCAATTTATAACGATTGCGAAACGTCTTTTAGTTTTTATTCAGAAAATAGGTAAGCTAAATTTGCGGAATACGCAATTTTCGGAATTGCGTTTTAATTGCATTTTCGCAAAGTTGATTCAGATTTGACGAGAAAAGAAAGAAATAGAAAAAAGGTTTAAAATAAATAAGCCGCCGAAAAAATCAGCGGCTTACTGTGAGCGCAGAAGGATTCGAACCTTCGACCGCCTGCTTAGAAGGCAGGTGCTCTATCCAGCTGAGCTATGCACCCATTTTTCTTTTAAAACTTAAATGGTAAAAGTTTATTTTTTTTAAAGGATTACTTTCGTGATCCTGAAAATGGGTTCGGTGCTAACCAAATCCCGAAGCCTTGCGGGCTTTAATATGTTTTTGATTTCAAAATTTCTGAATGAATTCAGAATTTCTTATCAAAATCTCCTTCGCTGCGCAAAGGAATTTTCTTGTCGGGGTGGCAGGATTCGAACCTGCGGCCTCCTGCTCCCAAAGCAGGCGCGATAACCGGGCTACGCTACACCCCGAAAGCAAAAAAGCGGAGAGTAAGGGATTCGAACCCTTGGTACAGTTTCCCATACGCATGTTTAGCAAACATGTCCTTTCGGCCTCTCAGGCAACTCTCCAAGCTCAATGAACGTATCTCTTTTAAGCGGTTGCAAATGTAACTTTTCATTCCAAATTTCACAACAAATTGTCGTTTTTTTTTGTTCTTTTTTTTAATCAATTCAAAAAGATACTCATTGTCAATGCAATACTAAAAAATATTTTTCATAAAAAAGCGCAGATCAAGCATCAAATATTAAAAAATAAGGCAAAACAGATTCCGGAAATATTTCGGATATTGTAATCCTAAAATTTCCTTCATGAAAAAATGCCTGCTTTTACTTTTGACATTTGCTGCCTTGCCGGTTTTCGCACAGGAACTTCCCCAGCAAATTGAAATTTCCGATACGACTTTTGTCAATCTAAAAGATTTTAGCAAAAATTTCGTTTACGATATGAAATATGCCACCGAAGACAATTTCCTCAAAACAAAAGTTTATGATTGCTCCGAATGTTACCTGCGCTACAAAACCGTTCAGGCATTGATAGAGGCCAATGAAAGATTCATAAAAAAAGGCTACAAGATCAAGATATTCGATTGTTACAGGCCGCTCGACATCCAGAAGAAAATGTTCGCGATCATATTCAATCCGATCTATGTGGCAGATCCAAAAAAAGGCTCGATCCACAACCGCGGCGGTGCTGTCGATTTAACGATTGTAGATTCGACCGGAGCAGCATTGGACATGGGAACGAAATTCGATTTTTTCGGGCCTGAAGCAGCACATGATTTTGAAAACCTGACCGACATCCAAAAAGAAAACCGCCGGATCCTGCGAAAAACAATGATACGAAGCGGTTTCAGGATTTTTGAAAGCGAATGGTGGCATTACAATCTGAAAAATGCCTACAAAAACAAACTTTCTAACTTTAAATGGAAATGCGACTGATTATTTGTCGTCAATGCAGTGAAAAAAGTTGATGAAGTAATTTTCCGGCTCATACGTTTCGCCGTTTAATTCTGATTTAAATTCTTTTTTAATTACATAATCAACGGTTTCAGTGGCATATCTGATCCGCATCAGCGAAATTGGGGAAGACTTCAAATATTGGTAATCGTCTTTTTTAAACATGAAATAGCCACTCATAATGCGGTTGTTCATACTCTTTTCATCCCGAACCATATTGCCGCAAATGTCCTGGTCGATATGGAACAACGTCACAATTCGCCCATTGGTCAGCTGAAAATAAAGCTTGGAATTTTTATCTAAGCATTTCGATTTGATGAAGTCGAAGCTTTTTTCAATGAATTGGATGTTCAGCATCGGCGTTCCGTCAGTCACTACGATCGAGTTGAAAATGTAGGAAGCGTTTCCTGCAAAATTCTTCTCATAAATCATGTATTCTTTTGTCGTTTTGTAAGTTCCGAGCGAATCGGTCACGTTTGTACTAAATTCACAAGGTTTTTGGGCGAATGAATGAACTGCTGAGAGTAGGAAAGCCAATACTAATAATCGTTTCATGCTTGTTTTATTTTGCTGCAAATTAAAACTATTTTATTGTGATTTACATCGGTTGTGAAAAAACAATATTGGGTTCCACCATCTTTTATTTTCCATTTTTTTCGGATGGTTTCGACAGAATCCGGAAAATTTCGCGTCGTGATGTTGGCCTTCTGATTTTCAAGAAATGCTTTCATTTCAGTTTTCGAATACGGAATCTGCTGTTGAATTTCAAAAATGCGCCCCGGAAATTCAATCCGTTTCTCTGAAGTATATAAATGGGAATGTGGATGCAATTTATCAATTTCAAACTGGACGCTGACCTCATTAAAGCCGCCCGATTTCATAATCGCGCTGTTTGGTTCGTATAAAAATTTCTTCGGAAGGGAAAAGGTTGCCGTTTGATCTTTATCCAATGTAAATTCAAAATGTTCGACGGAATCTTTTAAAATATTAGTTGTTTTAATGGAGATTTCACTGTTATAATCTTTTGAAATTTCCCATAACAATTCCTTCACATCATTGTCAACGGCAATAATATGGATTTTCTTAACGTTTTTTAGTTCAGATAAACCTGCAGAAATGTCCAGGATCGGCGCCGTTTTTATGAGAATATTTTCAGAATATTTAAAATAAAAATCCAGCAATTCAGGAACATTTGGCAAACAATCTTTAAGCAGGAACACTTTTCCTTTGACGTCATTCCGCCGTGACGGATCGATATAAAGCCAATCGTATGTTGTACCTGAATTTTGAAGTATGTCAAAACTGTCAGCAGCAAAACATTCGACATTAGAAACCTGTAATTTTTCGAAGTTGTGTTTTACGATTTTAGATAGTTCCGCCTTGATTTCACAATGAAAAACCTGATCGATTTTCTTTGAAAAATAATAATCGTCAATGCCAAATCCTCCGGTTAAATCAATCAGTTTTTCACCTGAAACCAGGTTTGATTTGTACAATGCCGTTTTTTCTGAAGAAGTTTGTTCGACCGAAATTTTAGATGGATAGATGATTCCATCAGTTGAAAACCAGGTGGGCAATTTGTCTTTCGCTTTAGATTTTGCTGCAATCTGGTTCAGGATTTCACGCCAATCTACATCAGGAAAAGGGTTTTTCTGCAACGCTAATTTGGTGAGGTCAGTACCAATATTTGCATTGATAAAAGCCTGGATTTCGGGTTTTAAAATCAGAGAAAACAATCCTAAATATTTTTGGTGAGCAGTTGAACAATTTTATTTTCGGGCAAAAATTCTTTTCCGATGACTTTTAAAATTGTGTATAACGGAACGGCGATGATCATTCCGAGAATGCCGAAAAGGAAACCCGCAATCAAAATCACGAGGAAAATCTCAAGCGGATGCGACTTGACACTGTTTGAGAAAATCAATGGAGACGACACATTGTTATCGATGACCTGAACGATCCAGAACCCGATCATCACGTAAATCGTAGTGGGTAAAATTTCGCTTTGAAAATCATTTCCAAGGTTGCTCAGCATCGTTAAAATGGCTGCCATCACTGAGCCGATCAGCGGTCCGATATACGGAATGATGTTTAAAACCGCACATAAAAAGGCAATGACAAATGCATTTGGTACGCCAAAAATCAAGAGTACGACCAGGTATAAAATGAAAATGATAAACAACTGGATGAGTAATCCAATGAAATAACGGCTCAGCAGATTGTTGATTTTGTTCAGTGAATTCAGGATTTTTTCTTCGTGAGCGTCAGGAATGATTTCCTTGAATCCGTTGATGAAAAGATTGGTGTCTTTCAAAAAGAAAAAAGTGATGAATAGTACAGAAGCCAATCCGATCCCGAAACTGCTAAGCGTTCCCAAAATCGCATTCAGAAAATTCGGGATGAAATTAAAATTAAGTTTCGAAGTCACATTGGCCTTCAGCAATTGCGAGGAATCGATGTTGTGTGATTCGAGGAAAATCGTGATTTGCGTCACCAGTTGCGTGATGTTTTCTTCAATGGCACGCGTATTTAGCAATGCCAGGTTTTGTCCCTGGTTCACGATCAGCGGAACCGACATCAAGATAAATCCGGCAATGACCGAAATGAAAATCAGCAAGGTCGCAATGACGGCAAAAATATTATTGAACTTAAAACGGCGCTTGAAAAAAGCCATCATCGGATTTCCGATCAATGTTAAAATCATTGCGACGAGCAGGTAAATTAAAACCGATTGAATCTGCCAAAGAAAATAAAGCACGATGAAAATAGCAGCCAGTACGCCGATTGCTCTTAAAATTCCGTTCGCAATGGTCTTTGAAGTCATCTTTTAAATTTTAATTATTGAAGATATAACTCATGATGTTGGCGCCCATTTTTAAAGCTTTCTGGCGAATTTCCAATGGATCGTTATTGACTTCCGGATCTTCCCAGCCATCGCCAAGATCGGTTTCATACGTATAAAGCAGTACCAACCTGCCTTCGATGAAAATCCCGAATGCCTGCGGGCGTTTTCCGTCATGCTCGTGAATTTTCGGGATTCCGGCAGGAAAGGAGTAAGGCTTCTGGAAAATTGGGTGGTTTGCAGGAATTTCGACCAGATCGTTGTTTGGAAAAATCTTTTTGATTTCCTTTCGGATGTATTGGTCCATTCCGTAATTGTCATCGATGTGCAAAAAGCCTCCCGAAGTGACGTAATTTCTAAGATTGATCACATCATTATCATTAAAAACGACGTTTCCATGGCCGGTCATGTGTACAAACGGATACGAAAACAAATCGGGGCTTCCGGGTTCAACCGTGGCTGGTTTTGCTTTTATTTTGGTATTGATATTCTGGTTGCAGAATTTGATCAGGTTTGGCAGCGATGTTGGATTGGCATACCAGTCGCCACCGCCGCCATATTTCAACAACGCGATTTCCTGTGAGAAACCAAGGGAAGAAATCAGCAGGAAGACAATCGCAAATTTTTTCATAATGCTTTATAACTGTAAAGAATTATTTTTTTAGGATTTTGATGGTTTTGACTTTGTTGCCAGCGCTGATCTTTACAAAATAAACGCCTGCGGTCAGCTGTGATAAATCGGTTTGAACTTCGGTTTTGCTGACATTTTTTTGAAGGACAACCTGTCCGACAGCATTGTAAATTTGGATGGATTCCAGTTTTTCAGGATATGAAACCGTCAAAATATTGGTTACAGGATTCGGATATACCTTTAGGAAAGTATCTTCAAAATTTTGAGCCGTCAATAAAGATTGTACCGTAACGGCTAATCTTTCAGCAAACATTTTGCCTTGACAACCGTTTGCGTTCGTGCTTTCTGCATAATAAGTCACGCCATTTTGAAGCAAAGTCGTTCCGGGAAGCACGTTTCCGCCAATTAGCGCGTCATACCAAACAATATTATTTCCGGTAACGGCGAGGTCATTTAAAGTTTGGCCGTTAGAAAAATATTGCAATGAAGAACCAACCGGAGTAGGTGCAGCTTGGATTACGCTGATTTGGAATGGTTTAATAGACTGGCAGCCTGTGCCAAGTGCATCTTCAATTCTCAAGTAAATGGTTTGCGGAGTTCCGTTAAAAACATAGGCTGTCGGCATTAAGATCCTTCCCGCACCGAAGCCAGTCGATGCAGATTGAAGCGAAGTCCAATAACTAAAAAGATAGTCCTGCGGGTTATTTATTCCGATTAAAACTGCTTCATTTGACGTAAGGTCAACAGTATAGGAAGCTGCTTCGGTTGAACAAATGGCAATATCCTGCGGTTCAGAAACTAGAAATTGTCCAATTTCAAGTACGTAACTCTGACTCACATTCTGAATGGAACCATTTGTCATAGCATAGCTTACCTGCGCCGTGTAATAAGTGGTAGCAGTATCAGGACAGGTGTTTAACGGACTGTTTGTTCCGACATAATTACCATTTGCGCTCCAAGTGCATACCGTTGGTAGCGAAATACCATTTGGCATAAACCGATAAGATTCATTTTCGGCCGACCATGCGCCCAAATTTCGCTCGTGCGGAACTGTAGCATTGATCCCACTGGCATCCTGAATCCCAATAAGGCCGCGGCCGCCTTGCCAATTCATAAATGGAACTCTGCGTTTGACATTCACTTCGATGATATTTGTTGATTCATGCAATACGATCTGTGAAGTTTGCAATCCAACTTCGCCAGACTCACTCGCCGGATAGGTCGGTAATTGGTTAAAATTTATAATAAACACGCGGTTTGGTGCTGCATAACGGCCTGTGTCAATACTGTAATAATTGATGCCGCTTATTAATGGATTTCTGCTTCTAAAATCATGATCCTGATAAACCCCGAAAATAGTATTTAAAATCGGATACGATTGACTTGGAAAATTAGGGTTAGGTAAAACAATGGTTTCCAAAGTGCCGAATTCGCAAAAGCCTTCGGAAGTAGTTCCAACGCCAGTTGTATTGAAGGTCAGGCAGCCGTTTGAACCAATCAGTACTCTTCGATACAAATTTCCATAAAACTCGAAATCAAAGGGCAAAGGGATAATCGGACTCCAAAAATCATCATCTCCAACTGGAGAGGAAACTGGCGGAACCGGAATTTGTATGCCAATATTAAACGGGAAAGGGCTGTAATTTACCTGGGATACGGTATAATTTTGTGTGCTTCTGATTTCGGGGAAAATTGCGGATAAAGTTGTGCAATTATTTATATTGCAAACAGGATTTGACTGTTGTATTTTCACTTCAACTAAAGGTGTTGTTTGTGCCTGAATCAAAGAAGTAGCGCACAGAAGTAAAAGTAAAAGGTAATTTTTAATCATAAGTGTTTGTTTTAGTTTGAATTCCGAATATTACAATTTATTTTCTAATTACCAACAATGTTATTCATTTATAAAAACCACGCTATGGGATGCTACGATCGCAGCAGTTTCGGTACGAAGCCTCGTATTTCCCAAAGTTACCGGGATGTAATTTTGATCAATTGCTGTTTTGATTTCCTTTTCAGAAAAATCGCCTTCCGGGCCTATTAAAATCGTGACATCTGCATTGGGTTTCAGCATTTCCTTGAGTGATTTTTTACCGGTTTCCTCACAATGTGCAATAAAAGACAAGCCGTCGTTTTTAGTTTTGACAAAATCTTTAAAAGCAACCGCTTCGTTTAATTTTGGCAGATGATAATGCAGCGATTGCTTCATCGCCGATTGCAGGATTTTTTCAAATCGGTCGGTTTTGATGAACTTTCTTTCGGAATGGTCGCAGATGACCGGCGTAATTTCTGAAACCCCAATCTCAGTCGCTTTTTCCAGAAACCATTCATAGCGGTCGTTCATTTTTGTCGGGGCAACCGCAAGATGCAAATGGTATTTTGGTTTAGCCTGTTGTTCAAATGATACTATTTTTACCGTGCATTTGGTATCAGATGCCAAGGTAATTTCGGTTTTAAATAAAAAACCCAAACCATTGGTAACAAACAAAATATCATCGCTTTTTTTTCGCATCACTTTAATGATGTGCTTGCTTTCTTCACGGTCGAAAAAGAAGGTTTCAGTTTCGGTATTGATCTCAGGATTGTAGAATAACTGCATAATTAAAGTGCGATCCGGGCTTTGGAAACCACAGATGAATTTTCGAAATTTTCAATTAAAAATTTTTGGTAACCTACAATTCCGATCATTGCAGCATTATCCGTAGTGTATTCAAATTTTGGGATGAACGTTTTCCAGCCGTATTTGCTTTCGGCTTCTTTCAATGTTTTCCGGATTCCCGAATTTGCAGAAACACCGCCGCCAATCGCAATCCGGTTGATACCCGTTTCTTTTACGGCAAGTTTCAGTTTATCCATCAGGATTTCAATAATCGTATGCTGGATCGAAGCGCAAATATCATTTAGGTTTTCAGTTATAAACTCCGGATTTTTAGCAACTTCCTTCTGGATAAAATATAAAATAGCAGTCTTTAATCCTGAAAAGCTAAAATCGAGTCCGGGAACTTTTGGTTTTGTAAATGCAAAGGCTTTCGGGTTTCCGAGTTGGGCATATTTATCAACCAATGGCCCGCCGGGATAAGGCAATCCAAGGATTTTTGCACTCTTGTCAAACGCTTCGCCCACCGCATCATCTGTGGTTTCGCCAATGACTTCCATTTCAAAATAATTACTCACTTTTACGATTTGCGTATGCCCGCCAGAAATGGTTAACGCCAGAAATGGAAAATCCGGTTTATCAAAGTTTTCTTCATCAATAAAATGCGCTAAAATATGTGCCTGCATGTGGTTTACAGCGATCAGCGGAACATCGAGTGCAAGTGACAACGACTTGGCAAACGAACTTCCTACAAGCAGCGAACCCATTAATCCCGGACCTTGCGTAAAGGCAATTGCCGATAAATCTTCTTTGGAAATATTTGCTTTTTTCAAAGCGGCATCAATCACGGGAACAATGTTTTGCTGGTGCGCGCGCGACGCAAGCTCAGGCACAACGCCGCCAAATTCCTGATGAATCAGCTGATTCGCCACAACATTCGACCTCACTTTGTCGTTCTCTAAAACTGCCGCGGCAGTATCATCGCACGAACTTTCTATCGCAAGTATAAAAACAGGTTTTTTTTGCATAAAAATGCGCAGATTTTGGATTATATTTGACATTGAGCTGTTAAAAAAAGCGTTACTTTTACAGCGGTTACAAAATTAGAGATTTTTTGCCAAAGGTATTGCCGTTTCAAGCTAAAATGCAAGGCACCCCAAATTTTAAAAAGCTACAGGTATCAAAAAGTTTAGAAAAATAGTATTTCGCTCCATTATCGGACTGATCCTGCTTTTACTGCTGCTTGCAATTACGCTTTCTTTACCTGTCGTACAAACGCAAATCGCCGTTTATCTTACCAATCGCATCAACAAAGATTATAAAACAAACATTCGGGTAGACCAGGTTGCGATCACTGTTTTTGGAGGTGTGAAACTCAAAAAAGTACTGATCCGCGACCACCACAAAGACACGCTGATCTACGCAGACCGCATTAAAACCAACATTCTCGATTTCAAGCAAATGACCGATGGCGACCTGCATTTTGGCGTTATCAGGCTCGACGGATTGGTATTCAACCTGAAGCAATATAAAGGCGAAGCAGGAACAAATCTGGATCGGTTTATTGCGGCATTCAGTTCTGGAAAACCTTCAACAAAGAAGTTTTTGATGACTGCTGAAAATGCTTATTTCACAAATGGGCGCTTCCTGCTTATCGATGAAAACCGCGCCAATCCTAAAGATGTCGATTTTAAGAAGATCGAATCCGAAATTAAAAACTTCAAGATCCACGGCCCGGAAGTTACGATGAAAATCGTCAAAATGTCGATGCTTGATTACCGCGGATTATTCGTCGAAAACCTCGCTTCGGATTTTACGTATACGAAAACGAATATTAAACTCGAAAACCTCGACCTGAAAACCAAAGAGTCGTTTATGAAAGGAAAAGTGATCCTGAATTACGACCGCAAGGACTTTTCTGATTTCAACAATAAAGTGAAATTTGACATCAAAGTCGATTCGGCGACACTTGCGACAAACGACATCCGGTATTTTTATAAAGAATTGGGTAAGGACAAAAAGTTCAATTTACACGCGACGATCAAAGGCACTTTAAATGATTTGACGGCGACAAACCTTCGATTGATTGATAATTACAATTCGCAGATCATTGGAAATGTAAACTTCAAAAACCTTTTCGGAAAAGAAAACCAATTCTTTTACATGAACGGAAATTTTTCAAAAGTATCGTCAACTTACAAAAATCTGGTTGGGCTTTTGCCAAATGTACTCGGAGAAAAACTGCCTTCTTCACTCGAAAAACTCGGCCAATTCTTACTCAGCGGACGCGCAGAAATCACAGCCAAAACGATCGACACCGATTTTTACATGAAAACCGTCCTCGGAAATGTAAAATCAAATCTGGTAATGACCGATATTGACAACATTGACAACGCGACTTACGTTGGAAATATCATTCTTGAAGATTTCGACATCGGAAGTTTTCTTGACCGAAAAGACATTCGGAAAGTGAGCATGAACGTTGACGTTGACGGAAAAGGATTTACTGAAAAATACCTTGATACGAAGTTTTCGGGAGACATTTTCAAGCTCAATTACAACAACTACACGTATACGAAAATCATTGTCGACGGAAGTTTTAAAAAGCCGTTTTTCAGCGGAAAAGTCTTTATAAACGATCCGAATTTGTTTATGGATTTCGCCGGATCGGTCAATTTTAGCAAGAAGAAATATCTGTATGATTTTCATACGAAAATAGATTATGCGAATTTGAACAAACTGCATTTCGTGAAAGATTCGACGGCGATTTTTAAAGGCGATGTAGTGATGAAAATTTCGGGAAATTCGCTTGACAATTTGCAGGGCAGCGTTTTCATCAACCAAACGTCCTATCAAAACAACAAAGACACGTATTTGTTTGATGATTTTACGATTACTTCTAGTTTTGATGAAGATCGTGTTCGTAAGATTACAGTCGATTCGCCCGACATTATTAACGGAAAAATCGTAGGGAAATACCAATTTGGGCAATTGCGGAAAATGGTCGAAAATTCGATTGGAAGTTTGTATGCAAATTACAATCCGAACATTATTAAAAAGGGACAGTTCCTGAAATTTAATTTTACGATTTACAACAAAGTCATTGACGTTTTTTATCCTGAGATCAACATTGGTGAAAATACCAATTTCCGCGGCAGCATCAATTCTGATAATAACGATTTCAAGTTTAATTTCAGTTCGCCCAAAATTTCCGCTTTCGACAATTCGTTTGACAACATCCAAATCGAAATCGACAACAAAAATCCGTTGTTCAATACTTACATTGCAATGGACAGCATCAAAACCAAACAATACAAAATCAGCGATTTTAACGTGATCAATGTGACCAGAAATGATACTTTGTTTGTGCGTTCTGAATTTAAGGGCGGCGACCAGGCACAGGATTATTTCAACCTGAATTTGTATCATACGATCACAAAAGACAAACAAAGCGTTGTAGGTTTGCAGAAATCTGAAATGAAATTCAAGGATTATTTGTGGTATCTGAACGAAAATGATTCTGATGACAATAAAGTGGTTTTTGATAAAGCGCTAAAGAATTTCTCGATCGATAACATTGTCATGTCGCATGAGCAGCAAAAAATCGAGCTCGGCGGAATCCTCAAAGGCAAGAATTACAAAGACCTGAAACTCAATTTTACCGACGTTGATCTAGAAAAAGTTTTGCCCACGCTGAGTAAATTTACAATTGCCGGAAATTTAAATGGTGTTGTAAATTTCAAAGAAAATAATGCCGTTTACCAACCGACAGCGTCGATAAATATCGACAGTTTGTATGTCAATTCGATCGCGCTCGGGAAAATGAACCTCAATATCGAAGGCGACGACAGTTTGCAGAAATTCTATCTGAATTCGAGTATTGAAAATGAAAATGTGGAATCTTTTTCTGCCAATGGCGACATTTCGATCATCAATAAAAAGACGAATCTTGACCTTGACCTGAATTTTGACGATTTTAATCTGGGTGTTTTGGGATCGCTTGGCGCAGGCGTGTTGTCGAATGTGCGTGGTTTCGCATCCGGGCGTTCCAATATTGCCGGAGATGTCGAAAATCTCGAAATCAACGGAAGGCTTTTCATGAAAGGTGCAGGAATGGGAATTCCGTATTTAAATGTCGATTACGGCATTGAAGACGGCGCGATCGTCGATGTCACGAAGGACAAATTCCTGTTTCGCAATGTCATGATCAAAGATACGAAATACCAGACTATCGGTAGGCTGAACGGAAATATAGGACATAAAAACTTCGGGAACTGGAAGCTCGATTTGAATATCGATTCAGAAAGATTGCTGGCTTTGGATACGCAGGACAGCGAAGATGCGGCTTATTTTGGAACGGCATTCATCAATGGATCGGCTTCAGTTTCAGGGCCGACAAATGGCTTGTTTATCAAAGTCAACGCCAAATCTGAAAAAGGAACTGCGGTAAAAATTCCGATCAATAATGCCGAAGCGACCGGCGATAACAATTACATCCATTTTGTCACGGCGAATGAAAAATTTAACCTTAAAAAAGGAATTGTTGACAATACGCGAAATTACAACGGACTCGAACTCGAGTTTGATTTTGACATTACACCGGATGCCGAAGTGGAAGTCATTCTCGACCGAAATTCCGGACATGGCATGAAAGGAAAAGGGTATGGATCGCTGTTGTTTAAGATCAACACACTTGGGAAATTCAATATGTGGGGCGATTTCCAGGCCTATGAAGGAACCTATAACTTTCGCTATGGCGGATTGATCAATAAGAAATTCGACGTGAAAAAAGGCGGTTCGATCACCTGGGAAGGAGACCCGATGCGCGCCGTTTTGAACATAGAAGCAGTTTACAAAACAACTGCAAATCCAGCAGTTTTACTCGATAATTCGTCATTGAATAAAAAAGTTCCGGTAGAAGTCGTAATCGGACTAAAAGGAAACCTGACGAATCCCGAACCCGATTTCGACATCAATTTCCCAACGGTCAGCTCGGTGTTAAAATCTGAAATCCAAACCAAGCTCGACGACAAGGACATTCGCCAGAAACAGGCCTTGATCTTATTGTCAACCGGCGGATTCCTGAGTGTGGAAGGCGTAAACCAAACCACGCTGACCAACAATTTATACGAGAAATTCAGCGATATTTTTGGGGATATTTTTAAAGATGACGATGGAAAAATTGTTGTTGGCGTTGACCTTGTTGCGGCAGATAGAACTCCGGGAACAGAATCCGACGGGCGTTTTGGAGTTACAGTATCTTCAAAAGTCAGCGAGCGCATTACGATCAATGGAAAACTCGGCGTTCCCGTTGGCGGAATCAATGAATCTGCAGTCGTGGGCGATGTCGAAGTGCAATACCGCGTCAATGAAGACGGAACCATGAACCTGCGCGTATTCAACCGTGAAAACGACATTAATTATATAGGAGAAGGAATTGGTTACACGCAAGGAATCGGGATTTCGTATGAAGTCGATTTTGATACCTTTACGGAACTTATAAACCGCGTATTCAAAAAGAAAATTGAAGTAGAAAAAAAATCCGATATTGAGGTTCCGGATTCACAGCTTGCACCGGAATACATCAACTTCCAGCCGGAGAAAAAGGCAGAGACGCCCAAAAAGCCTGCGACTGTCAAGCCAAATTCAGAAGCCGTTCCGAATGACGACTAATAAACGTTAGCGTCTTCGCATAAGATAAGCAAATTTTCGTCACAAAATAAAAACTTATCAACGAAAACGTTTGAATTTCGTATATTTTGCTAAACTATTAAAAAGTGTACCTGAAAACTCATTGCTGTTTGCTAAATTTACATTTTAATAGTAAAATAAATGTCAAAAACGATAAAAAAAATTGGCGTGCTGACCTCCGGAGGAGATTCACCCGGAATGAACGCCGCCATTCGTGCAGTGGTTCGAACCTGCGCTTATCACCACATTGAATGTATCGGTATTTACCGCGGTTACCAAGGAATGATTGAAGGCGACTTCAAGGAAATGGGGCCACGAAGCGTAAACAATATCGTAAACAAAGGCGGAACCATCTTAAAATCTGCCCGTTCAAAAGAGTTCATGACGCCGGAAGGCCGAAAAAAAGCACACCAAAATTTAATAACTGCAGGAATTGACGGACTTGTCGTCATCGGCGGGGACGGAAGTTTTACCGGAGCCGAAGTATTCAACTCAGAATATGGTTTTCCAGTAATGGGAATACCCGGAACGATCGACAATGACATCTACGGAACCAGCTTTACTTTAGGCTACGATACGGCTTTAAACACCGTTATTGAAGTCATTGATAAAATCCGCGATACGGCCAGTTCGCACAACCGCCTTTTCTTTGTAGAAGTCATGGGTCGCGACGCCGGGCATATTGCTTTAAACGCAGGTATCGGTGCTGGAGCCGAGGAAATCCTGATCCCAGAAGAAAATTTAGGCCTTGAACGCTTGCTTGATTCGTTGAAAAAAAGCAAAGCATCGGGAAAATCATCAAGCATCGTTGTGATTGCGGAAGGCGATAAAATCGGTAAAAACGTATTTGAACTGAAAGATTACGTTGAAGCCAATTTGCCGGAATATGACGTTCGTGTTTCCGTACTCGGTCACATGCAACGCGGCGGTTCACCATCGTGCTTCGACCGCGTGCTTGCGAGCAGGCTTGGTGTAAAAGCTGTAGAATCATTATTGGAAGGAAAATCCAATTATATGGTCGGGCTTTCAGGCGATAAAATCAACCTGACACCATTGGAACATGCAATCAAAAACCATACGGAAATTGACCGCGAATTGCTGCGGGTTTCTGAAATCATGTCTACTTAAAGTGAAATAGATTGATCGTTAAATCGGTTAATCGAATCCACAAAACGATTACACAAATTAACGATTACACGATTAAACAAAACATAAACGATTAAACAAAGAAAAAATGTCAACAGTAAAATTAGGAATTAACGGTTTCGGAAGAATTGGAAGAATTGTTTTTCGCGAAACTTACAACAGAGATAACGTAGAAGTAGTAGCCATCAACGACCTTTTGGACGTAGACCATTTGGCTTACCTATTAAAATATGATTCAGTTCACGGCCGTTTCAACGGAAAAGTAGAAGTGAAAGACGGAGAACTATACGTAAACGACAAACACATCCGCGTGACTGCAGAAAGAGATCCAAAAGTGGTGAAATGGGATGCGGTAGGCGTAGACGTAGTTGCAGAATGTACCGGGATTTTCACGACAATCGAAACTGCAAAACAACACATCGAAGGCGGTGCTAAAAAAGTAATCATTTCTGCGCCATCTGCCGATGCTCCAATGTTCGTAATGGGTGTAAACCACACAGAGGCAAAAGCGACTGATACTGTAGTTTCCAACGCTTCATGTACCACGAATTGCTTGGCGCCTTTAGCTAAAGTAATCAATGACAATTTCGGAATTGTTGAAGGTTTAATGACAACAGTTCACGCGTCAACTTCCACGCAAATGGTGGCTGACGGACCATCGAAAAAAGACTGGAGAGGCGGACGCGCAGCCAGCGTAAACATCATTCCGTCTTCAACCGGAGCTGCAAAAGCTGTTGGAAAAGTAATTCCCGAATTGAACGGAAAACTAACAGGAATGTCGTTCCGCGTACCAACAATTGACGTTTCTGTAGTCGATTTGACCGTGAAAGTGGCAAAAGAAACTTCTTACGAAGAAATCATGGCCGTTTTGAAAAAAGCATCAGAAAACGAATTGAAAGGAATTCTTGGATTTACAGAAGATGAAGTGGTTTCTCAGGATTTCGTGTCTGATTCCCGCACTTCGATCATTGATTCCAAAGCCGGAATTGGATTAAATTCAACGTTCTTCAAACTGGTTTCTTGGTACGATAACGAGTACGGATATTCAAGCAAATTAATTGACCTTTCTGTTCACATCGCAGGGTTGAAATAATTTATAACACTTAAAATCCCGTTGATCTTTTTCAGCGGGATTTTATTTTTTCAGGAGCTTTTTCCCGCTATTCGTTTCAATCTTTTTATTGCTTAATTTGTAGTTGCCGTTTGTCATTTCGATGCAATGGGAAATCTCAAAAAAGGCAACGCAATAAAAAGGATTTCCACTGCTATCGGGGCTAGGGCATTATCCTAACCAACAAACCAACCAAACTAACAAAAAAACCCGCAAACCCAATGAAATTACTAGTAGACAGTGGTTCAACCAAAGCAGACTGGATCGCAATTGATGACAATGGCAAAGTTTTGTTTACCACACAAACTTTAGGATTAAACCCGGAAGTACTCGGAAAAGACCAGGTGCTTGCGCGCCTTGAAGACAAATTCGACATTTCCCACAATAAAAACAGTGTATCGCATTTGTTCTTCTACGGCGCCGGCTGCGGAACTGAAAGGATGAAAAATTTCCTCGCAGGAATTTTTAAGGAATATTTTTCAAAAGCGGCTATTTCCGTACATGAAGATACATACGCAGCAGTGTATGCAACTACGCCAAGAAATGAAAAAGCAATTGTTGCGATTCTCGGAACAGGTTCAAATTGCAGTTATTTCGACGGTGTTGTTTTGCACCAGAAAGTCGATTCGTTAGGCTACATTGCCATGGATGATTGCAGCGGGAACCAGTTTGGGCGCCAATTGATCCGCGGGTATTATTTTAACAAAATGCCAGCCGATCTTGCCAAACAATTCGAAAAAGACTACAATCTTGACGCCGATTTCATCAAGCACAATTTGTACAAAGAGCCAAATCCAAATGCATATCTGGCGACTTTCGCAAAGTTTTTGATCCAGCACAAAGACCACGAATTCTGCAAAAAGATCATTTTTGCAGCCATGGAAGATTTCGTTGAATTGTTCATCAAGCAATATGACAACCACAAAGAAGTGCCAATTCACTTTATCGGATCCATTGCGTTTTATTTAAAAGATGAATTAAAGCAAGTGCTCGATCGCCACAAAATGAAACTCGGAAATGTATTGCGCCGCCCAATCGACGGACTCATCGCATACCATTCGCTAAACAAATAAAATGGAAATTGCCATCATTGCACACGACCGCATGAAAGAAGAGTTGGTTCAGTTCCTCAACAAGAACCGCGCGCTGCTGATTGCCGAAAACATCCAATTGATCGCGACAGGAACCACCGGAGGCAAAGCTGAAAATGCCGGCTTCCGCATCACAAAAATGCTTTCAGGACCCATGGGCGGAGATGCACAGATCGCTGCCCGTGTCGCTGAAGGAAAAACGCAAATGGTGTTGTTTTTTAAAGACCCGAATTCAAGCCATGCGCATGAAGTCGACATTAATATGCTGATCCGGGTTTGTGATGTGCATAATGTGCCGCTGGCTACAAACGAAGCTACTGCACAGCTTTTGCTAAATGCCATCTCGAAATTGTAAATTTCGATGCATTAACGCCGAAATTAGAATTTCGATTCGTTATCTCCGAAATTAAAAATTTCGATTTGTTATATCCGAAATTAAAAAATTTCGATTCGTTATCTCATCGCAATCATAGAGATTTCAACATTCACATTTTTTGGCAAACCTGCCACCTGAACCGTTTCTCTTGCAGGAGCGGTTTTTTCATTAAAATAATTTCCGTAAACCGAATTGATCTTTGCGAAATCATTCATGTCCATAATGAAAATGGTAGTTTTTACGACGTTTTCAAAAGTCATGTCGGCAGCTTCTAAAACACCTTTGAGATTTTCCATGACTTGTTTGGTTTCTGATTCGATATCGCTTCCAACGAGTTCCATAGTCTTTGGATCAAGTGCGATCTGTCCGGAAGTATACAAAGTATTTCCAAAAAGTACCGCCTGGTTGTATGGCCCGATTGGCGCTGGAGCATGGTCTGTAAAAATAATCTTTTTCATAATTAGGAGCTTAAATCAGGAATCGTTTGTTGTAAATCTGAATTATAAATTATCGTAAAACCCGGTCAGGAGTCGTTCGTTTTTCCCACTTGATATCGCTTAATACACCTGATTTAATTCCGATGAAAAAGCTCCAATACGCTTGTTGGCCAAAAGGCTGCCAGTTAAAATCCATACGCCAGCTCATCAAATCCCTTTCAAAACGAAACTGCGTATATGTAATGCCTTTCTGTACGAAATCATATCCTGTAGAAACCCCAACCTTCCATTTGGGCGTCAGATCGGCGTTCATAGAAACCATCAGCGAATTTCCCGAAATGGTATTCTGCCTGCCTTCGTTAGAATAGGTAAGTTGGTAAGCGAGTGTCATGTCCCACGGCAATTCTGCATTGAAAAACCCTTTAAACTTGTCTTCGCCATCTTCGTCTTCTTCCTCATCTTTAAACTGGCTTTGGCGACGGTCGCTAAAATCGGTGTTCGTACCAAACAAATCATCATCACGGCCACCATTTCGTTCGCCTTGTACGTTCTCTTTTTTCTTGTCTTTGCCATCTTTGCTTGACAGCGAATAATTCAGCGTCATGTTGGCACTCGTCATGCGAAACAAGCTTCCGCCATTGTCGATATTGAATTTGTTGATCGTTTTTCCGTTATTGTCAATCGCATACGGATTTAAAGTCATCGCAAAATTGACGTTCATTTTATCCTTGAATAAAACTGTTCCACCGCTGATACGCACCGGCGACCATGGTAGGGAATCGGCGACAATGTTATAGGAAGTCGAGAAATTCAGGTTGTTTAAGAGCATGACTTTCTTAGGTTCCGTCTTCGTGCTGTCTTTATCACGCACTTTCGCCTCAAAAGTATTGCTTAGGCTGAAGCCGATATTATTCGAATTGCTGATTCCCGGAGCGCCGAACATTCCGCCTTCAAATCGCGTATATCGCTTGTCCATCGTTCCGCTTCCGTCAGCTGCATAAGTGTCGTAATATTTATCAAAACTCGGCGTGTAGCTGTAAGAAACCGACGGGCGCATCACGTGCCTGATTGCCTGGATTTTCTTGTTTTCACCCAAATTAAAAGTTCCGTAAACTGTAGTTCCAAGGCTTGAAGAAAAGGAATACGTTCGGAAAGCATCAAAACCATTTACAGTAACCGTCGTGTCTTTTGCAGTCAGCGAATTGTAGGATTTGCGTATTGTTTTCAGATACCAGACCTCGTTGTAATTTACAGAAGTCGATGCGCTGAAATATTTAAAGATCTTAAAGTTCGTACTTAATGGAATGCTGTGCTGAAAGCCGGTTTGAGCATCTTTGAACATCTGCGATTTAAAAAACAGTGAATCAGTTGTTTTATAGCGGTTTTCACCCCTTAAACTATATTGAAGGTTGATGTTTTTGATAAACCCTTTTTTTATGCCGTCTTTTTTTACAAACGGATACATCCTGTCCACGCTGAGCTGCATGGTAGGAAGCGTCATGTTGATCTCTTCGGTGTTGCTGTTCTGGTTGTGCGTGGCCGCCAATGAAAGATTGACCTGCGGAACCGACTGGAAAGTTTTGGAATATGAGATCGATGAATTCAGGACGTTGTTCAGTTGAGAACCGGCATTCAGCTGACTCACCGATTGCCTGAAATACTTGCTGCTTCCCATATTGACCGATGCCGCAAAACGCGAATTCGGGTTTGATTTTGCATCCTGGCTGTGCGACCACTGAATGTTGTAGATCTTTGTTTTCGTATAATCGGGAAAGCCACGTTCGCTAAAAATCTGGTCTTCGAAACGCACGTTTATCGTTCCCCTGAATTTGTACCGCATCGCATAACTGCTTTCTCCGCGAAGGGCGTAACTTCCATTCGTATAATAATCACCAAGAACAGCCAGGTCATAATTGTCGCCGAGCGAAAAATAATAACCCCCATTTTGCAGGAAATAACCGCGGTTTCGCGTATCTCCAAAAGTCGGAATGATGAGTCCGGACTGGTTGGTTGTCGTCATTGGAAAAAAGGCAAACGGCATCGCGATTGGTGTCGGAACATCGGCAATCACCATTTGGGTCACGCCTGTAACGACTTTTTTTCCGGGAACGAATTTGATTTTATTGGTACGGAAATAATATTCCGGATCTTCAATATCTTTGGCAGTGGTAAATTTTGCGCCCTTGAGAAAATAAACAGAATCGTTAATTCTTTTCGAAATTTCGGCTTTGACCTTAAATTCGCCCTGATCGGTCCTGGAGTTCCAGATCAATGCCTTTTTGGTTTTGTAATTGAACCGGATCGAATCGGGTTCGATAACATTTGAGCCCTGTTTGAAATTTGGCAATTGGGTGTAAGCGCCTGTTGAATCCTTGATCCGGCCAGCATACACTTCGTCTTTTTCATAATTAAAAACGATGATCCCTGATTTTAGCTCGATGTCCTGATAATACAATTCGGCTTTATCGTATAAATAAATTTCCTGTTTTTTCTGGTTGAGTTTTGCGTAAGATGCCGCTTTGTATTTGATTTTGCTGTCAAGCAGCGGTTTTTTGACTTTAGCAGTATCAGGTGGCGTGATTTCAGCAATTTTTTCAACATCCTTTAAATTAACGGTCGCGGTATCTTGCTGCGACAGAGGCGTTAGCAGCTTCGGCGGATTCTTTATATCCTGGGAATAAATTTTTCCGACTCCGAGTGTTAGGAAAAATGCTGATAAAACGATATTAAATAAGTTTGTCTGCAAAGGTTTAAATGCTATTTTTGTAAAAATATGGCTTATTTTCGACGCGCCAAACTTACATATTAAATTCCGTCAAAAATAAACAAATATCAAATTCAAAACCATAAGGTTTTTATTAAAATTAACTTTATTTATCGCAATGGTTAAAGTACATAAAATCAAGTATTTACTCAAAATAATAATCTGTTTATTTGCGTTTTCTTCTTATGGGCAGACTGCCCAAAAATTTAAAGTCGCTTTGGATGCTGGCCATGGCGCACACGATTTTGGTGCCGTTTACAATGGGCATATCGAAAAGAATATTGCCCTTGCGGTGGTACTGAAAGTCGGAAAAATCCTTGAGAAAAATCCAAATATCGAAGTCATCTATACTAGGAAATCTGATGTATTCATCGAATTAGTCGAAAGATCAAACATCGCAAACCGCGCCGACGCTAACATTTTCGTTTCCATTCACTGCAACGCCAATAAAAATACGGCTGCCGACGGTTCTGAAACCTACGTGATGGGTTTGAATAAAAATGCTTCAAACCTGGCTGTCGCAAAAAGCGAGAATGCCGTAATTACGTTAGAAAAAGACTACAAACAAAAATACGAAGGTTTTGACCCGAACAATCCCGGATCTATGATCGGGGTGACTTTGATGCAGGAAGAATACATCGAAAACAGCATTGCACTCGCGAGTAAAATCCAGGACAATTTTGTAAATGACAACGACAGGAAAAGCCGCGGGGTAAAACAAGCGCCGTTCATGGTGTTGCATAAAGCGTATATGCCGAGGGTTCTGATTGAAATGGGATTCATCTCAAACCCTAAAGAAGGCGCGATGCTCGATTCTGAAGACGGACAGCAGGAAACCGCTGAAGCGATTGCAGGTGCGATCATTGGGTATAAAAAAGAATATTTCGGAAACGGCAACAACGAACCGAATTATGAAAAACCATCCAAAAAAGTAGTTGAAGTCAAAAAAGATACAGCCCTTGAAAAAAAGGTAACTACCGTTAAAACGCCAGAAGTAAAGAAACCCGAAGTTAAAAAACCGGAACCTAAAGAAAATCCGGCTTCGGGCGTTGTTTTTAAAGTCCAAATTGCTGCTGCGGGCAAAAAAATTGATCCGGTACCGTCTAATTTCAAAGGATTAAAAAATATTTCCGTAACTTCAGACAATGGAACGCTGTACAAATATATGTACGGAGAAACTTCAGATTATGAAACGGCAAAGAGAAATCTTGAAGAAGCAAAATCCAAAGGGTATCCATCGGCTTATCTGATTGCTTTCCGCGACGGCAAAAAAATTACGCTTCAGGAAGCCATCAAATAAAGCCTGAGTTTAAATAATTATTCTAATTTTGTTAAAAAAAATTGCATTTTGAAAATATCAAGAGAAATTAAAACCGCCATATTAGTCCTTTCGTCCATTTTGCTTTTCATCTGGGGATACAGTTTCCTTAAAGGGCGTGACTTGCTAACCGATTACAAAACATTGTATGTGTATTATGACAATGTGGAAGGTTTGACGACTTCGGCTCCAATTACGATCAACGGACTTGCAATCGGAAAAGTCCACAAAATTGAATTCCTGAACAAATCAGGGAAAATCCGTGTCGAACTTCAGATCAAGTCGGATTTCCCGATTTCGAAAACAAGCGTAGCTGCGATTTATGAGCCGGGGCTTATCGGCGGAAAGCAAATTCAGATCATCCCAAATTATAAAGATGGTACATTAGCAGTAACCGGCGATGTTTTGATGGGCGATGATATTCCTGGACTAACGTCACTTGTAGGTGAAAAATTGACGCCGATCCAGGAAAAATTAGACAAAGTTTTATTGAATGCCGATTTGCTGTTGACCAATGTCAATAACGTTCTCGATAAAAAATCACAGGAAAACCTTAAAGTAAGCCTTGCCGAATTGCGTGTGACGATGGAACAATTCCACAAAGCATCAGGAAGCTTAAACGGAATTTTGGATAATAACAAAGGAAAAATTGACGGGATAGTATCCAATTTCAATAAAGTGTCTAAAGATTTCTCCCAGATTTCAGATTCCCTAAACAAAGCCGATTTGGGCAAAACAGCGAAAAACCTCCAGAAAACACTTGACAATGTTGATGCGATCATCGCCGATGTGCAATCCGGAAAAGGAACAATGGGGAAATTGCTGAAAGACGAAGCGTTGTATAAAAACCTGACGCAGACTTCAAAAGAGCTCGAATTATTATTGCAGGACGTTAGATTGAACCCTACGCGTTATGTAAATGTGTCGCTTTTCGGTAAGAAAAACAAGCCGTACGTCGCTCCGGTAAATGATTCCATTAAAAAGTAAACTAGCATTATGGGCTATTTAGACAATATTTTATTTGCAATTATTCTTTGCCTTGGCTTTGGATTTTTTGGGGTGAATATCAAAAAAATCATCCGCAACATCAAGCTTGGTCGCGATATTGATCGTTCAGATAATCCGTCAGCAAGATGGGGAAATATGGCACTGATCGCACTCGGGCAGTCTAAAATGGTCAAACGCCCGGTGGCAGGTTTGCTGCACATTATTGTGTATGTTGGCTTTGTTATCATCAATATTGAAGTATTAGAAATAGTCATTGACGGACTTTTCGGGACGCACCGTATTTTTTCTTTTCTCGGGGCTTTTTACAGCATTTTAATCGGCTCATTTGAAATATTGGCGCTTCTTGTTTTAGTAGCTGTCCTTACTTTTTTAGCCCGGAGAAACATCATCAAACTCAAAAGATTCATCCATTCAGATTTGAAAGGATGGCCAAAAAGCGATGCAAATTATATTTTGTATTTTGAAGTCGCGCTGATGTCATTGTTCCTTTTAATGAATGCCGCCGATTTCCATTTGCAATTGCTCGGATTCGGGCATTATGAGAAAGCAGGCGCATTTCCGGTTTCCCAATTCATCGAACCAATTTTCAATGGAATGAATGAAAGTACGGTGATGCTTTTGGAACGCGCATTCTGGTGGATTCACATTTCCGGAATTTTAGTATTCCTGAATTACCTGTACTTTTCAAAACACCTTCATATTTTACTGGCTTTTCCAAATACGTATTTTGCAGATTTGAATCCGAAAGGAAAATTCGACAACTTAGAATCGGTGACCAATGAAGTCAAATTAATGATGGATCCAAACGCCGATCCGTTTGCTGCCGCTCCTGTCGATGAAAATGCGGTTCCCGTAAAATTCGGCGCCAGCGATGTTCAGGATTTAAACTGGGTACAATTGCTGAATGCTTATACTTGCACCGAATGTGGGAGATGTACGTCATCCTGTCCGGCAAATATTACAGGAAAAAAATTATCGCCGCGCAAAATTATGATGGATACGCGCGACAGATTGGAAGAAGTCGGTAAAAATATTGATGCCAATAAAGGCATTTTCATTCCGGATAATAAGACTTTATTGAATGATTACATCACGCCTGAAGAATTATGGGCATGTACGTCGTGCAACGCTTGTGTCGAAGAGTGTCCGGTCAATATCAGTCCGCTATCAATCATTATCGACATGAGACGTTATTTGGTCATGGAGCAAAGTGCAGCACCGATGTCGCTCAATGCGATGATGACAAATATTGAAAACAACGGCGCGCCATGGCAATACAACCAACAGGACAGGCTGAACTGGAAAAACGAAAATTAATAATAACATAGAACGAAAATTCTCTTATAGGTGAGGTTAAGGGTGTTTTTAATGAATCAAAATTAGAAACCAAACGAAAATGGACGCAAACGAAATTGAAAAAAACCTACAGGAAACGACTGAAAACGGACACAAAATAAGCCCGGTTTTGCCTGAAGGCATTAAAAATTACCTCATTGATATTGACGGAACGATCTGTGACGACATTCCGAATGAAGAGCCGGAACGCATGCTGACCGCTGAATTGTATCCCGATGCTTTAGAAACACTAAACCGCTGGTACGATGAAGGACATATTATTTTCTTCTTCACATCCAGAACAGAAGCGCACCGCGAATACACCGAAAGATGGCTCAAGCAGCACGGTTTCAAATACCACGGAATGGTGATGGGAAAACCGCGTGGCGGAAACTACCACTGGATCGACAACCATTTAGTGAAAGCGACGCGTTACCGCGGAAAATTCACTGACCTGGTAGATAAAGAAGTAACGATACAGGTTTTCGACGACGGGAAACACGAATAAGTGACAAAGTACCTGAGTTATTTTGTTGAGCGTATAAAAAACTTTGCAGCTTTGCAACTCAAAAATAAATTATGTCAGAAGTTTTAACAGTGCCAACAATGGCAGAAATGATGGCTCAAGGCCAACAACCGGAAGTATTGTTCTGGGTGGGCTGCGCAGGAAGTTTCGACGACAGGGCTAAGAAAATCACCAAAGCATTCGTACGGATTTTAAACCGTGCCAATGTGTCTTTTGCAGTCCTCGGAACCGAAGAAAGCTGCACAGGCGATCCGGCAAAAAGGGCAGGGAATGAGTTCCTGTTCCAGATGCAGGCAATGATGAACATCGAGGTTTTGAATGCTTATGAAGCCAAAAAAATCGTTACGGCCTGTCCGCATTGTTTCAATACGCTGAAAAATGAATATCCTGAATTGGGCGGAACTTACGAAGTCATTCACCATACGCAGTTTTTAAAATCGCTTTTGGATGAAGGCCGATTGACTATTGAAGGCGGGCAATTCAAAGGCAAGCGCATTACGTTTCACGATCCGTGTTATTTAGGACGTGCGAATAATGTATATGAAGCACCGCGCGATTTAATCGCAAAACTCGATGCCGAATTGGTTGAAATGAAACGTTCCAAAGCAAACGGATTATGCTGCGGTGCAGGCGGAGCGCAAATGTTTAAAGATGCCGAACCCGGAAATAAAGAAGTCAACGTCGAGCGTACAGACGATGCACTCGAAGTACAACCGCAAATTATCGCTGCCGGTTGTCCGTTCTGCAATACCATGATGACCGACGGTGTGAAAAATAAAGAAAAAGAAGGCGAAATCAAAGTCATGGACGTAGCCGAATTAATTGCCAACGCGCAGGATTTGTAATGAAGAGAGTTTTTTTGGCGTATGCGCTGCTGTTTGCAATAATTTTAAATGCCCAGGAACTGATGGACGTTATGGCCAAAGAATCCTGCGAATGCGTCATGGCTAAAAATCTGGATCTGAAGAATATTTCATCTGAAAAATTGCAGTTGGAATTCGGAACTTGCGTCGTTCAGAGTTACACAACGCACAAAGAAGCATACGACAAAATATCTAAAACTGATTTTTCAGATAAAGATTCGATGCGGAAATTAGGACAGGATGTCGCACTCAAAATGTTTTCGATCTGTCCCGATGTTTTGATGGCTTTGGCCAATGACAATGCATCCGAAAATTCGACAGCAGAATCTCCAAAAATTGAAGGCGAAATATCCGATTTTGTAACCAATGAATTTGTAACGATCAAAGTCAAAGACAAAAATAACCGATTGCACAACCTGATCTTACTTGATTATTTCGACACGGCTTCATTATACACCGACGGATTGATCCGAAAAAAAGACAAAGTCATCATGTCATACAGCGAAGTCGAATTGTTCGACCCGAAATCAAAAGAATTCCGTTATTACAAAGTGATCACGGGAATAGAGAAAAAATAATTTCTCCTCAACCGAAACCTTTTTGGTTTACAAAAAATTAAAATTATGTACGTTCCTTTTGAAACTTTACCGCCCGAATCAAAAATATGGATTTACCAATCCAACCGCAAATTCACCGAGGAAGAATTCGCTTCGATTGAAACTGATCTCAAATCATTTCTCGAAAACTGGGCAGCACACGGAACCGGCCTCGAAGCTTCTTACCAGTTAAAATACAACCGCTTCATCATCATTGCCGTGAATCCCGAAAACCAGATTGCGACGGGCTGTTCGATCGACGCTTCGGTGCAATTCATACAGGATCTCGAGAAAAAATACAGTGTCGATCTATTGGATAAAATGAATGTGACGTTCAAACTTGGCGAACACATCGCACACAAGCCCTTGATTGAATTTAAAAAAATGGCCAAAGAAAAAGCAGTTTCGGGAAATACGATCGTATTCAACAATCTCGTTAATACGATTGAAGAATGGAATGAAGGCTGGGAAGTTCCGGCCGCAGAAAGCTGGCACAGCCGTTTCTTTTAACCAATACCTTTTTAATGAAAAAAATTCTTTGCAACGCGCTATTTCTTGGATGGATTATTTTTGCCATCAGTTGTGCGGGCTCTAAAAATAACAAGCCGGTCGTTGCTGTTCCACCAGCCATTATATCTGAAACCAATAATGAAGCTGTTGTTTATAACGATGGTTATGATTCTGATGTCCAGAAAAAATGGGTCGATAGTGTTTACAACCAACTGACTTTCGATGAAAAGATCGGGCAGTTGTTTATGGTTGCGGCTTATTCTAACAAAGATTCGGCGCACATTAAAAGCATTGACAAATTAATTACTGAGAATAAAGTTGGCGGATTGATCTTTTTTCAGGGCGGGCCGTTGCGCCAGGCCAGATTGACCAACCGTTTCCAATCTAAAACCAAACTTCCATTATTTATTGGTATTGATGCTGAATGGGGTTTGAGCATGCGCCTCGACTCGACGTATCGTTTTCCATGGAATATGACATTGGGCGCGATCAAAGACAAAAACCTAATCCGGAAAGTCGGCGAGAAAATGGGTTACCAAACCAAAAGAATGGGCATCCAGTTTAATTTTGCGCCGGTTTTGGACATCAATACCAATCCGAAAAACCCAATTATCGGTTTCCGTTCGTTTGGCGAAAGCAAGGAAAATGTGGCCGAAAGTGCTTCGGCGATCATGAAAGGTTTTCAAAGCAGCGGCATTTTATCAACAGGAAAGCATTTTCCAGGACACGGCGATACCGAAACCGATTCGCATTACGGACTTCCGGTTGTAAATTTCTCCCGCGAACGCCTCGAAGAAACAGAATTTTATCCATACAAACAGCTTTTTAAAGATGGCTTGGAATCGGTCATGGTCGCCCATTTGAATGTTCCGGCATTGGAACCGCGGCCGAATTATCCGTCGTCGATTTCATACAATGTGGTAACGAATGTTTTGCAGAAACACCTTGGTTTCAACGGACTGATTTTTACCGATGCTTTGAATATGAAAGCCGCAAGTAACTACTTGAAGCCAGGCGAAATCGACCTTGAAGCATTTTTAGCAGGAAATGATATTTTGCTTTTTGCAGAAAATGTTCCGGTGGCGTATGAGAAAATCTGCGCGGCATATCAGGATACGATCATTACACCGGAACGGTTGGCGCATTCGGTAAAGAAAATCTTGAAATACAAATACAAATCGGGTTTAAACCAATACAAACCAATCGATTTAAAGAATTTGTATACTGATTTGAATTCGTCCGATAATGATGCTTTGCAATACCAATTGTATGAAAATGCCATTACGATTCTAAAAAATAAGAACGATATTCTTCCGATCAACAACCTCGAAACAAGTAAAATCGCTTATGTCAAATTAGGCGACGATGCCAACAGCAGTTTTATTTCGACCTTAAAAAAATATACCGAAGTTACCGAAGTTGCAGACGACAATACCGACAGTTTAAATGTCAAATTAAAAGCGTTCAATACCGTAATCGTTGGTTTCCACAAATCGGATAAAGCCTGGAAAAGCCATGCCTTCAGCGATGCCGAATTGTTAAAATTGCAGCAAATCGCAAAGAATAATGTTGTCATTCTCGACGCGTTTACAAAACCGTATTCATTGATGCAGATCGCTTCATTAGACGAAATTGAAGGTGTCGTACAATCGTACCAAAACAGCAACATTGCGCAGGAAGTTTCTGCTGAGATTATTTTTGGAGCTGTCGAAGCCAAAGGAAAACTTCCGGTTTCGGTCACGCCACATTTTAAAGTTGGTGACGGAATCGATACCCAAAAAATCAACCGCCTCGGATTTACAGCACCGGAAAACGTTGGGATGAATCCAGCCATTTTATCACAAATCGATCAGATCGCGAAAAAAGCCATTGATAAAAAAATGACGCCGGGATTGCAGGTTTTAGTAGCTCGAAAAGGAAAAGTCATTTACCAGAAATCGTTCGGTTCGCATACGTATGACAATGCTGTAAAAGTCGTAAATTCTGATTTGTATGACATTGCATCGCTGACTAAAATCGTTTCGACTTTGCCAAATGTGATGCAGCAGTACGACCAGAAGAAAATTAATCTCGAAAGTACGGTGGGCGAGATGCTGCCAACATTTAAAAATTCTGATAAAGAAGCGATTACATTTAAAGAATTGCTGTCGCATTACGCGCGTTTACAGGCTTGGATTCCGTTTTACCAATCGACGTTGGATGCCAATAAAAAACCATCTGATAAATACTATCGAAAAATTTCCGACAGCCAGTTTTCAAAACAGGTCGCCGACAGTTTATTCATCCGAAACGATTACCACGATACCATCATGAAAATGATCATCGACAGCAAACTGCTTCCAAAAAAAGAATACAAATACAGCGATTTTACGTTTATTATGCTGCGCGATTACCTCGAAAGAACGACCGGAAAATCATTGGATGTTTTAAGCGAAGACCATTTTTTCCGTCCGCTTGGAATGAACAATACAACTTACAATCCGCTTAAAAAATTCAGCAATTACATTATTCCTCCAACGGAAGTCGACAATTATTTCCGTTACCAGACAATCCAGGGGTATGTTCATGACATGGCGGCAGCCATGGACGGCGGCGTCGCGGGACATGCAGGAATTTTCTCAAATGCCATGGACGTGGCGAAAATCATGCAGATGTATTTGCAAAAAGGAAATTATGGAAACCATCAGTATTTTTCAGCGAAGACTTTTGACGAATTCAATACCTGTCATTATTGTGCGGAAGGAAACAGGCGCGGACTCGGTTTTGATAAGCCTCAACCAGCGGGAACGCCTGGCCCAACTTGTGGTTGCGTTTCATCGGAAAGCTTCGGACACACCGGTTTTACAGGCGGAATCGCATGGGCAGATCCGGAAACGGAAATTGTGTATGTGTTTTTATCCAACAGGACTTTCCCGGAATCGACCGTAAATACATTGTCGAAGGAAAACATCCGTGAAGACATCCAGAAAATCATTCAATCTGCAATCATTAGATAGCATGAAAATTCATAAAATCCTCTTTCTTTTGCCAATTCTATTTTTAGCAGGCTGCGGAAGCGATGATGAAAACAGCAATAGTACAGAAGTGGCAACCGGCATCAGCAGCTACCGTTTTTATTACATGGATTATCCGCTAGATACACAACAATCTCCAGAGAATGTTGATGTGGTTTACAATGATGGGAAAATTGTGAAATTGATTGGTGACGTTTCTGCTGTGGATCCAAATACTGGATATTCCCATATCTTCAATAAAAATGCGTATACAGAAGTTTCGTATGCTTCAAATACTGCAACAATCATTGACAAAAGCGTCATCAATGAAGGCGAATGGAACAAGCAGTTTGTTGAATTTACTGCCGATGGCAAACTGAAATACAAAATCTACGTTGACAATTTGCAGCCATTGATCCGTGATACCATTCAGTATTTTTATGAGAACGGAATTCTTAAAAGTTATGAACGCCACAACAGGAGGTTTTACGAAAAAAGTGAAATTTTCTACAATGCTAACGCAGATGTCGACAGCATCGTGACACGTTATCCCTATTATGTTTCGCCGCAACAGCCGACATTTAATCCGGCAAGCAAAGAGCGCGTGGTTCGTAAATTTAAAAAATTTGACAATAAAACAAATCCATTTCAGGTATTTGTGATTTTTGATGAAGCGTTTAACCGTTCTCTATCAGCACACAATTACAGCAAATGGGAAGAATTCAAATATGATTATGACGGACATGAAATTGGCAACAGCTTTACCGAATGGACATTCATCCGTGAAAATGGGATGATTAATTTCGGATTATAGAAACTGATAATTTAACCGAAAATTTCAAATTCACACGTCCTTTTTTGCTAAATTCGTAGGACTAAAAAGACACTATGAAAATAGCAATTGTTTGT
Source organism: Flavobacterium noncentrifugens (assembly GCF_900100375.1). GTDB lineage: Bacteria > Bacteroidota > Bacteroidia > Flavobacteriales > Flavobacteriaceae > Flavobacterium > Flavobacterium noncentrifugens. The sequence continues at coordinate 228,196 of NZ_FNEZ01000004.1, read as the reverse complement.
TATCCGACATTTGGCGGAAGCGGCGTTGTCGCTACAGAACTCGGATTGGAACTTGCCCGCAAAGGCCACGAAATCCACTTCATTACGTATAGCCAGCCCGTTCGCCTCGCACTTTTAAACCCGAATGTGCATTACCACGAAGTCAACGTTCCGGAATATCCATTGTTTCATTACCAGCCGTATGAATTGGCGCTTTCGAGTAAGCTTGTCGATATGGTGAAATTGTATAAAATTGAATTGCTGCACGTGCATTATGCAATTCCGCATGCGTATGCCGGGTATATGGCCAAGCAAATGCTCAAAGACGAAGGCATCGATATTCCGATGGTGACGACATTGCACGGAACCGACATTACACTCGTAGGAAACCATCCGTTTTACAAACCCGCAGTGACTTTCAGCATCAACAAATCGGATTTTGTGACTTCGGTTTCGCAAAGCCTGAAAGACGATACCTTGAAATTGTTCAATATTACCAATGAAATTGTCGTGATTCCGAATTTTATCGAACTCCATAAAAACGTAGATGTGGCGAGCATTCCGTGCCGACGATCTGTCATTGCAAGGGAAGACGAACGCATCATTACACACATAAGCAACTTCAGGAAAGTCAAGCGCATTCCGGATATTATCAAAATATTTTATAAAATACAGCAGCAAATTCCGGCCAGGCTGATGATGGTAGGCGATGGGCCAGAAAAAGAAAAAGCCGAACGTTTGTGCCAGGAACTCGGCATCATCGATAAAGTGATTTTCTTTGGGAACAGCAATGAAATCGATACGATACTGAGTTACTCCGACTTGTTTTTATTGCCGTCGGAAACAGAAAGTTTTGGTTTGGCTGCATTGGAAGCAATGGCATCGGGCGTTCCGGTGATTTCGAGCAATTCTGGCGGTTTGCCTGAAGTGAATTTCGACGGCATTTCAGGTTATCTGAGCGATGTTGGAAATGTAGATGAAATGGCAGAAAATGCGTTGAAGATTTTAAGCGATGGTATTATTTTGGATGAATTTAAAAGCCGTGCATTGGCTACAGCCAGAAAATTCGACATCAAAAATATCCTTCCGATGTATGAAGAATTATACAACAAAGCAGTAAACATCCACGTATGAAAAAAGCAGCCGTAGCCTTGATCACAATATTTTTATTTTCGTGCGGATCGACCAAAACCGACAACTCAAAAAAACCGCTTTACGAAGTGCTTACACAGCAAAATAACGGCGGCGCAAGCATCCGGTTTTATGAAATCCTGACCGAAGCCAATGAAATCAAAATGCTTCAAAGCGATGAAAATCTGAAAAAGAAAATCAAAGCCGACGATACATCAAAGTCCAATTTCGTGATCTTAAACCTGGGCGAAAAATCATCAGGCGGCCATTCGATCACCGTTCAAAAAGCCGAAGAAACGCCAACACAGATTATCTTAACGGTTAAAGAAACCAGTCCGAAATCTGGAGAAATGGCAATATCTGTAATGAGCAATCCTTATACAGTTGTCAAAATCAATTCCAAAAAAGAAATTGTCATTAAAGATTCTGATCAGTAAGAATTGATCTTTTTTGAAAAAACTATGGACGCGATGAGCTGGTTGCTGATCGCATTTTCCATTTCAAATAAATCTTCTTCTTCAGTGTAATTCGTGTCGGCATAACGGTACATTTTCCAGCGTTTTCTGTTGTATTCAAGCGCAGTTAGATTCTCGACCCAATCGCCGGAATTCAGATACAAGGTACTGCCGTTTTTATTTGTTTTCTCTATGATCTTTGGTTCGTGAATGTGTCCGCAAATGACATAATCATATTTTTTTTCAATCGCTAAATCGGTTGCCGTCGTTTCAAAATCGGAAATATGCTTGACCGCTTTTTTAACACTGGCTTTTATTTTTTTCGAAAAAGAATACGGTTCGCTTCCCATTTTATAAAGGCACCAATTTACAAACCGGTTTAGTAAAATCAGGTAATCATAACCCAATCCGCCAAGTTTTGCGATCCATTTGGAATGTTGTACCGAAACATCGAAAACATCGCCGTGAAAGATCCACGCTTTCTTTTCATCGAGTTCCAATACCAATTTATCCAGAATTGTAAAATTCCCCATGACGGTATCGCTGAATTTCCGGAGCAATTCGTCGTGGTTTCCGGTGATATAATACACTTTCGTGCCTTTTGAAGCCAGATCCAAAATCTTTCGGATCACTCTCAAATGCTGTTTCGGAAAGTACGATTTCCTAAATTGCCAGATGTCTATAATGTCGCCGTTTAAAACCAATATTTTGGGTTTTACCGATGACAAGTAATTCATCAGTTCCTTTGCGTGGCAGCCAAAAGTGCCCAGATGCACATCCGATAATACAACGACTTCTACTTTTCTCTTTTTCATTTGATTTGAAGTTTTACAAATTAAGGCAGTGGTTGTGAATTGAAGGGGAAGGGAATGTTAAGAAATAGTTGCTGAGTAGCTGAGTTTTTTGGATTGTCAATAAAAGTTATTGGGCAACATAGTTTTCGGAATTCCTTTTAGCTTACGATTTGAAAACTTGCTACTCAGTCAATCAGGCACTCAGGTACTCTGCAGCAACTTTGCAACTTTGCTACTAAAAACCTACATTTGTTCAAAACACATCAAAATGGCAGGAAACAGTTACGGAACGCTTTTCAAAATCACGACTTTTGGAGAATCCCACGGTGAAGCGCTCGGTGGAATCATTGATGGTTGTCCGCCGGGAATCAAACTTGATTTCAATGCAATCCAATATGAAATGGAGCGCAGGAAACCAGGACAATCTGCAATCGTAACCCAACGAAAAGAGAACGACGAAGTACAGTTTTTATCAGGGATCTTTCAAGGAAAAACGACCGGAACGCCAATCGGTTTTATCATTCCGAATACAAACCAGAAATCAGACGACTATTCCCACATCAAAGACAATTACCGTCCGAGCCATGCCGATTATGTCTATGAAAAAAAATACGGGATCCGCGATTATCGTGGCGGTGGTAGAAGTTCGGCGCGCGAAACAGCGAGTCGGGTAGTAGCTGGTGCAGTTGCCAAACAAGTATTAAAGGACATTAAAATCAATGCATTTACATCCTCGGTTGGTGATATTTTTATTGACAAACCCTATCAGGCACTCGATTTTTCAAAGACAGAAAGCAATCCGGTGCGTTGTCCCGATGAAGAAAGTGCCGCAAAAATGGAAGCTTACATCCGCGAAATCCGCAAAGAAGGCGATACGGTTGGCGGAACCGTAACCTGCGTGATCCAAAATGTACCGATTGGTTTGGGCGAGCCGGTTTTTGATAAACTACACGCTGAACTCGGAAAAGCGATGCTTTCTATCAACGCCGTAAAAGGTTTTGAATATGGCAGCGGATTTTGCGGTGCGAAGATGAAAGGCAGCGAACACAACGATTTATACAATGCTGACGGAACGACCAAATCGAATTTATCTGGCGGAATCCAGGGCGGCATTTCAAATGGGATGGATATTTATTTCCGCGTGGCTTTCAAGCCGGTTGCCACGATCATGCAAAAACAGGAAACGATTGACAACAAAGGAAATGTTGTAGAAATGCAGGGCAAAGGCCGACACGATCCGTGTGTTGTTCCGCGTGCGGTGCCAATCGTAGAGGCGATGGCTGCAATTGTGCTGGCCGATTTTTATCTGATTAATAAAACATATAATACTAATTTTTAGGAGCTGTTCCTGCTGTCCACTGTATCTTTTCTGCCTTCGTTCCTCCGGCAAAAAAGGATGCCGCTTCCATCAGGGCTAAAACACATCCAACTTCCAAACCATGAATCCAAACCAAACTGAAACTCAGAAAACCTCTTTTTTCTCAAATTTAACAACGCAGATCTTAATTGCGATGATCGTCGGGGCGATTCTCGGAATTTTCATCCACAACAATGCCACGCCGGAAAGCGCGAAGGAATTTAGTACCTACATCAAACTGCTGGCAACAGTTTTCATCAGGCTCGTCCAAATGATCATTGCGCCTTTGGTGTTTACGACTTTGGTGGTTGGGATTGCAAAACTCGGCGACATTAAAGCGGTTGGAAGGATTGGAGGGAAGGCATTGGGCTGGTTTTTTACCGCTTCTTTCATTTCGCTTTTGATCGGGATGTTCTGGGTGAATGTTTTGCAACCCGGAATTGGCCTGAATTTATCAGATGTTGATTTATCTACCGCTTCAGAAGTGACTGAAAAAACCAGCGTGTTTTCGGCACAGAATTTCATCGAGCACATCATCCCGAAAAGTATTGTTGAAGCGATGGCAACAAACGAAATTTTGCAAATCGTGATTTTTTCGATCTTCTTCGGATTGGCAGCAGCTTCCATCGGCGATCATGCAAAACCTGTCGTGAATGCTTTGGATAAAACGTCGCATATTGTTTTAAAAATGGTCAATTATGTCATGAAGTTTGCACCAATTGGTGTTTTTGGGGCGATTGCGGGTGTTTTTGCCATCCGCGATTTCAGCGATTTGATCCTGACTTATGCAAAATTCTTCGGGTCGTTTTTAGTAGGCATTTCAACACTTTGGATCGTTTTGCTGCTGATCGGATATTTGTTTCTGGGCAAATTGATGGGTGAATTGCTCAAAAGAATCGTCAGTCCGTTGATCATTGCATTCGGCACCACAAGCAGCGAAGCCGTATTTCCGAAACTTACAGAAGAACTGGAGCGCTTCGGCGTAAAGGATAGGATTGTCTCATTCATGCTGCCGCTCGGCTATTCGTTTAATCTTGATGGAAGCATGATGTACATGACTTTTGCAAGCATTTTCATCGCTCAGGCGTATGGCATTGATCTGAGCATTGGCACACAATTCACCATGCTTTTTGTACTGATGCTAACCAGCAAAGGAATTGCAGGCGTTCCAAGAGCGAGCCTTGTTGTCGTTGCGGCAACCTGCGGCATGTTTAAAATCCCGATTGAAGGCATTGCTTTGATCCTGCCAATCGACCATTTTTGCGACATGTTCAGAAGCGCTACAAACGTTTTAGGAAATGCGCTGGCAACATCGGTTGTAGGAAAATGGGAGAAAAATGACTAATTGCTGAAAAAAGTGGCAGGCATTTTTAAAAATCCGCAAAAATAATTCTAACTTCACAAGTGTTTTAGACGAAGTTTCATTTATAAATTAAAAAATCATGAAAAAAACGATACTTTCATTTGTCATATTATCAGCAATTTATTCAAATGCACAGATTATTGAATCCAACGATTTTACGGCATATACAAATGGCGCGGTTGGAACCAGTGTAACCGGATCGGTAGCAGGACAGGGTGGATTTTATACTGTTGGTGGTACAAACCTTGATTACAGGATATTGAATGATGGCGTTGCCCATGGCAGGGTTTTTCAACTGACAGGCCCGGCAAACGCCACAGACAACCACTTTATGTGGAAAAATGGATTGCCAACGGCCTGGAGTGCACGCGAGGCAGGAAATGACATTCTCGAAATTGAATTTGACTATTACACCGGACCGATTACGTTAAGCCAAAATTCCATCAGGCTGAATGTTTACAATGCCGATCTTTCAAAAATCCTGGCAGGTTTTATCATTGCCCAGGACAGCAAAATCATCAGCGGGCTTGCTTACTATAGCGATGATCAGGGAACAGGAACCTATCAATACAGTTTGGGCCCTGAAAGCAACCCGGATTTGGTGCTTCCTATTAATACATGGGTTCGGCTTGGGATGAGTTTCAAGAAAAGTGACGGAAAAGTAATCTGGAAAGGCCCGGGATTCGATTCGTACACAAACGGAACAACCGCAGGGCTGGATCCGGCTGAAATTGATTTTATCGCTACAGCCATATACGAAGAAGGTGCTGAAAATACTGTTGCCAGCACCGCAAGATTTGATAATTACGTGGTGCGCGCGGTAGCCACAGACATGCTTTTATTAAGTGTTGACCAAATTGAAAATGATGTAGAAAATGTGGCTGTATATCCAAATCCGGTTTCAGATATTATAAATGTATCGGTCAAAAATCACAACATAGCCCAAGTCTCAGTTTCAGATATGAATGGAAGGATCGTTAAAACAAATAAATTCGAAAATAGATCAGATGTAAAAATGGATGTTTCAGATCTATCAGCAGGCATTTACATCATTGATATCGTTTCAGAAAATACGCATACCATAAAAAAAATCGTAAAGAAATAGCCGCGGTTGTTTTAATAACATGAATTTTAAAAATTTTGGTATTTTTTAAAGATTAACAATTTGTAAAGAAATCTTACAACAATTTTTAATAGCTTTGAGGACTTAAAATAAAAATAAAAATTATGAAAAAACAATTACTTTTCGCATTCCTGCTTGCAGGATCAATCTTTACAGCAACTGCTCAACAAGAAACGGTAGCAGTTACAAACCGTACTTTTCAGGCTGCATATTTTGGAACCGCTTTTAATGCAGGAGCACTTCATGGCGTTTTGACAAGCATTGATGTGAATGTTGCACTTACTGCTTCTACACAAAGTACTTATGCAAATGATTTCACCGTTCTTGTTACAACTGGATTAACGGCTACAGACGTAATTACTTTACAGGCTGGAGGATTTAGTGATTTCGCAGCTTTAGAGACACAAGCTTGGCCTAGTGGTGACAGTGATGTTGTTGGAACTGTATGTGACGGTACAATTACATTGGATACGCCAATTGATTTTGATGCAAACCCTACATTGAAAGTGTATTTCGGAAATGGTTATTTCGCTACTGGCGGAACTAACTCTGGTACATGGAATGGTTCATTTACTTTGAACGGTGTTTCAACTACTTTGGCAGTTAAAGATACTAAAGCAGCTACAAGCTTTGTAGTTTCTCCAAACCCTGCTACAAGCCTAATTACTGTTTCTAACGAAAAATCTCCAATCACAAATGTGTCAATCACTGACTTGAACGGAAGAATCGTAAAAGAAAATGCAGTAAACAACCTTTCTAAAGTTGACATGAACATTTCAGATTTATCTGCAGGTGTTTACATGATGAACATTAAATCTAACGAAGGTACAGCTACTAAAAAAATCGTGAAAAACTAATTTTTTAGTTGTCATAGAAAAACTCCCTGTGAAAGCAGGGAGTTTTTTATTTATAAGAATTTTGATTTTAACTCAGGTGTCGGGATCATGCAGCTTTCCTGTTTACCATACCATTTGTAACGATTCCTTGCGATAAAATCATATACCGGATTTCTTAAAAAAGTTGGGATAATTTTAAAAGCGGTGCTTAAACTCCAGAATCCGCCAAGGCCTTTTGCAATTTCAATAGCTGCTGATGATTTGTAATAATATGCAATTCCGGGTTCGTATAAAATGATGCTATCAATGTTTTTCGGGTCGATTGCGATGTGTTTCAGAATTTGCATACCAATATCCGATTGCAATGCAGCAAACCTGAACTGGTCTTTTAAATCATGTTTGATCACAAACTGAACGGCCGAATTGCACAAATTGCAAACACCGTCAAACAGGATGATCTTTTTATCTTTTGGTAAATTTTCCATACTCATTTCTCACTTCTTTTTTGCTTCCACCAATTCGAGTTCGTCTAAGCTGACCTTCGAAGTAAAAATACCATAATTTACGACAGCTTTGTTTTTCTCAATGACATCAATGCTTCCAACCGATTTTCCATCGATCATTCGCACGCGGTCGCCCACTTTTAAAATGTGTTTTGGCTTCGGCGGAACCATGGCCGCTTTGATTTTTTTCTCTTTTTTCTCCTGTCGGATTTCGGCAACCTGAACCGTTACTTCTTTAATGATCTCTTGTTTCTTTTCCTGGATGACTTTATTTTCTTTGACAGAAACTTTTTTGCGTTTCGAATTTTCGATCTCAATGATCTTCAGGAATTCGCCAATGAGGTCTTTCTTGTTTTTGTTGTTGAAATATTTATCGGCAATGTCGTCTATTTTTTGCCCCATGTAAATGATGCGTTGGTTGCTGTCGTACAATTCCTGGTAACTTTCGAGCTTTTGCTTGATTTTTACATTGATGTTTTCCATTTTTTTGCTTTCCTCACGCGCTTTGGTTTCTTCTTCTTTAAGCGTTTGTGACGTTTTTTCAAGCTTGGAACGTTCTTTTTGCAACGTAGCGATGGTTTTGTCAAATCGCACTTTTCCGACTTCTATTTTCTTTTTCGCCCGATTGATGAGTCCGTATGGGATGCCGTTCTTCTGTGCAACCTCAAATGTAAACGAACTTCCGGCTTCACCTAAAACGAGTTTGTACAATGGCTCCAGAGATTGCTCATCAAACATCATGTTGGCGTTCATCGCAAAAGGCAGTTCATTTGCAAGGATTTTGAGGTTTGAATAATGTGTCGTAATAATCCCGAAAGCTTCCCGATGGTAAAATTCCTCGAGGAAGATTTCTGCCAAAGCACCGCCGAGTTCAGGATCAGATCCGGTTCCGAATTCGTCAATCAGGAACATGGTTTTCTTGTTGCATTTCTTCAAAAAGTAATTCATGTTCTTTAATCGGTAACTGTATGTACTCAAATGATTTTCAATCGATTGGTTATCGCCGATGTCTGTCAGAATCCTGTCAAATAAAAATGTTTCACTGCGCTCATGAACCGGAATCAGCATGCCCGATTGCAGCATCAACTGAAGCAATCCGACGGTTTTTAACGAGATGGTTTTTCCTCCGGCATTTGGCCCCGAAATGACAATGATCCGATTTTCCTGATTCAGCTCAATCGTCTGTGGAAACGTTTTTTCTTTCTTCTGTAAATTGGACAAAAACAAAATAGGATGAAAGGCTTCTCGGAAATACAAACGGCGTTCTTCGGTAATATTCGGTAAAATCCCGTTGATCCTGTTGGCATATTTGGCTTTCGCCGAAATGACGTCTATGTCGCCCAGAAATTCCTGGTAATTGATTAGCAATGGCTGAAACGGACGTATCGCATTCGACAATTGCTTCAAGATCCGCATGATTTCTTCCTTTTCCTCATATTCGAGGTTGGCAAGCTCGCGCGAATATTTTAAAGCCGCTTCGGGTTCGATGTAGGCAATGCTTCCGATTTTCGAACTTCCCAAAATTGACCCTTTTACTTTTCGTCGGTACATTGCCAAAACGGCCAGCACGCGTCGATTCTGCACAAAACTTTCCTTGATGTCATCTAAATAACCAAGACCATGATATTGCGTCAAAGCAGCCCCAAAACTTTGGTTGATCTTTCCGCGAACGGCGTTCATATTTCTTCGGATGTCCTGTAAAACAGGAGAAGCACTATCTTTCAGCTCGCCATATTTATCGATAACTTCGTCAATTTTCTTAATGATTTCAGTCGTTAAAGTAACTTCCGAAGCTTTAAGATTCAAGGTCGGATAATAATCATCAAATTTTTTAAAGTATTGCAAAAGCACATTTACGGTTTCTGATATCGCCGCAATTTTCCTAAAACTTCCGGCTTCAAGGAAACTGTCTTCAATGGCGAGGAAATTTATTTCGTGCGCAATCGAATCAAAACCGTGGTTTGGGATTGCATTGTTATTCTGAAATGAGGAAACATATTCTGAGGTTTGGTGCAAGGCCTGCATCAGTATTTCCTTTTCGCGAAACGGCGTGATCCGCAAGGCTTTTTCTTTTCCAAGATCGGTATTGCACATCTCCGAAATGGTTTCAAGAACCGTCGGGAACTGCAAATCCTGAAGTGTTTTTTCTGTAATCGATATCATTTTTCTTTCGGGCAATTTTTCTATGCAAATTTACTCAAAAATCAGCAAAGTATTGGTGCAAGAAATTCAGATAATGCTGCAATGGATTTGATTTTTTAATTGGCTATTTTTGTCCAAATTCCAAAAATATGAACATCAATATAGAGCCGTCGTGGAAGGAAGTTTTAGAAGGCGAATTCCAGAAACCTTATTTCGAAAACCTGATTTCTTTTGTCAAATCGGAATATGCCACGTACAAATGTTATCCGCCGGGAAAAGAAATTTTCGCTGCTTTTGACCATTGCCCGTTTGATAAAGTTGAAGTCGTCATCATCGGTCAGGATCCATATCATGGGCTGGGACAGGCAAACGGACTTTGTTTTTCGGTTCGTGACGGTGTCGCTTTCCCACCGTCATTGCAAAATATTTTCCGGGAAATCCAGGATGATTTAAACCAGCCGTTTCCGCAATCCGGGAATCTTGAGCGTTGGGCAGCGCAGGGCGTATTGTTGTTAAACGCTGTATTAACGGTTCGAGCCCACGAAGCAGCAAGCCACCAAGGCAAAGGATGGGAAACTTTTACGGATGCTGTAATCCAGAAAATTTCTGATGAAAAGCAAAATGTTGTTTTCCTGCTTTGGGGTGGATATGCGAAGAAAAAAGGCGCGAAGATCAACCGGGAGAAACACTTGGTTTTAGAATCGGGGCATCCGTCCCCGTTGAGCGCAAATAAAGGGCATTGGTTTGGAAACAAGCATTTTAGCAAAACGAATGAGTATTTGAAAAGTATTGAAAAACGTGCAATAAAATGGTAGAATTGGAGGCAAAAAGCTTATAATGTTAAAGCGCCGAGAATTTCTTCTGACATAAAAGGCCCGCCTGGATAAGTTGCCGTATAATCTAAATTCAGCCAGATTTGCCCGCGCTCGTCAATATGGTAATGAATTTGTTTGCCCTTACTTTCTTTTACAAACAATATTTTTTTAATCAGGTAATTGATCGTTTCAAGATCGTTTTTATCGCCGATTAAGATCTCAGGATAAATGTGCCCGCCGGTATGGATTAACCTTGGCGTGCCACCGATCGATTTGACACAAGCTGCCATTAAAACAGAATGGTCGTCGCAATCGCCTGACAAATACATCAAAGATTCCGTTGCTTTGGCAATGTAATCACGCCCTTTGGGATCGCTAACATAGTTCCATCTGCTGTTTATTTCTTTAAAAACGGCAAAGCACTGGATGGTCGTCCGGTATTTGGCATAACCGCGAATGTCTTTAAAATATTTTGTTGTTGCCATGACTGCAAAATTCCGGATTTTTGGATTTTCATATTCGACGGCATCTTCAATCTTGGATTTATTGGGAAATGGAAGTAATTTTGCCAGAATCAAATCCTGCGGATTTGGGCTGTCTGACATCGAATAGATCATGTAATTGTAATCTTCAATTACTGCGGCAAATCCGTAATTTCCGGAAACACTTCCGAAAACCAACACGATTAAATAAGCTACAATGCAAAAAATGATAACCGTTCGCAACAATCTCAAAATCAATTGAATGATCGCGACGATTGCAATAAATAATAAAATCCGGTCAATCTGGAAATACCAGTTCGGATCGATAATATTCTGGTGGATGATGATAAAAACCGGGATCGCGATCAGGATGTTCAGTACAAAAATGATGACATTGTCCCACGGTTTTTTAATCCGGAGTTTGTCTCTGATTTTTTGGAACGGAATATCCCGGAGTTTGATCATATTGCCTGGTTTGCAAAAGCTACAGCGATTTTACAATTTGAGCAAAAGTACCTTTTTTATCGATAATAGAAAGTTCAAGCAACTGATTTTGAACTTTGTTTAACATTTCTTCTGATAAATTTTTCTGTGACCATTTGGTTAGTGAAAGCCACTCGCGAATGTCTTCGGGTTTTTGCTGGTAACGAGACGCCAAAGTGCGGTCGATGCTCGGGATGTCTTTGAATTCGATCGTTGTATTGTTGATGATTTCGAGAATTCGTTTTATTGTTCCCGTATGTTTTTCAAGCGCTTCATCGCGAACGGCAATTACAAATGAAGGCCAGGGTGTCGGGCAATCTGTTATGCGGCGAAAAATGCCCTTGTCGACAAGCGGTTTGGTCATGAAACGTTCCCACATAAAATAATCGGCGGTGCCGTTTGTCAATGCTTCGACTGCGCCGTCAATGGTATTTACGATTTCAAATTGTAGGTTTTGAGTGTTCCAGTTTTGATTTCCGGCATTCACATAAGCCATCAATTCAGATCCCGAACCTTTTCGGCTGATCGCGGCTTTGGTATTTTCGAGATCGGAAAGTGTTTGGAATTTAGAATTTGCTGCAACGTGAATGCCCCAGATTAATGGCGATTGAACATAAACCTGAACAATTTTTGACGGATTTCCGGCAATAATATCTTTGACAATTCCTTCGGTTAGAATCACCGCAATGTCGGTTTCGCCGTCACGCAGCATTTGGCAGAGTTTTCCGGTTCCTTCCGGAATGTTTGTCCATTGCAGGTCAATGCCTTCAACTTCGAATTCGCCGTTTTCGATGCAAAGCTGCCAGGGTAAGTTAAAGTGTTCCGGAACGCCGGCTATTTTGATGGTTTTCATAGAGTTGCTGAGTTGGAAGTACCTAAATACCTAAGTTTTTTTGAATTATTAATGGTTTTTGGAGTAATAAAGTTGCAAAGTTTATGAGTTTCCCGAATTATCCATTATCAATTGATCCCTGAACTAGTTTTCACGTTATTGATTTGGTCTTCTATTTTTTGAATGGCTGTTTCATGGTTGAATGCCTAGCCCCGATAGCAGCGGAAATCCTTTTTATGGCGCAGCGCAGCGGATCCATAAAAAGATTGCAGCGGATAGCGGGAAAAAGCTCTTAAAAAATTAATTATTAGCCAGTTTTTCTAAAGTGTAAGTGATCAATGCATCAACGGCTTTATATGGATCTTCGCTGAATGTACCCGAAGCGCGGTTTGCAATAATCGCATTTAAAGACAAAGCGTTGTGGCCCAAAAGCGCTGAAAGTCCGTAGATCGCAGCCGTTTCCATTTCGAGGTTCGTAATCCTGTTGTTGTCGAAATTGAAATTGTCCATTTTGGAATTTAGCTTTTCATCCTGGATAGGCAATCTCAAAACGCGGCCTTGCGGGCCGTAGAAACCTCCGGCAGTTGCAGTAATTCCTTTGTGCATTTTGTCGCTTTCGATGATTTTTTCGAGTGTTGAAGAACACGGAATCACATAAGGTTTTCCTTTTTTCAAATCCCAGTTTGTATGGTTGATGAATGCTTCTTCGATTGCAGATAGGGAAACTTCGTCGATGAGATAGGAGCGGAGCATATTGTCGAGGCCAAGTCCGAATTTTGACAATACGAAACTGTCGACAGGAATGTCGGCTTGCAGTGAACCTGAAGTTCCGATTCGGATGATGTTTAATGAAGTAAGATTTTCTTTCGGCATCTTGGTTTCGAGGTCGATATTGACCAAAGCGTCGAGTTCGTTGATGACAATGTCGATATTGTCTGGTCCGATTCCTGTTGACATCACTGTAATTCTTTTTCCTTTGAAGATTCCGGTTTGCGTTTTGAATTCGCGTTTTTGGGTAGAAAATTCGATGCTGTCGAAGAACTGCGTGATTTTTTCGACACGGTTTTGATCGCCTACGAAAATGATGTCGTGCGCGATGTGTTCGGGCTTTAGATTTAAATGGTAGACGCTGCCGTCAGGGTTTAATATGAGTTCAGATGATTGGATCATTTTTTTTGAATTGCTAGGTTGCAGATTTACTGGTTTTTATTTGAAATTTAATTTTTGAATCTGGAAGTGTTATCCACCGACGCGCTTGACTTTGAAGCCTTTTTCTTTTAATATCGCCATGATTTTGTCACGGTAATCACCTTGGATGATGATCGAATCGTCTTTGAAGGTGCCGCCAACGCTGAGTTTTGTTTTGAGTTCTTTAGCAAGGATTTTAAAATCTTCTTCAGAGCCTGTGTAGCCTTCGATGATGGTTGTTGCTTTTCCTTTTCTTCGTTCGTATTTGCAGATCATAGGGTCTTTTTGGACCCAGAGTGCTTTGGGTTCGGATGAAGTTTCTTCGATTTCCTGTGAAGGTTCGTGGTCTGGGAAAAGGTTTTTTAGTTGGTCTTGTAAATCCATATGAAAGATTAAAAAAAGAAAAAGACATCAAGCGAACCCAATGTCTTTTCAAAAAGGTATAAAAGTAAATTATTTCTTGATCAATCCCAAATCAACCAAACGTTCGTGCAGGAATTCCCCGGCCGTAATATCGTCGTATAATTTTGGGTTTTCGGCATCAATACAATTGTCTAAAACATCAAGTTTCATGTCGCTTACCGGATGCATGAAAAATGGAACTGAATAACGCGAAGTGCCCCACAATTCTCTTGGCGGATTAACAACCTGGTGAATCGTAGATTTCAATTTATTGTTTGTATGCCTTGACAGCATGTCGCCCACGTTGATGACCAATTCGTCTGGTTCTGCCATAGCATCAATCCATTCGTCATCATGGTTTTGAACTTGCAAACCTTTTCCCTGAGCGCCCATTAATAAAGTAATCAGATTGATATCGCCATGGGCTGCTGCACGAATGGCATTTTCAGGTTCAGATGTAATGGGTGGATAATGGATTGGGCGAAGGATGGAATTCCCTTGTTTTCCGTAATTGTCAAAGTAAAATTCATCCAGGCCTAAATGCAATGCTAATGCTCGCAATACGTAAATTCCGGTTTTTTCAAGCATTTGATAGGCTTCTTTTCCAATGGAATTGAAACGCGGCAACTCTTTTACTTCTACATTATCTGGATATTCCGAAGCATATTTCGAATCTTTATCTACATACTGCCCAAAATGCCAAAATTCTTTCAGATCGCCTTCTTTTCTTCCTTTTGCATGTTCTTTTCCGAAAGAAACATAACCGCGCTGGCCGCCGATTCCAGGAATTTCATAACTGTATTTGGTTTCCAATGGCAAAGCGAAAAAACTTCGGATCTCGCTATACAATTCATCTACCAGTTTGTCATCTAAAAAATGACCTTTTAATGCCACGAAGCCAATATCTTCGAAGGCTTTTCCGATTTCATTTACAAATTTTTGTTTACGTTTCGGATCGTCCGAAAGGAAATCACGCAAGTCAACACTAGGAATATTTTGCATTACTAAAAAATATTTGTTAATAACTTTGCTAGCCGTCAGGCCTCGTAAAAACAAAAGTATAGAATAATTTGAAAAAAGGAACGCATAAGTTATCAACAATTTAAAAAATCAGAACAAAATAAGACTATACTGTAATTTTTTTATACTTTTGAAGAGTTTTTTAACGAAAAATATTCTGTGCCCAATGAATTTTGAAAGAAGAAATTTATCCGACGACCAATTATTAGATTTATACAAAAGGCTTTTAAAGCCAAGGCTTATTGAAGAAAAAATGCTGATCCTGATCCGTCAGGGGAAAGTATCCAAATGGTTCTCGGGAATCGGGCAGGAAGCGATTTCTGTTGGGATCACAGCCGTTTTAGGCAAAGACGAATACATTTTACCGATGCACCGAAACCTTGGTGTTTTCACAGGGCGCGACATTCCGTTGCACCGATTGTTCTCACAATGGCAGGGAAAAGCGAGCGGCTTTACCAAAGGGCGCGACCGTTCTTTTCATTTCGGAACTCAGGAATATAAGATTATAGGTATGATTTCGCATCTCGGGCCACAACTTGGTGTCGCTGACGGAATCGCATTGGCCAACAAATTAAAGAAAAACGGAAAAGTAACTGCGGTTTTTACCGGAGAAGGTGCAACAAGTGAAGGCGATTTCCATGAAGCTTTAAACATTGCTTCGGTTTGGGATTTGCCGGTTTTATTTGTTATTGAAAATAACGGTTACGGATTATCAACACCAACAAACGAGCAATACCGTTGTGAAAATCTTGCAGATAAAGGCATTGGTTACGGAATGGAAGCGCACATAATTGACGGAAATAACATTCTTGAAGTCTTTGGCGAATTGCAAGATATCGTCGAATCGATGCGCATAAAGCCGCGTCCGGTTTTAATCGAATTCAAAACATTCAGGATGCGCGGGCATGAAGAAGCCAGCGGAACCAAATATGTACCGCAGGAATTGATGGACATGTGGGGCGAAAAAGATCCGGTAGACAATTACAGAACGTATTTACTAAAGCAAAATATCCTTTCATCTGATCTGGACGAAAAATTGCGTGCCGAAATCAAGAAAGAAATTGACGACAATTTACTACTTGCAAATACTGAAGCAGATATAGTTGCCACTTATGAAGATGAATTAAATGATGTGTACAAACCTTATGATTTTGAAGATGTTAAACCTTCAGGTGAAAAAGAAAACATCCGTTTCATCGATGCACTTTCACAAAGTTTAAAACAATCAATGCAACGCCACGAAAACCTTGTGATCATGGGGCAGGACATTGCAGAATATGGCGGCGCATTTAAAATTACCGATGGTTTTGTGGCTGAATTTGGAAAAGAACGTGTGATCAATACGCCAATATGTGAAAGTGCAGTCGTTTCTGCCGGAATGGGTTTATCGATCAATGGTTACAAAGCGATTGTCGAAATGCAATTTGCCGATTTTGTTTCCACAGGGTTCAACCCGATTGTAAATTATCTTGCAAAAGTCCATTACCGATGGCAGGAAAATGCCGATGTCGTTGTAAGGATGCCTTGCGGCGGCGGAACACAGGCCGGTCCGTTCCATTCACAAACCAATGAAGCGTGGTTTACAAAAACGCCAGGATTGAAAGTTGTTTATCCGGCGTTTCCATACGATGCTAAAGGACTTTTGAATGCTTCGATCAACGACCCGAACCCAGTGATGTTTTTTGAGCACAAGCAACTATACAGAAGCGTTTATCAGGAAGTTCCCACAGCATATTATACATTGCCTCTCGGGAAAGCCGCAATTTTAAAAGAAGGAAAAGACGTTACAATAATATCTTTCGGAGCAGCGGTTCATTGGGCTTTGGAAACATTGGATAAAAACCCGGAAATTTCTGCTGATTTAATTGATCTCAGAACGTTACAGCCATTGGATAAGGAAACGGTTTATGCATCCGTAAAGAAAACAAACAAAGTCATTATCCTTCAGGAAGATAGTATGTTTGGCGGCATTGCGAGCGATATTTCAGCGATGATCATGGAAGATTGTTTTGAATATCTCGACGGCCCTGTAAAACGCGTCGCAAGTTTAGACAGCCCGATCCCGTTTACTAAAGCGCTTGAGGACCAGTATTTGCCAAAAGGCAGGTTTGAAAAGGCTTTAAAAGAATTGATGGCTTATTAAAATAAAAATTCCTTTAATATCAGGCATAAAAAAATCTCCATAATGGAGATTTTTATTTTATATATAAATGTTGCCATCGTTCATTCCAACATCTTTTACTTTATCATTAGTTGTAGCTGTTGATGGTGGTTCTTTTACTTTTTCTTCATCGATGGATTTCTTTTCCGTGTCGGTGTCGTCATTTTTATGAAAATCATCCGAATCATCAAAATCCTCGTCATCTTTTTTATCATAAGTCGAATCCTGGTTTAAGCCCGGATCGTCTATTTTCCTTTCGTCTTCATCAAAATAACTCATGGCTTTTGGTTTTGGGTTAATGATTGTCATTTTTAAAAGTTGGCTTATCGGCAACTTCATTCGGATCAGTATCGGCAGATTCATCGTTCGTCAGCGATTCTTTTCCGTCAGATTTTTTTCCGAAATCTTTGTTAACAGGCGAGTCGAAGCCATCTCGGTTTCCGATGTTTTTATCGATGTGGTTTGTGTCCGGATTGTCATTCACGAAAGTGTCCAGATCTTTATCTGAATTTCTGCTCATAATATCTGATTTTATGCAGGAACAATATTCTTAAAAACGCCCGAGCAGCCAATAAATAATTACAAAAATAAGTATGGTTCCCAGACAGCCACCGCCCAGTTTTTTGGCGCCCCAGCCTGCAATTAATGTTTTAAATAATCCGTTCATGATGTTTTTTATTGGTTAGAGTTAGAAATTTTTATTTGTTCTTTGAGACGTTTTCACGTGTATCATCAAAATCGGGATCGCCTTTGACTTCGTGGCTGTCGATGTCATAATTCGCATCGTTCGTCAGCTTTTTGTCATATTCTTTGTATTCGTGATCGCGGGTATTGTTGCGAACATTGTCAGGATTTCGCTGATTTGAATTCTGATAATTTTTCTGTCCGTCGTGTTGTTGTCCCTGATTGCTTTTTCCGGAATTGTTATTTAGCGTTCCCATAATATTTCATTTGAATAATTAATATTATAAAGATACTTTTCAAACATCCAAATCCGTTATGCAGTTTTATCAAATTGTTACATGATTTGTCGCAATTCCCAGATGCTTATGCGTATTGACAATTGCCTGCTCATTTTTATAATCGATCCATTTCTGACCTTGCTGTTTTCTCATAAAATTATCAAAATGGCGCATGATCATGATATTGTAAGCCGCCTTTCCAATGTTGCTGATCTTTCGTGGAAATGCGCGCAAACTCATCGAAAAACCCGGCGTCAAATATTTCATGTAATGCCAATATCCTTCGGGCATGTAAAGCATTTCACCGTGTTTAAGATTTGCAACCAAACCTTGAGCTTTTTCAAGCGCCGGCCATTTATCAAAATCGGGATTGTCAAAATCGATGTCTTCACGTGAAATCAGCGCATGCGGTACTTTATATAAGTATGGGGTTTGATCGGGAGCGAACAGCACACATTGCTTGGTTCCGTGAAAATGGAAGTGCAGGATGTTTGAATAATCAATGTCATAATGCATGAAAACACGGGAATTTTCTCCGCCGAAGAACAACATCGGAAGTTGCTTTACCAGCCTCAAGCCCATATCTGGCCACTTAAAATCGTTTTTTAACGATGGCACGCTTTTCATTAAATTATAAAGAAAAATCCGGTAATTTGTAGGCTTTCTTTGCAGTAGGTCGATATAATCGGACATTTTCATTTTCGCATGTGCTTCATTAAAGCCGTCTTCATGCGATACCGGGCGGTCGTCGTACAGCGGGACCGTTTTATCCCCAGCGACCTCTTTCATGTAATTCAGGCGCCATTTTTCATACGCAGGCCAATCGGTTGTAAGTTTTTCGATGACAAGCGGTTTTTGTTTTTTGATATAATTGTTGTAAAAATCTTCTTTCGAAATGGTTTTTACACGTTCAATCGGAGTGAGATGCAAAGACATAATGAGGAAAAGTTTGTTCGGTAATAAGGAAAAAAAAAGCTGATTAGATCAGCTTTTAGTTTTTCTCGTTCATCAACGCGTAGTACATTTCGTTTGGATCGTAATCAAGATCGTAATCTTCTTCTTCGAAATCTGACTCGTTTGAATTTATTCTGATGATGTTTTCAAAATCACCCTCATCGTGATTATTTTCGTTTAAAGTGTAGTGTGTGCTCATGGTTAGTAGTTTTAGTTTTAACAAATCTCGCCAAACTACATCGTTTTTTTCTTACAGAGTTTTTTACAAATGTTATACAATTTACAGATAGTAAAATTTCAGTTAAAACCTAGACAAATTCACGAATTTCAAATGTCAATTCAGGAATTTGCTGCGCCACAGTGTGCTGTGCTGTGGTCTGGCCTATAAATGTTTTTCAAACTTAATATTTCCCAGAAAGCAGGCTTCCGCCGATAGTTGACTTCGTCTCAATTCCAAGTTTCTTCATCATTTCATAAGTCGTACAAACCGCCGCAGATGTCACCGGAATTCCCGATTCTTTTTCAATCAGGTCAATGGCTTCAAGTGACGGCATTTGCACACAGGCCGACGCAACAATCACGTCAACGCCTTCCAGATTCAGCCTTTTGTAAATCTCCAGCAGATTCATAGGATTTTGTGCGGCCACTTCGAGATTGTCTGGAATTTCGAGCGCGATCGAATCTACCACTTCAAATCCCTGATGTTCTATATAATCGACAACCATATCGGTCAGCGGACGCATATAAGGCGTAATGATCGCCACTTTTTTCGCACCCATAACTTTTAGTCCGTTAATAAGTGCGCCGGCACTTGTCACAATCGGAGTAGGAAAACCGTTCGCAATTGTTTCCTGGTGCAGATTCATTTCTGAAACACAATGATACCCGCGGCCCATGCTCATAATGGCAACCAGGCACGCATAACCCATGACGTCGACCTGTGCATCTGACAATTCGAGGGCACATTTCAAACTCATTGCGTCCATGGCTTCAAGCTCTTCTTTGGTTACTTTTTTCATGCGCATGCGGCTCGAATGAAACGTAAATTTTTCAGGTAAAATAGTTTCACGCGACCTGAAAATTGCCGGAATTTCTGTTTCCATCGTTACATTCGAAGAAGGCACGATTTGCCCGATTTTGTATTTTTTCATTTTAAGTAGTTTAAGAGTTGCAAGGCTGCAAAGTTTCAAAGTTTTATTTTTTGGGCGTGCCATCGGCTCCGCTGCGCTTTGCCGCTGTCGCGCTTTCCGTTTCAAGTCCTCACTCCGTTCCGGGCTTTCCACTTCAATCGCTCACGCAAACCTTAGCATTTAAGAAAGTAAGCTTTCCGATTTTGACCTTATCCTTTTTGATTTTGATCGTACTCTTTTCGATTTTGACCGTACTCTTTTTAGTTTTGAACTTGAGCTTTTTCGTTTTTTGTCCTTAAGCTTTAATCTATGTTACGAACTTTCATATACCCTGACACTCAATTATTAATTATTAACTATCAATTATCCATTTCCTCAACCGTATTTACAAGCGTTCCAATGCCTTCAACCGTCGCTTCAACCACATCGCCATTCCAAAGCCATTCCTGCGGATTTCTGCCTGCGCCAACACCTGCCGGAGTTCCCGTTGCAACGATGTCACCGGGTTCAAGCGTGAAAACGGTGCTCAAATCTTCGATTAAGTCGTTGATGTTGAACAACATGAATTTGGTGTTCGAGTTTTGTTTTTCAACACCGTTGACAGTTAACGATAAATTCAGGTTGTGCGGATTTTCAATTTCGTCCTTGGTTACTAAATAAGGGCCCATTGGAGCAAATGTGTCTTGCCCTTTGGAAACGATCCATTGCCCGGCGCGGCGGCAATCACGTGCCGAAATGTCGTTGATCACGGTGTAGCCAAAAACATAATCCATTGCATTTTCTTTCGAAACATATTTTCCTTTTTTACCGATCACGACTGCAAGTTCGACTTCCCAGTCCAATTGCTGAGTAAGTTTCGGATTTAGTAAAATGTTCGTATTTGTGGCCGTAACTGTTGTTGGCGGCTTGGAGAAAATTACCGGTTTCTGCGGCAATTCGTTTGATGTATCGAGCGTTCTGGCGCTTTCGGCAACATGTTCGGTATAATTCAATCCAATGCCAATGATATTTTTACGCGGTTTAGGAATGGGAGCAAGGATCGTAATTTCAGCAATCGAAATTGAAACGGCGGCAATGACATTTTCGTTGGCCTTTGCCAGGATATCTGAAATGCGGGAAACTTCTTCCATTCCGGCATCGATCAATTCCAGCATGGATTTGGGGAAAATTTCGTTTGTTTTGTGTCCGAGAAGTTCAACGTCTATAATGGTGTCGTTTTGTAGGATTCCGAGCTTTTGAGTATTGGAATTTGTTTTGTAGGTAAGTAGTTTCATGCTTTAGTTGCGAAGTTTAATTTTTCTGATATGTTTATTCTTATTGGGATGCCTAGCCCTGATGGAGCCGGTATCCTTTGTGAGGAACGAGCAAAGATAAAGGTGAGAGCAGGAAATAGCTCCTAATCCAAAATCTGAAAGCCATTATTTTCTTCATAAATCTTCTCCTGATACAATCCGAGTTTTTCAATCACAGGCAAATCGTTAAACGAAAACAAACACGCGTCGTCGGTTTCGGAAAGGTTCACATGTTCGTGCCAAGCCCATGACGGTACGCAAAAAATATCGCGTTCCTTCCAGTCAAACCGCTTGCCGTTAATGACCGAATAGCCTTTACCTTTGGCGCATTGGTACACAAACGAACCTGTGTGTTTGTGCGCTTTGGTATGCTGGCCCGCTCGAAGCAATTGCATCGAAGCGCCCATGGTTTGCATCACATGGCCGCCGGTCAACGGATTGGAATAGTGCATGATAATGCCGTCATAAGGCGAGCCGTCGCTGACTTTTGCCGCTTCGAGCAATGCCGGATATACGTTTTTCCAGGAATATTTGAATAATGGGGAATAAGGTTTGTCCCAAACAAAATCTGCGGGAATCAAACCGGTTCCGCTGAAGGACAAAGGTGAAAAATCGACCGGGTTTTGAAGTGGCTGCTTGCCGTCAAAAACTTCATAATCATTTGCTTCAAGCGCATTGACAAGCGGAATGTCGAGTCCGTCCTGCCAAATACAAGTTTTTCCATCAGCATTTACGCCGTGTTCATGCCACGCAGAATTGGGCGTAATTACAAAATCATTGACTTCAAACGTAATTTTATTGCCATCAACGACCGTATAACCGCCTTCGCCTTCCATGATAAAACGCAGGGCAGACGCTTTGTGGCGGTGTGCCGAAGTGCTTTCGCCGGGGCGCGTGACCTGAATTCCGGTATACAACCAGCCGACTGCTGCAGAAACGTCTTTGCGTTTGTCGTTTACCAAATAAACGACGCGGCGTCCGGCTTGTTCCGGCGTGACGAGTTCGGATGATTTGAGGACAAGTTCCCGAAGATCATCGTATTTCCACAACATCGGAACTGACGAAGAACGCGGTTCCCAGGGTTCGATGTCGTTGGCAACAGTCCAAAGCGCGCCAGCTCCAAGGTTTTCCAATTCTTTATAATAAGCTTCGAGTTCAGGAGTGTCTTTGACGCGTGCGCGCCCGATGACATCGTCGTTGTGTTTTGCTTCCATTTTGTTGTTATGCAGATTCAGAAACCCAAACTTACGATTTCTGTTGTGATTACGCAATCGTTTTCTTTTGGTTGAAACCGATTTTCATCCGCGTTTTAGAAATCGGAAAACCGGATAGGAGATTGCTGCGATTGCGATAATTACGAATAAGCTTTTCTCATCGCTGTAGGCAAATCCGAGGAAAAGCGTGAAAGAACACAATATTAAAATGATGGCTGTATACGGATAACCCCAGGCTTTGTGCGGCCGCAACAAATTGGGTTTGGAAATGCGCAGCTTGATCAAAGCGCAATAGGTAAGTCCCCAAACGATGACCGACATGAATGTGGCGAGGGAAAACAGCACTTTAAAAGATCCGATCAGAATAAGCATTAGTGTAAATGCAGACGATGCCAACAACGCTACAATCGGCGTTCCACCGGAATTCACACGCGTTCCGGATTTAATAAAAAATCCATCGCGGCTCAATCCGTATAAGATTCGGGGCGGAATCATCAAAAACGCATTCAGGATTCCGATGATCGAAAACACGGCAATTACAGTTACAATAACAGCCCCGTTTTCGCCAAAGACGATTTTTGCCACATCGGCTGCAGCCAAAGGGGAATTCGCAATAGCCGAAGCGGGCAAAACGTGAAGAAATGCGATGTTGATCAAAACATAGATTGCGATTACGATCAGTGCGCCGGTGTAAAGCGATCTCGGGATGTTGCGGTTTGGATCTTCGTCTTCTTCAGCGAAGAAAACAATCGCATACCAACCGTCATACGCACCAAGTGCCATTTGGATGGATTTAAAAAAACCGATGATCATTCCTGCCGACATGACATTTGGATTGATCTCAATTGGCGTGGTCTTTATGCCAGAATAACAAAAACACGCTACAATCAGTCCAACGAAAAACAATACTTTAATAATACTGGTGATTTGTTGTACAATGCTACCATTTTTAATTCCGCCAACGTGTATAAGGGTGAAACCTAAAAGAAACGCGATCGCGATCACAGTCGTTTGTTCTTTAATTTCGGGAAACAACATTGCAATGTATTCGCTAATGACGATGCAGAAGAATGCCGGCGCAATCGCATTGGTAATGTAATCGAACCACCCCGAAATAAATCCCGCATAATCGCCAAAAGCGCGTTTGATGTAATTGTAAGAACCGCCAGCTTTAGGAATGGAAGTTGCGAGTTCGGCATACGCGCCGCAACCCATTAAAATGTACAATCCACCAACCAGCCAAACAGAAATGATAAGCCATTCGTTGTTGAGGAAAGCGGCAATTTCGCCTGGCGTTCGGAGTATGCCGACACCAATTGTCCCGCCTATAAAAATCGCGATTCCGAAACCGAGTCCAAGTACTTTTTTGAGTTTGTTTTCTGTAGCCATTTGTCTGATTAAAGTTATCGTAGATTAACTGTTGACAATCTTAATTGCGGGATTGGGGCGGCAGAAAGTAAAGAAACAAAAAATCCAACTGATTCGTTAATAAATAGTTGTATTTTTTTTAGAGTAAAAATGCGGTTTACAGATTTAATTTTTTATTGAAATCGTCGTGGTTGTCGATGAACGTAATCTTTCTGGTTGGTGCTACATTCACACGCAAATCAAAAATATCGAAACGGTTGTAATGCCCGAGAATGTCGTGCATTTGTTTCGGCTGGATGCATTTTGCCAGATCAATGTCGGCGTAAACAATGCCTTCGTCGTCAATTAAAGGTTCGCCAACAACTGCACCGTTTGGCCCGAGAATTCCGGAGAATGCGGAATTTTTACGGGTTAACAACTCTTCAACATCCGGAACATCGGCTTTTAAAACGTCCATGATTTCTTTTGAAATGGTCGAACACGAAACGATCGTAAATAATTTTCCTTCGAAAGAATGCGCTGCTGCGCGGATTTTTATCGCTTCGGCCATGTTATAATCCGGCGGTGCAACGGGAAGCGAAATGTAATTGGCGATGTGGATCAATTCGCCTTGTGCCAATAATGTAAAACGCGCTAAAGTATTGGTATTTTCACCGCAGGCTAAAGTCCCGATCGGGCCGATTTCAGTTTTATACACCTTTAAAGAAGAACCGTCACCGGAAGTCCAGGTGAGTTTTTCTGCCCAGGTTGGAACCAGTTTACGGTGTTTGCCGATTAGGTTTCCGTGGTTGTCGATAATTAAATTGGTATTGTAAATTTCGCCATAACTGTCGCCTCGTTCATTAATCCCAATAACAATATGGATATCGTTTTCTTTTGCAGCTTTGCAGATGCGGTCAATTTCCGGGCTTGGAACAACGACTGAACTCCGATACAATTCTTCATACCATTTGCTGCCCTGAACCGGCGTCATGATCCAGTTCCAATACGGATAACCGGCAATGAAAACTTCTGGAAAGGCAACAAGCTGTGCACCATTTGCCACAGCTTCCTTTACAATTGAAATGGTTTTATCAATCGTTTTTTCAACGTTTAGGAAAACAGGCGAAGTTTGTACAGCGGCAGCTTTAAATTTTGGGAAGTCCATGAATTTTCGAATTATGATTTTTAATTTACGACCTGAAATGGAGCGATTTTCGATTTCATACTTTCTGAAAAAGCTTCGGATTTGATATCGTTCCGATCTTCTGAAATGGCGACGTTTACCAATGTTACCTCGCCTTCGAGAACGGTATTTTGATTTTCATCTTCAAATTTAAATCCGCAGGTCACTGACGCGCCACCCAGTTTTTCAACCCACAACTTTTTGGTTAAAACTTCCCCGATACGGCCGGCTTTTTTAAACTGTATTTTTAAATCGACCGTTGGTATTCCGTTGGTTTCATGAATTTTAGAAAACGGGCGTTCAAGCGCTTCTTCAAACCAATCTTCGACTAAATCGTTGAGCATTTCGAGAAATCTTGGATAGAAAACGATTCCGGCAAAATCGACATGCCTGAATTTGATGGTTTCTTTTTTGGTAAATATCTGGTTCATTTTAATTATTTTTTTCAACCATTAAGAAATTAAGATTCATTAAGCTAGATTTTTTTTATCAAATGTTATTAAAAACTTTCAGCTGTGGCTTTTTTCCAGTCGTAGAAAAATCGATCCGGAACGGTTTCAGGCTGCAACAAACAGCCTTTTTTGAGTTCCGGGAAAAGCTCTGCGAAAGTCTGGATCTTTGTTTTATCGACGCGCATGCTTACGACATCGCGGCCTACATTATCTGGATGGTCAATTCCTGCGGAAGCGATCAGTTCCATTGCAGCTTTAACTGTTTCATGTTGGTATCGCGCAACACGAACGCTTTTTTGCTCGGGAACCAAGCCTTTTACGAGTTTCGGATCCTGAGTTGCCACGCCGGTCGGGCAGGTATTTGCATGGCATTCCAAAGCCTGGATGCAGCCGAGTGCGAACATCATTCCGCGTGCTGAATTGCACAAATCGGCGCCCATTGATAAAGTCCGTACGATGTCAAAACCGCTAATGACTTTTCCGCTGGCAATGATCTTGATCTGGTCTTTGAGATCAAATCCGTTCAAAGCGTCATAAACAAACGCAAGTGCGTCGCGCAACGGCATGCCCACGTGGTCTGAATATTCCTGTGGCGCAGCGCCTGTTCCGCCTTCGCCGCCATCTACGGTGATAAAATCGAAGTAAGTTTTGGTTTGAACCATTGCTTTGCAAATGGCAAGGAATTCTGATTTATTTCCGACACAAAGTTTCATTCCGACGGGTTTTCCACCAGAATTTTCACGCAAGACCTTAATGAAATCCATCAATTCCAACGGCGTTTTAAAAGCCGAATGTTTCGGAGGCGATAAAATATCGCCGCCTTTTTTTACGAGCCGGATCGCTGCAATTTCATCGGTTACCTTTTCTTTAGGCAGAATTCCGCCGTGTCCGGGTTTCGCACCTTGCGAAAATTTGATTTCGATCATTTTGACGTTGTCCAATATGGCGCGCTGGCGAAAATTCTCAGGAGAAAAATTTCCGTATTCATCGCGACAGCTGAAATATCCGGTTCCTATGTTCCAAACCACGTCACCTCCTGGTTCGAGATGGTAAGGCGAAAGTCCGCCTTCTCCAGTATTGTGGAAAAAACCGCCTTCTTTTGCTCCGGCATTTAAAGCTAAAATCGCGTTTTTACTGAGCGAACCATAACTCATCGCGCTAACGTTGAACAAACTTGCCATATATGGCTTTTCGCATTGGGAAGACCCGATTCGAACGCGCGGATCGGGATCAATATCTGAAAATGAAATCGCTTTGATGCTGTGGTTGATCCATTGGTAACCCGTATCATAAACATTCAATTGCGTTCCGAAAGGATGCGAATCGGTTTCTTTTTTACTGCGTTGGTACACCAAACTCCGTTGCAAACGGTTGAATGGACGTCCATCCGTGTCGGTTTCAACAAAATACTGGCGCAATTCCGGCCCGATCGATTCCAAAAGCCATCGCAAACGCCCAAGCAAAGGAAAGTTTCTTCTAATGGAATGCCTCGATTGGTACATGTCATACAATCCGAGTGCAATCAATGGAATGAAAAATACCAAAAGGAAAGCGAATTTCCAGTTGATATACGTTAAAATGGCGGTCAATGCCAGAACGGTTATGCTCACGACGACGAATACTTTTCTCATATTTATTTTTTCAATACCACAAATTTACGGTTTTGGAACATGAAATTTAATGCTTTAACTTAAACCGCTGGATTTTTCCTGTTTCTGTTTTTGGCAAGGCTTCAACGAAGTGAATTTCGCGCGGATATTTATAAGGTGCGGCTTTTACCTTAAACCAATCCTGAATTGATTTTGCCATATTTTCATTGGCTTTAGCCGAATCTTTTAAAACGATATACGCACAAACGAGCATGCCGCGTTCTTCATTTGGAAGCCCAACAACGGCACATTCGGCAATGTCTTCATGCACTAAAAGTACGTTTTCGACTTCAATCGCAGCAATATTGTAGCCCGATGAAATGATCATGTCATCGCCGCGCGCGACAAACCAGAAATAACCATCTTCGTCTTTTTTGAAAATATCGCCGGTAATGTTCCATTTGTTTTCGACATATTCTTTTTGCTTGTCGGGTGCATTCAGGTATTTGCAGCCGGTAATGCCGCGAACGGCCAGTCTTCCGGATTCATTTGCAGGCAATTCGTTTCCGGTTTCATCAACGATTTTTGCTTCGTAACCGCGAATGGGCAATCCAGTTGCGCCTTTTCGCATGTTTTCTTCGTTTGACGAAATGAAAATGTGCAGGATTTCGGTCGAGCCGATCCCATCGATAATCTTTAATCCGGTAGCTGCATACCAATCTTCCCAGACTTTTAACGGCAAAGTTTCCCCGGCAGAAACACATTTTCTGAGTGATGAAATGTTGTAATCTTTGACGAGAGTTGTAATCACGCGCCAGGCAGTTGGAGCCGTAAAACAGATGGTAATTTTATATTCGGTGAATGCTTTTAGCAGCAATTCTGGCGTGGGTTTTTCAATTAAAAAGGTCGATGCGCCGTAATAAAACGGAAATAAAACCATGCCGCCGAGCCCAAAAGTAAAGCCAAGCGGCGGACTTCCGGTAAAAATATCTTCGGGTTTTGGCTGAAGCGAGTATTTTGGAAATGCTTCACAAATCAGCAATACATCTTTGTGATAATGCGCGGTCATCTTAGGCTTTCCGGTGGTTCCAGATGTAAAGCCAATCAGCGCAAGCGAATTCGATAAAGTATGGTAATTCTGAAAAGTTGTTGGTTTGGATGCCATCAATTTTTCAAGTTCCGACGAATTTTCATCCGAGCCATCGAAAGTACAAACCTGTTTTAAGAAAGGCAATTTGACTTCAGATAAAGCATCAATCAGTCTTACATCGCACAAAACATGGGAAATTTCAGCAGATTCAATCATGACCGATAATTCTTTTTCACGCAGCAATGGCATTGTCGCCACTACAATTCCGCCCGCTTTTAAAATTGCAAACCAGCAAGCCACAAACATAGGATTGTTCGCCGATCGGATCATAACACGATTTCCGGAAACCAATCCCAAATCGTCAGCCAGAATATGCGCGATCTGATTTGATTTTTCATACAAATCCTGGTAAGTCCAGGTAAATTCAAATGTTCTGATTGCAATCGAATTCCCGCGTCCATTCTTAATGTGATCATCCAAAAGCCTGTCCACACAATTCAGGTTTTCAGGAAATTGAAAGTCTTCTTGATCCCAAATATAATCCGGCTGCAAATCCTCAGGAGGCAAATGATCGTGCGCAAAGTTATCCTCGTAATGTTTCATTAATTATTAATTAGCTCTGTTCGGCCTTCCGCCTCGAGTATACATTTAATTATTTATCTTTTTGTGTGTTTCCGGCTTCAAAGCGCGCTTCATATTTTCTTTTTCCTTTCGTTCAGATTGCTGCATTTGGTAAAGCGGCGCAATTCCCTGAACATATTGATTCGGAATATCATCGGTTTTAAATTGTTCGTAAGCCTGCGCATGACGGACAAAATTAGGATCCAATAATAAAGGTTTGCCCAAAGCAACCAAATCGGCGCGGCCATTTAATAAAATTGTATTGATCTGATCAATGTCCTGGATAAATCCTGTTGTGATTGTGGGAATGTGAACCGAATTCCGAACCAAATCAGAAAATGGCGTTTGCCACATCCTGCCGATTTGCGGTTTTTGATTTTCGATGGTGTTTCCTGTAGAAATGTTGATAATATCGGCACCGGCTTGTTTAAATGCTTCGGCAATCGTCAATACATCTGCTTCTGAAATTCCGTTTTCTGCCCAGTCGGAAGCGGAAATCCTGACCGACATGGGTTTATATAAATTGAAAACATCGCGCATAGCGGAAAAAACACGAATAGGAAATTTAATGCGGTTTTCGATGCTTCCGCCAAATTCATCCGTTCGGATGTTTGTAAGTGGAGAAAGGAATGAAGCGAGTAAAAATCCGTGGTGCGCCTGCAATTCGATCATGTCAAAACCTGCAGCGTCAGCGTTTATTGCAGCGTTTGCGAATTCGGCAACAACGGCGTTCATATCTTCAATATCCATTTCTTTTGGAACGGCCATTTTTTCATTATATGAAATTGGCGAAGCCGAAATTAAATTCCAGCCGTTATCTTCTAATGGAATATTACTGCCAACTGACGGAACATTTACCGAACCTTTTCTGCCTGAATGCCCAAGCTGAATTCCTATTTTTGACTTGGAATTTTTGTGGATGTAATGGGTTATTTTTTTCCACGCAAGTGTTTGTTCTTCAGTGTAAATTCCGGGACAACCTAAAGTAATTCGTCCAGTTTCTGAAATGGCGGTCATTTCGGTTAAAACCAATCCAACGCCGCCTGTCGCGCGAGTTCCATAATGTACTAAATGCCAATCGGAAACCAAGCCGTTTTCAGCCGAATATTGCCCCATTGGAGACATCACAATGCGATTTTTCAATTGCATTCCGCGTAAAGAAAAAGCTGTAAATGCCGCAGGAACGCTGACTTTAAAATTCCCGATGCTGCAATTGAACTCAGTTAAAACTTTTTCAGTAAATGATTTATCTCGCAACGCCAGGTTTTCGAATGTTACTTTTTTTGCGCGTGTCATGACGCCAAAAGCAAACTGCATGAAATCGTGCTGCATGTGGCGGTCCATATTCTCAAACCAGTCGAGCGAAACTCCGGCGGCATGCTGAATCATTTCGACGCGGTTGCGGCGCAATTGCTCGTAATTGGCGAATGCTTTTTCTTTGTCGGATCCGAATTTCACGATGCTGTCGGATAAGGCAATGGCGCATTCCATCGCGAGTTTCGTGCCCGATCCGATCGAATAATGTGCCGTGGCTTTGGCATCTCCGAGTAAAACAACATTGTCTTTGTGCCAGTTTTTGTTTGTAATCGTTGGGAATTGGCGCCAATGTGATTTGTTTGAAAGGAGTTCGTGGCCGTCGAGTTCTTCTATGAAAATCTCGGATAGTTTCTGGATCGTATCGGATTCGTTTGTATCTTCAAAACCTGCATTTTCCCAGGTTTCAGGCGTACATTCAAAAATCATCGTGCTCATTCCTTGCTGATATTGATATGAATGTGCGACGAAACTTCCGTAAGGCGTGGTGCGGAAAAAATACGTAAAGGCATCGAGCGGTTTAGTTGTTCCGAGCCAGACGAATTTATTTTTTTGCAATACGGTTTTGGTTCCGAAATCATCACGGAATTGTTCGCGGATCTGGCTGTTGATACCGTCGCAGGCTACGATATAATCAGAATCGTTGAATTGGGAAAGACCGTCAATGTTTGATTCGAAGTGCAAATTCACGCCTTCTTCCCTGCATCTTTGCTGAAGCAATTGCAGCAGGGTTTTTCTCGAACAGCCACAAAATCCGTTTCCGGTAATGCGGACGATTTCGCCATCGCGGGCGACATCAAGATCGTCCCAATAGGAGAATTCGTTACGGATGAGTTCGTAGGATTTTGGATCGCGCGTCAGGAATTCGCTCAGCGTTTCATCTGAGAAAACGACTCCGAAGCCAAAACTGTCGTCGGGTTTGTTGCGTTCGTAAATGTCAATCTGGCAATCTGGTAATGCTTTTTTAGCCAGGATTGAAAAATATAAACCTCCGGGGCCGCCGCCAATAACTGTAATTTTCATATTGAGTGTGTTTTGCAGCAGGGATAGCAGTGAAAATCCTTTTTGAGGAACGAAAAAAGATTGCAACGCATAGCCCGACCCGGTTTTTCACCGGGGCTGCCCAAATTCATTAATTTCTTTTGATCGAGAAAATTTCCCCGAGTTTGGTATAATTCGAGCCGGCCAAACGTGCGACCGGCTTGTATGTTTCGATATTTATTTTGTGGTTTTCGAGCAAAACGCTTTCGTCGATGTGCATTAAAATGACTTTTCCAACGATCATTGTTGCACCGCCAAACTGGTGGTTTTCGAGTGAATAATAGTGCACGAGTTCGCATTCGAAAGTGATTGGGCTTTCTTTGACACGCATCGGCTTGATCTTT
Source organism: Flavobacterium noncentrifugens (assembly GCF_900100375.1). Classification (GTDB taxonomy): domain Bacteria; phylum Bacteroidota; class Bacteroidia; order Flavobacteriales; family Flavobacteriaceae; genus Flavobacterium; species Flavobacterium noncentrifugens. The sequence goes on along the minus strand of NZ_FNEZ01000004.1, from coordinate 196,594 downwards.
ACGGACGCAATAGGAGTAAGGCCGGCGTGTAAAAATTCGTCGATGTGCGGCGGTAAAATTTCAGACGAGGCGTTCATTTTTTCAACATTTTCTTCGGTAACCATATTGACAACAAATTGCTTGTTGGCCAGAACATTATTTAAAGTGTCTTTGTTTTTGTCGCCACCGCGCGTGGTCGAAAACATCACATGTGGCGGATCGTCACCAATCGCATTAAAAAAAGAAAAAGGCGCGAGGTTGTTGATTCCGTCTTCGCTGATCGTTGAAATCCAGCCGATTGGCCTTGGAATCACCGCGCCGGTCAGCAATTTATAAATGGCAGATTGCTCTAAATCGTTTGGGTCGAATTGCATGAGTTTTTGTGTTGTTTGTTACAAATTAAGTGAATAAATCGCAACTTTTGCCGGATTCTGATTTGAAAATCGATCATTGTTCATAAATCGCATTTTTATCAGATTTAAGAATTAAATGTATAGAACTGAATTAAATCGTAATAATTTTTTATAAACTGTAATTTTAACCGAAATTTTTTAAACATAATGCTTTTATATAATTGCTAAATTGGTATATTTATGCAAAATTTGTATATATGGAAGTTTTAGCGTGTCCGAAATGCCAGAACAAGCAGGTTGTAAAAAGCGGTGTCATCAAAGACAGGCAGCGGTATTTATGTAAAAAATGCAATTATTACTTCACAGTCAATAAGATAGGAAAGAAAATAGATGATTATTATGTAACTAAGGCATTGCAATTGTACCTTGAAGGCTTGAGTTTTCGTGAAATTGAACGCATTCTTGGCGTTTCACATGTCACTGTTAGCAATTGGGTGAAAGAATATAATATTAAAAAAACCGCTCATGCAGATTACCATCCAAAGTATAAGATTTTCAACCATCTGGAACTTGTAGAATACCTCAAAAACAAAGACCAGCTATCAGGAGCCGGAATGATCATTACCGAACTCGGCGACAAGTTTATGCTCATAAAATGGGAACGCTTTAAAGATTAGCTATACTACTTTACAAAAAAATATACCATAATTTTTTTAATGGACATAAAAATAGAATTTGGCGGTACAAAGAACGAACCGACAACCAAAATTTTATTTTATGAAAAACATGATTCTCACCGCAGCGCTTTCTATGGCGTGGCTTACAGGATTTTCGCAAGGCTCACCGGATTACGGCGCCGGAATGAAATTCAACCTCAATGAAGATGGCAGCAAATATGTTCGTTTGATCGCCTGGAACCAGATTTGGTACCGCTCTTCACAAATGAACCCCGGAACAATGATTGGCGATGAGCCGGCAACATCAAGCAGCGATATTGGAAATCGAAGATTACGCATGTTATTTTATGCCCAATTGTCCAAACGCTACATGATTGTGGCACATTTCGGGATCAACAACCAAACCTTTACAAACGGCGGCGCGGCCGGTACAACTGGAACCGGCGGTTATGGTGCGGGAAAAAAGCCGGGCATGTTTTTTCACGATGCGTGGAATGAATATGCGGTCGTTTCCCCTGAAAAAGACAAGAAATTCAGTTTGTCGCTTGGTGGTGGATTGCACTATTATATGGGGCTTTCGCGGATGACGATGGCATCAACATTGAATTTTCTGACTATTGATGCACCGATTTTTAACTGGCCTTTGATTGACAATTCCGATCAATTTGCACGACAGGTTGGAATATTTGCTAAAGGGAAATATGGGAAATTTGAATACCGCATGAGCTACAACAAACCGTTTTCAACCAATCTCGCGCCGATTCCTGTTTTGACCGGTGAAAAAGCAATTGCAGTAGACAACAGTGGCAATACCGAATGGTCGAAAGCAGGCTATTTCGAATACCAATTCCTTGAAACAGAGTCGAATTTGCTTCCCTATAAAGTGGGAACGTATATGGGAACTAAAAAAGTATTCAACATTGGGGCTGGTTTTTACAACGCCCAGGACGGCACGCGAACGATTGTTGAAGGCGCGATCAACAAACACGATATCAAATTGTTTTCGGCAGATGTTTTTGCTGATTTGCCAGTCGGAAAAAAAGAAAATAAAATGGCCATTACCGCTTACAGCGTATTTTATAATTACGACTTTGGGCCGAATTATCTGAGAAATGTCGGCATTATGAACGTTGGAATTGCCGATCCAAATTTCACTGGTGGCAAAGCACTTGCCGGGCCGGGAAATGCGCAGGCATCCATCGGAACCGGGAAAATCTGGTACACACAAGCTGGATTTCTTCTGCCAAACAGCAATGAAAAACCGAAAATAAGGATTCAGCCGTTCGGCGCATTCACCTACAAAGATTTTGATGCGCTTGAAAAATCAAGTACCCAATTTGACATTGGCTCAAATTTCTTTCTTGACGGGCACCATGCTAAAATCACCACACAATATTCTGCGCGTCCTGTTTACACCGCAGTGGACAGGATCGACGGGCACAAAGGCGAATTCACGATACAATTACAAATTTATTTATAATCAAACAACACATTTATGAGCACAGAAACTACTTCAACAAAAGGAATCTGGAAAGTCATCACTGCGTCCTCATTAGGCACGCTGATCGAATGGTATGATTTCTTCATTTTCGGGAGTTTAGCGGTTGTCATTTCAACAAAATTCTTTCCGGCAGATAATCCCACAGCAGCATTTTTATCGACATTGGCTACATTTGCAGCCGGGTTTGTAGTGCGTCCGTTTGGCGCTTTGTTCTTCGGAAGATTGGGCGATCTCATCGGAAGAAAATACACTTTTACCGTCACGCTTTTATTAATGGGCGGTGCGACTTTCTTGATCGGTTGCGTACCGAGTTATGAAACCATCGGATTTTTTGCTCCCTTATTGGTGCTGATTTTACGTTTGCTTCAAGGGCTTGCACTCGGGGGCGAATATGGTGGTGCTGCAACTTATGTGGCCGAGCATGCCCCGAAAGGCGAACGCGGGTATTGGACCTCGTGGATCCAAACGACGGCAACATTCGGATTATTCATTTCCTTGATGGTAATTTTAGCGACCAGAAGCTTATTAACGCCCGAGCAGTTTGACGTTTGGGGCTGGAGGGTGCCATTCTGGATTTCAATCATTATGGTATTCGTTTCTTACCTGATCCGTAAAAAAATGTCGGAATCTCCGGTTTTCGCAAAAGCCAAAGCCGAAGGAAAAACCAGCACCAATCCGTTAAAAGAAAGTTTCGGAAACCGCTACAATCTAAAGTTCGTTCTACTCGCGCTTTTTGGAGCCGCAATGGGGCAGGGTGTGGTTTGGTACACGGGACAGTTTTATGCTATGAGTTTCTTGAAAACGGTCATGTTTGTCGATTCATCACAGGCAGATATCGTACTCGGAATTGCACTTTTAATAGGAACGCCGTTTTTCTTATTTTTTGGATGGTTAAGCGACCGCGTCGGAAGAAAAATCATCATGATGCTTGGAATGCTGTGCGCGATTTTACTATACAGGCCGATTTACAAATCGATGTATCAAACAACCGATGTTTCCCTAAAAACAGAAATTGTCGCAAATGCAAAACTCGAAGCGATTACCAAAGAAAACAACAAACAAAAACTCGATTCGATTTACACCAGCACGAAAGAATATACCGATGGAACGCTCTGGAAACAAGTGAAAACGGTACATTTAGAAAATGGAGCGCCGGTTTTAGATGAAAAAGGCGTTGCTAAAGGCGATACAAAAACGACAGTTACCATCAATTCATCCGACCGCTGGTCGTTAATTTGGCTGCTGTTTATCCAGGTGATTTTCGTAACCATGGTTTACGGCCCGATTGCAGCATTTTTAGTCGAAATGTTCCCGGTGAAAATCCGATACACGTCGATGTCACTTCCTTATCACATTGGAAACGGAATCTTCGGTGGATTGCTTCCCGCGATCTCAACATATTTCGTAACGAATGCCAAAGAAGGCGGCGATCCCGAATTTTACCTCGAAGGTTTGTGGTATCCAATCATCATCGCAGCGATCAGTTTCGCAATCGGAATGGTGTATCTGAAGAGAAAAAACAATATTGAAAACGATTAAAATATAAAATATGAACGCAATAAAAAGATTACTCGGAATCGTTTGGCTCTTATTGGCATTGGCTGCAGCCTACTTTTGCATCTTTATTTTCGGATATCCGAAATTCGTTTCGGGCAAACAGGAAGATTTGGTTTTTGGGATCATCATCCTTTTTGTCCTGACGCCGCTAATTGTCCTCGGACTCGGAACTTTTGGTTATTATGCGCTCGTGGGCGAATATGACGATAAAAAGTAAAATTGATTTTTAAACCATTAAGAAATTAAGTATAGTTAAGCTTAATGAAACTTAATACCTTAATGGTGAATTAAAAATAGGTAAGTTATTTAGCTCCCGGATTTACGTTCGGGAGTTATGTTTTTTATATTTTTATACAGATGAAAAAAAGGCACGAACAAAAACTGATTATTCTTTCACTTGCGTTATTGCTGTGTTTCAACCTGCCGCTACTGCTCATTTTTGATAGCGCCGATTCGGTTTTCGGTATCCCGATAATTTACACCTATTTTTTTTCGGTCTGGCTTTTTTCAATACTTATTTCGCTAATCGTAATTCGAAAATATTATGAATAGTGCAATTTTACTGGTCATTTTATCGGTTTATCTCGCATTTCTTTTTTACATCGCGCATTGGGCAGAGAAAAAGGAAAACAGCCGCTGGGCAAACAATCCGTATGTGTATTCGTTGTCGCTTGCGGTGTATTGCAGTGCGTGGACGTATTACGGAAGCATCGGAGTCGCCGCAAATTCAGGGCTAAGTTATCTTCCAATTTACATTGGGCCTGTAATTATCATTCCGGCATGGATTGTCATTCTTCGCAAAATCATCCGAATTTCAAAAGTCAACAAAATCTCAAGCATCGCCGATTTTATTTCGCTGCGTTACGGAAACAGTCGGTTTTTAGGCGCATTGGTTACCTTAATCTGCATTTTCGGAATTTTGCCTTACATCGCATTGCAATTAAAAGCAATTGCAGAAACTTTTCATGTTGTCGCTAAAACGGCTGCAGATTCAAATGTTTTCAGCGATACCACAACTTATGTAGCGATTGCACTGGCGTTATTCGCATCTTATTATGGAACGCGTTATGTTGATGCATCTGAAAAAAGAAAAGGAATCGTAACAGCAGTTGCGTTGGAATCGATCCTGAAATTGTTCTTTTTTTTATTACTCGGAATTTACGTTACTTTCTTCGTTTTCAACGGATTTGACGATATTTATGCGCAGGCTTCGAAACTCGAATATTTTACCAAGCGCAACACCATTGGCGGAATCCCGCAAGCCATCAACTGGTTTTTCCTGTGTATTTTATCATTGTTTGCAATATTTCTGCTGCCTCGGCAATTCCAAATGGCAGTCATTGAAAATAACCGGGAACGCCATGTGAAAACTGCAGTCTGGTTGTTTCCGTTGTATTTATTATTGTTCAATATTTTCGTTTATCCAGTCGCTTGGAGCGGGAATATTTTGTTTAAAGGCCAATTCGTCAATCCAGATACCTATTCGCTTTTGATTCCGCAATTGTTTAACAACCAATGGATGACGGTTTTGGTTTTTCTTGGCGGATTTTCGGCAGCAATCTCTATGATCGTGGTTTCGTCTATCGGATTGTCAACGATGCTGAGCAACAACTTGTTGATTCCGTATGGTTTCCTCGGAAAATTGCAAAGTGAAGTCCAGGAAAAAAACAACCGCAGGATTGTCACGATCCGGAAAGTCGGCATTTTTTCTCTGATCATTTTGTCGTACATGATTTACCGCGTGTTCGTTTTGGATTACAATTTGTTTTCCATCGGAATGGTATCGTTTGTAATCATCGCACAATTGGCGCCGGCATTTTTCGGTGCGATCTTATGGCGTCGTGGTTCACGAAACGGCGCAGTTGCCGGGATGATCATCGGATTTTTAATCTGTAGTTATACGTTATTGATTCCGTATGCATTGGGCCTGACCGATTTCGACAGCAATTTTATTGCAAATGGCCCATTCGGAATCGCACTTTTAAAACCCTTTCAATTGTTCGGGATTGATTATCTCGATCCAGTTCCGCAAGCGCTTTTCTGGAGTATTTTGTTTAATGTAATGGCTTATCTCGCAGTTTCGGTAAGCTTCAAAGGCAATTACCGCGAACGCAATTATGCCGAGATGTTTGTTGATATCGACCGCTACATTACAAGGCATGAAAATGCATTTGTCTGGAAAGGAACAGCTTACACCAGCGATATTGAAAAAGTGCTGAAACGTTTTTTAGGCGAACAACGCACGAATCGTGCGATGAATATTTTCAGGAGAAAATACAATGTCGATAAAAATGAGGAACTTGCCGATGCGCGCATGATCAAATTCTCAGAAAATTTACTGACTGGCCATATCGGGACCGCATCTGCAAAAATCTTAATTGCCAGCGTCGTAAAAGAAGAAAAAATCACACTTCCAGAAGTGCTCAGAATCCTCGAAGAATCACAGGAAAACATTACAACCAATAAAAAACTGACTGAAACGTCAAATGAATTGAAGGAAATTTCCTCTCAACTAAAAAACGCAAATGCGGCGTTGGTGAAAAAAGATTTGCAGAAAGACGAATTCCTGGGAACGGTGACGCACGAACTTCGAACGCCAATTACAGCCATTCGCGCAGCCAGCGAAATTTTGCACGACGACGATGAAATCCCCGAAGAATTACGCAAACAATTTCTCCAGAATATCATTTCCGAATCGGATCGCTTGAACCGTCTGATTGATAAAATCCTCGACCTTGAGCGTTTCGAAAGCGGCCAGCAGCAATTGTTTATTGAAAAAGGAAACATCAATTCGGTCATCAAAAAAGCGATCAGTCCATTAAAACAATTGATGTCAAACAAAAATATCAAATTCGAATTTTACGAAAGTGAAATTGAAAACTGGACTGCTTTTGACACGGAAAGAATTATTCAGGTCGTAACAAATTTGCTGTCGAATGCCATTAAATTCGCCGATGAAAACCACGGAATTATTACAGTTTCTGTTGAAAAAAATCATTCTGAAACCCGTGTCAAAATTTACAACAACGGAAAAAACATCAATCCCGATGATGCCGATGCGATCTTTGACAAATTCTACCAATCCAACAACCAAAACATCAAAAAACCAATCGGCAGCGGCCTCGGATTGGCCATTTCAAAACAAGTTATTGAAATGCACAAAGGCAAAATCTGGATGAGCAATCACGAGCCCGAAGGCGTGACATTTATTTTTACGATTCCCAATCAAAACACAATATTATGAACAAGATTTTAATTGTTGACGACGAGCCAAACATCATCATGTCTCTAGAATACACGTTCAAGAAAAATAATTTTCAGGTGTTCATCGCGCGTGACGGCCAGGAAGCACTCGATATTTTACAAACCGAAATCCCAAATATCATCATTCTTGATATTATGATGCCAAATGTTGACGGGTACGCAACGATCGAATTTATCAAAAAAGACCAACGCTTAACCAATTGCAAAGTGTTGTTCCTGTCTGCAAAAAACAAAGAAAGCGATATTGAAAAAGGCATGTCGCTTGGTGCGGATGCTTACATGACGAAACCGTTTTCTATCAAAAAATTAGTCGAACAGGTCAATGATCTGCTTCAACAAAAATCAAAATCCGAATGAAATATCAGGAATTTTACGACCACAGCATTTCAAATCCCGAAGGTTTCTGGCGGGAACAATCTGAAAAAATCGAATGGTACAACAAGCCGTCAACCATCCTTTCAAAAGATCAAAACGGTTATCCGATGTGGTTTGAAGACGGCACGTTAAACATGTGTTACCTGACTTTAGACAAGCATATTCAGGATGGTTTTGGCGATCAGGTCGCGTTTATTTACGATTCTCCGGTCACGCAAACGATCCGTAAATATACTTTTAACGAAGTGAAAACCGAAGTCGCAAAACTCGCCGGGGGTTTGTTGGCACTCGGATTTAAAAAAGGCGATACCGCAATAATTTACATGCCAATGATTCCACAAACGGCTTTCGCAATGTTGGCTTGTGCAAGAATTGGCGTAATTCATTCGGTTGTTTTTGGAGGCTTTGCGCCAAATGAACTCGCAATCCGGATTGACGATTGCAAGCCGCGCGGCATTTTGACTGCTTCATCCGGAATTGAAATTGACCGTTTGATCGCATACAAACCATTGGTTGACGAAGCCATTGAAATCGCCACGCACAAACCCAAAAAAGTCGTGGTTTTCAATCGGAAATTAGGCGCGAAAATTCCGTTCAAAAAATACGATGTCGATTATGACGCGTTGGTTTACGGTTCCGAAGAAACGGCTTGTGTCGCGGTTGAATCAAATCATCCGCTATATATTTTATACACATCGGGAACGACAGGAAAACCCAAAGGAATTATTCGTGATACCGGTGGCTACGCGACAGCGATGCAATTTTCGATGACTTACATATATGACGCAAAACCTGGCGAAATTTTTTGGGCAGCGTCGGATATGGGTTGGGCAGTTGGGCACAGCTACATTGTTTATGGTCCGATGATCAACCGGAATACGACTGTAATCTTTGAAGGAAAACCAATCAAAACGCCTGATGCGAGTACGTTTTGGAGGGTAATTTCAGAACACAAAGTCAGTACGATGTTTTGTGCGCCAACAGCAATCCGTGCGATTAAGAAAGAAGATCCTGACGGAGAATTCATCAAGCAATATGATTTGAGTTCATTGAAAAAGCAATTGCTCGCTGGCGAAAGATGCGATGCGGCGACATTGGAATGGTATCAAAAACACATTCCGGTTCCGGTAATCGACAATTGGTGGCAAACCGAATCTGGCTGGCCGATGGTTGCAAATCCAATGGGAATCGAGCCAATGAAAATCAAACCCGGATCGGCGGCGAAAGTTGTTCCCGGCTACGACATTCAAATCTTCAATGAAAACGGAGAAAAGTTGGGCGCAAATGAAGAAGGTTTGGTTGTCATTAAACTGCCGCTTCCGCCGGGAAACATGATTGGATTGTGGGGAAATTTAGAACGCTTCAATGCCAGTTATTTCAGCAGATTTATTGGTTATTATCTTGCCGGAGATGGCGGCTATATCGATGAAGACGGTTATATTTTCATTACCGGACGCGTTGATGATTTGATCAACGTTGCCGGGCACAGGTTGTCAACAGCTGAGATGGAAGAAGTCGTTGCTTCGCATCATTCGGTTGCAGAATGTGCCGTTGTTGGAATTTATGACGAATTAAAAGGACAGATTCCGGTGGCTTTGGTTGTTGTAAAATCGGGGGAAACGATTGAAAGTTTCCAATTGGAATATGAAATCGTTCAATCGATCCGAAAGAAAATAGGAGCAGTGGCTTCGCTTCGGAATGTGGTCGTTGTACAAAGATTGCCAAAAACGCGTTCAGGAAAAATCCTTCGAAAGTTAATCCGGAACATTGCCGATCAGGAAGATTTCCAGATTCCATCAACAATTGATGATGTCACAATCATTGATGAGATCAGAATAGCATTGGCGAAAGCGAAAGTCGGGCAAAAATCCACATCCTGAAATTAAAACAGCTAAAAATTTAATTATGTATATTTATTTTGCAAGATATATATTCGATATAAAATAACGTTCCTTATATTTACAAAAACAAACCGATTCTAAAATTCAGCACCATGAGCTATTATAAAATTGACAATTTAGAACAATACTTCAAGCATTACAACAAATCGATTCGCGAGCCGCGTAAATTCTGGGGAAAAATCGCAGAGGAAAATTTTCAATGGTATCAGCAATGGGATAAAGTGGTCGAATTTGATATGGCTGAAGCCGACATTAAATGGTTTACAGGTGCCAAAGTCAACATCGTAAAAAATTGCGTCGACCGTCATTTAGCCCGACGTGGCAACAAAACCGCAATCATTTTTGAACCGAACGACCCGAAAGAGGAAGCGCAACACATTACATACAATGAACTCCACCAGCGTGTTTGTAAAATGGCGAATGTGCTTCGCGACCAGGGAATCGAAAAAGGCGACCGCGTATGTATTTATCTGCCAATGATTCCGGAATTGGCGGTTGCTGTTTTAGCTTGCGCGAGAATCGGTGCCATTCACTCAGTTGTTTTCGCCGGATTTTCTTCATCTGCTGTAGCAACCCGAATCAATGACTCCGATTGTAAATTGGTCATTACTTCTGACGGCGGTTTCCGAGGTAATAAAACAATAGATTTAAAAGGAATTATAGATGAAGCATTAAACACTTGTCCGTCTGTAAAATCGGTTTTGGTGGTAAAACGTACCAATGAAGAAGTCAAAATGACTGCCGGACGCGACCTTTGGTTGCAGCAACTACTCGATGATGCTTCAGATAACAACGTTGCTGAAATCATGGACGCCGAAGATCCATTGTTTATTTTATACACCTCTGGCTCGACCGGAAAACCGAAAGGAATGGTGCATACGACTGCGGGATATATGGTGTATACCGCTTATACTTTTAAAAATATTTTCAATTACGAAGAAAACGATGTCTATTGGTGTACGGCTGACATCGGTTGGATCACCGGGCATTCATATATTTTATATGGGCCATTATTGAACGGTGCGACGACTGTTATTTTCGAAGGAATTCCGTCTTATCCTGATTTCAGCCGCTTTTGGGAAGTCATCGAAAAACACAAAGTCAACCAGTTTTACACCGCGCCGACAGCGATACGCTCGTTAGCAAAAGAAAGCATTGATTACGTTCAGAGATTTCCGTTGAGTTCGCTAAAAGTTATTGGATCTGTAGGCGAACCGATCAACGAAGAAGCCTGGCATTGGTACAACGACCACGTAGGAGGAAAGCGTTGCCCGCTTGTAGATACCTGGTGGCAAACAGAAACCGGCGGTATTTTGATTTCCCCGGTTCCATTTGTAACGCCAACAAAACCAACTTATGCGACTTTGCCGTTGCCTGGAATCCAACCGGTTTTAATGGACGAAAAGCGCAATGAAATTGAAGGAAACCAAGTTGTTGGAAGTTTGTGCATTAAGTTTCCGTGGCCGGGAATTGCAAGAACGATCTGGGGCGACCATCAACGATACAAAGACACGTATTTCTCTACATTTCCAGGGAAATATTTCACAGGCGACGGCGCATTGAGGGACGAAGTGGGTTATTACAGAATCACCGGCCGCGTTGATGATGTAGTAATTGTTTCCGGACACAATTTAGGAACAGCACCAATTGAAGACGCCATCAACGAACATCCGGCCGTAGCAGAATCTGCGATTGTAGGATTTCCGCACGACATCAAAGGAAATGCCTTATACGGATTTATCATTTTGAAAGATACAGGCGAAAGCCGCGACCGTACAAACCTTTCAAACGAGATCAATCAGGCGATTTCAAACCAAATTGGCCCGATTGCAAAACTCGATAAGATCCAATTTGTCTCAGGATTGCCAAAAACGCGCTCCGGAAAAATCATGAGGCGCATTTTGCGAAAGATCGCTGAAGGGGATTTTTCAAATTTCGGGGACACAACCACTTTACTGAATCCTGAAATTGTAGATGAAATCAAGGAAGGAAGATTATAAATTTAAGCCGCTATAAGAGCGGCTTTTTTAATATTATTTTTTTAAAATAGTACAATCCATGAGTTTGTATATTGAAACAGGCTGTTTGTATATTTCTGTTTTTCATTTAGTTACATCAAATAGATATTTACCGTATTGTTAAGCAACTGTCTTAACTAAACATAATATAAACAATCTAAACAAATGAAATCATGGACACAAATTTTTTAAATCTGAAAACAAACTTTTTAAAATTAACTTTATTTGCTTGTATGATGCTGCCAATCGTAAGTTGCAGCAGTGATGACGATAGTGATGTCGCAGCACCGGAAAACATCACGCAGGATCCTTTGTCCGGATATTTACAAGCAGCGGGATTTACCAAAATAGAAAATAAAAAAGATTCTGGAGATGCCGAATTTGGTATCGCCTTTACGCCGACGGTTAATGGAAAAATCACTTCAATCAGCGCAAAAATTCCGGATATTCATTCGGGAATGCGAATCGCTATTTGGGACAAAGCTACCGCAACTGTATTAAGAACAGAACTTATTGACGTCGCTTCGCCTGATGTAGAAGTTTCAAAAAACATTACTGCATTGGTTTTAACGAAAGACAAGGAATATATGTTTACTTTTAATAGCAACGATTGGTACAATTATAGCAAGCCAGACGCTTCAGCTACTTCATACCCAATAACTGTCGGGGATATTAAAATCACAAACTATGGCTATATTAACGGTACCTCGCAAACAATTCCAAATGTGATGCGTGATGATTATTATGCCGGCGATATCAGATTCAAGTTTCAGAAAGATTAACAGTATCATTTTACAACTATTTAGAAAGCCTGGCAATCGTCAGGTTTTTTCATTTTAGGAACGATAAACATGGTTAAATTGTAAACTTTAAACTTTCAGCTGCAACATTTAATTGGCTTAAATCCATAAATTAGCGCATTATTATGGACGAAAATAATCATATCATTATTGTTGGCGGCGGTTTGGCCGGACTTACGAGCGCGATTCATTTATCAAAAAATGGATTTCCCGTGACAGTGATCGACAAAAATAAATATCCAAGGCATAAAGTCTGCGGCGAATACATTTCAAATGAAGTGCTGCCTTATCTGGATTGGCTTGGCATAAATCCCGAAGTTTTGCATCCAACGAAAATTCGGGAGATCATTTTTTCCACAGGAACAGGAAAAATCATTCATGGAAATTTGCCTTTGGGCGGATTTGGCATTAGTAGATTTGCATTCGATCATTATTTATTTCAAAAAGCAGTTTCACAAAATTGTAAAGTTGTTGAAGAAACGGTCACTGAAATCGATTTTTCAAATGACGAATTTTTAGTAACGCTTTCGAACAACGAAATCCTGAAATCTAAAATTGTCATTGGCGCTTTCGGCAAACGTTCCAATTTGGATCAGAAAATGCACCGCGATTTTATCGTAAAAAAATCACCGTGGCTTGCAGTAAAAGGACATTACAAAGGAAATTTTCCTGATGAAACTGTTGGATTACACAATTTTAAAGGCGGCTATTGCGGTGTTTCCAAAGTTGAAAATGATACAATTAATATTTGTTATTTGGCCGATTTTGAAACGTTCAAACAATATAAAAACCTCGACGAATACCAGAAAAATGTCGTTTATAAAAATCCGGTACTGAAAGCTGTTTTTGAAAATGCGACTGCGATTTTTGAAAAGCCCCTAACGATAAGCCAAATTTCATTCGATAAAAAGAAATGCGTAGAAAATCGCGTTTTAATGGTTGGCGACACGGCCGGACTCATTCATCCATTGTGTGGAAACGGAATGGCCATGGCGATACACAGTGCGAAAATAGTGTCTGAATCGGTAACCAAATATTTAAAACAAGAAAGCCTTTCCCGCGAATCACTTGAAAAAGAATACCATAAATCCTGGAACAGTCATTTTTCAAAAAGGCTCAAAATGGGACGGTTTTTAGGAAAATTGCTGCAACAGCAACGGCTTTCTGAAATTTTGATCCGTGTTTTTGTATGGTTTCCGGCATTACTGCCCATGATGATCAGACAAACGCACGGCGAATTATTAACAACCCCACAATGATCGATACGACTTACAGAACCGATGATCCCGAAATTATGGATGATTTTGCGATGGAAGGCGAAAATCTTATTGATGCGTTAGACAAAATCGCAAGCATCAACCGTTTGCTTGGAGGAAACAAAATTACGCTTGACGGCGTAAAATCCTTGATTGAAAATGTACCACTTTCTCAGGAAATTAAAATAATCGATCTCGGCTGCGGAAACGGTGACATGTTACGGATGCTCGCTGATTTTGCCCAGCAGGAAAACCGGAATTTTAAATTGATTGGCATCGATGCAAACCACAATACGATTCTTCGCGCCAAAGAATTATCGACGGTTTATCCCAATATTTCGTACCTTACTGAGAATGTTTTTAGTCCGAAGTTTGAAAACTTTCAATATGATATTTCCTTATGTACGTTGACTTTGCATCATTTTAAAGAAGAAGAATTGCTTTGGATCATGCGAATATTAAAACGAAATTCCAGAATCGGGATTGTGATCAACGATTTGCAGAGAAGTGCATTGGCATACCGGTTATTCCAATTGCTGGGTTTTGTTTTCCAACTCAAAAAAATGCCGCGCGAAGATGGTTTGACTTCCATTTTACGCGGATTTAAAAAACAGGAACTGATCGATTACTCAAAAAAATTACAATTAACCAATTATAAAATCCAATGGAAATGGGCGTTCCGCTACCAATGGATCATTTCAAAAACATGAGCGTAAAAATACAGGCTGTTGCCAAACAACTTCCGAAATACCACAAAACAACTGAAGAAATCATTCCGTTTCTCGACACTTGGCTTCACGGCCAGGACGAGCGTTTCATCCGCAAAGTCAAAAAGATTTTCGAAGGTGCTGCGGTTGACAAACGCTATTCTATTATGGAACCCTCAGAAGTTTTTACAGCGACTTCATTCGAACAAAAAAATGATATTTACACGCGCGAAGTCATTGAACTCGGTGAAAAAGTATTGATCAAAGCGCTCGAAAAAGCCAACTGGAAACCTGAAACGCTCGATTACATCATCACGGTCAGTTGCACCGGAATCATGATTCCGTCATTAGATGCTTATCTGATCAATAAATTGAAATTACGGCAGGATATTGTGCGTTTGCCGGTTACAGAAATGGGCTGTGCCGCCGGAATTTCAGGAATTATTTACGCCCGAAATTTCTTAAAAGCGAATCCTGGGAAACGCGCTGCTGTCATTGCAGTAGAAAGTCCGACGGCGACTTTCCAGTTGGATGATTATTCGATGGCAAATGTCGTAAGTGCTGCGATTTTCGGCGATGGTGCGGCTTGTGCGTTGCTATCTTCCGACGAAAGAGATTCAGGACCGGAAATCCTTGCTGACGAAATGTACCATTTTTATGACAATGAGCACATGATGGGTTTTAAGCTTACGAATTCGGGATTGCAAATGGTTCTCGACATTGAAGTTCCCGAAACGATCGCGTCTCATTTCCCTGATATTATTCATCCGTTCTTAGCAAAAAATAATCTGAAAATTGAAGATATCGATCATTTGATCTTTCATCCGGGTGGAAAAAAAATCGTTCATACAGTCGAAGAATTATTCTCGGGATTGGGAAAGAATATCAACGCAACCAAAGAGATTTTAAGGCTTTACGGGAATATGTCAAGCGCTACGGTTTTATATGTACTCGAAAAAATCATGGATGAAAATCCGAAAAAAGGAGAGAAAGGCGTTATGCTGAGTTTCGGTCCCGGATTTTCCGCACAGCGCGTATTGCTGCAATGGTAATTGAAATCTACAACGATGATTAAAGACGAAATCATATCGAAGTTGCCGTATTCCAAACCGTTTTTGTTTGTGGATGAAATCGTTCGTATTGATGAAAATGGAGTAGAAGGTACATTCTTTTTTGATGAAAACCTGGATTTCTATAAAGGACATTTTAAAGAAAATCCGGTAACGCCCGGAGTGATTTTGACTGAAACCATGGCACAAATTGGATTGGTTTGTTTGGGAATTTTTTTACTCGATGATCAATTCAATTCGGAAACTGTAATTGGTTTAACATCAACAGAAATGGAATTTTTAAAACCAGTTTCCCCGAATGAAAAAGTGACGGTAATTTCTGAAAAAGTCTATTTTCGTTTCGGAAAATTAAAATGCAAAGTCGCAATGAAAAACGAGCGAGGCGAAGAAGTCTGTTCGGGAACTATTGCCGGAATGATCGTATAATATGGAAAGGAGAGTTGTAATTACCGGGCTTGGGATTGTAGCGCCAAATGGAGTTGGGCTTGATGCGTTTTTGGATGCGATAAAAGCTGGAAAATCCGGAATAAAATTTGACCAGCAACTGGCCGATTTGCAGTTTTCGTGTCAGATTTCGGCAACCCCAGAAATTTCAGAAGATAAAAAACGCGATTATTTTTCAGAGCTCGAACTTCGGAATTTCAATTCAACAGGGATTCTATATGGCGTAATCGCAGGAATCGATGCATGGAAAGATGCCGGATTGTCATTGGAAAACAACAAAGATCCAGATTGGGACAGCGGAACAGTTTTTGGAACCGGAACTTCGGGAATAGAGAAATTCCGCGAAAGCATTTATAAAATAGACGATCTGCAAACGCGAAGGCTTGGAAGCACAGCGGTTGCACAAACAATGGGAAGTGGCATCAGCGCATACATTGGTGGAAAACTCGGACTCGGAAATCAGGTCACAACAAATTCTGCCGCATGCACAACCGGAGCCGAAAGCATTTTGATGTGTTATGAAAGAATTAAATCTGGAAAAGCCAAAAGAATGTTAGCAGGCGCAACGAGCGATTCCGGTCCATACATTTGGGGCGGATTCGATGCAATGAAAGTCTGTACTTTTAAACACAACGAAAGTCCGGAAAAAGGTTCGCGTCCGATGAGTACCACAGCATCAGGCTTTGTTCCGGGAAGTGGCGCTGGTGCTCTGCTGCTTGAAGATTTGGAAACTGCATTGAAAAGAGGCGCAAGGATTTACGGCGAGGTTTTGGGCGGAAATGTAAATTCAGGCGGACAGCGCGGTGAAGGTTCGATGACAGCGCCAAATCCGGTAGCGGTGCAAAAATGCATTTCTGATGCGTTGAAAAATGCCAATGTGAGCGGAAAAGATATCGATACAATCAACGGACATCTGACCGCGACTTCAAAAGACAGCCTGGAAATTTCAAACTGGAGCAAAGCTTTGATGAGAAAAGGAAAAGATTTTCCACCGATCAATTCGCTGAAATCGATGGTCGGACATTGCCTTTCGGCATCGGGCGGCGTAGAAAGCGTTGCGGCGGTTTTGCAGTTGTACCACAATTTTATTTTTCCAAATATCAATTGCGAAGATGTAAATCTGGAAATACTGGAAATCATTGATTCAGAATGCATTCCGACAAAACTTATAAATAAAGAGTTGAATGTTGTCGCAAAAGCGAGTTTTGGCTTTGGAGATGTCAACGGATGTGTTATCTTTAAGAAATTTAAAGGATAAAATGACATTCAGAGTGGCGCGGCATACGAAAAACTTGCAGTTGATAATTGATTTTTACTGTAACATTCCAGGATTTGAAATTTTGGGGCGTTTTGAAAATCACTATAATTATGACGGTGTTTTCATCGGGAAGCCAAATTCGGATTGGCATCTGGAATTTACAGTTTCGGATGAATTGCCAAAACACGAACCGGATGAAGATGATTTATTGGTTTTTTATCCTGAAAATGAAAACGAATTTGAACAAATCTGTACGAAATTCGAATCAAATAACATTAAATCCATAACTTCAAAAAATCCATATTGGAATGCAAACGGCGTTACTTATATCGACCCGGACGGTTTCAGGATTGTAATCGCAAAAAAATAAACCATGAATAGGGAAGAAGCCATATCAAAATTAAAAGACATCGTAAAACCGTATGTTAAAGATCAGGAAGCATTTGAAAAGCTGAATGAAAGTACTGATTTCATTAATGATTTAAAGATCAATTCTGCTAATTTGGTTGATATTGTTCTGGATGTTGAAGAAGCTTTTGGAATTGAAATCGACAATGTTTCAATGGAAAAAATGACAAGTGTCGACGCAGCGTTGGAAATTATCGACACGAAACTAGCCGAAAAATGATCGGGAACGATGTTGTAGATCTGGCTTTAGCCCAGAAAGAAAGCAACTGGAAACGCAACGGTTTTCTACAAAAAATTTTTACTGAAAAGGAACATTTGCAAATTTTAAATTCGGAAAATCCTGAGGTTAAAGTCTGGGAATTGTGGAGTAGGAAAGAAGCGGCATATAAAATCTGGAATCGGGAAAGCAACGTTCGATTATTTCATCCGATGAAATTTGAATGTTCAGATGAAGATTCTGATTTCGGGAAAGTGTCATTTGAAAATCAAGTGTATTTTACTAAAACAGATTTTTCAGATGAAAGGATTTCTTCGATTGCTGTTTGCCAAAAATCCGATTTTGATGCCATAATTCACCTCGAAAACAGGAATGGAATTACCAAAGAAAACGGAATACCATTCTTGAATAAAAAACCAGTTTCTATTAGCAATCACGGCCGTTTTGAGCAAATCATTTCTATTTTATAGACCCAATCTTGCCTTGAGTTTTAAAAATAATAGCGCCATATTGTAAGCATCTTCAGCTGAAGAATATCGGTCGCTTTTTGATACTTTGTAAATGTTCAGTAATTCATCAACAGAAACCGATTTGTCAAAATTGTCGGTAAGTTTCTGGTGCATAATCTCGACGTCGAGTGCTTCATTTTTCAATCTGCCGCAATCCATTTTCACAAGCGCTTCGTTGATCATCGCGACATCAAAATGAATGCGATGACCAACTAAAACGGCATTTCCTATGTATTCGATAAAAGCCTGAACACCTTCGCGTTCGCCAAGTTTTGGCTGCTTGCTTTCGATGATGAATTCATTCGAAAGTCCGTTATCGTGCAAATATTTATATTGTAAAAGCACAATCTCAAAATTATCGCTGACGAGAATACTATTATTTTGGATTCCGACCGCGCCAAAAGACAAGATCACATCTTTTTCAGGATCCAATCCAGTTGTATCAAGGCTTAAGACTACAATCCGCGGTGATTTTTTCTCAAACTTTGAAATGTAATTCTTGTAAAATTCGGGATAATCCTTATTGATATTTTTAATCCAGTCAAACATAATTATGAAAATTGGGTCAGTTGAAACCTGGCTTTGATCAGTTCCTCAAGATCTTTCATTGGCGCAAGCGCATTTTTTAGTTTTTCGCGGTCGACTTTTGACAGCTCTTCGAGATTGATGAACTGTCCGTCAGATTCGGTTTTTAAACCTTCCACGGTTCGGATTTTCGACAATATTACGAACGCTTCTGCACAGTTCAGGTAAATTTCTGAATGCCGCGGATCGGTCATTGCCAATTGTTTGAAACGCAAATAAGTATTGTTGATTCCTTTGATGTTCAAGCTTAAACAAAACAATCGTGCGCCATCGATTAGTGGCATTAATGCACGGGTTTTGATGTCGAATTTATTTTCGTTCGCGCCTTCTTCCTCAACATTGAATTTTTTGAAAAAACTCAATGGTGGCGGCTTCCTTAATGCGTCATTTCCGAGGTAATCGAAGAACAATTTGCCTCTTGAAGCATTCCTGAAAATGACATCGGTAATCGCTTCTTCAATTTTTATTTCTCCGAAAGCAATTTCGTAATCGAAAAATATACTGCTGATCTCGTTGCTTTTTTCACCCGGAGTATTGATCCAGTTTTCATATTGTTTGGTCCAGTCTGACAGCGATTTACACCAAAGAATGTTACTTGCCATGTGTACGTTTGGGCAATATGGATAACCGATTTTTTCGAGTGTGGAAGTCGCGCGTTTGGCAAGTTTTAAAAAGTAATCTTTAACATCGCGGTACTTTTCAGGGGCGACATCTTCAAAAACCAAAATACTGTCCTGGTCTGTGAGTAACAATTGCTCTTTTCTGCCTTGGCTTCCGATGCTTAACCATGCAAATCGGGCAGGAGGCGAACCCATATCCAAGATTGCCAACTCGACAGAACGTTTGATAAGTGCCAGATTAATTTCCCCTGCGATATTCGAAATATGCGAAAGGGGAATGTTTTTATTGATGGATGTCTGAATCATATCCGACAATTTCGCACGAATCTTTTTCAGGTCTTTTGCGTCCTGGGAACGTTTAATTTCCTTGATTAAAACACCAGGGTTACTTGCTTGTGCCACAATAAGATCGTGTTCAGATATAATACCTTTAATTTCAGATTTATCGGAGCCGTCCTGGGTGACGCACAAGTGGCTGACATTGTATTTTAAAATCAATAATTGTGCTTCTGCCAATGATACGTTTTCGGGAACGGCAAGGACAGGAGCGGCCATGATCTTATCAACAGTTGCCGTAATTGGAACGCGGCCGGTCGCAATTTTGGAACGCATGTCGCTATCTGTTACGATTCCGACAGGAAAATGGTTGTTATCGACTATGATTAGATTGTCCATTAAATTGTCGGTCATCAGTTGTGCTGCATCTCTGACAGTAGTATTTACAAAAGATTTCAATGGCATTTTGTTGTAAGTCAACGACTGGAAATACTGCATTTCCGATTGTGATCCACCGGTGTAAACGACGTGATCGGAGAGTAGTTTTCCTTTGTTCTGGCGGTCTTCGGGATTGTTTGAATTGTTGGCGAAACTTTCAAGAAGAAAATTTAAAACCTCTGCATTTTTAGCAACAAACGGACGGAACGTATCAATTGGAATCGCATAAACCACGCTTTCTTCACGCGCTTTTGCCGTCATCATATAATTGTTTTTGGCAAAAAACGGGCGCAATCCAAAAACATCACCTTCAACACATTTGTTTAAAAGCGTTTCTTCGGCATCTGAAATTACGGACAAATTGATCACACCTGAAGCAACAACATAAAAACTATCGTGCAATACATCGTTAATTCGGAACAAAGTCTTGTGTTTCTCGATGTTTACTACACGAATGCTCGTGGCCACAATTGTCAGTTCTTCAATTGACAAATTGTTAAACGGCGGGTATTGTTTGAGGAAATCGGCAATGCGCTCAGCGATGACATTCATAGCAAATTCAGGTCTTAATGATTCGTAAATATAATTGATATTGCCAAATCTCACAAGGTTCGAAACGCATAAATTATGGCTTTTAGGCGATTTGTATTTTCTTCAAAATGTTCTTGTTAAATGTATTATAAATGCGCGAATTGCTTTTGATGTTTGATTTATCTTTAAACATTAAAATAATTACAAACCAACAACTTATGAAAAGTACATTTAAAATTTGCGCGATGGTTGTCGCATTTACGGCTACAACATTGGGATTTGCACAGGAAAAGAAAGCAAGCCCGGCAGAAACGGCAACTGGGAAAATCAATGGTGCTAGCATTACGATCAATTATGGAAGCCCGTCTGTAAAAGGCCGTCCAATTTGGGGTGAACTTGTTCCGTTTGACAAAGTCTGGCGTGCCGGGGCAAACGAAGCTACAACATTTGAAACCGATAAAGAACTAACTGTAGAAGGGCAAAAATTACCGGCTGGAAAATATTCTTTTTTCCTGATCCCGAATAAATCTGAAGTCATTGTTATTTTTAACAAGGAATTTAGGCAATGGGGTTCGTATGATTATGACCAGAAAAAAGACCAGTTGCGTGTAAAACTGAAACCGCAAGCTGCAACAGAAAGCATTGAAAAACTGGTTTATACAATTAATAAAGACAATGTGACTTTGAGTTGGGAAAAATGGAATATTCCGTTGAAGATTAAATAATTCAAGATTTAAAGATTATATGAAAAACACCGTCATACAACGGTGTTTTTTTATGATTTATAGGGAAATGAAAGTAGTATCTGAAACATTCTATTTTACATAATATATATTATAGTTTAAATTAAATATTTGTTTTTATTTGAAAAAGCCGTTTTTAGCTGATTTCAGATTGATATTCAATTTGTATGATAAATAAAAAACGGCTCTAATTATGAGCCGTTTGATTTTTATAAATAAATTATTATTTGTAAAGCATTCCAGCCAAATGTGCATCGCGTTTGTAAATGTCATTGTAAAAGCTCACATTTCCGTTTTCATCTGCGCGTGCTGTAAAATATGCAATGTAAACCGGAATTTTTCGCTTGAGCGTATAATTTTGTTCTTTGCCTGAATGCATGGCTTCATCGACTTTTTTGGCATTCCAGTTCTTGTCGTTATCCAAAATTAAAACTGCCATATCACGGGCTTTTTCAACACGAACGCATCCATGGCTTAAAGCACGCGCATCTTTACTGAATAATCCTTTTGCCGGTGTATCATGCAAATAAATATTGTTGGAATTTGGAAACATGAATTTAATTAATCCAAGCGAATTCTGGTCGCCGGGTTTTTGCCTGATCGAATTGTTGTGGTATTCCATATTGTGCTTTTGGAGATAATTTTTATCCTTGGCAATTCCAGGTTTGATTTCTTTTTCGATAATGCTTTTTGGGATATTCCAATACGGACTAAATACAATATAACTCATCATTCCGCTGAAAACGACTGTTTTATTGAGTTCTTTTCCAACCACTACATTAGATTCCAGAATTGGTTTTCCGTCACGCACATATCTTAAACTGTATGACGGAATATTGACAGCGATGTATTCTTTTGCATCGGCATAATCCGGTGCGATCCATCGGCAGCGTTCCATATTTACAATGATGGTTTTAATGCGCTCTTCAACAGGAATATTCAAGTCTGCAATCATTGCTGAACTTACAAAATCTTCATTTTTAAGATGTTGTCTAGTTTGATATTTGCGAACTCCTTCGAGTAATGCAGCATCAAAAACAGTACTGCCATCATCGGAAGCCAAATCTCCCGACAAAAACAATCTTTTCCTGAGTGCTGCAACAGCCGGAGAATTGTCTCCGCTTTTAAGCGATTTTACACCATCTGTTAAAGCAATTGTTCCCCAGCCGCCTTTCTTTTGAATGTCGCGATAATGACCCAGGCCTTTTCTAAGGTTGTAATATTGGCCGATAAGTTCTTTTTCATCTTTTTTGATCAGATCGCTGTCTTTCATCAATGCATCAAGATAATCCACGTAAGATGATTTTTCCCTTGGCAAATACCAGCCCAATTGCTTGCTCTGCTGAGGATCAAGGCCTGCATACACTTTTTTTGCATAAAAAAAATACATCGAACTGATCAGAAGTTCATTGTTCAGGTCGGGCTTGCTTCTGTCTTCAGAAAACAGCGTTTCAAAATCCTGTTTGTAAGGCAAATCTACTGGAACGCCTTCAACATCGAGCTGTGAAGCCTTGTTGTATAGCACTTCGGCAAAATCGTTCCTGCCATCGTCGTCATACCAGACATATTGGTAATTGTGTTTTTTATACAAAGCTTTTATCTCAGAATTGTAAGGTTTGAAATCGGGATATTTGTTAAAAAAGGCACCAATTTTTGTGCTGTCAATTGCAAATTTCGAATCTGATCCCCCGGAGTTTTCATTTTGTTTTTTACAGGAAATCGCAATAAAGATTAAGGCAAATAATATAGTTCGTAGGCTAAACTTTAAATATTTCATAGTATTTTATTTTTTTTAAAAGTACTCAGAAACCACATGGCATCCGTACAATTTAGCACTAAGAAATTACAATATTAACATGTATGGCCGTGTTTTGCGCACTTAAAAAATTATCGGTGTGCCGCTTTATATAGTAAAAAAAATTTACATACGCTTAGAATTCGAATCTGATAATCGTATATTAGCAATTAAACTAAAATTATCTTACACATGAAAAAAAAATTACTTAAAACCAGTGTGGCTTTGCTAATGCTTTGCTTCTCTCCAGCTTTACAGGCGCAGTGCCTTGAAGCGGCAAACGGCCAATATCCAATCGAGACTTTTACCCCGCGCTGCGACAGCTTTCCAAATACGATTGCGGGAGATTGTTACAGTGGCGAATACTCGTTTGTCCAGGTTACAGAAGGTGTGAATTATACTTTTTCGAGTGACCTTTCAACTGATTTTGTGACCATTAGCGATGAAGCTGGAACCGTTGTTTATGCATCTGGTGAAGGCAGTGCCGAATGGACAGCAACAATTTCAGGCATCATTCGTTTTTACCTGCACGATAACGCGGAATGCGCCGATAGCGATGACGAAAGAGCGCGTATCGTAACCTGCGGAACAGCGCCTATTTGCGAACCTCTCGATATTCCATTTACAGGCGGATTTGAATTTGATGAAAACATCAGTTGCTTTACTTATGAAGATGTCAATGGCGGCGAGGATTCGGGCTGGGCGGTACAAAGTGATGTTCCATCTGATTCAGGAACTTATAGTTTGCTTTACACGTATGATTCTGAATTACCTGGCGATGACTGGGCATTTACGCCTGGTTTAAACCTTACCGGCGGTGTGGCCTACAACTTAAAATTCAAATACCGCAGCGGATTGGGCTTGTTTGATTATGTAGAACATCTGGAAGTGAATTTCGGCGCTGAAGCCTCTTCTACAGCCATGAGCACTGAGCCGCTTTTGGTTTTTGACAACATGATCACAAGTTTTGATGATCCTTATGACGAAGCTACTGTGAATTTTACACCTCAAACCAGCGGGGTATATTATGTAGGGTTTCATAGTTTGTCTGATGCCGACCAAGGGTACATTCAAATCGACGACATTAGTTTAGATACGGCTTTGGCTACGACTGCCTTTGACAATAAGGCTTTTGCATATTATCCAAATCCTGTTAAAGACGTATTGCATTTTGCTGCGGCAAGCAATATTTCAGCTGTGTCAGTTTACAATCTTTTAGGACAGGAAGTAAAAGCGAAAAACATCAATGCTGTTACAGGTGATGTAGACTTTTCAGGGCTTTCAAAAGGGGCTTACATCGTAAAAGTCAATTCAGATAACATGACGAAAACGATTAAAATCATCAAGGAATAATTTATTTTCTGATATGAAAAAGGCTGCCCGAAAGAGCAGCCTTTTTTATTTTTTAGTTTCAGGTTCCGGATTTTTCCGCCTGTCTTTTTTCACGACTTTATTGGTTTTCGTATTGTATTCGGCATCGAGGATTTCTTTTCCGGTTTTGCTGAAGACTTTGATTTCGGGCTTTTCGTGCGTTCCGGTGATCACAATCGGAATTCCGATTAATCCCAAAGGCGGCAAACCGAGCCTCAATTTCAAATCGAGCAATCCGTCAAAACTTGTTGTTCCTTTAATTGTTGGCCTGAACGCCGAAACTTTGAAGGTAAAATCTTCAATATGGATCAGATTGTTGTTAATCGTTGTTTTGATGTCAATGCCTTTCATCTGCGGATTGTTGAGTCCGTCCTGCCCTGTTTTCTCGCTCACGCTGCCAAACAGTTTTAATCCTGTAACTTTTACATCCCTCAGATTGATCGTTCCTCCGCCTTCGAGCGATTCATATATCGGGCTCATATTTCCATCAATATCACCTTTCAACTGGTAATCTAACGAAATAATTCCTTCTGTTTTTTCAGCAGCCGAAACCATATCGTGAAACATCGGAATTTCATTATATGCTCTTTTTACGCTAAAATCGTTGGCACGGAAATGAACATCGAAGTTTGCAGCCAACGGCGTTTCGTCATCATATCTCGCATCGATGCCCACTTTGCATCCAATAATGTCAAAAACCGTATTTTCAAGGTACAGCTGCCCTTTTGAAATTCCGGTTTTGCCGGCTAGCGCATTAAGCACCAATCCGTTGTATTCGACTTTATCCACATTGGTAACCAGGGAAACATTGAGGTTTTTCGGCACGGCCACTACTCCACTCATTTTCGGGTTTTCTTCTTTCGCCACTTCAACATCGCCTTTGCGGTCTTTATTTTCACCTTCTTTGAGCGACATGAATTCATCAACATTGATCAGTTTTGACTTCAGGTTGAAGTTTCCGCTCAGCGTGCCATGCGATTCCAGGAAGTAATTGATCGTATTTAGTAAGTATCCATTTAACGCAAAATCAGATTTCCCATAATTGGCCGTAAATTTCTCGAACCACATTTTTTCATTCTGAAATCGGAACAAACCTTCATTGATCACAAATGCTTTCGGAAACAGCTCAGATGTGGTTTTGATGTTCTTTAAAATGATTGTTCCTTTATTATCAAGTTTGCTGTATTGTCCGGTGGTCGCATAGCTTTGCCTACCGTTCAGCGAAAGATCTGCTTTAGCATAACCAGTAACATCAAGGCCTTTTCGCGAAAATACCTGGTAAATCTTGCCCACGTTGAGTTCGCCCTTAATCCTAGCCTTATATGCCATATCGCTAAAATCTGATACCGCCGCATTCACATAAACCGGATTTCCTTCAAATTTAAAAGATGCCGGAGTGACAGCCACGCTCAAATCCTGAAAAGTTCCCGCATTGTTCAGGATGCTTGCCACAAAAGTAATGTTCGTAATCGGGTTTGGATAATATTTGGTTTTGATCCATCCGCCTTGCAGGTTGATTCCGCCTTTGGTTTTAGGAAAAAGCTTTAGGGAATCGCTGTAAGTTCCGTTTGCAGTAATATCTGTTTTAAGAATTCCACGCATGTCGAAATCGGGAATTCCAACGGCTGCGTTAAGGGTTTTTAGGTCAAGCGCACCTTTGATATTGGCATTGACATTCATTTCAGACAATCCTTTTGTTTGTAAAACGGCGTTGAAATAATCTTTTTCACCGAGTTTAAATCCGAAATTTTTCACGTCAAGCGTGAGTTTTTTAACATCCAGAGAAGGCATCATCGCCGATAAATCCATATTAAAATCAGTCAGCGGAACAGGTGATTTTTTATATTCAATTCCGCCATCGCGCACTTTAAACTTAAATCCGAGATCGGGCTTTTGGTTTTTGGAAGCGTTGTATCGGCCTTTAAAAGTAAACAGTAAATCGCTGCGGCCTTTGATTTTAGTATCTTCTGCCCAGGTTTGGTATTGTGGCGGCAAAACCGAAACCAGATCTTCAACGGTTGTGTTTTGTGACGCTGCATCAAGATTGATTTTATAACCGTCTTTTAAAATGGTAAACACACCTGTAAATTCAAGCGGCAACTTGTTGATCCGCAATTCGTTTTTCTGAAGAATGAAAGAAAGCGCGTTGGTGTTGATGCGCGTGATCAAATCGGCGTGCAGTTTTTTCTTTTGGAGGTAAGGCGTTTTATCGTAGTAAAAATCAAGCGAATCAATCTCGGCATCGGTTTGCAGATCGAACACATCTTCGCTGAGATCGCCTTTTCCAACATAATTGAAACCGTGCGCATCAACAAGGATTTTTGCAGATCGGTCGTTGTATTTGATGTGGCAGTTTTCAAAATCGATTCGGTCGAGCCTGATTGCCGTTCCTTCATCTGTCGAGTCTTTCGGCTGGTCTTTTGGAGCAATATACACATTGTAATTGGCTTCGCCTTTTGTATTAACCATGACGTTTACAAATGCATCGGAAATATAAAGCTTGTCAATTTTGACTTCATTGTTAAAAATCAGCCTTTTGAGATTGATCCCAAAAGCAACCTGATCGGCTTTTAATAAGGTATCGTTTCGAAATGGTGCCGAACCGGTAAGCGACAAATCGTCAAGCGAAACGGTGAGTGACGGAAAATGCGTAAAAAACGACAACTTTGATTTGGTGAAATTTAGTTTGGCGTCGAGACTTTTATTGGCGACTTTTTTTACTTCGGAAGCAATTGTTCCGGGAAACAGCATGGGAAGTAAAAACATCAGCAATAAAATTCCCGCGATCGTTATCCCGAACCACTTCATTATTTTCAAAAAGGTTTTCTTTAAATCGGATGTCATAATCTTTAAATTTAAGGCTAATAAAAATAGTTGTTTGTATGGGTACTTCGTTTCTTTTTAACCGTTTTTTGTTGTAAAATTCGGCTTTTACAAATGTTGAGATACTTGTTAAAACCAACAAATTTACATTCTTAGAATGGATTAAGCATATTCGAACTATGAATATTATAGTAAAAACGGATATACCTTTTAAATCAAAAAAAATAATTTTGTTATACGTCTTTTTATATATTTGTGAACTTATCATATTTTATTAAATAAATTATGATTATCGTAATTTTATCGAATAAAAATTAAATTATACAGATGTTTGAAAGCAATAGGCAGAATGACCAATTGCTCGTGCGTGAACTCAAAAATCACAGCGAGTTGGCTTTTCGCAAGCTTTTTGATCTGTATTACCAGGATATTTACGGTTATAGCCTGAGTTTATTAAAATCTAAAGATTTCGCCGAAGAAAATGTGCAGGATGTTTTTCTAAAAGTCTGGCTACACCGCGAAAACCTGGATTCCGAAAAATCTTTCAGGGCTTATTTATTTACCATAGCCCGAAACCAGGCTTTTAATTTGCTGAACAAAGCCGCTAACGATGTGCTGCTGAAACAGGAAATTTTCTATGAAAGCCAGACATCATACGATCAAGGCGATTACCACATCCGCGAAGACGATTGTAAAAAGATCAAAAAACAAGCGATCAACCAACTGCCGCCCAAACGAAAACAAATCTTCAAAATGTCCCGAAAGAAAGGCATGACCTATGAAGAAATCAGCATAGAACTCGGAATTTCTGTCAACACGGTCAAAAGCCAGATGAGCAAAGCGCTTGAATCGCTCCGGATTTTCCTTCAGGCACACGATGAAATCTATAAATGACGGCTTTAAAATTACAAATCACCTTTTGGGGTGATTTTTTTTGTAAAATTTTAACACTGAACTTCAATTTAAAATATCAGCAAAATCAATACTTCACAATTATTTTAGATGAAGTGCTGGAATTATTTTCTGTTAAAATTAAGAAATCTATAACGTTTGAGTAATACTCTGCGCCTTCCTGGCTGTATATTAAGAAACAAGTACAAAATCGATTGCGATGAACCAGAACCACGACATAAAAATTCTCTTAGAAAAGTTTGTATTAAACCAATGCACTGCTGATGAAATAGAGCAAGTTGTTTCCTACTTCAGGACAAACAAAATGACTGCTGATTTTCCAACCGTTGAAGAAATCAAATCATTGATTGGCGAAATGCCAAAAATGGAAACTTTTGTTGCAGAAGGCATTTTTGCCAACATCATGAATCAATCTGAAGAAAAAGAAATCATTTCAATCGCTCCGAAAAAATCAAACTGGCGCCGGTATGCTGCGATTGCCGCTTCGGTTGTCGTATTGCTTTCCATCGGAATCTCTTACCAGAAAGGGTTTTTTACAAATGAACAGCAAACTGTCATCGACAAAAACAGCAATCAGATTACGCTGCAACTTGAAAACGGCGAAATCCAGGTGATTTCTGAAAATACCACATCAACAGTAAAAGATGAGAACGGAAATGTCATTGGAAACCACAACCGCGACAAAATCGTCTATGACAATGAAACTCCAATAGAAAATTTAGTTTATAACACCATTAAAATTCCGTATGGAAAGCGTTTCCAGCTCCAATTGTCTGACGGAACGATCGTTCACCTTAACGCCGGAACAACTTTAAAATATCCGGTAAAATTCCTTGCCAGCCAGAACAGGCAGGTTTTTCTTGAAGGCGAAGCCTATTTTGATGTGGCCAAAGACAAGAAACATCCGTTTGTAATCAATGCTGATGAACTCAATGTTCGCGTTTTGGGAACACATTTCAATGTGTCGAATTATCCTGAAGACGATCAGACAGATGTGGTGCTTGTGGAAGGTTCGGTAGGAATGTATGGTGCGAATGAAATCTTTGATGCAACTAAAAACACCATCCTAAAACCAGGATTTAAAGGCAGTTTCGACCGAAAAAATAAAAGCATCGATACTAAGGCCGTTTCGACCGATTATTACACGTCCTGGATTCGCGGCGGATTGTCATTCAGGAATATGGCGTTTAAAAACATCTGTAAAAAGCTCGAAAGAAAATACAACGTGAAAATCGTGAACCAGAACAACAAATTTGAAACTGAGGTTTTCAATGCCAGTTTTGAAGATGAACCGCTTACGAAAATCCTGAGCTATTTCAATGACATTCATAGCTTTGACTATTACCAGAAAGACAATTACATCATTATTAAATAATCCAAACTAAAAACAGAACAGATATGACGAACTGACCTTAGGCCATAAAAAAATCGGAAAATGCTGCGAACAAATTCCGATCAGATAAGCGAACCAATCTTGCAGATTAAAACACTCAATCACAAACTTATGAAAAAAAAACCTAAGAACAGCGGATGTGCTTTTCCGTTGTTTAAAATTGACCTGAAATTGAAACTAACCACACTACTCCTTCTGGTCGCGATTTTCAATGTCAAGGCAAATACTTATGCGCAAACAAAAGTGAGCCTTGACCTCAATAATGCGACTGTAGAAAACGTCATTGAGACGCTCGAACAAAAGACAGATTTCCGTTTTATTTACAAAATGAACGATATCGATTTAGCCCGTGTCGTTTCCATCAATGTAAAAAATGAAACGATCGATGTCGTGCTCGACAAATTGTTCAAAGGAACGCCTACCGATTTTAAAGTACGCGACAAGCAAATCATTCTGAAAAGGCTTGTGATTGCTAAAAAAACAATCGAAAAAGGCGTGCCAAAAAACATCAAAGGTAAGATTACCGATGAAAACGGAATTCCGCTGCCAGGCGCGTCTGTTATGGTTGAAGGCACCAAAACCGGAGTGATTTCAGATTTTGATGGAAATTTTGAGATTACCGTTGACAGCGATGCCATTTTGGTATTCAGCTTCGTTGGCTACAAAGATAAAAAAGTTCCAGCCGGCCAGTCCAGTTTTGCCATTCAGATGTTTCCCGATACCAATGACCTGAATGAAGTCGTGGTTGTTGGATATGGAACTTCTACCAGGAAAGATGTTACCGGAGCGGTTTCCTCTATCGCTGCAAAAGACATGAACCAGGGCGCACACGTAAATGCACTGCAACTGATTTCAGGAAAACTTGCAGGTGTGAATATCACGCAAACGGGAAGCGAACCGGGATCTGCTCCGAATGTCAGGATTCGCGGGATTTCTTCATTGATTGGTGGAAATGATCCGCTGGTTGTTGTTGACGGTATTCAGGGAAATATGGATTTGTTAAACCAGATTCCACCAACAGAAATTGAATCAATCGACGTACTCAAAGATGCTTCTGCTACAGCTATTTACGGTTCCAGAGGTGCTCCGGGCGTGATTATGGTGACGACTAAAAAGAGCAAAGCCGGAAAAACAAATATCGAATACAACGCTTACACTTCATTTGATTTTATTCCGAAAAAACTAAAAATGCTCGACGCCAATGAATGGTGGCAACAAGCACAGACGATTGGCGTTCCGGCCGAGGCAAACCACGGTTCAAACACCGATTGGTATGACATCATGACCAAAAACGGAATGACGCAAACGCACACGATTTCCTTTGGAGGTGCTACAGATAAATTTAGCTACCGTGCTTCGGTAAGTGCGATTTTGCAGGATGGCGTTGTGATCAATTCTGAAAATAAAAAGTACGTTGGCCGAATCGTAGCGACTCAAACTGCTTTGAATGACAAACTGAAACTGACATTCAACTTGAATAGCGGCGCAAATGAAAAAACGAAAAGCGTTGAAACCATCGGACGCGCGTCTTTTACATCGAATTTAATTACAAATGCCTATCTGATGCGCCCAACCGATCCGGTTTACAATACCGATGGAACGTATTTTTCAGATAATAAAGTATTCCAGTATTTAAACCCGTTTGCTGTTGCGAAAACCGTTACCGA
Source organism: Flavobacterium noncentrifugens (assembly GCF_900100375.1). Lineage (GTDB taxonomy): Bacteria > Bacteroidota > Bacteroidia > Flavobacteriales > Flavobacteriaceae > Flavobacterium > Flavobacterium noncentrifugens. Next base: position 165,146 of record NZ_FNEZ01000004.1, on the reverse strand, counting down.
TGAAGAGCAATTTGACAATTTATTCGGAAGTGTCCGCGCCGATCTTGAGCTTTACAAAGGACTCACAGCAGGTTGGTTTGGAAGCTGGAGGAAAACCCACGAAACAATCGGTTTTTACCTGCCGGTTGAATCGACTAGTGCAAATGCAATCGAACAAAAAGGGTTTGCAAACATCAGAAACAACAGCCAGAATGAGCGTTTGATGGATGTCAGCCTGAATTATAAAGGCGTTTTCGGAAAGCACAGCCTAAATCTTTTGGCCCTTTACGAATGGCAAACGCAATTGTACCAGGGAAGTTACGCACAAGCGAGAGGATTTATCAACGACATTGCAACTTATAACGCTTTGCAGCTTGGTGATTTGTCTAATGTGCGTCCTGGCGATGTTTCGTCATACAAAAACGACAGGAGTTTGGTGTCGTATCTGGGGCGTTTAAACTACTCTTTTTTAAGCAGGTATTTATTAACTGCGAGCATTAGACGTGACGGTTCTTCGGTATTTGGTGCGAATAACAAATGGGCTTATTTTCCTTCGGCCTCACTGGCGTGGCAAATTGACCAGGAACCTTTTATGGCAAACCAGAAAATAGTTTCAGGACTGAAATTGCGCGGTGGATATGGTGTTACAGGAAATCAGCAGGGATTGTTCCCGCAAAACTCGATTTCACTTGTAGGCGCTGCCGGCGTGACTTATTTTGGCGGTCAGCCCATAACAAACTTCAACATTGTGCAGAATGCCAATGCCGATTTGCGTTGGGAAACGAAAAAGCAAACGAACCTTGGTCTTGATTTTGCGCTTTTTAACAACATCGTCAGAGGTTCTGTAGATGTGTATACGGCAAAAACCGAAAACCTTTTATTTGATTACACTGTTCCGCAGCCGCCATTTCCTTATAATTCTATTAAAGCAAACGTTGGAAGCCTTGAAAATAAAGGGCTCGAGGTTTCTTTAGGTGTTGATGTGATCAAAACCCAAAACACAACCTTAACACTTGCAGGAAATGTTTCGTTCATGAAAAACAAAGTCTTGAATTTAAGCGGAAGCATCAACGGTGTACCGTTAAATACGAATTATGTCGGTTGGGGACCAAATGCTTACCTGATCGAAGGCCAGCCAATCGGGACTTTCAACATCGTTCACCACACTGGAAAAGACAATGAGAATTCGGAAACCGTTCTCGATGTTAACGGAGACGGAAAGATAGACCAGGGTGCTGAAAGTCCGGACCGAATCATGAAAGGCTCTACACTGCCAACTTACACTTATGCTTTCAACCCAACTTTCCAATACAAAAATTTTGATGCTTCAATGCTTTGGAGAGGTTCTGGCGGAAATAAAATTTACAACAGCTTGAGGTCGACTTTGAGCTATCAGGAAAATATCGGAAAATCAAATGTGCTTGAAAGTTCTGTTCCATTAGGATTATTCAATTCTAAATACGGTTCAGATCTATGGCTTGAAGACGGTTCTTTCCTGAGATTTGAAAACATCACAGTGGGTTATAATTATACCATCAAAGACAGCAAATATGTTGATTCGATCCGGTTTTCATTAACAGGAAACAACCTCGCGATCATTACAGATTATTCAGGAATCGATCCCGAAATTAACCTCAATGGTGCGAAAGATACTGGCGGTGACAACGGGATTTACCCACGCACCAGAAGTTTTGTAATTGGCCTGAACGTAAAATTTAAATAAAGATGAAAATGAAAATGAAGAATTTATTGGTCTTGGGAAGCATCAGTTTCCTTTTCCTTTCAGGATGTACCAATGTAGAGGAACGCGTATATGATAAATATGCCACGGATGCATTTTATGCCACGCCCGAAGGTGCAGATGTGGCATTGGCAGGTGTTTATGCACAGGTTGCAGGAAACTGGGATGGCGTAGGCTATGCAGGTGCTGATAAAGGCTGGTATGATCTGAACTGCATGAGTGCTGACGAACAGGTCATTCCGCACAGGACCAGCGGCGACTGGCAGCTCGATTTTGCCCGAATTTACCAGCACGACTGGCTGCCTACAGATTTAATCTTGAACAATACCTGGAACTGGCTCTACAAATCGGTTTTTAGTGCGAATCTTGCCGTAGAACAACTCACCCTTGCAAACGCAGATCCATCAAAGATCGCTGAAGCTAAAGTGCTTCGTGCCTTCTTCTATTATTTGTTAATTGACGATTATGGAAGCGTGCCGTTCTACACAGCAAACAACATTACGGTCGATCAGATTCCGCAGGCAAGCCGTACCGAAGTTTTTAACTTTATCATACAAGAGCTCACTGACAATGTAGAATCGCTTTCTGCAACAAAAGGCGGGAATTATTACGGAAGGTTTAATAAATATGCCGGTTATGCCTTATTGGCTAAAGTATATTTAAATGCCGAAGTATATACCGGAACGCCAAAATGGGCCGAATGCCTCGCAGCCTGTGATAAGGTTTCCGAAGGCGGATTTTCATTGCATCCAAGCGGGGCAGATATTTCAGCTCCCATGGGTAACAAGTACTTTGAATTGTTTGGAGATGTACTTCCGGACGATGAAACCATACTTGCGATTTATGTGACTGAAAATATTGTTTCAAGAAATGTCTATGCTGTTCGCAGTTTATATGGCCCGCATGCTGAGAAACTTTGGACATATCAAGGTTGGAACGGAACTTTTGTCCCAAAAGATTTCTTTCAGAAATATGCCAATGCCGACATACGCAAAAAACAATTTTTATACGGGCCACAGGAAGGCGGTTTCAATTATACAATTGACGTCGCTTCACTGGACAATCCCGGTGCGCCACCTCAGGCTGGTGTTAGGAATACAAAATTTTTCCCTGTCGGACAACAGGATGGTGGCGGTGCTTCAAACGACTTTCCTATCTACAGATATGCCGATATTTTGCTGATGAAAGCAGAATGCAATGTGCGTCTAGGCAACGCCGCTGCAGCAAAGCCTTACATCGATATGGTGCGCCAGCGTGCCGGGCTCAGCGCTTTGGCGGCAAATCCTACACTGGATAATATTTACGACGAACGGGGTTTCGAACTCAACTGGGAAGGCCATAGAAGACAGGATATGATCCGTTTTGATAAATTCCTGCTGCCTAATTTATTCCGCGGCGCTTCTCCTGAATACAGAAAATTATTTCCAATTCCAACCTCTGCACTCGATGCAAACCACGGGTTGAAGCAAAATACAGGCTACTAAATTTTTAAGATCATGAAAAAATATATCAATCAAATATTGGCGCTTGGAAGCCTCTTCTTCCTCGCCGCTTCGTGTACAGACGATACTCCGGTAACCACATTACAGCAAGTCGATTTCCCTGCTCCTATTGCTGCTGCTCCGGGAACGACGCTGGTGCTCACACAGGGAACAAAAAACAGAACCGCATTGACACTGTCGTGGACTGAACCTGTTTATCCAATCCACGCGCCGGTAACTTACGCCTTACAAATCGATGTCCCATCAGGTGCTATCGGAGAAACGGCCTGGTCAAAATCCATCCGTGTTGAAGCTGGTGAAGATGTACACAGCAAATCTTTTACAGGGGCAAACTTAAACGACATGGCATTGGAATTGGGATTGCCTACAGATGTACCCGGCGAACTTGCAGTGCGCATTGAGGCATACATGGATCACATTGTCTATTCACAAACACTGATTTTAACCGTAACGCCATTCTTAAAGCAAATAGTCACAGGTGAAATTTATGTGCCGGGCGCTTACAACGACTGGGATTTTGCTACCGCTGCCCCACTTACAGCAATTGACAATGACATTTTTCAGGGCCTGGTAAATTTTCCTGTTGGAAAACCGCGTGAATTTAAGTTCACCAGGGAAAGAAACTTCAACCATTTTTTTGGCGCAGATGCTGAGGGCAATTTTCTTGAGGGCGGCGATGTAAATCTGACTGTGCCAAATTATGGAACCTACCAGATTACGGTCGACCTGAACGACATGACCTACACGGCTGTTCCCTATTCATTTGCAATTGTTGGAACTGCAACGGCTGGCGGCTGGGACATCGATACGGATATGGCTTATGACCATATCGCAAAACAGTGGACTATTACGACGGCACTGGTTTCGGGCGCGCTGAAATTCAGGCTTAATAATTCCTGGGATGTAAATTATGGTCCAACAAATGGCAACAACGGCAATACGATGACCTTAGGTAATACAAATGCTTATACGATAAACGAAGCAGGAACTTATAAAGTCACTTTTTTTGTAAATCCTGATCCGGCTACGGCTACTTATTCTGTCACAAGGATCAATTAAAAAATTCATTTACATACAGGTTTTAAAATAATCAATTTGAGTTAGTTAGTTTTTTTAAACACTTCTCCGTTTTGATTCGGGGAAGTGTATTAAAAATAAAATACAAAGCCTATAAACAATAAACAATTATGAAATCATATTTATATCTCGCCCTGGCGCTGCTTGTTCCTTTTGCAATGACTTCGTGCAGCGATGACGATAATGGCGCCCCTAAAGCAGTTGCTCCGTACGAACAATACGGAACCGCATTTACAAACATGCCAAATAGCCAGGATGCTGTAATTTATCAGGTCAATATTCGTGCTTTTAGCCAGAATGGCAATCTGCAGGGCGTAACCGATAGGCTTTCGCAGATTCAGGAGCTTGGAGCCAATGTTATTTACCTGATGCCGGTTTATCCGGTGGGCATTTTAAATAATGCGGGTGGGCTCGGTTCTCCGTATGCCGTAAAAGATTACAAAGCGGTCAACACCGAATTTGGGACTTTACAAGATTTGCGCACATTGGTAGAAGAAGCACATAAAAAAAACATGGCGGTTATCTTAGACTGGGTTGCCAATCACACGGCCTGGGACAACCAATGGATTACAGATCATCCGGATTGGTATGCAAAAAATGATGCCGGAAATATTATTTCTCCTCCGGGTACGAATTTTAACGACGTGGCGCAACTCAATTATGACAACCAGGACATGCGGAATGCGATGATCGATGCGATGTCCTACTGGGTTTACAACGCAAATATTGACGGATTCCGATGTGATTTTGCAGACAATGTTCCGCAGAATTTCTGGTCAGATGCCATCACGAAGATTCGTAGCATCAAAAACCAAAACCTGATCATGTTTGCTGAAGGAACCAGACAAAACCATTTCGCCGTGGGCTTCGACTACACTTTTGGCTTTGCTTATTTTTCGGCATTGAAGAAAAAATTCCTCGAAAACCTTCCGGCGACAACGATCCAGGATGCCAATGCTGCGGAATATGCAACCAATTATAATGAGTCGCGCCGCATTGTGAGGTACACGACAAATCATGACGTAAACGTGACCGATGGAACGCCGTTGGAATTGTTTGGCGGATTGAAAGGATCAATTGCCACTTTCGTCGTTGCCGCTTACATGAAATCAATTCCTATGATCTACAACGGACAGGAAATCGGTTATGCCAGCAGGATTCCGTTTTTCACCCATACGCCAATCGACTGGACCACCGCAAATGCCGATGTGTTGGCACAATACAAAAAGATCATCGCCTTCAGAAGTTCGAGCAACGCAGTTAAAACCGGCGCTTATACAGGTTACAGCAGCACAAAAATCAGTGCTTTCACTATGGAAAAAGGCAGTGAAAAAGTGCTCGTGCTTTCAAATTTGTCAGCCGGAACTACCAATTTTATCGCTCCTGCTTCCCTTTCCGGAATTGCGTGGAAAGATGCATTTACCGGCGAATCATTTGCATTGTCAACAGATATTACACTTTCGCCTTATCAGTATATCATACTGAAAAATTAATCGAATCACTAGTATTTACAACCATCCAACATGAATTTTAAAGTTTCAGATATTCTACAAATCTGCACTTCCAAAAGAATTGCAATGCTTGCGCTGATTTGTATTTTTCCATTATTCGGACAGGCGCAAACCATTACTTCTCCCGATAAAAACTTATCGATGCATTTTGAATTGAAAGAAAACGGCGTGCCTTCGTATGAGCTTACTTACAAAGGAAAAGCAGTGATCAAGCCAAGCAGTCTCGGACTCGAAATCAAAGATGCGGCGTCATTTGTAAACGGTTTTTCGATCCAGAAAACAGAAGAATCAACCGTAGACACCAATTGGGATCCGGTGCTGGGCGAGCAAAAAACCATCCGCAACAATTACAATGAATTGCTGGTGACGCTTGTGCAGACGAAACTCAACAACCGCTACCTCCGGATCAGGTTTCGTTTGTTCAATGACGGACTCGGGTTCAGGTATGAATTTCCGAAACAAAAAGACCTGAATTATTTTATCATCAAAGAAGAGAATACGCAGTTCAACCTTTCCGGCGATCATAAGATATTCTGGATTCCGGGCGATTACGATACGAATGAATATGCGTATACGACTTCCAAAATTTCGGAAATCCCGTCCTTGATGAAAAATGCGACGATCAACATCAATGCGCAGCAGCCGATTAAAAATGTCGCTATACAAACGCCGTCGATGATGAAATCTGCAGATGGCCTTTACATCAACATTCATGAAGCGGCGCTGGTCAATTATCCTGCGATGTCTCTGAATGTCAATGCTGCCGAATTTAAACTGAGTTCGCACCTTACGCCCGACGCCGTTGGCAACAAAGGCTACATGCAAAGCGATACGCAATCTCCATGGAGAACCATTGTGTTAAGCGATAAAGCAACAGATATTCTTGCATCCAAACTGATCTTAAACCTGAACGAGCCAACGAAATACAAAGATGTTTCCTGGATCAGGCCAATGAAATACATCGGTGTTTGGTGGGAATATTTCGTTGCCGGAAAAAGTACCTGGGCTTACGGAACTGAAAACAATGTAAAATTAGACCAGGATTTTAGCAAGCTTACGCCAAACGGAAAGCATGGAGCAACAAACGAACGCGTCAAAGCATACATCGATTTTGCTGCTAAAAATGGTTTCGATGGCGTTTTGGTCGAAGGCTGGAATATCGGCTGGGAAGACTGGATCGGAAACTGGAAAGAAGAAGTGTTTGATTTCGTAACGCCTTACCCCGATTTTAATGTCAAAATGCTGCACGATTACGCAGCTTCAAAAGGGGTAAAAATCATCATGCACCATGAAACTTCGGGTGCTGCAACAAACTATGAACGCCGACTCGACCGTGCTTTCCAGTTCATGAACGACAATGGTTATGATGCAGTGAAAACCGGTTATGTTGGTCAGATCATTCCGCGTGGCGAACACCATGACGGACAATGGATGGTAAACCATTACATCCACGTTGCTGAGCGTGCGGCTGATTACAAGATCATGGTCAACAGCCACGAAGCAGTCCGCCCGACAGGATTAAACAGAACGTATCCAAACTGGATTGCACAGGAATCGGCACGCGGAACCGAGTTTGAAGCGATGGGCGGATTGGCACATGAGCATACGACAATCCTTCCGTTTACAAGATTGATGGGTGGCCCGATGGATTTCACACCGGGGATTTTCCAGACCGATCTTTCGTATTACAAAACCGGCGGAAACCAGCGCGTGAACACGACTTTGGCAAAGCAGCTGGCTTATTATGTGACGATGTACAGCCCATTGCAGATGGCTGCCGACATTCCGGACAATTACAACCGTTTCCCGGATGCTTTCCAATTCATCAAAGATGTTGCGGTAGATTGGGACAATACCTGGATCCTTGAAGCCGAGCCGGGCGATTACATCACGATTGCCAGAAAAGCAAAAGGCAAAGACGAATGGTTCGTAGGCGGCATCACCGATGAAAATACGAGAACCGCAAACGTGCCTTTCGATTATCTGTCGAAAGGCAAAAAATACACCGCCACCATTTATTCTGATGCGAAAGATGCGAGCTGGAAAGTCAATCCGCAGCATTACGAAATCAGAAAAGTAATTGTGGATTCAAAAAGCAATGTAAAGCAATTCGTCGCTCCGGGCGGTGGTTTTGCAATCAGTATCAAAGAAGCAACGGATACAGAAACTAAAGAAATCAAAAAGCTGTAAGAGCTATAAATTCTATTGACCAACTTTATTATTAACCAAATTTAATTACAATCATGAAAAAAATTACCACATTTCTCGTGTGTCTTTTTGCAATGGCATTTGCAAATGCACAACTTTCTTCGGTTGCCCTTGTTGGCAGCGGAACGCCACAAGGCTGGCCAAATGATCCGCAAACTGACACGCATGTCATGAGCTCGACAGATGGTGAACATTGGACACTCAACAACCTGGCACTTGTCAACGGCGCAGTAAAATTCCGCGGGAATAATTCGTGGGCTTTGCCATACAACTGGGGCGGAACTGCTTTTCCAAGCGGAACTGCAATAATCGATGGAAACGGCTTTACTTCCACTCCTGGTGTTTACAATGTGGCTTTTAACAGCACAACAGGCGATTACAGTTTCGTACTGCAGCAAAATGTTTTCACTGTAGTTGGAATCATCGGAACGGCAACTCCAGGCGGATGGGATGCAGATACGGATATGACTACAACCGATGGAATCCATTATATTTTAAACCGTGTGCCGTTGCTGCTTGGCGCGCTAAAATTCCGTCAGGACCACACCTGGACAGCAACAACGAATTGGGGCGGAGATGCTTTTCCATCAGGAACAGGAACCTTGGACGGTGCAGCAATCACAGTTCCGTCAGATGGAAAATACAATATTACTTTCAACAGGACTACGGCAGAATATACATTCTCTTTCCCAGGTGTAGCTGTCGTTGGGCCTGCTGCCGGCGGATGGCCGAATGATCCGCAGGTTGATGCCAATCAATTGTCGACTGTCGACGGAATCAATTATACGAAAGGCAGCATAACGCTTTTGGCAGACAATGCAAAATTCAGGGCAAACAATTCCTGGGCTGTAAATTGGGGTGCAACGGCATTTCCAAGTGGAACTGCGATTTTAGACAGCCCGGATTCTTTCGTATGTACTGCCGGGGATTATAGCGTGGCATTTAATTATGATAGCGGCGCTTATAGCTTTGGCGCACCATTGACAGCAAGTTCGTTTGAGAAAAATAAATTCGCAGCATTCCCAAATCCGACTCAAAACCAATGGAACATCAGAACTTCAAATGGAGTGATTGAAAACATTAAGGTTGTAGATGTTACAGGAAAAAAAGTCATCAGCATCAATCCAAATGCAACCGAAGCTGCCATTGATGCTTCGGCCCTACAAAGCGGCATTTATTTCGCAAAAGTATCAGCCGGAAATACCACTTCGACAGTAAAACTAATCAAAGAGTAAGTTTAAGTTTTTAGATTTTTATTTTAATTTAAATTGAGAAATCCCCGGTAAGCAATTATCGGGGATTTTGTTTTAATGTGTATTTGTGAAGCGTGGATTTCTCAGATTTATTTAGTAATGCAATCCTTCTGTCTGTAATCCCGCAAGGATTTCATACGAATAAAGCCTTGCACTATGGTCGTAAACCGGCGAAGTCACCATCAGTTCATCTACTTTGGTCACTTCAAGAAAGCGTTGGATTTCCATACGGATCTTCTCCGGCCCGCCCACAAATGAAAACCGTATCATTTGCTGTAAAGCCGCTTCTTCCATCGGATCCATGAAATTTTCCGGATCTTCCGGAGGCCCCAATTTTCGCCTTTTTCCGGTCAGGATCCCGAGGAATAATTTTTTAAATGATGTTGCCAGCTGTGCCGCTTCATGATCGGTATCAGCCGCAATCGCATTGACGCAAGCCATCACATAAGGTTCTTTTAAATGCTCTGAAGGCTTGAAGTTTTTACGGTAAATCGCAATCGCATCAAACAATTGTGCAGGCGCAAAATGGCTGGCAAACGCATACGGCAATCCCATATCTGCAGCCAGATAAGCGCTGTCGGTACTCGAACCTAAAATCCAGATCGGAATATCCAGACCTTCGCCGGGAATCGCCCGAACGGCAGCAGTACTGTTTGATGCCGATAAATATTTCTGAAGTTCTTTGACATTGTCCGGAAAATCCATCGCGGCACGCGGATCACGGCGCAAAGCACTTGCTGTGAGTTGGTCAGTTCCCGGAGCGCGCCCGAGTCCGAGATCAATACGGTCTGGATATAAAGTTGCCAAAGTTCCAAACTGTTCCGCAACCATTAACGGCGCGTGGTTTGGAAGCATAATGCCGCCAGAGCCCACCCTGATTGTTTTTGTTTTTGAAGCCACCATGCCAATAAGCAGCGAAGTCGCGCTTGATGCAATGCCTTCCATATTGTGGTGTTCTGCAAGCCAGTATCTTTTGTAACCGAGATTTTCGGCGTGTGCTGCAAGAGCCGCAGTTTTTTCGAATGTCGCGGCCGGAGTGCTCCCCTGTGGCACCATTGCCAGGTCAAGCACGGATAATTGTATATTTTTAGAAGCCATGAATTTTAGTTTTCCGTAAAATTACAGCCTAAAACCGGCATTGGTATTTGCTTTGTAAAAAATTTATCAATTCCGCTATATCAAATTCCTATTTTATTCAGAATGCAGCATCGGGAAAAAAGTTGTACATATCGTAACTGCTGTTTTCTTCGATCTTTTCATTGTTGATGCTGTCGCCGTCATTTTCATAACTGGTTTCCAGAAGATTTTCTTCCCAAGGCAAAAACTCGTTTTCTGAAGTGTAAATATTTTTCATAGCTTAATGATTTTTTATAATGATGTAAAAATACAATAGCGTATTTTCGTGGTCATTATAACGTTTTCGTTTGTTGTTGCACAATTCGTAGCCGGCCAGCGATTTACATCCAATTAAATTTTTATGAAATCTGAAAATATTCCTTCAATCATTCAGGCTCAGGCTTTGGCCAATTTATATCAGACGCAAAAAATCATCATAGCTGAAGCCGGAAATGGTGCTGCCGCCCGACAAGATTACGATCAATTGCATCTTCAAAATGCATTGTACCTCGATCTCGATTCCCAATTGGCGGAAGTTCCTGAAAATGCCGCTAATGGCGGAAGGCATCCGTTGCCGAAAATTGAAAAATTTGGAGAAACACTTATTAGTCTTGGAATTTCAAAAGACGATCATATCATCATTTACGACCGGAAAAACGGCGCCAATGCCGCAGCGCGATTTTGGTGGATGTTAAAATCGGCAGGATTTGAAAAAGTCCAGGTGTTGAATGGCGGATTTCAGGCAGCGCTGCAAGCAAATCTTCCGATGGATGATCATTTGGTGATTCCGCAAAAAGTTAATCCGTACCCAGTGGATTCCTGGAAACTTCCGACTGTTGGCATCAAAGAAGTTGAAGCATTTGCATCAGATCCAAAATCAATCGTAATTGATGTCCGCGAACCCATCCGCTACGACGGAAAAACAGAACCCATTGATTTGGTTGCCGGACACATTCCTGGAGCAATTAACATTCCGTTTGCTGAAAACTTAAATGCTAACGGGGAATTTTTGTCGCCTGAAGTGCTCAGATCCAAATATGAAAGGGCGCTTAACGGAACTGATCCTGAAAATATTGCCGTGCATTGTGGTTCCGGAGTTACTGCCTGCCACACGCTTTTAGCCATGGATTACGCCGGACTCAAAATCCCGAATTTGTATGTGGGTTCGTGGAGTGAATGGTCGCGAAATGAAAAACCAATCGCAACGAATACTTAAACATTACCCTTATGCCTGTGCAAATGATCCCATGCGCCGCTCGCCCACAAAGCCCAGAAGATCAAAACCGGCTGAAAGAACAAACGCATGATCCGCAGCGAATCGGAATTCAATCCGAAAGCATCGCGTTCATTTAAGTATTGTGCAATATTTCCGGGAAAAACCATCACGAAAAATACGGCTGCAAAAATGCCGATTTGTATGCGGTAACGCTTTGCAAAAATGATGACCAAACCTAACAGAATTTCGACAATACCCGAAAGCACTACGGTTAAATCTTTGTCCATCGGCACCCAATCGGGAACCTGTGCCTGAAATTCAATCCTTGCAAAAGCGAGATGACCGGTTCCGGCGATGACCAGCATCAGTCCGAGCAAAATCCTGAAAATATTTTGTGTTTTTGTTGTATGATGCCTATCCATGAAATGCTTTTATTTTCGAATTTGAAGACTAAAAATACTACAGGCGTTCTCGTTTTCATTACACAATTTTACTTTAATTTATAGCGATTAACGGAAACGCATTAAAAAAACAAGGCTTCAACGAAATTGCATTTGCCAAATTATTAGGTTTAAGCGGTGATTTGTATGAAGCCCTGCTGCACTATAATTTAAAATTCGCTTTTGCCTTTTTAATGTTCGTGACCGCCGCCGCCTTCACTTTTCAGCAGGTGGCTCTGGATATAATAAGCGCCTTTCAGTACGATTTTAGCATCGGCCGGAATTTCCTGTAAAACGGAAGCCTGTACAAATCCAAGTTGGGCCGTTCCGGTTTTGATTTCAATTCTTTGGAAATGATAGGTTTTGATTTTTACATTTTTGTCCTTGGCAGAATCTTCTTCATCGATATTTTCAAGGATAAAGACAAACTCGCGCCCTTCGGCTTTTACAATGGCATCGACTGGCAAAGCGTTTACGGTATTTGCGCCCACGTCGATCAGTGCGTTGACATACATTCCGGGAATGAGCTGCTGTTTGTCGTTTGCAATATCGGCATGTACGGCAACCGATTTGGTTTCATTTTCAAACGCTTTCCCAACGCTGAAGATTTTCCCGCTGATTTCAGAATTGTCCTGGTTCGTCAATACAAACCTTACATTTTGCCCGGTTTTGACTTTGTGAAGGTCTTTTTCATACACCAATAAATCGACGTGCAATTGCGAATTGTCAACAATGCTGAGCAACGGTTTTCCGGCTTCGACATTGCTTCCGATCTTGATATTGACCTCTGTAATAAATCCCGAAATCGGCGCAAGCACCGGAACTGTTGATGATGGCGTGGCACCTGTATTAATATTCAGCGTCTGCAACTGATGCTTTAACGAATTGAACCGCGATTTTTCGATCTCATATTCCGATTTGGTTTTCTGGAAAATTTTCTTCGAATTGACTTCTTCCTCGCTCAGGATGCGCTGTCTTTCATATTCGAGTTTCAGGAATTCCAGATTGCTTTTTGAAGTTAAATATTGTTCCTGCATGCGCGTAAATTCCGGACTTTCAACAGTTGCGATCAATTGTCCTTTCTTCACTTTTTGTCCTTCGATAATCGCTATGGTTTTGACAATTCCAGAAACAAAAACCGAAACGTCGGCCTGGTTTTGTGGCGGCAATTTCGTGTATCCGTTAGCATTGATGACTTCACTCAGGTTTTTTGGCGTAAAGGTTCCAAGCACAATTTCAGAAGCATTGTATTGCGCTTCGTTGAGTTCGACTTCTTTGATATTGCTTTCGTGTTCAGGTTTTTGCGTCGTTTCCGTTTTTACTTCAGCGGGCAACTTTTCTTCTTTTTTTCCACATCCAAAACAAAGCAAGAGCATTGCAATTGCTGAAGTCTGAACGATGGTATTTTTAAATATTTTCATGTTGTAATTTATTGGTTGATAAGGTAACGAATGTTAATCACCGTTTGGTTGTACTTATAAATGGCTTCACTGTACCGCAGTAAAATGGCGGTAGCAGTTTCAATATTTTGTGTATATTCTACATAAGAAATATCGCCGTTTTGGTAAGATTTTGTAGCATTGCCAAGGATTTTTTCAGCATTTGGCGCGCCTGATGTTTTGAAATATTCAATTTCAGATTGTGCCGTTTGAAACTGCTCCATTTCTTCTGAAAGCCTGATGCCGAGCTGCGCCTTGACATAAGCGGTATTTTCCTTTTCGCGTTCGATGCCGATTTTTGCAGCTTTGGCTTTTGCCGAAATGCTTCCGCTAAAAACTGGCAGGGAAAGCCCGACCGTAAATCCCTGAAACCGCAGCGCATTGTCATAATTAACCGGCGTTCCATTTACTTCCTGGCTTCCGGCAATCGACTGAATGAAATAGCCAGCGGAAATATCCGGATATAAATTGGCGCGCTCGGCTTTGGTATTTGCTTCGGCAATCTGGATTTGCTTTTCAGCCAATTTTGCCGCAGTGCTCTGCCCGATCAATGTGCTGTCGCCTTTCAGGTTAAAAACCAATGGAACAAATTCAGAATCTAAAAGGATAAAATCTTGAGTAGCGTTCAATAGCATTTTCAACTTCGATTTTTCAATCCGCAGCAGCGCTTCATTTTGTTTCACACGCTGTCTAAATTCTTGCTGCTTGGCGCCTGCAATGTTTTTTTCAAGGGAATTGGTTTCGCCTACGCGGAATTTTAGCTCCGCCGATTTCACGAATTTGTCCATGACTTTTCCATGTTCGCCCAACGTTAAAATCTGGTGCTGGTAAAATAAAATGTTGTTCCAGGCATTTCGGATTTCAAAAAGGATTTCCTGTTTCGTGGCTTCAAGTTGCAACGCACTTGCATTGCTGTTTTCCTGTAAAAGCTTTCGGGTTGCACCAATTTTAAACGGATTGATGCTTTGCGAAATGCCGATATTTTTATCCTGGGCATTTGAACTGATTTGTCCGAATGTTCCGGTAAGTTCTGTTTTTGGAATATCAAATGCAGTACGGATGAGCTGCGTATTCATTTTCAAATCAAGCTCGGAAACATGGATCGATCGGTTGTTTTTGATCCCGATGCTTTCCGCCTGTTCGAGTGTCATCGGTGTTTGCTGGGCCGAAGCATTTTCACAAATAAAACATCCGATGAAAATCAACCCGATCGCAGTCACATTGGCTTGAGCCTTAAATCCTTTTTCAAAGAAATAATACAACACCGGAAGTACGATCAAGGTTAACAAAGTCGCTGTGATCAATCCGCCGATGACGACAGTTGCCAATGGTTTCTGGACTTCCGCACCAGCGCTCGTACTGATCGCCATCGGAAGAAATCCCAGCGAAGCCACGGCCGCAGTCATCATGACAGGCCGCAGCCTGACTTTTGTTCCTTCTTTGATTCGTTGTTCTAAATTTTCCATTCCTTCTGATTTTAATTGGTTGAAATATCCGATGAGTACGATTCCGTTGAGCACGGCCACACCAAATAAGGCGATAAACCCTACACCTGCCGAGATGCTGAACGGCATGTCCCGAAGCCATAACGCAAAGACGCCGCCAATCGCTGACAGTGGAATCGCTGTAAAAATCAGCAGCGATTGCTTCAGCGAACGGAATGTAAAATACAACAAGACCAGGATCAATCCCAACGCCACAGGCAAGGCAATCGCCAGTCTTTTATTCGCATCGACGAGATTTTCAAACTGGCCGCCATATGTAATGTAATACCCTTCTGGCATTTTTAAACGCGCATCGAGCAGTTTGCCGATTTCGGCTACTACCGATGAAATGTCACGGCCGCGAACGTTAAAGCCAACGACAATGCGGCGTTTTCCGTCTTCACGGGAAATTTGCATCGGGCCGTCTTCATAAGCGACATCGGCAATTTGCTCGAGCGGAATCTGGTTTCCAGATGGCAAAGTCACAAACAGCGATTTGATGTTTGAAATGTCGCCACGGCTGCTTTCGTCGAGTCTTACGACCAGATCAAAACGCTTTTCGCCTTCATAAACTACGCCTGCAACTTCTCCGGCAAAACCCATGCTGATGACTTTGTTCAAATCGCCAATCTTCAATCCGTAAAGTGCCAATTTGTCTTTGTTGTATCTGATCGTGATTTGTGGCAAACCTGCAACACGCTCGGCTTTTGCATCAGAAACGCCTTCAACGCCGTTGATTATTTTTAGGGCTTCGTCACCTTTGCTGACGAGCAAATCGATATCATCGCCGAAAATCTTAACGGCCACATCACTGCGTACGCCGGTCATGAGTTCGTTGAAACGCATTTGTATGGGTTGGGAAAACTCGGTTGATGCACCTGGAATGTCGGCAAGTGCGGCTTCCATTTTTTCCATCAGTTCTTCTTTGGTTTCGGCAGATGTCCATTCGCTTCTGTCTTTGAGTAAAATGATCATATCGCCTGCTTCGACTGGCATCGGATCGGTTGGGATTTCTGCTGAACCGATCTTGGTAACGATCATTTTGATTTCGGGGAATTTGGCTTTTAGGATTTTCTCTGCTTTTGTCGTTGCTTCGATTTCCTGTGAAAGTGAACTTCCCGAGGCGATGATCAAATGTGTCGCAATATCGCCTTCGTCTAATGTTGGGATGAATTCGCCGCCCAGATTATTGAAAACAATCAAAGCCAATGCGAATAAAACAACCGCAATAGCAATTACGGCGTTTTTCATTTTTAATGCTTTGTTTAGAATCGGTGCATACCATTTGTAAAGCGTATTAATGATTTTGTCGCTAATGTTGTGTTTATGCCCGGTTTGTTTATCGAGTACTAACGACGAAACCATCGGGACATAAGTCAGCGACAGCAAAAACGCACCGATGATTGCAAAAGAAACCGTTTGTGCCATCGGGCCGAACATTTTGCCTTCGATTCCGGTTAACGAAAGGATCGGTAGGTAAACGATCAGGATGATGATTTGCCCGAATGCGGCGCTTTTCATCATTTTGCCTGTGCTTTTAGCCACTTCTTCATCCATTTCAGTTTGTGTCAACCGTTTTTTGGAAGCGATGTGTTCAAGTCCGAATAAAGTCGCTTCGACAATAATTACCGCGCCATCGACAATCAATCCGAAATCAATCGCGCCCAAACTCATTAAATTTCCGCTGACGCCAAAGAGCTTCATCATTGAAATCGCGAATAACAACGCCAACGGAATGACCGATGCGACGACCAGTCCGGCGCGCCAGTTTCCGAGCAGCAACACGAGTACGAAAATCACGATCAGCGCACCTTCGATCAGGTTTCGCTCGACGGTGCTAATTGCCCTGTCGACCAATTTCGTCCGATCCATAAAAGGTTCGATCGAAACGCCATTTGGCAATGATTTCTTAATCTGCTCCATTTTTTTCTTGACCAATGCAACGACTTCCCCACTGTTTTGGCCTTTGAGCATCATGACCATTCCGGTGACTTCTTCGCCTTTTCCGTCTTTAGTGACTGCGCCGTAGCGGATACTGCTTCCAATACGCACGTCGGCCACATCGCGAATCAAAATCGGAATGCCGTTCTGGTTTTTGACCACAATCTTTTTAATGTCGTCGATGCCATTTACCATTCCGATGCCACGGATGAAATAAGCGTAAGGCTTTTTGTCGATATAGGCGCCACCGGTATTTTCGTTGTTGTTTTCGAGCGCATCAAAAATCTCTGTAATCGTCGTATTCATGCTTTTGAGCTTGTCGGGCTGCACAGCGATTTCGTATTGTTTGAGGTAACCGCCGAGGGTGTTGACTTCTGCAACGCCTTTCGTTCCCATGAGTTGCGGCTTGATGATCCAGTCTTGAATCGTCCGAAGATCCGTTGCGTTGAATTGGCTTTCAAAGCCTTTTTTCGGAAAGACCACATATTGGTAAATTTCGCCCAATCCGGTGCTTACAGGAGCAAGCTCTGGCCTTCCGGCATTTGCAGGAATCGATTCTTCGGCTTCTTTGATACTTTCGCCGATTTGGGCCCGCGCCCAGTAAATGTCGGTACTTTCTTCAAAGACAACAGTTACTACGCTAAGTCCGAAACGGCTGATCGAACGCAACTCGATAACCCCGGGAATTGATTTTACTGATTGCTCGATCGGATAGGTGATGAATTGCTCGACTTCCTGAGTGGCTAATTTTGGTGAAGTCGTGATGATCTGAACCTGGTTGTTCGTGATATCCGGCAAGGCATCTATGGGCAAAGTATAAAGCGAATAGCTTCCCAAAGCCACTAAAACTAAGGTAAACAGCCCGATAATAAATTTATTACCGATGCTGAAATGTATGATTTTTTCTAACATTTGAATCGTATGAATGAATGAAAACCAAAGACAGGAATTTGCCTTCAGATGTATAAGTACATGCGTTTTCAACCCGGAATGACCCGGGCTACATTATGCGATTTGCGGCGGTTGCCAGACAGACCCGAAATATCCGGAAATAAAAGAAGTTTTATAGAAAGGAATTTGCGTTTTAATCACCGGTAAAACTGTAGCGAAATGATACACTACCGGCTGTGCAAAGTGAAAAATCTGCACGCCGCAACAACTGCAGATGCAAAAAGGCGAACACGAATCTTCCTGGTTTTCATGGGAATGGGTTGCTTTTTTTAAAGCTATTGATTGGCTATTGCCGGAAATGGTTTCTCCGTCGGCGCAAGGCTTGCAGGCCAACAGGGAAATATACAGCGACAATAAAATTGCAATCCATTTCATGGGGTAAAGTTAAAATAATATTTGAATTATCGGCACATCCGATTTTTGCAAAAGTTACGATCAGAATAAATAGCGATTAATCGTAGCTTTGGTTCCTGCATCTACAAGCTATGAAAATAAAAACATTTGCCCTTCCGCCCTTGCCAGCCGTGCTTTTAGCGATCATTAGCGTGCAATGCGGCGCTGCAATTGCTAAAACCCTGTTTCCAGAAATTGGCGCTATTGCTACGGCGTCGTTGCGGATTGGAATTTCAGCAATTATACTTCTAGCGGTATATCGCCCGAAATTAAGCCAATTGAGCAGTAATCAATGGAAACTGGTTGTTCCGTATGGATTGTCGCTTGGCGCCATGAACCTGATCTTCTATCTTGCGATTGAAAGAATCCCGATCGGGCTTGCCGTGACGCTTGAATTCATCGGGCCGTTGATGGTTGCGATATTGGGTTCGCGCCGTGCGGTTGATTTTATCTGGGTGACGTTTGCTGCTGCGGGCATTTTGCTGATCGCACCATGGACAAACAGCAATGTCGATTTACTCGGAGCCGGCCTGGCGGTTTTGGCAGGATTGCTATGGGCCGGTTATATTGTTTTAGGCGGACGCGTTTCTAAAGTCATGGACAGCGGAAGCGCCGTGGCGACCGGAATGCTGTTTGCTTCGCTGCTGATCCTGCCGTTTGCAATATTCAACGGGAAATTGACTACCATTAATCCGGGACATTTAGGCCTGGGGTTTGCGCTGGCGTTATTGTCGAGCGCGATTCCGTTTACCCTGGAAATGAAAGCGCTTGGGCAGCTTCCGGCGCGTACCTTTAGTATTTTAATGAGCCTGGAACCGGCGGCAGCTTCTTTATGCGGATTGCTTTTTTTGCATGAATATTTAAGCTTTAATGAAACCCTTGCTGTTGTTTTTGTAATTGTGGCATCGGCAGGATCGACGGTTACGGCAAGGCGCGTTGAAAATTCTTGAAAGTTTGAATATGAAATCTTAAAGAATTAGATATTTGTTAAGATTTTTGATTAAGATCAGGCAATGCTTTTTACAAGCGGATTGAAAAAACGCTCGACCATTCGGATAAAAATATACTGTTATACATTTATTATTGAAAAATCTTAAAAGCAAATTTTTATATTGCAGCATAATTGATGAAATAGAAATTATATGAAAGTCAAATCCATCCGTGCTTTTGTAGGCGCAAAAAATTTTGAAATATCGCGCAATTTTTACCGTGATCTGGGTTTCCAGGAAAATGAGTTGGGACCAAACATGTCTTATTTTCATATTAACGGATTTGGATTTTACCTCCAGGATGCTTATGTAAAAGACTGGATCGACAATACGATGGTCTTTATGGAAGTAGATGATGTGTTGCAATGCTATAATGATCTGCAGCGTTTAAACCTTTCAGACAAATATGAAAATGTAAAACTTGTTGCCATTCGTGAAGAACATTGGGGAAAGGAATGTTTCCTACATGATCCGTCGGGCGTGCTATGGCATTTTGGTGAATTTTACAATTCTGAAAAATAAAAAAAGCCTCAATTGCTGAGGCTTTTCGTTTAAGGATCAATTTATACGGCGCTTCCCGGACCGCTGGGATCCATATCGGAAGGTATTCCCGGATGTTCCTGCGGATCTACGGTTCCCCAATCGCGATCGGTGCTGTCTTCTTCATCATCGTCTTCTTCATCCTCATCGTCTCCTTCTTCAGGATCGTCATAACTGCTGGCGTAAATGGAATGCTCTTCCAGGTCTTCGCCTGTACCAAAACCGTTGGCTTCGGCACTGCGCAGATCCAGCTTTTGGTCATTTGGCTCCTGTGTTTTATTTTCTTCGTTTTCGGCTTGTTGCCAATGGTTTTCAGAATCTGAATTTGAAACTGTATTCCTGTTGCTTGTATTTTCCATGATGTAACTTTTTGATTGTTGTATAGTTATAAAATTATAGGAAACACGTTCAGAAATTTTATGCAGTTTGCAGAAAACGTTGTCTAATTATACGATTGACGCTTTTTTTTCAGCGGAAACTGCCATTTTGTTACTTTATTTTGAAATATCGATGGTATGGGTTTTCTGATGGCGCGGATTTACAATCCGTGCGGCTTGGTAAAAAAAATCTGCTCTATTTCAGGACAATACGATAAATTAAAAAATGATCTGTAGGCAAGGAAGTGTTCCCAAGCAGGATTTTTGCAGCTGACGGAAGTTTTATTGTAGTGGATTTTCCAAAGTTAGCAACTACAGTAATGCTTTCGCCATTGTAATTCCTGATAAATGAAATGCAGTCTCCTGACAATTCAAGCTTGCTGTACCTGCCATATTGCAAAACAGGTTCGCAATTTCTTAAACTGATAAGTTTTTTATAAACGCTCCATATCGAACTTTCATGGTTTTCCTGGGAGTAAACATTGTTTTGTGAATAATCCCCAATTTTAATCCACGGTTTGGCTGTCGAAAACCCGGCAAATTCTCCAGCATTCCATTGCATCGGGCTGCGCGATTTGTCTCGGTTGTTTGCATTCCCTTCAACAAGCGCTTCTTCGGGAGTTTTCCCTTTTGAGATTGCAAGATTATAATGTGTTTTTCCCTGAATGTCGGCGATTTCATCAAATGACTTTGCGGTAACATTGTGCATCCCTATTTCTTCACCATAATAAATAAAAGGAACACCTTTGGCAGTGAGCATTAATGCGGCTAACGCTTCTGCCCTTTCTGGATTTCCATCACATAAACGGTCGATCATCCTGGGCATGTCGTGGCTTCCGAAGAATAAGGTTGGATAATTGCTCATATTCTTTTCCATGCTTTTCAATTCGTCAAAAATCCTTTTTGCAGAAAATTGAGCGATGCTTCCGAAGTTAAAATTAAATACGACATCGAGCAAATCTTCCGATTGGTATTGTTTCAGGACTTCGATTTTATCGCTTCCGATTTCTCCAACAATAAAGCGGTCTTTGTATGCGCTTACCGCCGATTTTATCGTTCGCATCGCATTTTTCACACCCGATTGATCGATGTCGTACAGATGTTCCTGCTTACCGTCTTTCATCGGATTGTCTTTCGTGATTCCGTCGGTATTTAAAAAATTGATGACATCCAGTCGAAATCCGTCGACTCCTGCATCAAGCCAGAATCTTAAAATATTCAGGACTTCTGAAACGACTTTTGGGTTGGCCCAATTTAAATCGGCCATCCTGACATCAAATTTGTGGTAATAATACTGATTCGTCGCAGTGTCTTTTGCCCATGCTTTCCCACCAAAGAACGATTCCCAATTGTTGGGTTCGTCTTTCCAGATGTAATAATCGCGATACGGATTGTCTTTTGATTTTTTGGATTCCTGAAACCATTTGCAGTCGGTTGAGGTATGGTTTAAAACCATGTCCATAATGACTTTGATTCCGCGTTTGTGCGCTGCTGCAAGGAAATTATCGAAGTCGGCCTTGGTTCCGTAAGTCGGATCAATGGCATAGTAATCGGCAATGTCGTAACCGTTGTCGACTTTCGGTGATTTAAGGAACGGTGTGAGCCAGATGCCTTTGATGCCCAGTGTTTTTAAGTAATCCAGTTTCAATGTCATCCCGGCAAAATCACCATAACCATCGCCATTGCTGTCGGCATAGCTCGGCATGTAAATCTGGTAAAAAACAGTTTCTTTCCACCATTTTTTTGAAGCGTCAGGAAGTTGTGCTTTCATCAGATGTGAAGCAAAAAAGCAAAGAAATAAGATTGCAGTTTTTGATTTGATGGCTGAATAGTTTAAATGATTGTGCTTTTGCAAATATGTTATAGAAATTTAACGATTAAGGCATTAAGAGCCATTAAGTTTTAGTGCTTCATGTTTCTTAATGCCTTAATGATTAAAAATTGATTTAGCTAAAAGTTACCGCTAGTGCATTATTTTTTGATTTGGTATTGATAATCCACAACGACATTATTAACAAGCATTTTGGTTCCTGAATAGGTAATTTTTCCTTTAGCCGGAATCATAACCAATACTGCTGAATTTTTTGAAGTCAGTGTTATTTTAGCCGAATTGCTAACGTTCTTAGCGACAAAAGCGCCCGAAACCGTATCATACAAATCGACTTTTTTGCCTTTTGCAACTGAAACGGTTATGGTTTTGTTTTCCGTAAACGGATTGTAATACAAATACGAAGGATAGGCTTTGTCGTGGAAAAAATCGGTTGCCAATAAATCGAGTTGTAAAATACCATCGGCAGTTGTTGGTTTGATAATGCTTCCAAAAATCCCAACATGCCCGCTTCCATAAACGCTTAATTGCGATTCAGGCGGATTTTGTCCGGGCATCCAAAGCGGGCCGTCGCCTTGTGCAACAGGCGCTTTAATATCCTGGTATTCCGGATAATTGGATTGTTTGATAATGCCTTCATACGCTATGACATCTTTGCCTGCACTGGCGAGCTGCGGAATGATTTCGTGTTCGTCGGGCATGTATTTCGGATAGAAGAATTTTGACGCATTCGCGGCATTGAGCATCCATTTTCCGATCGCATTTGCGTAAGACTGGTTGTAACGAACGATTGGAACCAACGGCCAGGCCGCATCATAAGTATTCATTAAGAATCCGTAACCGCCGTGGTCTACCGTACTTCCAACGATTCCTGAAATATCAATACCATTCCAGTTTCCAACCAAAACGCCCCAGCCTTCGCGGCAAATTGGCGTTCCGTCAAAAGTCCAGTGCAGCATTTTGTTGATGTCATAATCCTGGTTTTCTTCCGCATTGATCCTCGCTGCCAACGACGCGCCGAAAGGCATCAATAATTCATAAGTTGGATTCAGTTTTTGAGATTGCAAAGCCGCCAGTGCCGATTTTGCACCTTTCAAGTATTTTGCATCCCCGAACTTTTTATAAGCCATGTACAAAACCCAGGCATGTCCTGCAGCTGCATCTGGCTGTGCACAGATGTTGTTTTTCATCGGTTTCATATTGCCGTAGTCAAAATATGAATAATCGTAATTTCCGTTCAGGATCACGTCGGCTTCATAAAATTTGTCGGCAATTTTGCGGGCCATTTCTTCGAGTCCGGGCTCGGTTGGATATTTGTCGTAAATTGCATAGAACATCACATTCGGATATACATCGTACCACCAGTCACGGCCATACCCACCGCCTAACAATGCAACTTTTGGCGTGGTATTGTTCATCATGATATTCCAGCCGGATTCTGCACTGAAATAATTCTTCAGCATGGCTACATAATTCAGTTTTTTCTGATTGGTCTTGTCGATGCCCACTAAAGTTGCCCCTAAAGTTGCTCCCATTGATGCCAATGCCTCATGAAACATTCCGTCATTATGTGCAGCGCCCTGTCGTACATCGCCAATTGCCGTGTACATTCCTACGACATCCTGCGGATAATTTTTCTGGCTTTTGTCGATCCATACCAATGGCCAGAATTTGCCTTTGGCATCAAAATCAAAAACAGTTTTATCGAAATCGAGTGCGAGTTTGTTGTAATCGATGATCTGGAAAGGTTTTGGCACGTCGGCCATTTGATCGACACGCGGAATGGCTTGTTGTTTGACCTGGGCATTTGCAATACCGCTTAAAAGCAATAAGCAAATCCCAGTAGATTTAAGAGAGATATTCATGTAAGAGTTTTTATATTAAACGAGATTTGTAGCGGTTTCTTCGAGGACTTTTTCGTCAACGACACCTTCGGCAGGTTCTTCAGGAGCGATTTTATTTCCCTGTGCAATGATGTTTTTACTGATGAAAATAGAACAAAGCTGTAATAACGCAATAATTCCGACGGCATAACGCAGCGCGACATCTTCGGAAACGGCAAAATACAATACTAAAAAGGTTCCTGCTCCAAGTAATCTTCCAAGATATAAGCCTGCTTCGTGGTTTAGGATATAAGTAAATTCTCCGCGTTTTTCGATTTTTGAAACAATGTCGATGACTCTCAATTGAATTGGATAATACGCCAGATCCATTAATGGTTTCGCGATCAGCAACAGCAGTAAAAACATGATAACGCCGGTTTTATTGAATAAGGCTGCATTAAGGCAGGCACCGATGGCGAATAAGATCAATCCGGCAGAGAAGGTTTTGATCCTGTCAGAAGGTTTTGAAAAGCGTCCGATAAAATAAATGATGATGGCAGCTAAAATCGCCCCGATAGATTGTGCTTTTCCAAGTTCGCCTTCCTCACCCAATATCTTGAAAATCAGCATGGCAGGCGCGGTTACTAAAAATCCTTGTGCAAGTCCTTTGAACATCGCCAATGAAAGCAATTTGTTCCAAAGCGGGTGAAATTTAAAAAAAATGTATTTCTTTTGGATCGGGTTTTCGAACCGGCCTCTGAAACAAACAACTGACGCCAGCATTGTAATGACAAATACAACTCCGGTAATGATTACATAAGCACCGTGTTTGGAATCGGCACCTGTTTTTGATTGGATAAACCACCCAATTGTTGCAGGAACGACAATCGCGATGATCGTATAAAAGAACGTTTCAAGGCCGTAATAATAGTTGCGGTTTTCATCATCGGTAATGGATAATGCAAGGTAATCTCGGTTTGACCAATACAAGCCGAAGGAAAGTCCCATGGTCATTCCGGCCACGCCAATTCCGATCAAATCAAGGTTTTTAAGCGACATCATAATGATCATTGAAACGCCGCTGAGCATCATTCCAAGCGAATACAATTTCCTGATATTGAAATATTTAAGAAGCAAACCGTTAAGCAAAAACGTCAATGGGATTCCGGTGTAAATTGCAAGCTGGTAAATTACCACTTTCGAAGTATCATTTGAATTCCGCATGATGTAAGCGGCTACAAAAATGTCTATCACAGGTTGCACGAGTGCGTAAACGACATTGGTTAAAACCAGTATTTTAAAATTGTGGCTTTGGCTTTTAAAATGATTGACTTCTGATGTCAGTTTCTTTAGCATTAGTTGTATTTTAAAAGTGAAATAATGGCGTTGATGGAAAACTTCGCGCCGCAAACAAACTCATCGGATGCACCGTAATAGATTGTTACCGTGTCGCCATCTGGCTCTATGATATGTCCGTTTGTAAAAACCACATTTCCGAAGAAACCACTAATTTCATAATCGGCTGTCGGAACCATGATCGGCAATTCGGTTCTTGCGATAACTTTTGTCGGATCTTCAATATCCATTAAAAAGGCACCTAAACAGTATTGATGGTTTTCATTCGCACCGTGGTAAATCTCAAGCCAGCCTTTTGAAGTTTTGATTGGGGCTGCCCCTGCACCTACGCGTTTGCTGTCCCAATGTCCTTTTCTGGTTCGAATGATACAATGGTGGTTTCCCCAATGGATGCCGTCAGGAGACGAAGCGATCCAGATGTAATTTCCGCCGATATCGACGCTGCTCGGGCGGTGCAAGGCATAAAACAAGCCATTGATTTTTTCTTCAAAAATGGCGCAATCTTTATTGTGGGCTGGCAGAATCATGCCGTGTTTTTCAAAATTTTTCCAGTCGGTTGTTGTACGAAGGCCTACGCCAACGCCGTTATCCGAAACCGATGTGAATGTCAGATAATATTTTCCGTCTATATGTGCCACGCGGCAATCTTCAATGCCGAATGCTTCGAGAATTCCTTCGCCAACTAAGGCCGGATAATCTTCAGGTTCATAAAATTTGATTCCATCGTCGCTGCAAAGCAAACGCAGATGCGACAAAGTAGTGAGGTAATCTGTGCCTTGGTAATTGATCACGCGTGCATCTGTAACGATGAGTTCGGCGTGGTCTTTATGGATTTCAATTATGGTGATGCTTCCGGTTTCGGTAAGGATCGGAAACGAAATGGTGTCGTCTTTTTGGCTTGGCCTTTCGGCAACGCGTACAATCAGCCAGGTTTTTCCCTTGAACTGAAATACGCCGGGATTAAGCAAGCAGGTAATTTCCAGGCCTTCGGTACTTGCCGGGATATCTTTGGGAGATAGCAATGGGTTTTCTACAAAGCGTTGTGCGATGTCTTTCATAATCGATCTGGTGTGAGAATTTAAAAAAAGGCCAACTCAGAACTAATTCAAATAAAACTGAGCCGACCTTTTTTAACTAACTTAAACTTATTTTAATACCCTGGATTTTGGGTAAGTGTTCCTGCAGAAGTTTCGATTTCAGTTTGTGGAATAGGATATAACATGTGTTTGTCCTGGAAATTTTTTCCTGCAGCATTCATGACCTGTTTGGCAATTCCCCATCTTTTTAGATCAAGCATTCTTTGATTTTCAAATCCAAGTTCGACCCTTCTTTCCGAAATAAGCCAGCCTTTAATAATGGCTTTATCAGAAGATGCGGGCCTGTCTGGCAATGTTCCAGCTGGAGGCAAAACACCGTCTGCAGCAGGCGAGGTTCTTGCTCTTTTTCTGATTTGATTGATGATGGCAACAGCACCTGCATAGTCACCAGTTTCATTTAAAGCTTCAGCTTTCCAAAGCAAGGCATCGGCATAACGGATGTAGATTTTGTTGTTTGGTGCATCGTCATTGCCTTTGTTTGCTCCGTTGAGGCTGCCTAGCATTTTATTTACGTTTTGGTCGGCAACGTTTACAGTCAGTGATTTTCTTGGATCATTTGGTTCAAAAGCGTTTAAGAAATCAGTACTTGGAGCAAAAAATCCCCATCCAAGCGGCGCACAAATTCCATTTCCTCTTCTTGGTGTGGCATTGGTTTGATGATCAAATGCAAAAATGACTTCATTGTCGGTAAATTCTGTACTGAAATTGTCAAAATAATTGGCATCCAGACTGAATCCCAAAGCCGATAACTGGTCTACTAATGCAGGAACAGCTGCCCAGTTTTGGGTATACAATTCTGATTTTGCCAACAAAGCGATTGCAGCACCTCTTGAAGCACGCCATTTTTCAGTGTCTGAAGAATATTTAGAATTTGGCAGTAAATCGCGGGATAAAACCAGGTCGTTTTTTATCTGGGCCCAAACCAATGATTTATCTGCGCGAACCGCAACCTCAAACGCTTCATCAAAGCTTTTGACAGGACGAACAATTAATGGCACATCACCAAAGTTTGTAACCAAAGAGAAATAGTAATAAGATCTCAAAAAGTAACATTCTCCCATCAATTGGTTTTTACCGGTAGTTGTGATTCCAGTGATGGATTCAATATCTGGATTCTGCAAGTGCTCAATGGCAGTGTTAAGCCTTTTAATCGCCTGATAATCATATCGCCACAATCCATTTGGCCCACCATTGGAAGAAGTAAAAGTGAAGTTGTTAATTTCGTCTATCCAAAGTTGGTCGCCATCAGGGTTCCATTTTCTTTCCATATCGTCAGAGGCAATATCCTGCATGATGTAGTCTGGCTGAAATACAAGTCCGCCTCCCCAATCCCAATTTCCTAGAATGTTTAACCTATTCGACAACAAATCATAGGAAGCCCTGGTGAGGTTTTCCATGATAGCAGTAGTAGGCGTATTGCCTGCTTGCTCAAGCGTGACTGCTCCAACAGGATCTAAGTCTAAGTCTTTTTCACAGCCAGCGACAGAAATAATTCCCGCCAGCAATATTAATTTATAATACTTTTTCATGATTTTTTTTTTTAAATTTTTATTCTTGCACCAAATATTACTGCTGCTGCCTGTGGATAGGTTCCTTGATCTTTAAGATTAGTCGATTCTGGATCTAATCCTGAGTAGTCAGTCCATGTTACTAAATTCTGCCCAGAAAGATAGATACGCAAGTTGGCGATTCCAACTAAAGATTTCCCAAAGGTATATCCGATTTCTATATTTTTAAGTCGCAAATAGGAAGCATCTTCAACAAAAGCACTTGATATTTCCTGTCCTCCGTTTGAGTTGAATGTAAGCCTCGGCCTAGTATTACTTGTGCCTTCACCATGCCAGCTGTCTAAAACACCTGTTGTGGAATTGAAAGGTCGTGTATCATAATCCAGGATTTGCTTTAAGTCATTATAACGATCAACATCTTCTACTCCTTGAAACAAAAATGACAGGTCGAAGTTTTTATACGATGCATTAAATGCCAATCCGTAAGTCATTTTAGGAATCGGGTTGCCAATAAATGTTTTATCGTTCGCATCAATCTGACCATCACCATTAACATCTTTAAATTTCATGTCTCCAGGTAGTCTTCCATTGGCACCATTATACAGATACGAATCAATTTCAGCCTGGTTTTGGTAAATTCCAATGAATTGATACCCGTAATAAGCATCTATCGGCTGACCGACAGTTGTTCTTGTATTGGCACTGGTGTTGTCAATGTTTTTCACCCTGTTATAAAGTTTGGTCACTTCATTATTTAAAGTGGCCA
Organism: Flavobacterium noncentrifugens; assembly: GCF_900100375.1. Classification (GTDB taxonomy): domain Bacteria; phylum Bacteroidota; class Bacteroidia; order Flavobacteriales; family Flavobacteriaceae; genus Flavobacterium; species Flavobacterium noncentrifugens. The sequence continues at coordinate 136,611 of NZ_FNEZ01000004.1, read as the reverse complement.
GATTTGCTGTTACACCATATTTAAATGCATGATCATTGTTTTGGAAATTTAGTGAATACTCAAATCCATCATTTTGTACTTCACCAGTATTGACATAACTTGGCTGGATTTGCCCAACAGAAACCGCCGGTAATTTTACCTGCAATAGCATATCAGTTGTTTCCTTTTTAAAGTAATCTACAGAGAAAGATAATTTATTTTTGATCAAGCCTAAATCGATACCAAAATTGGTTTGTTTCGTACTTTCCCATTGAAACTTAGGGCCCGCATAACGGATGATTTCTGTACCAAATTCATTAGTAGTTACAAAAGTTTCAAACGCATCATCAGGTACTTCCTGATTTCCGTTTATACCCCAACTCGCACGTAATTTAAGATTTGACAACCAGCTTACGTTTGACATAAAGTTTTCATTTGTAACGATCCAGTTTGCCGATGCAGATGGAAAATATCCCCATTTTTCTAGAGGACTAAACCTTGATGAACCATCAGCACGAATGGTACCTGTAACAAAATATCTGTTTTTGTAACCATATGTTCCAGAAGCAAAAAACGATAAAAGGCTATATCTTGACAAACTCCCTGAGCTGTAAGGATATGGAGTTGTTGAGCTACCTACGCCACCAAAGTCCAAAAATCGGTATGGTTCTGAAGTATTGTCAAAATTTGATCTAGCACCGCCTATTGCCGAAGATTTACTTTTGATAAGCTCTGAACCCAAAAGCGCATTTACACTATGATCACCAAATGTTTTTACATAATTTAAGGTGTTCGACCATGTAAATGTGGTCGCTTCGCCCCTGTTTTCATTCAAGCTATTTGGCCTGTTGTTCCTTCCCATACCATAATATTGGTCGCTAGGGTTAATAATATTGGCGTCACCATAATTTTCTGCAAACGTTTTATTATGTAAATACTTCACATCAGCTCCAAGATTGGTCTTAAATTTCAGGCTGTTGTCTTTCAAAAATGCATATTCAGCAAATACATTTCCAAATAGTTGGAAAGTACTTCTTGTATCATCTGTAAAGTGCACGATTGCTAACGGATTTGAACTATACTCATAATTCCTGCTGTATCCACCTGCATTTTGATCCGGACCTGTGTAAAAAGGCAAATCGGTGTAAGGATCGTTTGCAGAATAAGTAGGATCCGATGGATCTTTATAAACACCAATCACAGGAGGGCGAATTAATGCGTGACGGATTACACCAGGAGCATCTCCGCTTGAAGATAATCTGTCCTGTTTTACATAACTAAGCTGCACATTGCTTCCTACTGTAAAACGGTCGGTTACATTCGCATTTAGGTTTGTTCTGAAATTGACACGCTTATAACGGTCATTATTTTCGGTTACAATCCCGTCAATGCCATAATATCCTCCAGATACTAAGTACTGCATCTTATCATTACCGCCGCTAGTTGACAATTGGATGTTATTTGATAAGCCTGTCGTAAATAATTCTTTTTGCCAATCGGTATCGGCCAAATCTGTACTTGTTCTGCGATCAAATGCGTATGGACTTTCGGCATTTGCAGCATTTCCAGCACTATTGTGCCATGCCTGATCTTTTACATTAAGATATTGATCGGTATTAAGCATTTTTGGAAGGTTCAATGCAAAATGAATTCCTGTAAAAGCATCTACATCAATAGAAGATTTACCGATAGATCCGCGTTTTGTTGTAATTACGACCACTCCACCTGCTGCGCGTGAACCATAAATCGATGCAGACGCCGCATCTTTTAATACCGTAATGTTTTTAACATCTGAACTGTTTAGAAAAGAAATGTCGCGTGTTGGAATTCCATCCACAACATATAATGCATCATTGTTTCCAATGGTACCCTGGCCACGAATCCGAAGCTGGATGCCATCTCCCGGTGCACCAGTACTGGCTGCTACAAAAACACCGGCAACTTGTCCTTGCAAGGCTTGCGTAACATCGGGAACTTTGGTTTTGGATAAATCTTCCATATTAACCTGGCTGACAGCTCCGGAAATTGAATTTCTTTTTTGTCCTACATAACCAGTAACAATTACCTCGTCCAGTTTCTGAGAATCGGCAACCAATACGACAGCCATATTTGACGTTGCTAACGCTTCTTTTGTAATGTATCCAATGTAACTAAATACCAAAGTAGCATTTGGGCTCATGCTGGAAATCGTAAAATTCCCGTCAAAATCGGTAGTCGTATTGACCGAAGTTCCTTTTACAATAACATTTACTCCCGGTAGCGGCCCATTTGCATCGGCAACATTTCCTTTAAATGTTTGTGCGCTCAAAGCACTTCCTGATAATATTGTCCATATTAGGACAAGACTGTAAATAATTTTACTTTTCATACCAATAATGCTTTTTTGTTAATAATGAGTACTTTTTTTTTCATCTTGTTTAAAAATTAGTTTGAATAATTGTGAGAATGATTTTTTTGCCTGAATAATCAGGATATAAATGTAATCTCAGCGCGTAAAAAAACGTGTACACTATTTCTTCAAAAGTGTACACTAAAACGATATAGTTGATTTTCAGTTATTTGAAAAAGACAAGTGTTTCGACTTGTATTGGAGTTGGTAGTTCTTCGGCGTGGTGTTGTACATCTTTTTAAATTCCCTGTAGAAGTAAGACCGGTTGTTAAATCCCGACTCATAGCAGACTTCAGAAACCGTCAAAACGTTTTTTCGAAGCAATTCTGCCGCATGTTTCAATCGGATCGTACGAATTAGATCACCTGGTGAAAGCCCAAAAATCTCTTTGGTTTTGCGATACAATTGCGAGTTGCTGATTCCCAGTGTTTTTTCAATGAATGCACTTTGAAGGTTTTCATTGTCGATATTTTTCCGGATCAGTTCAATAACCAGTTTGATAAAATCCTTCTGCTCATTATTGATCGGGAATTCAGATAAATTGCCCACAACTGCATCTTGGGTAAAATGCTGCAGGATCAGTTCTTTTTCTTCGAGGAGTTTTTGAATCCGAACCAGCAAATGATCGGGATAAAACGGTTTCGGGATATACGAATTGGCACCGCTTTCAAGTCCTTCAATCCGATGCAGCACCGAATCTTTTGCCGTAAGCATGATCAGCGGAATGTGGCAGGTTCGAATGTCAGTCTTGATTTTCCTGCACAGCTCGACGCCATCCATTAACGGCATCATGACGTCACTGATGATCAGGTCAGGCAGTTCGCTTTCGATCAGTCCCAATGCTTCTACGCCATTGTATGCGGTCATGATCTTGTATTTATTGGCAAGCAGATCATTCAGAAACAAATGGATTTCTTTTTCATCTTCAACGATCAGGATCTTTTTGAGGTTGTTTTCGACGAGATCCAATGCTGAAATTTTATCCGGGACTTCATCGGGTTTCTCTGCAATTTCTTCAAGGATGTTTTTAAGATGCCGCGAAATCAAAATAGGCGACGTTTCCCGGTCGATTTCTTTTTCGACAAATGCGGCTTTGTCACACGGAATCAGTATGGTAAAAGTCGTTTCCTGATTTGGGATGCTCGACACGACAATTTCACCTCTCAAAACCGTCACGAGCTTTTTGATGTAGGCAAGGCCAATTCCGGTCCGGAACATTTCTGTATCTGTGGGTTGGTTTGTATCCGAAAGGAAAAAACGGTCAAACAGCGAGTCTAGTTTTTGTTTCGGAATTCCTTTTCCGGTATTTGTAACGGTGATGTTCAGCCTTTTTGAATCTTTTTCAATTTTGAATATGAGGTCGATTTTTCCATCTGTCGGCGTATATTTAAACGCATTCGACATCAGGTTGAAGATAATTTTCTCCAATTTGTCCTTATCAAACCAACCTGGCAATTCAGATGGCAAATCGACATGATAACTAATGTTTTTATCCAGTGCCCAATCATCGAAAAGCTCGGCGATTTGCTCCACAAGGTTTACCAGATCAAACTGTTTCACAGTGATTTCGAGATAATCGTATTCGGCTTTCCTGAATTCAAGCAACTGCTGCGTTAAGAACAACAATCTTGAGGAATTCCTGTGGATCATGTGGATGAATTTCTGGTTTTTCTCACCGAGATTCGTCGCTTCAGATAATTTTTGCACCGGTCCGACAATCAGCGTCAGCGGCGTTAAGAATTCGTGGGCAATGTTGGTAAAAAAGGTCAGCCTGTTCTCATGCAGTTCTTCTTCATTTTTCCGGAACAGAATGTTTTGCTGCAAGGATTGGCGTTTCAGGTAATAGCTTCTGACGAACAACCCGAAGAAAGCCAACAAAATCATGTAAACAATTATCGCCACATTAGACTGCCAGAATACCGGTTTGATCCGGATGTCGATCGCATGCACAGGCTTGCTCCAAACGCCATCTGCATTCGACCATTTGAGCCAAAGCGAGTAATTTCCTCTTGGAACATTTGTAAAAGAGATCATCTTGCGGTTGTCAATATCGTTCCAGTTTTTATCAAACCCTTTAAGCTGATAGGCATAATGGCATTTTTCACTGTTGATGTATGTAATTGCCGCCAATTGAATGTCAAAGAAGTTCTGGTTGTACTTTAATACAATCGATGGAAATGTTTGGGAATCAGGCGAAATCACCAAACCCTGATGGTATGGAACGGCTTGGTTTTGGCCGCTGATTTTATCGATCAGCAAATCAGGAACCACTGCCGATTCCTTGATTTTTTGCGGAAGAAAATAATTGAATCCTTTAATTCCGCCCATGAAAACGTAGCCCGATTTGGTGTCATTGTAGAAGGCGCCGTCTGCGAATTCGTTGTTCTGCAACCCTTCATTTCTAGAATAATTAGTGAATTTCGCCGGACTGACCACAAAATTGGACAATCCGAAATTGGTGCTGATCCAAAGGTTTGATTTTTTATCAGCTACAATTCCGTGGATGGTATTGTTTGGAAGCCCGTCTTTTACCGTATAACTTTTGAAAGTTGCTTTTCCGTCTTTCGTCATCGATTCGAGCACATTTAACCCAAAACTGGTACCAATCCAAAGCCTCTTGTCTGCATCGGTAACCAGGCACAAAATGTCATTATTGGACAAACTTTCAGGATTATTTGCCGCATTTTTATAGGTTTGAAATTGCCCCGATTTTTTATTGAAAAGGTTTAATCCACCAAGCCGCGTTCCAATCCAGAGCTCGTTATGATTTCGCGGAACGATCGAAAATACGATATTGCTGCTCAGCGTGCCGCGTGCCGCGCTGTCTGCTTTATATCTTCTAATATCGGTGATTTTTAATCCATTTGCCAATCTGGAAATTTTACAGCGAATCATTCCGTAACCGTTTGTTCCGAGCCAGATCAATCCGTCATCATCCTGATAGATCGCATAAACCGATTTAAAAAAATCACAACTTTCACTGCCCTGGATTTCGCGCCAAGAGACAACTTTAGATTTTAGTTTGTCGTAAATTGCAATTCCGGCGCCGTCGGTACCAATGAAAATGAGGTCGTCTTTTCCTTTGCACAATGCAAATACGGCATTGTTGATCGCACTATTTCCTTCGTTAAAATTGGTATAAGCCAAAGACTTTTCAGGATCAGAATAAAAATCTGCAGGAAGCCTGAAAAGGCCTTTTCCTTTAGTCCCGAGCCAAAAAGCATGATCCGTTTCGAGAAATGTGCGTACAATGCCGCCATCAAGTTCCGGTAATTGTGTTTTCGAAATGAGGTTGAATGGGTTTTTGATCGGGAACATCTTAAACATGCCGTCGCCATCCGTTCCCGTCCAAATGATATTTTCGTTGCCTTTTAATAAGGCGGTGATCTTTTGGTTTTTGATGTATTTTGACCAGGGTGCAGAAACGGTTTTTCCATCGGGATCAATCGTTAAATATCCGGATTTACCAGACAATACAAGCCCTTCAGGAACCAGCCCTACAATATTCTCAATATTTTCCTGAATTAAAACAGCTTCTTTTTTTTCGTCAAGCGAATGCAACGCTGCTTCGCCGGAAGTCGATACCGTGCAGATGTTTTTTCCAAGCGCATTAAATGTCTTGATATGACCGGAAACCAAAACCGATCTGGCGATGCTTTTTTCTCCATTCGATGTTTGCAGCGTCATGGCATACAATTCATTATTGTCAAACAGCAGCAGCAGTTTCCCGGTTTCGGAGAACTCCATTTTAATCACCGTATTTTTAATGAAATTTTTGCCTGGGATCGATTTGAATGTATTTCCGTCAAAGTATCCGATTCCCCAATCTTTCACCGCGCAATATACCTGTTTTGATGCATCGAGCGTCATATTGAATTCAGATTCAGACAGTGGCGGCTTGTTTTCCCTCGAAAAATAATAATTCGTGAATGCATCAGATTCTTTATCGTAGCGGTTAATGCCGTGCATAGTCAATATCCAGATGTGCCCGCTGTGGTCTTCGCCAACTTTAAGAATGACCTGGTTGCTTAGTGAATTTTGCCGATCAGGCTCGGGCCTGAAAATTTTAAAATTATTGCCGTCGTAGCGGTTGAGGCCGTCCCAGGTGCCAATCCAGAGCAGGTTTTGTGAATCCTGGAAAATGCAATTCACGGAACTGTTCGACAATCCTTTGGTGTTGTCAAGCTGCTCCATCGAATATTTTAAATCCGGCGCATTTTTAACTGCTTTTGAATTTTGCACTTCACTTAAATGACTTGCATCTACAACTGCTGGCGACGTTGCATCAGCTTTCTTCTGACGGCACGAAAAAAGCGCAGCCAAAATTAAAATATAGCAAAGAATTCTAGTTTTCAATGGAGTGGTATTTATGTTTGTCCAGTTGTCAGCAACTCAAATGTACAAAACAAAAAGTATTAATATCTTGCAAAAAGCGTGAATATGTTCGGATATACGCAAATGCTTACCGGAATAATTATGTGATGTATAAAAAACCTCAATTGGCCTTTAAAACCGCAAAATTTGAAGAAATCGATATAGCGGTCTGTAAAATTATTTGCCGTTTTTCAGAATTGCAATTTCATTTTACTTCCTGAGGCGTTACTTTCGATAAGGAACTTTCCTCCTATTTTTTCAACAAGATTAATGACCAGTTGCAATCCGAGGCCTGTGCCGGGTTCATTATTTGTTCCTTTTGTCGAAGCATATTGCTGGCTGAGTAGCATTTGGATTTTACTTTCTGACATTCCGATGCCCGTATCGCTGACTATGATCTGGTTTCCAGAAGCTGTAATGGAAATACTGCCATTTTCAGGGGTGAATTTAATGGCGTTTGAAATTAGGTTTCGGATGATAATCGTAAGGATTTCCACATCAGATTCAATCAAAGGCATCTTTGAAGTGTCTGTAGTAATTGTCAGATTTTTGTTTTCAATAGCCGATTGATGCGTTGCAATAACCGACTCGATTAAAGGATAAAGGGCAATTTCAGATTGATTGATAGTGATACTATTAAAGTTTAATTTGGCCCATTGCATCGTATTGTCCAGCAATTCCAGTACATGTGAAGATTGTGCATTAATCAGCCGTATGACTTCTGTAAATTCACCATCGGTAATGTCAGCATTGACAGCCATTGAGGAAATCCCCATTAAATTGGCCACCGGGCCGCGAAGATCATGCCCTAAAATAGACAGCATCCTGTCGTTATTGTCGTTTGCGTTTTTAAGTGTTTCCTGCAATGTAATTTCATTGTTCAGGTCTACAAATGCGACGACATGCACTTTTCCGATCACGGTCGCTTTAATTTCATACCAGCGTTTGCTGCCATCTTTCCGGGTGACCTGGGATTTTTTCTTGAGTGAAACTTTCCCTGCATGCAGCGCTTCTCTTTGTTCGATGTTCCAGTTGTTGATGACCTGTTGCCGGTATTCGGCATTTGGATAGGCATGTTCATACCAGGCTTCAATTGTTGGGATTTCATCAAGCGTATAGCTGATTTCCTCGATAAACTTTTCGTTTAAATGGGTATTGAGATGGATGCCTCCGATAATTTCTGCAATGATAAACGGATACGGAAGGAAATCGGCTACTTTCTGCAGATCGGTACGTGAAATTTCTAGGGATTCTTTCATGTTCGCGCGTTCAATATTTATTTGTATTCGGATTTCTTATAAATATAAGTAATATAATTTGACATAAAAATCCGACAATTATTCCGTAAATATATGATTTTTAATCAATAAAAATTTGCTTAACTGGTCTCTCCTATTCTTAACGATCATAATTTTTTCACAACAATTCATAATATTTCGGCATATCGGGAAAAACCGATATAAATTTGCGCCATGGAACAAGTTGAAATCTTCAAAGCACTGTCAAACAAAACACGCCTGCAATTGCTGGAATGGCTCAAAGATCCCGAAGCTAATTTTCCCGAGCAAAAAGAATACGGGTACGCGCATGGCGTTTGCGTTGGACAATTGCAAGTTAAAGCCGGACTGACGCAATCTACGATTTCAGAATATCTTTCCGTTTTGCAACGCGCCGGTTTTGTTGAATCGACACGTGTCGGGCAATGGACCTATTATAAACGCAACGAAGAAACGTTCCGGATTTTAAGCCAATTGATCACTGATTCTCTTTAATTAAATACTTTACAAATGAATACCAATAATTTATTTACGCCTTTTAAGCTCAAAACGCTTGACCTCAAAAACCGTATTGTCATGGCGCCAATGACGCGTTCTTTTTCACCAAACGGAATTCCAACACCCGCTGTCGCCGATTATTATAAGGCACGTGCCAAAGGCGAAGCCGGATTGATTTTATCTGAAGGAACGGTGATCAACCGTCCGTCTTCTTCGAATGATGCCAACATCCCGCATTTTTATGGTGCAGATTCACTTGCCGGATGGAAACGTGTCGTCGATGGCGTACACGCTGCCGGTGGAAAAATGGGCCCGCAAATCTGGCACATGGGCGTTATGGACAACCACCATTCGGGCTGGTTGCCGCCAGTTCCGTTTGAAGGTCCGTCAGGATTAAACCGCCCGGGATTTAGCAATGGAAACACGATGTCAATCAAAGACATTCAAGATACGATCTATGCTTTCGGACAAGCCGCGCTTGATGCGAAAAATGCCGGATTTGATACTGTAGAAATCCATGGTGCCCACGGTTATTTAATTGACCAGTTTTTCTGGGAAGAAACCAATTTACGCACCGATGAATATGGCGGAAAAACCCTGGCGGAGCGTACACGTTTCGCAACCGATGTGATTAAAGAAGTCCGCAGGCAAGTTGGGGAAGATTTTGCAATTATCATCAGATTATCCCAATTCAAACCATCAAATTACGATTACAAACTGGCTAATAATGTTAAAGAAATGGAAGCCTGGCTGCAGCCTCTTGTTGATGCTGGCGCAGATGTATTGCATTGTTCGCAACGCCGTTTCTGGGAACCGGAATTTGAAGGTTCCGATTTGAATTTTGCCGGCTGGGCGAAAAAAATTACAGGAAGCGCAACAATTACCGTTGGTTCAGTCGGACTTACCGGAGAATTTATGGCGGCTTTTGCAGGTGAAAGTTCCCAGCCAAGTTCGCTCGATGAATTGAACAGAAGATTAGATCGCGGCGATTTCGATTTGGTTGCAGTTGGTCGCCCAATTTTAGCCGATCCGAACTGGCCGTTAAAAATCAAAAACAACAGGACATCAGAACTCATAGGTTTCAGCAAAGAAGCTTTGGGAGAATTAATAGTTCAATAATATAAGTAATCATAAATCTGTGTAACTTTGAGGAAACACTTAACAATTAAAAAATGATACAAGCAAAAGGATACGCGGCACAAGATCCGCAAACCAATCTGGCTCCATGGGATTTTGCACGCCGTGAAGTGGGCCCGCATGATGTACAGTTCGATATTTTATATTGCGGCGTTTGCCATTCTGATTTGCATCAGATCAAAAACGACTGGTTCCCGGGAATTTTTCCAATGGTTCCGGGACATGAAATTGTGGGCCGCGTTATAAAAGTTGGCGATCACGTAAAGAATTTTAAAGTTGGCGATCTTGCCGGAACCGGGTGTATGGTTGATTCCTGTCAGGAATGTGAAAACTGTAAAAAGGATTTGGAACAATATTGCCTCGAAGGAAATACGGGAACTTACAACAGCATGGAACGCGATGGATCAAGCCCAACGTATGGCGGATATAGCAATACGATTGTCGTTCGCGAAGAATTCGTGCTGCATATTTCAGATAAATTACCTCTAGCAGCAGTTGCGCCGTTGCTTTGTGCCGGAATTACGACTTATTCGCCGCTAAGACACTGGAAAGTAGGCAAAGGACACAAACTTGCCGTGCTCGGGCTTGGCGGATTGGGTCACATGGCAGTGAAATTTGGTGTTGCTTTCGGTGCAGATGTCACAATTTTAAGTACATCTCCAAATAAAGAAGCCGACGCGAAAAAATTGGGCGCACATCATTTTGTAGTCACTTCAGATGAAGAACAGCTGAATGCCGTAAAAGGCAGTTTCGATTTCATTCTTGATACGGTTTCCGCACCGCACGATTTCAATCTATATTTGTCATTACTGCGTACAGATGGAACCATGATTTGTGTTGGTGTTCCACCTGAACCGGCGCAAATTGCCGCTTTCAGTTTGCTTGGAGGCAGAAAAAGCCTGGCAGGTTCTGGAATTGGCGGAATCGCCGAAACTCAGGAAATGCTGGATTTCTGTGCCGAGAATAATATCGTTTCAGAAATTGAAATGATTGATATCAAAGACATTCAAACTGCTTATGACCGTATGACAAAAGGCGATGTTCGTTACCGTTTTGTAATTGACATGGCGACATTATAAGCCAGATATTTCAATATTCAAAATAAAGCCTTCAATAATTGGAGGCTTTTTTTATTTTATTTTGTCCAAAAATAATATGTATTTGTTTTTAACCACCAATTACAAGAATCATTACGATTTTTTTGTGCAAGTCCGTGTAATTGCTTCGCCAATTTGCTTTACTCATGGCTGGATTTCAAGTTTTTTTACACATTATATAAATTTGAAACCATACATTATTTTTAGACCATGTTATATTTAAAACTTTCCGATTCTTAAAGTAAACTTTTAATCCAGATCTTCAACCGCTGCATCGGATGCATTTTTTTTTACAGATGCCATTCCTGTTTGTCTTGCTGCAGCCGTAGTGTAATTTTCGCTTCTTCCGATAATTTCACCATTAGCAGCTTTAAGGTTGAAAGTATAATTTGACAACTTGTCTTTAAGCTCATAATGGACATCAATCAAGGCGTTCTTTTTTACGGACTCAATGCCTAACTGCGCATTTTGTTTGGTCGTATAACCTTCGCCAGAAAGAATAATTTCGCCATTTTTTGCTTTCAATCTGAAATAAAACTGATTGTCTATGGAACTTTTGTATAATTGGAATTTCGGATCTTGACTCATATTTGTATCATCAATAATACAACAAGATTAATACTTCTTATAAATCATCTTTTACGGGAAAACCACAGTTTTCGTTAAAATTGGATCAATCGTATAAGAATAACTTCCAATGGTGTAAAAATTTGATATGGAGAATTGTCGAACTTTGCTTTAAATAAAAATATAAATTATGAAAACGATCGTAAAAACAATGCTTGCCTCTATATTGCTCGCAAACCTAAGCATTTCCTGTAAAAAAGAGAGTGAAAATACTACCACAGAAGTTTCATCGGAACCAACAGAACAAATCACCGACACTACCGCTATCGATACCAATTTTAATTCGACAACAACTGTAAGAAACACAAACGACAAACCAAGCGCAGGTCAGCAAAGCGAAACTTCAAAGCAATCAACAACTACCGCTTCTTCTTCCCAAAGTAAAGTCAGCAAAGACAAAAAAGCATCGGGAATGAGCGCTCCCGACGGCACTGATGCAGAAAACCACGATGGCGATATGTATACCAAAAACGACAATACAAAAATGCCATCCGGAACCCCAATCAAGTAATCATCTTCTTTTCGTGTCGAGCAATTCCCAGTCGGTCAACGACTTTTTAATCGCATTCATCACTTTGCCTTCAAGGGTTTTGTTCAGGATGACCTTTGCTCCTATCCACAAAAGTGCATTTGTAAATCCGCTAAGTTCGGCAATATTCAACAGGATCTTCTGAATGCGGTTTCGTATTGGTTTTTCGAATTTTTCAATCGTTTCAGAAGTGGTTGACGGCCAATTTGTTCCACTTGAAAAGACAGGCATCTTGATTGTAAATGGTGCCGGCCTTTCTGTAAATAATGGGATGATCGGGTAGCTGCGAACATCGTCAATAAGTGTCACATAAGCATTCTTATCTATTCCGGCATAACCGTCACGGAAGATTTTATTCTGCTGTAAAGCCGTTTCGGGAATCGTAAAATAATCCCGCAAAAAAACCTCGCAATTGTGCCTTCCGAGATAGTAATCGTGAATGCGGAATTCCTTGCTCAAAAATCCGCCAAATCCTGCTAATGTCCCGCAGGCAATCGCTTCTTCCCCGAACAATTCTTTTAAAACGTCACCATTTTCATCTGTCAACAACCGCGATGGCGAAATTAGAAACTGGCTCGCATCATCGGTTTCCATCGCAGATCGGTAATCGGCTGGTTTTGCCCGCATTTGTGCAGTCATCGCACCTAGTGTTTTTCCGGCGACAGCCAGTAAATCGTCTGCAAAATCAAAAGCCGGACTTTCTTTTCCGGGAAACGGATCGATCATCAAAACCGTATTTTCGAAAGTCGCATAACGACTGTTCATTTCAAACAGCAAGGTTTCGCGGTCTTCAAGTTCTTTAAATGTTTCAGGATCATTTGTCACCGTTATGTCGTCGAGTATGTCGCGGACTTTTTCAAACGGTTCGTTGTTGATCATTCCGCCGTCTACATGCAGGCTTTTCTTTGGCCCTGGCGGCAACGGATTTTTATGGAATACGTCTTTAAGCCATCCGATTTCATTGATGTGCGAGGCGTCACGCGTAATCGTCCGGGCACGCAACCCAAGAGGAAAAGCACCTGTTGCCATTGCTGCTTCCCTGGCTGTAGCCAATGATACTCCGGTTTGGAAATTAAGCGGCATCCAGCCTTTTGATGACGTTTTTCCGTCATCGGCGACTTCAAAACAAGCGTAATCGTTGTGGACAGACATGTTGTATTTGTCTTTTTTTCGGGCCGATAAAAAATCAACATTGTAATTGTAGCCTTCCAGATTCGACAAGGTCACAAAGACTTTTACAGGCGATTCGAAATATTTCGGCATTGGTTCCCACTGATCTGCATTGGCGCGAAGCATTTTATCGGCAACTTCATTAATGAATCGCGAATTGAGTAGAGAAATCACTTTTCCAGAGGAAATATCCGAAGTATCGAGCATTTTCGGAAACATGTCTTTTCCTGTTAAATCAACCCAACTGTGGTACAATTTGTTTTCAGGATGTTCGTTAAGCAATTGATTAGGAACAGGAACATCTACAGGCGTAATCGGGTTATTCAGCGTACTCGCAGCAAGCAAAGCGGTCATTCCGCCAGCTGATGCGCCGCCCATTATAGGGATTTGTACGCGGTGTGAAGGCACATTCGCCTCGCCTCTTTTGCGTTCCCAGTTTTCCAGTGCTTCGAGTAAAAAATCCATTACTCCAGCGGTATACGCGCCCGCAGAAACAGCTCCTGCCATGCAAATTCCAATTCGAAAAGGCTTGTTTTCCATAAATGTATGTCCTGAAATTTATATTGTTATTTGCCTGATGGAAATTTATCGGCAATGAGGTTTAATTTTAAGCCGTGTTCGAGATAGGCTTTCATTCCATCTAAACGGTCGTAAATCCGCCGGTTGAGTTGCGGAATTGATAATAATGCATCACCCGATTCCGTGTAGCCGGTTTCTTTAACCAAAACATACGTTTGATTTTCACCTAAATCTTTAAGGCTGAAAGTCGCAATTCTTCTGGGTTCGCCCCACTCAAATCTGATTTTTTCGTTCAGAATGATCTCGAGGATCTTTATCGTTGTGGAAACGTTGTACATTTCCCATTCCCAGGTCTGGGTTGTGATTTCGGGATTGGTTAAAGCCTCGAAAACTGCAGACGCTGGTTTCCTGACCAGCAGCTGTGCTTCTGAATTTTGAATTTTGATCGAACATTTGACAAGTGTTTTAAATTCAACTCGTATCAAATATACCACAACTCTTTTACATAAAGAGAAACCCTCTACATTTGTAAAGGGTTTTTTATTGAAATAAACTAAATATTAAAGATTTTCTTTGATCTCCCAAACCAGTGCGCTGGCACCTAAAATGGCAGCATCGGCTTCTTTAAGTTCGCTGAAGATCAGCTTGACGCGGTTTTTAAAAGTATCGAGTAAATGTGATTCCATTGATTCTTTGGTTGGTTTCAATAACAAATCTCCTGCTTTGGTCACGCCGCCAAATAAAATGATGGCATCCGGAGAAGAGAACATTGTAAAATTAGCCAATGCTTCACCCAGCACTTTTCCGGTGAAAGCATACACGTTTTTTGCCAGCTCATCGCCTTTCATCGCACAATCGTAAACGGCTTTTGAATCGATATCTTTCAATGTATATTGGCTTAATAAGCTTTCGGGCGCATCTTCTTTCTTGAGCATTTTTTTTGCTGTCAATGCAATTCCGGTGGCTGAGCAATACGATTCCAACGTGCCACGCAAACCGGTTGACCAGTGTTTTCGACCGTTGTGGCGAATGATCGTATGGCCGAGTTCTCCTGCGAGCGCGTGATTGCCGTATAGGATTTTTCCATTCACGACGATGCCGCTACCCACTCCGGTTCCAAGTGTGATCATGATGAAATCCTGCATGCCTTTTCCGGCCCCGAAAGTCTGTTCGCCAATCGCTGCAGCATTTGCATCGTTGTTGATGACGGCTGGGATTTTGAATTTATCTTCGATGAGTTTGGTCAGCGGAACGATGCCTTTCCAATGTAAATTTGGTGCATTTTCAATCGATCCGGTGTAGAAATTCCCGTTTGGCGCACCAATTCCGATACCTTTAATTTCCTGCCTTGATTGGTGTTTTTCAATGATCGGCATTAAGTTTTCATGCAAAGCTTCGATAAAACTTTCAACGGTCTCGTATTCACTGGTCTTGATCGCACCTTCATCGAGTATGCGTCCTCGTTTGGTAACGACGCCAAATTTCGTGTTTGTCCCACCAATATCGACACCGATGGCTAAGCTGGTTTTCTTCATATGTCTTGAGGTAGTTTTTGTGCCGCCGCTTCATCGGTTAAAAAAAGAAGTTCGCCATTTTCTGACGGATTTAAAAGCTGTGAAGGGTATTTTTCAAAATTCCGTTCACCCGAAATCACTTCATACAATGCATTTGCTTTATTGGCTCCAAAAACCAAAACAATATTTTTTCGTGCTTTGTTGATGAGTGGTGCAGTCAATGTAATCCTAAACATTTTTTGTGATTCGAGATAATAAGCATCGACCCATTTCTCTTGTTCGTGAAGTATTTTTGTTCCTGGAAATAAAGAAGCCGTATGTCCGTCATCACCCATTCCGGAAAGGATCAGGTCGAATTTTCCGTTGTCAAGGTATTCGTGGAGCAGTTTTTCATAGGCTTCGGCACGCACTTTGGGCTCGGTTTCATCTGCCCACATCGGAAAAATATGATTTCCGGGAATTAGAACATGATCGAGCAAATCGTGAAACGCCGCACCGGCATTGCTTTTTTCATCCGAGATTGGAACCCAGCGTTCATCGCCCCAAAAAACAAAAACTTTATTCCAGTTCATTTGCTTTTTATACGCCTCACTTGCAAGCAATCGGTATAATTTTGCCGGGGACGACCCGCCAGTTAAAGCCACTGTAAATTTTCCGCGTGCTTCAATGGCTTCTCTTGCAGCCTCAACAAATATTTCGGCTGCAGCCAATGACAAAGCATCTGCATCTTTAAATATTTTAACCATATTATTTTTTTTGAGTCGTATGCGCATTCAATGACCAAACGTGGCCCTGCCTTGCGATTAATGCTTCGGCACTTTCCGGTCCCCAGGTTCCTGCGGCATAATTTGGAAAATCCAAAGAATCGCGCGATTCCCAGGCTTCGAGTATCGGCGTGATCACGTCCCAGGCTTCTTCAACCTGATCCGATCGCATGAACAAAGTTGTATCGCCGTGCATGGCATCCTGAAGCAAAGTTTCGTAAGCTTCGGGCGTTTGCGTCGAGCATTCATCGTAATCGAAGATCATTTCCGCCGGGTTCAGGTTCATTTCCAGCCCTTGCTTTTTAGACATAAAACGCAATCTAATGTCCATTGAAGGCTGAATGTTAATTGTCAATCTGTTTGCCATCAGGCTGTCTTCCTGTGTTTTTGAAAAAGTCGAATGCGGAACCGGGCGGAATTGGATCGTAATCGAAGAGATTTTCTCCTGCATGCGTTTCCCTGTTCTTAAATAAAAAGGAACATCCTGCCAGCGCCAATTGTCCAAATAGAATTTGACTGCTGCAAAAGTTTCTGTATTCGAATGTTTATCAACTTTTGGCTCTTCCCTATAACCGACGACTTTTTTGCCCTGAACCCAACCGCCGTTGTATTGGCCACGAACGGCATATTTATGCACATCTTCAGGCCTGATTCGGCGTAAAGCCCGCAAAACATCGACTTTTCGATTGCGGATTTCTTCTGCTTCAAACGAAACCGGCGGTTCCATAGCGACCATGCAAAGAATCTGCAACAAGTGGTTTTGAATCATGTCGCGCAAAGCACCAGCGCCTTCGTAATATCCGCCGCGTTCTTCCACGCCAACTTCCTCAGCCACCGTAATTTGCACATAATCAATGTAATTGCGGTTCCAAAGTGGCTCGAATAACGTATTCGCAAAACGAAATGCAAGAATATTCTGAACAGTTTCTTTTCCGAGATAATGGTCGATGCGGTAAATTTGCTGCTCTTCAAAAGTTTTCACCAGCAGTTTGTTGAGTTCAATTGCCGTTTCCTTATTGTGACCGAAAGGTTTTTCGATGATGATCCGATCCGTATTCGGGTGATTCGCAAGCTTTGCTTTTTTGATGTTAACCGTTACGGTTTCTATGAATTCGGGCGAGACCGATAAATAAAACAATCTGTTGGCACGAATTCCCCATTTGGCATCGATCGCATCCATTTTGGCGGCAAGTCCTTTATAGGATTCCGGTTCGTTGATGTCAGATGTAAAATAAGTAACCGATTGTTTGAATGTATCCCATTGTTCTGCTTCAGGTTTTCCGTTCCTTGAAAAATCGGTCAATCCTTCAAAAAGATGCTGGCTGAAGTCATCATCGTGCAGTTTGGTGCGTCCGAGACCGATCAAAGCAAATTTTTCAGGCATCCAGCCATCCAAATATAAATTGTAAAAAGCCGGAATGAGTTTGCGTTTGGCGAGGTCGCCGGTTCCGCCAAAAATGACGATTATTGTGGGGTCAGTGTGTTGTTTGTTTGATTTCATTTGTATATTATCAAGGTTTGTCAGCTTCCCAAATGGTATGGAACAAGCCTTCGCGATCGGTTCTTTCGTATTGGTGCGCCCCGAAATAATCGCGCTGCGCCTGAATTAAATTGGTTGGCAAAATAGCGCTTCGGTAACTGTCAAAATAAGCGATTGAAGACATTAAAACTGAAACCGGTATGTGTTTGTCCAATGCTACTTTTACCACTGCTGCGGCATCCTGATGTTTGCTTTCCACCGATCTTCCAATCTTTTCATCCAATAAGATATTGACCAATTCCGGAGTTCTTGAATATGCTTCACGGAAATCTTCCAGACAGGCCGCACGAATGATACAACCACCACGCCATATTTTTGTAACCTCTTCAAGGTGAATATTATATTGGTATTCTTTTGAAGCGATGGTGATCTGTGCCAGACCTTGTGCATAGATGTTGATCATCGCAAAATAATAGGCATCTTTCAGTTGCGAAAGGATTGCATCTCCTACATTTTCAGTATTTGTGGAAACGCCGTTTAATAATTTTGCCGCTTCGATGCGTTCTTCTTTATGTGCCGACATGTTTCTCATGCTCACCGCTGCATCGATTGACGGAATCGGAGCCTGCAAATCCATCGCGTTTTGAGAAGTCCACTTTCCGGTGCCTTTGGAACGCGCCCAATCGGAAATCGTGTTTACGATTAATTTTCCGGATTCCGGATCTTCTTTCTGTAAAATATCTGCAGTAATCTGAATAAGAAAAGATTGCAATTCACCTTTATTCCAATCTGCAAAAAGCTGTTGAATGTTGGCATCCGAATGTCCGAGTCCGCGCTTTAATAAATCGTACACTTCAGAAATCAATTGCATGATCGCATATTCAATTCCGTTGTGCACCATTTTGACATAATTCCCTGCCGATCCGTTTCCGAGATAAGCCACGCAAGGTTCGCCGTTGACTTTCGCAGCAATCGCTTCAAAAATCGGTCGCAACCGTTCATAAGCCTGTTTGTCGCCGCCCGGCATCATACTCGGACCGAAACGCGCACCGCTTTCGCCACCTGAAATTCCCATTCCGAAGAAATGGATTCCTTGTTCCTTAAGCTCTTGAAACCTGCGGTTGGTATCAGGAAAATAAGAATTTCCGCCATCGATGACAATGTCGCCTTTTTCAAGATAGGGAAGCAAACTTTTAATTGCTGAATCTACCGGAATTCCGGCCGGAACCAAAAGCATGATCGCTCTTGGTGTTTTTAAGGATTTTGCAAAATCTTCTGCATTTATGGTTCCGAAAACTTTTTGTCCATCTTTAGCGGCACTTTGAAATGCTGCGGCTTTTTCCGGGCTCAGGTCAAGTCCGGCGGCCGAGAAACCGTGGTCGGCAACGTTCAGCAAAATATTGCTTCCCATGACGCCCAGCCCTACTGTGCCAAAATCATATTCGTTCATCTGTTGTTGTTGGTTAGTGTTATTGTGGATTTATTGATTGTTGTTTTCGATGGCGATGACTTTATCAAGACGCCTTTGAAAGCGCTCACCACCGTCATATTTCGCTTTTGCAAATGTTTCTGCGATTTCCCAGATTAAGGCTTGTCCTAAAACACGTCCGCCAATGCAAAGTAAATTCATGTCGTCGTGTTCTACACCTTGGTGCGCCGAATAAGTTTCGGTAATTAACGCGGCACGAACGCCCTTAATTTTATTGGCTGCGACCGAAACACCCACGCCGCTTCCGCAGACGGCAATGCCTTTGTGGACTTCCCCTTTTGCAATGGCTTTGGCCAATGGGACTACGATATCAGGATAATCGTCGTTGGCATCATAAGCAAACGCGCCAAAATCTTCTACTTCGTAACCTGCGGATTTTAACTGCACGAGCAATTGGTTTTTTTGTTCAAATCCGGCGTGATCGGCAGCGATTCCTATTTTCATGATGGTTTGTTTAGCAACGCTTTGGCCCTGTTGTAAACATTATCTACGGTAAATCCGAAATGTTCGAGAACTTCTTCGCCCGGCCCGGATTCCCCAAAACGGTCAATTCCGATCACATCGCCTTCAGCGGTAACATATTTATACCAGGCTTGCGTGATTCCGGCTTCAACAGCCAATCGGTTGTGGTTTTTTGGAGGGAAAACGCTGTCTTTATATTCCTTTGATTGCTTTTCGAACAATTCGAATGACGGCATGCTTACAACGCGAGTCGCAATTCCTTCAGCTTCGAGTTTTTTCTGGGCGTCGAGGATTAAATGCACTTCCGATCCTGTCGCGATCAATATCAGTTGTGGGGTTTTTTCTGAATCTTTTAAAATGTAAGCGCCCTTAGAAACATTTGATGCCTGGGCAAATTTTTGCTGATCGATGATTGGTAGTTTCTGTCTTGACAGAATTAAGGCAACCGGACCTTTGTCTCTTTTCAACGCAATTCGCCACGCTTCAGAAGTTTCATAAGCATCAGCAGGACGAATAACGGTTAAATTCGGAATGGTGCGCAATGCGGTTACATGTTCTACCGGCTGGTGCGTTGGGCCATCTTCCCCAAGCCCGATGCTGTCGTGCGTAAAAATATAAGTGACAGGTGCTTCGGTTAAAGCGGCAAGCCTGATCGATCCGCGCATGTAATCTGAAAAAGTCAGGAAAGTTCCGCCATAAGTCCGGATACCGCCATGTGCCGCCAATCCATTCAGCATTCCGCCCATCGCATGTTCACGCACACCGAACCAGATGTTTGAATTTCCATAATGTCCGGGCTGGAAACTGTCTTCGCCTTTTCCGGGCGTGTCATTCGAACTTGCCAGATCGGCTGAACCGCCAATGACCCACGGAATGGTTTTTTTGATTGCGTCGAGTGTTTTTCCAGAAGCCTGTCTGGTCGCAAGCGGCTCATCCAATGGAAATACAGGAAATTCGACATCCCAGTTTTCCGGCAATTCACCTTTAAAGCTGGTTTCGAATAATTTGGCTTCGGCCTGATTTTTATCTGCGAAAGCGTTGAAATTTTCTTGCCATTGCTGCTGCAATTCGGCACCACGTTTTCCGGCATTTTGGAAATGTGCTTTGGCTTCTTCAGGAATCACGAAGCTTTGCTCAGGATCCCAACCGAAAAAGGCTTTGGTTTTTTTGAGGTTTTCTTCGCCAAGCGGACTTCCATGCACTTTGTTTGTGCCTTCCATCGGACTTCCGAAACCAATGATGGTTTTAACAGAAATCAGCGAAGGCTTGTCGGTTACTTTTTGTGCTTCGAGGATTGCGGCTTCAATTTCCTGCAAATTATTTCCGTCGTGAACGGTGATCGTGTGCCAGTCATAAGCAGCAAACCTCGCCGGTACATCTTCTGTAAAGGCAAGGCTTGTTGGTCCGTCAAGGGAAATTTTATTATCGTCGTATAAGTAAATGATTTTGCCGAGTTTTAGATGGGCGGCGAGTGAAGCGGCTTCGGAAGCGATTCCTTCCATTAAATCGCCGTCGCTGACGATCGAATATGTATAATGATCGATTACTTTTTGTCCGTCTTTATTGTACTTTTCAGCTAAAAAAGCTTCTGCGATTGCGGTTCCGATTCCGTTAGCAAAACCCTGTCCGAGCGGTCCAGTGGTGACTTCAATTCCGGGAACCAACGTCGATTCGGGATGTCCGGGCGTTTTAGAGCCCAATTGGCGGAAGCGTTTTAATTCGTCGAGCGGAAGATCGTATCCGTACACATTTAAAAGGCTGTAAAGCATCGCCGATCCGTGCCCGGCCGATAAAATAAAACGGTCGCGGTTTGGCCAATGCGGGTCTTTTGGGTTGAATCTCAAAAAACGGTCCCAAAGCACATACGCCATTGGCGAAGCGCCTAACGGCAGTCCAGGATGCCCGGAGTTGGCCTTTTGAACCATATCAATCGATAAAAAACGGATGGTATTTACACAGAGTTCGTCAGTTGAAGTAAAGGCATGTTGCGCCATAAGTTGGATGTTTATTGCCTGAATGTGTGATTGAAAAACAGGCTTTTTGTTACAGTGTCTCAAAGTTACTAAATGCTTGGCGGATTCGCTGCAAACTCATTACTTAATTTTTTCATAAACTCTACGATAACGTTTAAGTTAAATTCAGGCAATGCGTACATTACCGACAATAAAAGATGACTTGCAGGCGTTGGTTAAACTTGTTAGGCATTTGAACGCTTAAAAATAAAAAGTGCAACATGGATAAAGAAAAGCTTTGGTCTTTAAGGCTCGGATATAGTGCTGCTCAGGCTGATGCGATCAAAAGAAAAGGACTCAAAGCTTTCTTAAAGGAATCTTTTGCGCCAGAAACAGTTGTGTCACTTCCCGATTTTTTAGCCGAAACCCCAAAATCATTACTTGAAAAAAAAATAAAAAACAACAATGCAAAGGCTGCCGGAGAAGATGTATTCGCTGCTTACAAAAAGCAACAAAAACAAGATTTAACCGATTTCAAAAATTGGTGGATTGAAAGGATCATGCAATCAAACCGGCCACTGCGAGAAAAAATGACTGTTTTTTGGCACAATCATTTTGTAGCGAGTTCACAGAAAGTACAACTGCCTTACTGGCTTTTTGAGCACAACAACATCCTGCGCCAAAATGCTTTCGGGAATTTTCGGGAATTGACTAAAATGATGCTTAAAACAAACGCCGTCCTATTTTACCTCGATGCCACGAATAATAAGAAAGGCAGTTTAAATGAAAATTTAAGTCGGGAATTGCTCGAACTCTTTACCATCGGAATTGGAAATTTTTCAGAAGACGACATAAAAAACGGAGCCAAAAGTCTTGCCGGTTTAGGCGTTTCTGAAGAAGGCGGAAAATACCGTTTAAAACTGCAGGATGATAGTGTGGTTTCCTATTTCGGGAAAACCGGAAAATTTAAAGCAGACGAACTCGTTGATATTATTTTTGAACAACCTGAATCACCCTATTTCCTGACTAGAAAAATCCTGAAATGGTTTGTTACAGATGTTCCGGATGAAAAAATGGTTCGCTATTATGGCGATTATTTCAAGAAAAAAGACTTTGAAATTCAGCCGCTGTTGTTTAAAATTTTTACTGAAGAATATAAGGAAAACATTTCAGGAACAAAAATTAAAGATCCGCTGGTTTACATCTTACAACTTTTTGACAATTTAAATATTGATAGACCAAATCCCGCATCGATACAAACTTTTATCGCACTTCAAGGCATGAGCTTTTATACCCAATACAATGTAAAAGGTTGGGCTGGCGGCAGGGATTGGCTTACCGTGCAAACGCTTACACAACGAAACACTGTCGCCGGTTGGCTTTGCAACGGACGCCTTTTAAACGGAAATAAAGTACCGGATATGCAGCGTCCAATTCCAGATTGGAATCATAAAGACAACAATTTAGCCATAATTGAATCTTTAAAACGGCAATTATTGGCGGTTGATTCGCCAGATTTACAGGATGATTTCGAGATAATCCTAAAGCCAGATTTTAGTCCAGATCCTGAAATTGCAGCAAATAATGTTTTGCAATTGTTTCAGTTTATGGTACAAACACCCGAATTCCAATTGGTTTAACCTGAAAAAAATATAATGAACAGAAGGCAATTTCTTACATTAACCGGAACCTTTACAGGCGGCACTTTGCTCCTGCCCGATTTTCTTTTTGCTTTTGGCAAACAGCAATCTTTGGCAATTGGAGAACAATGCGTTGTGTTTATTCAGTTGAATGGCGGAAACGACGGACTCAACACGTTTGCTCCGGTTGACAATCCGTGGTATTATGAATTGCGTCCAAAAATTGCATTGCAGCAATCCGATGTGATTTCGCGTTTTAACGGAATGGCATTTCATCCGGCACTTTCAAGTTTTGCCGAAATGCAGCAAAATGGAGATTTATCAGTCATCCAAAACGTGGGTTATCCTGAACCGGTGCGTTCGCATTTTCGGAGCCAGGAAATCTGGCAAACGTCTTCGGGTGCGAATCAGTATTTGTCTGATGGCTGGCTTGGAAGATATTTGGATTTGCAATGTAAAGAACACAATCCGACAGGCGGAATTAATGTTGACGTAAACGATACGCTTGCGCTGAAAGGTCAGGAACCGAATCATATGACTTTAAAAAATCTGAATAAAGCGCGAAAAATCAATCAGCATGACAATGAAGATGTGCAGCTTTCGGGGAATCCGCAGCTTGATTTTGTGAGAAAATTGGCTGAAACCGTTAATGAAGGTTCAGACGTTATTCAAAAAGCATTGGCAAAATCGCCTCCAAAAAACATCAATTATCCAAAATCGGGATTGGCCAACAACCTCGAATGGATTGCAAAATTAATCAAAGGAAGCCTGAATTCTAAGGTTTATTATACCTCGCAAGGCGGATTTGACACACATCAAAACCAGTTGGCCATCCATAAAACCAAGCTTGGCGAACTCAATGATGCCGTTTATAGTTTTTATTGTGACTTAAAAACAGCAAATCTTCTGCAAAATGTGACCGTAGTGATTTTTTCTGAATTTGGGCGTCGCGTAAAAGACAACGGCAGCGGAACAGATCACGGAACGGCAGCTCCGATGTTTATCATTGGTGGAAACAATACTGGAAAAATAATTGGAAACAATCCAAATTTAACTGATTTGGACAATGGCGATCTGAAGCATCAAATTGATTTTAGAAGTGTTTATGCGAGTTTATTGAAAAACAAACTCGACTTTGATTACCAACGCATCGGCATTGAAAATAACATGTTGCAAGGATTGTTTTAGTGTTACTTGGCTAATCATGCAACAAAATCAAAATATCCTGTAAATGGATTGGTTGTTCCAGAAAGTATATTTGTATTATAACTTGGAAACAACACACAAAATTAAAGCGATATGAGTACGACACATCCAACAGCCGGAGAAGTTTTAGCGAAAAAGATTCACTCCAAAATAGATTCTTCAGGAACCGATCCAAACCGTTACGGCGGCTATTATTCACAACAGGAATCAGAGCGACTTTCTCTTAGCAGCGCGCCTGAAAACCACAGTTTTATTCCGGGATTGGAAGAAAATGTGAGCACGCTAGAGCGGATTTTCATGGTTGCTGCCGGAACATTCATTTTATACAAATCATTGTCTGGAAAAAACAAAAGCATTGCCGGAACATTGGCGGCAAGTACATTGCTGGCACGTGGAATTAGTGGATACTGTCCTGTTTATGATGTAGCAGGAAGTCACGGAAAGCTGAAAAGCTCGAACGTGAATATACGTACACAAATTAAGATTGACAAACCGGTTTCAGAAGTGTATTCGTTCTGGAGAAATCTCGAAAACCTTCCAAAATTCATGAGTCATATTGAAAGCGTGAACGAAACTGATAAAGTGACATCCGAATGGAAAGCAAAAGGCCCGGCCGGAATTGGAAGCATTTCATGGAAAGCACAGATTTTAATGGACGAAAAAGACAAACTGCTAAGCTGGCATTCGCTTCCGGATTCTACAGTTGACAATGCGGGAAAAGTATACTTCAAGGATTTAGGAAATTCAACCGAACTTGATGTTACCATTTCCTACCATGCTCCGCTTGGCGTAGCAGGAGAAACAGCTGCTAAACTGCTGAATCCATTATTCGAAAAAATGGTTAAAAACGATATCGAAAACCTGAAAATCTATCTGGAAACAGGCCAAAATAAAATTGCTGAATAAAGCACAAACTTCCACTTGAAGAGCACCGGATAAATCGCAATGAAATATTCGGTGTTTTTTTGTAAATTCATTTACAATCTAACCCTATGAAAAATCCGTTTACAAAACAAAAAGCCAAAGATGCGCTGGGCATTTTAAAGAAAACGTTCAATAGTTTTATAGAAGACCGTGCGCTAAAACTCAGTGCCGCCCTGTCCTATTACACCATTTTTTCACTTGCTCCTTTATTGCTGTTGATGATTTCGCTTGCCGGGTTGTTTCTTGGAAGAGATGCGATTCAGGGACATGTTTTTAGCGAAATCAACGGATTGGTCGGGAATGAAGCGGCTTTACAAATTCAGGATATTATCAAACACATGGAGCTTTCGGGAAAAACCAATATGGCCGTCATTATCGGATCTGTAACTTTGATCATTGGTGCGACTAGCGTTTTTGGGGAAATCCAGGATTCCATTAACCTGATCTGGAAAGTGAAAGCCAAACCAAAACGAGGCTGGGTAAAATTATTGAAAGACAGATTGTTGTCTTCATCTTTAATTGTCGGACTGGGATTTTTATTGATCGTTTCTTTAATAGTAAACGGTGCTTTGGTCGCTTTAAGCGGATTAATTAAAATGTACTTTCCCGAAATTACAGTGTTTGTGTTTTACGTGATCAACATTGTGATTAGCTTTGGTGTCATTACGATACTATTCGGTGTGATCTTTAAAGTGCTTCCGGATGCCAAAATTGCATGGAAAGATGTTAGAATAGGTGCGTTTTTCACTGCTTGTTTGTTTATGCTCGGACGTTATTTGATTGGGATTTACATTGAAACCAGCAGTACCGGATCGGCTTATGGCGCAGCAGGATCGCTGATTATTATATTAGTCTGGGTGTATTATACGGCTGCAATTTTATACTTCGGAGCCGAATTCACGAAAGTGTACGCCGAATACATCGGATCCAAAATCGAACCAGCAGATTACGCCGTTTATATCGAACAGCACGAACTCGAAAAAACAAATGGCGTTTTGCCGCCAAAGCCAGTCAAACATGAAGCAAATGATCAAATCGTGCAATGATTTAATCGAATGGCATAAGGCAATTTTTTATTGGTAGGCGTAAATTTATCAGACAACTAAAAATATAAAATCATGGACACGAAAAACACTATAAAAGAAGATCAGCCGAGCGATATCAATCCGAAAGAAATTGGTAAAACCGAGCCTGCAAAAGAATTAAAATCACAAACAACTGCTGAAATCAAAGAAAGCGGACTCGGCCGTTATCAAGGGCAATTTCCCGGTGATGAACATATCGAAACCAGCATTTCCCAAATTGACAAAGGCACGGTAAAAATACAGGAAAATAAAGAATCTTCAAAAGAGCCGATCAGCGAAGATGACAATGCGGATGAAGATGCAGAAGGTCGCGACACTGCCGGTTACATGAATGACATCAACGATACGGATGACCGCGACCAAAACAACAGCACAGCCGACTGGGATGCCGAAAACAGCAAAACCGGAAGGCACAAATAAGTTCAAAACCAATTGTAAAACATTTTAACTTTACAATAAATTTAAGAACAAACCGTTCAAATAAATGTTAAATTGCTGCGGCTAAACAACGCAAGATAACATTAACAATATATGGACAAAATCAAAATTTTATGGGTCGATGATGAAATCGATTTATTAAAACCGCACATCCTTTTCCTCGAAAAAAAGAACTACGAAGTCACCACCTGCAACAACGGCCGCGATGCTGTTGATGTATTTGGTGAAAACAATTTTGACATCGTTTTCCTGGATGAAAATATGCCCGGAATGAGCGGCCTTGAAACTTTGTCTGAAATCAAGGAAATTAAATCGGCCACTCCGGTTGTGATGATCACCAAAAGTGAGGAAGAATACATTATGGAAGAAGCGATCGGTTCTAAAATTGCCGATTATCTTATCAAACCTGTAAATCCGAACCAAATCTTATTGAGCTTAAAGAAAAACTTAGATCATTCCCGATTGATTTCTGAAAAAACCACTTTGGATTACCAAAAGGAATTTCGCAAAATTGCTATGGAAATGGCGATGGTGAATTCCTTTGAAGAATGGATCGAAATCTACAAAAAACTCATTTTCTGGGAACTCGAACTTGAAAACATCGAAGACCAAAGCATGATTGAAATCCTTGAATCCCAAAAGGTTGAAGCCAATTCTCAATTTGGGAAATTCATTGAAAGAAACTACGAAGACTGGTTTGTCCCTAAAGCCGAAAAACCGGTTTTGTCCCACAATTTATTCCGCGAACTCGTTGTTCCGGAACTTAAAAAGAAAGAGCGTCCTGTTCTTTTTGTTGTCATCGACAATTTGCGTTACGACCAGTGGAAAGCGTTTGAAGCAACAGTTTCAAATCATTACAAACTTGAAAAAGAAGTGCCGTATTATGCGATTTTGCCAACGGCAACACAATACGCAAGAAATGCGATCTTCTCAGGATTGACACCTTTGGAAATGGAAAAACAATTTCCGCAGTATTGGAAAAATGATGTCGAGGATGGCGGAAAAAACCTATATGAAGCCGAATTTTTATCGGCACAACTCAAACGCCTCGGACTCAATATCAAAGAAGATTATTTCAAGATCACAAACCTTGCAAGTGGAAAAAAACTCGCTGAAAGCTTCAAAGGTTTGAAAGACAATGATCTTGTAACTGTCGTTTATAATTTCGTCGACATGCTTTCACACGCGAAAACCGAAATGGACGTGGTCAAAGAACTCGCCGCAGATGACAAAGCGTATCGCTCATTAACCGCGAGCTGGTTTAAAAATTCACCGCTTCTCGAAATTATCCAGCAGGCGCAAAAAATGAATTTCAAGTTGATTTTAACAACAGATCATGGAACGATCAACGTCAAAAATCCGTCAAAAGTTATCGGAGACAAGAATACAAGCCTGAATTTAAGATATAAAACTGGCCGAAGCTTAACTTATGAAGATAAAGATGTGTATGCAGTAAGAGATCCGAAAGCCATTGGGTTGCCTTCGATCAATATGAGCAGTTCGTACATTTTTGCGAAGAACGATTACTTCCTGGCGTATGTCAATAACTACAACCATTATGTGAGTTATTACCGGAATTCGTACCAGCACGGCGGAATTTCGCTCGAAGAAATGATCATTCCGTTTTTGGTTTTTAATCCAAAATAATCAGAAATCTAATTCATAATTTGTAATGGAAATACAATTTTCATTGGATGAAATCGGCGCGGCTGCTTCAAAATTGATCGAACAAAATCCGCAGAAAGTCATTCTTTTTAATGGGGAAATGGGCGCCGGAAAAACGACTTTCATCAAATCATTGGCCAAAAAACTCGGCGTAAATGATACGACCGGAAGTCCGACCTTTTCTTTAGTTAATGAATACAAAACAGCTGATAATGAAATAGTTTATCATTTCGATGTATACCGATTGAAATCGGAAAATGAAGCTTATGACATGGGCATGGACGAATATTTATATTCCGGGAATTGGTGTTTTATTGAATGGGCAGAAAAAATCCCGAACCTGATTCCGGAAGAACATTCATCTGTATTCATTAAAGTATTGCCGAATGGAAAACGCCAGCTGACTTTCAGATAAAATATATTAATTTTTAAAACCATCAAGATGAAACTGTATTGTTTGATTTTGATGGTTTTCTTTTTCAATATCGCAAAGCGGATTCATTTTAAATAATCGCACTAAAGCATTTAACTTTGGTACTTTAAAGCTTTTTCATAACTTTAACCGATAATTTTCACAACACAAAAATGTCACTCACACCGTTTACCAAACAGCAACTGATTCCGCAGGAAGAAAAGTTAGAAATTGCAAGGCAAAAAAGCGAACTTTTCATCGGGATTCCCAAGGAAACAAGCTATCAGGAACGGCGGATCTGCCTGACGCCTGACGCGGTGAATTCGCTCGTTTCTCATGGACATCGCGTGATGATTGAATCAGGAGCCGGACAAAGTTCGAGTTATTCCGATAAAGAATACAGCGATGCCGGCGCAGAAATCACTGCCGATACGAAGAAAGTTTTCGGTTGCCCGATGATTTTAAAAGTCGAACCCGTTACAATGGATGAAATGGAAATGGTGAATCCGCAAACAATCATTATTTCGGCGATCCAGCTTAAAACCAGGAAAAAAGAATATTTTGAAGCGCTGACCAAAAAGAAAATTACCGCACTTGCCTTTGAATATATTAAAGATGAAGATGGCTCCTATCCTGCCGTAAAATCATTGAGTGAAATTGCGGGAACTGCTTCAATTCTTGTAGCTGCTGAACTGATGATCAACAACCAATTCGGAAAAGGATTATTATTCGGAAATATTACCGGAGTTCCTCCAACCGATGTGGTTATTTTAGGTGCTGGAACTGTTGGTGAATTCGCTGCAAAAACAGCACTCGGACTTGGCGCTAATGTCAAAGTGTTCGACAATTCGATTACGAAATTAAGGCGTTTGCAGAATAATCTGAACCAACGCATTTTTACTTCTACCATTCAGCCGAAATCATTGCTGAAAGCTTTAAGGCGCTGCGACGCTGCAATTGGCGCCATGCGCGGAAAAGACCGTTGCCCCGTTGTCGTGACCGAAACCATGGTTGAACACATGAAAAAAGGCGCTGTAATCGTCGATGTGAGCATTGATACCGGCGGCTGCTTTGAAACTTCGGAAGTGACTACGCATGAAAAGCCCACGTTCATCAAGCACAATGTCATTCATTATTGTGTCCCGAATATTCCGTCTCGATATTCTAAAACCGCTTCGCTTTCAATTAGCAATATCATCACGCCATACCTGCTTCAAATTGCTGAAGACGGCGGTATTGAAAGTTCGATCAGATGCAACAAAGGCCTCAAAAACGGTGTGTATTTATACCATGGTATCCTGACCAACAGGGCGATTGCCGACTGGTTTGACCTTCCGGCAAGCGACATCAATTTAATTGTGTTTTAACAGCAGTTTGATTTACCTTTGCCCAAAAAATAATCCATGACTTTTAAATTCCGCTTTGCCTATTATATGTTTGGTTTTATCATAGGCATTTTTTTTGTGACGCTAATTTTTAGTGGAAAAGACACGCGTTGCAATTACTTTCCAAATGCCCGTGTTTTAAACGACCTTCGCACCAAACCATTCCAATATTCTAAAGAAGCATCTGTGACCCTGGCCCAAAAATGGGTCGATACAATCGATATAAAGAACACACTGCAATATGGTGACGTGGATTTTGACCGAAGCAATAAAGTTTTTCAAGGTGGAAAATTGTATACAATCGAAGGAAAAACCACTAAAAACCAACCGATTATCCTTGAAGTCATCAATTATCCTGAAAAGGCCATCCTGAAAGACATTAAAAAAATATAATTTTTATTGCCGATTTGCTTGCAGGTATCGATTCTAAACGTATATTTGCACTCCTATACGGGCGATTAGCTCAGTTGGTTCAGAGCATCTGGTTTACACCCAGAGGGTCGGGGGTTCGAATCCCTCATCGCCCACAAGTTTAAATACAATTAGTTTCAAAACCCCACAAATCTTACGATTTGTGGGGTTTTTGCTTTTGTGCAAGTAGCAAATTATTCATTCAATCTTAAATCTTACGAAACAAATGCGATGCCCTTTTAAAAACCGTTCCAAAGGGCATCGCTAAATTTTCTAAGACCTTGCAGACAGCCGTACTAACAACCTGTTCACTCACCTGTTCAAAATTTGTACATCTTGTTTGTTATTACTCAGAAAGATAAATTGAATAATAATTAAAAGGTTACCACCATGAAAGAAAAAATCACTTTGCATTTTTACTTAAGAAGTAAAAAAGCTGTTGCCACAGGACTATTACCTCTTTATGTCCGCCTTACCGTCGATGGCGAACGTGTAGAATTCAGTTCTAAAAAATTTATTGAAAAATCCAAATGGTCCGAAGACTTGTCGAAAATGAAAGGCAACTCCGAAGATGCCCGTTCAATAAATAGCTATCTCGATTCGATGAAAGCACACGTCACAAACATCGAGATCATGTTAACGCATAAAAGAGAGGCTGTAAATATTGACAACTTTAGGAAGCACCTCTTTGGCCAAACAGATCGCGACAGAATGCTTATTCCAATTTACCAGGCGCATAATGATAAGATCAAAGGGCTGCTTGGAAATGGATACGCACCGGGAACACTTGAGCGTTTCAAAATTTCCCTAAAACATCTTGAAGAATTCCTAATTTGGAAATACGATATTAAGGATATTGCCATTTCTAAAATCGATTTTGCAATGATTACCGAGTTTGATTTTTATTTAAGAAGTGAAAAGAATTGTAACAACAACACTGCTGTTAAGTATGTCCGAAACTTTAGGAAAATCATCAAAATTTGTCTCAATAACGACTGGCTTGAGAAAGACCCATTTGTTAAGTACGATGGAAAAATGAAAGAAGTTGAAACCGAATTTTTGACCGAAGAAGAAATCAAAGATATCTACTCAAAGAAATTCCGTACACCAAGATTGGAACTTGTTCGCGATATTTTTATTTTCTGTTGCTTTACTGGCCTTGCTTACGTTGATGTAAAAGGACTTAACCGAGATCATATAGGAATTGGCATAGACGGACAAAAATGGATATTTAAAAATCGTCAAAAAACGGATACAAAGTCTAAAATACCCTTGTTGCCGATTCCCGAAGAATTGATTAAAAAATATTCCGCACATCCTAAGTGTCTAAATGAAGATAGAATTTTACCTGTTCTTAGCAATCAAAAGATGAACGGTTATCTGAAAGAAATTGGTGATTTGTGCCAAATCACAAAAGAGATTACTTTTCACATGGCACGACATACTTTCGCGACATCAGTAACACTCACGAACGGTGTTTCCATTGAAAGTGTGAGTAAGATGCTTGGACATAAAAATATCCAAACCACTCAACATTATGCTAAAGTTCTCGATAAGAAAGTTAGTGAAGACATGCAAAATCTTCGCACCAAATTTGCTGATGGATTTTCATTATTAGAAGCAAATGCATAAATAATACATAAACTGCCTTCGGCAGTTTTTTTGTATTACTTATCGAAAAAAAGAAATGAAAATGTTTTTTAAAACCATTGAAAACTTAAATGCAAAAGATTGCTATTTCCTGAATTTATTAGTTTCTATTAGCTAAATTTGCGCTGTGAAAAATTTCGTATTCATAATATGCTTGACTATACTTCTTAAACCTGTCATTCCAGTTTTTGATTATATCCTCAATTATAATTATATACGCACCGTACTTTGCGTCAATAAAGAAAAACCTGTAATGGGATGTGATGGGAAATGCTACCTCATGAGCCAATTGGCTGCATCTTCTGAGGCAGAAAAACCTGTCTCATCTGATAAAAAGGATGCTCCTGTTTTTGAAATAATAGATTTGTTTTTTGCTGATCTTACAAGTTACGATTATCTTATTGTCGAAAATAATATACGTTCAACATTAAACTCTTTTTACAATAATCTTTATTGTAATCCAAACAGCTGGTCATTTTTCCATCCTCCTATCAATACTTTTTAGATTTCTTTGCAATCGATTTGCGCTTATTCTCATTTGGCTGAGTCATTTGAAAATACTTTCATGTGCATATTTTTTACCAATCAAGAATTGTTTTGAGATGTAAGATAAGTATCGCTTTAAAAATATAGCGTTGCTCACCTTGACATGCATCAGGGTAACATCTTAATTCAATTATTCTAAAAATCTAATTCAATGCATTTAAAATATTTCATAATCATTACATTAAGTTTTTGGGCAACATATAGTTTTGCACAAAACCTACAGGGGACAATCAGGTCCCAAACAGGTATTCCATTGGCTTTTGCCAATATTTCTGTGTTAAATAGTTCAAAGGCAACAATGACCGATAGAGACGGGAATTTTGCTTTATCATTGCCTGATGGCATTTACACTATTGCCGTTTCTTTTGTTGGCTATGCTACCCAAACTAAAAAAGTACAAATTGAAAAAGATCATTCAACTGCTATTGATTTTATTTTGACCAAGCAATCAAGACAATTGGATGAAGTAGTTATAACCTCTGAAAAAAGGGAAGAAAGATTGCAACAAACTCCGGTTGCCATCTCATCGTTAAGCGGAAAGAAATTGAATGATTACAGAGCGTGGAACATTGCTGATTTAACTGCTATCGCTCCTAGCCTTTTTGTTAGTGAGCATGGTAATAGTTCTGGCTCAAACTTTTTTAATATCCGTGGAACAATGGGATTTACCAATGAGCAGTCGGTTGCTACTTACGTCGATGGCGTATACCAGTTTGATTTTTATTCTACACCAATTAATTTTAATAATATCGACCGCATTGAAATTTTGCGTGGTCCTCAGGGCACACTATATGGCAGAAACGCCTTTAGCGGTGTAGTAAATATTATTACTAAAAAACCCACCAATACAACAAGTGGTTTTGCGACGCTTGATTTCGGGAATTATGATCAGCAGCGATACAGCATTGGATTTAATACCCCTATTGTTAAGGATATACTATTCTTTAATATTGCCGCTCAGTTCAACAAAAGAGGTAGTATTTATAGCAATCCGACCTTGAATACAGACAATTTCGATGGCCGAAAAGATTTTAATATTGATGGAAACCTGAAATATCTGATTAGCGATAAATGGCAGGTTATATTAAATGCTAAAACAGAAAACGATAATGATAAGGGTGCGTATCCGTGGTCTAGCAGTTATGATGATGTGCTTAACAATGGCTATCGGGCTTTTGGTAATTGGGACAATACAGAACGAAGAAGCAATACAAATGTATCGGCAACCGTTAATTATTTCGGTACACATTTCAATTTCACATCTGTTTCATCCGGTATTGATTTTCATGTGTGGTTTCCTGGACGATTTGATTTCGATTTTACAGCAGATAAATTAATTAGCGGCAGCAATGCTACCAAATCGCGACAGCTTACACAGGAGTTTCGATTTTCTTCGCCTGCAAATGACGGGAACTTGAAATGGACGGCAGGTTCATACCTGTTTGCAGAAAAAACAAAGACCAACTTCATCACCTATTATGAGGAAGGTTATGTCATAATCGACCCTAAAGCGCCATACAGCACAACAACAAACGGCGTCAGGAAAAACGGAGGCGTTGCTTTTTTTGGTCAGGCAAGCTACAGCGTTACACCAAAGCTGGATTTCACGGCAGGTGCCCGATACGAGGTTGAGAAGAAGGATAGATCAGAAAGCAACAACCTTATAGAGGATAATGTAATTACACTCATCACCGCAACAGAAACTGACAGCAAAACTTTTAATGCCTTTACACCTAAACTGTCATTGAGTTATAAGATTACTGATAATTCATTAGTGTACGTCTCCTATGCAAAAGGTTTTCGTGTAGGTGGTTTCAACATCGGTGCTGCAGGTGCAAATAATATCACATACGATCCTGAGAAATCAGATAATTACGAGAGCGCAATCAAAAATAATTTCTTTCAAAATAAATTAAAACTGAATCTTACAGCATTTTACCTGCAGCAAAAAGACCAGCAGGTAGGCACTTCAACAGATGGGGTTAATTACCTGATGCTAAATGTTGGAAATATGAATAATTTTGGTTTGGAAGCGGAAGTAAGTGCTATACCTTTTAAAAACTTTGTATTGGATTGGAATGCGTCATACTCAAATGCCAAATATGCGAAGCTTGACTTGTATGATTACGCTTCTTCATCCACAATTAACTATAAAGGCAATCGCCCTATCAATAATCCTGAATTCTCAAGTATGCTAGCCGGACAATACAATTATCCAATTACAAAAAGCAAACAAAACCTTGCAGTATTTGGAAGAATAGAATACAGATACGTCGGCAAGTATTACTTAGATTTTTTAAACACCCAATATCAGATGGGTTATGGCTTAATTAATACCAGGTTTGGTATTACCGCTAAAAATTATGAGATTGCTTTGTGGGCAAGAAACCTAAAAGACGCCCGTTATGTTTCATGGGGTTATGGCTCTTA
Organism: Flavobacterium noncentrifugens; assembly: GCF_900100375.1. Taxonomy (GTDB): domain Bacteria; phylum Bacteroidota; class Bacteroidia; order Flavobacteriales; family Flavobacteriaceae; genus Flavobacterium; species Flavobacterium noncentrifugens. The sequence continues at coordinate 101,562 of NZ_FNEZ01000004.1, read as the reverse complement.
TCTATTGGGCAGTCCCAGAATGTGGGGCGTTACTTTAACCGGAAAATTTTAAATTAATCAAAAAAGGGCTGCAGCCTTGCAGCCCATAAATTTTATATTATATGAGTAAGAATTTATTAACCATCATGTCGTGCATTTTGTTGCTTGCGTCATGCAAGCAACAAAATGATCAAAAACGAACGTACAACGTGGAAAAAGCGGACGAACAAATCCCAAAACAGAAAGTTGATATTAAAACGGTCGGCATATTATTGTACGATGGTTACGCGCCTTTGGATGCAATGGGTCCATATGCGGTCTTTAGCGAATTGATGGGATCTAAAGTGTTTTTCGTAGGAAGGCATAGAGGTTTGATCGAAGACGCAAAAGGCATGAAGGTACAAGTCGATTCATCAATTGCTGATGTAAAACAGCTGGACATCCTATTAATTCCCGGTGGTTTTAAGCAAACATTTGAGGCAACAAAAGATAAAGAGTTGCTGGACTGGATTAAATCGATTGATTCTATATCCACATACACAACAAGCGTATGCACTGGCGCCTGGATACTAGGCGCAACTGGATTGCTAAAAGATAAAGAAGCCACAACGCATTGGTCGAGCAAAAAATTATTAGCTGATCTCTACGGAGCAAATGTTAAGAGTTTACGATACACTCATAGTGGCAAATATTGGACAAGTGCTGGTGTAACGGCCGGATTAGACATGAGTCTTGCGTTGATTAATGAAATAAAAGGGGAAAAATATACTAAATGAGTCATGCTCGATCTGGAATATGATCCAAAGCCGCTCTACAATGGTGGCAGCGTGCAGAATGCTGATCAAGATGTTCTCAGTACGATGCGCAAAATGTATGATGATGGAATTGAAAAGTTATTGCATCCAGAACTTGGTTACAAGAATATAAAATTTGATAACTCAAAAGATTTTGCATGCGGAATGCCAATATCCGACGTTGTTAGTGATACTTTACACTATAAAGAAAAAGTATATGGATTTTGTTCTAAAACCTGTAAAGATGAATTTTTAAAGAATCCTAACAGATACTTGACAAAAAGAAATTGACAGACGTGATTTTATAATTTTCATAAGCCTGCGATTAAATTGCAGGCTTTCATTTTCAAAAGTGAGGCTAATACCAAAAATATGGATTGGTCTACTAAAATTTTAAACTGTAAGTTTGCAAAAAATTACATAAACTATCGAAATATCCTATGTTAGTTAAAAACAATAAAAATTCTATTTTCTATTTCATCAAATCAATATGGATAGATATTGTTGCGATTGTAGTATACGCAATAGTTATTGGAACATTAGACCATAACACCGAACTGAGAAAAGTTACCGTACCATTACCGATCACTAGCATATTAGGGACAATAGTAGCACTGCTTTTGGCTTTCCGTACAGCACAATCCTATGATCGTTGGTGGGAAGCCAGAAAAGTATGGGGCGAAATAGTAAATGATTCCAGAACACTCATTCGTCAGATCAAACAATTTTTAAGTGATTCTGAATCAGAGGAAGACCTTAAAAACTTTAGTACAAGACAAATTATTTGGTGTCGTGCTCTGTCAGAAAACCTACGCAAAACTCCATATTCTAAGGAGGTGTCTGACTACCTTCAACAGCATAACATAAAAGCAAATAATATTCCGGCAGAACTTTTGAATAAGCATGCCGATCATTTGGCACTAGTTTCAAAAAAACAATCGTTAAATGACAATAAACAGGTACAAATAGACACAACTATCGCGCGTTTAAATGATGCAATGGGGAAATGTGAAAGAATTAAAAATACCGTGTTTCCCAAATCTTACAGCCTTCTTATACATTTTTTGATTTATGCGCTGACATCGATCCTTCCGTTTGGCCTGGAGGACAACTACCCTGCTCTTGAAATCGTGTTAACAATTATTATTTCCTCAATCCTTATTTCAGTGGAGCAAACCGCCATAATTATGCAGGATCCTTTTGAAAACCAACCGACAGATATTCCGATGAGCGCACTTTGTGCTGTAATCGAGAATAACATAAATGAAATCTGTAGTGATACGCTGATTCCTGCGATTGCAGAAAACCAATCTTACTACATAAATTAGCCAATCTCCCAATTTTTACATAATTATTAAGATCATATTGCAAAAAACATTAATTTTGTTTCCGTGAAGTATTTATGCACCATATTGGCTTTAGTTATAATCGCGCTATCAGGCATGCCTTGTACCGACGGTCAGTTAACTGATTATAAATCTTCCAATATCGCCACAACAGAATTTTCTTCCCACAACGATCAGCATAAAGATCAGTGCTCTCCTTTTTGTGTATGCAATTGCTGCCGCACGATTCCCTTTTTAGTGATCGATACTAAAGTGCCTGAAAAAGCTTTGGCATCTGCAATGATCATTAAGAAACAGCCAAGTTATACTTCCGTTTTTATCTCCCGCTTCCACGGTTCCATTTGGCAACCGCCCAAAATTAGTTAAATGACAATCTTATTTTCGATTTAATCGAAGTGATCCGTTATGGCCATTGGCCATAATATTTATCGTCATTTTAACTAATTTTTTATTTATGTTAAACAAAATCATTCAGTTCTCTATAAAGAACAAATTGATTGTTGGACTTATGATTTTAGGTCTGATAATCTGGGGTATTTACTCCGTCAAACAACTTCCAATTGATGCCGTTCCGGACATCACAAACAATCAGGTACAAATAATAACGAGCTCGCCAAGCAATGGTGCTGAAGACATTGAGCGTTTTGTAACATTTCCTGTAGAGCAAACGATGGCAACTATTAAGGATATCGAAGAAGTTCGTTCTTTTAGCCGTTTTGGCTTGTCCGTTGTTACTGTAGTTTTCAAAGAAAATATTGACGTTTACTGGGCCAGGCAACAAGTTGCGGAACGCCTGAGCGAAGCCAGCGAACAAATTCCTCCTGGTATGGGTTTGCCACAAATGGCTCCTGTTTCTACTGGATTGGGAGAAATTTATCAATATGTACTGCATCCCAAAAAAGGTTTTAAAGAAAAATACAACGCCACAGAACTCAGAAGTATCCAGGATTGGATTGTGCGCAGGCAGCTTCTTGGTGTCGAAGGTATTGCAGATGTTAGCAGTTTTGGTGGATTCCTTAAGCAATATGAAATCGCTTTAAACCCTGATAAGTTGCGAAGCATGAACATCAGCATTAATGACGTTTTCAGCGCACTCGAAAAAAATAATCAAAATACGGGCGGTGCATATATCGATAAAAAGCCGAACGCTTACTTTATCCGTAGTGAAGGTTTGATAAAAAATATTGACGATATCGAGAATATAGTCGTAAAAACTAATGCCAACAGTACTCCGGTTCTGATCAGAAATGTAGGGGAAGTAAATATCGGAGCGGCAACCAGATATGGTGCGATGACCAGAAACAGCGATGGCGAAGTAGTTGGAGGTATTGTTTTGATGCTAAAGGGTGCAAATGCTTCCAAAGTAATCGGAAACGTTAAAACCCGTATGGAGCAAATTAAAAAAACTTTACCGGAAGGTGTTACAATCGAGCCATTTCTTGACAGAACAAAATTGGTTGATAATGCGATCGGAACAGTTACTAAGAATCTAGCCGAAGGCGCACTTATCGTAATATTTGTCTTAGTACTTCTTTTGGGTAACCTCAGAGCTGGACTAATCGTTGCTTCTGTGATTCCTTTGGCGATGCTGTTTGCCATTTGCCTGATGAATCTTTTCGGAGTAGATGGAAATCTTATGAGCCTCGGTGCAATTGACTTTGGGTTAATTGTCGATGGAGCGGTCATTATTATAGAAGCTACAATGCACTACTTGTACGTGAAACACAAGGGGCAGGTCCTTACTCAGGAACAAATGGATAGCAGTGTAATGAGCAATGCCCGAAAAATGATGAGTTCAGCAGCTTTTGGACAAATCGTTATCCTTATTGTGTACCTGCCAATTTTGGCACTGGTTGGTGTAGAAGGAAAAATGTTCAGGCCAATGGCACAGACCGTATCATTTGCTATTTTGGGTGCATTTATCCTGTCATTGACCTATGTGCCGGTAATGAGCGCATTATTTTTAAGCAAGAAAATACCTAGCAAACAAAATATTTCTGACAAGATTATTAATGCTGTGCAGCGTGCTTACACGCCCCTTTTGGCTTTTGCGTTACGCTCGAAAGCAGTCATTGTGGCTATTGCGGTGGGATTGTTAATGTTAAGTCTTGTAATATTTAGCTATCTCGGTGCCGAATTTATCCCACAACTGGAAGAAGGCGACTTCGCTGTAGAGCTTCGTGTACTTACCGGAAGCAGCCTATCACAAACTGTTGAGACAACCCTCAAAACAGCAAAAGTTTTAAAAGATAATTTCCCCGAAGTAAAAGAAGTAATTGGAAAAATTGGATCATCTGAAATTCCAACAGATCCAATGCCTGTTGAAGCTTGCGATTTAATGGTCATCTTAAAGGATAAAAGCGAATGGACGAGTGCCGACAATTCAGCAGACTTAGCAGAATTGATGCAGAAAAAACTCGAAGAAAATATTGCCGGTGCTACTTTCGGTTTCCAACAGCCAATCCAGATGCGTTTCAATGAACTAATCTCCGGTGTAAAGCAGGATGTAGCCATAAAAGTTTTCGGTGAAGATTTAAATAAACTTTCTAAATATGCTAAACAAATTGGTGCCATAGCAGGCAAAATTAATGGTGCCGAGGATGTTTACGTTGAACAAGTATCTGGATTGCCACAAATTGTTGTCAGCTTTCAAAGGGATAAAATTGCACAGTTTGGATTAAACGTCGAGGATGTAAATACCGCCATTCGATCTGCTTTTGCAGGAGAAGTAGCAGGACTTGTTTTTGAAGGCGAAAAAAGATTTAGCCTTGTTGTCCGTCTTGGTAAGGAAAACCGACAGTCAATTGACGATATCAGAAATCTGTTCATTACTGCTCCTAATGGAAACCAGGTTCCTTTGGACCAAGTTGCGGATATCAGTTTTAAGGAGGGTCCTAATCAGATTCAGCGTGAAGATGCTAAAAGAAGGATCATCGTTGGTTTCAACGTACGAGGTCGTGATGTAGAAAGTGTTGTTGCAGAGATGCAGCAAAAAATAAGCACACAGGTAAAATTTGAGCCCGGGTATTTCCCTACTTACGGTGGCACATTTGAAAACCTTCAAGCTGCGAAAGAGCGATTAACAATTGCTGTTCCCGTTTCCCTCATGCTAATCTTTTTATTGTTGTTTTTCGCTTTTGGTTCCGTTAAGCAAGCATTGCTAATCTTCACGGCTATCCCGTTATCGGCAATAGGTGGAATCTTTGCCTTGTGGATTCGAGGGATGCCTTTCAGTATCTCTGCAGGTGTCGGGTTCATTGCGCTTTTTGGAGTTGCTGTACTAAACGGCATTGTATTGATCGCTGAGTTTAATTTGCTTAAGCGTGAAGGAATGACTGATCTAAAGCAAATCGTTATTAAGGGAACTTCTGTAAGGTTAAGGCCAGTAGTAATGACTGCGCTTGTTGCTTCCTTAGGATTTTTACCAATGGCACTATCTCATGGAAGCGGTGGTGAAGTGCAGAAACCATTAGCTACTGTAGTTATTGGTGGTCTTTTTACAGCAACACTACTAACTTTACTAGTACTACCGATATTATACATCTGGTTTGAAAAATTTAATAAGAAAGCTATGAAAATAAATTCTTCGGTAGTTGTCATATTGCTATTATTAACAGCCAATTTTGCAACAGCCCAAACCAAACCGATCACTTTGAACCAAGCAATTGAGGAAGGCTTGAAAAATAATCGGGAAATTACCATTGCCCAATTGGATATCAACTATCAGCAACAGCTTAAAAGATCCTCGGTAGAAATTCCAAAGACACAGCTATCCGGTCAATTTGGACAGATTAACAGCTACGTAAAAAATGACAACAACCTCTCCCTATCACAAACAATACCTTTTCCAACCGTCTTTGCCGCCAACGCAGCACTAGGAACAGCACTGGTAAAGAGCAGTGAATTGAGAGCTAACGTTACAAAAAATGAATTGGTTTACAGGATCAGGCAGACCTATACCAATCTGCAATACCTGTATGCCAGAAAAGCACTTTTAGAAAAACAAGATAGCATATTTTCCGGTTTTCTTAAATCGGCCAAATTGCGTTTTGAAGCTGGCGAAAGTACACTGCTTGAACAAAGCACGGCAGAAACTCAACTTAATGAAACACGAAACACGTTAAGGCAGGATGAAGCCAATATTGAAATTTACCTTTCTCAACTTCAGGCATTGCTTGGCAGTGCAGAACGGGTTGCGATCGCAGATAAAACATTTGTCGTTTCTGACTATAAAATTTCAGATAATGCAACTGCCGCAAATTCTAACCCTAATCTTGCCTTCATTCAACAACAGATTGAAGTAGCCACGCTACAAAAAAGAGTTCAAAAATCCAGAGCATTACCTGATTTAACATTTGGCTATTTTAATCAGTCACTAGCAGGCTCCTCCATCGATGCTTCGAATACTAAATTTGCCACTTCCGGTGACAGATTTCAGGGATTTCAGGCAGGAATTTCGATACCGGTTTTCTATGGATCGTACAATTCCAGAGTAAAAGCTGCTGAAATTAACAGACAGGTGGCCTCAAAAACCCTTGAGAGTCAACAAATAAATGTCAAGGGACAATTCGAGCAGGCGGCACAAGAGTATCTAAAAAACAAAACCAGTATAGATTACTACAAATCCTCAGGATTGCCAAATGCCAACCTACTGCTGACAAAAAGTGAAAGTGCTTACAAAAATGGGGACATCAGTTATGCTGAAAATCTATTTAATTTGAGGACTGCCACAGGGATTCAGGAAAATTATCTTTCAGCAATTTTGCAGTACAATCTTAGCATTTCGCTATTAGATTACCTATCAGGAACAAACTAATCATTCAGATAAAATCATAAGACATGAATATTATATATAAAGCATCAATGTTATTTTTAGCTGTAACACTTTTCACAGCATGTGGCGATAAAGCCAAGGAATCCGAGCCAGCAAAAGAGGAAACCTCCGCCGCTCCACAATCTGACATTGTAGAAATTACGGCGCAGCAATTCAAATCAGCAGCTATAGAACTTGGATCGATTGAGTCTAAAGCTCTTAGCGGTACTACAAAAGTAAATGGCATTCTCGATGTGCCGCCTCAAAATTTGGTTTCAATCTCTACTCCGTTTGGAGGGTTTGTGAAAAGCACTTCTTTATTACAGGGAATGAAAGTAAGCAAAGGGCAATTGGTTGCAATGATGCAAAATCCAGATTACATCCAGCCGCAGCAGGATTACATTGACCTCAAAAGCCAACTTAATTACTTGAAACAAGATTATGACCGTCAGGTTCAATTGTCTAAAGAGAATATAAATGCACTAAAGACATTACAAAAATCAAAAGCAGAATATGAAAGTGTCCGGGCTCGCGTTGCAGGGTTGAGATCTAAACTGCAATTGATGAACGTCAACATTGGAAGTCTTGAAGCGGGAAATATCCAAAACGCAATTCCGCTTTACTCCCCGATCAATGGATATGTTACCCAGGTTAATACTAATATTGGGGCGTTTGTAAATGCCGAAGACGTTCTTTTTAAAATTGCCGACACTGGAAATCTCCACGCAGAATTGACTGTATTTGAAAAGGATGTTCCTAAACTTCAGATAGGACAAAAAGTGAGGTTTACTTTAGCAAATGAAAGTAAGGAAAGAACTGCTACAGTTGCCTTAATTGGCCGTGAAATTAGCGCTGAGCGAACTGTTCAAATACACTGTAAGCTGGACAAAGAAGATCGGACACTATTACCCGGGATGTATTTGAAAGCTTTGGTTGAAAGTGGAAGTTCACAAGTCCCATCAGTTGTTTCAAAAGCTATAGTGGAATTCGAAGGAAGTAAATATTTATTCATCGAAGACGACAAGACGAAAGATGCGAAGAACGACGGCGGCACACATTTCAAAATGGTTAATGTCAAAACAGGCGTTTCAGAATTGAATTTTACTGAACTCATTTTCGATGAAGGTACTGAGTATCAAAGTTGGAAAGTAGTTACTAACGGCGCTTATGATTTGTTGTCAAAAATGAAAAATAGCGGTGAGGAAGAATAAACAACAAAATAAAAATTACCTCACTGCAAACACTAACAGGTTAGTCTGGGAGGATTAAATCTGTCAAAAACCGCCAACAGTCTAGCCGTTGGCGGAGGTGACAGCTTACTTAAAATATCTATTATTCAATTTAAAATATTAAAGATGAAAAAAGAAAGTAATCCGGATGATGGTAAAATCAAAGCCATTCCGCCAGAAATCAAAAAAATGAAATCAGTCAAAAAAACTGTTGAAAAAGAAAACGAGTCGAAATCTGAATCAAATGTTACGCAATCTGCAATTACTGAGCAGGAAAATTCAGCATTGAATTCAGCGCGTGTGAAAGCAAAAAAACCCGCTCATACTGACGATGAAGATCATGATGAAGATGGTGATGATCATGACCACGAAGGTATATCCGAAGATAATTCAGGGTGGAAGAGTCATTGGCAACTGTTGTTAGCTATTGTTGTTTTATTCGCCATGTTAACGCTGGAATTTGGGTTTGAATATGTTCCTCCATTTCCTTTCAACCTCATCATTTTTGCTGCAGCATACCTGTTGGCCGGTTACAATGTCCTTTATATGGCATGGCGCAAGGCAATAAGATTTGATTTTTTTAATGAATTTTTTCTGATGAGCGTGGCAACAATTGGGGCATTTGCAATTGGCTCATACAGTGAAGGAGTTGCGGTAATGGCGTTCTATTCTATCGGAGAATGGTTTCAGGATGCAGCTGTAAATCGTGCAAAAAGAAGCATTAAAGCACTGCTGGATATTCGCCCGGACGAAGTAACAGTGATCAGGAATGGATCCGAAGAAGTTATAAATCCCAAAGACATCAAACTTGATGAGATTATCCGCGTGAAGCCGGGTGAAAAGGTTGCGCTTGACGGGGAGATGATTTCTGAAAAAGCATCGTTCAACACAGCTGCACTTACAGGAGAAAGTAAGCCGGATTCTAAAAGTAAAGGGGAAATGATTTATGCCGGAATGATAAATCTGAACACCGTTGCAGAAATTAAAGTGACTTCGCTTTTCCAGGACAGTAAGCTGAGCAAAATTCTCGAAATGGTGCAGGACGCAACTGCAAGGAAATCACAAACGCAGCTTTTTATTAGTCGATTTGCTAAAATCTACACGCCTATTGTCTTTGCGTTGGCACTGGCAGTGTGCTTTTTGCCGTACTTTTTTGTTGCATCTTATGATTTTAACGAATGGTTCTACAGGGCATTGGTCTTTTTAGTGATAAGTTGTCCTTGTGCCTTGGTGGTATCAATTCCACTTGGATACTTCGGAGGTATCGGATTGGCTTCCCGCAATGGTATTCTATTTAAAGGTTCTAATTTCCTTGATGTAATGACAGGTATTAATGTCATAGTCATGGACAAGACCGGGACCTTGACCGAAGGCATTTTTAAAGTACAGGCAGTTGTCGCAAAGGATATAGATGAGTCATATCTAATCAAATTGGCAGCAGCTATAGAAAGCCAGTCGACGCATCCTATTGGTTTGGCAATAATTGAACACGCGGGAAAAGATGGTGCCAGAGGATTAAACATCGCTGGTGTGGAGGAAGTTTCGGGACATGGCCTCACAGGTAAAATTGATGGAAAAGAGGTTCTTGCCGGTAACACTAAACTGATGAAGAAATTCAAAATTGACTATCCTGCCGAAATTGACAGCATTGTTTACACTATCGTAGTGTTTGCAGTTGATAACAAATACAGCGGCTACATCACAATTGCGGATAAGATTAAAGAAGATGCCAAACAGGCCATAACCGACATGCATGCACTAAATATTAAGACAGTAATGCTTTCAGGCGATAAACAAGCGGTTGTTGACGAAGTAGCCAAAACACTAGGAATTGACAATGCATATGGTGATTTACTTCCTGAAGGAAAAGTCGAAAAAGTTCAGGCCTTGAAAAACGAAGGAAGTCACATCGCGTTTGTGGGTGACGGTGTAAATGATGCGCCTGTCGTTGCGCTTGCCGATGCAGGTATTGCAATGGGCGGTCTTGGAAGCGATGCAACTATCGAAACGGCCGATATTGTCATCCAGAACGATCAACCTTCGAAAATTGTTACAGCGATTAAAATTGGCAAAATCACCAAACAAATTGTCTGGCAAAATATCATCCTTGCAATGGTTGTAAAGATGGTTGTTTTAGGATTAGGTGCTGGTGGTATTGCTACGCTATGGGAGGCTGTAATTGCCGACGTAGGTGTCGCTTTGCTTGCTATTTTAAATGCAGTAAGGATTCAAAGGATGAAATTGTAATGGATATCGCCGAAGAATTGCCAATACTGCTTAAACTGATCATTTCTTTTCTGTTAGGTGCTTTCATTGGATTTGATAGGGAAAAACATGGTAGTGATGCCGGGATTAGAACGTATGCAGCGGTCTGTATCGGAGCAACATTATTTACCGCTATTGCGGTCCATCTTGTAAAGGATATTGCTGCAACATCACGGATCATAGCAAATATTGTAACTGGCGTTGGTTTTTTGGGAGCCGGTATAATTTACAGAAACAATAGTGCAGGAACTTCGCATGGTTTAACCACTGCGGCTACCATATGGTGTACATCCGCAGTGGGTGTCGCGATAGGGCTCAATATGTTCGTGATTGCAATCGTGAGTTCTTTGGCATTATATTTCTTACTGTCACTCCATCATCAAAAATGGTATGTGCGTTGGAAAAAGAAAATGATGAAAATCCACCATAACGATATCGACTAACTCAAAAGCAAAAAATAATGGCTGTTATCTCGGAAGCTTTAGCATACGCATTGTTGCCAGTAATTACGATTATTGCAGGTGGTGCCATTGCTGTGTTCAGAGATCCGGGAGGAATTTTCCGTAGCTCCGTACTGCACTTTGCGGCTGGTGTTGTGTTTTCTGTAGTTGCTGTAGAGCTATTACCTGACATCATAAAGAACCATCAGCCAATTGAAGTTGGGATTGGTTTTAGTATGGGCATTATAGTAATGCTTTTTGTGAAATATTTTACTGAAGGCAGGAAGACGGAATATACAGATCCTGACGTTGATCGTCCATTGCCATATGGTTTACTAAGTGCATTAGTGATCGATTTGGCTATTGATGGTCTTTTGTTGGGAGTTGGTTTTGCTGCCGGAAAAAAGGAAGGCATTTTATTAGCTGTGGCACTTGGACTGGAAACATTTTCTTTAGGACTGGCTGTTATAATTGCATTTCGCAGCAGCACTATTTCAAAATCAAAAAGCTTTTTGATTTTGTTGGCGTTAGGCATAACTTTCTTTGTCGGGGCATTGTTAGGGATTTCTTTACTGTCAAATCTATCTCAGGAATTTTTGGAACTGGTACTTTCTTTCGGGTTAGCAGCATTACTGTTCCTAGTCACTGAGGAGTTACTTACCGAGGCGCACGAAGAACAGGAGTCACCCATTCAAACTGCATGTTTTTTTCTTGGTTTTCTTTTGTTTTTGATTTTAGGGATGATCGCATAATTAAATAATTCGGTATCATTTATAATGAAAAACATAACTGATACAGCTACAATTCCGCAAATCGATATTAAGGGTTCCGCCCACGTAAATAAATAAATTAATGATATGAAATTTGTGCGAACGCTCCTTCTATGGATGTTAGCCGCGTCTTTAATAATCAACGGTTGTCGTTTAGGTTACAAAGAAATACTTCCGTGCGGGCCTTTACCGAATGGAATAAATATAGCCACAGCGACCGTCGCTATAATGTACTTGTGTCTATTGCTGCATAAAATGCAAATGACAAAGAGTGTCAAATAAATTCAAAAGATTTTGTCTAATGCTCTATCGGCATTAACACTTATAACCTTTCAATTTAAAGACTGGCAACCCTATAGTGCCGACCAGTCTTTTTATTTAATTCCTTAAAAAAATGTATATAAAACGCACATCATACCTGAGGTATTCCCTGTTGAGAGATTTCACTCTGTGGTTTCTTTCTGTATCATTGTTATTAAGATTGGTATTTTTTATTTGGCAATATGATGACGTTTCCTGGAATATTCTCAATTTCTTAAAAACGATATTAATAGGTTTATTTTTTGACATAGGAACCATTTCGTTTATTGTATTTCCGGCAGTTATTTATTACACGATCATCCCAAATAAATGGATTGGCACACTAGCAGATAAGATTTTAATTCGCTTTTTTATATTCCTGACTGTGTTTTTATTGGTGTTGGTTTTCTTTGCCGAAATCACTTTTTGGGATGAATTCAGGACGCGATTCAATTTCATAGCAGTCGATTACTTAATTTATACACATGAAGTTGTCGCAAATGTTGAAGAATCTTACCCCTTGCCTTTACTACTTGGTGGCGCATTGATTATAACATCCTTAGTTATACTGACATTTTCAAGACGGAAATCTTTTAAAAATGCATTTCGCTCCCCTGCCAAATCTTCCATTAGAATCGCTATCCTTTCAGTAACCTTGCTGACATTGGTTTGCTTTACTGCTTTTGTATCGAACGCTGAGGCAGAATGGTCGCAAAATCGCTATAATTCAGAAATTTCAAAATCAGGTATTTACTCTTTTTTTGCTGCATTTAGAAATAACCAAATGAAGTACAGCGAGTTTTATACCGCTATAGATAAGAATAAGGCATTCAAAATTGTGCGGAAAAAACTATCTGGCTCACACGTTTCGTTCACTGGAAAATATCCCTCAATTCATCGTAGGATTATTGATACAGCTAAAGTGCCACAAAAGTATAATGTGGTTTTTATACTGGTAGAAAGTTTAAGTGGCAGTTTTATGCGCGAATTTGGAAACGAGCAAAACATCACTCCATTTATGGATAGCTTAGCCCAGAAAAGTATATTTTTTGAAAACATTTTTGCTACTGGCACGAGAACCGTCCGTGGTATGGAAGCCGTCACACTATCAATTCCGCCAACTCCCGGACAAAGTATCGTAAAAAGGCCTGAAAACCAAGATCTCTATACTGTTGCAAATGTTTTTAAGTCTAAAAAGTACGAATGCAATTTCTTTTATGGCGGCGACGGTTACTTCGACAATATGAATGCATATTTCGGCGGGAATGGATTTACCATATATGATAGAGGTCGCGGTAGTGTTCTAAGTGATAAGATAAAAACTGTAAGGAACAATATTGCAGGCAATGAAGTGACATTTGAAAATGCCTGGGGAATTTGCGATCAGGACATCTACAATAAGATGCTTACTGTAGCAGATGAACAATATAAAAACGGCTCTTCATTTTTTAATTTTATAATGACAACGTCAAACCACCGGCCATATACTTACCCATCCGGAAAGATTGACATCCCATCGGGAACCAGTCGCGAGGGAGCCGTAAAATACACTGACTATGCATTGCGGGCATTTTTTAGTAGCGCATCAAAAAAGGCGTGGTATAATAATACTGTGTTTGTAATTATTGGCGACCATTGTGCAAGCAGTGCTGGTAAAGATGCCATTGATGTGGCAAACTACCATATTCCAGCAATGATTGTTAATCTGCCTCAGACACTGAATCAAAAGAATTCAAAACTTTGCTCGCAAATAGACATATTCCCGACACTTTTCGCCCTTTTGGGATGGGATTATAATTCCAATTTCTTCGGACAGGATGTTTTGGCAAATTCCTTTGAAGAGCGCGCATTTGTAGGAACATATAGAAAACTTGGTTTAATGAAAAATAATAAAGTTGTAATCCTTTCTGACCAGAAAAAACAAGCCATTTATAAATGGAACAAAGCGGATAATAGTCTTCAAGAACTTCCAATGGACATCGCTTTTTTAGAAGAAACGATTGCTTGGTATCAAACTGCAGATTATCTTTTTACAAACAAATTATTAAAGTAATTGATATGACCCCATCAGAACAGGAATACTTAAAACAAATTTATCTATATACCCATAAACAAAACGAAAATGTAAGTACAAATGCCTTAGCATTACTCGTATCTACAAAAGCGTCATCCGTAACGGATATGGTTAAAAAGCTGGCTGCAAAAGATCTTGTGGTTCACAATCCATATTATGGAACAAGTCTTTCTGAAAGCGGTGAGCGGGAGGCGATTATCATATTGAGAAGATATTTGTTTTGGCAGTTATTGCTTGTAAGGAAGTTAAAAATTGAAAATGTCGAAGCGGCAGCGCTTGCTACCCAATTGCAAGCTGTCAATTCCGATATGCTTTCAGAAAAGTTATTCGCGTTTCTCGATTGTCCGCGTCACGATATATTTGGCAAATTCATCCCAGGAAGTCCAGATCGCAAGTAAAAAGGCAGTCGAAATAATGAAAAATAAATTAGCCACTTTGTAGAAATGACAAAAAAGAGACCCGCCTTTAAAAGCCATTCACGCTATAGTCGCAAGCCCGTTTCAAGGCCAATGAAACGGCTTCGTGTGTTTTTAATAGTCCTGGCGATAATCATTGTTTTCATAGGAATGATCTTGGCCTTGTTGGCCTTGCGGCAATCATATTTGAGACGATATTAACAAGCAATAGTGCTATTTACAATATTATTTCAAACATACAAAACATAAAAAATTCACTCAATATACTTAGATATGCCGTTTCAGGAAGAATTTGAAAAACAAAGTATTTGGCTCTTTAAATATGGCAAAGGACTTCCACAGATTGTACTTGTCGTTGGATATTTGGTATTGCTGAATTCAGAAATATATCCTGAAGGCTTATTCCTTAGGAAATCTACTTATGAAAGTTTATTTGAAATAGTGTGCCTGTCACTAAGTATGATAGGATTTGTTTTCCGGATAATTACCATTGGCTACTCAGAACGCCCTAAAAAGGAAGATAGCAGAGGACTTTTTATCAACCAACATTATAATGCAGGAGCATATTCGGTCGTAAGGCATCCGCTATACCTGGCGGACTTCATAATCTGGCTGGGAATGATTGCTATTACTGGGAATTTCTGGTTTATCGTATCATTTGGCCTTTTATTTTTTTTATATATGGAAAGGATGATGGTAGCAAAAGAAATGCAACTTAAAAATAAATTTGGGTTTAAATACACCCGATGGGCTGAGCACATACCTGCTTTTCTGCCGGATATTTGGCAGTTTCGCAAATCAAAATCGGAATTTAATTGGGATAAAATCGTTAAAGGAGAATCCGGCCGGCTTTCGAGAATATTAATTATATTTTTTGTCTTCGAAATCTCTTGCCACTATTTGGAAAACAAGAAAAATTACAACTTTACATTATTGATTGCCAGTACCATTTTTGCAATTGCACACGTCATATATAATAAGAAAGAAATGATAGCCAATGTTCGAAGATGGATTGTGCGCCTACAATAAAACTTGGCAATCAAAATCGCTGTACAGACTCACAATGGCTATTGAATAAAAATTCCGACTGATAAAATAAATACAACAAATGAAGAATAAGGAAGCATCGAATAACTGGATAGTAAAAACCAGCGGTTATCAAAAATTAGCAATATCAGTTGTTCTTTCAATTGTGGGATATATGGTATCGCAATGGTTTGGCTTAGAAATTATAACAAATAGTTTTATCGCGTGGGATGTCTTTACCGGGACATTGATATTTCTCAGCTGGTGGCTGTTTACAACAACCAATGCTCAGGAACAGCACAATGTTGTCGAGAAGCAGGATGATGGGCTCAAAGTCATTTTTAGCATAATTTTAATCTGTATTTGCGCAAGCCTTTTGGCCGTTCTGCTTTTGATTACAAAGGGTAAGGTTTCAGCGGATGGCTACATCATACAAATTGCCAATCTTCTTGCGGTTGCCTTTTCGTGGATATTGCTTCACACCATTTTCACGATTAAGTATGCGCACCTTTACCACGACCATGGAAAGTTACACACCGGTTCCAAAATAGGAGGTATTGAGTTTCCTGGCTCAAAAAAATCCGACTATCTTGATTTTGCATACTTCTCTTTTGTAATTGGAATGACTTTTCAGGTTTCTGACACTCAGGTCTCTTCAAATATCGTACGACGCTACGTTTTAATGCATAGTCTAATATCATTTGTCTACAATACAATAATCGTCGCGCTTACAATTAACACAGTAGCCAATCTTGGAAAATGAAGTCAAAATTAGAGTGCCAATAGGCAATATTTCATATGATCTTATTATCAAATTTTAAAAATCGCTTTAACTTAAAATAATTAAAAATGAAAAAAACTTACACATTCGCTTTTCTAATGCTTACCATTGTTGGTATGGCCCAGGCTCCCGCAGGATACTACAGTTCCGCAACCAGTACAGGTTACACGCTGAAAACCCAACTTTATAACATTATAAAAAACCATACAGACCAGGGTTACAATGGCCTGTACACTACATATCAAACTTCTGATCGTGATTTTTATTACGAAAATGACGGCACTGTACTCGATATGTATTCAGAAAATCCAACTGGCACAGATCCTTATAATTTCACTCCCGGAAACAACCAATGCGGTAATTATACCTCGGAAGGTGATTGTTACAATCGCGAGCATATCATCCCGCAATCCATCTTTAATGAAGAAGCCCCAATGAAAAGCGATGCTCATTTTATCACGCCAACAGACGGTAAAGTAAATGGTGAAAGGAGCAATTATCCTCATGGAAATGTAGGTACGGCAAGCATCACGTCACAAAATGGCTCAAAATTAGGACAAGCCTCAAACACGGGGTATGCTTCGGGTTATACCGGAATCGTTTTTGAACCGATCGATGAGTTTAAGGGTGACATTGCCCGGATGTACTTCTATTTTGCGACTCGTTACGAAAATGTAATTACAACTTGGGGAGTTTCATATGCCATGTTTAATGGCACATCCAATCAAGTGTTTACGAACACATTTAAAAATATCCTTTTAATGTGGAACCAAATGGATCCTGTAAGCTCGCGAGAGATAGCAAGGAATAACGCAATTTATGCTCGCCAGGGTAACAGAAATCCATACATTGACAACAATTCTTACGTATCAGCCATCTGGGGATCGTTACTCGCTGATAAGTCTTTTGAATCACGGTTACAAATTTCGGTATACCCAAACCCCGCACATGGCTCTAAAATAAATATTAAAAGCGAAACAGTTCTTGATGAAGTTGTATTGGTAAACATAAACGGACAAGTTGTTAAGCAATTTACAATGCCGCAGCTGGAAAACAGCATTTTTTCAGTTGATAATATTCCTCAGGGATTTTACTTTTTAAAGCTTTCAGCAGGCAATCAATCAATAATTAAAAAAGTAGTTGTTGAATAGTATCCGTAATTATTTTTTAAACATTAGTTCAGTAGCCTCCATGATTTTTCTAATGGAGGCGCTGTAAATTAATTATTCATCCACCTCATCCATTCTCCTCACCAAAGTATCTCTCAAACTATTCAAAAACTTTGTCCTCTCCGACTTCCGCGCCCTCATTTCAAAAAACGTCCTGTGAAACTGCCCTAAGTCAATATCAAAAGTTTCCTCAAAAAATTTAGCCGTTTCTTTTAAATCAGTAGTACCATTATTAAAAACCCCTTCAGCATGCAATGCATAAATCAATTCAATCAAGGCAATTTTTGAACCGGTCCATTTTTGAATGTGCCGATCTGTAATCTTATAAGGCTCCGGCTTCGCATCCAGTTTGGCCACTTCGTTCTCCAAATAAACTTTAATCTGATCATTCGCGATAATCTTGGCCACTTTAAAATCGTGCGAAGTAGTGAATCGATTGTCCGCTTGGAAATAAGAACTATCCAGAGTAAGTTTAATATCATAACGGCCACGGAGAAAATACTTTTTGTCGAGCACTGTATTTCCAGTGCGGAAATATTTGTAAAAATCTAAGTTTTCATTAAAGTAGATTTTCAGCTTATCTAATTCCGCATTGAAGTATTTTCTCAGATGGCGACTGGTGCCAAAGGGCTTATTGCTTTCAATATTGTGGATTTCGTTATAATAAATCAATCGGCTTACGAACTGCGGTTTAATTATTTTAAAGAAATTAATTTCGTCGCCTTTGTTTTCGAAAGTATGGCTAATTGAGAACGTCTTTAGTTTTTCGAGAATAACAATGGTTATGTTGATGGCATTTTCGGCTGATTGAATTGTGCCTGTTTTATGCAAATCAATTTTGATCAAATGTTCCTCTAATTCGGCAAGCAGCATCGACGTAAATACTTTCATGGGGTAATGTTTTATTGGTTTGGTTCGCCAAATCTAAAATCAGAACTTCTGATTTCCAAGCCATATCTAAGACCATTAAAGAATTTTAGAGGAGGGAAAATGCAAGCATTAATTAATCCCGCAATAATATATATACCGCAATCACTTGTAAAATAAGGAATTAGTTAAATTACCAATCAGCCACGATCTTTGTCACCAGTTTTCCATTTGTGATTATAGTTTTAATTATTATTTTTCATATCTCATTTAAACGCCAAAACATTCTGTACATGCCACACCAAATTCTAACCGACACTATCAAGCATGAAAACAGTAAAAATCATTTTAGTACTTCTTATTATTTTAACTCAAGAAACTTACGCGCAGCAAAAAGCATTTAAAATTCCGGACACATTAAAAAGTAAAAGCATCGATTACGTTATAGATCGCCTTGATGAAAATGAGGATAATAAATCATTAGATTCCATTTACGCCTATACCTATCTTTTAAAATCAAAAGCTGCGAATGACTACGACAATACAATAAAGGCATACAACACAGTCATGCACAAGTCTCCAAAAGACACCTGGTTGCAATATTGCGACAGCATGCTGGTTGTGGCCAAGAAATCGAAAACTGATTCGCTGCTCGGCTCCGCGTACCTAACAAGAGGCATCGTTTACTATTATTTCAAACAAGAACCGAAAGCGCTCGATAATTTTATAATCGCCGATAGTTTTATATCCAAATCCGATAACCAATACTTAAAATATAAAACCAAGTATTCTATCGCGCAGATCAAATATTATTTGGGCTATTACGAAGAAGCAATTTCACTTTTAAAGGAATGCGAGATATATTTCAGGTTGAATGAACCTGGAAAACCCCACCTTCGAACATTGCATTCTTTAAGCATGTGTTACATCAAAACGAAAAGATACGATTTAGCAACGGCTACGAATGACTTGGGGTATCGCGAAGCGATAGACGTAGATGAACCATCGACTATCCCATTTTTTACAAATTCTGAAGGGCAAAATGAGTACTTCAGGAAAAACTACCGGTCTGCAATCGAAAAGCTGCAAAAATCGCTTGCGCCAATTGCGAAAGGCAACGACTTTGCAAACGTATCAACAACAAACTTTTATATTGGGCGAAGCTACTGGGCGTTAGGCGAGAAAGAGAAAGCGATTCCATACCTGAAAAAGGTGGATGATTATTTTAAACGTGAAAATTTTATGAAAGAAGATTTGCTCGAAGCCTATGATTTACTTGCACAATACTATGAATCAAAAGGAAATCCTACCCAACAACTGAAATACCTCACTGGCCTTTTAAAAGCGGAAACTTTCGTAAATAAAAACTTCAGGTATCTTTCAGAAGGCATCAGCCGGAAATACGATATGAAAAAAATTATCGAATCAACAGAAGAACTAAAAAAAAAGCTTTTCTTCCGGGATAAGATGGATATAATATTTGGAATTATATTTCTAATCGTAACGCTTGGATTCGGATTCATTATTTGCAGGCAATACCAGCGCCGGAAACTAAGGAAACAGAAATTCAAGGGAATTATTTCACATAAAGACAGGATTGCCTCGCCGGTACCTGCAAATGAAAAAATTGTTGATGGTGATTTAATAATCAAACCTGAGATAGTTGCAGCTGTTTCCAAGAAACTTGAAAAATTTGAAGACAGTGATATTTTCCTGGACAAAGATTTTAATCTCAATAAAATGGCTGCATACGTCGATTGCAATACTCGTTATACGTCACGAATCATTTGCGAAACCAGGAAGAAGAAATACATCGAGTATGTAGATGATCTGAGGATTGACTTTATAGTGAACCGTCTTAAAACTGACAATAAATATCGAAACTACACAATCAAGGCACTAACTGAAGAAGCCGGATTCAAATCACCTCAAAAGTTCAAAGAAGCGTTTGTGAAAAGTACAGAACTCACGCCACTGTATTTCATCCGAGAATTGAAAAAGCAATCCACAACTTAAGGATTACCATTATTTTACAATAAATCAATCAGAACTTCGGATTAGCTTCTGAAATAAAATAAGTCAATCGCGACAATTTTGTGCCATAACAAATTAAAACAAACGTTATGGCTGTCGAAATTATCACTCGTGAGGACTTAAATGAATTCCGCACATTACTACTCAAAGACTTTAAAGAAATCCTGCAATTAAAACCACAGCAGACAAAACAGTGGCTAAAATCTACCGAAGTCCGAAAGCTTCTGAACATTTCTCCCGGAACACTTCAAACACTCCGAATAAATAAAACGCTGTCTTATACCAAAATCGGCGGCATCATTTACTACGCGCATCAGGATATTGAAAAACTCCTTGAACTCAACAAAGTAAGTTCCGAGCGCACGTTATTTAATTCTAAGTAATTCAGCTTATGAATTACATCAAACACCTGACCGGTTTTTTCGACAAAGTCGCAAAAGACAAACTGCTTAATCCGACGCACGTTAGCCTATACATCGCACTGTTCCAATTCTGGAATATCAACCGCTTTCGCAACCCAATAAGCATATCGAGACATGAGATTATGCGTATCAGCAAAATCAGTTCTTTGGCCACTTATCACCGTTGCCTGAAACTTTTAGATGCGCATGGCTACATCAAATACGAGCCTTCCTTCAATCCATACAAAGGTAGTCATGTCTTCCTTTTCAATTTTGCTGACGATCTCAAGCCTACGGCGCGTAACGAAAGAACAACCGCTTCAAATTTTGAACAAGTTAATGAACAGGTACTGAACAAGCATCGTACTAGTACTGAAACAGGTAGTGAACAGGTTAGTGAACAAGCATTAGTACCTTATATAAACAATACAAACAATACAAACATATTAAACGATTCAAACAGCTTAAACTTGGATGAGCCAGCAAAAAAAATTGAAAGTGAAAGTTTTGATTTTTTAAAAAGCAATGCTCAGGAAAAAGAAAAAAGTTCCGCGAAAAAAGAAAAAGAAAGTACTGAATTAAGAACTGATTCTTTCAGCGAGCGAGAAAGCGTGGAACACGTTCGACATTTGTTTTTAAACCAAATAGAAAAACCTCCAGAAAACTTTTTAGAAAGGCCATTGCCAAATCCAACGATTGAAGAAGTAATTAATTATTTCCGGGAACAAAACTATCCGGAAATCGAAGCCAACAAATTTTTCAACTATTTCAAAAGTATCGGTTGGCTAGTTGGCGGTAAAACTCCCATGACCGACTGGCCGGCTGCAGCCAGAAACTGGATGTTGAACGCTCCAAAATTTGTCAGCAATGAACGAACAGACAGGACTAAATCACTCGACACATCAACAGGAAAAGATTATTCAGAGCCATTATAACTATGAGGAAGTTTGTGCCTGGATTGAGAAAAAAGGACATGAATTATATGGAAAGCGCTTTCGAGTTATTGAAAATGATCTTCCGGTTATTTACAAACTCATCGCTTATTTCTTGAAAGATGAACAGGCGGCTTTTCAGCATAATCTCGATCTGGATAAAGGAATTCTTTTGGCCGGTCCAGTTGGCTGCGGTAAAACATCTTTGCTAAACATCATGAAATTCCTGACGCCATTGGAGCATAAGTTTTCCGTAAAGCCATGCCGGGATATCAGTTTCGAATTTATACATGATGGTTACGAAGTCATTCACCGGTATAGCAAAGGAAAGTTATATCAATCAGACCCGAAAATATATTGCTTCGACGATCTCGGTTCTGAGAACAATCTTAAATATTTCGGCAATGAATGCAATGTGTTAGCAGAAATCATTCTAAGCAGATATGACATTTTTATAAGCAAAAGAATCACTACACACATCACAACAAATTTATCGGCCACTGAAATCGAAACCCATTACGGGGTGCGCGTAAGGAGCCGATTAAGGGAATTATGCAATTTGATTTCCTACGATAACAAAACTCGGGACAAGCGCCATTGAATTGCATAATCACGAACACCAAAAAAAACAATAATAAGATTGTGAGTAAATGATCAATCTCATTTCCTATGAGAAAAACACAAAAGACAAACGCTAATTATCAAAAATTTAAAACATGAAATCGATTACTTTATTTTGGGACTGGATCCTATACAATGACCAAACACTTAGAAATCTTAGAAATGAGAAACCAGCAGTGCAAAAAATGTTTATCTATTGGCTTGACAAGCATCTGCACAACTACTGTGAGCAACTGGAAAGTATATTGATGTTTCCGGCAAGTGTAAATGAGTCTATACAGCTTGTAATTTCAGCAAGTGGAAATCCGGAATATTTCGACCAGGTTACAATCTTAATCGAAAATGCGCCAAAACTACGTAACTGGAAGTTTGTAGCTTTTATTCAGCCCTCGCAAAGCATTGACGAAATGGAAGCCGGATTAGATAAGCCCTATGTTTTTAAGGACATAGAATTGAAGGCTAGTGAACTTAAATTTATGCCATGCCAATATGAGGATGTAAAAAAAATCGACATTATAGTGTATCTAAAAAAATTTACCGTGCACTGTACTAATAAAAATCTTTTGCATTTAGTTTTTATAATCCTGCAAGATTTAGTTGGTGAAAAATCCTTCGTGGAACATATAAATTTTGTTGAAATTGGTTTATCTATAGAAAAAACAAACCATAGCACAATGTATTTGTACGAGTTGCAGCATTATCTTGATTCGCTTAATGAAAGAAACAGAGCATGATGTACGTTTTTTAAACTTGTTCGATAATCATAAAGCCATTAGTATTATTCTGAGTATCTCAAATTTCCCTGATAATACGCTAAAATATTGCAACTTTTAAGTTACATTAGCTGCGAAATACCACACAATTTTTTGATATGAAAAACAACATTGGTAAAATGCTAAAAGAAGCGCGCGAAAAAAGCAATTTGACGCAACAAGAGTTAGCCGTAAAGGTCGGAAAAAAAAGGAGTTATATCTCTAGAATCGAATGTGAGGATGATATGAACATTAATCTAAATACTTTACTTGAAGTTGTTGAGAAAGGATTTGGAAAAACCATCAAAATAGAATTTGTAAATAATGAAAATATCAATATATAACTTTAAGTCAATAGGTTCATTATCCAATTATGAAATGGAACCGCTTACGATTTTATCTGGGACAAATAGCTCGGGAAAATCGTCATTTATCCAGCTGCTACTTCTCCTGAAGCAGACTTTAGAAATAGATTCCGCGCAACATCCATTATTTCTGGAAGGTAAAATTTTTCCAATTCGCAATTATCTTGATATTTTAAAAGATAAAAATAAAGAAAACAAGCTGAAGGTTGAATTTGTTTTCAGTAAGTCTGATCTAGAAAAATATCAGAATTTTTCAGAGTTAAGTATTTATAGCGTATTTGATAATTACGATTTACAAATCGAGATTGAATTTGATTATATTGAAAAAATTATTGTAAGTTCTTTTTCAGTAAAGATTTTAACTGAGTTAAAGACAAATTACATTAATGTAACAAATAACGGTAAAGACTACAACATAGAATCTAATGTCTCGGTATTTGGAGATAAATTGTACGGAAATGAATACGCTATTAAAAAGGTCAACTATTCATCATTTATCCCGACCGATTATGAAATCGAAACTGAAAATGGAATTACTAAAGAAGTACTTAGGTTAGATGGAATAAAGACAATACTAAAAGACTTTTTTTCCAATTTGAATTATATCGGGCCATTGCGTAATGGTCCACAAGATGCCTATTCTGTTAATGGAAATAGCAATACAATTGGAACTGGTGGTGAAAATCTTGCGGAAACTTTTTGTGAACTATCTGAAAAACCAACAATATTTTATAAAATAGAAGAAACAGAGGACAATATAAAGTTTTCAAAAGCTGAAGGCACTTTATTAAGTGCGGTAAAATACTGGCTTTGTGAACGATTTAAACTCTGTGCGGATATTTATTCCAAAAAAGAAGCTGAATCCTACGTTATTTATGTAGTTAGTCTCTCAGGAATTACATCAACTATAAAACATGTAGGATTCGGAATTAGTCAGATTTTACCAATTATTGTTGAGGGACTGCGAATTGATGAGAACGAAACGCTAGTTCTTGAGCAACCTGAATTACATCTTCATCCGAAAGTTCAAAGTGATTTGACAGATTTTTTAATCTCATTAATTGAGCAAGGGAAAAAGGTTGTTGTAGAAACTCATAGCGATCACTTTATAACAAGGTTGCGAAGAAGAATTGCGGAAGATCAAAGTAATGAACTAGATAACAAAGTATTATTAACTTTTGTGGAAGTTGGTACTAAGGACGTCTTATTTAGAAACATTACGATTGATGATTTTGGTGTTATTGAGCTTCCATATCCAGAAGGTTTTATCGAAAAAACAGATGTCGAATTGAAAGCTATTTTGAAAGCCCAAATGAAAAAACGTTTAAATCAGCAAGTATGAGTTTTATTGCTACTATAGACATATCTACTTTTATTTGGTGCGAACAAGATTTCAACGCAAATAAAAATAAGTATATCATTTTGAAGAATTTAGCACCAAATATTTATACTCAAATTAGAGAATTAAATCTACCGGTACTATTAAGAAATGAACTTTATACCTCAATAATGGATGAGTTCCCTTACAAGATGGTAAAAGAAATTGGTTACGACTTTCAGAAACTAACTTTGGAATTTTTAACAGACACTTTTTCGAATTGGATCCTATATACAGATAACTCTGACAATTCGATAACATCTAATCCTGCTATTATAAAACCACATTTTAGTGGCAGTATTCAAGCAGAAACGCAAAGTCAAATCGGTCATCTTTTCCACAATAACCAAAATCCTGAACATAAATTTCTTGCTTACAATTACTTCTATGCTCAGAATAGTAATCTTGTTGTAAATAGGCAAAACAATGATGTTGTCATTGATACACTAAGATATAATTCCGAAGAAGAAATTATTAAGTTTTTTGAAGATTATAAATTACGATTCGAACATAATTCAAAACATACTAGAAAGCTAAGATATTCTTCTGATGGGGAGAAAATTTCTCCATTTACTTGCTTCCATCAACCGAATGGAACAGAGAAAGCTGAGAAACTTTTTAAAGAAGCAACTTTACATGATGGTAAGTATTTCAACTTTGATTTAGAAAATAATGTTTACGTACGTTTTTTAAAGACGTATGTCGATCGACCAGTATATCATGGGCATGATTTATCAGATGAAAATCAAGATGTGCCTGATAAAGTTAGAAAAAAAATAAATAAGAATGGCAGAGTCTTTTAAACCAACCATAGGCAAAACAGTTTTGGAAACATTAACATCGGGTATGTATGACGATGCAAGGTTTGTTTTCCGTGAATATATTCAAAATGCCGCTGACCAAATTGATGAGGCCGTTGAATTAAGTCTATTGAAAGAAAAGAGCGAAGGTAAAATAGATATTATTATCGATCGAGTTAATAGAAAAATAACAATAACGGATAACGCAACAGGCGTACCTGAAAAAGACGTGGTTCGTCTTTTAGGTGACGTTGCTAATTCTCAAAAGGAATCAACAAAAAGAAAGGGTTTCAGAGGAATTGGAAGGTTAGGAGGATTAGGATATTGTGATAGATTAATTTTTGAGACAAGTTACAAAGGCGAAAGTGTGAAAAGTAAAATGATACTTGACGCAAAATTGCTTAAGAAAATAATTGATAATCGTAATGACAAAAGTGACGCTATGGCGGCAATGAGTGTAATTACAGTAGAAGATCCGCCAAAACAAGAAGATCCTGAAAAGCACTATTTTCGTGTCATACTTGACAATGTTCATAGTGACGATTTGCTAAATGTAGATTTTGTTACAGAATACTTATCAATGGTCGCCCCAGTTCCATTTTCTTCATCATTTTCTTTTACTGATGAAATAAAAACGTACCTAAAAAGCCGGAATTTAGTTCTTGACGAGTATAATGTTGAAATAAATAATATTACTCTTTACAAACGATATAAAGATTCATTTACCGACGAAAAAGGAAATATCTCCAATTTGATTGGAGTTGATTTTGTAGATATACGAAATGACAGTCAGGAACTGATAGCCACGTGTTGGTATGGTTATCGGGAAATGTCAAATATTGTTCTTGATGAATCAAATTATGAAAGAGGATTGCGAATTAGAACAAAAAATATTTCGATCGGAAATGAATTTACAAGCAATAGATTTTTTGACCAAGAACGAACTAATTTAAGGTTTGTAGGAGAAATTCATACTTTGAATGATGGATTTGTTCCTAACGCGAGACGTGATTACTTCACAGAAAATGCAACATTTCTCCAATTTGAAAAAAATATTAAAGAAATTTTAAAGGCTGAAAATCTCGAAAATCGCTTAGCCCAGACTGCATCCAAACTGCACAATAGGAAAAAAGAGGTTCAAAAATACAAAGAGGCATATGAAGAGTTTCAAGACAAAAAAGGTTCCTTTGAGAATTCTGCAGTGGAAAGCTTCCATCTAAATAGATTGAGGGAACTTGAAGAAAAAGCTACTAAAGCTAAAATTGAAATTGACAAAATAAATGCCAAATCTTTTACTTCTGAAAATGTAAAAAACTTATTCAAAAGTATAATAGGTGATAGTGATTTATCCGTTAAAAATTTAACGGGGCAAGATTTACAGATTAGTAAATATACCCCACCAACTTTTAAAAAGTTAAATGAGGAACAACGAACAGTAGTATTGGAAATATTTGAAATCCTCGAAGAAGATCTTGATTTTGATTTATCAGAATTAATCAAAAAGAGAATTATAGACAAGTTTAATTGAAAGATGAAAAGAAAAGTACTTTTATTAGAACCTAACTATCGGAATAAATATCCGCCTATTGGACTGATGAAAATCGCTACTTATCATCGCATGTTAGGCGATGAAGTACGATTTTATAAAGGAGAAATGAAAGATTTCTTTATTGATGAAATTTTTCAAGATTGCTTAAAAGAACTTGAAAACTTTGCGGCTCTTGAAATTTGGAAAGAATTAGAATTTGAAATAAAGAATTTTATCAAATCACGGAGAAAAAATAATCTTGAATTTCTTTCGAAAGTAAATATTGAAAAGTCAGAACTAATTACTGAGACGCTATTATTTCATGCCAATTATTATAAAAATAAAGAATACATAAATAATCCGCAATGGGACAGAATTTTTGTTACTACATTATTTACATTTTACTGGAAGAAAACGATAGAAACTATACACGCTGCAAAACATCTTGTTAAAGACGGTAAAAATCTAATGGTAGGTGGTGTTTTAGCATCACTTCTTCCTGAGGAGCTGGAATTGGAAACTGGTATAAAACCTTTTAAAGGAATATTAGATCGACGGGGAGCACTTGATGATAATAATATTATAATCGACGATTTACCGCTTGACTATTCAATATTGGATGAAATAGATTATAAATATCCAACGGGAAGTGCATACTTTACCTTTATGACCAAAGGTTGCACAAGGAAATGTGCGTTCTGTTCTGTGCCAATACTTGAGCCGACATATAAGCCAAAAATTGATACAATCGACAAGTTCAAGCAAATCAAAGAGAATTACGGAGAACAACAAAATTTGCTTTTAATGGATAACAATGTTTTAGCATCGCCAAATTTTGTTGAGATAATAGATGAAATAAAAGAAATGGGTTTTCATAAAGGTGCCACTTTTGTCGAGCCAAATCAATTTGAAATTGCAATTAAAAATTTAAAGAGTGGATACAACGATCGTGCAAATACAAAACGTTGTTTCAATCTACTAAATCAACTTTTAAAATCCAAATCAAAAAGAAAAGAGATTGCCGGCGAGTTTTCCAATACGATGGAAAAATATGGATTACTAAATTTAAATACCACGACAAAAGGAAATTTAATTTTAGCTTATACAGAACTAAGCCACTTATATGAAAAACACCGTAAAAAATCTAAAAAATTAAGATATGTAGATTTCAATCAAGGCACGGATGCTCGGTATGTAACTGACGAACTGATGCAAAAAATGAGCGAAATTCCTATTCGTCCATTGCGAATTGCATTTGATTATCTAGGAATGGAAAAACAATACGTAAGCGCGGTAAGATTGGCTGCCAAGTACGATATTAGGGATTTGTCAAATTATCTATTATTTAATTTCAAAGATAAGCCAGGCGAGTTATATAGAAGGATGGAAATCAATATTGAATTGGCCAAGGAATTAAATATTAATATTTTTTCCTTTCCAATGAAATACATTCCATTATTCGGCGAAGAAGCGAAGCATAGAGATTATGTCGGAAAACATTGGAACAAAAAATTTATACGTGCTATTCAGTCGATTCTAAATGTAACAAAAGGTATTGTTGCATCTGGCAGTAATTTTTTCCATATCGCATTTGGAAATAATCTTGAAGAGTTTAATGAGATTCTTTACATGCCGGAAACGTATATTATTTATAGAAATGTTTTTAAGGATTCAGGATTAACCGATATTTGGCGTAAAGAATTCTACCGAATAAAAAATAGTGATCTGTGGGAAGAAGTCAAGCAAATTATCGAAAATAGTGATTTTAAAAACCTGCAAGAAAAAACCTCACACCCAGAACTATTATTGTTTTTATCACATTACCAAGTTTCAAAAAATGATGTAATGGAAGATGATAAAGAGATTGAAAATATTCGCAGGAGATTTAATAATTTAATCAAGAAGGATCGCTTTGTTAATTTGACTTTGACTTACGATTACGAATAATTAATAATAACAACTTATGGAAAACACTTTAACTAAAGACGACTTAGATTTCTTAATTACTTCTGTCACATATTCTAAAAAATCATTTGATGAAACAAATTATGAGAGTTATGAGTTTAAACAATCACAATTAGCAAAAGCTGACGAAATGTTACAGAAGCTTCGTAGGCTTTTAAAAGATCAAAATCATTGAATTTATATACAGGCACTACTTGTTTATTAGTTATTAGAAATTTGAATTTATTACACGGGCAATCAAGCGGTCTCACTCCTAGTTCGGCTTAGTTTCGCCGCGTCCCTCCCAGTCAGTCGTTCCTCCTTCCGTTCCCGGGCACCGCCAAAAAAAATATTTGCAACAGCTTAGAAAAAAAGCACTTGCAAATATTTTTTTTTGGCTCGCGGTCTTCACACGCCGCCCGTCGTCATTCGTTGGGGCTACTGCATCCACAACACCACATAACTCCGCAAGCTCCGTTATGTCGTGTCATGTCTGCCGCCCCATGTTAATTGTGCGGTTGCTCCCTCAACCAGCCATCACGGTTGGCTCCACTTCGCTGTGCCCTAAATCAAGGAACGCCCTAAAAAGGGCTGGCGTAAATTTTTTCCGTGCCGTTTCACGCTCGCAGTACTACTCTTCACTCCGCAAGCTCCGTTCGTTCCCGTCCTGCGGTGGCCGTTTGATTGCCGCAACACCGCCACGGCGCTCCTCACAAATAAAAAAGAAAACTCCGCAAGCTACGTTTCCTTTTTTATTTGCTGCGGTGCTTGGGGGTGTTTGATTGCCCCAGAAACATCGCGGTAACCGGAAGCAGTCGTACTCCCTTCCAAAAAACAAATAAAAGAAAGGGAAGATAAGCTACGGTTTCAAAACGTTCGGTTCAAGCCCTCCGGGTTTAAAATAAAAATCTCCACCCTACATTTCTTTCCACGCACAAGTACTTCTGTAACATCAAATCTGATTCCCGCTTTCACCAATTTTGATTAAAGCCGGGTAGTATTTTGATTTTAAAAACCGCCCTTATTTGAAACCTCCGCTTCGATGATGACTTTCTTTTTTTCTTTTTTTTCTTTTGAAATGATTCAGTCACAATTAAATATCGAAGCCATGCAGACAATTAAAATCAAAACCCACAGTCCGAAAAACACCTATCAAAAGCCACACTTTTTTATTCTAAATAAAGGAATGAATAGCGGAAAACCATTAACGGAAGCTTGCCTGAATTGCTTTGTATTGGAATTTGCAGACCAGGCCGAAAGAGAAAATTATTACTGGCTTGCATTCGGCCTTTGGCAATCAAAATTTTGGCATCTACATCTTGTTGGCTCCGTAATTGTATTTCTAAGGATTAATGAATTTAAAAATCTGTTTATCTCAAAAGCCAGCATCCTCCAAAAAGATTACGAACAGCATTTAAAAAATGTTCACGCTTTAAAAGTCCTTAAAGAAAAGGAAATGGAGTTTTACAAAAGCATTACTTTGATTAAGGAATTGCGCAGCGCAGTTCTTCGCCGGTATTTGCAAGAGTAAATCATTCTTTCTTTTCTTCTTCCTGAATCGGTAATATTATTTCGTGGATTTTATCCAAAAGGTCCATTTCTTCCAACGGAATAATATTGAGCAATTTTGCCAAGACACCACTGACTGCGCTTGAAATATTCCTCACATAAGTTACACTTTCGTGCTCGGCATCCAACGCTGCTACAGAAACTTTAATAACATCGATCAGATACCAACTCAATTCCGCGTAGCTGTTCATCGAAATTTGTACTGTGGCTTTGCCTTTTCTGCTTTTACAGGGTTCAATTACATGAAATGCATGCGATGCCAACTCTTTCAAATCTTCGATCGTATTGATTTTATCTTCCATCAGTCAAGCATTTTGATTGTTATTTCCACTCAGCTGCTCCAATCTTTCCAACTCGGCATCTATGAGCAAAGTCGCTTTCTCAAAAAACACACTGCATCGCTTTTCAAGCATTTCAGTGTAAGTCCAGTTTGCATACTTGAGCTCAGCATGCCGCATCGCGCTTAAATGCGCTGCCAATAGATTGAAAATCTTTATGTCTTCCTCAGTCCGGCGAGGGAATATTTCTGCAGTCAATGAGGAGAAACTTTCGCAAAGATTAAACAGGTAATTTAAAGAATGGTGTGAAGGTCTGTAACCCAAAAACACATCAATTAACCCTAGGCATATTTGCTCGACAGCGATGTGCATCATGGTTTCTTTTACCAATTCAGCGTCGCTTCTGTCGATCTGGTACTCACTGTCCAGGAATGTATCGGCAATGGCATGTCGATTTTTCCAGTAAATTCTTGAAGATTTTACATTCCTGTATGGTATTTTGCCAAAATGGAAATCAGGTGGATATTTTGTATTTTCATAAACCAATAAGCCTTTTGTAACGACTTGATGGAAGAAATACAATTGGTGTCCGGTTCTATGTCGTAAAGATGTTACTTTATGCAAGAGTACGGTTGCAGTGCAGGAATTAGACGTTTTACTTTTGATTATATTTTCAAGATCGGCAATTGCATTATTTTTATGTTCCTCTGTGATCACAAGCAGATAAAAATGTTTCTGTTCGTTATTTGATCCTTTCTCATTGACAATAGGAATATTATTTACATTGGCAATTGTCCTTTGTCCAAAACAATAAATCGCTGAGGTTTGGATGTAGTCTGTGATAAGCTTGCCTACTTTTTGCAGATCATCAGTCAGAACTTCAGGCTCGTCGATTGTTACAGGCTTAACCTCGCTGACTTCTTCAGTTTCTACAGTACCAGTTTTAAATGATAGTTTATCCTCACATTCGGCGACGGTTTCGTCAAACAATCTTCTGACTTCATTTTTTAGCCAGTTAACTTTTATCTGAAGTTTGTCGAGATCGGGCAGTTTAATTTTAAAAGGCTGTTTTCTTTTATAATTCCAATAAGAAGAATCTAACGCATCAAGCAAGTCACTTTCATCTTCCTGATCGATATGAAATAAGTTACTTAGCGATGGAGCGAATACATTTAAATGCATTTGCTGCGCGGCGATGCTTTTCGAAACATATTGTTTACCCATGATAAAATTGGATGCAATTTTAAATAACAGTTCCATTGCCTTATGGATAATAAATGTAGCTTCCAGATAATTTTCATACTCAATGCAACGCGGAACATCAATCAAGTAGGTATTGACTTTATTCATGCCTTTGCTGAAATGCTTGGTTGCCCGGCGCAACAATTTACTAACCGCTGCTTCCTCAGGGTAAAATGGATGGCCTGCATCAACGTGGCCATAGCCAAACTTTCCGAGCGTACAATTTTTAAGGATGTAAAGATTTCCTTTTCGCAGCGCATCCTCTGCGTAATTACAGGAAAGGATTTGATACCCTATTTCCGGATAAGGTTTGAACGTCCTATCAACGAGGGCAAACAAATCGTTGTTAATTTCGGCGCTGTCGCGCTCTAAAAAAATTGAAAAAATGGTTTCCGGTCCTGTGACTTTATTATCAAAGGAATAATAAACAGAATCGGCATTGATGAACCGTAAAAGGTCGTCAGTGATTTTGTAAAGTAAATGGGATTGTGGGTGATCTTCGGGCGTTAAAATGTAATGGTTCATAATTTTAGGATTTAAAGTGAAACATGTTTTAAAAATTGTATTTTTGTCAATGTCACTGCAAGTAAATACGCTTTGCAACCGTGTACAACAGAACGCATTGGTGGTTTATAAACCGTTATTGGTTTTTTACTCATGCGGAATTTTCACAGAATTTATATCTTTGACCTATGAGCACAGAAACAAAACCTAAACATATTGGGCGTAATATTGGCCGTCTTCGCGAACTGCGCGGAATAAAACAAGATGCCCTAGCATTTGCAATAGGAGTAAGTCAGCAAACTATTTCGCATATTGAAAATAGTGACAAAGTCGACGAAGACAAATTGGAATTAATCGCTAAAGAATTAGGTGTAACAGTGGAAGCAATTAAGAACTTTTCTGAGGAAGCTGTTTTTAATATTATATCTAATACTTTTACAGATAACAGTTCAAACAACAATAATTATTTATGCACTATTAATCCAATTGAAAAAATCTTAGAATTATACGAAAGGTTACTTGCTGCCGAAAAGGAGAAAAACGGATATTTAGAAAAGTTGCTTAATAATAAATAATTAAAATGCCATATTGCATAAATAGCCTTTCTTTTGAAAGGCTATTTATTTTAGTGATCTTATTTGAAACGAAAAAAGATACAAATTAATAGCTTCACAGTCCAATGTACTTTTTTATCTCACGCCTGAATTATTTCATTATATTGATTCGTGTATACATAAGTTAATGAACAATCCTAAAACTAAACCACCACTAGAAATATATGAAAAACTATGGAAAATTATTCTGAAAATTACCAAAGAATACAAGAATTTATTGAAAGTTTTTCGAGGTTAGTCCATGAGAGAAAAGATTTGAAACTTGTTGTTGATACTTATACACACTTCGAAGGAAAATTTAAAATGCTTGACGCCATATTACTTCGAGAAAATGAGAGCCTAGCAATTTTTGAATTTAAACCAAGGGGCAAGCAAATTAATTTACAAGATATGTTCGAGGCATTTGTACCTCTTGAAGTTAGTTTTAAGTTTCTAATCTTATCGAATGGAACCATCCATAAAGTTTTAAATAGGTTTTCTAACCAAATAAGGGATTTTGAAAATGCTGCGGAACTATTGTTGTTCTTATTAGAGATTCCAAGCGAAGAAGAAATAAAAAGGGTAAAAAACGCAATAGCCGAAGGAATTGAAAATGTGGTCTCAAATTTCTTCGCCTCATTTGATAGAAATCACAAATTAAATTCCAAAAAAGAAATCCTTCTTCAACTTCTTACTAGAGAAAACGTTGTTAAAAACTTACAGTACGATAAAAATGGACAGTTTTATCATATATCGAACGATATAAGAAAGCTAGAAAATTTAGAGAATAGATTATTTAAAATCTTGATTGATGAGGTGAATCAAAATGAGTCTATCTACAGGTACACAAATCTAGACACCATATTTTCTACAATTGATAAAGAAAGTTTACGGTTAAACGGAATAGCCGGAATGAACGATATATCAGAAGTTGGTTACGTTGAAACTTACCTTGACCAAAATTTTATACCATTTAAAACGCCTAAAGATGTTGATAGACTGAATAGACGATTTATACTTTGTAGCTCAACGTTAAATGACGATTTGATCCAATGGCGGCTGTATGGTGATGATTGTAAAGGCGGGTGCTTAGTATTTAGACTTAAGGAACAAAAAGATATTCCCGGTTTACAAATTCGAAAGATAAACTATGGAGTTGAAGTCAATGGAGAAAATTATCATCCAGAGTTGGAATTAATTGCACATATAATTGATTTCGTTAAAGTTATTATCAGAGATTCATTTCAATTTCGCACTTTGTCAATATGGAAGCACTTTTTTAAATCATTTGAATATGCACCAGAAAAAGAAGTAAGACTATTATTGATTCAGAATGATCAAAATAACATCAAGGGTGAGGCTTTCAATGGTTTTAACCCCCATTCGTTAGATAAAAAATGGTGTTTAACAACCTCGCACAAGATTTTAAATCCTTTTATGGTAATAAGTCTAAATGATAAGGCCTTACCTTTAGAATTAACTGATATCATACTTGGACCTAAATGCCCTGAAATCGTAATTAACCAAACTCAGTTTACCCAACTACTTAGTGAGAAGAAAATGGGAAACGTAAAGGTGAAAATATCTAGGATTAAAAACTATCGCTGAGTTGATAGACATTAACTACCGCTGGCAGTAATCGCCGAAATTTTGGTAGTGGAAATTGCAATTTCAATAAGAAAGTTTATCTTCGACATACTGAACTCATCCCGATCCTTCTCAACCACGACTAGTGGCCGAGCGTTGCGGAGAATTCTATCGAATCTATGGCAAAGAAAACATTTTCCTCTGAAGAAACTTTCGGAGATTGGAAGTTAATTAGAAATATTGCATCTGGTGGAAATAGTTCCGTTTGGGTAGCCGAAAATTTAAATAGTGGCAAACAAGAAGTCATCAAACTTCTTAAGAAAACACACGAAACTTCAAGAACAAGATTTTTAGATGAAGTTAAAATTATCAAGGAAAACCAAGATATAAATGGAGTAATGAAGATCTTCGATCAATCGTCGAATGACTCTGAAACCCTTTGGTATATAATGCCAAAAACAAAACCTTTGCACGAGTATTTGTCCGACAAGCCCTCTATTGTGAAGATTGAAGCTGTACTTGAAATTTCAAAAATACTTATTGAGTTACATGCTAGAGGCGTTTCCCACCGCGATATCAAACCGCAAAACTTATTTTTTCATGAAATTTATATTATCGGAGACTTTGGTTTAGTTGATTACCCAGACAAACAAGGTGACTTAACTATTATAGGAAGTGCGTTAGGGCCTAGATGGACAATTGCCCCAGAAATGCGAAACAATCCTGAAAAATCAAATGGAATTTTAGCAGATGTATATAGTCTTTCTAAAACTATGTGGATACTGTTAACTGGCATTGAAAAAGGTTTTGAAGGACAATATTCTGCGACAGGTTCAATCGGGCTAGCTAATTACGTACCCGATATTTACTTAAACATTCTTGAGGAATTATTAGTAAAATCAACTGAGAATAATCCTGAACTTCGCCCTTCTATTGTCGAATTTTTTGAAGTCTTGAACGAATGGAAAGAAACTCAAGAAAATTTTTACAAAAGAAATGATCTGGATTGGAAAACTGTACAATTTAAATTGTTTCCTTCAAATATTCCTGAATATGCAGAATGGACAGACCTCCGATCAATTTGCAATATTTTAAATATAGTTGGCGGAATAAAAGCGCTTAATCATATGTTTTTTGACAACGGTGGTGGCCTGGACTTAGAAGGTGCGAAAATATCCACAGAAAGAGGTTTTATTGAATTAGATTGTGGAACGACCTATTTGGTAAAACCTAAAAAACTATCATTTTGCTCCTTTAATGAAGATTTCGAATGGAATTATTTTTATTTAGAATTAGATTCCGTTGACCATATTTATTCGTCTTACGACGGAGCAGAAGAGTTAATAGAACTTGAGCCACAGCAATATATGAAATATGATTATATTGAAAATTATTATGAAAAATATGACGATGGTTATAATGAAAGACCGAAACAGTATCGATATCTAACTCGTCTTACTAAAGGTAACCTCGTAATATTTAGAAAGACTTCTTCCTACAATTTAACGCCAGCAACGTATGATGGTCGCCATGGGAAAATAGGAGTTATTGAATTCAGAAATTATATTAAGAAATTAATAGAAATTGGTTATAAAGCGTTTTACGTTCGTGACGAAAATGGTAAAATAATTGGAAAACAAATGACTCATGATTTGCGGCGCTATTAAAACAACGTCTCCAACCAAACTGCAAATCAGAATTCACAAATTAAAAAGCCTGCTTCGTATGAAACAGGCTTTCTAATTTAATCCGGAAAAGGTTACCAATCAAAACCGGATTATTTCTTTCTAATTTTTGTAAGCGTTTTTAAGAGCAAACTCGCAGTAAAACTTACAACTGCTCCAAGTACCGCTAATATAATTGTTTTGGCAATGTCTTCAGAATGAAGATTAGGCAAAATGCTTAACAATGTTCCCGCTGCGGTTCCTGTTTTGAGGGAAATATTAGTTTCCATCGCGCGCCTTATTTTCAATTTCTTGTGAAGCTTTGCTAATGTCTTCGACAGTAACTTGGCTTACAGCCGATAAAACGCCTCCGGCGACAGCGACGTAACCAGCTACGCTGATTATCGCAGCAGGAAGAGTTACGGGCGCCGTTAATATGCTGCCGCTTACGGCGAGCATTATAATCCCGATGGTTCTGAGGACTTTGAAAAATTTTGGAGTTGGAGCTTGCGCTCTATTGATGACATTCATGATGATCAATTTAAGATTGGATAATTAAAACTACTTTCTCGTTTTTGTCTAAAGCTTTGTAAACTAAAGTTTTAAAAGTTGTACAAGCCTTTCGTGACATAAGCCCTAAACCGGCTCCCGAAATCTTTGTCACCGGTGCAATGCAGCCATTCAGTTCCTTCATGGCATTGTTGGCCGGATGAAATAAAATGCCGCTTCTACCAAAGACATTTCTAACTTCGATATGCCATTTATGCTTTTTGCTATACCTTTTGGATAAAAAATATTTCCCTTCAGGAACGCAGGAAACCCTTCTCTCGTTATTTTTCCACGGCAGCTCGATTGTGTTACAGATCAGCTTGCCTTCGCATTCGAGTTTTCCATTTGTTCCTTCCGGGAAATAAGTCCTTTTCAGGATAAGCACCATTTTACAATCCGCTAACTTTTACCAAAGCCAGTGGGTTAAACGCACCATTTTTCAATGGGTACATTGCACCGTTAACTTCTTGGTAGAATTCAATCCCAAGCGCTAAAAATAGCGGCTTGGTACTCGCAGCCGTAACCTGATTGGTTTGGCTCACGGCAACAGTCGGTGTCGCATCCCAAGGCAAGATTGCCGTTTCCGATGTGTCCACCGTGAAAACCTCATTTTCAAAATCGATCTCGGCTCCGCCAGAGATAATTTTGTAATGCGTAGTGCCCGATGGCGCAACAACCATGTTTGCCGGAACAAACGGCGCAATGTCAACGGTAATTTCACCGCTTACGCGGTCAATGGCCGCGACGTAGGGCGCATACATTGTAGTTCCCAATTTTCCCCTGATGTTGAACTCAAAGCCTAAAAGCAATTCGGCTTCGCCGTCAATCACATTTCTAAGTCCTCTCTCGTTCACTAGGTCAGCCTGGATAACTTTCACCATTTTCTGCGTCAGCCTGCTCACCATTCTGCCATCGGCAGAATTAATAAGCAGCGCACGAAGCGCCGTCCTCAGCATTTTACCGGCTTTCCCGGCTCGCCCGAATTCCGAACCATTTTCACGGGTTCTCTGAAACGCAGGATCACTCTCAATCCTGCTTTTCTCAATTCCGCCTTTCTCACGCACCAAGTGCCCGTCTGCGGAAGTTTTGTAGAAGGTCATACCACCAATGGTTCCCTTCAGCTTGATTATGCCAGTCTGTCTAGCCATAATTTCTACATTTTACGATTAATACTCACTTTCATTTTCACTCCTCATTTCGATTATCGTTGCAACATAATTTCGACTGATTCTGAAACAAAACTTATATTAATCCACCACATAAAAAAGCACAACCTATACAGGAAATACCAAACCGACAAAATTGTCATCAATCGACAAAATTGTCACGAAAATGAGCCGATAAAAGCCCGTAATTTGCCCTTGTCGAAGCAATTAGAAATTTTATTATTTTTAAACAGTTCTTAGAAATAGATACTAGCACTTTGAGATTACTCAAAGCCTAGTCAAAGGTATGGTTAGAGTATGAAAACTATGGGAAGGCGGATCTGCATCACCACAAACGACGTAGAGCTCGTTACAGGTCAAAGCTACCGCCAAAGTCTTAGAGTATTGCATGAGATCGCGAACGCCTTAAATAAAGCCGTTAAGTTTGTTACGATAGAAGAATTCTGCAATCACACAGGATTAAATATTGAACAGGTTGAAAAGACGATTTTTGGGTAGTTCAGATATATGCGAAGGGCGGAGAATAAAGCGTCTCCCGAATCGGCAACTACTTCAATAACCTATTCATTTTTTAGTGTAGTTCCCTGATATTTATTTGGTTAATACCATAATAAGCCGTAAATTTACGCTGTAAGACTTGATGATAATTGCTCGACTTCGACGCAATATCGAGGAACTGAAAATTTAAACTTATAGAATGCTATATATTACGCGGCATTAGCGATTAGGTTCGAAACCCTCATCGCCCACAAAAGCAGAAACTAAAGTTTCTGCTTTTTTTATTTCCGCAAAACGTCGAAAGTTTATATTCTTAATTTTTGCGAAATAAAAAAGTAAAAACTGCACAGCGGTTTTGGCTTTTGTGAAGGCTCCCCAAAAGGATCTACGAGGAGCAATGCGACCGTTTATGAAGGAAAGACATTTACAATCCGTATTCTTATACCGAAAAAGTTGCAGGAAACGATGATTCAAAAAGCAATCAAGCACCATTTTGAAATTGAAAAATCTTTGCTGACAAGGGATGTGAAAATCAAACCGCTGACACTTTTTGTCGATAACATTGAAGAATATCGAAATAAAGATGGTTACGTTCGAAAAACTGTAGAGCAATACGTTGAAGCAGAAGTAAAAGAGTTGCTGAAAACAGAAAAAGATGTCTTTTACAAATCATATCTCGGAAAACTTTAGTCGACCTTTCTGCGACCCATGCCGGATATTTCTCAAAAGACAAAGGACGAAGCCATTGAAAAAGAAATCAATGATCCTGCATGACAAACAAGCTATGTTGGACTTAGAAAATCCAAGACAGTTTGTTTTTTCAAAATGGACTTTGCGTGAAGGCTGGCAAAATCCAAATGTTTTTCAGATTTGTAAACTACGCAGTAGCGGAAGCGAAATTTCAAAATTACAGGAAATAGGCCGAGGCTTGCGTTTGCCTGTAAATGAATATGGCAACCGTATAAAAGGCGAACAATTTTACCTTAATTATTTTGCATGTTTTACTGAAAGTGATTTTGTAGACAGAAGTTCCATTTTATTGTGGAGACCAAAGATGTTAATAGCAAAGACGGTCTCAGAGATGAACAAAGATTCAAAATTAAACATGCCGAGAAATTTTTTGAAGGCAAAGTTAAAATTGAATTTAGAACCCAATTTAGCAATGATAAGATTGTTGATTTGGTTAAAGAAATTACGGTGTGGTGTTATTCTGAAATAAGAATTATATAAGGCAATCAAATAGCGCAGATCTAAAATCCGTGGCAAAATATTTTTTATAAGCCCCGATTGGAAATCCGCATACAAAAAAATGCGACTGCAATCAGCCGCATTTTTTAATCACATTAAATTTAAAAATACTCCCATCCGCAAAGCCACTAAATTTCCTAAACCACTTTAGCCATAAACTAATCACCCAGCAGCTTCAATGCTCCCTTCAAATTCCCCGCGCACTACATCTTCCCGGGACAACCAATATTCTGACGTAATCAGCTGGTAATTGCTGTAGTCTGCGGTTTTCAGTTCCCAGACAATACTTTCGGCGTCGGGGAAATCGACATTTTTGGTGAGTTGCTCTTCAAACATACGGACCACCAAATTATTGGGTGACATACCGTGATGAAGCAACCTCAAAAGTCCTGCTTTGGTTATCGGTGTTTCGCTATTGTTGTCAATTGTAAAATCAAGCAGCGTCGCCTTGGTATTCAGGAACGTGCCATTAAACGCTTTGAACAGCAATTGGTTGATGTTGTATAGAGCGTAATGCAGCGAAGTGTCTGGATATTCTTCTGAAATTTTATCCAGCAACATATCGTGTGCCATTTGGTCCATTTGCCCTTCATTTAAATGCTCTGAAAGTTTGTACTGAAGCAATACCCTGGCGGCTGCGGCAGGCTCAAAATCGGTGATCGCCATCTGTAGCATTTCCAGCAAATTTTCTGTTTTGATGCTTTTCGAATCCGGGAAATCAAACAACTCTAAAAGTTGGCGGTAATCGTTTTCGGTCCAATAATTCGCGATTTCATCTAAAGATTCTATTGCATTAATTTGCACATTGTAGTTCATGTTATAAGTTTTTATCCGTTTGTAAGCATTATAATCTCAAACAAGCTTTGGTTGAAAATTTTAACCAGCTTTTAGAATAAACTTACGCGATAGTTTTTAAGACTCAAATTTGCGTGCCGTTTTTTGGGAAAATTTTCTCATTTAGG
Organism: Flavobacterium noncentrifugens; assembly: GCF_900100375.1. Lineage (GTDB taxonomy): Bacteria > Bacteroidota > Bacteroidia > Flavobacteriales > Flavobacteriaceae > Flavobacterium > Flavobacterium noncentrifugens. The sequence goes on along the minus strand of NZ_FNEZ01000004.1, from coordinate 60,678 downwards.
AATTAAAAAGCAACTACCGTTGTGCGTAGAAAATATTATATATCAATTATTATACAAAAAATAAAAGCATCTCCGCCATTTCATTTAATGCCGATTATCTGAATTGGTTTGATTTTGATAAAAAACACACCAACCTGATCAGGATCAAAGAGTTTAAAAACCGGAATGGTGACTGAAAGAAACAAGTCTGTTTTTTGAAAATTTGAAAGTGGCAGGTATTATAACCAATACTTTAGCAAGGGAATTCGGGACGACATTTTGTTTTACCCATACAAAAAGTAGACATCAACCAACGATATGGGAAGAAATCAGGAAAGAAAAAAAACTTCAAACAATTTATGCTATTTGTGATAAAATTTCTCCATATTGACCACAAAATAAGATTAACGGAAAGCCACTTAATTTAAGACAATAACATGAACCAAAAAGAAACGCCAATCAGGCTTGAAGGAATTAATGATAATATTTATGCCGGATTCTTATCAAGATTTGCATCGCTTCTCTTAGACGGCCTCATTATGTTGCCATTTATCTTTTTTGTATTGTATATCAATGGCCTGTCGATAAATATGTTTTTTTATACGATCATTCCAAATTTACTAATCGGGATTTGGTATAATATTTATCTTCCGAAAAAATATGGCGGAACGCCTGGAAAGCTAATTATGGGCATAAATATTATAAAAATAAATGGAAAATCATTGGGATGGAAAGAAGCCATCTTACGACATTTAGTGATGTTCATTTTGACCATTGGCAGCATCATCGTAACGATTATCTGCATTTCAAAAGCCGACGAAACTGTTTACACAAGCTTGGGCTGGTTGAAGCGATCACAATATTTAATGTCATTGGCTCCTACTACATTCTTGATTTATACCTGGATGACAAACATCTGGACTTATAGTGAATTTATTGTATTGTTAACCAACGACAGGAAAAGGGCCATTCACGATTTTATAGCAGGAACGGTCATCGTTAAAAAAATCTACATTGATAAAATAAATGAAGTCATGTATGCTGAAAAACAAGAAATGAACAACGAAATTCCTGTTTCTGATGATTCTAACTGATACATAGCCACAAGTAAGCCGCAACGCATGACTAAAATGCCAACGATGGATTCAAAAGAACAATTTTTCAAAATCATTAGTACCTATTATAGTAATATTACTGGCGACAAAATTCCCAAAGCCTTTTTAACAGGGATGTGTGTGCAAATTACAGATTACTATTATGATCAATATACAAGATCATATATGCACAATCCAAAATCCAAAAAGCGCTATTCAACTTTTGATTTGAAAGACATTGATCATCCATATACTTTTGAAATCGCAATTAAATACTTTAAAAAAACAGATCCAAATCAATATCTTCATTATGCTGCTTTGGCTTTAGACATGACTGAATCTGACATAAAAGATTTTGAAAAAAGCCGCGAAGACTTTTACAATATGTTTTAAATTGACTGCAGTTAACGGCCTTAAAAGTCCATATAAAAACGCGTCATTGCAAAGCGACAGCAAAAGCAAGATTTCGGAAACGTTGCAAAAGTGCTTTAATGTTTGTTTTTTATGGTATGGATTTTATCCTCCAAATATTGCGTATACAAAGTTTCACACGGATCGCCTTTTATTTGGATGACATCGCCTATGGAAGTCAGGAATTCTGCCACCTCTGTCCAGCATTCTTCGAGTGTGGAACAGGAAATTTCTTTTAGTGTCGTCCCGTCTTCTTTAAAAACCACCAGCAGCCAGATGGAATTGATATACAAACCATACAACAATTTATATTCCCTGGTTTCGAGTTCTTTTTGGATTGATATGTGAAAATAGCCCATAGTATAAGATTTAGTTTACTAAAATTAATCCTTACCCTATTAAATCGGATTACTAAATATTCCCGAAAACTTGTACTATTAACGATAAAGTGGTTAATTGCAGCTCCCATTTCCGATCACGCTTCATTTGAATTTTCAAAGATTCTACAACCCCTATAATGCATGAAAACCGTTTCCTACCATCAGATTGACGCTCCAGAATCTGATTACCTGTACATCAAAACCTCGCAATTGCCCAACGCTGGCAACGGCCTGTATGCAGCAATCGATATTTTTAAGGACGAAAGGATTTCGATATTCAATGGCAAAATGCTAAGCGACCAGCAGGCTTTAAAAATATCGGCAAACAATCAGGACCAATACTTTATCATCATGCCGAACGGCCACATCATGGATTCGATGCATACCGATTGCTTCGCCAAATATGCAAATGATGCTGCGGGCTTATCTAGCGCCGAATTTAAAAACAATGCAAAAATCGCCCTCGACGACGAAAACAACGTTTGCCTCATTGCCATACGAAAAATCAAAGCCGGTGAAGAAGTCTTTTGCGCGTATGGAAAAAAGTACTGGAAAAAACACGGGAAAGGATTGAGAGATTAAATTTATTATCGGAACGGGAAATACCGAAATTCTGTAAAGTTTTAATTTCCTTATGGAAAAGCAATGGCATCCTAACTTCGTAATTTCGTCTGATAATCCTAAACCAATATCAGATGAAAACCTTTAACACTTACAAACTATTATTCACAAGCCTTTGCCTTGGCTTATTTTTGCTTTCCGGAACTGCACACGCGCAATCTTCGAAACTCAACGTTTCGGTCATCAAAGACTGCTGCATGATGACCGAAGGCAAAATGATGCAGCTAAAAAACGGACAGCTCACTCCAATCAAAAAGCCAGTGATACTTGCTAATGGCACCAAAGTCAAAAGAAACGGCAAATGCATCCTTCCCGACGGAACGAAAATCCGTATGGTAGAAGGCAATTGTATGGACAACAGCGGAAAATTAGACAACTGTGCGGTGGTTGACAAACCTAAAAAAGTATCGTAAATTAATTTTTACATTTTATAAAATGCGGGTGTGGTCATCCGCATTTTTGCGTTCTACAAAAGGTATTCGACAAGCAAACACTGCAAACTACTCTCAGGCAAATCCAACATAAAACTAAATTTGCGTCGTTATATTTTACTTAAAAAATCAAAGAGTCATCGTGCTTTCTGTCGCAATCGGCCGCTTTTTTTACGCTTTTATCCCCTGCGGTCCTTAAATTATTCGATACTTTTGATTAATGAACAATACGATTGCAAAATTATAAACAACTAAAAAAACAAAAACCATGGCACTTATCAATCCGCACATCAATTTTAACGGAAATGCTGAAGAAGCATTTAATTTTTACAAATCGGTCTTTGGCGGAGACTTCGCAACCATCATGCGCTTTAAAGATTTATCATCGAGCGAATATCCGATACCTGAAAAAGAGGCCAACAAAATCATGCACATCGCTTTACCCATTGGAAAAAACGTATTGATGGGCAATGATGTTCCCGAAAGTATGGGTCATGTAGACGAAAATGAAAACCGATCCAAGATATCAATCAGCGCAGAAAGCCGCGAAGAAGCCGATCAATTGTTTAACGGACTTTCGGCTGGTGGAACTGTTGAAATGCCTATTGGCGACAGCCCTTGGGGTTCTTATTTTGCGATGTTCAGAGACAAATACGGCATCGAATGGATGGTAGATTTTGACCCAAAATACAACGGGAAAGTATAAACATAGGGCAATGAATGCCAATGAAACGTTTAATTCTCAAGCATTGAACGTTTTTTCGCGAAGGATTTTACAACATTAAATAAAAAGCCGGTAAGTCATCTGATTTACCGGCTTTTTTATTTTAAAGTATTAATTATTCCCCAGCACGACCAAATCCATCGGCTGTACCAAAACTTCCTTCACCTGCTTTTTAGTAAACACATCCTTAAATTTATTTTTGCCAAGAAGTGCATTCGTAAAACGAACCGGTTTATCCGATCTGTTGATAAATACCAAAACTTCTTCATCATTCAGTCTGCGGCTAAAAGCATAAAATTTCTTCGCATCGTCTTTTTCAATTGTCGTATAATTGCCAAGCTGGATCGATTTGTACTTTTTGCGCAGCATCATAAATTTTTGATACCAATGAAACAAATCCTTGTTAAATGCCACAGCATCAGGATCGTGTTTGCTTTGATCCGGATTGAACGTTTCCGCATCATACTTCCTGTCTTCCCAGACCATCGGCTTGCGGCAATCGGGATCGTTCGCGCCCCAGATTCCGGCTTCGTCTCCATAAAAAATCATCGGCGAACCCAGATACAACATTTGAAAAGCCGCGATTAATTTTTGTTTCTGGATTTGTTCCGCATTCGGTTTTCTTGCGTTATACGATTTGTTGTTGCTTTTCTGACTCCAGTTAAAATAATCGCCCCAATCGCCAAATTTTTTCCCATCAGGATTTGCAACTGCACTAGCCAAACGCGTGGCATCATGGCTGTTCATCAGGTTTTGCATGTTCAGCGCCACATCATTTCCAAAAGCATCACGCAGTTCTTTAAGCCGCGCATCAAATTGCGTTACGGTCGAAGCCGATTTTTCCTGGATGAAGAAATCATGCATGATGAAAGCAAAATTGTAATTCATCGTCGCATCAAATTCGTCGCCTTCTAAATATGGCCTTGTTTTTTCTATCGGATAAACCAATTCCGCAGTCATGTAAGCCGTCGGGTTGATGCCGCGAACCCACTTGCGCCAGTCTTTCCAGAACGGATGGCCCACATCATAAGCCACATCAAGACGCCAGCCATCAATACCGTCTTTGATGCCTTTGTCCATCGGATTCATCCAGCGTTTTGTCGCATTGAAGATGTATTGTTTTGGCCCGGCCACGATGCCATTCTCGTTTTCTTTAAATTCCGGCAGCGTTTTTACACCAAACCAGCCTTTGTATTGAAAGGTAGTTCCCTTTGCGGGATCGTTCCAGCTGTCTATCGAAAACCAGTCGGCATACGGTGAAGCCTGCTGGTTCTTTTCAATATCCTGGAACGCAAAGCTTTTCATACCCATGTGGTTGAATACGCCGTCAAAGATGATGCGCATGTTGCGGGAATGCACTTCCTTGATCAGCTTCAAAGCCAGCAAATCAGCTTTTGTCCATACCCAGGTTTTTGCGTCAAGCGGATTTTCTGTCTTCATCAGCGCAACATCGCCTGCAGGATCTGGCCCAAAAGTAGGATCTACGTGGTGGTAACACAGTGCGTCATATTTGTGCGAAGACGGCGACCAGAAAATTGGTGTCAGGTAAATGGCATCCACACCAAGGGATTTGATGTAATCGAGTTTGTCAATAATACCCTGCAAGTCACCACCATAGCGGCGGCGCTGAATGTTATAATAAAGGTCTTTGCCGTTCTGCTGCTCATAAGGCTGCAATTGGTACCAATCACTTGTCCATGGATGGATTTGGAATGCAGAAGTAATATCAAAAGGATAAGCGCCGTCCTGGTCAGCAGCTTTTGGGTCGTTTGTCTTATCGCCATTGTTAAAGCGTTCGGGAAAAATTTGATACCAAACGACACCTTTACTCCATTCCGGTGTAAATTTTTGCTGCGCTGTCGCGGATATTGAAGCGAAAAGGATCGGTAAAACCAGAAATGATTTGAAAGAAAGATGCATAAATAAACTTTAAATTATCGGTAAGGGTAAATATAGGCAAATAATTTTCTTCGCATTTAAAATTAACGGCCGGTACCAACAAATTATAGGCTTCCACTTCAACCATATTTATTCAGGGTTTTCCCCTATATTTTACAAAAGTGGAATTCACGGATGTTTAAAATTTTGATTGTTAAGAATTTAGCAAAGTAGCATCGGATGAAAACCATTCGCAAAACAATCTAAAAATTGTATCCACTAAATTCATTTCTCATGAAAAAAATTACCTTCCATTTTATTTGCAGCCTGTTGGCTCTTATTGCTGCTGCTCCGCTGTACAGCCGCCTGCATGCGGATAAAAGCTCGTATTGTACTTTATTGCCACCGGAAATCACCTCCTTTTCCCCTACTTCTGGCTTGTCAGGCACCACCGTTACGATCAACGGAAGCAACTTCAGTACGACACTTTCGGATAACAGCGTCACCTTTAATGGCATTCCGGCTACAATCACTGCAGCTACAGAAAATGTGTTAACTGTTGTAGTTCCCGAAGGCGCAGCTACAGGTGCGATCAAAGTTTCTTCCGGAATTGGCCAGGCCACGAGTTCCAGCATTTTTACGGTATTTGCCGCGACCAGCTGCAACGCATTATCAAATAACAATTCGAAATATTGGTATTTTGGCAACCAGGCCGCAGTCGTTTTTGAAAGCAATGGCCCGGTCGCGCTTACCAACAGTTCAATGAGCCAGTTTGAAGGCGTTGCGACAATGAGTGACGCAAATGGAAATTTGTTATTTTACACCAATGGCATCACGATTTACAACCGCAACCACCAGACCATGCAAAACGGCGACGGCCTGTTGTCGAACAGCAGCAACACACAGGCGGCGTTTGTCGTGCCGTTTCCGGGAAATCCAAACCGGTATTTTGTGATTACACCAAATTCATATTATTACAGTATTGTGGATATGGCTTTGGATAACGGAAACGGAGCGGTTGTCGCTGACGCCAAGAATATATTGCTGACCAATGAAGGCTCTGAAAAAGTCGCCGGACTACTCGCAGCCAACCAAACCGACATCTGGCTGATTACTTACGGAAACAGCCAGAGCCGTTTCAATACCTATAAAATCACCAGTCAGGGCATTACCGAAACGCCGGTCGTTTCTGCATTTCCTGTAGCATCCGGATATTTCGGCTACATGAAAATTTCACCTGACGGAACGAAGATTGCGACAGCCAATTTCGACCAGAATTTTCACTTGTATGATTTTGATGCCGCGACAGGAATTGTTAGCAACCAGAAAATTATTACTTTTCCGAGTATTGGCGGTTTTGGAAGCTACGGAATCGAATTCAGCCCGAACAGCAACCTGATTTATTTAGCCGATCACCGTGGTGAAAACAGGGTATTTCAATTTGACATTACCTTAGAAACACCAGAACTCATTGCAAATTCCCGCGTCGCGCTTGCCGCAAACATCCAGGCGCTCGGTGCGCTGCAATTAGGCCCAGACAATAAGATTTACCTGGCACGTGAAAACAGTTCGTTCCTTGGCGTGATTAACCAGCCAAACGTTATCGGGACAGCCTGCGATTATGTAGCCGATGCCGTAAATCTTGCCGGAAAGACATCGAGCCTCGGACTGCCGGGATTCGTAGCGTCTTCATTGGTCAAAACCGAACCTTACATCCATTCGTTCAGCCCAACCAGTGGAAATACAGGCACGACTGTCACAATCACGGGAATCAATTTCAACACCACGCCTTCAAACAATTTTGTAAAGATCAACGGACTTGAGGCGATTGTAACTGCGGCTTCTGAAACCAGCCTTACCGTTACGGTTCCCGCCGCTGCCACAACTGGAAACTTTAGTGTCGAAGTAGGCTGTGGCATTGTGGCAAGTACTGCTGTTTTTACGGTTACGAATTTAGGGATTCATGAAGAGAAGACGAATGAAATCATATTGCATCCAAATCCGTCTGGCGGAATTTTCAATGTGCTGTCGAATGGCTTGTCAGGAACTTCGGAAGTCGTCGTTTCAGATGTAAACGGACGCCTCGTTTACCAGGGAAAAAGCAATTTATCTGAAAATCCGGCGATTGATTTGCATCACATCCAATCAGGAATGTATATTTTGAAGATTATAAATAACGATGCCACTTATACGCGGAAAATCGTTAAGAATTAAGATCATTTCTTTAAAATATATCACTAAGCTTGATGGTTTAAATAAACAATGGTAAAGTTCTGATAGTCATTTTAAAAATCCACAAAAAAAACCGGAATGATGTCTTCCGGTTTTTTTTTTTAATCTGATTTTTGATTGCCCAAACGGATGCTTTACTTCTTTATAAATTTTGCATTCACGCCTGAAGCAGATTTTATGATGTACATTCCTGAAGTCAGCAAACTGATATCAACCGCATTCTTCCCGGCTTTTAAAATTTGATGGTGGATGATTTTTCCGGTCATGTCGATAATAGCAATCTCGGTCGCTTCGTTAAGATTGATGAACAATTGGTGTGTTGCCGGATTTGGATACATGTTCCATTTATTATTTGAAAATGTATCCGTTCCAAGCGTAGCGATTGTCACGCATGCAGAAGTTGCAGTACAGCCGTTTTGAGTGACCATTACGGCATACGAACCGTCTTGGGTGGCAGTATAAGTTGCATTTGTGGCGCCGCTTATCGGTTGGGCGCTGCTGCAATTGACCCATTGATAAGTTGCTCCTGCTGCCGATGCCGTAATCGTATTGCCCTGTGTTGTCGTTGCTGTATTTACCGATTTTACGACTATTGTCATCGTTGTATTTTCAGCACATTGTGCAGAAGATGGAATGAAGGTGTACAACGTGGTCGCTATGTTATTGGCGGCCGGTGTCCACATTCCGCTAACGCCATTCGCTGAAGTTCCTGGCAATAAAAGTGGATCTCCGGGGCAAATCGGGGCAATTTGTGAAAATACAGGAACAACCGGAGCCATGGTAGTAATGACAATCGAATTGCTCGTCGCTGTTAAAGGTGAAGCGCAAGCTGCATTGCTGGTCAATACGCAGGAAACCACACTGTTATTTGTAAGTGTATTCGTGGTAAATGTCGCGCTGTTTGTCCCAACATTATTTCCGTTTACTTTCCATTGGTACGACGGAGCGTTACCACCATTGTTTGATATTGCATTAAATACAACGGTTTCGCCATTACAAATGTTAGACTTTGAAGCAGTGATTGCAACCGAAGGTGTACACAAAGTTGGCGCAGGCCCAGTTAAGCAAATACCAAAATTGAGCGTGCTTAAGCGCGGAATGTCATTAAAGATGCGGATGTAGTATTCCTGGCCGGTGACAAAATTGTTATTGGTGTAATTTTCACCGATACCGATAATATACGTATTGACACACTGCAAAACCGCTGCGTTGCATCCGCCCTGGATAATTTCAAAACCCTGGTTCAGTCCGGCATTGGACGAAAGCGTAATGCCCATAGTCGAATCGGTTGCCGTGAATTTATACCATATGTCCTGTACGGCTGCTGTTCCGCAGGATGGCGTAGCGCCGTTCATCATTGCTCCGCTAAAAGTTCCGTAAGTGTAGTTGCAGGTATTTCCAGGAGTTAATTCTGTAGCATTGGCACAAATATCATTTGGCGGACTTGGATATCTTTGGATGCAAATCCCAAAATTAAGCAGGCTCAATTGTGCAATGTCATTAAAAACGCGGACATAATATTCCTGCCCGGCAACGAAATTGTTGTTGATGTAAAATTCACTATTCCCTACAATATAGGTATTTACACACTGTAAAACGGTACCATTGCATCCGCCCTGGATAATTTCAAATCCATGATTTAAACCTGTTTGGGAAGAAAGTGCAATGCTCATAGTGGCATCGGTTGCTGTAAACTTATACCAGATGTCCTGTATAGCCGCGTTTCCGCAAGAAGGTGTTCCGCCGTTCATCATCGCACCGCTAAACGTTCCGTAAGTATAATTACAGTCGTATCCAGGTGTCAATGGCGTTGCATTGGTACAGGTATCATTTACCGGACTTGGATATCGTTGGACGCAAATCCCGAAATTAAGGGTGCTCAACTGTGCAATGTCATTAAATACGCGGACATGATATTCCTGGCCCACAACGAAATTGTTGTTGATGTAAAATTCGCTATAGCCTACAATGTAGGTATTCACGCATTGGAATACCGTTCCATTGCACCCGCCCTGGATGATTTCAAAACCCGGATTCAATCCGGCATTGGAAGAAAGTGCAATACTCATGGTCGCATCGGTTGCGGTGAACTTGTACCAAACATCCTGTAACGCTTCTGATCCGCAAGACGGTGTTGTGCCGTTCATCATCGCACCGCTAAACGTTCCGTAAGTATAATTACAGTCGTATCCAGGTGTCAATGGCGTTGCATTGGTACAGGTATCATTTCCCGGACTTGGATATCTTTGGATGCAAATCCCGAAATTGAGTGTGCTTAACTGCGCCGTAGCATTAAATACGCGTACATAATATTCCTGACCCACAATGAAATTGTTGTTGATGTAAAATTCACCATTGCCTGCAATGTAGGTATTCACGCACTTTAAAACGGTTCCGTTGCATCCGCCCTGGATAATTTCAAAGCCATGATTCAAACCGTTTTGGGAAGAAAGTGAAATGCTCATGGTGGCATCGGTTGCCGTAAATTTATACCAAACATCCTGTAACGCTTCTGATCCGCAAGACGGTATTGCACCGTTCATCATCGCACCGCTAAAAGTTCCGTAAGTGTAACTGCAGTCATATCCTGGTGTCAATGGAGTTGCATTGGCACACGTATCATTTTCCGGACTCGTATATTTCTGGACACAGATTGCGAAATTGCTGGCACTCAATTGCGCTGTAGCATTAAATACGCGGACATAATATTCCTGGCCGGGAACAAAATTGTTATTGAAATAATTTTCACCATAACCTGTGATATACGTACTCACACAAGCTAAAATGGTTCCGTTGCATCCGCCTTGGATGATTTCAAAACCATGATTCAAACCTGGGACGGCGTTCAGGGAAATGCTCATCGTGGCATCGGTTGCGGTGAATTTGTACCAAACATCCTGAAGCGATTCGGTGGCGCAGGAAGGTGTTGCACCATTCATGCTCATTCCGCTAAACGTTCCTATGGTGTAATCGCAGGAAAATCCCGGAATTATCGTAGTTGCATTTGCACATTCATCGTTTCCGGCTGCATGCAAAAGCAGTTGCGAAAACAAAGCAAAAAAGAGTAAAAGGTATTTTTTCATAAAATCAGATAAATTAAAGGCTTGAAATTTTAGGGTTTTTAAACAGCGCAAAAATATCTTTTTAAATGTTCTAAAAAAATCAAATGAACAAGCGCGCATTTCTGCCACAAATTCGCGGCAGAAATCGTGCGATTTGAAAAATTAGGTTTACAATGCGTTTAACAATGCCACAAATTCTTCCTTTTTCCTGGTTGCCAAAGGGACCTGCGCTTTGTCTTTCATGACAATCATCCCTGAATCGCTTTTGACATAATGGTCAAAATACATCATGTTGATGAGATGCGACTGGTGCGACCGAAAAAAGCCCATTGGTTCGAGCAGTATTTCATATTCCTTTAAATTGGTGGATACCAACAGGCGCTGTCCGTTTAATAAATAAAAAGTGGTATAATTTTTCTGCGATTCGCAACGCATTATATCTTGCACATTCACCGAATATACTTTTTCAGCGGTACGCAAAATAATTTTCTTTAATCCGGCGGGGCGCTCGATATTGGAGAAAAGCGCACTAAACTGCAGTTCGAGCAATTCCTTGCTTAGCGTTTTTTCGGCTTTGTCCACCGCTTCTATGAGTTCGTCAGGATCAATCGGTTTCATCAGGAAATCCACCGCGCTGAACCGGAAAGCTTTCATTGCAAATTCCTGGTAGCCGGTTACAAATATGACTTTGAAATTAATCGGGCGCAATTGCTGAAGCAGGTCAAATCCGGTACCGTCGTCCATTTCCACATCCAGGAAAACCAGGTCGGGAATAAACCGTTTGACCGCCTCGATGCCGCTGGCGACACTATCGGCTTCAGCAATAATGCGCACGCCGGGACAATATTCCCTGATCGCGGCAACTGTGGCCTGCCTTACATTATCCATATCATCAATGACAATCGCTCTGAGCATAAGTTAGGAGTTTAATTGGTACGGAATTTCGAAATGGGTTTTTACGCCTGTAATGGCATTTTCTAAATTTATCTGATTTGTGGTATGGATGACAATCCCGCTTTTATCGGCGATGCTGTCAAGCCTTTCCTGCGTAATCTGCGTCGACAACGATTGATGGACGTTTGCAGTTTGCTGCAGAAGCCCGGAGCCATTATCGGTCACTTCAAAATAAAGGCGGTTTTCTTTCCAGTAATAGCGGATTGAAATCCTGCCACCATCCGATTTGTTCTTGAGTCCGTGTTTGATCGCATTTTCAATGAAAGGCTGTGTCAGCATTGGCGGCACTAACAAACGCGCTGCATCAATTGATTCATCTACAATGATTTCATACGAAAATTTATCGTTGTGCAACAGTTTTTGAATCGTAAGGTAATTTTCAAGCATACTCAATTCTTCACTCAATACCACAAAATTTTCACGCGAATTTTCGAGGATTTGCCGCGTCAGTTTTGAAAATTTGCCGAGGTAACGCACGGCTTCCGTATCTTTTTTGCTTTGAATCAGGCCCTGAATGTTGGTAACCGAATTGAATATAAAATGCGGTGTCATCTGCGTCAGCAACAGTTTTTGCTTGAGTTCATTATTTTTGCCGGTGTGAATGAGGTGGCGCTGTTTGTTGCGGTAGTACAAGAATAAAATTCCGATAAGCAAGACCAGCACCACGAAAACACTTCCGTAAATTATGCGGTCCCGTCGTCCGATTTCCTGCTGCATTTTCTGATCCTGCGCCATTTTCGAAAGCAGTGCTTTTTTCTCGAATGCATATTGCTGGCTCTGGTCGCGAAGCTCCTTTTTAGACTGCTCCCGCCCGATCGAATCCTGGTAAGCAATGCCTTTTTTGTAAGCCGACAGTGCATTTTCAAATTGCCCCGATTGCCGGTAGGCTTCATGAAGGTTTAAATAAGCATTTGTCAATATCGTAAACGATTTTGGCCCGTTTGCACCGTCTTTTATGGCTTGCTCGGCCGCAACGATGGCTTTGCCGAATTCCTTTTTAGCGACATAAGTGCCAGCCATGAAACTCAGCGTATAGGCTTTCATATAGTCGTTTTGCGTGAGTTCAAGCGATCTTTCATAAAAAGACAGCGAAGCATCGTACTTTTTGAGTTTGAAATTTACGGTGCCCAGCAGCCTTAAAATGGGGCCGGCGATTTGCTTATCAGCAGATTTGATACTGATGTCATAGCCTTTGGTCAGGTATTTTAAGGCCAGGCCGAGCTCGTCAATATATTGGTAAGCGTTGCCCAGGTTGTAACAGAGGCTGCTGTATTGCACCTGATTTGACGGACTGAGTGTTTTCTTGGATTCATAAAAAGCGATCCCTTTTTTATAGTACGGAATGGCTGCTTTAAAATTCAGCTGCTCATTATAAGTCGATGCGATCGCATTGGACGCATATACGATTCCGTCTGCATCTTTGTGCTTTTCTGAAATGCGGAGCGCTTCATAGAAACAACTGATGGCCGTTTTCTGGTCGTCGAAGCGGTTGTGGCAAATTCCTTTGGTAACCAGCATGGATGCGAGCTGCGAATGGCGTTTGGTCTTGCGGTAAATGGCGATGGCCTTGTCTGCAAAAAGCACGGCTTTTCCCGGATCGTTGTCAAACAAGATGCTAAACTGATCGACATATTTGATGGCATCGAAAGATTCGAAATAATCGCGCTGTTGCTCTGTCAACCCGCCTTTTGAAAGGTTTTTCCTGATGATGGCATTGACTTTATCCTCATAATTTTTCTTTTGATCTTCCGGAATATAAGCATTGTCATACATGTATTCAAAAGTCTGCAGGATAATGGTATCCGGCGCTTTCGAGTTCATGATGGCCACCAGCGAATCCAAAGTTTTATCCTGTGAAAATGCGGCTATCGGAACCAACAGCAATAATGCAATGGCGGTGTGCACGTATTTCGTAAAGTAATTTTCAGTCATAACAAGGTCCGGCAAAATTTCTGGCGGTTTAAAAAAAGTACATTTGAAAAGCGTGGCAAATTATAAGAAATTCTGCAAATATCATTACCGGCGGCAAACAAAATTCCCTAAAAAGATGCGCAAAACAAAACATTAAATTATTCGTGGCTTTTTAGCGGACATTTGCAGGGTCTTGCTGATAATTCGCCATTTCGGGTGAATGCCCATTGGTATCAATAATTATTTATATTTGAAACCACAATTGTTAAATTAAATTTAAACTGAAATCAATGGCATCAGAAATTATTGAAACCACGCCCGATTCTGAAATTGTAACTACAAGGGAACTCAATTTCCCCATAAATCTGGCATTTAATGCCTGGTCCGATCCCGGTCATTTAAAAAACTGGTGGGGACCAAAAGGCTTCACCAATACATTCAACACATTCGACTTTCGTCCCGGTGGAAAATGGAACTTCATCATGCACGGCCCTGATAAAGGAAATTATGCCAATGAATGCGAGTTCATCAAAATTGAGGCGCCAAACCTTATCGCATGGAAACGCCATTCACAACCCCTTTTTCAGGTTTTGGTAACTTTTGAAACTGTAGTTGAAAACCGCACCAAAGTGGTTTTTAAAATGCTTTTCGATTCGGCTGAAGCCTGCAATAAATTAAAGCCGTTTGTAGTAGATAAAAATGAAGAAAACATCGACAGGCTTGAAACCGAACTCGCAAAAATGACCCTTAAAAAATGAAACCATGTTTACAGTAGAACAAATCAAACAAGCCCACAGCAAAGTAAAATCGGGTGCCGACTTTTCTTCTTATGTCCAGGAAATCAAGGTGTTTGGTGTCAATTCTTATGAACTTTATGTCACTGACGGGCATACGGATTATTTTGGTGCCAACAGTTACAAAACGTCTGCCGATGCAGAATATGCTGCACTAATAATTTTAGATACCGCAAATGCATCCCAGTTTATATCCGACCTGAAAGCACACCAGCAAGGCAAAACAACTTATATTGCGAGGTTCGGGAATCGATTTGCTTAACATTACAATTCGCGGTGTTCAAAAAGATGAAGACAGTTACCTGAATTATGCGAAAGAAGATGTTTTCGGGTTCGTACTGCTTTTCAACCAGAAAAAGACGAAACAGCAGGAAGCTAAAATGAAATCGCTCACCAATGCGCTTGTCGATGCTGCTTTGAAAAATAACGGAACGTTTTACCTTCCGTACCGATTGCATATTGACCGGGAGAAAATGAGAAGATCGTATCCTCAAGCCGATGCTTTTTTTAAGTTAAAGCTACAATATGATCCGGGAGCACTTTTTGACAATACGTTTTATGAGCATTATAAATAGTATTTGCGCCACTTTTTAATGTTCAGACTGATACCAATACAAATCAATTATAAAAAACCAAAAAACATGAAAAAACCATTCGCGATCGCTGCAATTCTAATGATGGTGTTTGCAAACAGCTATGCACAGTCAAAGCCAGAATTCGTAAAAATTAACTGGCCAAAGGCTGAAAAATGGCATATCGCCGACCAGAAAAAAAGCGATGCCCAAACCATGGTTGAATTGCTGAAAGGCAACGAAACTTTTGACAATTTCACAGAACTCGGAACCACATATTCTTTCCGCAGCACAATGTACATTCCGGTGAAAGACAAAATCGAGGAGCTTTACGAGCGCGTAAGAAAAATTGCACCCACCGCTAAAAAAACAATGATCGAACAGGATGAAAAAGCAGGCTGTCCGTGGTATCTTTATAAAATTGAAAGTCCAACAGAATCACAGGTTTGGTTTGCAGTACAGGGAAAAACCGAATTGCATGTAAGTTTTTGGGCCATCAGGGCTGCTGAAGTTAAAAGTGATCTTCAGGACAAATGGGTGAAAATTTTCAAATCAGCCACGATCAATTGCAAATAAAATAATTACGTATAAAAACCGGTGTTATATGTCTCAAATGACCAGATCATTCAACATTCAATTGGCTGCCGAAGAAATTAAATCGGCGTTGCTGGAAAACCGAAAGGAATTTCTAACCAGGGAAATAAGTCCATCCGAGTTGATGTTTGAGAGCCGCAATTTATTTGGAGCAACAAAAATCAACGGATTTGTAGTGCATTCCATGAACATCCGCGGGCATTTAAAAAAAATTGACGATGCCAATACATCAATTACACTGCAGGCTCATCAGGAAATGACTTTAAAGACTTTGGTATCTATATGTGCAACAGCTCTGGCTTTGGTATTGTTTGCAAAATATTATTTTCATGATCCGGTATCCCTATATTTGATTACGATCATCTTTTCCATTCCGTTTTGGATGCGCTTCGCATACCATTGGCAGGAAAATATGCTTATGAAAAATGTTGCGGAATATTTAAGAAGGCTCGAGCGGCTGAATTCCGATAAACATTTCGATCATCAGCCAAAAAATTACAGTTAAAATATCGACCTATTACAATTCAAAACCATTTTCATCCTGATTTCCAGGCTCGGGATCATTCCACATTTCATCTGCTTCACGCTCTTTTTTTAGCATGTAGTAAATAATAAATCCCGATAAAAATCCGGCAAGAAGTCCGCCTATATGTGCCGCATTGTCTACGCCGCCGCCAAGTCCCATGACAAGATTGTATCCAATGAACGCCACGGTTGTAATCAGAAACGTTTTAGCAAAATCTGGCGGGTACATTTTGAACAGCAACATGGCAAGGAACAATCCGTAAAGGCCGAATATCGCACCAGAAGCGCCAACGGTAAAAGTATTGTAATGCCACCAAAGGCTCATTATGCTGCCGCAGATTCCGCAAATGGCATAAATAATCAGGAAGCGCACCATACCGATCAGCGGCTCGATAAACAATCCTACGATGTAAAGCGAAACCATGTTTCCGAGCAGGTGTAAAAAACCACCATGAAGAAAAACCGACATCAGCAGGCGAAAATATTCACCCTTATCGACATCTTCTGTATTTAAAGCACCCCAATGCAACAAGCCTTCCGAATCAAATTTTATAAACCCATGGCCTGCGAGTACCATCAGTATAAAAAATAAAAGGTTTAGGATGATCAGCAGTGGCGTTCCGTAATAGCCGTCGGTAAACCTGAATATATCGATAAAACCTTGCCAGTTTCTTGAAGCTGCGGGATCAGCAAGACTGTTTTTTATCCGGTCAAGCCCAGGCTCATGAACCGCTGGAAGGCTAATCAGAAACAAAATCAAAAACAGGCCTGCAAGAGTAGATCCAAAAAACCACCAAATTAAATTCCCTGTCCTTTGCCCAAAAGCGGCATCAGATGGAAACAGTATCGTGCCGCCGGAATCGTAAAGCGGATTGTAATTGATTGCCTTCAGGAAAAAGAAATTGTCGTTCTCGTTTGTATTGCGTTCAAAATAAGTCGATTTGTATAAATCTTTCTTTTTAAATTGGGCATCGCCATATTTCATAAATGCCTGTACTGAATCTTTTTTCTGTAAATCGGGTAAGCTGTTGCTGATTGTTTTTTGATATTTCGCACCCAACCATGCCGGGCTATAGGTACTTGTGGTATCTTCTTTATTCTCGCGGATGCTTTCAACAATATACAGGTCGATGTTGAAAATTTCGTTGCTTTTCCCTGACGGATAAACATTGATAAAACCGCCCATTCTGTTTTTGTCAAGATAAAAACGGTCGATCGTATAGTATTTTGTAGGTGTTTGCTTCGAAAAATTACGAATGCTGGTTAGAGCTGTCAACTGGCCGGTTGCTGATGAAAGGTATTTTTGCCCTAAAACAAGCGGCAGCAAAATAGCCAGTCCCATGAGCATTGCATAAAGATTTCGCTTTTCTGCTCCTTTGGTCCTGAAATGAAACAGCATGAGTTTTGGGCGCAGCCAAAACAGCACAATGACTGCAGTCCCAACTAATGGCATCGCAAATTCATAGAAAACACCCGGAAAGCCAAACCACTGCAACCAAATATCAAAAAACCAGTGAACAAACGAGCACACTGAAAGCAGTCCAAAGAGCGCTACAACAAAAGGAGCAAACACGTAACGTAATTTTTGAACCATGATTATCTGAAATTGATTTTCTGATTGAACTTGGATTTTAAAATTGGTAGATTTTAAAACGTGTCGAAACTACAGCTTATTTTAAACTATTCAAAATCATATATTTTTGCACATTTCAGTGAGTGAGGTACTTTAAATGTACAAGTGGCGTTTTAACATAATCTTGGTATTTCTAATCTAAAAAATATATAAACCAAAACCATCTGTATGATAAAACAAACACTGTTTTTTACGATTGCCTTATACACTTTCAATTTACAGGCACAGTCTAAAAATTTCATTGACCAGCCCTACATCGAAACTTTGGCCAGAGCCGATACCTTGGTTAGCCCCGATCGGATTTTTCTGAATATTATCGTAAAAGAAAAAGATTCAAAAGGCAAAATTTCCGTCGAGGAACTGGAAAAAAACATGTACGAAAAACTAAAGTCCATCGGAATCGACACCAAAAAAGACCTCCTTTTAAATAACCTGTCGAGCAATTACAGGAAATACTTTCTGAAATCACAAGACATCCAGAAATCAAAATCATATACATTAATGGTAACTTCTGCCCAATCGGCCGGGGAAGTCATCGCGGCATTGGAAGATATAGAGATTTCAAACGTTTCACTAGAAAGTACGGCATATTCGAAAAGCGATCAAATGGCCTTATTTCTGAAAAGCAAAGCAGTAGCAAAAGCAAGAATACAGGCGCTGGCCTTGGCAAAACCTCTAAACCAAAAAGTATCAAATGCGATCCTTATTTCTGATCTGACGGATGCCAAATATTCTTCCAGAAATATGATGGCGCGAAAGCAACTGGCCTCAAAGGAACTGCTTTCGAGAGAGAGCAAGGGAGAGGATTCTGAGGCTGATGAAGTGGAGTTTGTAAAAATAAAGCTGGCGTCGGTTGTCAATGTCACTTTCAGATTGGAATAGAAACCTCTAAACAGATCTAAAAAAACATGCGTCCCGATAAAACAATCCGGACGCATATAAAATATTTCAAAGCCTTTTACCTCGAACGTTGCAGCAATTCAGAAAGTGGTTCCTGGATGTCGGTATTGCAATGTTTGTAGAATTCTGTTTTTAAATTCCGTACCACTTCACTCCTGCTGAAATCATCGAGATTTCCCATTCGCATTTTCAGCAATTGAACCGTTGGATATTTATAAAGTGTCGATTTAAGCCTGTTGATGATGTAATTTGAGTCCATATGATTAATTTTTTTAATAGTATTAATATTGCTAAATTATCATTGTATGTAGTAAACTTGTTACAACTTTGCATTCCGGCTTTATAAGATTCAGAGACGTTTCAATTGTTCTTTTCGGAATGCAATTACAAATACTGCAGCGCAATTTGACGATGCTTTAACCAAATGACCGCAATTATAATATAATTTTACATTGAAATGTTTCGGATTTATGATCCGTTCGAAATTAAACCAGCCAGCCAAATGAGCCCAAACTTCCACTACAAATTCGTCGCACCCGATCCGGAGATCGCCCCATTTGTAGAAAACATTGGGATGTTCCACAATCCATCCGATACGGCAAAAGAAATCGTGCTGATGCCCGACGGCAGGGTTGATTTGTTTTTCATGCAATCGGCATCTGAGCCTTTCAAAGTCATCCTTATCGGATTGGAAACCATACCGGAACAACGCGAAATCCCGCCGCATACACTCGCTTTTAAAGTCAGTTTCAAACCATTGGCTACCGAATATATTTTGCAGACTTCCATTGCCGATATCTTCAACAGCGGCAAGTTGCTTCCCGAAGGTTTCTGGGATATCGATGCCGATGACCTGACCGATTTTGACGCTTTCCATAAAAAAATAACACAAAAGATCACCGCACTTTTACCTGCTGAAACCGATGAAAGAAAACGCCTGCTTTTCGAATTGATTTATGCTTCGAACGGCGAAATGACGGTTGCCGAACTTTCAGAAAAAGTAGCATGGGGCAGCCGGCAGATCAACCGGTATTTCAATATGCAATTCGGGCTTTCATTAAATGCCTTTTGTAAGATCTTGCGGTTCCGGGCTTCCCTGCAGCACATTGCAAAAGGCAGGCTTTTCCCCGAACTGAACTTCTCCGACCAAAATCATTTCATCAAAGAGATCAAAAAATTTTCAGGCGCCGTTCCTGGCGAATTGTTTAAAAATAAGGATGACCGATTTATACTATTATCAGTCCTGAAACAACAATAAATTTGTCGCGTACTTTAAAATGATACCGACATGTTACTACAAAATAAATCAGTCGCCATTGTAGGCGGCGGCCCCGGCGGGCTCACATTAGCAAGGCTTTTGCAGCTTCAGGGCATCAACGTAAAAGTGTATGAAAGGGATTTGAATGCATCGGCACGCGTCCAGGGTTCTCCGCTCGATTTGCATGAAACATCAGGCCTGGCAGCCATTCACAAAACAGGATTGTTCAACGAATTCAAAAGCAATTTCATGCCGGGTGCCGATAAAACATTGATTGTGAATGAACGCGCCGAAATAAAATACAGCGACCACGATACCAACATTGGGGAAGATTTTGACAATCCATATTTTAGGCCTGAGATCGACCGTGGTGACCTGCGCAAAATACTGCTCGGATCTTTACAGCCTGATACTGTGATCTGGAACAGCCATTTCGTCTCGATGCAAAAACAAAATGACGGATGGCTGCTGCATTTTAAAAACGGGAATTCCGCTTTCGCAGATGTGGTCATCGGTTCGGATGGGGCCAATTCTAAAATCCGGCCATACATCACCGATATTAAGCCGTTTTATTCGGGAATCACGATGCTCGAAGGAAATGTGTACCAGTCAAAAGAATCCGCACCCATAATGCATTCGCTGATTAACGGTGGCAAGATCATGGCGTTTGGAAATGCCAAAAACATTTTGATGGGCCAAAAAGGCGGCGGCGACCTCGGATTCTATGCAAGTTTTAAAGCCGATGAAAACTGGGCCACCACCAACAGCCTCGATTATGCTGATCAAGCACAAATGCTGAACTGGTTTAAATCGGCTTATCCCGAATGGAGCAGCAGCTGGTATGAATTGTTCGAAAATGCCGCGGTGCCATTTGTCCCGCGTCCTATTTATTGCATGCCATTAGACCAAACCTGGAAGGCAATGCCTAACCTCACGATGATCGGCGATGCCGCACACGTCATGCCTCCATTTGCCGGTGAAGGTGCGAATATGGCGATGCGCGATGCACTTGAATTAAGCGATTTCCTGACTTCAGGCAAATATGAAACTGTTCATGATGCCATCTCATTTTATGAAAACAGTATGCGGGAGCGCGCTTCAGAAGCAGCACGCGAATCACTCGAAAACGGTGAAAAGATGCATTCTGAAAATGCGCTGGAAACCATGCTCGGATTTTTCGGTGGATTTTAGTCGATCCCCGAATACTGGTACAGCTGTGAACTTGAATACATATTTTAGACTATAATGTAATTGTACAACTAACAAGCCAATTAGATGTAAATACTTCCTCCATACTTTTCTAAAATTTGTATGAACAGCAGCACAATGACGTGCTTCACAAATTCTGAATTATGAAAAATTTATTTTTATTAGGCGTATTGCTGACAGCGGGTATCGCATCAGCGCAAACAGATTCAAAAAGTGCGTCCCAAAGTATGCCAACGACTAAACAGTCGTCAACGATGTCGACCGATCAAACAGGTAACAATTCATCTTCTGCAGCACAAACCGGACAGAAAAACAAAAAATCCAAAGCAAAGAAGAACAGTGCAAAAAACAGCGGAAATTCTAAAAATGCAAACGGAATGAATGGAAATTCGGGAACATCAGGCGCGCAAACAACAGACGGCCGAACAGGAAGCGGAAACAGTGGAACCATGCCTTCCGGATCTGCCGGAAGCCCATCCACATCACCAGGTTCCGGAAGTGCAAAATAAAACAAGTGTTTATTGAAGGAGACTCCGGAAACGGGGTCTTTTTTTGGCTTTATAATAGTACAAGAATCCAGAAAGATGATGTAAAATAACAACAGCGGGATTGGCTAACTTCGATAGGAAATGCTGAAGCAGCGATAAAACATCCAACCTGCTCCACCTTAAAATTAAAAGTTATGAAAAGTACAAATCACATACCGGATCTTGACAAATCTTCTGAAAGCCGCAAAACCGATGGCGTTGGCCAACATGCATTTGAAGACGAAAATACTAGCGGAAAACTCAGCGATTATCCCGAAGGAAACCTTAATGAAGCCAAATTGCAAACCGACAGCATTGCGGGCAACCAGACCGACCAGCCGGAGGCCGATGAATAAAAAACGCAAATTTCCAAAACTTTTAAATTGTAATCATCTTACAATTCGTGTTTGATTTTTGTTAGTGAGAGCCATCCTGAAGGGTGGCTTTTTTTGCTGTTACTTTTGCTATCTGGATGGAATTTTGCCGTCAAACTTAATCAGATTTACAATGTAATACCGATTGTCACTGTCATTCCAGTAACGTTGAAAATAAATGCTTTCCCTGCAGAAGCCGTCCATGACAAAATCTTTCACAGCATCTTTATCTTCCAGATACGAATCAAAAAGGGTATGGCTCGACAGCGCAATAAAACCGATGAAGACATTGGCGTGGCGGTTTTTCGAATATTTTGGACGGCTTTTATTTGATGCGCTTCCAATGAGGCTTACGTCAATCAGTTCGGCATGTTCGATGTGCTTTCTGATGTACAATGACAACTCCGATTCCAGTTCCGGAATGTGGTCGTGCCAGGTATGGATCGATTGGGTAAAATGGAACAGCAGCATGACCTGGAACATAAGAATGGATGTTAGGTCAGATGTTGCGTTCTTCAAGTATCCTACCGTCAATTCCATGTATGAAGACAATGGCTTTTCCATACAACCTTTTTGCCGCCTCAATGGCACCAAGAACCGCAGCGTTTTTATTTTCTGAAGCAAACAGTACGGCGCATTTGCTGCTGCACTTTGCCGCCCATCCCTGAGGCGTTTTCGTGATGTGGATGCTGTGTTCCATAACTGAAGTTTTTATTTGGCTTGCCGTTTATAAAAATTCGGACAGCGCATTTAAGTAGTATAAATGTAAACACGAAATCAATGATTGGATTACAGCAATTTGTGGAATGATTGTACAATTACAGTTGTTAAAACGCTTTAAATGAAGTGTGATATTTAGCAATCCGGATCAATCCATGCTTAATTTTTTCTAAATTTAGTGCGCCTTGAGTTGCGCCATTAAATTCAATTGCAGATAACAGTTATCAGATAATACGAAAAACGACGATTGATATGAAGATCAAAATACTTACGATACTCGTGGGCGTCACTATGGGATCTTGTAAAACCTATATCATTAGCCCTGAAAGCTTAAAAAGTCAGCTTCTGGAATCTGGTAACATCCGTCAGGAAGTCGAAATAAACAATCCACTTTTATACGGAAATATCAGGTACAAGGCCAATGCGATCGGCCATTTAAGCATCACCGACAAGGATGGAAACAGACTTCTCATGCCAAACTCTCCGGCACTGGAAATGCGCGTCACCCAAAAAAGCGGAAAAAGAAAGATTTTTTATTTTGACACCGTCATCCTTGAAAATGATTCGTTAAAAGGCAGTAAATCGCGATTTATTCCGGGCCTTACTGGCAGCGTCCCTTTTGACAGCATCGTCAAAATTGAAATCCAGGACGGCGGAAAAGATTTTCATTACAAAGAGTGACATCGGGCAAGCCAACGACGCTTATTTTCCTGTAATTACCGCCCGGTGTGTTTTCCCCCAATCCGAAAGGTTGTCAATGATCGTCTGTAATGTCCTGCCATAATCGGTGAGCTGGTACTCCACCGTGATTGGCTGTGTGTCCAAAACCGTTCGTTTGACCAATTGGTTGATTTCAAGATCCTTCAATTCCTTGCTCAGCATCCTGTTTGAGATGCCACTGACATCAGTCAATATATCAGAAAACCTTCTTTTGTTGTAATAGCAAATGGATGAGATAATCGAAATCTTCCACTTGCCGTTCAGCACGTCCATTGCGTCGTGAACGGCCATGATTTCCCTTTTGTGTCCGGGTTGACATACATTGTCTGGCATAAGTTACTTGGTTACTCAAATGTTACTGTTACTTTTAGTTACAAAGTTACTAAATTGAATTTATGTAGCCTAACTTCGCACTTTAATAATCACATAATTTACATCAGATGAATTTTAAAGACAAAAACGTAGTGATCACTGGCGGAACTACAGGAATAGGATTTGCAACCGCAAAAGCATTCATCAATGCTGGCGCAAACGTTTGGATTACAGGAAGGAATGCCGAGAACCTGCAAAAAGCGGCCGCCGAAATCGACAGTCCAAAATTAAAAACAGTAGTTTCGGATACCTCAAATTTATCTGAACTGCCTGTTTTGGAAAAAGCAGTCACCGATAGTGGAAACAAACTCGATGTATTGTTCCTGAATGCAGGAATTGCCGTGTTTGCACCAATCGAACAAGTAACAGAAGCCGATTTTGACGCCCAGTTCAACACCAACGTCAAGGGCCATTTCTTTACGCTGCAAAAATTGCTCCCGCATTTGGCCGATGGCGCTGCGGTAGTTTTTACTTCATCGACAGTTGCCACAGCTGCAAATCTTGGCGGCAGTGTATATTCTGCAACCAAAGGCGCTTTGAATAAGATCGCACAGATTGCTGCAAATGAATTAGCCGTAAGAAAGATCCGTGTCAATATCGTAAGTCCGGGGCCAGTTTCCACGCCTGGATTGGATAAGGCTGTGCCGGAAGAAGTTAAACCGCACCTGGCTGCCGCAACGGCACTGCAACGTTTGGGCGATCCTGATGAAATTGCAAAAGCAGTATTGTTCCTGGCTTCAGATGATGCCAGTTTCATTAATGGTACGGAGTTGCTGGCAGACGGTGGTTACATCAATTACGCGCTGAAATAATCAGCAATTTACGATGAACAACGAAAAGCGGCAAATGCCGCTTTTTGCATTAAAAAGCTTCTGGCAAATGGGTTGCCCTTTTCGCACTGCGGTAAGTATTGCAGAGAAGAATGCACGAGGCATTCCTACATGGAAACAGCTAAATTCTTAAATGTGCAGACAAGAAAAAATGCAACTAATAAGCCTGGTACATCTGCAAAACAGCCGCGTCATTGCGAGCGCAGCGAAACAATCTGACGATCGTCCAACAATCTCCCTCCAACAACCAAATCTTTCAACGCTTTCCCCAATTTTTCCACAATCATCTTCATCAGCTCCACCTCCTCTTTACTGTGATGGGACAATCGATGGTGCAGCGTCATGTATTTATCCAGAAAATAAAAAAAGTCGCCCGGAAACTGCCCAAATAAATAATCATACCGCTGCAGGTTCGCATCCGCATAGACACACAGCTGCCACAACACCCGACACGATAGTGAATTGGGCGTGTAAAACGTCTTCGCAGAAATATAGGTCCTGCAAAAAGACAGAAAAAACAAAGTAAAGAGATACTCCAGGCCCTGGTCATTTTGCCTGTCAGGATCAGCCATCGCAAAAAATTGCATTGCGGTATACTCTGTCGCTTTGCAGTACAAAAACAAATCCCCATGGTGCGGTTCGTGTGGCTTGAGCCAATGAAACTCCGGATGGCAATCACCCGAAGAATAAATCAGGTTTTTGCTTTGGATAATTTGGGAAAAGAACTGCTGGTACTGGAAAAGGTTTTTCTGGATCCAGTACCGCTCATGGGCAATAAGTACAAAATCATGCTCCAGGCCAGCTTTGCCTTTTAGCGATTGCGTCAATAATTTCAATTTTTCATTGCCAACACCCCGGGCAATCAGCAGTAAATAGTAGGTTTTATGTTCGCCGTAGGTCGTTTGATGAAACAAGTAAATCTGTTCCGCTTCTACCGACTTTAAGACTGTAGCTATAGCCATTTCGAGGATTTCGTCTTTCTGGCTGTAGGTGGCAATACATAACTCCTGTTTTTCATTTGATCCTTTTTTGATCCATTTCTTCAAAGCAGCCAGGCGCGTTTCAATCAGGTCGTACAAACCCTTTTCGACAATGCCGACAGCCTCAAAAAGATCATCATCAAATATAACTTCACCTTCATCAATGCCCTTTTTGGCTTTTGCAAAAAGTTCCGTCAGGTAATACGAATGGTTGTTCTTTCTTACAAAATACCTCTGGATTTCGGGAATATATGGAATCAGGTTGTTGATCCTTTCGTTCAGGCCTTTCAATGTCACAGTGTGCCCGATATACAAATCTTCGAGGTAATCCAGGTCATAGCCGATCAGCCTTTCGTAGGCTGTGAACACACTGTTTACTGCATCTTCTGCAATGAGTTTTTGCAATTGCCCCAGCCGGACTTCGTGGCCGTTGTAGAATCGTTCTTCAAAGGCGTAAAACTTTTCTTTGTATTTCGTCCAATTCCGCCTGATAAGCAACGGTTCGCCAGCAGCCTCATTCTGATAAATTGCCGCTGGTGGCCTGCAATACGTTTCTATGAACGGATGCCCAAGTGAAAACTTGTGGTGCAGCCGTGTGGAATACACGCAATAGACAAATATCTGGTATTGGTTTTTTAATTTCTCAACCCACGGCCGCGACTGCAGGAGATCGGCATCCTGCTTTTGCTGCAGGTAGATCACAAGCACTGCTTGGCTACCCGGTTTGGGTTTGTTGTAAAACATTTGTACGACGGCATAGTGGCTGACGGTTTGGCGAAGAATATTTTCTAAAAATTCGTTTTCCAGCGTTGGGAATGAGGGTTGTCTTGAAGTTTTCATAAATAGGACGTTTAAAGTGATTCGTTGTTATTTTTTAATTTTTCAATTTTTTCTATTCCGCGTTCCCTGATCAGCCACGCAGCGTCGAGCATTTTGACCAAATGGATGTAAAAAGCCATCGCGTCCCAATAGCCGTCATCGGTATAAGGCGACAAAGCCAACTCTACTGCCTCAGAAAAAAAAGCCTCGAAGTCATCAAGCGTTTTAACAGCAAATGCCTTGCGGAATACCAGGCATGGCTCATGATATTCTTCCTTTGTAAGAGAGGCCTGATGGAGGACGGAATTGCATCCGGATAGTGCAGCGACCTTCCATTTCGTACTCCCGAATTGCAGGCAATAACAGGCCTTCAGCAAAGAACGAACCGATGTATAAAAAGCAAACACAACACCAGGATATTTTGGCTGGTATACTTCTTCTTTCCTGAGATGCATCATGACTTCTCCCAACAGGTGTTTATAATTGTCAAGGTCGTTACTTTGAAAAAAAGCATCAATCTCTTCAAAGGGGCTTTCGGTTTCATGCCGGATCCAAAAATTGGTTTCAAAAGAGGTTTTAGTTCCATTCATCATGTATTCGTTTTATCGTTTAAAAGGCCAGCGGGCTACTGCTTTAGTACCGCAAGTTGCTTCATACCAATCCGGTAAAAAACTTTTAAAACAGATATATTATCCGGATAGTCAGGTATATTATCCCGCAGCCAAAAAAAACCTCAAATAATAACCTGAAACCGCCAAATAATAATCCGCTCCCCATTGGTTCACCGCATTGCCATACTTTTACCCCATGAACCGGCGACCACCAACTAAATCATAACCCTATGAAGAAATTCCTACTTACCGCCCTTGCCGCTTTGCCGGCATTTCTTACCGCAACAGCACAGATTGTAAATATCCCCGATCCGGTGCTTAAAAATTTTCTGGTACACCACAGCTACCACAACAATCCCGGAGGTTCGGGGTGGAACGTTCCCCTTGATACCAACAGCGATGGCGAAATCCAGTATTCCGAAGCGGTCAATTACCCGGCCGACGGCAACGCCCATATGTTTTCCCTGCAGGGCCTCGGCATCCATGATTTAACCGGAATTGAAGCATTTCAGGCGATACAGTGGATTAATGCGCCCGACAATCCGATTACAAACCTCGACGTTACCGGCTGCCTTTCTTTAAAAAGGCTGACGCTGAGTTACAACAATGCTTTTACAGATTTAACTTTGGTCAATGCTTCTCTGGAGAAAATCGAGCTCAGTTGCCCGACACTGACTTCGCTCGACCTGAACGGCTGCCCTGCGCTCAAAGAGATCAATGTGACCAACAATCCGCTGCTTACAACCCTTACGGTAACCAATTGTTCGGCGGTACAGCAATTCCTCGTATATCTGAATCCGGTGATGACCACTTTAAATATGGGATCCCATTATTACATGACGCTTTTTCAATGCCAGAACAACAATTTATCGAGCCTTGACATCAGCGCCTGCCGCTCGCTGCAATATTTCTTTTGTACCGGAAACCCGCTGACGTCGCTGAATATGGCCAACGGCAATCCGCAGAGTTTCGTAACGATCAATGCCTCGGGCTTTCCGGGCTTAAGCTGTATCAAAGTGAACAATCCCGCGGTATCCCAATACCTGTGGCTGCAAACCGGCGGCAATTACCAGTTTGATGAAGGAGTGGAATTCCGGACTGATTGTACGCCTCCCGGCCCCTGTATTGTAGCAATCCCCGATGCCCATTTTAAGGCAAAATTGTTGCAGAATGCTGCGATCAATACCAACGGCAATACGGAAATAGAATGTTCCGAAGCGGAAGCCTATACCGGTGCGATTAATGTAGACAACTCCGAAATCGCCGACATGACGGGCATCAAAGCTTTTTCAAACATCACATCGCTTTCATGCAACGGCAATGACTTTTTTAATTTCACGTCTCTCGATGTCAGCGGACTCGGGGCACTGACTACGGTAAGCTGTACCGGCAACTGGTTTTTCAACAACCTGAACGTCAGCAACTGTACGGCATTGACCACTTTTTCGGTAAATACCGCTACAGGAGGTACAGACCAGGTAATCAACGCCAGCGGCTGCACGTCGCTTACCGGCTTTACCACCGGGGCATGGACGACACTGTCACTTGACCTCAGTGGCTGCACGGCCCTAACCGCTTTGGATATGGCCAATAAATATGTTAGCGCACTGAACATTACCAATTGCAGTGCATTGGCGACACTCGATATCAGCCACAACCAACTCACGCAATTGTCCTTTACGGGTTGCAACGCCCTCACGGCCATCAATTGCAGCTACAACAGCATCACGTCATTGGCGGTAGCAAATGTGTCACCTTTAACGAATCTGGATTGCAGCTTCAACCAGTTGTCAACTTTGAATGTTATGGACAATACAAACCTTGCGGTGCTCAATTGTTCGAACAACCGCCTGCCCTACCTGCTTGTCAGCAACAACACCGCGTTGACGCAGCTCGATTGCAGCACCAACAGCATTGGCTATCTCGATGTCAACAACAATCCGGTGCTGAGGACCTTAAATTGCAGCCACAACAACCTGAATGCGCTAAATGTCAATTCCAATACTGCGCTGGGCAGCCTCAACTGCAGCTACAACAACATCAGTTCCCAGAATGTCAGCTTCAATACCGCCCTGTTCCTGTTGGATTGCAGCTACAACCGCATCAGTACCCAGGATGTCAGTTTAAATACAGCCCTGACTATGTTTTATTGCAGCCACAACACCCTGACGACGGTAGACTTGAGGCACAACAGCATCCTCCGGTCATTGGATTGTTCGTTTAACCAGTTGTCTGAACTACACCTGGACGGCTGCCCGGTATTGATACAATTGGATTGCAGCACCAACCGCCTGGCCGCACTGGATCTTTCCGCACTGGCCCAACTGACCTGGCTCGTCTGCAACAACAATCTTTTAACCGCTTTGGATGTCAGCAGGACCAACTGCATCATACTCACGTGCGATGACAACCAGCTTACTTCCCTGAACCTGGCCAACGGCAACAACACAAACTGGATGCCGCCTACAGCCCACCACAATCCCGGACTCGAGTGTGTAAAGGTGGATAATGCAGTGTATTGCACCGGGAACTGGTCGGGTGATAATTTTGGCTTTGATGCAGGGGTAAGTTTCAGTGAGAACTGCGCGCTCGGAATGACGGAAATCATACACAACTTATTTGTGGCCTATCCGAATCCGACTACCGGCCTGGTGCATTTTTCAAAACCGGTAAACATGGTCCTGTACACCATCACCGGGCAAAAAATCGCCGACAAGCAACATACCGATTCGTTTGACCTTTCCGGCCAGCCGAACGGGGTGTATTTGATGGCGATTTCAGACGATAGCGGGAACACGTTGACAAGGAAAATCATAAAGATTTAACCGGACTATGGGAGCTGCTGCCGCGATAAATTGATACCCAACTTATAAAAAACAACGCCTGTTTTCGCTCGCTGAAAACAGGCGTTGTTTTTTATGGCTTTAAGGCGGTCATGGCTTTTTTGCTTTGCTAATGCTTTAAAATCGTTTGCCTTTGTCAGGAACTACTGTACGTTAATCCCTTTCCCGGAGCAACTGTGCCGCATCAAGCATTTTAATCAAATGGATGTATGGCGTCATCAGATCGGTATCGCAGGCTTCAATATGGGGTGACTGGGACAAATGGGCGATCTCACATAAAAAAAATTCGTAGTCACTGAGGGTTTGTACAGCAAATGCATTTATAAATGCCAAGAAAGGATTTTTGTATTCTTCAACGGACAACGAAGCCTGATAAAGTACAGACTCAGGTGCCACTGCCTCGGTAACGATCCGTTTCCCGCTTTTTAACTGCAAAATATAACAGGCCCTGACGAAAGAGCGCAACGCAGCATACATGATAAAAACCCTGCCCGGATACTTTTGGTCGTAGATTTCATGCCTGCGGCTGTACATCATCAGTTCTCCAAGCCGTTGCTTAAAATCATCAAGGTGGTCGTAATCAAAAAAGGCCTCGAATACTTCGAAAGGGTCTTTGATTTCATACGCCGCCCAGAACCGGGTCTCAAACGACATTTTTTTCTTCTTCATAAGTTCAGTATTTAAATGAAACAAACTGCAAGCTGCGAAACGCTACCCGACTACGAAAGTTCGAAACGCCGTAAATTATCCCAGGCCCACTACCCTTCCAAAATCCTATTATCAATAATTATCAATTGTCAATTGCCCATTATCCATGAATCAATTATCTTAGCGTCAGCAACCGCGCCTTTATGAAAAGACAAAAAGTATTCATCTCCAGTGTCCAGAAAGAATTTGCCGAAATCCGCGAAGCGCTATGGATGCATTTCCTTTCCGATCCGCTGCTGAGTTCTTTTTACGAGCCTGTCATTTTTGAAAAGCTCCCCGCCGATGCGCATCCGCCCGACCGGGTGTACCTCTCAGAAGTGGCCCAATCTTCCGTATACCTGATCCTGCTCGGAACCGATTACGGCTATGAAGATGCCAACGGCGTATCGCCCACCGAACATGAATACGACCATGCGGCAGCCTTATACAAAACCACTTTGGCTTTTATAAAAGGCGGCATGTCAGACCAACGGCATCCGAAAGAAACCCGGCTGATTGAAAAAATGCAGGAGCATGTATCCTACAAACGGTTCCATACGACAGCCGAACTGCTCTTCGAAGTCAACAAGGCGCTGGTCGCTTTATTGAAACACCTCGGGCTGATCCAGGTAACCGACTTTGATGCAAGCTTCAATGCCACAGCCGCACCCGAAGACATCAGCGGAGATAAGGTGGCCGAGTTCATGGCACTCGCCCGGAACAAAAGGGGCTTTCCGTTGCGCGAGGGCAGTGCGCCTTCGAGGGTTTTGGCACACCTGAACATGCAGTCCGGGGAACGGCTGACCAACAGTGCGCTGCTGGCTTTTGCCTCCGATCCGCAGCGTTTTTTCCCTTCGGCCATTGTCAAATGTGCCCACTTCCACGGCTACCATGTCGAAAAGCCCATCCCCGACCACAAAGTGCTCAAAGGCGATGTGTTTATGCAGGTAGACCAGGCGGTCGATTTTGTATTGTCGAAGATCAGTGTTGCCGTCGGCATGCGCAACAGCGGCAACCAGGCACCGGTAAGCTACGAAATGCCGCGGGCCGTGATTGCCGAGGCCATTGTAAACGCCGTAGCGCACCGAGATTACAACAGCAACGGCAGCGTGCAATTGATGCTGTTTGCCGACCGCCTCGAAATCTCAAACCCGGGTGGGCTCACGCCCGAGCTCACCATCGACAAGCTCAAAACCGACCATGCCTCCTATCCGGTAAATCCCGTACTGGCAGAAGTGATGTACCAGGCCGGGTACATCGAACGTTTTGGCACCGGTACCGGCGAAATCATCCGGCTGACCGAACAGGCCGGGTTGCGCGAACCCGATTTTGACCTCGAAGAAGGTTTTAAGGTCACACTGTGGAGGCCGGCAACCGCCGCTGGACAAGCTACCGGACAAGCCACTGGACAAGTTACCGGACAAGCGGACGAAGAAGTAAAAAGGGTACTCCTCGTCATGGATGGCGAACTGCGGACCAGCGAGATCATGGGCGCACTCGACCTGAAGCACCGCGAATACTTCCGCGATGCCTACCTGCTTCCGGCCATCGCCGGAGGATTTATCGAAATGACCGTACCGGACAAGCCCAACAGCCCCAACCAAAAGTACAGGCTGACTGCCGATGGGATTTTGCTTAAGGGATTGCTGGGCTCAAAATGATAATGCTTTCAATTGAACGTGTCATTGCGGGCAAAGCCGAAGCAACCTGCCAACATTTACGTAAATGTCATTTAAAATAGCGCTCCGTTAACTTAAAACAGATTAGCTTCGCTCCTTACTATGCTTGGTTGCTTCATGCTATGACGTGTGCGTAAAAAGGCATCAATCACCGCATATTTGCGGTTAAAAATCAAAACAATCACCGCAAAATTGTAAATGCGGTGATTAAGTAATATATTTACCGCAAAAATGCGGTGATTATGTATGTGCATCAACTAAAAGAATGGCCAAATTTCACTTGGGATTCATCAAAGATTTCAGCAAAACTAGGCGAAGTAAGACACCGGCAGGGTAAGATATTGGGACAAATGCAGGCGCTTGGTTTCAAACTCCAGGAAGAAACCATGCTTCAAACATTAACACTCGACGTTATTAAATCGAGTGAAATTGAAGGTGAAATATTAAACCATGAACAGGTACGCTCTTCCATTGCAAAACGATTGGGCATTGATGTTGCCGGAACTGTTACCTCCGACAGAAATGTAGAAGGTGTTGTTGAGATGATGCTCGATGCCACACAAAACTATCAAAATGACCTGACCACAGACCGGATATTTGGATGGCATGGGGCACTTTTTCCAACAGGAAGAAGTGGAATATATAAGATTATAACAGGAAATTGGCGTAAAGATATCATGCAGGTCACTTCAGGTTCTATGGGAAAAGAGATCGTGCATTTTGAAGCACCACAACCAAATGTTGTTGCGGCCGAAATGCAGGCTTTTTTAACCTGGTTAGCCCGACGAAATGAAATTGATCCCGTAATAAAAGCGGCTATAGCACATTTATGGTTTGTGACCATACATCCTTTTGATGATGGCAATGGAAGAATTGCCCGGGCAATTACCGATATGATGCTTGCACGTGCAGATCAAAGTACGCAACGATTTTATTCGATGTCGGCACAGATACAAAAAGAAAGAAATGAGTATTACAATATATTAGAATCAACACAAAAAGGGGATCTCAATATAACGGAGTGGCTGGAGTGGTTTCTAAACTGTTTGTACAGATCGATGGAAAACACCGGCCTGACTATTGAAAAAACAATAGACAGAAGTGTGTTTTGGGACGTTAACCGCGATAAAAGTTTTAATTCACGCCAAACAGCGATGCTACAGGTACTGTTGGATCATTTTTTCGGTAATCTTAATGTTTCCAAATGGGCTAAAATGACAAAAACATCTACAGATACCGCTCTTAGGGATATCAAAGATTTGGTAGGAAAAGACATATTGGTACAAGAAGGCGCCGGAAGAAGTACCATTTATAAACTAAAAATACACCATTGAAAAGGCCATTAGCCCTATTGGCACAAAGCCACTTCATAACCACCGCGCGTTCAGAAGCAATATGACCTATGAATACAACCGGTAGTGAGGCTACATCTTAAGGCTATTCCCTTAGCAACTGCGCCGTGTCAAGCATTTTAATGAAATGAATATATGGCGTGATCAAATCGGTGTCGCATTTGTTTTACAGATCGATGACGATGCAGATGATTGCGAGATGTTCGCAGAAGTGCTGCACGGATTATCCAATGCAAAATACATTGCGGCAAATAATCCTTTTACCGCTGTTGACGAGTTTGTGAACGGCATTGAAGTACTTTCGAAAAATAAAAAAAATAAAGAAACTTGTAACATCCTTGTGATCATGTTTTCGACCAGCGTTCGTCAGGACTTTATTGACAAGGCGTTATCGCCGGGCGCCATTCGGTATATGGCAAAACCGTTTAGCATAGAAGAAATGCGGAGATTCATCCTTTCAATCAGGCAAGTACCGCCGCTACTTCCCTCCGCCCTCCATGGCACCGTAACACACATAAGCCGATTCCAGGAATACCCGCACCAGGCAAAACCACGCCATCAGGTCAAGGTGTTCCTGCAATTCGGGATCGTTTTCGAGTTTGTAAATTTCCTCCGGGTCGGGACCCAGGCTGTCTGTTTTATTTCGGAAGCTTGCATAATAATCTGCGCCGACAACCCCAACAACCATCTGTAAAATTTCGCTCACAAAATCGCCACACACAATTGATTTCAGCATGTATTGCAGCATGTCACGCTGTTGCCTATCATTGCCGGGATGCGCTTTTAAATCTGCACAGAAAAGCAGGATTGCCTGGAAGCACGACAACAATCCTGCCGTCTTAATTTCTGCCACACTGCTTCCCGCGATCGCTGCGTTGCCGGTAAGTGTTTCTTCGAGCCCATACTCCTGCAACAGCTCGGGATAATGCTCAAACAAATCGTTTACGCGCGGGTTTTTAAGTTTGCCCAGAAAAGCGTGAATGCCTTTTTCAAGGTTGTGCCTGTCTGCATCCTGCAATAACAGGTCTAACGTAAATTGCGCATCGGCTTTAGAGGTGATGAGCCATAGTTGTTTGTTGTTCTTATTTTTTTTCATGTCGGAGTATATTACGGGTGGCAGGTTTTCGGAGTTGCAAAACGGCGTTGGTTAATTTTTCAATCTTTTAATTTTGTCAGCACCCCTTTCGTGAATGAGTTGCGCTGCATCAAGCATTTTAACCAGGTGGATGTAAAACGCCATGACATCCCAGCTGTCGTCTTCTGTATAATGCGACAGGGCCAGTTCTACTGTATCACATAAAAAGAAATCAAATTCCGCAAGTGTTTTGAATGCGAAGGCATTGCGGAACACCAGGTAAGGATCTGTAAACTCTTCATTTGTCAGCGAGGCCTGGTGAAGGATCGACCCACAGCCGGATGTCGCTGCAAAATTAATTTCCCAACTTTTAAACTGCAGGCAATGACAGGCTTTGAGCAAAGAACGCAACGCTTTATAAAAAATAAACACGGTTCCCGGATACTCCCGTTGATACACTTCCCGCTTTCGGGTATACATCAATACTTCCCCTAACATTTGCTTGTAACTGGCCAGGTTGTCGTTTTCAAAAAAAGCATCGATCACTTTACGGGGGCTGCCGGCTTCATACCTGATCCAAAAATTGGTTTCAAACGATACTTTTTGCTTTTTCATCATTGGGTTTTTACTGTGGATAAGCAAAATTCCCTTCTTAAAAACGGATAATCTATTCAGAAATGAATATTATAGCCATAACATTGGATATTTTACCGGAGATTTTTTAACTTTACCCCTCAGACATTTTAACCACAATGGCTTTACCTTTGAGCCGTCAAAATTAAGAACCGCCATGGAACAAAAAATACATCAGGGAAAAAACATCAAACGATTCAGGGAAATGCTGGGCATTAAGCAGGAAGCACTGGCTTTTGACCTCGGGGAAGACTGGAACCAGAAGAAAATTTCCATGCTGGAGCAAAAGGATGTGATTGAGGAAGACATGCTGAAACAAATTTCAGCGGCTTTGAGGATTCCGGTGGAGGCGTTTCAGAATTTTGATGAGGAGCAGGCGGTGAATATTATTTCGAATACTTTTACAAATAGCGATAGCGCAGTTGGTTTTATCATTAACAATCACAATCCCCTAGATAAAATCATACAACTCCATGACGAAAAAATTGCTCTTTACGAACGTATGTTGAAAGAAAAGGATGATATGATGGAGAGATTGGAAAAGTTGATTAATAAATAGATTATTTACAATGATAACTTTAATATAAATATCATCAAATTAAATCATAACATAGTTTAAAGTAGTTAGTGTCATAAGCTTAGTTCTGGGTTGAAATGATTAAATTATACTCAAATCATATAATCTAGGCATTAAGCAATACTGGAGGTACCACAAATACAAAAAGCAAACCCTTGAAATCAGTAGATCTTCAAGGGTTTTTTATTTGTGGCTCCCAAATGTGGTCAACTAACACAATGACTATATAAATTTTCAAAAAATATCAGATTATACCCAATTTACATTAGCTTTGGCTGATTATGCTAATTATAACGATTCAGTATGTATCAAATAAAAGTAAAAGATTGGAGGAAAATACCTCTTAAAAACTTAGAATTTATACTCAATCAAGCGGAAGTACACTTAAAATATACGCTCGATATTTCAGATAAAATTACTACTCGTTTTTACACTACACTTGTGATTCTTGTAGGATTATTTACTGCAGGTATAGGTTATTTTTCAAACGAATATTCAGCTTATGGTGTGGTTTATAACAACAAGTACTACATAAACCTTAGTTTTTTAATAATTCTGCTGATTAAAATATTCTTCTTTGTGTATAACATCAGTCCCAGAAAGTTTATGGGCTTAGGGCGAAGTCCGCACGAATTAGCTAATATCAATCTTCTTCAACCTATTGAGGACATTACAGAAGAAGAGCAATATAAATCACTTCTGATCGGAGAAATAAACAACCTTGAAATAAAACTTGAATATAACACCAAACAAAACCAATCCCGTCTATTGATACTCAAAAGGTTGATCTACTCTATTGTTCTTTTAGCAACTACTTACCTTATCTTATATCAATTATTGGTTCTGTAGTAGTTGGTTGCGGTGTAGAAGGTGGATTTGTGGGCATGTCAGGAACTTTGTCCTTATCATCAGTTATCATACTTGTACTTTTATTAGCGTAAAGTTAAATAATAAGTTTACAAATGATGCAAAAATTACATCAATTTCAATTTATCATTCGTTAGAAACTCATAAATCATAAATGCGGTTTCTTTATTGATTGCTTGTTCAAGTCCCAAATCTAATAACTTTCCTTTTAGAACTTGCGACCATGTTTTTTTTGACAACTTTGATTGCAAATCTCTTAATTCTTCAATCTCATTGAAAATGATTTCCTGTCCAAAACCTAATGCTTTTAAGCGTTTCGTTATTTCATCTAATTTTTTATACAGATCGTCACTCAATACCTTTTTGTTCCCTCTTTGCTTTAACTTTCTTTCAATATATGAAGCTCCCTTTATAGTTAGCTTTACAGCATCTCCTTTGTAATCGGATTCCCGATGCACATAACCCTTCTTATTCAAATCTTCAGCAAGTTCTTCCGTCTCGTTATCTCTAAATTTAATGTCGTTAAATCTAAATATGCTACTGATGGAATAGAACTTATCATTAAAAACCTTATGAAGTTTTTCTAAAAGAAAATCTTTCTTTTCAGTAATACCATGAATTACAACATTGTCTCCATCAGATTCTGTAAAGCTGTTCACGAGTCCTAACATTTCAATAAGAAATCTCAAGCAATTTATTTTTCTTTCTATTTCGCTTTTTTCAAATTCGGCATCGTGTGTGTCATCTTTAGATTTTAAAAAATCATAAAAAAGTAAATCAGAATTATTGTAGAAAAATTTGATAAACACTTTGGCGTTAGGTCTAATAGATTGCTCTAAAACAATATTTACTTGAGCGGTAATTTCATTATTAAATTCATATAGTTTTTTACCTGAGACTGTTGTGTCTTGAATAATCAAATTTGCTGCTTCGATAATCGAATTAAACTTTTCAATTAAACTTGAAAAGGGAAGAGTTAAGCTATATTTCATAAGTCCTTATTATAAATCTTCGTCCGCCTGATATTTATCCCAATCGTATTTTAAATAATGAATAAGCGGTGTCTTATCCTTTTTCTCAATTGCAAGCCCAAAAGCGTACGGTCTTATTTCTATTCGAATATATTCTTTTTCATTCTCAATAACCTGCTCTATATTCAATATCTTACCATAAACAGCATAAATTGGTCTTCTTGCAATTCTCCACCCTGCGGTAGCCGATGTGATATACATAGGATTTACTGCCCATTCCACTATGAAAGGTTTCTTTCTAATATGTATAGATGTGTAGTCAGATTCTTCACTTACAACACCTCGATATTGCTTTCCATAAACACCGCCAACATAATAACAAAATTTGCCCAATATTCCTTTTCTAACCTCAGAGACTTTTAAAAGGTCTTCCAAATTATTCACGTTCACGGCACTGAAAATATCTAATAACATTTCATAATAATGCTGAATAAGTGTTGTTGAACCAAAGAGCGCAAAAAATTTTAATGGAGTATTTGGATTGAGATTGTGATCAATATATAATTGTGGATTTATTGTACCGTCATCCAATATCTTACCCGATTGTAGTAATTGTTGTGTAAATCTCGTACTTGGAATAACTTTTTTTATTTGAATTGCTAATTCAAGAATTCTGGGAACATTAACAAAATCCAAATCATGTATATTACCCGTCAAGGTAGCTTGCCTTATTTTTACGTTCTCAACATAATTCTCCCAATTTCTTTTGAATTGTTTTATCTGTTTTGGTGTAAGTTTATTTGCAAGTGCCTCCCCTTCTCTATGCGCTAATTCATGGTCATTCGGACAAAGCAATGCCAAATTATCATAATCGTTATTTTGGGAGATATTATAGTGTTCAATATGGTGTATGATATAGGCATCACTTTTTATGCCTTTACACACACAACAAGTTGCACTATTCCTCTCCAGAAGCCTCTGAACATCTGCTTCATTAATTGGATTTCTCGTTACACATTCTTTAAGAATAGTAGCCTGATATTTATCCAAACCGTATACAGCGATAAGATTTTTTTTGCTTGTACCTCGTATTGACGTAAGATTAAGACCAACATTTATAGCCAATGAAGCGAGTTCAGTGTTAATCCCATATTGTAATAATTTTTCCATAAACCGTATTGTAAACGCTAATTTAGGGTTTTAACATTAATTTGAAGATTGTCTTAGCAAATACAATATTTAAATTATCTTTAAAATCCAAAACTCCAAGTGATGTGAATTTACACTCCCTGTATTCATATTTGACAATAACAAATCTTCAACCTTTTAAAGAATATAAAAATGAAAACATGCAGAAACGACTCATGCCCTTGCGGAAGCGGTAAAAAGTATAAAAAGTGTTGTTTAAATAAAGAAAACACTTTCCACGTCAACAATGAAAATCCAATGCAACCAAATTCATTTTTCGCAAAGTACAATTCAATAGATATGTTGCAAACTATTGCTGGCTTATCTATTCTACCTAAAAATGATGGCAAATATGTAAGAATGGAATTAATTACCCATGAGATTATTACAAATTATAATTTAAAAGATGACTTAGTAACAAGCCAAGTATTTGAAGAATATGTTTCTAAACAATATCCTTCAAATCATAACGAAGAAATACCCGTAAACCTATTTACTGACCTTGTAACATTTCATGGTGGTGACTATTTGATATTTCCCGGAATAACTGAAGGTGGTGAGTTCATCTTGTCTAACTTGCTTGCAACAATATTTCAATGGCCAGACTCAAGTATTCAAGATAATTTTAGAAGCAATGCTTTTCAAGTTTCGCTTTTGCTTCTTAAAATTTCAAATCGAATAGCGACAAAGATGGGCTATACAAGATACCTAAATGGCGAAAAAGATTCAAACAAGATGTTTTTTCCAAATGATGAAGTTTTAAATCAAGTCAAATCAGCAGTAACATTTAGCGAGGACGAAATGAATGAATTATTGAAAGAAAATTCAATTTCGAAATTTGCTCTACAAAAATTCATAGTAGATATTAACGATAACTCATTTAAATCTCAATTTGCCGAAGAAAGCCCATTGTTAAGCAAGCCTATTCTGTATAAGGATGGAAAATATATAGTGATTTCTCCAGCGACATTAAGCTTTGCATTAACAAATTTCATTTGGCAACAAGCAATTGAAATGGACTGTATGGACATTGTAAATGAAGCTTACCATAATTTCATTTGGAATCATTTACAATATCGTTTAGGACAAATGAAATATGAAAGAATAAATGACTTCAATATTCCTGAAACTGACCTTCCTATTAAAGAGCATATTTATCAATTTGATGACGATAAAATCGCTTATATACAGCTGATATACGATGCAGGAAAAAACTTCAATGAGAGTGATGTTTTTATTGTTCCTACTACAATTTATAACCGTAAGCAAGATGTTATTACACAATTACAGCAAATTACCGCATATAAGAATTTCAAAATATTTGACCTAACTATCACCTCAGGTATTGGAAGAAGTACAATGTCACATAAAATGGTATATAAGGATGTGTTCTCTCTTCCAATACCTCTTTACGAATTTGAAGTCTTAGCAAGTTTAAAAGATACCGATGCAATTGATCTTTGGAAATTTTCACATGCAAAAGAAACCCAAATTAATGATACTCCTTTTATAGATTTTTCCTTTCTTGATCAATATCAAGTTTATAAAGACCATAACGATTCGTTTTATCTTTCAGATGATACAAAAGATGTTTTTTTAAACCCTACAGTAGGATATGCTGCAGAAGTAATTAAGGACTCTAAACTACTTACCGACAAACACTCCTCACTTCACTTTACAGATAATCGATTAGGATTTGTACCTGTTGAAAGAAAAGATAAATTTGCTCCAATTTATGTATATGTAATGGGATTAGCAAGTTCACAACTTGAACTTCTAATTGAAGGTTTTCACCAACCTATATGGGTGAAGCCTAAATCTATTTCTAAAGGTAGTTCGAGTGAATTGAGTCGTATGTATTGGGAAATGACCGATGCTATTGCCTATTGGCTTTGGCAAATTCAAGATGAGATTAAAGATGACCTAATGCCACTTGGTGACAAGCCTTTATTTGCAACTTTTTCCTTCGACAATGAAAATAGCTTTGATGTAATAAATCGAAATTTTACCAGAGAGGAAAACCTTTTGGGTAAATTTCAAACAAGCGCTACAGATAATTCATTTGAAATAGTTATTCCTTCGCAAATTCTTCCATATCTCTATGGGTCGGAAAATGAAGGCGAAAGAATTTTACTAAAGTGTTTAATATTGTCAATAAACAAATTATTAACCTTACACGATTATTTAATTATTTCAGAAGAAAGGGTTATTAAAATAATAGAAGATTGCGCTCCTTTGGGAATGAAAAAAAAGATATTTATTCTTGACACGCAGGACAATCTTCTTCTCGATCTAACAAATCTTGTAGAGAAAAGAAATATTCAGAAATATGATGTTGAAGTAATAAATAATCTCATTGTTCCTGGGCTTGGTGTTAACTGTCCCCCAATAGGAGAAATAAAATCTAAAGAAGAAAAAGAAAAGCTTGCTATAAATATAGTTGTGAAAACTTTATTGCCTTTGCTAAAGAAAAAACTTTCACAATATAATTCTCAAGAATTATTACAAAAATTAATTAGTCTTAATGAAAGTCTTATTAGGAAAAGAGAATTTTTAAGAATCCTCGTGCCTACCAGAATTGCATGTTTTATAAGTGTCGAGCAACAAATAATTGAACTAAAAGAAAGTTTAGGAGATATCAATAGAACGACGGTTGCAACGCGATGCTTAATTTAGCATATAGCTGCTGAACAAACAATTGGCAACGAAACTATAAGTACAACAGCAGTTGATGAACTACTTGCTATTATGGATCGTGTAATAACATGGGGTTCAATTGGTGATCAAGTAAAATATAACCTATTTGATATTAAAATGGGGATTCTACCTTCAGAAAGGGTTGGGTTAGAAAAAACAAATATTAAAGAGGTGTTTGATCCATATTACCATTCAAAGACGAAAGAGGATGTTACAGATGCAATTAAAGCTTATCAGCAAGTCTTTCCTCAACGGAATCCATCAAAAGGTAAAGATACACCGTCTGCTTTAGATAGAGCATTTCTTTCTGATTTTGGAATTTCATTTGACCGTATTTGTGAATTCATTGAAGGCTTAGCTATTATTGGAATTCAACAGACCACCTCATTTTCATTTTTAGATATAAAACAACTCAAAACCGAGATTAATAAAGTAATTACTCCGTTCGATGACTCAGAATTTGACAATGCGGTAAACTATCTTACTTTATTCAAAAGGGGTAAAATCGAAAAAATCCCAGAAGGCTACGAGTCTTTTGACATATCCCCATGGCGTTTCAATCGTAGACTATCATTGCTCAGAAAACCCATTGTGGCTTTTGAAAACGTTGCAGATAAAAAAAATCCGATAATGTATTGGGGATTTAGGCAAGTCTTATCGAGTAGGATATATTTAG
Organism: Flavobacterium noncentrifugens; assembly: GCF_900100375.1. Lineage (GTDB taxonomy): Bacteria > Bacteroidota > Bacteroidia > Flavobacteriales > Flavobacteriaceae > Flavobacterium > Flavobacterium noncentrifugens. Next base: position 18,318 of record NZ_FNEZ01000004.1, on the reverse strand, counting down.
CAGATCAAATAACTTCTGGAAGATTGAAAGTTTCTGAAAGTGGACAAGTTATTAAAGCAATGGGTAAATTGGCACAAGAACGTGGAGATTCTTTGGTTTCTAAAATTTTTAAAAAGTTGCAAAGTAAAGATTTAATTATCGATACAGAAGTTGAGATAAACACGAAAAGTCAGTTATTAGCGGATAAAGATTTAGGCGATATTGATATTTTAGTAATTGACAAATCAAAGAATATTATCTATAGCCTTGAATGTAAAAGTATGTCTCCAAGTAGAAATATTAAAGAAATGGTGGAAGAGTTGAATAAACTTTTTGAAGACCGATGGATTGACAAGCATGTGGTAAGAGATACTTGGATCAAAAATAATTTGAACTTACTTGGAGCCAAATATAAAATAGATTTGACAGGTTTTTTAGTAAAATCAATTTTTGTAACTCAAGAAGATATGTTGACACCATATTTAAAAAAGGGTGTTTTACCTATTCCATTTGTTACAAGTTATGAGATTGAAGAAAATGGAATAAATACTTTTGATTTATTATAATGTGATACACTCTGTACCACACAATTTTCACAGTACACATTCAAAAACTCCTATAACATTTAAATTACTCAATTCATCGTCTTCTAAAACAATGTCTTTATAGTTAATTTCGTAGGACAATGGCTTCAATGTTATAGACAGTTGACGCCAGGAATCACTTTCCACATTCTTCTTACTTCTATACTCTTTCACCGTATATCCAGCCCCAAAATCAGCATCTTGAATGTCGTGATGTTCAACTAAAACAATCCTTCCATCTCTTGATCCTCCAGTATATTTTCGAAATAAGCAAATCGCTCCATTAGGAATCACTTTATTCATTGATTCACCAACTACTGTAAATGCGAACAAATCCATGGAAGCTTTATATGCGCTTGGTAAAGCAATCCATTTGAAATCAGTAACCTGTTGCAATTCGCTAAAACTTCCCGCCGCAGCTTTTAAATTGTAAAGTGGTACAGCATTCTCAAAGGGAATGACTTCTTCCTCTGGCAAAAAGACAATTTCTTTATTCTTCTTAAACATTGGAATGTGTTTTGCAAAATACTCCCTAAGATTTTGATCGCACGCGTAAACGTAAGTCCCCTTAATCCCTCTCAACATTACCGTTTTGTAGATATTGAGTATAAAATCTTTTAACTCATTTGGATCGGTGATCGATTGTTTGCCGTTCGTATCAAAGTAATTTTCTTTTAAGATAATAATTTCATCCTTTTCCGGGTCATATGAAATTTCATTTCCAAAAATTATTCCTGTATAATTTAGATCATAACCTTGGGTGGTATGAATGCATCCTACCTCATTGATGGAATTTTCAGAATTTACCCAATCGATACTTACGCTGTTCCACTGCAACACCGTATTTTCAATTTTGATATCATGCACCGCTTTGTCATTTTTGGAAATCCACGGCCACGAATATCCTGCAACCATGCGAGATAAACCATTTTCAGTTTCCCTTAACCTGATTTCTTTTAAAATATCCTCAATGGACTCAAAGAGAAGAAATTCATAGTCTTTAGAATTAAAGACAGGTGTTTGAGGAGCTATTTCAGCGCTTAGAAGCCTGCTTATATATTGAACATAATCATTTCCGCCTCTTACCCTGAACTGCGAACGGAGGTATTCTATTTTAGTAAACGGACTTGCTTTTAGCCTGTCAAAATCTTCTTTTTTGACATCCGATGGTTTAATGGATTGGTTCTCGTCATAAAAGAAAATGGCGCTTTCAGATTGCTTTATAATCCAGTCAAGTTCGTTAGTACTATTCTTCTCAAGATTTAATTTTTCGTTTACAACATCAAAGGCACGAAAATAAGCACCTAAATTGACCCTCCGCCTTAAGCGATGTGATTCATCCACAACTACAATGTCAAAGGTATCTTTAACAATTTCTGCGGGACCAATGACCATGCTCGCATTCAACCCTTTTATATTTTTGAAAACTTTTTTAAGCGTATTGCGAAATGAGGACATTGGAACTACCAACGCCATCTTGGGATTAGGATATTTTTGTTTCAATGCAAAGACCAGTTCGATGAACTCAGCCTCGTCACTCCCAAATTCTTCGAAATTAAAATCCTCGTTGCTGGTGTTAAGCAATTTAAATAAAAAAATTGCCAGAATAGTCTTGCCTGTACCCGCTCCGCCTTCAACGATGATATTCCGAAAGGTATTGTTGAGCAGGCTTTTCATAATGACAAGCAGCCCACTTTTTTGCTCAGAGGTCAGGCTCTTGTAAGGTGAGTATTTAAACAAATCAGAATTATCAATGTAGTCAATCGGGTGTTTTGCAATTCCTTCCGCACGTAAATTGTCCCAAATGGATTTGAAAATATCCCAATAGACTTCTTTCTTTTGATAATAATTATGGTTTGCCAATCCAATATTCCCATTAATCAATCTGTACTGTCCGTCACCTGAAATATACTTTATGAGATTGGATTCGATATCGAGTGTGGCCGACTTATTAAACTTGTCGCTCGATATCAAATGCACCGCTGTAAGCTTATTTTTAATATTGCTTTTCAGATGGCTGCTCATTCTGGCATAAGCATCGGTTGTTTCTCCTACGTAGGCTTCCTTTGTATTCCCATCACTAAGGATGTAAACAACCGGCCATAGGTCTTTGGTGTAATGGGCATTTTGAAATTCACCAAATAACTGAGAATCGAAATCATACTTTCGAATTGCAAAAGCATCATTTTGACTCATAATTCGTCATACTTTTTTGCTGTTCCTTTTGCTTTTGCAACAGGATACTTTTCTCCGTTCTTTTCAATTTTTTCTAACACGATATCGAAAATATCCAATTGATGTTTCTCAGCAAGCAAAAGCGAAAACGAAAGCACGTCAGCAAGTTCTTCTTTAAGTTTCTCTATGTTCACCTGATCACTTTCTGTTTCTTTTTTCCATAGAAAAAGTTCATTGAGCTCAGCAGCCTCAATTGATATTGCCAAAGCTAAATTTTTAGAATCGTGAAACTGTTGCCAGTCACGGTCATTCCTAAATTCGATTAATTTTTCTATTGTCTTTTTATATTTGTCCATCTGACATGCTTATCAATTATTTCAATCAAAAAGTAAATATACAGTATTGTGATCAATTAAAGTATTAGCCATAATGGCTAAAATATATTATCATGTCTTAATACTATTACGGTTTTCCTTAATGAAGGAATTCAGAGCGAGTTTGTAATTATAGAAAACGATGCAGTTAATTTACAAGATAAATAGCGAATAATTCGAGTGGCAAAACCCGTTAAATTGCGTTTAATAATTACAGCATGAAGTGGTATTGGCCGCTAATCTGTAGCAAGAAAGGTATTATTCTTTGAAATGGCAATGGCAATGGAAGAAAATAATTTATAATCTTTCAAATCTATGAGTCAAGATTGGATTTAGTATTGATAAAACTTCAAAATCATTGATTGTCAATAGAAAGGTAATAAATGTGGCAAATTCTATTAACTTCGTATTGCAAGTTTTGATAGACTGAAACTATTTAAACAGCATAGACTAGTAAGTATGACATTTATTTTATAATAGTTAATAGTATTTTTATGGTATATTTTAGTGATTTTTTCCAAGTGGATGAAAATGTGTTAGAAAATTATGGCGCGTTAAATATTTCTCTAATAAATGACTTACCACTTTTCATCGATCCTTTTTTGCTGTTTGATACAGATAATGGAAAGTATAGTAATTTACATTCAGAAATATTAAAATATCTTTCATTTCTGAAAGATAAATCTGAAAGAGGAAATGTTACTGAAGCTCAAAAAAAGTCGTGGTATTATTTTTCAGAAGTAAAACAGAATTGGTTGGGTTTTAGTGTTACTGGAAATGGAGGGAGCGGTTTAGGGAAAAAATTCGCAGACGCTATGTCAGGAAATATGCATAAGGTATTTTCGGATTTAAATCAAGAATCTGTTAGTTCTACAACTCACATCGAGAAGGTTTGCTTATTTGATATTGGCGTTGGGAAAGACAATATAAGTGATTTTACCTGCAATCTTATAAAAAAGTTTTTTCTTGAATATACTGAAAAATTTGCGAAAGATTTTCTAAAGCCAAGCCAGATAAAAAAAATAACTATAAAAAAAGCATATTTTGAATACAACTTTCAACGCTGGATGTCAAAACAGTATGATTTACCTTTCATTAACAATGACTTCGTTATTTTAACCCCAAAGAATATTTTAAGCAAGGATGACAACTGGATAAATACAAATGACTTGCGGGTAAATTTTACTGGTATATGTGGCACAATTCCCAACGATCAATTGCGTAGCGAAATTCAGGACTTTTACAATAGGCAATTGCCCGCGCCGACACCAGTTGGGAAAGGTAAAAATCAAAAGATGAAACTACCAAATCAACAGGAGGTTGCCGAGGCGGTTGCAGAAACAATAGAACGATTTCCTCAAATACTTAATTATTACATTAAAATTAAGGAAGGTGAAAAAGATCGCGCCAAATCATTATCTGAACAACGAGTTGCCGACATAATCGAAATATTTAAAACCAATGTGAGAGACCTAATTTCTACATTGTTGAGTCAAAGTGATTTTTATAACGTTCCTATTCCAGATTCTTATTCTGAATCAATGAAGCGAATTGAATTTATGCGCGATGTTATTGAAAATAAAGATGGATACAGATTATTTTATCATAAAAATGAGCCTTTAAAAAGAGAATCCGATGTGCAAGTTATATTCCGATTAACATGGTATTCGTCACCCTATGATGTCAATAGAGAAGTTAATAATGGAAGAGGACCTGTCGATTTCGCAATTTCTAGAGGAAGTTCAGACAAAACGTTGATTGAATTTAAATTAGCATCAAATTCAAAATTAAAAATGAACTTAGCGAACCAAGTAAAAATTTATGAAGACGCTAATAATACAAAAAAGAGTATAAAAGTTATTTTGTATTTTGACAATCCTGAACTTCAAAGGGTGAATAAAATTCTTGACGAATTAGAGCTTCAAAACGACATAAATATTATTCTGATTGATGCTAGCGGTAACAAAGAATCCGAATCTAATGTAAGATAACACACACAGTATTTATTATCTTCCAAAAGGCAATGAAAATGTTAAAATAATTCATAATAATAAGGCCGGTACAATTTTGTATATTTGAAAGTAAGCTGCAAACGTAACACAATCAACTCCTTATAAAATGCAAACCTCCAAACAATCACAACTCATCAATACCGCAATAGCCGTTGCTTTTTGCATCATTGCGCCAACCATAGGCTATATTAAAATAGGCCTCCCACCTGTCATTATTGTCGGCGGTTCCGCAATAATTGGTTTTTTCTTCTGGTATTTTACCTATCTCAAACAACCCACAGACCCCAAAATCATCCTTCCCCTTTTTGTATTGACGGTCGCAGGTTTGCAAATCCACATTGTCGAAGAATACCTGACCGGTTTTGGCCCTGCGATGAGCAGGCTGTTTAACATTCCGTGGAGCGAAGAAGGTTTTTTAATGGTGTTTGCTTTGGTCGGGCCAACGATTTATACCTTAACAACGCTGGGTTTGTATTACCGCATTCCAATTGCAGGGTTTATCGCCTGGTTTATTTTTATCGGCCCCGGAGTTGCGGAGTTTACGCATTTCATTTTTCCGCTGTTGGAACCACAGTTGCAGCCCGCAAACAGCCACGCTATATCCCAAACCATCAACGGGACGGAAATCGCCAACATGCCCAACTACTATTTTAAAACCACCGGGAAGTATTATTTTGCGGGGATGTGGACGGCAATCCTGCCGATGGTTCCGGGAATTTATGCGATATACCGATTGACGAAAGAATACAGGTTATCCCAAAAAAATAATATAAACAGTTAGACCGCCAGCCTGCGCATGTATTTTTCGGCTGCTGTTTCCAATTATGAAACTTCGGCAGTGATTTTAAATCGGCCAATTGCGTATATTTGAAATTGTGAACAGTTGTTCAACATTGCGAAAATAGTCTAAACAATGATCATAGGTTTGTTTTTCCTGATATCTTTTTTACAATGCGCATCGTATTGGATAATCGACAGCCATAAAATAGGGCTCAATAAACTCTGGATTATGGCAGTCCTGATAGTAATATACTTTACCGTGATACCCTATACTGTTTATCAAATTGAATTTAGTTCCGAGCCAAGGCCGCGATGTGCATTTCCGTTCGTGTCGATGGTATTGGCATTTTGGTTTTTTGGGGGAGCAATCACAGTGATAACCCACCTGTCATATTATCTGCTAAATAAACTATTAAGAAAAGGATAATACGACTGCTCTAACGGCACCTGAAAGAAATGCATTTTTTACGGGAACTTGCTAATTTTCAATTATATTTGTTTCTGCCGATAGCATTCAGGTTCTGTTTCTGCAAATTCCTTTGGATGCAAAGCGTGATGTAAAACACCCAAAAATCCACTAACGAAAAATCATGAAAACACGAAAAAATTTTAACACCGCAGCAGTTGCAAGGATGAGTGAAGCGTTTCCGCAGGCGGTCATAACGGATCAGTTTGTATTTCTGTCAGGAATGCCCGGAACCGATCCTGAATCCGGAAAAATCGAAAGTGACGATTTTGAAACACAAACAAGGCAATGTTTTTTAAATATCAAAATGGTATTGGAAAAAGCAGGAAGCGATATGTCTAAAATTATAAAGACGACAATTTTTATGGTCGCTGGAAATGACTTTGGCATCGTAAACAAAATCTATAATGAATTTTTCCCGGAAAATGCTCCGGCAAGAAGTACGCCGCAAGTCATGCCTTTTCCTGCCGGAATTTTGATCTCGGTTGAATGCATAGCACTTTTGTAAACTTAACCAGCAATAAAAACGCACACCAATAACCGGTGCGGAATTTCCGGTGTCAGGTTTGGCGTCTTTTTTTAGAACAAAGTGGCATCCTGCACATACCAAATTGACAGGCCAATGCAACAATTGGCAATCCCAAAAAATCAACCCAATGAAAATCCTAAGCTGGAATGTAGAAAGACCCAACAACAATCCCAATGCGGTAAAGAACACTTTCATCATCAACCTGATTCAGGAAATTAATCCTGATATTATTTTCCTGACCGAGACAAACGCGGCTATCCAATTCGAAGGATATTACTCCCATCAAAGCACGCAATTGCCACCAATTCACGAAAACCAGTCCTACAAATCCGGCGAAAACCGCATCGCGATATTCAGTAAGTTTCCCATAGAAAAAATAATAGCTACTTATGATTCGTACACGGCGGTATGTTGCGAGATCAATTCAGCAATCGGGCCTTTAATTTTATACGGCAGCATCATTGGAAGCTTCGGTGGCAAAGACGCCTTTTTTAAGACGGACTTGCAGCAGCAGCAAAGCGAAATCGAAAACCTTTCTAAGCATCAAAATCTAATCTATTCCGGTGACTTCAACATTTCTTTTTCGGGTTTTCCCTATCCGGCTAAAAATGTAATCTATGAAACGAATGATTTTTTTAAGGCAAACGCCCTCCGGAACATCACCGGCGGAAACGAAAATTCTGTCATACATGTTGTGGTGAGCAAGGCGCTTTTAAACGGTAAAAAAATAAAACAGGAAATGATGGAGGTCGGGACGCAAATTTCTGATCATAATCTTGTAGTAGTGGAAATAGACTGATGATGCTCCAAAAGATGCTGGTGGATTGACGGACAAACATCCTACGAAGCGGCGTCATTGCGAGCGCAGCGAAAAGATTGCTTTGTCGTTTCTCCTCGCAATGACGTTACTTCAAACGATGCTAATAGGGTATTGTATAAATGTCTTTCAAAGCCACGGCATTGCGAGTGCAGCGCGGCAATCTGCTGCAACTTGATACACTGAAGTACTTTCGTTTGAATAAAGTGGCTGGCCAAATATTTTAGTATAAAAGATTTCAGTTTCACTTAAATCCATAATCGTAAAAACAATGTGATGGATTGTTATGCTGTTTTTTAAATTGGTATTTATCATGATACTTTTTTATAGGTAAATTTGCTGTTTTACTACATGGAACGTTTCACTGTCGCCAGCAAATCGTGCGGATACCCCAAAGAAATAGCACTTAATCTGTCCAGTGTTGCAAGGTGTTCCCGGGTCAACGGTATCGTTATTGCCCTCAAGCTGTCTTCCAAATGCGAAAGTTTACGCGCTCCAATCAAAGGGAAAGTATCTTTTGATAAAACCCAGGCAAAAGCAACCTGGCCGGGTGTTGCGTCAACTTCTTTTGAAATTAAAACCAGCGCATCAATTATTGCCTTTGTTTTTTCATCTTCTTTATACTCAGAATTTGCTCCTGCAGTCATACGACCAGATGCTCCATCCCTATATTTCCCGGTGAGCAAACCTCCCGCCATAGGAGAATACATCATAATTCCCAATCCGAATTCCTGTGCCATAGGAAGTAATTCACGGTCGGCTGTTCGTTGCAAAAGGTTGTATTCAATTTGAAGTGCTGTTAATTTTATTGCGCTTGCAATGGAGGAAGCTTTCCAGGCAGGGAAATTGGTCAAACCTGTGTATAGAATTTTTCCCTCTTTCACTAAGTCTTCCAAACCTCTTATAATTTCGTCCAACGGTGTAACGCCATCATCAAAATGGGGCATGTAAATATCAATATAATCAGTTTTCAATCGCTTCAGGCTTGCTTCCACAGCCTGCTTCATAGATTTGCGGTGATTTCCAAAATTACTTATTGCAGGATTTACTTCACTGCTTCTTGTATACTTTGAACAGACAATAAAATTATTTCGCTGTCCTTTTAAAAATTCGCCGACAATTTCTTCTGCTTCACCCAATTGGTACGTATCAGAAACGTCGATGAAATTTCCTCCCGCTTCTTTATATGCAGCAAGTATTTGTTTCGATTCCTCAGGACTTGCACCATATCCTTTGCGCGTTCCGAAATTTGCTGCGCCCAGGATAACTTCACTGGAGTACAAGCCTGTCTTTGAGCCAAATAATTTATATTTCATAGGAACATTTTATTTTTTTTCAAAAGTACAACCCTTCGTTATTTAAGTCAAGTGCGGATAAATTTGCCCGTATCATTATTGTTATATTTGTATGGAAAATGATTTGCTATGTATGAAAGAAAAACACGTGTAAATGTGGAATGCGGACTCCATCTTTTTATGGAGGTTATGAACGGAAAGTGGAAGATTAGCCTAGTCTGGAGTATTTACAACGGAATTTTCCGGCCAAGCGAGCTGCAAAGAAAGATCCCAAATGCATCAAGAAGAGTATTAGAGACCCAGTTGAATCAACTTGTAAACCACGGAATTCTTACAAAGAAAATCTACAACGTAAAACCGCCTAAAGTCGAATATGGTCTGACCAAATTAGGTAAGTCATTAATTCCTATTATAAAATCCACGGCGAAATGGGGTGAAGAAAATAGGGAAGAATTAGAAAAAGCAATCGCTTAAAAAACAGCATATAACAGCGCACCAAGCCTTAAGAAGGGCTTTCAGAAATACCATCATTGCGACAGGCAATAACCACCCGAAGAAGGCGGAGAATATTATCCTGAAATTTGGCCGACTTAATTGGTTCCGGAAGAAAATTTTAACGAACCCGATTATCCAAACATGTTAAATCAGGACAACCCTAAATGAGATATCTGACAATCAGCTTTTTGGATAGGGGGATGAAAAAAGGTATTTTTTCGGGGTACCAGATTCAGGAAAGCGGAGCTACCTAGGTCATATAGTTTGTGCGCCAATGGACAGAACAGAACGTAGGTCAATCCGGCGTGCATACGTCGATCACGTCAATAACCATTTTAAAATCACAACTTTCACGCACCAATACCAAAAAAAAACCGCTGTCCTTCAATCTTACTTCCTGGTAATTTTCCTCCTATGGCCGGCACCCCAATCGCTTAATGCCCTAACGCCACCCATTCGGAAGCGCTCGATAAGTTTTGACAGTGGGGTTTCTCCATCACAACCCGTTACAGACCATCCTCAGCGTCAGTCCCTGGCAATATCAATGACGCTTCTGATCACACCATCGAGCTGGTCTGCGCTGACCGCAATCATATCGATGATATTGCTCGTGTTCGCGTCCAGCCCTGTTTTATCCAGCACGGCAGTCAGCCCAATGATGTTGCTCAGCGGTGCGCGGATCAGGTGCGACTGTTGGAAAATAATCTGGTTTATGATCGACGAATTTTTCTCCAGTTCTGCCTGCGCGCTTTGCAGCTGCTGTTGTTCTGCAACATATTTTGTGATGTTATACCCCAGGCAGAATATCCCGGCAGGATTTTGGAGGTCGTCGAACATCGCCTTATACTCCCATTGCGTATAGACATAGCCGTCTTTACCGTCGTGCTTCCTGATGGTGGCTGGAAACAATTCCCCGGGATTGTTAAAGCATTTCATGGAAACTTCCACACAGGTATTCCGGTCGTCGGGATGCATGGTAATGTGGTACGGCATCCCTACAAAGTTGGTGCTGATGTGTGAAAATTCTTTTGCATAATTCCCGTTTACGTAAGAATAGTTGCCATCCATGGCTGTGGCAATAATGTAAAACAATACCGAGTTATTTAGCAATTCTTTAGTCTCTTCAAAATGTTTCATGGGGGTATCTTTTATTTTTTGGAAATGTACCTTTAAAATAATCAATAAAGCCATATTAAAATTTTAACTGCAAAACCAGGGCGTTTCTTTTCTACCCAGATTACAGGACCCGGATTACGCAAACCGATGGCGGTCATTACCCGAAAATGGGTAACTTTTGTTTTACAATTGTTTTACTGTTGTTTTACTGTTGTTCGCAAAAAGCGGCTTTTTGCAAAGCAAACCAAAACAACAGTAAAACAACACCAAAACAAACCTGTGTTTTCGGGTATGCCTTTAAGCCGTTTTTTTTTTGGTGACAAATGCCAAATCAAAAAAGCTGTAATGCGTTCGTAAACAGTCTGCTGTGCCGAAAAATTATAAACACGGACTTAATTTCGAATTGAAAAAATTACTAATTTAGGGGCTAGCTATAAAAAAAACACCATGAAAAAATTAGCATTACTCCTATTATGCCTTGCAGGTTTTGCCGCAAGTGCGCAAACGTCCAAAGAATTACTCGGAAAATGGCAGTTGGTCAGATGGACGCACAATGGCAAAGACAAAGACATTATTGGCCAGTTCAAGACCGATCAGGTATTCCAGGTATTTTTGGAAAATGGGGAATTCCAGAGCCTGGTGGGCGACGAAGTGCATAAAAGCAAATGGAAGCTTTCCAAAGACAATTCGGAATTGACGATTACGTCTACAATCATTATCCCGGTAAAATTTCATATCGATTATTTTGACAGCCGGAAGCGGGTCATTTCCTCTGAACAAATGGGAACGCTGGAGTATAAAAAAGTATCTGATTAAACCTCTTTTTTTCTGCTGTTTTTACTTTAAAAGGAAACTGCTCCAACTAAAAAAATGCAACATGAACCGACTGTACCTTCTCTCACTCTTAATGCTGTCATTTTCTTTACCCGCGCAGCATCTGAAGCCCGGGTTTGACAAAAGGGAATATGCCCAACTGTTGATGGCTTTTTCCCGCTGGAACGACAGCACAGGCTACAAAGGCATTCCCCAGTCGACCGATTACCGGCCTGTTTACCGTGCCAAAGTGCGCGGGCTGGCGAATTGCTGGGAAATGTATGAGGGCAACAATACAGCGGTGATCAGCATTCGTGGATCGGTAGACCAGGCCCTGAGCTGGATGGCCAATTTTTATGCGGCTATGGTTCCGGCCAAAGGCAGCTTAACGTTAAGCGATTCCCTGACATACGACTATCATTTCGCCGAAAATCCAAAGGCCGGCGTACATGTAGGCTGGGCGGCATCCTGTGGTTTTTTGATTGACGATGTGCGGCAGAAGATCCACGCAAAATATGCCAAAGGCATACGCGACTTCATTATCTTCGGGCACAGCCAGGGCGCAGGCATCGCCTTTTTGATGAGCGCACAGCTGAAATACGATCAAAAAGAAGGAAAGCTGCCGAAAGACATCCAATTTAAAACCTATTGCAGTGCGGCACCCAAGCCTGGAAATCTGTATTTTGCGTATGATTATGAAAGTGCGAATCGGAATGGTTGGTCGTATACCGTGGTAAACGCGGCCGATTGGGTTCCTGAAATGCCCATTTCCATCCAGTCGATTGAGGATCTCAATAAAACCAATCCCTTTGCCAATGTTCAGGGGACGATAAAAAAGCAGCCACTACTTGAACGCCCGCTGATGGAATTTGTGTATGCCCAACTGACGGTATACAACCGCAAAGCCGTCAAGGAATACCAGACTTATCTGGGCAAGATCGTGCACAAAGCCATCCGTAAAAAAGTGCCGGGACTCGAAAATCCCGACTACATACACTCAGGATATTACACCCGCTGCGGAACCGCAATTGTCCTGAATCCTGATGAAGCCTATTACAGGGATTTCCCGGACAGCGACCATTCCGTGCTGGTACATCACAATTTAAAAGCATACCTCTATCTGCTGGACAAGTACGACTAATAAAAAAATTATAAATCAGCCACAAAAAGCCGCATCCGCCCCGCGGCTTTCCTATCAACTTAAATGAATTATCATGAAAAAATCAATGTTCTTCAAATCTGTATTGCTGGTGTTGTTTATGCTGGCCAGTCTGCCCAATTTTGCGCAGGACAAAGTAGATACTGTAAACATGCTCAATGGCGAAAAAAGAGAAGGCAAAGTGTTGTCGATCGGTGACAGTATGGTTAAGTTTGCTTATAAAGGCGAATCCCTGGAGTACGAATTTAAAAAATCGGAGGTAAACAGCATCAAGTTTGCCAGCGGACGTACCGAAATTATCACAAAAGCCCCACAGGGCACCGTCTCGGCAGCGGACAGAAAAGGAAAAATAGCCGTGCTGCCGTTTGAATACATCACCAACGAGTCCAACTCTGATGTCCAGGCCATGGGCAGGCAACTGCAATCGGATACTTACAATTCATTGCGTGAAAACACCTCGCTCCCGAATTTTCAGGATCCGGTCACGACCAACAGCCTCCTGGCCGAAGAAGGCTTGAGCCCGGAAGCTGCACGCCTGAAAAGGCCTGCTGACCTTGCCACCCTTTTGGGTGTGGAATACGTCGTTTACGGCATTGCCACTGTTACCAACAAAGGGTCGTCTACTTTCAGCAGTGGCTCGACGACCTATAACGGCAAGGAAACCCAAAAAACGGATCGGAACAAGGAGACAACAAAAACTTCAGGCACGGTCTATGGCTCTGGCAACGCCGCCACAATGGTGAATTACAACACTAAAATTGACCTGAAATTCTATGATGACGCCGGTGTAAACCGATACGCCCAATCCAGGGAATCTTTTGGCAGTGACATAGATGCGTACCATGCGACCATAAATTACCTGATCAAGCGCTGTCCGTTTGGGTCGAAAGCAAAAAAATGATGCCCTGGATGGCAATTGCATATTCTTATAAGTTAGCCACTTGGGCCGTATTCACCTGATGGCGGATTCGATTTCAGTTCAAACCCAGTTCCGGTAATGGACGGCATTATCCCACTATTCTAATGAAGGTGGTGACACTGTTTTCAACGCTTTTACAACATTCTAATTCAATATTCCAAATGATTACCTGTAAAAACTGCGGAAATAAGTTTGAAGGAAATTTTTGCAACCTTTGCGGACAGTCCGCAAATACGCATAAACTTGACGTTCATTTTGTATGGCATGACATCAGGCACGGCCTTTTTCATTTCGATGCAGGCATTCTTTATACTTTTAGAGAATTGTATTCAAGGCCGGGAGATGCTATTCGTGAATTTATCGAAGGCAAGCGGATCAAACATTTTCAACCGGTCTCGCTTGTAATACTGCTCGCGGTAACGTATGGATTATTATACCACCACTTCGGAATCGACAGTTCCAGCTTTGCCGAAAGGAGCGAATCCCACGTCAATTATGAATTATACAACAACTGGATTTCGACGCACTATTCATGGGTTACTTTGGCTACCATTCCTTTTTACACCATAGGTACGGTGTTGTGCTTTCGCAACCATGGCTATAATTTCGTCGAATTACTTATTCTTAACACCTTTAAGGCCTCGCAAAGACTTTTCCTGCATATTGCGACACTGCCACTGTTAATCATATATGACCTCAACAATCCGGTGCTAAAAAATGTCGTCGCGTCGCTGTTTGTTGCAGATATCTTGCTCAGTATTTTTACAGATCAGCAATTCTTCAGAACCATGCCGACTTTCAAGGTGATTTTACGGTCATTGGCAAGTTATCTGATTTTTTGGAGTATTGTTTTTTTACTGGCAGTATTTTGGTTGATCGCTTTCAGTCCCCAGTTATAATGCCGGCATTTCGATCTGAGGCGGGCAACTAAATTAAAACCAACTACAGAAACATTTGATTGTGTGTACAGTGAAGAGATGGACTACGCTCTGTTACACATACTGATATGCTTGCCGTGCTTCCCGCAATGATGCCCAAAACTGTTTTTCCGGACGCCCTTAATTCTTTACCATCTTCAAATGATTCCGGGACTGGCCGGAAAAAGCCTGAACAATGTAAAGCCCTTTCGCAAACAAACTGATATCAACATCAATCATGCTGCTGTTAAATCGTTGATTGAAATATTCCTTACCGAGTACATCAGTGATGATTAAGCGGTCAATGACAACATCTGACTGAAGTTTTACTGTATTTTTAGCAGGGTTGGGATACAACTGAAATGACAATTCAGGAAATTGTTCCCCACTCAACAGCGAAGGACACGATACTTTTACCAGCGTGGTAGAGTCAAAACCGACGCCACTGGTGCCATTGCCAAGACCGCCATGGAAATTCGCGCCCCAGGTCCAAATTTCACCATCGGCATTTAATGCCGCAGCGCACTGGTTTCCGACGCTGACAGCCGTCCAGTTGGCCGCAGTACCCAGTTGCGTCAGGCCAACTCCAACCTGGCTCAGGCTTCCCAGTACTTTGCCCTCATACCATAAGGTATGGTTTGGTTTGAGGATCGCTGTGGTATTGTATCCCACATCGGCGTCAAGTACATAAAGCGGGTTGTGGTCCAGGGGGTCGCCGCTGTTGGCTAAAATGTTGTTGGTTTTGATGTCAATACTGGTTCTGTCTCCGGTAGTGGTCTTCCTGATGTTGGTGCCGAATATCTTTTGGGCAGGATACCGTGTATCGCCACCCAATGTGGCGCCAGACGGCACCTCAAGCATGTTGTTCCGGTTGTAACCCCACCCCCAGACGGTATTGTTGGCTTTCACGGCCACTGTTACGCGGTCGTGTGCCGAAACCTGCACCCAGTCGGTATCGGTGCTTCGCTGTTCGGGAACCAGTACGTCCTCCCCGCTTGGAAATCCAATCAGGGCAAAATGCTCCGAGCAGCCCCATCCCCAAAGCGTACCGTTTTGCTTGATGGCAACAGAATGGTTCAGGCCTGCAGCGGCTGTTTTCCAGTCCGTGTCGGTACCCACTTGCACCGGGTAATTTTTGCTGATGGCAGTCCCATCACCCAGTTGCCCCCGGTTGTTGCTTCCCCAGGCCCACAAAGTCCCGTCGGTTTTGATCGCAAGCGAAAAGGCATAAATGCCATCCATACCGGCGAATACTTCTTTCCAGTCATTTGCGGTGCCTACCTGTACAGGCGTATTTTTATTCACGTTGGTGCCGTCCCCCAATTCTCCGTTCGTGTTTTTCCCCCAGGCCCAAAGCGTCCCGTTGTCTGCAATAGCAAAAGCATTTGCATACCCCACAGAAACAGATTTCCAGCATTGGGCGAATCCCGGCATTGCAAGCAGTGCGAAAAAAAATAACAGTATTTTCTTTTTCATGTTGATTTTTGATTTATTCCCGGCTAGGACATATTTTAGGCAAAAATACTTTAAAAACAATCAGTATTTAAAATATTAAGTTATCAAAAACTTAATTGTACCCTTAGATGCGACCTTGAAATTAACTTATAAAGTGAAACAGGTTCTATTGGGCTTTACTGACTTTGAAAGTTTTGAAACCGTCTTTCGTAAACACCTTAACAAGGTAAATGCCCGGAGCCAAATTTGAAAAATCGACCGCAGCCTTATTCCCGTTGCCGGGTATGATGCCAAGTTGCTGTCCGGAAAGGGCAAACAACACCACATGGTCAATTTCCGAAAGTGCTTCAATTTGCAATTGGTCGCTTACAGGATTCGGATACCAAAGGAATTTCATCTGGTCAAAACCCGCAGTGGCCAGGTTAGCGGCTACGGTTACAGGCAGCGGTGCACTCGTACAACCGCCGTTGCTTTGTGTCACATAATAAGTCGCGCCATCGGTTAAAGCGGTCGCAATCGGAAGCACCGGGCTTCCGTCAAGGGCATCGGCCATAGAAGCAAACCACGACAAATTGGTTCCTGCTACCTCCAAATCGGCTAAAGTACTGCCCGGTTGGAACAGCTGTTGGGAATTTCCTTCAGGCAGCCCAAGGTTGCACAAAGGAGCAACTGATCCTTTAAAGGCAAAATCATAAATCGTAAACCGGTCTGAAATGTTCGCAGAACCATAAGGATAAATGCGGAAAGTCATCGAAGAATTCACCTGCTGGTACGCCGACGCACTCAAATCGATCACGACCGGCACGGAAAACGAGGCCCTTGAGAATGGAATATTGGTTGCATAACTGCTCAGGTTCGTACGCACAGCCAAAGGCGCGTTATTCGGTCCGCCCGAAAAGCCGATGTTAAATTCAAGCGTGCCATAATTGATGCGATAGCCCGGATTTGGCGTGACCGTAAATTCAAAATAAGCCGTATTGTCGACTGCTGAGGTGTTCCAGCTTGTCACGCTGTAACTTCCAGATTCGGTTGCAGACACAAGGCCTGCCCCCCGCCCAATTCCGGTAGCAGTGACATGGGCATCGGTTTCCTGCCCTTCGGTAAACGGATTGAACTGGCTCGGATTTGTACCCTCGATGTTGTTTTTAAAGATAATGCTTTGTGCCGATAAAGGCAGGATGGCAAGCATCAATAGCACGGTAAAGAAATTTGGCAACCGGTTTTGTGATTTTTGTTTCATGATTGGTTGGTTTTGGTTGGTTTTGGTTGGTTATTGTTTTGTCTATGCTAACGCTTCAGGGAAAAATGGGCTTTAAATTCTTTTTCACCACCTTGGTAATCCCGGTAATGCAATTGAAACCAATAATCGCTGGCGGGTAGCATCTTGCCGTTATAAGTGCCGTCCCAGCCGCTGTCTTTGGAAGGTTTGAGTGATTTGAGCAGTTTTCCCATACGGTCAAAAATATAGATCTCCGACCCGTTTTCGTCCGGCAGGCTGACATTCCAGGTATCGTTGTAGCCATCGCCGTTTGGCGTAAAAAAGCGCGGATAATTCAGTACGTAAACCGGTAGGGTCAGCGTACCGCAACCTTTGGTATCGGTCGCCTCGACAATGTTTTCGCCTTCACTTGCGTTTGAAAAGACCGGGCTTTGCTGCCACGGGCCACCATTCAACCGGAACAGATAGGAATTAGAAACCGGTGACACGGTAACCGTGATGATTTGGTTGTTTTGGAAATCTTCTGTAGCAACCGCAGTTCCTGTTGGCATGGCAGAAATGCCCAGCGTGCATTGTGCCGTTTGCGAACAGCCTGTTGCCGTGTTGGTCACGACCACTTCATAAATCCCGGCCTCATCAGCCACATGGCTGTTTCCTGTCGTAGGCAACGGCAGGCTGTTGCGCGTCCATACGAACGAATATCCTGAATTGGGTATGGCACAATTGAGGATAATATCTGAAATAAAAAGCCCTGTTTTGCTGTCGATGCAAAAATTCTGGTCGGTGAGTTTTGGTTTCGGCAGCGGATGCACGTTTACCGTGTGGAAAACCGTCAGGGAACAACTCCCACTGGCGATGGTGTAAGACAGTATCGCCGTTCCCGCTGCGATACCCAAAACGGTTCCGGAAGCATCAATCGTGGCAATAGCGGTATTGTTAGAAGCCCAGATTCCTCCCGGAACAGTATTGGATAAAGTTATTGATGTGCCTTCGCAGAGCTGGCTTGTACCAGCAATAGCTGGCAGTGAAAGTGTTCTGATTGCTATGGTCAAAGTTTGCCCGACGGCACATTGCCCAGCATTTGGCGTGAAAGTATAAGTTGCCCCGACTGTGTTGCTGAACGCTGATGACCACGTTCCGACTACGCCATTCGGAGACGTGTTTCCAATGTTAATAATGTCGCCACTACAAATATTCAAAGGCGTCGGAAAATT
>NZ_FNEZ01000010.1 GCF_900100375.1 Flavobacterium noncentrifugens | reverse complement strand
TAACCGGAAATTTTGTTTTCACGAAGAAAGTTTTATCTTGGCAGAGAAAACTCAGTCCGCTTGAATCGCAACCTCGCTTAAGCCGCGAAACGTTAGCTGAAAGTTAAAAAAAATCACGCGAAACGAGAAACTCTTTTGAAAATTGCTAAATTTGTCCTTAACTAAATTTAAGTTTATGAATTATCCGAGATATGAATATGCAACCGAAGACGAATTAAACATCTTCGAGTTTGATAGCATCGGAAATAAAGGAAAAGTAACGAAAATTATTCAGTATACTGAAATGAGTATTAAAGGTTACTTCAATCTTGGATTCGGAGATTTAGATCTTGAAACGAAAGAAATCAATGACGAAATTGTTACAAATAATGGTGATGGACAAAAAGTTCTAGCTACTGTAGTTTCCACTGTATATGCTTTCACAGCAAAAAAACCTGACGCTTATGTTTATGCTACAGGAAGCAATGAGGCTAGAACGAGATTATACAGAATGGGAATTACAAATAATTTAGAAGAACTTAAACGTGATTTTTATGTCTATGGTTTAAGAAATGATGAAGAATTTGAATCATTTGTTCTAGGAGAAGATTATTTGGGATTTTTAGTAACCAGAAAAAAGTAATAATTATGAAAGTAGAAGATTTAAATAAAGGAAAAATTCCAGTTGTAAAAATTGACAAGAAACTTGAAGAGTTCAGAGGAAAAATTTTGTTTCCGAAAAAACTTGCTTTGGCAAATGAAATGTTATCAAAAGCTAAACTTCCAAAGTTAGAGAATTAGTATAACCTTCAGCTAACAGCGGCTAAGCGAATCGGCTGGTTTTCTGTAATTGAAACAGTTTTTTCCATAACTTCGTTTCCGTTCAGCAGAGAATACTCTGCTTCTATTTTCGCCGAATTCGCTTAGCCGCGAAACGTTGTGCGAAATTTGAAACCGCCGAATCGTCGCAACCTATAAATCGACATTGGATATAAGCAAAAAATTAAGAGTATTATTTTTAATAATTTTATATGTATTTATTATGGAAACAAACACAATCGACCAAATCCAAAACGATTTACTAGTTCAAAAAATTGAAAATCATTTATACACTTGGAATAAAATGGCTAATTGGCTTCAAGCATCATTAATAGTCATGGGATTTCTTTCAATAACTTCGTCACTTTTCGTAAGTGCTTTTGCTGGAATTTTAGAACCATTAGCCATCCAAATCATAGCTTTTTTTGCTACTCTTTTCATAACGTTAATAACAGCTTTTAATTTGCCTACAAAAGCAAATAATGTTAGGAATGGCTGGCGAATTTTGAATAAAGCTTATTATGACTACAAAAATAACAGCGTAGATTTGAGTGTTTTGTTAAAAGCATATGAAGATGGCGAAAAAGTGTTGGACGGAATTGAATTCAATTTTAGCAAGTCTAAAAATGATTAAGAAATGAATTTCGCACAACAGCGGCTAAGCGAATCGGCTGGTTTTTTGTAAATTGTAACAGTATTTTTCATAACTTAGTTTCCGTTCGGCAGAGAATACTCTGTTCCTATTTTCGCCGAATTCGCTTAGCCGCGAAACGTTACCCGCAAATTAGCCGCGAATCGCAAACCAACCATTACTATGAAAATACAACTTTACAAGAATATCGCTTTGTCCTTCATTGTTATCAATATTTGGACTCTATATAGCTTTTTTGACTATTATAATTCTGTCGTGAACGATCAATATAATATGAGCAGCATGACATTATTTTTTAATTTTATTGAAAGTGTTTGCGCAGCGGTAGCTATTGGTATTTTGTCTATTTTATTGCGGTTAACGATTTTCAAAAAACATAAACAAGACATTCTCAAAAACAACTTCTTTTATATTTTGGCTGGTTTTTTTAATCTGAATCTTTTAACTATTTGGATCATATCAGTAGTTATGGGTTTTCTTCCATTAAAAACTGGCGCTTTATGTTTTATGTTAGGAATATCAGCAATTGCCATTTTTATTCTTTTTGATGTTTTTAGAAAAAAGCAAATGAGTCAACTTGAGTGTAAACAAATATAATCTGCGGGTAACAGCGGCTAAGCGAGATTGCTGGTTTTCGGTAACCGGAAATTTTGTTTTCACGAAGAAAGTTTTATCTTGACAGAGAAAACTCAGTCCGCTTGAATCGCAACCTCGCTTAAGCCGCGAAACGTTATGTGACATTTTATGACGATCGCGGTAAAAATAACATCAAATAAATAATTATGAATTATAGAGAAATATTAGCTCGACAACTTGAAGAAATACTTGAAAAACAGGAAGAAATTATAATCAATGATAACTTAGCTAAAGTTTGTCGAGAATTAGACCATTTCTCAAAAAAAATTGTAAAATGCTTGGAAGATAATGTAGATCTTCCAGAAGTAGACAAAGAAAGAATACAAGAACTTAATGATGAGTATAACGCAAATATTAAAAAATATAGAGATCTTAAAAATTCTAATATTTAAATTATGAGTGTTGATAATTTTAAAATAAATCTTAATCAAAATCTTTGGGGACTTTTATTGGCTCTTCTGAGTCTTGGAGTAGCAGAATATTTCAAACTCTGTATTTTATATTGGTTTGGGCTTATTCTTAGTATTCTAACAAGTATTTCATTCTTGGTAACATTATTAGCATATACAATAAACTATTGGAAAAATAAAATAAAAAACGTCACATAACAGCGGCTAAGCGAATCGGCTGGTTTTTGGTAATTTGAAACAGTATTTTTCATAACTTCGTTTCCGTTCAGCAGAGAATACTCTGCTCCTATTTCCGCCGAACTCGCTTAGCCGCAAAACGTTACCAGCAACCTTAAAGAACAATCATGAGTCATCGAATTTTGGAATTGGAAAAATTAAAAAGTATTGAAAATTTTTCAAGTGAAAAATGGAAAATCCGTGGACTAAATCCTTCTGAAAAAAATCTTTGTGGTTTGCTTGAAAAATCATTTAATAATTTGCTAACAGATTTAATTTCTGCAAGTAATTCAAAAAACACGGATAAAGAATTTGAAAATATTTACGAAGACCATTTTAAGAAAATAAAATCTAACAAATTAGATACGGAAGAAAAAGAATTTGTCATAGACTACTTTGATAAAATTGCGAAAATTTTAGAAGTTGATAGTCTTACAAGAAAATTAAACTTTTGGACTTACGGAACTGAAACCTATGATCATGAAAATGCAGAAAAAATTGCGTCAGAAAAAGTATTAGCAGAGGAAAGAGAAAGACATGAAATTCTTTCGATAGATTGTCAAAAATGTAATACTAAATTGGAAACTTTTATATTAGAACGAAATGATGACATTCCTAGCTTTGAGTTCGACATAATTAAATGCATAAAATGTTCTGAATTAAATCTTTTAGATAAAGGTGCAGGAATAAAAAAATATAGATTTCTCAATTATGAACTAATAGAAGAATTACCAAAAGAAGAATTCGATTTAGTGAAAGCTTTAAACAGATTATATCAACTAAAAACAAAGGCTGCTGGTAACCGCCTGTAACCGCAATCCGGAGTTTTCGGTAAATTGACATTTGGTTTTCACGAAGAAATTCTATCTTAGCAGAGAGAACTCGTTTCGCTTTGATCCGCGACTGCGGTTACAGGCAAAACGTTACCTGCAATCCTATGACAAACTTGTTTAACGATATCGTTTCTATTGAAAAGCAGCATAAAAATTATAAGCTTGTTCGTGATACCATAGGACATAGCGCAGCAAGGACACTACTCAATGAGGTTTACAATTCTGTTAAACCAATTGATAAAGATTTTGTTGTGCAATTTCAGTCTAATGGATTTGATTCTAGAATTTGGGAGTTGTCTTTATTGGCAGCATTTCAAGAGCAAAAATTTAGTATTGCAAGAGCACATGAACGTCCAGATTTCGAGCTATCAAAAAATGACAAGAAAATTTTTGTAGAAGCTGTTATATCAAATCCAGCATTCAATGAACAAATAGAAGACAAAATGGATGTAATAAAAAATATTCCGAAAGATGGTTTTGAAAAGTTTATTTACGAGTTGCGTAACGAAAGTACAATAAGAATCGCGGGGGCATTATTCAATAAACTTAAAAAGGAGTATTGGAAACTTGATTGGGTAGCGGGAAATCCAATAATATTAGCTGTCGAACCATTTCACCATAGTTTATCACATTGGCTTTCAGACAGTAATTTAACCGGATATTTATATGGCATTGAAAATAACTGGCATTATGACGATAACCAAAACCTGAATATCGAAACATTTGAAATAACTGAACATAAATCGACAGATAAAAGCATTCCGTCAAATTTCTTCAACCTTAAAAATTCTGAATATATAAGCGCAGTAATCTTTAGTAATTCCGGTACGATATCTAAATTTAATAGAATGGGGAAATTAAAAAATTATGGAAATAGTGATATTGAGATGATCAGAATTGGAAATATGTATGACCACAACCCAAACGCTTCTACTCCAATTCCATTTCAATATATGGTTGGTAAAGACGGTCCAATAGAGAATTGGGCTCAAGGGATTTCAATGTACCATAATCCGAAAGCGAAATATCCTATTGATAGAAAAATGTTTCCAGATTTCCTTCATGGATACAATGATAATGGTTTTTACGCTTATGTTCCAAGATTTTATCCGTATCAGTCTGAAACTCACATCATGATTCCAGAAAAATATAGAAATAAGGACAGCAGGTAACAGCCGGTAAGCTAATTACGCTGGTTTTCGGTAAGTTGAACGTTTGTTTTTCACGAAGAAAGTTTTATCTTGGCAGAGAATACTCAGTCCGCTGGCATCGCGAATTCGCTTACCGGCAAAACGTTATGTGTAATCTTATGAAAAACCTCGCTATATTCACGTTTTTACTCACATTCTTAACTAGTTGTAGCCAGTCAGTGAAAGAAACCTTTTTAATTCCTAATGGATTTGAAGGTAGAATTACAGTTGTTTTTAATCAGCCAAATGCTACCCAAATTCCTATTGAGAATGACAGAAGAATTTACAAAATTCCAGAAGACGGAATATTAATAACAAGTTCTAAAATAGAAACTGGCATTTTACATCAAAAATATTATTATATAGACAAAAGCGGAAATAGAACAAAAATCAACATTTTAGATTTGGATAAAGGTGCAACTGAAATACCAATGGTTGTTAGATATGGTACTGTTGGAGTTTACGGTAATTCAGATGACGTAAATCCTATTGAGTTTTTGGAAAGTACAATTGCCAGTAAAAAAAATATCGATTCAATATCCGATTACAAATATATTAGTAGTTTTGAACAAAGAATTATGGAAAAATTGGGTCGTAAATTTTAAGACTACACATAACCGCCTGTAACCTCAATCGCGGAGTTTTCGGTAAAATGAAGTTCTGTTTTCACGAAGAAATTATATCTTAGCAGAGAATACTCAGTCCGCTTTGATCCGCGACTGCGGTTACAGGCCAAACGTTATAAGCAAGCTCGGATCAGCATTACAGATAAATACACGATATTTGAATTAAATTAAAATAATAGGTCGACATGAATACAATAGATCAAGCATTAAAAATTTCCAGTTTTGTTGGAGAATATGAAATCGTAGGTAATGGTTGCGCTCCTTCCCTAATAGACATGCCGCTAAAACTCAAGATAAACGATTTAACTTTTGAGTTTAATTTCATAAGCGATTCAGATAATAAAGAAACAAAAGTAACAAAAAGAAATGTTGACGGTAAAGTGGGTATTTTTGATCTAATTAATTTTGACAATCCACTGGGAACTGGAGCGTTAACACCTTGGCATATTGGTACAATTAGCGGCAGAAAATTATATATTTCCTTTTGGATTTGGACACCAAGTTCGAACGACGGGAAACGCATAATTGACTGGACATTGATGTTAGACCAAATCAAATAGTAAATGGAAAATCAATTATCACAGGATGAAGATCTTCAAATCGAAGAGAGAACATCTCCAGATTCAAGTTTAGCAAAAAATAATACCGGCGGAAAAATAACCGAGTTTATTGGTAAAGGCGAAGACGCAAAGAATACATTTGTTTATTTAACCATAACTTGGGCTTTTAAAGCCGGCATTGCCATTACAACATTAATATATTTAAATGGGTGGTTATTTAGACAAAATGAAAAGGTTCCCGACATAATTGGCGAAGTTTCTACAGCATGGCAATTCATAATTCCATTAATAACATTGGCATTAGGTTATGCGTTTGGAAAGTCTAAAAGTTAAACGCCTGCTTATAACCGCCTGTAGCCGCAATCGCGGAGATTTCGGTAAAATGAAGTTTTATTTCACGAAGAAATTCTATCTTAGCAGAGAGAACTCAGTTCGCTTTTATCCGCGACTGACGGTTACAGGCCTAACGTTATAAGCAAGCCAACCGCCGAAATTGACGATAGTAATTAAACACAAACAATAAATCAAAAATGAAAAGAATTCAATTTATCTTTATTATTGTAGCTTTAAATTTTCTTACACAAAGCTGTAAAAATAATATTAAAAGACAAGAGGAATTTATAAATCTTAACCAGACTAAAATCGATTCTAATCATTTTTCTGCTCAAATCGTTTCTAAAACTAATTCTGATAGTACAATTCTCTATTCCGATACTATCGTTGGAAAATTGTTGGAGGGAAGTGAACTTCAAACAGAATGGTTCGATGATTCAGTTAATTGCATTGTTCCAAACTATATCCCGGAAAATAAATTTCAAACTCATACAGGTTTAAAAGTAGTATTACAACATAAACAATAGGCCAGCTTATAACAGCGGCTAAGCGAGATTGCTGGTTTTCGGTAACCGGACATTTTGTTTTCACGAAGAAAGTTTTATCTTGGCAGAGAAAACTCAGTTCGCTTGAATCGCAACCTCGCTTAAGCCGCGAAACGTTAGCGGTAATTTCAGAAAAATCGCAGAAAACAAGACAAATATGAAAGAAAACTTGATAGTAGAAATTAAGAATGCTATTTATGAATTAGCTGAAAAAATTGACATTCCTAAAAATTCTTTTGCATATTTATGGAAATCAAATGAAGACGCTTATCCTTTTGTAGAAATTGATGCTTTAGGAAATATTCATTTTAAAGTTTCTGAGCGCGGTAAGATATTAGAAGATAAGATTGCTAAAAATAAAGACGAATTACTTTATTGGATATTTTCTGGAATCAGTTTTTCAATAGCTTGCGAATACGAACTTAAAAATAGAATCGAAAATCAAGATTGTCGTAGAATAATTTTTGAAAAGCAAAATGAAATTCTTGATAAACTTAATAGCAATTGGAAAGAAAAAAGAATTACAAGTCAATTAAATATTTTAAAAAATCATCCTTTTGACGACTTAGCCAGTATTCGCGCAACTTACAGTTATGAGTTAAGAAAGCTGGGATATTCTGAAGTTGAGATTAATAAATTAGTATACGAAAAGTATCCTGAAAATTAGAAACTACCGCTAACAGCGGCTAAGCGAATCGGCTGGTTTTTGGTAATTTGAAACAGTATTTTTCATAACTTCGTTTCCGTTCAGCAGAGAATACTCTGCTCCTATTTCCGCCGAACTCGCTTAGCCGCAAAACGTTACCAGCAATTTAGCCGCACGAAATCTCAATTATGGATAAAAAGACAATAAATCGTTTAATTATATTCAATCTTATACTTTCAGGTTTTGTAATTTTAGATTTATGTCTTCCTGGCACAGAAAGTAATATTAAAAAATTAGAGTCTATTTATGGCTCTACAGCGAGTACTGGCACAGCAAGAAAACCCATAATAGAAGCAAAAACTGTAATGTTATTGGAAAGTGGAGAACTTTATTACATTGGAAAATCACCGGACGAAGATTATGTAAAAGGACAGAAACTAAAACTTGTGAAATCCGCGATATTTAAAAATGTAAATGAAATAATTGTTCTGGAAAATAATTATGAAAAAGATGTTCAAGTTGGACTATTTTCAAATATTTGGCTTTCTATATTATTTAGAATTTCCATATTAATTTCAATTCTTAATATTTTCATTAAAAATAACGCTTCAAATATTGCGCTTGTAGCTTCAATGATGTTTATTACAATAATTTCAATGATTTATATTTTTTATTATTAAACTGCTGGTAACAGCGGCTAAGCGAGATTGCTGGTTTTTCGGTAACCGGAAATTTTGTTTTCACGAAGAAAGTTTATCTTGGCAGAGAAAACTTAGTCCGCTTTAATCGCAACCTCGCTTAAGCCGCGAAACGTTATAAGCCATTATTGAAAACCAACGTAATAATGAAACAATTAGCATGGAAATTAGTGTTACCCTTAACTTTATTATCATTTGTAGTATTTAGGAAATGGTGGTATGTTTTTCCTGATGATGCGCCAGATTCAATGATGGCTGGATTTCCTTTTCCATATGTTTGCGATGGATGGTTTACATCGATGTCAAATCAATTTTTTGTAGTCGAGTTAACCATCGATTTATTAATATATTTTACATTTTGGTTTTTATTAATACTGACCATTAATCGCTTTTTTGTAAAGATAATAATACCGAAATATTTAATTGTTGCATCATTAATAGTAAGTACACTAATTCTTTTTAGCTTCGTTCTTATTGGAAGTATGCGAGAAAATGTTTTCGACGTTTATAGAGATTTTGATATGGAAATTAAAGAAACTGGCTATAATTTTATTTGGCAAAACACAGAGCGGCCAAACCCTGAAATGTATATCACAAAACCAAATAAAAAATAAAACGGCTTATAACAGCGGCTAAGCGAGATTGCTGGTTTTCGGTAACCGGAAATTTTGTTTTCACGAAGAAAGTTTTATCTTGGCAGAGAAAACTCAGTCCGCTGGCATCGCAACCTCGCTTAAGCCGCGAAACGTTACCAGTCATTTTGAAACCGCCGAAAACCGTATCATGAAACAATTAGCATTTTTATTTTTCATTATTTTCACAAAGTTTGGTTTTGCGCAAGAAACCAAATTTAGATTTTCGGAAGAAGGATTAACCGATTTCTTAGTTGTAGAATGCGAGAATAAAACTCAATCTCAACTATATAAGAAAACAATTGATTGGATAGCAGTAACCTATAATACTCCTAGCGCAGTACAAAAAGCTCAGATTGAAAATGAATATATTAGAATTGAAGGATCCGCAAAAGACCTAATTGGTAGTGGTACAAAATATCAAATTGAAATCTCATTTAAAGATGGTAAATATAAATTTGATATAATACAGATTCAATTTTGGAATGAATCTGATAATCTCTTGTGGGGCGGTTCTGAACCAATATGGAAAGACTTTGAAATTACACATACAAACAAATATGTCGACAAAAACGGACAGATTAAAGGTCGGTATAAATCCAAATGTGAGAAACTAATCAATTATTTCAATACGTTAAATCTAAGTTTAAAAACTTTTTTGCTGAATGAACAAATTCCAAGTAAGAATAAAGATTGGTAAAAAAAACGACTGGTAACAGCGGCTAAATGCAATTGCGAAGTTTTTCTTAACCGGAAATCTCTATTTCACGAAGAAACATTATCTTGGCAGAGAAAACTCAGCTCGCTTTGATTCGCAACTGACATTTAGCCGCGAAACGTTAGCCGTTATTTTACCTGAACGACACGAAAAATGAAAAAATCAACCAAAATTTTCCTTTTAACGCTTCTAATTTTAATAATTGGAATTTTCATTCATCCTCAGAAAGTAATTTATGAGGCAAATATTGAAGGAAAGGTAATTGACGAAAATAATAAGCCTATAATCAATGCAACAGTTTACAGAATTGAAAAAGAGTATTACATAAATGAGGAAATTGGCTCGAATGAATCAAGAGATTTAAGAGCTGAAAGTGTCAAAACGGACAAAAATGGAAACTTCAAGTTTTATGAAAAATCAAGAATAGATTGGTTTCATACTCCATTAGATTTGCCAATTGGCTATTGTTATGCGGAGTTCGAAATTGAGAAAAGTGGATATGAATTTTATAAAACAAAATTTGGTGAGTTTGAACAATACAGAATTGAAAATTGTTACGCTTGTGAAAAAGTATTATTTAAGCCAATTATTACTTTGAAAAGTTTAAAAGAAAACAGCAGACCAAAACAGAACTGAAAAATAAAAACAACGGCTAACAGCCGGTAAGCTAATTACGCTGGATTTCGGTAGGTTGAGCGTTTGTTTTTCACGAAGAAAGTTCTATCTTGGCAGAGAAAACTCAGTCCGCTGGCATCGCGAATTCGCTTACCGGCGAAACGTTATGTGAAACTTAAAAGCAGCAAATCGAAACATTTAAAGTCAAAGAATATGAAAAAAATTAAAATATTGTTTTCCTTGTTAATTCTGTTTGCAAATTTCCAAGCTTCCGCGCAAGAAAAGACCATTAATAATCGTACAACGATTGAAGTTGAAATTTTAAAAAATGGAGCTTTAGAAAAGCGGTCGGATATTTGACCGTTTTTGATATGGAAAATTTAAAAAGTCCATACTCCGCAGTAATAGTAGAAAGACAATTTATTGAAAACGCAAAGCAGGCAACTCTTTACATTCCTATGAAAAATGGAGAGCAATTTAAAATTCAAATCGAAGATATTTCAAGACACGTTTTTATCGACAAATCTAATAGTTTGGCAATAATAAGATTGGGTGAGCTTGCCAATCGAACAGGAACTGAAATCATTTACGAAAATGTAGTTTTAGTTCCCCAAGATTTATTGTCTGACTTTTCAACACTCAATAAAATTGAGGTAAATAATCTTAAAGAAAGTTGGAAAGAATCCATGAATATAAAATAAGCTTCACATAACCGCCTGTAACCGCAATCGCGGAGATTTCAGTAGCCGGAAGTTATTGTTTCACGAAGAAATTATATCTTAGCAGAGAGAACTCAGTCCGCTTTGATCCGCGACTGACGGTTACAGGCAAAACGTTAGCGGTGATTTTCAAGGACATCCGGATTCAATTAGAACTATTGATTTTTATGAAGATAATTATAAACATCAAAACAATCATCTTCATAGAGAATCTACTAATGTTAAAATAATTGAACATCATATTGATTAATATGGAGAAAGTTATATATTTGCAGTATGAAAAAGATCATCACAAAAGAATCAATAATGAAATCTATAACCAAAATGGTTGCAGATAAAGCTACTGTTCGTTCTTTTTTGAAAGGAAACACTTCTATTGAAACAGTAACTCAAAAAGGTATTAAGTTTGCCAAACCTTTATAACTACACTTTTAACGAAGTTACAAGTACTTACAATTTTACTACTAAAAATAACATCGAATATAAAGTTGTATTTATAATTGATGAAACTCTTGATTCTGTATCTGAAGACACTATTGAAAATGTATATCAAGTAATTATTGAAAAAGTTAGTGACACTATTGAACCTTTTGATAGTGCGGTTGCGAGAACAATTGACGACATAATAAAATCTTTCTTTGAAAATGCTCAAAATTCTTTAATTTATATCTGCTCTGAAGATGAAGAAAAGGCAGAAATTAGATTTAATGTATTTGATAGATGGTATTTAAATAGCACTTTTAATGAATTCGTAACGAAAATTGATAATGTTATTAATTGTGAAGCTAATGGAGAAACATATTTACTTTATACTTCTTTGCTATACCATAACGATAACCAAAATATTGAGTACGTTCTTACCGCATATAATAATATCGAAGAAGTTTTAAATTCAAAATAAAAACCACCGCTAACAGCGGCTAAGCTAGATTGCTGGTTTTTGGTAACCGGAAATTTTGTTTTCACGAAGAAAGTTTTATCTTGGCAGAGAAAACTCAGTCCGCTTGAATCGCAACCTCGCTTAAGCCGCGAAACGTTATAAGCCATTTTTTTGCGAACATAATCGTATCAATTGAAAAAAATGTTATCTTTGAAATATGACAACTACAGAGATCAAAAAAGAAATCAGCAAAGCTCTGGATCAAGTTCCAGAAAAACTTCTTGCAGATATTTTAGATTTAATAAAAGAAGTTCAATCTGAAAAATCTTCAAGTTCCAATACTTTGACTTCTAACTTCAAAAAAATTCTTTCTGAAGATAGCGACTTACTTCATAAACTTGCGCAATGATTTCAATAAAAGAGGTTGAAATTATTCATAATATTTTAATTGATAAATTTGGCGGAAGTAAGGGAATTCGTGACTTGGGATTATTAGAGTCTGCATTAGCTCGGCCATATGCTACTTTTGATGGAAATGATTTATACCCAAATGCTATAGAAAAAGCTGCTGCAATTTTAGAAAGCATAATTATAAATCATCCTTTTATTGATGGAAATAAGCGAACTGCATATACGTTAATGAGATTAATTTTATTAGAATTTCACTTCGATATATCTGCAAGTCAAGAAGAAAAATATTCATTTGTTATTTCAGCAAGTACAGGAGAATATAGATTTGAAGAAATAAAAAAATGGATTGAGTCAAATCTTCAACTGTAAAACGGCTCATAACAGCGGCTAAGCGAGATTGCTGGTTTTCGGTAACCGGAAATTTCGTTTTCACGAAGAAAGTTTTATCTTGGCAGAGAAAACTCAGTCCGCTTGAATCGCAACCTCGCTTAAGCCGCGAAACGTTGGCGGCAATGTCAAAAAAAGAATCGGTAAACGATGAAATTCAAAATATATAAAGACATTAATAAATTTTATTTCACAAACAATGTAATTGCATCTTTAATATTTGCAGCATTTGTTCTAATTGGGATAATATATAATACTTTGTCTCCTAATTTAGATACTACGTTAGTTAATTCAATAACAACAAATTGGCTTTTCATATCAGTTATGATTATTGTTTTTTTAGCTCCAATATTTTTAAAACTTCATTTAAATTTCAATACCTACCAGCCGTTAAAGGGATCAATTGAAGGTTATTTAGAATTAAACATGGAAAAAATTACTCTAGACAAAAAAGAATATTCGCTCGATCAAATTAATAAAATTGAAATTTGGAATTTTGATTTTGTTGGAGACTCTAATAATTATGCATCACGTTTTAATTTCAACGGCTTAATGTCAAATGGTATAGAAAACTTGTTTGAAATGTCTTTACATGATTCAACTGTTTTGAAAATACATTTTCAACAAGATTATAGAAATCAGATAATCCATGCAAAACAAGAACTTTTCAATTATTACAAACAAGGCAAAATTGATTTTTCGATATTAGCTCGAATATTTGATTGCAAAAACGAATTAGATAGAGGTATTCTAAAAAAGACACTGACCGCCAACAGCGGCTAAGCGAATCGGCTGGTTTTTCGTAAATTGAAACAGTATTTTTCATAACTTCGTTTCCGTTCAGCAGAGAATACTCTGCTCCTATTTTCGCCGAATTCGCTTAGCCGCGAAACGTTAGCAGAAATTTTTAACGACGCGATTGCAACCAAGAAAATAATAAACACATATGGAACCCGAATTATTAAATAAATTCAATAAAATAATACATTACAATTCTGAATATAATGACAGAAATTCAGGATTACGAAACGTTACTCTTCAAACATTTTTTGAAGTTGAAACCACTGGTGTTATCAGAATGGATATTTGGATTGCAACTTCAGATTTCTTTGAAGGTAAAAATTCCAAACCAGATATAGAATACAGACATCAAACTGTGTTTGAATTGCGAAACGCCGAAAGACTTAGCGAAACTGAACTTCTAAAAATGTTTAGATTCACAGAAAAAGAATTTTTGGATACGGAAATAGTTTTTGAAAATGATAAATCTCAGAAAATAAAAGATCTCTACAAATTAGAAAACAAAATTTCTGATGAAGGAATCATTGAAACGATTAAAGATGGACCAAATTTTATCCTAAAGCTCTGGAAATAAAACTTCTGCTAACAACCGCTTCAAGAAATTGCCGAGTTTTTGGTAGCCGGAAGTTGTGGTTTCACGAAGAAATATTATCTTGGCAGAGAATACTCAGTCCGCTTTCATCGGCAACTTCTTGAAGCGGCGAAACGTTATGCGAAACCAATGAAAGCGCGTACTACAAAAAATCAACTAATCAGATATCGAATGTTTAAATTATCAATTGTAATTGCAAGTTTGGCGCTATTGGGAAGTTGTAACTCAAATGCGGAAGGAACTTTGAATCACGAGGAACTAATTTCCTTAAATGGAGAGAGAATTTATATAAATTCTCTAAACTGGGGAGTTACGGATGATAGTCAAATTACTTTAATAACTGATCGAAGTGAAAATATAAAAAGTACAGATACAATCGAATCGATAAAAGGATTAGAGCCATTTATCTATAAATTTGAAAAAGATACTTTAAACTTATATTTTAAAGATAGCGTAACATACAAAGTAAATAAAGAATTCAATTATATAAGAATTGCATATCATAAATTGAATGCTAAAAAATATAATGAAATTTACAAGAAAGCAATGCAGAATGACGAATTTCATGCAATTCCTAAAAGAGTGAAAACAGATTATCCTGCTGATATGCCTAAAGGGCCCAGAAAATAAATAATCGTTTTGGCATCGCATAACCGCCGCTAACTGCAATTGCTGATTTTCGGGTTATAGAAAGTTTTGTTTTCACGAGGAAAGTTTTATCTTGGCAGAGAATACTCGGCTCGCTTTCATCAGCAACTGACAGTTAGCGGCCTAACGTTAGCAGCAATTTGAAAGCGATCCGGAACGATACAACAACTTACAAGATGAGACAAATAACAATTTCAATCCTATCTATTGCCTTTGTCATTTTCAGTTTTTTCGTGGTTTTTATTCAGTTTATGGCTGGAGGGAATACTATTGTAATTATTGAGGAATTGTTGCTTATTTTATTTCTGATATTAATACTACCAATAAATCGATCTCTATTACTTTCGAAAATATCAAAACAATCTGTCAATTTTTTCATATTGTTTCTCTTTTTGAATTTAGGATTTATCTTTTCTAAATATATAAATCATAGGTCATTTGTAGTAGAGGGATTGTATCCATACGATGTTTTAATGCAAATTGCAGAATTTAACTGTCTATTTATACTTTATTTTATTTACAGTTTTAAAAAAAATCACTTGATAAATAATTTAATTTCTACAGGATCATATATAATAGTTCTATCACTAATTTCGGCAAATATCTACATAAAGCTTACTACCGAAATTATAAATTATACAGGTTAATATAACAAACTGCTGCTAACAGCGGCTAAGCGAGATTGCTGGTTTTCGGTAACTAGAAATTTTATTTTCACGAAGAAAGTTTTATCTTGGCAGAGAAAACTCAGTCCGCTTGAATCGCAACCTCGCTTAAGCCGCGAAACGTTGGCAGAAATGCAAGAACGCAAACGAAAGAACAACCAACAACATATTAAACCGATGAGAATAAAAATATTTAAAATATTAATTTTGTTATTTTTTATAAACATAAATGGTTATTCTCAATTGAGGAATTCACCAAAAAAATTAAAATCTAAAGAAGAATTTATTCATTCGGCAACTAAAACAGATTTCCCTAAAAATATCGATGATTTCAACTTAATTGAAGCCTACTCTTTTGATAAAAAAGATGAAAATATTGGCGTCACTTATGAAAAAGAAAACACAAAAATTAATATTTATATATATCCAGACAAAATTGGAAATGAAGGCAGATTACGAAATGAGTTTTTAAGTGTTTATAATATAGCTTTCAATAAAGATGTAGATTTTAAAAACCTCAAAATCATAAATCATAAAGGAGAAAAATATACTTGTAATGGAATACGTGGAATTTCAAAAAATTCAAATAACGAAAACAGTTTGTTAACCATACTTGAATGCGGTACATGGATGTATAAAATTAGAATTACTTCATCAGAATTGAATAATCAAAACTTAATTGATTTAGAAAGCAAAATAATAAATAAAATCGACCCGTCCAGATTAACTGGACTGAAATTGTTTAATTTAAAAGGTGCTATTTCTTTTTCAAGTACAGCAATTAAAGACTCAACTATGTTGGTTTCAACTATGGCATATTCTTTTAAAAAGTGTGAATGGTTAATTAAAAACCTTGAGGAAAAAGAAAAATATTCAGGATTTCAAGATTTGTATATAGACATGCACAAAGAAGCATTAAAACAATTTGTTTTATATGAACACAAGCATAAATATAAATCGTCAGATGAAACAAAAAAATATCTCAAAAACTTAAATAAGATTATAGACTCTCCTTTTTTAAACGAGTTTCTAATGGAAGAATATAAAATGATATTAATAATTCCTGAAAACGTAAATCTAAATTTTGAAGAATATCATAAATGGAAAACAGAAAATAATTTCAATTTCGAATTAAAGCATAATTTAAGCGAAGTACGGTACGAAATATAATAAAGCACTTCTGCCAACCGCCGCTTCAAGAACTTGCTGGTTTTCGGTAAATTGAATGTTCATTTTCACGAAGAAAGTTTTATCTTGGCAGACAATACTCAGCTCGCTTGAATCGCAAATTCGTGAAGCGGCAAAACGTTAGCAGAAAGCTCCAAAAAAATCAAAGAAATGATTGAAAGTATATTAGAATTTGAGGAAAATAATGAATTTGAGGAAGCATTCAATGCATATAAAAATCTGTATTCAAAACAAAACCTTGATTATGTAATTTGGAAACATTTCTTTTTCTTTCTATGGATTTCTATTGAAGATGCGCCGAAAGAATTTCGAGAAAAAATAGATTTAAATAAAGAATTAGTAAATATGCTTAGTGATGGAAAAAGAAATTTTTCTGAATTAGCAGAGTTTAATTTCATAGCTGGTTATACTGTTACTCTTTTCCCTTACGAATTTGGAGATTTTGACATCTTGGAAAAACAAGGAAAAGAAATGCTTTTAAAAGCAACGCTAATTGAACCAGAAAATATAATTTACAAAATGGTTCATTTGGGAGATTTACCAAATGTAAATCGAAAAGAATATGAAAAAGCCGTAATTGCTGCAAAACCAATTGTTCAAAAAAAATTTAATGGAAATGGTTTTTTAAATAAATATTTTAAACATGTTTTAACTCGTAAGATATAGAGCCTTCTGCTAACCGCCGGTAAGCTAATTGCGCTGGTTTTCGGTAAAATGAACATTGTTTTTCACGAAGAAAGTTTTATCTTAGCAGAGAAAACTCAGTCCGCTGGCATCGCGAATTCGCTTACCGGCCAAACGTTACCTGCAATAGCTCCAAAATTGCGCAGAAGGAAACTATCAGAAAAGTTTATGATTTTTTACAATTTAATAGATATAATTTATATATTTGTGAAACAAAATCATTTAAACTATGGAACAATTACAGACAAGAATTTTGATTAAACACATCGAAGGAGCTGAAATAGCTTATTTGTATAATCGCGAATCTTTTGATTTGCTAAATATAAAACGTGAAGATTGGGACAAATCGCAATTCATGCAAGCAGGAACTACACTTGAGTATAACGGAACAAAATATATTGTTGAATCAGTAAATTTTAAAATGGAGCCGGAACTTTATGAAGCATTTAATGATGTCGGAATTAATATGTATTCTCCGACAGATTCAATGCCACATAATTGTCAAATTGGAGTTTTCGTGAAAAATGCTTAGTAGAAAAAATGCTACTGCTGGTAACAGCGGCTAAGCGAGATTGCTGGTTTTCGGTAACCGGAAATTTTGTTTTCACGAAGAAAGTTTTACCTTGGCAGAGAAAACTCGGTCCGCTTGAATCGCAACCTCGCTTAAGCCGCGAAACGTTGGGCGCAATTTGACGTTACCGCAGCCGATAAATTCAGCGACAAAAACTACTTTTTTTTAAGCGGGCAAAAGAGGAAGAATGACGATTTTTGCTGCCAAGCTTCGCGAAGGGATTCGCTGAAAAACGCGTTTTTCAAAGCTAATCGCTTTAGAAGCTTGGAGAAGTTAGCGTAAAAATATCTATGAATCAAGAGACACTGCTGCGGTTTTACTGTACATTTTGTTAAATTCATTACGCTAACTTCGGCCGCTTAAAAAAAAGTAGTTTTTGGGCTGGCGGATTTAAAAACGATCGCTTATAAGACATAAGCGACATATTTAAATCCGTATTTATCTGGCTGCGTCCACGGTCAAACTGGTCGATTTTCATTAATCACATCTATTTATGATTAATTTTAAAGTCATATCGTTTTTCCAAATATGATTAATAGAAAATCTCGCCCAACACGGCATATACGCAATTGCGGGATTTGAGTTAAAAGAAACATTATTTTCATTAACTTCGTTTTTCGGTAGCAGAAAATTCTCAGGTATTAAGACCGCAACTGCGCATATGCCGGGAACGTT
>NZ_FNEZ01000003.1:220182-564261 GCF_900100375.1 Flavobacterium noncentrifugens | reverse complement strand
TCTTTCTTTATTAAAAAATTTCTTTATCCCAGTGTGTTGATAATATTAGTTTGTATTTGGCTTTTTTAAAAGCAAAACTGCAAACAAGTTGCCCAAAGCAACTAACGACTTAAGGTGGTTATTGCGGCGGGGCTCACCTCTTCCCATCCCGAACAGAGAAGTTAAGCCCGCCTGCGCAGATGGTACTGCAATTTGTGGGAGAGTATGTCGTCGCCTTTCTTTAGAGAAGCCTGTCTGAAAAGACAGGCTTTTTGTTTTTATTGGAACCACGTGTTCGCCCTTCGATTCGTCCCATTTAGCTTCGCTCAATTCGGGCTAAAACCATCA
The DNA here is from genome assembly GCF_900100375.1 of Flavobacterium noncentrifugens. Lineage (GTDB taxonomy): Bacteria > Bacteroidota > Bacteroidia > Flavobacteriales > Flavobacteriaceae > Flavobacterium > Flavobacterium noncentrifugens. The sequence continues at coordinate 563,934 of NZ_FNEZ01000003.1, read as the reverse complement.
GGTCTTTTGAAAACCCTGTTCTAACGAACGGGGGTTTTTGTTTTTATATATTCCCTGTCTTTTTGATACGGATATTTTTGCTTTTCAGTTGATGGCGCACGGATTGGAAATCCAAGCGATCGGGGAAGCGACAGACTTCAGTGGAACAAATAGTAATCAGTTTAAAAACGCTCAAAACAACCAAATAACAGGCCTAGAAAAGTACTTGGATACAAAACTTTCAAATGAGACGATGAAATTAAAATTGGAAAACATTAAATATCAAACTTTTAGGTTAAATTAGTAACTTAAAAATTGACCTTTGTTGCATTAAGATATTGAATCTAGCAATTATAAAAATCAAATAATTGTTGCCATGTTTTATCCTATATGCACTTTTTGTAAAATCATTTAGCAACTTGGTTATATGCTGTAAACCAACTAACAAAGCTGTTGACTTTTTAAAGATTTGGGGTGAAAAGGTTTAAAAGAATTAAGCGATATGAAACATTCGAAAGTTACCAAATATTTTATAATTACTGAAAATAAATATTTTGGATGTAAAGTTATTGGCAATAAAAAACAGCATAAAACACTATTGTATTTATTTAGAACTGAAAGCAAAAGCTAGCTCTAGTAAGCATTATTGAAAATAAATAGTAGCACATTCAACCGAACGGATAACTGCCTATAAACGAATAGCGCTTGTTTTGAGTTAGTGGACGGGCAAGAACGACTGTCATAAATCGTGATCAAACCTCAAAAATATACGATGTAAATATGATATTAACTCTGATTATCATTGCTGCTATAATGATTAGTATTCTAATGTTTTACCGACAATTGGTAGAAAATAAAAAATATAACGACACGACTTACCTAACTAATTTACAACAAATTTCTTCGTTTTTCGACGAGATACAAAAATTTGACGACTATGTTACTTGGGTTCAACGCGATCAAATAAAAGCACGGTTTTCTACTGTTGGACAATACTTTAAACACAAATCTAATTTTTATAAAAAAGAAGAAATTGTAAAAAATTTTAATGACATCTTTCAACACTTTGACAACTACATTATAAACTACAACAAAAACTACGTTCTATCTCAAAAAGAAAAACTAAATCACTATTTTGACGACATTGAAGGTAAAAAACTTGACGACCAACAACGAACCGCATTAATAACGGACGAATATTCAAACTTAATTATTGCTGGTGCGGGTTCGGGGAAAACCTTAACCATTCTTGGCAAATTAAAATACCTAATTGAAAAAAAAAATATAAAACCAGAATCCATTTTACTTTTATCATTTACTAAAAAAACTGTCGATGAATTAAATGAAATGCTAAAAAATATCGGACTTGGCGCACGAGCAACCACTTTCCATAAACTTGGATACGATACCATAAAAAAATACAATTCAAACGTTCCTGCCGTTGCAAATGCAAACACATTAAGCAACGTTGTCAAAGCATATTTAGAGAAAGAAATCTTTAACGATGCAGAAGCGTTAGAAGCGTACATCGTGTATGTTGCGTGTTATATGAATATTCCGGAAGAATATGGAAGTTATGATTCGCTTGGCGAGAAATTAGATACTGAGAAAGGTATCGATTTTCAGACTTTAAAATCTAAATGCGAGCCTGAACCGTTAAACAAAGTAGCAAAAGCATCATTAGACACCATACAAGGCGAAAAAGTAAAAAGTGTTGAAGAACTTATTATCGCCAATTTTTTGTATTTGAATGGCATTGCATACTTATATGAAAAACCATATCCTTTCGGCAATACAATGTATCGCCCCGATTTTTACCTAAAAGATTACGACATTTATTTAGAACATTTTGGCGTTGACGAAAACAATCGTGCAAAATGGCTTACGTCATTTAAGGAGAAGGAATATGTCGAGGAAATGGAGTTAAAAAGAAAAGTGCACAAAATGCACAATACCAGACTTTTAGAAACATATTCCTATTACAATCGCAATAACGTTTTGCTTGACAAGCTAAAAGAAATGTTGCAAAACGAAAACGTAATTTTCCAGCCGAGAGATGCAAAAAGTATCTACACAAAAGTTACGGACAATGATAAAAATTTTGGAAAAGAAATTACAAAACTGATTGAAGCATTTATCAACCTCAGCAAATCAAGACAATTAAACTACGATTCAATAACATCCTTATTTTCAGATAAAAATAAAGCCTATAACGGGTTTATGCTTGAAAGGCAAGAAATTTTTTTTAAAGTTCGCGCTTCAAATTCTGAAAAAATACGACCATACCCTTAAAGATCTAAGCGAAATAGATTTTAACGACATGATAAATCAGGCAACTGACCTCATAAAAGAAAACAAACCGCAATACACTTATCAGCATATTATCATTGACGAATATCAGGACATTTCATATTCACGATTTAATTTAATCAAAGAAATTCGGGAGTTATCAGGCGCAAGACTGATTTGCGTTGGAGACGATTGGCAGTCCATTTATCGTTTCGCTGGCAGCGACATTTCGTTGTTTAGCAACTTTGAAAAATATGTTGGTACATACGAGCAATTGTTTATTGAACAAACGTATCGCAATTCCCAATCACTTATTGATATTACTTCTAATTACATTCAGAAAAACAAAAAACAAATCCAAAAGAATCCAAAATCTAAAAAAAAACATTTGGAAAACCCAATTAATTTTGTTTATTATTCACAGGACAATGCCGAAGAGGCGCTCATAAATGAAATTCAAGGGCTAATAGACAAAAATGGGAACAAGCCTATTTTAGTTTTAGGCCGTCATAGTTTTGACATAAATGAATTTATCAAGCTCACGCCAAACAGCAAAATAAAGTATCACGAGCGTAGTGACAAATTAGAAATAAAAGGCTTTGAAGACGTTGACATCAAATACATAACTGTACACAAATCAAAAGGTTTAGAAGCAGACAATGTAATTGTGTTAAACCTAAAAAATCATTTACTTGGATTTCCCAACAAAATGACTGATGATCCGATGTTGTCGCTACTACTCAGCGATGATGAAAAATATCGTTTTGCAGAAGAACGAAGATTATTCTATGTGGCACTAACAAGAACGAAAAACGAGGTTGTGCTACTTATTCCGAATAATGCTTCTTTATTTGCAGAAGAATTGATAACAGACAACGCCTTTTTGTTTACAGTAACCGATGAAAAACCAAGCAAAACGAATTGCCCGTATTGTAAAACAGGGCAACTTCTAATTAGGCATAATTCATTTAATAACAATCAATTTTTAGGTTGTTCACATTATCCAGGTTGTAATCAAACATTTAATAATATAGAAATCTTAGAGAAAACAATACTTTGCTCAAGCTGCAGAAGCGGTTTCATGACAAAAAGAAGTGGAAGGTTTGGTAATTTTTTAGGTTGTACAAATTATCCTAAATGTACAAACACGATAAAGTTGCAATGACAATGCCTGAACCGTTAACCGCCAGCGAATTGTGCTTGCTTTGCATTGTCGGAAGTTGTTTTTTCACGATGATGGATATTGGGATGGGTTTGATGAATAACTGAAATGCTGAATTTTATAGTAGCCGCGTGAGGGATGGAAGCAAGGTGCCGCGCACCGCGTACAGCCCGACAGCGTTGCCGTTATGTGTTTTGGGTTTGATGAATCGTTATGCAACGGTGGCACGCCATTAAAAAAAAATATAATACTTTATTTTTAAAATCAGACTTTTGCTGTGGGCGTTAAATATAAAATGGGAAATCAGTTAAAAAACTATTTATGATTTTAACATTTATTGTTGTAAAAGTTGTAAGTTGGCCGGAATTATTGCAAACAAAACCACTCAAACAAACCCTTAAATATGTTCATGAAAATTACGCTACTATTTTTTATCGCAGGGATTTCTTCTGCCTTTTCACAAAGCCTGACTTTTACAAGCAAAGCCGATATGGCAACTGCCCGTAGCGGATCATCGGCAGCGACAAACGGAATTTATGAGTTTATAGCAAACGGTTTTTCTGCGACCAATGCCAATACGGCGCAGATCGAAAAATACCAATTTGATACCGACACCTGGTCGGCTTTTGAAACCAGCGTTCCAACAGTTCCCAAGCGTTATGGCAATGCCGAAATCGCAAACGGAAAATTGTATCTTTTTAATGGGAAAACGGGAAGCGGGAACAATAACCAGCTTGAAATCATTGATACAGCCACCGGGAATGTCACTTATGGCGCGGCAAACCCTTTTCCGGTTTCGGGAGCAGGTTCGGCAGTTTATGGAACGGATATTTACTTTTTTGGCGGAAATGTGGCAGATGACCATGCGCTTTATTCAAATGCCTTATATAAATACAATACCGTTTCGAATGAATGGACACCGCTTGCAGCTATGAGCAGGTCAATTGAAACCACAGGAAAAGCAGTAGGCAATAGATTGTATGTCTTTGGTGGGTACAGCGAATCGGATGCGTATACTGAAAATTTCCAAACCGTTGAAACCACAGGAAATCTGGTACTTGCAGATTGGATCAATGTCGTTGAAGTGGGTACGAAATTCTTTCAGGGAAAATATTTTGGTACGAATAAATACGCCCAGATTTCTGCCTTTGACAGCAATGCCATTAATCAGGAATCTTTAAATATTTCATGGCTGATTTCACCTCCATATTCAAAAACGGCAACGACTGAAACCACCAATACTTTCCTGAGTTTCAATACCAAAGACGGATACAACAATGGTGCAACTTTACAGGCATATATCATTACAAACTGGACGGGAAATATTGAGACTTCAACAAAATTCCTGCTTCCGGCACGGATTGCCAGTGGAACAACAAGCGGTTATGCGGTAAATTTTACAAGTTCGGATGCGATCTCATTGGAAGATTATCCGGATAATTTCAGGATCGCCTATAAATATATTGGCGGTTATGCACCGGAAGCAACGACCACCTATCAGATTGATAATGTGCGCATTTACTCGTCTTTTACGTCACCTTACATCAGCCGTTATGACATTGCTGCGAATTCTTGGTCTGAGATGGATACGCAATTGCCGCAGCCTGTTTCTGCAAATGCTGTTGCTACGAGCGGAACGAAGGTTTTTGTTTCGGGAGATTATTATGAGCAGTCATTTTTAGGCGCTTTTGATACGGCCAACAGTTCGTTTACGACCATGACTGCTTTGGATTATCTCGAAAGAAGGCACCATGCTGCAGCTGTCCACAACAACAGTTTGTATGTTTTCGGGGGAAATAAAACGGAATTTTCATCGACGGTTATCAACAGCACCCAGGCAGCTGGTTTAGGAGTTTTAATTTCTGACGAATTCAACGCGGCCGGGGCATTGACAGCATATCCGAATCCGGTAAATGACATTTTGCATTTTAATGGCGACATTCAAAACGTATCGGTTTATACTGTGGATGGAAAAAAACTACAGGTAAAACAATTGAATTCGGGCATAGAGATGTCTGAACTGAATCCCGGAATCTATATGGTAACCGGCCAAACCAATACAGGGAAAACAGTTGCAATTAAAGTCGTGAAAAAATAAGCGGCTCATTGGCATTGATTTAATCTGAATCCACAATAAAATGTACCTTTTTAAAAAGACCAAGTTTTCATCTTTCGAAGAAGCACTCTTAAAACCTGAAAATTGCAGGGAATTGCAGCTGATGAATCTTAATGAAAACCTAATTGGAAAAGGAGGGATTTTCCTGAAATTTGTCAATCTGGAAAAACTGGATATTCAGGCCGATTCTAAAATTTACAACTTACTCGAATTTGTATTGCCTGAAGAAATCGGACAGCTAAAAAAATAAAGATATTATCGTTGCTGAATGTTCCGCTGCAGGTGTTTCCAGAATGGATCACTGATGTGAAAACATTAAAATGCCTGATGATTCGCGGATCTGATATTGATGTTATTCCGGAGTCTGTTATCAAACTCGATAAACTAAAAACCTTTCGGATCGAAGACTGCCCGTTTGATAAAGTGCCGGATTGGTTTTATAAGATGCATCATTTAAAATATTTAGGTTTTAGAGATACAAAAATCAAATGCTTAAATCCGGGATTGTTTCCTAAAAACCTGAAACAGCTCCATCTTGACGGCACGCGGTTTTATGAAACTGCCGATTTCGAAGATCTAAAAACCGCATTAAAAGGCACGAAGGTATATTAACGATTGCGTATCAAATAACTGCACTATGGGCAAAAAAGAGCTTGACAAAAAAACAGCCGTAAAAATAATCACAGGAGGCAGAGACCAAGGCAAAACCGATCAGGAAATATATGCCGGATTGTCGGAAAGTTATTTAGATAAAAAAGCGATTGCACTCCTGATTACGGGAACTCCGAAACCTGAAGATAAAAAACGCTACAAAATACTGAATACTATTTTGGTCGTGGTGCTCTCTTTAGGGTTTTTGGCGAATCTGATTGCAATGATCGGGCTGATTTCCAGGATGCATAAATCTGCCGGTATTTTAGTATTGCTGTTTCCGCTTTTGTCGCTGTTCTTTATTTATGAAATTATAAAATACAATGCTGCAATTTATAGGTTTTGCGGAGGGTTCGCGTTGATTGGGGCTTTTCAGACATTGACACAATCTAAGGAACTGGATGCTGTGCTTTTGACCGGCATGTTTTTTTCACTGCTTGTCGCCATGTTGGCATTTTACATAGATGCAAAAATGTTCCCGGATTATAAGCCCAGGAATTTAAAGCAAAATGGCAATGGTGATTATAATTTTTGAATGAATCCAAAACCTATTCAATATCCTTAATAAACGCGTCATATTCAAGGTAAAACATTTCAAGTGCGTGCATTTTCTCGTTGAAGAAATCGAAAATTTCATCCCAGTATTTTCTATTGCTGACACTCACGTCTAATTTTTCGACCCAGATGCGGCTGATGGTCTTGCCGTTTTCAAGGTAAAACTCTTTTTCGAAAACCAGGTCTTTTACAAATTCCTCCTCCAGAATTCCTTTTAGTGCTTCAATTTTTTCAAAGTATTGAAGCCTTTTTTCGTCATTTCGGTGTTCAATGTCAATCAAAACCTGCGCTTTGCGGTTGTCGACGAAAAATTTGAATGAGAAATCCTTGATTTTAGTATCGTATAAAATCCATTTTCGCGAATATTTTTCGGCAAATGAGACCCAGAATTCCCTCTTTAATCGTTGTGTTTCTTCGCGGCTGTACATGAAATTGGTGAAATTTGTATGTGGCAAATTTGGATTATCTTTATCGGATAAAACCCAAATCGCTTATGGATTTTGACAAATTTCGGGAATATATCCCAAAAATACTAACACAATCCTTGCCAGGGGAAACTTCGCATTTTAAAATGGCGCCGCCCGAACGCATGGAAATCGTCAAGAACCTCAAAATCGACACGTTGCAATTGCGAAAAGCTGCAGTGATGATGTTGGTTTACCCTAAAAACAACCAAAGCCATTTGGTTTTAATTGTCCGAAATTCCTACAAAGGCGTGCATTCTTCACAAATCGCATTTCCCGGAGGCAAGGTCGAACCCGATGATTTTTCCTTCGAATATACTGCACTTCGCGAAACTGAAGAAGAGATCGGAGTCGATAAAGAAAGCATCGAAATCATCAAGCCGTTTTCACGCGTGTACATTCCGCCAAGCAATTTCCTCGTCTATCCATTTTTAGGCTATTCTGAAACCGAATTGTATTTTACGCCAAGCGAACGCGAAGTGGCTGCAATCATCGAATTGCCGCTTGATGTTTTTCTGGATGAAGCTACAATTGTTGTGCAATCTATGCCAACATCGTATTCCGAATCTATTGAAGTTCCTACATTTAAAATCGGTGATCATTACGTTTGGGGCGCAACCGCGATGATGCTCAGCGAACTCAAAGATGTTTTAAAAAGCGTATTTTAAAGTTAAGTTTTTGTATGTTTGCGATTAAATTTTCGACTTTAAAATTATGGGATTATTCAAAAGAAATCCTTTTGGACATATATTATTCATCAAAAAATGGCTGATCCGTATTTTTGGTGCCGTCACGCACCGACGCTATCACGGGTTTAACCAATTGCAGATCGATGGTTCGGAAATCATCCGCGCTTTACCCGATAAAAATGTTCTTTTCATTTCAAACCACCAGACTTATTTTGCCGATGTCGTGGCGATGTTTCATGTATTTAATGCCAGTTTAAGCGGGCGCGAAGACAACATCAAAAACATCGGTTATTTGTGGCAGCCGAAACTCAATATCTATTATGTTGCCGCTAAGGAAACGATGCAGGAAGGTTTGCTTCCGCGAATTTTATCATATGTCGGCGCGATTACAGTAGAAAGAACCTGGCGCGCCAAAGGCCAGGACGTGCAGCGCGAAGTGAATCCAAACGATACTGAAAATATCAAAATCGCACTCGAAGACGGTTGGGTAATTACATTCCCGCAAGGTACGACCAAATCGTTTAAACCCGTCAGAAAAGGAACCGCGCACATCATCAAGCAACACAAACCAATCGTTGTTCCCATCGTTATCGACGGCTTCCGGCGCTCTTTCGATAAAAAAGGGCTGCGCCTCAAAAAGAAAGGGATTTTACAATCGTTCATCATCAAAGAACCACTCGAAATCGACTACGAAAACGACACGATTGAGCAAATTGTAGAGAAAGTAGAATATGCGATCGAACAACATCCATCATTTTTAAAAGTCATCCCGGCAGAAGAACGCGAAGAACAGGAAAAGCTGAACACGCTTCGGAAGTGGGAATATTAAGATTCTCAAAGAAATGTGTAATAAAAAAACGTCCGATAATTTCGGACGTTTTTTTATTACACAACGTTCATAAAATCGGCAAACTACAAATCGATCTTCTTCAACTCCTTATAATTCACAAATAATTTTTTCAGTAAAATACCATACAACAATCGGTAAAACAACCAGAAAATTCCAATGATCAGGGCAATAAATACCAGCGAAATTCCGCTGCACATCAATATGAAAATTTCTTTGTGGCCTTTTGCAGTTGCGTCTTCCATGAGCGATTGCATCTGAGCGTTGTGGTAAAACAGCATCAATATCGAAAGAATAATATTGACTGTTACAATTCCAAGGTTGTACCAGATATAATACTGAACGGTTTTCCGGGTTTTTAGAATATTTCCCATCAATTGCCGCGTCGAATCGGTCGTTGAAATCGTCCTGTAATTCTTATAAAAAAAGAAAATGAACAACACCAAAACCGCATAATTTATCGCATTCACCCAAAACATACAATCCTCAATCCCGTAACGGTGCAATTTCACCTGGTATTTTTCATCATTCAATATCAAAGTCAGCAAGATCCAGAAACTAAACTCAATAATGCTGATCGCCAACAGCCATTTTACAATAGACGACGACGTTTTATGCCGCATCTTGTAAATCTCATGCTCCGTAACCTGCTCAAAAGAATTTCTTTTGTTCCAGTCTTTTTTCAATAAATCCAACTCTTCCATAATCGCCTAAGGATTTAGTATTTTTTTCAGTTTTGTCTTGATTCTGTTCATTTTCACCCGCGCATTCACCTCGCTAATCCCTAAAGTTTCCGAAATTTCCTGGTAATCCTTATCTTCCAAGTACATAAAAACCAATGCTTTTTCAATGTCATTAAGCTGATAAACCGCATCATACATCAGTTTAATCTGCTCTTCTTCCTCATAATTGTATTCTTCCTGCTTGATAAAATGATTGGTCGTGTCAAACGACGAAGTCTGCACTGATCGCGTGCTTTTCCGATACAACGTAATCGCTGTATTCAACGCCACGCGGTATGCCCATGTAGAAAATTTGCTGTCGCCCCGAAACTTCGGAAAAGCCTTCCAAAGCTGAATCGTAATCTCCTGAAACAAATCCTTATGCGCGTCCTCCCCAGAAGTATACAGCCTACAAATCTTGTGGATGATATTCTGGTTTTCCTTGAGTTGCTTCACAAATAATTGCTCTAATTCAGGATCCATACATGCGTTAGTGTTCGCCGGGCGAAATTTGTTACAAAGTACCTTTTATTTTTAAGAAGCACAAAGATCTGGTTACCAATTCGTGTTTCGTCCCGCTTTCCGCTGCAATCTTTTTACTCCGCTGCGCTCCGAAAAAAAAGGATTTCCGCTGCAATCGGGGCTAAATTACAAGAGTCGTTTTCATAGGTGCTGTAGTAAGTCGAAAGTCAAACGGGCGTGCGGAGAAGATAACCACTTTGTTTCCTGATCTTCAGTTCGGCAATTATGCGTCATTCGACTTTCGATGCCAAAATTTTATCCGCAATCCAATTCTTTCCACTTTCGACTTTCAACTTATATCCGTAACTTACATCCACAATCCAATCGTTCGGCATTCGACGTTTTGACATTATACATCAATGAACATCCCAAAAACCAATTTACCCAGAATTATCATTATCGGCGGCGGCTTTGCCGGAATCGCGCTCGCACAAAAGCTCAAAAATCAGCCGGTTCAGGTGGTCCTGATTGACAAACACAATTACCACACATTCCAGCCTTTACTATACCAGGTCGCGACCGGCGGACTCGAAGCAGGCTCGATCGCTTATCCTATTAGAAAAGTGGTCCAGGAATATAAAAACTTCTATTTCCGCCTCGGAAGTGTCAACCATATTGATAAATTGCACAATACCGTTATCGCAGACATCGGGGAATTGTCCTACGACTATCTTGTCATGGCCACAGGTTCCAAAACAAATTTCTTCGGAAACACCGAAATCGAACGCAACTCCATGTCGATGAAAACCATTCCGCAATCGCTAAACATCCGCAGTTTGATTCTCGAAAATTTTGAACAGGCACTTTTGCTTAACGACGAATCCGAAAGAAATTCACTCATCAACTTTTGCCTTGTAGGCGGCGGCCCAACCGGAGTCGAACTCGCCGGAGCGCTCGCAGAAATGAAAAACGCGATCCTTCAAAAAGATTATCCAGATCTCGACGTTTCTAAAATGCAGATCAATTTAATTCAGAGCGGCGACCGGATCCTAAATACGATGAGCGAAAAATCATCTGCCGCAGCCGAAAAATACCTGAATCACCTGGGTGTCAAAGTCAACAAAAACATTCGCGTCACCGGTTACGACGGACGAATCATCACCACAAATTCGGCACAAACATTCGACACGGCAACTGTGATCTGGACTGCCGGAGTCATGGGAAATGCCATCGAAGGTTTGGCGGCTTCATCATTAATGCAAAATGTAGAACGCTTTAGAGTCAACGAATTCAACCAGGTTTTGGGCTACGACAATATTTTTGCGATAGGCGACATTGCGCTTATGGAAACCAAAGAATATCCGCTCGGCCATCCGATGCTTGCGCAACCGGCGATGCAGCAGGGAAAATTACTTGGAGAAAATATCATCCGCAAGATCAGAAACGAAAAAATGAAGCCGTTTGATTACAACGACAAAGGTTCGATGGCCACGATCGGGCGCAACAAAGCCGTAGTCGATTTGCCACATTACCATTTTCACGGCGTTTTTGCGTGGTTTGTCTGGATGTTCGTACACCTGATTTCCCTGATCGGATTCAAAAACAAAATGGTCGTTTTCCTGAATTGGGCCTACAATTACGTACGCTTTGACCGCGAAGGAAGACTCATCATCCGGCCTTATAAAAAGAAAAGCTTTACGAGTTTTACGACTGATGAGATTTGATATTTAAAAAAAAAGGGTTGATTTTTACTACAGAAAATCAACCCTTTTTTTATTTTTAAAAATGTCTTATTCTACTAAATCATAAGAAACGAGCCTGTCTTCCCAACTGTAGTTTCCAGTTACAACATGACCAACGCCCTTAACCAATCCAATTCCTTTTTGGAAATTGTATTCTACAGTTTTTGTTACAGTGCCTGTTGGGCTTCCAGCAGGAGTAATGTCTCCTTTATAAGGCAAAACCGTATAGTTTTTACCTTCTACTATCAGGTTGATTTCAGGAGTAACATGGTAATAAATGGTGAAAAAATCCTTCGTAATCGTACTTTGATAAGCGATATCTGTTCCGGGATGAAACGTTGCGCCCATTTCTTCAGTTACGTCTTGCGAAATTTCTTCTATATTGAGAACAATGAGGTGTCCCAGATTATTTACCCGCCAATATTCATATTCTGCTTCTTGCGGAATGCTTCTGTGCGTGTGATGGACTTTTGAAAATGTCAGGCCGTTCACAACAATTTCGCCAACGATTTCTACATTATCAGTAATTCCTGAAAATGTAAAAACAGTAGGCTCGCTTTCACTATTTTGATATTTTTTGTAAACCCACTTGTTTCCGGTCTTCAAATTAAAAAAAGGGGTTGCTGCTTCCTGAATCTGTACTTCGTCATCGTTGTCATTGCATGAAGTAACGCTTGTTGAAAATGCAAATAGTATTGCAATTCCAAAAATTTTTGGTTTCATAATTACAGTTTAATTGGTTTCTGAAATAACGAAAGCTTTGTAAAAGTATTGTTAAAATTCTTAAACTTTTTCTGTTTTATAGTAATTCACCATTAAGTCTACAAATTTGCTATAACTGTCCAGCCCGTCTTTTTGCTGATTTAATTTGAGGAAATTGTCATAGAAGATCTTGAATCCCGTTTCAATGAAAGTTTCATATTGCTCCCAGAATTTTTGGGAATCGTCGTAGTTTTTTAAAATTCCGGGATGAATTGTCGGCAGCAATTGTTCCAATACTTTTTCATCGCGGATCTTCCAGTTTCTCAGGCAATATTTTAGTGCGAATGAATAGCCGGAATATTGGTAATACAAATCGTCATTTCTAATTGAAGCCAAATAGCCAATGAAATTTGCTTCGCTTTCCGACGCATAACCGAGTTGGTGTGCCATTTCATGCGCGGCCGTTGTTGGGAAATTTGGCATTGGCAACATATCGTTTACCTGCGCTTCATTTGTAAACGGATTTAAATATCCGGCAAATCCCATATAAGTCAGCGGCAAGCTGATCAATGATTTTTTGATGCTGCTATTTTCATATTTGAAAAAAGAATATTGCTTTGACAAATTAGAATACCCTTTTATATTGTCCGCAAAAACCTGCTGCTGTGCATAAGGAAAAACAACTTTCAGGCTGTCGTTCTTTACAATTCTGCTGTGGATTTCGTTGGTTTTGACAATTAGTTTTTTAGTGAAATCCAATAGATCGGCATCTGAATATTCTTTCTGGATATGAAGTTTTTCGAACAATGGCACGCGATGGTAATTCGTTGCCCAAAGCAAATGAAACAAAAAATAAAATACCGATAAAAAACTCAAAATTTCCATCGAAACGGTTTTCCAGTTTTGGTTTTTATCCAATTTTCTGTTTTTGAACTTCCTGAAAATCCATCTGATAATAAAAAATCCAACAATAAAATAAATCAAATCGCCTACAGAAAACGGAATCCAGCCAAACAATATCCTTGAAAAATTAGAAATATAAACATAGAAACGATTGCTGTAAATGCGCTCAATCCATTCCGGGAAAAACGAAATAATTTTTAAAATGATAATTTGAACCAGCAATAAAACAGGAAGGATATTCTTTTTATTTAGCATTTGAAGATTTTGAAAGTATAAAGATAAGAACAAACAGCTTGCTTCACTATAATTTAAGCCATTAAGAAATTAAGGTTTATTAAGGCCAAGCTTAATTTTCTTAATGCCTTAATGGTTAAGAAAATTCTTCTAAATATTTAATATTGTAGCGGATGTTCATTATTTTTTTCAAAATCTAACCGGCTATTTAGAATAAATAAGAATTAAAAACTAAATTTGCATGTTACTTTTTCACTATGGGCAAATCAAAAAAACCAGAAAAAATCATTTACCTCTGCGACGGAAAAAAATGCTGCAAATACAACAGCGAAGTCAAGGAATGTTTCAAAGATCTGGTAGAAGAAGCCGGACTAAAACATCAAGTCGCTATCCAGAAAATGGACTGCCAGGGCATGTGCAAGCAAGCGCCGGTAATCTGCATCCACAAAAAAGAATGCGTCGGGAACATTTCTAAAAAAGACGCAAAAAAACTCTTCGAAAAACACATCGCATAATTTCCGATCATGCAACAATTGACCGTTTAAACTTTGTAACTTTGTTCCGCTGAAAACTTAAGAACTCAGCTACTCAGTAACTTTTAAACTTATCAAATGAGCCAGGAAATAAGAAACCTTGAACCAAAAGCACTCTGGAATAAATTTGCGGATCTGAATGCCGTACCACGTCCGTCAAAAAAAGAAGAACGCGTGATCGAATTCATGAAAAACTTCGGCGAAAGCCTCGGACTCGAAACTTTTGAAGACGACATTCGAAATGTGATCATCAGAAAACCAGCCACAAAAGGAATGGAAAACCGCAAGCCAATCGTCATGCAGGGCCATCTCGATATGGTGCACCAAAAAAACAACGACACCGATTTTGATTTTGACAAACAAGGCATCGATATGTATGTCGACGGTGATTGGGTTCGTGCAAAAGGAACGACGCTTGGCGCGGATAACGGCCTTGGAGTCGCGATGATCATGGCGGTTTTGGAATCGACCAACATTGCACATCCGGCGATTGAAGCACTTTTTACAATTGATGAAGAAACCGGAATGACGGGCGCTTTAAACTTAAAAGGAGGCATTTTACAAGGTGAGATTTTACTGAATTTAGATACCGAAGAAGACGACGAAATTGACATTGGTTGTGCCGGTGGAATCGACGTCACCGCCACCAGAAGTTACCACGAAGAAGAAACGCCCGAAGGTTCTGTGGGTTATCAAATCACAGTAAAAGGCTTAAACGGTGGGCATTCCGGAATGGACATTCATAAAGGTTTGGGCAACGCCAATAAGATCATGAACCGTTTGTTATTCGATGCATTCGAGAATTTCGGATTGCAGATCGTAGAGATAAACGGTGGAAGTTTGCGAAATGCGATTCCGCGAGAAAGTGTCGCCAATGTGATCATTGCCGAAATGTATGACGAAGCCTATGTTTTTGACATGCAGGAAATCATCGGCGACATCAAAACCGAATTCCAAACGACCGAACCCAATCTGACCATTGAAATAACCAAAATCGATCTGCCAAAGAAAGTGATGGATTTGGGCGTTCAGGAAGGTTTGATCCGCGGAATTTATGCGGCGCACAACGGCGTGTATAGAATGAGCGCTGATATGGCGGATCTGGTCGAAACGTCTAATAATATTGCGCGTGTCATTGTAAAAGACGGCGAATTGTCAATTGGCTGTTTGACGCGTTCTTCAGTTGAAACTTCAAAATATGACTTGGCGAATGCCTTGCGTTCGGCGTTTGAATTGTTTGGATGTGAAGTCAATTTGTCTGGAAGTTATCCTGGCTGGACGCCAAACGTGAATTCGGAAATCCTAACAATTCTCGAAAAAATATACGAAAAGCAAAACAACGAAAAACCAAAAGTTGTTGCCTGCCACGCCGGATTAGAATGCGGAATCCTCGGAACGAATTATCCCGATATGGATATGATTTCTTTCGGCCCGACGATTCACGGCGCACATTCACCTGACGAACGTGCAAGCATCAAATCGTCACAAAAATTCTGGAAATTCGTATTGGAGATTTTAGAGAATATTCCGGAAAAAAAATAAATACAACCTTGCTTATAAAAATAAAAACCCTCAATGTTGAGGGTTTTCTTTTGTCTAAATTTTTCGTCCAGAACCGTCTTTTTTTAAAAGTTCACTTTCATTTTTCTCAATATCTGTAATGGCATAAGTCTGTACTTCAGAAATTGCCATTTCATCGAGAATGTCAACAAGGTTTCCGTAGCTTGAATTTTTATCAGGTTTGATCAATACGATTAAACCGCGTTCCGGTTTTCCTTTTGCAGTCGAGTAGGCGAGCACTTCTTTTTTTCTGGCGGTGAGTTCCCGCCGCAGATCACGTGTGCCCAAAACAATTTCTTTTGAATTTCCAGATTGCTTCCCCATAAAGCATTTGGTTTTGTTGTGGTTGCCAACGAGAATGGTAAGGGTGCGGTTTTCATCAACTGGTGACGGCGTGCCTTTTGAATCGGGCATCGAAAGTTCCATCGCATGTGATTTGCTCAGCGTGGTGGTGAGCATGAAAAAAGTGATGAGCAAAAAAGCAAGATCGACCATTGCAGTTAAATCTACTTTTGAATTGGATTTGCGGCTCCGGATTTTTTTTAAATCGCCGCTTGGTGCATCGTTGTTTAATTCGGCCATAATAAATTGGTTTTTGGTTGGTTTTTAAGAATGCAGCGGAAAACAATTTTCACAAAAGCTTCTTAAAATTCAAACGCCGATTGCCTTTCTGATATTGTGCAATTTGTTAAAAACCAAAATGTTGCCGGTTTGGATTTAGCCCGGATGGGAGCGGCATCCTTTTGTGTAGCGAAGCGGAATAAAAGATATAGCGGACAGCCGGATTAGCTTCAAATAAAAAAACACACTATAAAAGCGCGTTTTCAAAATATTTCAGAAAGTAATTTAATCCACTTTTTTCATCGGATACGTTTCAGAATACGGTTTTCCCTGAACCATTCCCGAAATTTTGGTAACCAAACTGTCTGCTGTAATTTTTGTATAAACGATCTTTTGCGGATAATCATGCTTCGGGTTTTCAAAAACCAATTCATTTGCATTGACGCTCGTCATTTTAAAAGGCACCGGCTTGTTTCCATTTTCGCCTTTCACTGTCGGGCTGTAAATGATTGAATTGTCCGATTGCAACAGGCTGATTTTTTCATTGTGCAGCGTGTCTTTTCCGTGAACAAAATAACAAACGGCGTGAAAAACGCTGTCATTCACGCGCTCCCAGCTTTCTGTTAGTACACCATCTTTGGATTTATTCTGCCATTCTCCGGCCAGCCATTTGGCTTTGTCGATTTCCAGCGGTCCTTTCTCATCTTCTTTTTTACAAGAGGTGAAAATTACAGAAGAAAGTATAACAACTGCAAAAATAATTTTTTTCATTGGAGTGAATTTTATACGTTTTAACGTTCGCAAAATTAACAAAAATACTGTAAACGAGACGTTACCGACTGTAAACAATTTTTTGTAAATTTGCAGGCCTAAAAAGGAGTAAAAAATGTTAGACAGACTTCAGATCGTAAAACAGCGTTTCGACGAGATTTCGGATTTGATCATCCAGCCGGATGTGATCGCCGACCAGAAACGCTATGTACAGTTGAATAAAGAATATAAAGATTTGAAAGCGCTTGCCGAAAAGCGTGACGAATATGTGACGATAATGGGCAACATCGAGGAAGCCAACGAGATCATTTCTGATGGCAGCGATGCCGAAATGGTCGAAATGGCAAAAATGCAGCTCGAGGAAGCCAAGCAAAGATTGCCGGAATTGGAAGATGAGATCAAATTCATGCTGATCCCAAAAGATGCCGAAGACGCTAAAAACGTCATGGTCGAGATCCGCGCCGGAACCGGTGGCGACGAAGCCAGTATTTTCGCAGGAGATTTGTTCCGAATGTACACCAAATATTGCGAAACAAAAGGCTGGAGAACTTCAGTGGTCGATATGAACGAAGGCACTTCGGGCGGATTCAAAGAGGTAATTTTTGAAGTAACCGGCGAAGATGTTTACGGCACTTTGAAATTCGAAGCTGGCGTGCACCGCGTACAACGGGTGCCACAAACAGAAACACAAGGCCGCGTACACACTTCTGCCGCAACCGTAATGGTGCTGCCGGAAGCTGAGGAATTTGACGTACAAATCGATATGAACGATGTTCGTGTTGACTTTTTCTGTTCATCGGGGCCAGGCGGACAATCGGTAAATACAACAAAGTCGGCGGTGCGTTTGACGCACATTCCAACCGGTTTGGTCGCGCAATGCCAGGACGAAAAATCGCAGCATAAAAATAAAGATAAGGCTTTTACCGTTTTGCGTTCGCGTTTGTACGAGCAGGAATTGGCTAAAAAAGACGCTGAAGACGCCGTTAAACGTTCGTCTCAAGTGAGTTCTGGCGACCGTTCTGCAAAAATCCGGACTTACAATTATGCACAAGGCCGCGTCACCGATCACCGCATTGGTTTAACGCTTTACGACCTTGGAAACATTATGAACGGCGACATCCATAAAATAGTTGATGAGCTGCAATTGGTCAGCAATACAGAAAAATTGAAAGAAGCCAGCGAGGTTTTTTAATCAAAAGTCGAATGACGAACGAAGAATAAAATCAAGATGCCAGCTTTTAGTTGGCATTTTTTTATTTAAGAATTGTTTTAATGTACTTTAATGCCTTAAGGGTTCAATAACTTAATTTTTTTTAGGAGCTGTATCCCGCTTTATACTGGAATCTTTTCGCTCCATTTCATTACGCAAGAAGGATTTCCGCTGCAAATGCACAGCATTCACTGAACTCCGATTAAAATAAAAGTCAGTGAAGTAATCGGGGCTAGGGCATTTATCAAAAATTAGAATTTTATCTAATAATTGGCAAAGAATGATTTGTGAAAATTCGTGTTATTCGTGGCTTTAACTTTTAAACTTATTAACTTTGCCACAACAACTCAGCAAATCCATGACCACACAACAACTCACGCAACAAATCCACAAAAAAAAATCATTCCTCTGCATCGGCCTCGATGTCGATTTAAATAAAATTCCAAAACATTTACTCGAAACCGAAGACCCGATCTTCGAATTCAACAAAGCCATTATCGATGCGACACACGATCTTGTGGTTTCCTACAAACCCAACACCGCTTTTTACGAAGCGTACGGAATCAAAGGCTGGCAGTCTTTAGAAAAAACCATCAATTACATCAACGAGAAACATCCTGAAATTTTCACGATTGCAGATGCCAAACGCGGTGACATCGGAAACACGTCATCGATGTATGCGAAAGCTTTTTTCGAAGATCTGAATTTCGATTCGGTTACCGTTGCGCCTTACATGGGGAAAGATTCGGTTGAACCGTTTTTAGCTTTTGAAAACAAGCATACGATCATGCTCGCGCTAACATCAAATGAAGGCGCTTTCGACTTTCAGACTTTGAATATTGATGGAAAAGAATTGTACAAAACGGTTATCGAAACATCCAAAAACTGGAAAAATTCCGAAAACCTGATGTATGTCGTTGGCGCAACGAAAGCAGAGTATTTCACCGAAATCCGGAAAATAATTCCAAACAGTTTCCTGCTTGTTCCCGGCGTTGGCGCACAGGGCGGAAGTTTATCTGAAGTCTGTAAATACGGCCTGTCTGAAAACATCGGTTTGCTGATCAATTCTTCGCGCGGTATTATTTACGCTTCAGCGGAAGAGAATTTCGCAGAAAAAGCAAGAGAAGAAGCACTTAAAATCCAACAGGAAATGCAAGTTATTTTAGAAAATTAATTGGGAAGCTTCTGTGCCAATGTTAAATATGGCAGCAAATTGTGGTGCACAAACAGCGTTTCATCGTTATCAGGAAATGCCGCAAAATACGCTTCATCGGGTTTTAAAATGATCATATTTCCGGTTCGAACGTAATAATTTGAATCGTAATATTCCGGATTTTTAAATCCCGGCAGTTTCTTCACAATCATTTTTGAAACAATCTTCCCGAGAAAAAACTGGTAGCGTTTTACCGCTTTCCGATTGTATTTCGTCAATTGTGAATGCATGAAACCCATAAATTCACGTTGCGGAAAAGGCATTTTTTTAAACTTTTTCTTCGCATCTTTAAACGGATTTGTGGTGTTGAAATCATTTACCTGCTGAATCGAAACCGGAACTTCCGGAACCCAATCTGACGCGTTTACCACACTATATGACCAGCCAATCTGCGTAGACGCTTCATAATCATAAGCGAAATATAAATTTCCCGGTTTTGGCGCCGCACTGCAATAGGTTTTAAATTGGATGTCTTTCGGCAACACGCCCGTTTGCTGGTAATATTTTAATTGTGCCGTTACAAAATAACTGATCGCCGCGCCCTGGCTGTGCCCGAAAACAATAAAATCCCGAACGCCTTTTTCATATTGCTGCTGTACTTTTGGCAAGATGTCACGCATTAAAAAACAAGTAGAAAGTGTCCAGCCCACGTGCACTGCCGCTTTTGGATCGTCGGCAAAATGATAATCAAAGGCTGTGCTGTCATTCAATTGCAATTTGCCCTGTGCAGGAATCATGGCTGCGTAAAAATTGGCAAACCAACTCATTTGGTCTTTAGTCGTTCCGCGGATGCAAATCACCGAATGTCCGGGCGCTTCATACAATTCCCATTGGTTTAGCAAACCCATTTCTTCAGATCGGTATTTGGTTTTATAGATTTTACTTTCGGGAATTCCTTTGTAAAAAACGCTGTCGCCCCAGCGTGAGAAAGCCTCGAGCAATTCGATATATTCCTGTTTGTCAAATCCGGGTTTTAGTTTTTGGGAAAATGTTGGCGTGGCCAAGAGAAAAATGAGCAGCAATGTAACTTTTTTTAGCATAAGAATTCCAGTTTCGAAATTAAAGATAAGTCAATTTCGTACTTTCGCCTTACAGAATTTTAACAAATTAATTACATTTAATGCATACGAATTTTACAGATCAGCTTGGAAATGGATTTGATATTCAATCAGTTCCGAAACGTGTGGTTTCATTAGTACCGTCGCAGACTGAATTGTTGTGTGACCTCGGGCTTGAAGAACATATTATCGGAATCACTAAATTCTGCGTGCATCCGTACCATCTGAAATCAGTCAAAAAAATCATTGGCGGCACGAAAAAAGTCCATTATGAAAAGATAAAATTGCTGCAACCCGATTTGATCATTGCAAATAAAGAAGAAAATACACTCGAAATCGTTGAAGAATTGCGAAAAATATGCCCGGTTTGGGTAACGAATGTCATTACTTTTGAAGACAACATCCAGATGATTTCCGACTTTGGAAAAATATTTAAGCACAGAACAGAAGCGCAGAAATGGATCGATAAAATCAATTTTGCCTACACCGATTTTAAAACATTTGTTGCTGAAAAACCGACTCAAAAAGCTACCTACTTCATCTGGAAAAACCCTTATATGGTCGCCGGTTCCGACAATTTCATCAACGAAATGCTAAAGCTGAACCATTTCAAAAACATTTACGACGACAAAGGCCGTTATCCTGAAATCGAACTTAAAAAAATGCGGATCGAAGGCGATCCCGATCTGGTTTTCCTTTCCTCAGAACCTTTTCCTTTCAAAGAGGAAGATGCATTTGAGATTGGAAGGTTTACCCATCATGCCAAAACGGTCTTCGTCGATGGCGAAATGTTTTCATGGTATGGGAGCCGCATCTTAAAAGCATTTGCCTATTTTAAAAAACTGCACGAAAGGATCGGATAAAAAAAATGCTGCAGGATTTGCAGCATTTTTCTTTTAAGGGGTAAAAACTATTGTCTTTGAAACACATATTTTCTGGTTACCGTCGTTCCATTTGCAGTTTCGCTGACTTCGAAATAGAATTTGTTGGCAGCATCGGTGAAATGAATTGTTTTTGATTCGGTCGTATTGTTAGCATTGAAGCTGTACACGCCATTTGCGTTCAGCCAATATCCGATCACCGTTTGGCTAAGTGCACAAACGCCGCCGGTATTTCCGCCGTCATCGTCTGTACCTTCATCCGTTCCTTCGTCAGAACCTTCATCAGAACCGTTGTCGTCGCTTTCGTCGTCACCTTCATCATCACTATCATCAGAAGCGCTGTCATCGTCATCGTCGTCACCGCCTTTTTGGTTTAGCGTATTGTCTAATGTTTTGCCCGACATGCCATAAATTTCGTGTGTAAACTGGTCAGAGCCAAAAATATAATTTTCCTGAAGGCTGCAGTCGTTCAAAGTAACCAATTGGTCATTTCTGTATTCTTCAACCAGTTTCCAGGTTCCGATGATCGAATCCGGAGTCGCATTATTCGCAACAATAGTATCGTCACTTTTATTACAGCTGAAAATGGCAACGATCATGGCGAACATAGCCACGAAGACCATTGCTTTATTTTTACCGTTTGAAAAATTGAAAGGGTACATTTTGTTCATAGTATATAATTAAGGTTATTGTACAAATTTGATTCCGATGGTAAAAATATCGGCTTTAAGGTTGTCGCTTCGTTCGTATCGGTTGTATCGGAAGTCGATGTTTTTGAGTCCGAATTTTAAGATTTTCGCTCTCGTAAGAATGTCCGAATAACTCAGCCCGAATCCGTATTGATGGCTGTCAAACGAAGCCAGGTCATAATCAGAAGTATAAAATCTTTCGAAAGAATAATGCTTTTCATAGCCTGCATAATAGCGGACTGCTTGCTGGGTGTAAAAACGGTACATCGGGAAAATCGTAAACCGGTCTGAGATTTTATACGGAATTTCGATGTTGGCCGTATGCGCTTCCAATCCCCAATCGTCGGCATAATAGCGGTAATAAGTTCGAATGACAAAGCGCTCGTTGATGTAATAATTCAGCCTTGCGCCAAACGGAATTTTAAAACGCGTGTCCGGAAGTTTTTCCGTATCGTCGGCCAATTGGAACAAACCGACATTTTCTGGCGTGGTATAAATCGGAATGTAACGCGGCTTTCCAATATAATAATTCGCTTTATCGGCAAAATAAATCCTGTGGTAAGGCGTCGAAAGCAAACCTTCCTGGTACAACACATCCATGAAAATGGAGAATTGCAGTTTTTTAGTCAGGATCTGCGACAAGCCCAGTGAAACAGCATACGAATTCCGTTTTTTGTTTTCAAATTCATGAAACGCTTTTGGAAGGTAATTTTTTGTCGTCGCACCATATTGATCAACGATCGTCACGCCATTAAAATAACTGTTGTTCTGGAAATTGAGTCCGTAAAGCGAATACTCATGCAGTTCTGTCGGATAAATCGGCATCCATTTGTCAAGGTAAGCGCTGGCTTTTATGTTGAGTTCGGTATTTTTATTATTGAACAAACGCGCATATCCAAGTCCGACACCAAATGATTGGTAATCGTATTCTTTCGATGCACTTAAACTGGCGCTCCAAATCTGGTTGCGGTCGTCTGAACTGTGGCTGTAATTTAAACTTACGGCTGTGAGCACATCTTTTCTGGAAGCTCCTGTCGATTCTATCCACGGTGTTCCGTAAGGGCCGGCAGCATTTTCGGCAATGGCTTTATCGCTGTCTTTTGAATTGCTTTCGCCCCACAATTTTTTAGATGCGCCTGTCGTATTGCCGCCATTGTTGATTCCCGTAATCGTTCCGTCACTGACAAACGGGTTAATGTTGCTTGATGAAGCCGAAGTATAAGCTGAAAATCCGGCATCAATAGTCAAAACGCCATCATCGCCCATCGGTACAGAAAGAATGATGTTTGAAGTTAGGTCGGTTAATTTTTCCGTTCCGATACCGCCGCCAACAGCAGAATGGCTTCCGTCCTGTTTGTAATAACTTCCCAGGAATTCGATTTCGGCACTTTCGAGTACACGTTTTTTGTACACAACGGTGCTGTCCTGCTGGGCATTGGCAAATGATGCAAATAAAAATGCCATAAGAATGGTAATTTTCCTCATGTTAATTGCAGCCACAGCCTCCGCCTGTTTTTCCTCCATTCGCACCCGATGCACCTTCGCGGTATACCTGGAAATTGGTTTCATATCTTTCAGTTGAATGCGCAGAAAGCTTCATGCCGGGATCATTGATCGCCTGCTTTTGGTATTCCTTAACGGAATTGCATCCTTCCAAAAAGATCAGAATAAATAAACAAAGACAGGTTCTCATTTTTTGAATCTTTTAATATCTGTATTTTTCGAATAGAATTTTTTTCCGGCATCGTCAACAATGACGGCGTTCACGAACGGAAGCTGGTTTACAAGATCCAGTCCGGCATCTTTGCCGAGAACAACAATCGCTGTTGAAAGTCCGTTTGCCATTTCCGCGCTTTCTGCAAATATTGTCACGCTTGCAATTCCCGAAGCCGGCCAGCCCGTTCTCGGATCGATAATATGTGCGTACCGTTTGTTGTTCAATACCACAAACTTTTCATAATTGCCCGAAGTTACGACCGCAGTTCCCGAAATCGGAAACACCGCAAAAACCTTGTCCTTGTTTAACGGATTTGTAATCCCGATCGTCCAGTCTTTGCCATCGGGTTGTTTCCCCCACGTATTCATGTCGCCAGAAGCATTGATTATCCCGGCAATCACGCCTTTAGACATTAAAAGCGCTTTGGTTTTATCAGCGGCATAACCTTTTCCGATTGATCCAAATCCGATTTTCATTCCGGGGAGTTTCAGGAAAATGGTGGAATTCTGGACATCGATAATAATATTCTTGTATCCGATTTTTTTTACAGATTCCCGAATGGCTTCTTCAGTTGGAAGTGTAGTCATGCTGCCGTCGAATTTCCAGATCTTATCTGCGGCAGCAAAACTGATGTCAAAAGCGCCGTCAGTAAGTTCTGAAAAATGTATGGCTCTTTGGGTGAGTTCGAGCAATTCAAGATCGACTTTTACAGGAGCGATTCCAGCATTGCGATTAATTTGAGAGACTTGTGTTTCCGGAATCCAGTCGGAAATTAAGTTTTCGATGCGTGTAATTTCAATCACAGCCGTGTCGATATGTGCTTCAGCAGTCGGTTTGTCTTTGGCAACGACCGTCAGGTCAAACCGCGATCCCATGAGTTTTACAACCCTTTTTTGGATGATTTGTGATTGCGCCGAAAAAGCAGCGAGGAAGCAAAGTAAGAAAAATACTTGTTTCATATTTTGGTTTCCATGGCATGCAAAAAGCTTAGATACGCTTCCGGCTGTATGTTTTTGTAGCCTGTTTTCCCAAGGACTTTTCCGAATTTATCGAGCAATACAACAAGCGGAAAATTGCCATCGTTGTTGTATGATGCTGCTAAACCGTCATTTTGTTTTTGAAGGGCGTCTGAAAGTCGGTGTGTTTTTTTCTTAGGAAAATCGGCTTTGACCAGAATCCAGCTTTTTTGTGCATCGGTTTTAAAGGCTTCAGAATTCCAGATGGTTTGTTCGAGTTTGATGCACGGCGCACACCAATCGGAACCTGAAAAAACCAAAAGAATGTTTTTGTTTTCGTTTGCTGCATCTTTTTTCGCCTGGTCAAAATCGGTTGTCCAGGTTTGTCCATAACTGCATGCGGTCAATAAAAGTAGGATAAGAATCTTCATAATTATACTTATTTATACTAAATATAAATAATGTGCAATAGTAGTAATTAATTCTTATGTATTAAAGCAAAAAATAATTTTTTTTAAGAAGATTTTAATAGTCCAATATACGATTAGTCGCGTAACAAAATCCAGTCGTTATGGGAAAAATAATTCCATTCGGCTTTAGCGAAATCTACATTGGGATTGATCAAAACTTTTTTAGGCTGATGGTTTAAAGACACTTTACAGTCGATGAAAATGCTGATTTTTTTGCCTTTTTGGGCATATTTTTCGTTGATTTTTTGTGCCGTTTGCCAGATCATATCAGGCCTTGATTTCATCGATTTGATTTGCCGTTTGGTTAGGATTTTACTTAGTTTATACACTTTTCTTTTTCCAGTTTCATTGTCACGGATGATGAACTTGATATAACCGGTGCGGCTTCTAAGCATCATGCGCCAACTTAAGCGATGTCCTTCTTCTGACCACAGCACATCGCCTTTGATAAAAAAGTGTCGAACCGGAAGTGCCAGCTGAAGGATGAAATACGGAATGAAAAACCATTTAAGCGTGTTCTTCCCGTAAACGATCAGTTCCTCTTTTTGCGGAATCACATTTCTGAAGAAAATTTTCCGGATCGTGCTTGCCGGGAAAAAGAACACACTGAATGACAACGCAAAAAAAGGAAAAATCCCGATGTTCAAATGAATACTGTTAAACGTATGGAACAAAATTGCCGCAACGAAAGCATACATGCGCGTCCTGTTCCAAAGCAATAACGGAACGATTAGCAAATCAAATAAGAATCCCGAATAAGCAAGCAAATAATGCAGCCACCGTTGTTGGTAAAATCCCTTCCAGAAAGGAAGCGTTTGCTTGTGCAGCATGATTTGGATGTATGATCCGTCAAGCCAGCCCGGATATAATTTGGCCATTGCAGCAAAAAAATACACAATGCCGATCTGGAAAATCATCACATTAATGCACCAGGCCGGAATGTAATTCGTTTTTATCTTAGGAAAAATCTTAGCATCCAAAGAATAATTTCTATTCGCTGGCAGTAAAAACATGATGATCCCAATAAGCATCAACAAATAATAATGGTTGTTGTACATCGTTTTCTGCATGAAATAAAAACCTGCCCACAGGATCGTAAACAATGCCAGACTCCATCTGTAAAACAATCCGATGGCCACAAAAATCGCAGTGATTCCCATGATCCCGAAATAATAATACATGCCGTTTCCGGGCAATGGCTGTAGCCAATCCATCCCAATGTGTGAAAAAGTAAACTTGGGTTTGATCAGGTTTATTAAAACCCAGCCTGAAAAAATCGCTTCAAAACAATGCCACGCGAGTAAAATCCCAAAAAAGATTCTGAACAATGCCAAAGGCGCTATGTCAACAGGCGAAAATAAAAACCGTTTGCAGGCATCTGACTCAAAAATAAAGAATTTCTTATTTGGCATCATTATAAATTACGCAGCAAAACTAAAAGTTTTTTCAGGATTTATAAGCCAAAGAATTGATTTTTATGGAATGAAGAAAACAGATTTGACTTAAAGCAAAAATGCCGGCATTCAGGACGAATACCGGCAATCTTTTCTAACTAACTCTAAACCAAAATAATAAAAACCCTTTATTATTCTACAAAGGTCGCATATTATGCTACAGTTCAGTGTTAAGCCTTTGTTATATATGTGTTATTGATTGCTAAATTTAGCTATTTATTGTCCTGCAAAGCAAATACCCTTTTCAACAAATCGGAAGTACGCGCGGCAAAATTATTACGGATGTCCTTTTCTTCAACGGCAACCATTTTAAAAACGCCGTTCATCGCTTGCTGTGTGACGTAATCATTCAAATCTGGGTTGACTTTTTTGACCAATGGAATTGCGTTGTATTTTGTAATGATATTTGCCCAGACCTTATCAGCGCCGACTTTTCCAAGCGAACTTTTAACCACCGGATTGAATTTAGAATACAAAGCAGTCGATGTAGAGCTTTGCAGATAAGCCGTTGCCGACGTATCATTTCCCAGCAGAATATTCCGCGCATCGGTGAAAGTCATGTTTTTTACCGCACCGACAAAAATCGGCGTCGCTTCTTTGACGGCATTTTCAGCCGCGCGGTTCAGCACTTTTAAACCTTCATCCGCCAGACTCGACATGCCAAGATCGCGCAGCGTTTTATCGACTTTCTGCAAGTCTGAGGGAAGCAAAATCTTTACGGCTTCATTTTTAAAAAATCCATCGGTAGCTGTAAGTTTGGAAACCTGTTTGGAAATTCCGTTATTCAACGCTTCTTTGAGTCCGGCAGCAATGTCGGCATTTCCGACGCCAACCGTTCCAATTTGCGGATACTGGCTCGCCACCTGCTGCAATTCGGCACAGCTAAAAAGCAAAAACGACAAACCTAAAATCAATACTTTTTTCATCTTATTTTTTATCCTGTAATGCAAAAACGCTTTTCAGCAAATTAGAAGTTCGTGCCGATAAATTCCCGCGGATGTCTTTTTCTTCCACAGCGATCATTTTAAAAACACCGTCAAGTGCTTTATTGGTCACATAATCCACGATGTCCGGATTCACTTTTGAAACCAAAGGCAATGCATTGTATTTTGTGATTATCGTTGTCCAGATCTGGTCGGCGCCCACTTGCCCGATCGACTCCTTTACTACTGGATTGAATTTCGCATACAAAGCAGTCGAAGTCGAGCTTTGCAGATAAGTCGTTGCCGCATTGTCGCTACCCATTAAAATATTTTTCGCATCGGTTATTCTCATGTTTTTAATCGATGCCACAAAAATCGGGGTCGCTTCTTTCACCGCACTTTCTGCAGCACGGTTCAACGACTTCACACCTTCATCGGCAAGGCTCGACATGCCCATCGCGCGAAGGGTTTTGTCAACTCTTTGCAATTCTTCCGGCATCAAGATTTTCACCGCTTCATTTTTATAAAAACCGTCGGTAGCAGTGAGTTTTGAAACTTCTTTGGTAATGCCGTTGTTGAGTGCTTCTTTTAATGCCGCGCTGATGTCAAGGCTGCTTGTCGCAGATGAAGAGGAAGTGGTAGTTGCTGTCGCAACAGTCTTTTTGGCTTTTTTGACAAGCTTTTTCAATTGGGCATTTCCTAAGAACGGAACAAGCAATGCCAATAAAAGGTATTTTTTCATGTTTGATTTTTTGCCAAAGATAGCAAATAGCGTCAGACTATTAAAATATCAAAACTATCGATTTTGTTTATAAAATGTTAATGTTTACATTTGATAGTAACAAGAAATCACAAAATCATGAGCAATCACAACAAACTAACAACAGCATCAGGAAAGCCGTATGCCGAGAATGAAAATTCGCAAACGGCCGGCCCGCGCGGCCCAATCTTACTCGAGGATTTTATCCTGCACGAAAAAATGGCGCATTTCAACCGCGAAAGGATTCCCGAACGCGTCGTTCACGCAAAAGGCTCGGGTGCTTTCGGAACGTTCACGGTTACGCACGATATCTCAAAATATACCAAAGCAAAAATCTTCAGCCACGTTGGGAAAGAAACCAAAATGTTGCTGCGTTTCTCCACGGTCGGAGGCGAAAAAGGCTCCGCCGATACCGAACGCGATCCGCGTGGTTTTGCTTTAAAATTCTACACCGAAGACGGAAACTGGGATCTCGTTGGAAACAACACACCGGTATTTTTCATCAAAGACCCTAAAAAATTCGGGGATTTCATCCATACGCAAAAGCGTGATCCGCACACGAATATGAAATCGCCAACAATGATGTGGGATTTCTGGTCATTAAATCCTGAAAGTTTACATCAGGTTTTGATTTTAATGTCAGACCGCGGAACGCCTTACGGATACCGGCACATGCACGGTTTTAGCAGTCACACCTTGTCGATGATCAATTCGGCAAATCAAAGGCATTACGTCAAATTTCACTTTTTAACGGCACAAGGCATCAAAAATTTCACGAATGACGAAGCCGCGCAGATGAAATCGGTCGATATGGATTTTGCCCAGCGCGATTTGCTCGAAAACATCGAAGCCGGAGATTTCCCGAAATGGCACATGAAAATCCAGGTCATGACCGAAGCCGAATCCAAAACGTACCACATCAATCCGTTCGATTTAACGAAGGTTTGGCCGCACGGCGACTATCCGCTTATCGATGTTGGAACCATAGAACTCAACAAAAACCCAGACAATTATTTCCAGGATATCGAACAGGCGGCGTTTGCCCCGGCGCACGTCGTGGATGGAATCGGCTATTCGCCAGATAAAATGCTGCAGGGAAGAATCCTGTCATATCCCGATGCGCAGCGTTACCGTCTGGGCGGAAATTACGAACAAATCCCAGTAAACCGCTGCCCATTTGCCACCAACAATTACCAGCGCGACGGCCAGATGCGCGTTGATGGAAACGGCGGTAGCAAACCCAATTATTTCCCTAACAGTTTCGATGATATTGTGGTGGATGAACGTTATAAAGAACCGTCGCTCGAACTCGACAGTACCGTTGCCGGCTGGTTTGACCGCAACGAGAAAGGCGAAGACGACCATTATTCGCAACCCGGAAACCTGTTTCGTTTGATGGAGCCGCACCTGCAGCAAAACACGATTAGCAACATTGTTGGCGCGATGAGTGGCATCGACGGCCCGAAAAAAGAAGAAATCGTCAACCGCCAGTTGTGCCATTGGTTCCGCGCCGACATGAATCTTGGAATGGGTGTTGCGCAAGGCTTGGGCGTTCAGATTGATCCGGCAAGTTTTAGGAAATAGATTTATAGAAGTAAGACCGCTTCGCTGCAAGAAGCATGAAGCAAGATAAGAAGCTCACGAAAGTGGGCTTTTTTATTAGGAGCTGTTTCCCGCTTTTCGCTCTATCTTTTGTTCCGCTGTGCTCCACAAAAGGATGCCGCTTCAATCGGGGCTAATGCAGTTGTTTTCAATCGGTGTAAATCCGCGTGATCCGCGTGATCTGCGTTCCATTCAAGCCAAATTAAGTCTACCCAAATTTTACAAGAAAACAAACATCAAATTTTTAAGAATTTCGTAAATTGCCGACCTAAATTCGTCACAAAACACAAAATGGAACAAGCAAAACCATATATTCCTGTAAATAAAGTAAGAATTGTTACTGCCGCTTCGCTTTTCGACGGCCACGATGCCGCGATCAACATCATGCGCCGCATCATCCAGTCGACCGGTGTTGAAGTGATTCATCTCGGCCACGACCGCAGCGTCGAAGAAGTAGTAAATACTGCCATTCAGGAAGATGCGAATGCCATTGCAATGACTTCTTACCAAGGCGGGCACAATGAATATTTCAAATACATGCATGACTTGCTCAAAGAAAAAGGAGCCGGACACATTAAAATATTCGGCGGCGGCGGCGGCGTCATTTTGCCATCTGAAATTTCAGAATTGCACGAATACGGCATCGAACGCATTTATTCACCAGACGATGGTCGTGCTTTGGGCTTGCAAGGCATGATCAATGATTTAGTCAAACGTTCGGATTATCCGGTTGGGGATGTTTTAAATGGAGAAATCAACCATTTGGCTGAGAAAAATCCGACGGCAATTGCAAGGGTGATTTCATCTGCTGAAAATTTCCCGGAAGTTGCAAAAGACACTTTAGACAAAATCCACATTCAAAACCAAAATTCTAAAACGCCAGTTCTCGGAATTACCGGAACCGGCGGCGCGGGAAAATCCTCATTGGTTGATGAACTCGTTCGAAGATTTCTCATTGATTTCCCTGAAAAAACCATCGGGCTCATTTCTGTCGATCCATCGAAAAGAAAAACCGGCGGTGCTTTACTGGGTGATAGAATCCGCATGAATGCGATCAATAATCCACGCGTTTACATGCGTTCATTGGCCACACGCCAATCCAATCTGGCTTTATCCAAATATGTAGCCGAAGCGATTCAGGTTTTAAAGGCAGCAAATTATGATATTATTATCCTTGAAACTTCCGGAATCGGGCAATCGGATACCGAAATCATGGATCATTCCGATGTTTCATTATATGTTATGACACCCGAATTCGGGGCAGCAACCCAACTCGAAAAAATCGACATGCTTGACTTCGCCGATTTGGTTGCGATCAATAAATTCGACAAACGCGGCTCGCTTGATGCGTTGCGCGATGTCAAAAAACAATACCAGCGAAACCACCAGCTTTGGGATGCCGATTTGGATACTTTGCCTGTTTACGGAACAATTGCATCGCAGTTCAATGATCCGGGAATGAACACGCTTTACAAAGCGATCATGGATAAAGTGCACGAAAAAACAGATTCAGATTTAAAATCTGATTTTCATATTACGCGTGAAATGAGCGAGAAAATCTTCGTGATTCCGCCACACAGAACGCGGTATTTGTCTGAAATCTCAGAAAACAACAGGAAATATGATGCGACCGCTTTAACGCAACAACAAGTCGCGCAAAAATTATACGGAATTTTTAAAACCATCGAAAGTGTTGGCGGAAAACTTCCAACCATTACTAAAGCCGGAATTGACGAAGCGGTTTTAGAATCAAATGACGAAACGACAAAGCAATTTTTAAGTTTATTAGGCAAGGAATTCGACCGCGTTAAAATGGATCTCGATCCGTACAACTGGGAAATTATTCTGACCTGGAACGACAAAGTCAACAAATACAAAAATCCGGTGTACAGCTTTAAAGTCCGTGACAAGGAAATTAAAATTGCAACGCATACCGAATCATTATCACATTCCCAAATCCCAAAAGTGTCGCTTCCGAAATACGAAGCTTGGGGCGATATTTTGCGTTGGTGTTTGCAGGAAAATGTACCGGGAGAATTTCCGTTTGCTTCGGGATTGTATCCGTTTAAGCGCGAAGGCGAAGACCCGTCAAGGATGTTTGCCGGAGAAGGCGGCCCGGAAAGAACGAATAAACGTTTTCATTATGTTAGCGCCGGATTGCCTGCAAAACGGTTGTCAACTGCTTTTGACAGTGTGACATTATACGGAAATGATCCGCACATTCGTCCTGATATTTATGGAAAGATCGGAAATGCCGGTGTTTCAATCTGCTGTTTGGATGATGCGAAAAAACTGTATTCAGGATTTGATCTGGTGCATCCGCTGACTTCGGTTTCGATGACGATCAACGGCCCGGCGCCGATGTTGCTTGGATTTTTCATGAATGCTGCAATCGACCAGCAATGCGAATTGTACATCCGTGAAAACAATCTGCAGGTTGAAATTGAAGAAAAAATCAACGAAATATACAAGCTAAAAGGAACAATCCGCCCAAAATACCAAGGCGATCTGCCAGCCGGAAATAACGGTTTGGGATTGATGCTGCTTGGCGTAACAGGTGATGAGGTTTTAACTCCGGAAGTATATAACCAGATAAAAATCAGGACGTTGTCGCAGGTGCGCGGAACCGTTCAGGCCGATATTTTAAAAGAAGACCAGGCGCAGAATACCTGTATTTTCTCAACGGAATTTGCACTCCGACTGATGGGCGACGTACAGGAATATTTCATCACGCAAAATGTCAGGAACTTTTATTCGGTTTCGATTTCGGGTTATCACATTGCTGAAGCCGGCGCGAATCCGATTACGCAACTCGCATTTACGCTTTCCAACGGTTTCACTTACGTGGAATATTACCTGAGCCGTGGTATGGACATCAATGATTTCGGGCCAAACCTTTCGTTCTTTTTCTCCAACGGAATTGATCCGGAATATGCCGTAATCGGCCGTGTGGCGCGTAAAATCTGGGCGAAAGCCCTAAAAAACAAATACGGTGCGAATGAGCGCGCGCAGATGTTGAAATACCACATTCAAACATCGGGACGTTCGCTGCATGCGCAGGAAATTGACTTTAACGACATCCGTACGACCTTGCAGGCTTTGTATGCGATCTACGACAATTGCAATTCCCTGCATACGAATGCGTATGATGAAGCGATTACAACGCCAACGGAAGAATCGGTGCGCCGTGCGATGGCAATCCAACTCATTATCAACAAGGAACTCGGACTGGCAAAAAACGAAAACCCGATCCAAGGCTCGTTCATCATTGAAGAATTGACCGATTTGGTCGAAGATGCTGTATTGCAGGAATTCGACAGAATTACTGAAAGAGGCGGCGTTCTCGGTGCGATGGAAACCATGTACCAACGCTCAAAAATCCAGGAAGAAAGTCTGTATTATGAAACGTTGAAACACAATGGCGATTTCCCGATCATTGGAGTAAATACTTTTTTAAGTTCGAAAGGTTCGCCAACAGTAGTGCCATTGGAAGTCATCCGTGCGACCGAAGAAGAAAAGCAATACCAGATCGAAATGCTCGAAGAATTGCATAAAACGCACGCCGGAAAAGAAGACGAACAACTCAATGCGATCCAGGAAGCGGCGATCAGTAACCAGAATATTTTTGAAAAACTGATGGAAGCGACGAAAGTTTGTTCGCTGGGGCAAATCACTTCGGCGCTGTTTGAAGTGGGCGGGCAATACAGAAGAAATATGTAATTGCATTTATTTTATATCAAAAGCCTTTCGAAAGAGAGGCTTTTTTTATTTAAGCGGAATTATGATTTTATCGTTAAACCCCAAATGTTTTTCCGACATTAATTTTTTGAGTACGACAACTTCTCCACAAATCCATTCGGCTTCATATTCAAATTCGTCGAGATAATTCGCCCATTTTTCGAAATTTTCAGGCGGCAGGGTTTTAGCAAGACTTAAATGTGGCGATTTTGAAACTGATTTTAAGGAATTCATCAATACAATGATCGGATTTGGACCTTCAATTTTTAAGAATAAAGTTTTTTTTGGCTGATGGTCGAAAATGCCAATTCCGTTTAATCGGACAGAAAATTTTTTATGACCTTGAATCAATTTCCTCACAGTTTCTGCAAAATCAGCATCGTCCGTTAAGCGATCCGTCAAGGTAATGTGTCCGATCGATTGCAAATTCCGGTCGCCAATCGAAGCAATATCATTTAACTCTTTTTTGAAAGTTGCAATATCTTCCCTGACTTTTTGTGGAGGTGACAACACCACAAGATATGCATACAGCGGGCCAAATAAAGATGTCTGGTTGTAAACGCGATTCTTTTTGTGTTGTTTTGCCATAGTTCGAAATTGAATATTGAAGATACAAATTCCGGATTTTTTGTTTTCCTAAAATTATATTAAAACGGCTGGATTTTATTTTACTGAATCGTAACTTTAATAGGATAACAAAAACACACAGCTATGAAAACCAATATTTTAATAGTTACTTTCCTGATTTTTTCCATCGGGATAAACGCCCAGAAATCTGCAAAAAAACAACTTCCCGCACCTTACGCCACAAAATCGGTAACCAATTATTCAAATGTCATCGGATGGAAAGATGGCGAAACACCAAAAGCGCCCCAAGGTTTTACCGTTACCAAATATGCCGATGGCTTCGACAACCCGCGCTGGATGTATGCCATAACAAACGGCGATGTGCTCGTCGCTCAATCCAACTCCAATTACAGCATCCCAAAACAGGTTGGAGCTGCAATTATCGGAGCAGGAAGATCTAACGAACTCAGCCACAGCGCGGATGTGATTACGCTATTGCGCGATACCAACAACGATGGAAAACCAGATGTCCGAGAAACATTCGCCACAAAAGACAACGGACTCAACCAACCATTTGGAATGCTGGTCATAGGCGATTGGTTTTATGTGGCAAATACCGATGCATTGCTGCGTTTCCCTTACAAGAAAGGGCAAACAAAACTTGAAGGAAAAGGCGAGAAGCTGCTTGATCTTCCTGCAGGAAAACACAACAGGCACTGGTCGCGAAATCTAATTGCAAATGCTGACAATTCTAAAATTTATATTGCAGTTGGATCAGGAACTAATGTAGCCGAAGAAGGTTTTGACAATGAAATCAACCGCGCCGATATACTCGAAGTTAATCCTGATGGAAGCGGACTTAAAATTTACGCATCCGGACTTAGAAATCCTGTAGGGATGGATTGGGCGCCGGAAACTAAAACATTATGGACGGCAGTCAATGAGCGTGATGAACTCGGCAATAACCTGGTTCCGGATTATCTTACATCTGTCAAACAAGGCGGATTTTATGGTTGGCCTTACAGTTATTGGGGACAAAATATCGATCCGCGCGTAAAGCCTCAAAATCCAAATCTGGTTAAAAAAACCATTGTTCCCGAAGTCGACCTTGGGTCACATACTGCTTCGCTTGGGTTGGCATTCTACACTGGAAAATCATTTCCCGACAAATATAAAAATGGCGCATTCATTGCCCAGCACGGCTCTTGGAACCGCGACCCTATTTCAGGTTACAAAGTCGTATTTGTGCCTTTTAAGGACGGAAAACCAAGTGGTAAAGCCGAAGATTTCCTTACTGGATTTGTGGTCGATGCCAATAAAAATGAAGTCCATGGCCGCCCGGTTGGTGTCATACAATTGCCTGACGGATCTCTGTTACTGACCGATGACAAAACCAATAACATCTGGCAAATTTCTTACTCTAAATAAAAAACCGGGGCTGTAACGGCTCCGGTTTTTTTATGTTTTAAATGAAGGACAAATTACCTTTCTGCCCTGATCTTTTCACGGTGCATCGTACCCCAATTGCCTAGTGCGCTCAACACTTCGTGTAGCGTATCGCTATATCCGGTGAGTTCATATTCTACGATAACCGGCGTTCCGGTATGTACAGTGCGCTTTACGAAACCGTTCATTTCAAGATCCTTCAGCTCGGTAGAAAGCACTTTTGCAGAAATGCCCGTGATCGTGCGTTGCAGATCATTGAAACGGTTGTGGCCATCTTTCAGGGCGATGATAATTCTGAGTTTCCATTTTCCGCCAATCACATAAAGCGCATCGCCTACTGCTGTAAGATGATTTTGACAGACATTCGTGCATTTTTCTTCCATAATTAATTTATTGGCTTACTTATAGGTAACTACTAACCTTTTGTAAACTACTAACTTTTGATTAGCAAATGTAGCTAATTTTACATTTCAATTCAAAATTAAAAGTGATGAAAAACATATTGCACATTATTTCAAGTCCGCGTGGCGACGCTTCATTTAGCATCAAACTCGGCAATGCGATCATTGAAAAAATCGAAACGGCAAATCCTGGAAGTATAGTCAGGACAACCAATTTGAACGACAGCATTCTGCCGCACCTTTCGGCATCACATCTTGCTTCATTTTTTACCCCTGAAGACCAGCAAACATCTGATAATAAAGAAACGGCTCGCGCTTCTGAGGAAGCTATCGCCGATTTAAAATGGGCCGATGTCATTGTAGTGGGTGTCCCGGTTTATAATTTCGGAATTCCATCTGCACTAAAAGCATGGGTTGACCACATCGCAAGGGCTGGAAAAACGTTTAATTATTCGGCTAGTGGCGCAGAAGGTTTGCTCAAAAATAAGAAAGTGTATGTCGCTTTGGCTTCGGGCGCAGTATTTTCAGAAGGTCCAATGCAGGCCTACGATTTTGCCAGCCCATACCTCAAAAGCGTACTTGGATTTCTTGGGATTACCGATGTAGAAACCTATCGCGTCGAAGGCACGGCAATTCCTGATTTGGCTGAAAATGCACTTGAAAAAGGCATTGATAGCATTACTGTATAAGCTTTTTTCCATAAAATACAAAAGCGGAGCCAGTATGGTTCCGCTTTTTTTATGAATTAAATTTTTATTATTGTACTTCCGGCTGGTGTTTTCCCTCGTTGATTTCTTCGACCATTTTTTTATTAAATGCTGGCAAATCTTTCGGCGAGCGGCTTGTGACCAAACCGTTGTCTGTTACGACTTCCCGGTCGAGCCATTGTGCTCCGGCATTGATAAGGTCTTGTTTGATTGATGGATAGGAAGTCATCGCGCGACCATCAACCACGCCCGCACTAATTAGCGTTTGTGGCCCGTGGCAAATCGCGGCAACTGGTTTTCCATCAGTAAAAAAAGCTTTTACAAATTCCAATGCACGTTCATCTGTACGCAATTTGTCAGGATTTATGACGCCGCCCGGCAAGACCAGAGCATCATAATCGGAAGGGTTTGCCTGGTCAAGTGTAGTATTTACGGTATAATCCGGACCCCAGTCTTTTTCTGCCCATGAACGGATGGTTCCTTGTTCGGGGCTTACAATGTCTGCCGTCCAGCCTTGTTGTTCTAAATATTCTTTTGGCGATTTCAATTCGCTTTCCTCAAATCCGTTGGTGGCCAAAATGGCGATTCTCTTGCTCATGACTTTAAATTTTGATAGTTGTTGTTTACCCTAAAGTTAGCGATCTGATGTTCGAAGTGTTGCCAAAATGCTATTAAAGTTGTCGTAATATTTGTTAATAGGACACAGTAGCTTCCAATTATTTTTTGTAATTTGAAGACATAAATCCAACATCAAATGTCTGATAAAATAAAAGTAATCGTCACAGGAAGCACAGGAATGGTAGGAGAAGGTGTGATGCATGAATGCCTGCGGAGTGATGCTGTAGCAGCAGTTTTGGTAATCAACAGAAAGCCTGGCGGCGTGTCACATCCCAAACTAAAAGAAATCATCCACGCAGATTTTTTTGACCTGTCGCCAATTGAAAGCCAGCTTGCAGGTTATAATGCCTGTTTCTTTTGCCTCGGGATTTCATCTATTGGCGTGAGCAAAGAAGATTATGATACATTCACTTATGAACTGACGATGCATGCCGCTAAAACACTTTGTAAACAAAATCCGGAGATGACATTTGATTATATTTCAGGGGCAGGAACAGACAGTTCGGAAAAAAGTTCCCAGCATTGGGCGCGTGTCAAAGGCAAAACAGAAAATGACCTGATGAAATTGCCGTTTAAAAAAGTATACGCTTTCCGTCCCGGATTTATCAAGCCTACCAAAGGATTGAAACATACGCATTCGTTTTACAAATACATCAACTGGTTTTTCCCGATTGGGCGCGCCTTGTATCCATCGGGATTTTGTACGCTTGAAGAATTGGGCCAGGCGATGATCAAATCGGTGACAGTGGGTGATCCAAAAAATATTCTTGAAGGCCAAGACATTATTGCGCTTGCAAAAAGTTAATACTTTTCGAGATCTTTCTGTACGGTTTCGGCTTCTTTTTCGAGCAATGCAATTTCGGTTTTTTCCTTTTTGATGTCCTGGCGGATGAAAGCCATCAGACTCATATAAGTGTTGGCAATCCATACCAATGCAAATCCTGCAATGACATAACCGCGCCAATCGTTTAATAGCAAATGAAAATCGGTTAGGAATAAAAAAGCCACCGTTACATAATGACTGAAACAATACTCGCATGTAAACAGGTAAAAAAACTTTCTTTCGGGAAGCGTTTTTCCGTCCTTGCAACGCCTGGCGCAATATTCCCTTGGCTCCCGAAATACTTCT
Source organism: Flavobacterium noncentrifugens (assembly GCF_900100375.1). Classification (GTDB taxonomy): domain Bacteria; phylum Bacteroidota; class Bacteroidia; order Flavobacteriales; family Flavobacteriaceae; genus Flavobacterium; species Flavobacterium noncentrifugens. Next base: position 525,453 of record NZ_FNEZ01000003.1, on the reverse strand, counting down.
TCATGCGTAACAGTCCATGCCACACACGCAATTGGCAATGCCAATATAAAGAGCCAGAGGATTTGTAAAGTAATAGCCATAGGTCAAAATATTAAGCTTGATCTGACTAAGATACTAAATATTTAGCGTATAAAAGAATGCTTACACAACAATATGGCCCCAGTTTTCGCCTGTTTTGATTCTTCTCAATTGCATTTCGCTGATGCCAAATTCTTTTGCGAGTATCCTGAGCCTCGTTTTTCGCTTTGGGTCCTGCAGCCTTTTTTTAAGCCTGATCACCTGTGTAGAAGTGAGTTTGCCGTTGCCCAATACCTTGCGGGTTTTCGCAGCAATGACATAAGGGCTTGTTCGGCTGTGTTCAAGCATTTCGGCGCGGGTTGCCCATCGCAGGTTAGAAATATGGTCGTTGTCGCGCTTGCGGTCGAGGTGCAGTACATATACCTGCTCGTCAGAAGTCTTCGGGATGAAGAATTCGGCAACCGCCCGATATAAAAAAATGTACTTGTTTTTCTTTTTCTCGCTCTCGCCGTCGCGGATTTTGTAGTGTAATGTCCGGTAACCATCTGCCCGTCCGCCAGATAGCTCACGGCCATCTTCAAAAGTCTGGGTATAGCTGATTAGCCTTCCATAATTGGAAACCGCATAACGCATCTTTAAAGGTGCATCAATGACGATTTCCCTGAAAGTTTCAGAGGTTTTAAATCGCAGCATATGTCTTGTTTTAGGAGTGTGGTATTTTCCTTGGTGTTCCAAAGTTAATAAAATGATTCTCTCAAAAAAAAGAAATTGTAAAAAAAAGTCAAATCTTAAGTAAAGTGCCAAATAATTAGGGATAGTCGGATGTAAGAATAGTAATAAGAATGTTTAAGCCCAGGAAAAAGTGCGGGGAAGAGTTTAGGCCAATGCAATCCGGATTCCTTTATACGCACGGTTTCCTGTTGTCCGATTAAAAAAATAGCTTTAATGAAAAGGGCTATTTTCGGGAGAAATTACCTTAAATGAACAAATGATCAAACTGTAAGAAAACTTTTCTGAAGCGGTTTTGCTTGATGATTGGTGTTGGTTACGGAGTGGCTGCATCAGGGATGGCAGCGGCATCCTTTATATGGTGCAGCACAGCGGAACCGTATAAAGATAAAGCGGACAGCCCGTGCCGCAGGCGATGCCCAAATAAAAAGTATTTGGCTTTAAAAATTAAAAGGGATGATATCTTTTTTGCCTGCTGTTGCTATAATTTATGCGATTGTTTTACCGGAAGCAACACGACAAAAGCCGCGCCCTTTCCTTTTTCAGCAATGGCATAAATGTTACCGTGGTGGTTTTGCATGATCTTTTTGCAGATCGCTAGCCCGATGCCGGTGCCCACATATTCTGTTTTGCCATGCAGCCTTTGGAAAATGTTGAAAATCTGTTCGGCATGTTCCTGACGGAATCCGATGCCGTTGTCTTTGAACTCGATTTTATAGTACAGTCCGGCTTCGTAAATGCCGTGTTCTACCGCTTCGTTTTCAGATAAGGCCGATGCGGTGATGCTGATATCGGGCGCAACATCGTCACGGCTGTATTTTAAGGAATTCGAAATCAGGTTTCCGAAGAGCTGCGACATCTGTAGCGGAATCGCTTCAATTACGGGTAATTCATTGAAATGGACGTTGGCATTTTTTTGTTCGATGATCAGGTCAAAATCAGTCAGCGCGCCATGTGCAATTTCATTCAGGTCGACCGCCGTAAAAGCATCATTTTCTTTGCCAAGTTGTGAATAGGCGAGGATGTCGCGTATCAAATTCATCATCCTGACGGCAGAGACATTGATTTTGTTAAGGTAGTTTTTGGTCTGAATGTTGGTTTCGCCAAGACTGTCTTCGAGCATTTTAGCAAAAATGTTGATCTTTCTTATCGGCTCCTGAAGGTCATGGGAAGCAATGTAGGCAAATTGTGCGAGTTCGGCATTGTTCTTTTGAAGGCTGTTGTTGGCTTGTCCCAGTCCGGCATTGGCTTCCTGCAGTTCCTCTGTTCTTTTCCTGACCTCGTATTCGAGCTGTTGCTGCAGGATGCGTTCTTTGGTAACATCCTGTGCGGTGCCGCGAAGAATTTCGGGCTGGCCGTTGGCATCGTAAAATACCTGTGCTTGTGCATGAATGATGCGTCGTTCTGCGGTTTGGTAGTTGATGATCGGATGCTCATTGGTATAATTTCCAGAACCGTCTGGTTTTACGGCTTCCTGAATGGCATCGATGACTTGTTGCCTGTATGCTTCAGGAACAGGATTATAGGCTTCTAAAATGTGTTTGGAATCTGCTGAAAAGCCCAGCCAGTCAATAAATCTTTGCGAATAGCTGAAAATATTGTTCTTAATGTCGAAGCTCCATGTAGACAGTCCTGCAAGTTCTACCGCACCGCGTAAGGTGGCTTCGGCTTCTTCAGATTTTTGTTTGGCTTTTACGGTATCAGTCACATCGATTGCTATGTCCAGAATCGCATATACTTCGCCATTTTCATCAAATAAAGGCGAATAGGTAATGTTGTAATAATTGTAGGTCATGATCCCATTTTGGACGATCTTAACTTGTGCGCCGTCGCTTTGGAACATGGTCCCGGTAGTAAACACATCGTCGAGGATTTTGAGGAAAGGCTGGCCTTCAGTCAAAAGCTCGGGCATGACTTCACGCAGCGGTTTTCCTGAAATATCAGGCCCTTTTCCTACGATGTCGATAAACATTTTATTGGGCAACTCTACGATGAGGTCGCGGCCAACAAACAATCCGATTCCGGCCGGTGCATTGGCAATCACCGAACGCAACTTGGCTTCGCTGGCTTCTACTTTCTTTCGCGAAGTGACTTGCTGGGTGACATTTGTGGCAACGACAAATACGCCATAAGTCGTGCCGTCATCATTGAATTGGGGTTGGTATACCAAATCGACATATATGGTTTCGAGTTTGCCGTTTCTGAATAATTCTGCCGAAACTTCATCGGCTATGAACGGATTTCCGCTGTCGAGAACTTCGTACAAAATTTGGTCAAACCCTTGGCCTGCAAGCTCAGGCAAAGCTTCAAGCAATGGCTTTCCAATTACTTGTTCAGGCGTTCTGCCTACCAATTCACCGTAGAACGGATTGGCCATTGTAAATTCGAGATGCTCTTTTTTGATGATCGCAATTCCTACAGGTGCTTCTTCAAAGGAGGCGAGGAGTTGCTTTTGGAATTTGTCAACGCGCTGTTTGGCAACAACCCTGTCGGTGACATCTACGGCCATGTCCATGATGGCATATACTTCACCAGCGGAATTGCGCAACGGTTTGTATGTAAAATCAAAATAATAAATTCCGGGAATGCCGTCAACGATTAGTTCACAAGGCGCTTCAGTTGACTCATAAGTTTTCCCGGAAGTGTAGACTTCGTCGAGAATATCGAGAAACGACTGCCCTTTTAGTTCGGGAACGGCTTGGGCGAAAGGTTTTCCGAAAACGGTATTTCCTTTACCCCAAAAGCTCAGCATTTTTTCATTTGCGACTTCAACCACCATATCCCGGCCAGCAAAAAGACAAGTAGCTACAGGTGCTTCTTCGATCAGGGATCGGAAACGCGCCTCGCTTTCTTCAATGTTTTTCTTGGCGACATTTAAATCCGTGACAACGGCTGCGGTATTCATAATGCCGTAGACTTTTCCGTCAGAATCAAATAACGGCGTAAAGCTGTAATTGAAATAGTAAGGTTTTACAGAACCATCTTCTGCGATAAGGTCAAGGTATTGGTTTTCGGCATGAAATGGAATTCCGGTGTCATAAACCTGATCGAGTTGCTCGAATATTTTTTGGTTGGTAAGCTCAGGCAGGATTTTTTTATAGCTTTTGCCGATGACATCGCTGCCTTTGCCAAAAACATCGAGTATCGATTGGTTGGCGAGTTCGATGATCATGTCTTTCCCAATATAAACACCTATCGGAAAAGGTGCGCTTTCCACGATTGTCCGCAGTTTATGGAGGCTTTCGTCAACGGCTGTTTTCTGGTTGTGGATGCTCACGACAGTACCGGCCATACCTATGTAATTTCCATCGGAAAAACGCGGTGTTCCTTTGTCGATGAACCATTGGTAATTTCCGGTTTTGTCACGCAGCCTGTAAATTAGGTCAAAAGGCTGCTGTTTTTCATTGGCCTCAATGAAAATTTTTGCAGCCGGTTCCCGGTCATCTTCATGTATGGCAAGTGTCCATCCAAAACCTAAGGCATCGGCTTCATTTTGCCCCGTATAATCAAACCATTTTTTGTTGAGCCAGGTGCAGCTGCCGTCGCGATCGCAAGTCCAGAAGATTGCCGGGCCGTCATCGATCAGCGAAGCCATGTCAGAATAACTGAGCGAAAATTCCGATGGTTTTGTATGGATGTCCTTTTTCAAAACTACAATATTGATTCAAATATCTTTACAAAATCGGAGAAATCGCTGGGCTTGGTGACAAAGTCATGTGCGCCCAAAGCTTTGGTTTGCTCCATGAGTTCGGGCTGTGACGAAGTAGTCAGTATGATTACAGGAATTTCTTTAAGGCGGGCATTTTTTTTGATTTCCGACAGGAATTGCACACCGTTCATTACAGGCATATTGAGGTCAAGGAAGATCAGGTCGGGCTGCAATTGCTGCATTTCGAGTTGTTGCAATGCCTTTGCAGCGTGGTTTCGCGTGGTGTAGTTTCTTTCGCCGTACACTTTTTGTATGGCAAATAAAAAGATCTCGCAATCATCTTCATCATCAATCAATAGGATATCTCTATACTTCATGTAGTAAAAATAAAAAAATCGAATCGAATTTTAAAAGCTTTGTGGAATTATTTTAAGGCTTTTGCTTTTTTAGGAAATTTACGTAAGCCTGTTGCAAAAACTGGTTTCCGGCTTTCATATATTCCGGTGTGGAAACGGTAAAATGATCGCCTGGATAATATTGAAATACCAGATTTGCATTTTTCTTTTTCATTTCGTCATCCAACAAATGCACGGCGTGATTCAGCAGGAAATTGTCCTGATCGCCTATAGATATGCGGATTTTTCCGTCAAGAGAAGGTTTTAATTTGTCCCAATTTGTCCGAAGGTTTAGCGAAATGTCATATTTTTTCCAATGTTCCACCGTTTCGCGGTCGATGATTCCGGTTTGCGAGTTGCACAACCGGCGCGGGCTTCCATCCGCCTGACGGACACTAAAAACAGCGTCGAATGAATGGATTTGCTCGCCGCGATAAATCACGTTTTCCATCTGATAAATGGTTTTCATTGAAGCCCATTGAAAATAGCCAGCAACCGTTGCCACCGATCGCAATTTGTCTTCCTTGTCATAAAAAATATTCGTGTCTTCATACAAATTGACCTGTTGGAAATTCCTGAAATCTACCGGATCGGGCGAACTCGACCAACAGCCCGCAAATGTATCAGGATATTGGGTCTGCAACCACAAAACTGTCCAGCCGCCACTGCTGTGTCCGGTTAACAAACGTGCGCCATTGCTGCGGTAGTTTTTTTCAATTGCCGGAATAAATTCCTTTACCAGCGCATCACCCCAGGGTCCGTTGTTGTCGCTGTTGGCATATACAGAGTGTCCTAGCGGGCAGCTTCCATCAAGGTACACCTGAATGCAGGCTGTCGTATCGATTGGCTGGCTTTTGATGTTTTCATTCCCTGAAAAATGATGGTAATCGCCTCCAAAGCCGCTTACTTTATACAATACGGGAAATTTTCTATTGGGTTGTGAATAATAGGCTTCAGGCAATAAAACTGCCGCGTTTACGGAAACTGTGCGCTTGTAAAACCCAGACAGCAATGCCGATGGTGCTTTCATTTCCTTTACAAATTTCGTGTCTTTAAAAACTTCATCCGCATTGATTTTGCTGCAGCTGATCGCAAATGTTTTATTGAAATCTTTAGTAAATTCCAATTGCGTGGCTTCGTTGTAGATATTTCCTGCACTTTCACTTATCGAACGCCCGCCGAGATTTCTGTCCCAAACTGCCTGAATGTAATATTTGCCCCGTTCAAGGTCTGATAGCGCAACGGGATAAGAAACCGCTTTATCATCAAACTGTACACTTTCTCCGGGTTTGATGTTTTTGACGTCTATCGAATAACACGGAAATGTAACTAGTCCGACGTAATTGTCTTTCGGGTTTTTATTGTCTTTTGACAGGTATAAAAATACTTTTCCTGTGAATGGTGCCGCCGATGCATCTGCAGTATAACTAACATTAATTTTCTGGCTGTAGGCTGATAAAAAGCAGCTTGCGATAAAAAGAGTAAAGATTGTTCTCATGTGATTCATTTTGATTGCTCTAAGGTATAAAAAGGAAACAGAGTTTTAAAATCTGGATTTATCTTTCATAAAAAGAAAGTATTTATTTGAAAATCCAAACTCAAATGATAAATTTGCACCACTCGGGCGATTAGCTCAGCTGGTTCAGAGTACTACCTCGACAAGGTAGGGGTCACTGGTTCGAACCCAGTATCGCCCACAATTAAAACCCTGTAATGTACAGGGTTTTGTTTTTTACGAATTGACCAACGGCATCACTTTCTTGCCAATAAGCTCAATGGATTTCATCAGTTGCGCATGCGATAACTTGGCGTTGTCCATCTGAAAAGTAAATCTTGAAATGCCACCTAATGATTCGCTATGTCGGATGAGTTTCTCAGCAACTTCTTCAGGATTTCCAACCAAATAAGCGCCTTTCGGGCCATTTTGCGAGTCAAAATGCTGGCGTGTTACCGGCGGCCAGCCACGCTCGCGGCCGATTCGAGTGAAAATTTCGGCATAACCGGGATAAAAATCTTCAACAGCTTCTTCACGGGTTTCGGCCACATAACCCAGTGAATGCAATCCGACTTGTAATTTTTCAGGCGCATGCCCGGCTTTTTCACCAGCTTCGCGATACAAATCGACCAATGGGCGAAAGCGGTGTGTTTCGCCACCAATCACGGCAACCATCAGCGGCAATCCAAGTGTACCGGCGCGTACAAATGATTCGGGTGTGCCGCCAACGCCAATCCATATTGGTAATTTTTCCTGCAAAGGCCTCGGGTAAATGGGTTGATTTTGCAATGCCGGGCGAAATTTTCCCGACCAGTTTACAAATTCGTTGTCACGGATATTTAAAAGCAATCCGATTTTTTCTGAAAATAACGCATCATAATCGCGCAAATTCAATCCGAAAAGCGGAAAAGCTTCGGTAAAAGAACCTCGTCCAACGACCATTTCTGCGCGTCCCTGTGAAATCAGGTCTAATGTCGCAAAATTCTGAAACACCCGAACCGGATCGGCGGCGCTTAAAACCGTGACCGCGCTCGAAAGCTTGATTCTTTTCGTCCTTGAAGCAGCTGCTGCAAGAATCATTGTTGGCGCCGAATCGAGGAATTCTTTTCTGTGGTGTTCCCCAATTCCGAAAACATCCAAACCTGATTTGTCGGCGTGTTCGATGCGTTCAAGCAATTCATTCAGCGCATGCATATTATTGTTTGCCGAGCCGTCATTATTGGCCGCAGCAAAACTGTCTATTCCGATTTCCATAGTGATTTTTTTAATGACTACGAATTTACGAAAAGAAGTTGAGGTTTGAATGCCGTGATTTCATAGTTGGTTATTGGATTGCTTTCATCAAAAGCGCATTTAAAATCCCGGCTTCACTTGCCGTATTGTTGAAGTAAACGAACACTTCTTTCCAGCCGATTTTTTGAAGGATTTTGTTTTGCAGTTCCTGAAGTTCATCTGCTGAATATTCCGAATAAAATAATTTCGGAACGCCATGCAATCTAATATAACCGATTGCATTTGTTTCGATTAAATCGGATGGCAATTTGTCGTAACTGACGCTGCAAAACGTAATGTTATTCGCTGCAAAAGCTTCAAAAACTTCGGGTTTCCACCAGCTTGCATTTCGAAATTCCACAACATTTTTAAAAGTCGGATCCAATGAATTGATAATGAGCTTGAGTTTTTCCGGACTGTAATCAAAAGACGGCGGCAATTGAAATAAAATGCAGGCCAGTTTTTCTTTTAAACCTTCGCGGCAAATGCTGTAAAAATCGGAAATCTCCGTCTCGCAATTGTTGAATTTTTTAAAATGTGTAATGAGTTTGGGTGCTTTGACCGAAAACGAAAAATCTGCATGAACTTTATCATGCCAGGCTTTGAGGCTTTTGACTGTTGGCGCTTTATAAAACGTACCGTTGAGTTCGTAAGTTTTAAATTTTGTTGCATAGAAATCAAACCATTTGGTACGCGGAATATCGGCCGGATAAAAAATATTTTTCCAGTACGTATTGTTGAATGCCGATAAACCGATATGGATATTTTCGTTTTTCATTGGTATAAAATCTGGCAGTTTTCACAGTAAAAGCTGCGTCTTTTTTTAATGCCTGTATATTCTTTGATTATTGGAAGATCACAGCGTTTGCAAGTTTTTTTCGTATGGGCTAACCAGTGCTTTTTGAGTTCGTTTTGCTTTTTCCATCTGAGGAAATCGAAACTGTAATTTTTGGCTTCGTCAATCATTTCGGTTATTTTTTTGGCTGGGATTTCCCCGATTTCCGATTTTGGATGCACAAAAATCCGATACAGCACTTCATTTTTGATGATGTTGCCCACGCCTGAAAAAATATCCTGTTCGAGCAACGCATCGCAAGCCAGTTTGTTTGGAACTTCCTTGAGCTTCGCTTTTGCCTTTTTTGGATTCCAATCCTCATTCATCACATCTTCGCTCCAGTGATAATGGTCGTTGATGTCGCCTTCGAGGATTTTTACGCCGCAGGCATACATATTTAATTGTCCGTTTGGAAACGTTAAACCCAGCCGGATTTGTGCCGATTTCGTTTCATCGATCAGATAACTTCCGAACAATAAAAAGTGAATGCGCACCGTAAATCCGTCAAAGCAAATCAGGAAATGTTTGCCCCAACTTTTGAATGTTGCCTTTTGATGCAGCAATCTGTCGAGGTCGATTTTGGTATTTCCCGTCACAGCAATGACTTCTTTTCCGTCGAACTTTGCAACTTCTTCTTTGAGAATGACAATCGTTGGTCCTTCTGGCATAATGCGAAAATTAGAAATATAAAATTCTGCAATAATGCTTTCAAAAGATTATATGATTTTTAACATGGGTTGCATGATTTGCCGAAATGGGAAAAGTTTCATCCATTTTAAAATCTTCTGCGTAACTTAGGAACAGATAATCCTGAAATGATCCCAGAAAAAACATCCAGAATACGAAAAGTCATCCGCCGCATCTTGCAGGTTTTCGGAATATTGATCGTGCTGATATTTGCCGCTTATGCCGGAATGGCGTGGTACATTAATGCACATAAAAAGGAAATGTTGCAGTCGCTTACCACGGAGCTAAATAAAAACATCAACGGCAGTTTAACGATTGGAGATATGGAACCCGCGTTTTTGCGGAGTTTGCCGCGGTTGTCGTTAAACCTGAAAAATGTAACCATCCGCGACAGCCTTTATGAAAAACACAAGCATACTTTTTTGCAGGCCGAAGATTTTTACATTGCCGTAAATGCATTGGCACTGCTGCATGGAACTATCGAAATCAAGAAAATCGATATTAAAAATGCGTCAGTCGATCTTTTTACCGATAAAAACGGTTACAGCAACAGCAATGTTTTTAAGAAATCGGGAACCAAAAAAAACGGAGAAAGCGGCGCTTTGCCCGAACTCAAAAAATTTAGTCTTGATCATGTAGATTTTGCGATTGACAACCAGAGCAAGAAGAAATTATTCCATTTTAATATTGATGACCTTGACGGCGATCTCGATTATACTCCTGAAGGATTTAATGCGAAACTGAATCTGAATACACTGGTGAAAAGCATGGCTTTCAGTACCGATCGTGGCAGTTTTTTGAAAGACAAAATCGTTGAAGGGAAATTTGATATCGTTTATACGAAAGATTCGATTGCAGTTTTGCCGAACCAGCTTGAAATAGGAGGTGAGGATTTTGTGGTTTCGGCCGGATTCCAATTGGAAAAATCGGCAGATTTTGAAATCCATATCAAAAATGAAAAGATTTTGTGGAAAAATGCATCCAGATTATTGGCGCCAAATATCAGTTCGCGCCTCGATTTATTCGATTTAAAAGAACCGATTTTTGTGACTTGCGACATTGTTGGCGATTTTAATGATTTTGGCGATCCGTTGATTCACGTGAAGGCAAAAATCCGTGACAACATGTTGACGACTTCGGGCGGCATGATCGACAATTGCAGTTTTGACGGCGAGTTTACGAATCATAATATTGCCGATAAAGGTTTTGACGATGCAAATTCGGCTGTAAAGATTTTCAATTTTAAAGGCGATTATGCCGGAATGCCGATTTTGATGCAGCAGACTCTCATCCTGAATTTCGACAAGCCGATTGCCGTCGGTGATTTTTCATCGGAGTTTGAAATCGGGAAACTCAATAATATTATTGATAAAGACTTGCTCGGATTTTCGAAAGGAACAGCGGTTGTAAAAGTCAATTATGAAGCCGATATTGTGAACTATGAACTTGCAAAACCCAAGCTGGAAGGCACAATCCAAATTAAGAATGCCGATGTAAAATATGCGCCGAGAAACCTTGATTTTAATGACATTTCAGTGATTTTGAATTTTAAGGATGAAGATTTATCGATCAGCAACATTCACTTGCGAAGCGGAAAAAGCATCGTCAATATGGAAGGCAGTATCCGGAATTTTCTGAATTTGTATTATACTGCACCAGAAAAAATTGTGGTTGACTGGAAAGTTAAAAGTCCGCAATTGCATTTGGGTGAATTTATGGGATTTGTAAGTACGCGGAAAAAAGTCAAATCTGTAAAGAAAAAAAGTACGCGCGCCAATTTCACCGAAGACCTGAACAAGCTGTTTGACAACATTAATGTGAATATGACGATGAACGTAGACAAGCTTTTTTATGACCGGTTTTATGCGACTAATGTTACGGCTTCATTGTTTTTGAATGATTCGGGTATCCAATTGAAAAATGCAGGTTTGCGCCATGCCGATGGAAATTTAAAGCTCAGCGGAACGTTATCGCAACAAGGAAAAATCAATCCGTTTCAAATGAATGCGGTCGTTACAAATGTGAATATCAGCAAGTTTTTTTATGCGTTTGATAATTTCGGGCTGCAGTCGTTGCAGGCAAAAAACCTGAATGGATATTTGTCGGCAAACACAAACATTTCAGGAAAAATTACCGATCAGGGCGGCGTTGTTCCAAAGTCAATGATTGGGAAAGTAGATTTTGGATTGAAAAAAGTAAAATTGCTGCAGTTTTCGCCTATAAAAAGCATTGGGAAATTTGCGTTTCCGTTTCGCGATTTTGATACGATTTCGTTTTACAACCTGAAAGGCGATTTTGATATTTCGGGTGAAAAAGTGACGATCAGCCCGATGCAGATCAATTCGAGCATTTTAAATATGGATGTCGAAGGCGTGTATTCTTTCGGAAAAGGAACGAATATTTACGTCACCGTTCCGCTTCGGAATCCAAAAAAAGACAAAGACATTACCGATGCCGATGAGCTTGCGAAACGCAGAAACCGTGGCATTATGCTTCGATTGATCGCTGCCGACGGCGATGACGGAAAAGTAAAAGTCAGCCTCGGGCGGAAGCAAAAACAGGATTAATGCTATTTTAACACCAAGGGCGATATGGTATTGCGTATTTTTTATAAATTTAGGCAACCTTAATTGCTTGATCTATCATGGCTGGAAACATTTCTGAACAAAGCAAAATCGAAGCGCTTACTGACGAACTCAATGCGTCAAAGGCACTGCTTGCTGCGATTCTCAATTCGACCTATTACGGAATTGCCAATTATGCGGCCATCCGAAGTGATTCTGGGACAATAACCGATTTCAGGATCGTATTTACCAATGCTGAAGTTCCGGGAAATTTCGGGAAAAAAGTAGAAAATGTCATCCATAAAACCTGCCGCGAGGTTTATCCAGGAATTTTTGAAAACGGGATTTTTAAAAAGATGGTTCATGTGATTGCTACCGGAATTTCCGAAACGTATGAAATTTCTGTATTTGAAAATGGGCAAACGATCTGGTTGGCTGCGGCTATAGAAAAAGTAGGCGATTCGGTTACTGTGACTTCCAAAAATATTACATCTGAAAAAGAATCGGCTTTGCATCTTGAAAAAGTGAATGCATTGCTCGAAAAAAAGGAAGCGTTGCTGGAGCAGAAAAACAGCAAGTTGCAATCGCAGAACGAGGAATTGGCTTCGTTCAATTACATTGCATCGCATGATTTGCAGGAACCGCTTCGGAAAATCCGGATTTTTACGGGCCGCATTCTCGAACTGGAATCGGGAAACCTTAAAGAAGCATCGCAAGGTTATTTTGAAAATATCGGCAAAACGGCAGAGCGCATGCAAAACCTGATCAATGACCTGCTTGCTTATTCCGGAATGGATTCTGAGAATTTAAAAATGAAGGAAACCGACCTGAATTTGATCCTCAGACAAGTATTTACGGCAATCGAAGATATTTCTGAAACTAAAAACGTCAAATTTAAATTTGATTATTTGCCAGTGATTCATGGAATTCCGCCGCTTTTGGAACAGTTGTTTTCAAACATTATCATCAATGCGATCAAATACAGTAAGGAAGGTATTGCTCCTGAGGTCTCTGTTTCATACGAATTGTCACAAATCGAAAACCGGAAATACCATAAAATTGTTGTCACAGACAACGGAATTGGTTTTGAAGCAAAATATAAAGACAAGATTTTCGAAGTGTTTCAAAGGCTGCAGGGTAAAAAAGAATATAGCGGAACCGGTGTTGGCCTTGCGATCTGCAAGAAAATCATGCAATACCACAACGGTTTGATCGCCGCTGATGGAAATCCGGGGAAAGGCGCGGTTTTTACCGTTTTCTTTCCTGTAAATCATCCGTAAAATATTACAAAAAAATTGTGTAAATTTTGTAAGCTGTTTGAAAATCAATTGCTTATCTTTATAAGATTACTAATCCAAAACACATAGAATCATGACGAAATTAATGAGATCTGGCCTGGTATTGTTGTTTGCTGTTATAGCGACCACAATGGTTTCCTGTAAGAACGCAGAACCAACAGTTACGGAAACTGAAACCAGCACAACTGCCGATACGACTGTAACCGCAATGCCGGCAACAGTTGATACGACTGGAACCGCTCCTGTAGATACCGCAGGAACAGGAACTAAAAAAATGCCTTAAGCTTCCTTAGGCATTATAAAAAAACTACAGCAAATATTGTTGTAGTTTTTTTTGTTTATAATTAATTGCCTTGTGGTTTAGACATTTTGTGTAAGATGGAAACAATATGCTTTTCCATCATAGCCAATTGCGCCAGTGTAATGGCTACGACTTCTTTTGCGGTAGCGTATGTTCCAATTTTCGGAAGAAACTCTTCAAGTTCTTTTTTTTCCCAGTAGATATTTAAAAGCTGGTCGTCAAGGGAAGAAATATTATCGTCAAAATTTGCGGCAGCCAATTTGGCTTCATCAAAAGCATTGAAAGTTTTCATATTCGTAGTATTTTGGGTTAAGTAAATTTAACCCTGAATGCCTATATGAATGTTACAGAACGCCGGTAAAAATTTATACGATTGTCTTGTGCTATTCAAAATCGCTGTAAAACCAGTGGTTGTCCGCTCTTATGAACTTTGACCGTTCGTGATGAATGTGTGCCTTAAACTGGTTGTCAATATAATGCGCTTTGAATTCTATAATATTTTCGGATGAATTAATGATTTCGAGCTTTACCCATTGATTGCTTTTCGCCCAATTTAAAATATCTGATTTTTTGTGGAGTTTTCGTGTTGCAGCAGCAGTTGTTTCTACCAGATAATCGGCATGATGGGTTGCGTATGCCGAATATCTCGAACGCATTAATGCTTCGGCAGTAGGCGCAAATTGCTTTCTAAGGATAAAAGGTTCGCAACAATCTGAAAATAGCTTTTCAGAACAGCAGTAACATTTTTCATCTGACATTTTTCAGTAATTATTTTCCAAGTCCGATGTTGATTTTCTGCTGCAGCTGGTTCAGCAAAACCTGGTAACGGCTGATTTCGATCAGGTCTTCATCGGCTTCTGAAAAATCCAGCAATTCGTCAAGAATGTCGCTGGCTTCGATGAGCCTGTCATTCGCACCGCCAAAATTTCCGGCAGCCATTAAGTCGATAACCTGTTGGACTTCGTACTGCAATGAACTGAATTTTAATTCTTCCATAACTTGATTATTTAACTGTTTTCGGAATTTTTCTCGTTGAATTTTTTGATGATCTCAGCTAGTTTTTCTTTGCGCAAAATGTCTGCCTGCTTCGCCTTATCCTGCGCTTTATGCAGTTTGTCATTGTGCTTTTTGATGTTTCTTTCGTTATTTCTGCCCATGATTTATTGGATGTCAATCAGCCGTAAAATTACGATTTTATTCCGCAGGAATTTTAATAGTATCGGCTTTTCGCTGCACCATTTTGCTTACGCGGTAAATCAGGAAAACTGTTGTTAAAGTCACGCATGAAATGATGATGCCGAGCAATCCATAATTTTCGAGCGGACTCGTTTTTGTTTGCTGATGCACGATGTATCCAGCACAAATTGCCGCAATTCCGCCTGCAATCTGTTGCATCGAAGACGTGATTGCCATGTAGGCACCGCGGTCTTTCACTTCCGGAATACTCGTATTTAGAGTCGTTGCCGGAACCATTCGGCTCATAATTCCCATAAAAAGGATCATATTTAGCGCGACAACTTCCCATAATGGTACGACAGGCAAATTGGTGTAAATCAGAATCATCACGATCGAAATAACCGATCCGATTGTAAAAAGCTTGAATTTATTGATGCGGTCGCTGAGTTTCCCGATGAGCGGCATGATGATCAAAACCGAAACGCCGGTAAAGAAAAATACCATTGGCAATTGTGCGTGGCTGATGTGGATGTTGTTGACCAGGTATGCGCTTCCAAACGGTTGCAGCATAAATCCGCCGACCGATAAAAAGGCGATTGCCGTAAATCCGATCTGGTAATTTTTATTGCTCAAAGTATGCCACAAATGCAGGAACGGACTTTTATCCGATTGTATTTCCAGATGTTTATTCACAGGCTGCATTTTAAAGATCACGGCAATTAGGATTACCGATGCCAGCAAGACGATCATTAAGAAAGCCGAATGCCAGCCCCAAAGATTTGCAAAATAAATACCGATCGGTATTCCTAAGATCTGGCTTGAAGCAAATGCCATCTGGATAAATCCCATGACACGGCCACGTTGATTTACCGCAAATAAATCGGTTACGATGGCCAATGAAACAGATCCGATGACGCCGCCAAAAAATCCGGTGACGATCCTTGACGCGAGTAGCATCTGATAATTTGGAGAAAAAGCGCAGCATAAAGTTCCGATGATAAATCCGGTGTAGAAGAAGATCAGCAGTTTTTTACGGTCAAATCTATCAGCAAAACCTGCAGCCAGCAAACCTGAAATCCCGGCGCTAAATGCATAAGCAGAAACGACCATTCCGAAGTTGGCCGTACTCATGTCCAGTGTTTTCATTAAAATATCACCAAGTGGCGAAATGACCATGAAATCCAGGATGACGGTAAATTGCAACAATGCCAATATCGCGATAATGAATTTTTGATGCGGTGTAAATGGTGGGATTTCTATTTTTTGAGTGTCCATTTTTTTGACTTTTGTTTGATGTTATGGTAATTCGGCACACTCAAATCCATGTGCGTTGATGAGTGAAATGATGTCGTGGTTTGATAAAGTTTTCGAAACAATGCGAAGCACGCGGTCACAATCTTCATGATCGATACTCCATTGTGAAATTCCGGTTTGTTTGCCCAACGATTCTGACAAGGCACAATCGGTGGAAAGTTGGTCAATATTGGTTTTGAAAACCAAAATGTGGTTTAAATTCGTTTCCATGATTTATGGCTTTAATGCTTTCAACACCAATTCAAGCGCTTGATTCGTATAGTCATCGGTTAGTGAAAATGGTTTGCCGCCCATGCTTTTGCCTTCGCTGTGGAAACGCAGTAAACTGTAAAGCGGGCCGTATGCTACACTCCAGAATACTTCGATAGGCAGTGGTTGCAATTCTTTATTATCAACAGCATTGGTGAAAAAATCGGCCATGATTTGTTTAAACGGGCTCACAGCTGTCTGCAAAATCTGTTCTCCGTGAGGCGAATGGCGGATGATTTCAAAGCAAGCTACAATTTTAGGATGCTGTAATGAAAAAGAAATCCGGTTTTCCCATTGTTTCCTCAAACCTTGCGGAAAAGGCATATCGGCAGAAAAATCCTTCAATGTATGTGCAAAAAAAGCAGTGCCAATTTCAGACCCGATTTTCGTTATCAGATCATCTTTATGCTGGTAATAGATGTATAAAGTCGCGACCGAAATGTTGCACAATCGCGCAAGCTTGTTCATGCTAAAACCTTCAAATCCGTCGCTTACAATGAGTTCGATCGCTTTTTCAATGACCAATTTTTCTTTATCGGCGTTTCTGGTACGCATATTAATTTTTTTTGCAAATGTATAAATTATAAATGAATGTTCGCTTATTTATATAAAATTTATAAAAAATCCCCGAACGATACAGGGATTAATTTTAAATCTGAATTTATGAGGGCAACTGATCGCGTTCTTTTTTGAGTTTGGCTTTGATGTGGTGCAGTTCTTCTGCTTCTTCGATAGAATGCGAGCATTGCAGGCTTTCTTCTTTTTGCGCCAGTTTGCTTAAATGCACATAATATTTTTTGATGACTTCCATTTCCTGTTCTGTCATGTCTTCAATGTCAACAAGCCTGTTGCTGGCGAGTTCATGCGACGCAACAAGCTCATTTAATTTGAGTTGGATGGCAAGTGAATCTTTATTCTGTGCCTTTTGAATCAGGAAAACCATCAGGAAAGTAATGATCGTGGTTCCAGTATTAATCACGAGCTGCCAGGTTTCAGAATAGTTGAAAACTGGCCCTGTTACCGCCCAGACTACAACAGTTAATGTGGCAAGTGTAAAAGCTGTTGTACTTCCTGTTGCTTTTGCAGCAGCAGTTGCTAGGGCGTCAAACGAATTTTTTTTCTTGCCTTTACCAGAATTTTTTTTCATGATTGTTTTGAATTTTTGCTATCCATCAGACATCTTCATCGGATAGCTATAAGTTAATAAAGATACGATTGTTATCAGGTTTAGGGCAGTTTCTCGAGTCGGTAATAGCCAATGTGAAGCACATCTTCAGTGATGTTTTGTGGTTTTGTGATCCGAAGGCTGAATTGTTCTTGAAATGTTGGCTTTAAAATATCGGAAACATTGTACGCGTCATCGACATCAATGCCATATTTGTCATCAATGTGTGCATTCGCGCCTTTAAATCCCCAATGCTTGAAAAACGAAGTTTGTTTGGATTTTTTTGAGGCTTCGGCCAGGCTTTCGCCGATGGCAAGCACTTTATAATGGTATTCCTCAAATTCATCGGGTTTGTAACCGCCGAGATTAATGAAAAAAAGGCGTTCGGGATTGCTGATCGAATCATCCTTAGGAACCACTTCGATTTTATAACCATCGACAGCAGTCACTTCACGCCACGAATCAATATGGATTTTTCCTTTGGCTTCGGGCCAGAATGCTTTCATTTGTGGAATAAGTTCTTTCATTGAATTTGCAGCCCCGAAAAAAACATCGTGCTGCTCTGTAAATCTTCCGTCGGGTTTGCAGCCAATGATGGCCATGAAAAGCTTGACATCCATAAAATAATCATTAATTGTAATCTTCCTTAAATTTACTAAAATTACCGTAAAATACTTTTTTTGGTTTAATTTTTGGGATACATTTATAAACAATTAAAAATTAAAATTATGAAAAAGATATTTTTACTACTGACTGCTGTTGCCGGAATGGCATTGACCCAAAGCTGTGAAGGCGATGCAGGGCCGCAGGGAGAACAAGGAACTGCTTTGGTAGCAGATGTATATGAAATAACTAACGTAGATTTTGTTAATGATGGAACAGATTTCTATGGAATTGTATACCAGTTTCCACAAATTTACGAAGGAGACATGGTTTTGGCTTACAGGCTTAAAGGCAGTACGACCGGTGGTGCTGATATCTGGGAATCGATACCAAAAACGTATTATTTCCTAAGCGGAGAATTAGAATACAATTTTGATTTCACGCGAAGTGATATCAGTATTTATCTTGACCAGTCAAATGATTCTGTTTTAACTCCTGCTTATACACAAGATCAGGTTTTTAGGGTCGTTATTGTGCCAGGTGATCTGGCAAATAAAATGACAAGTACGAAATATAATGATGTGGTACAAATGCTAAAATTATCAGATAGCAGCTTTAAGAGAGTTACTTCAACAAGTACAAAATAGTTTAAAAAATTAAAGCATAAAAAAAGGGAATCAAATCGATTCCCTTTTTTTATGCTTTAATGCAAAACCTTTACCGGTTTGTTTTTCCTTCTATGGTAACTGTTGGTCTCATTTCCAAAATAACGGTAGCTCATCAATCTTGCCATTAAATAACTTACAGTCGATTCTGCACCTTGATTTAAATTGACGTTCTTTTCTTCCAATCCGTCAAAACAGCCGCCAGTACATGGATTGTAAATAATCTGTTGCAAATGGTTGTTTCCTAAGAACCAGTTGAAAGCCGTTTCCATTTTATCCAAATAAGATTTTTCTTTAAAGACATCGTGGAATTTCCTGAGCGTAATAATCGTATAAGCCACATCAATCGGCTGCTCTCCAAAACCGGAATTTTCTTCACCTTTCTGACACCAGCCTTGATTCGTAATGACTTTAATTTCTGAGTCTGAAAAAGTTTTCGCCATTAAAAAGTCGAATGATTCTTTAGCGATCGCTTTATAAGTTGTGTCATCGGTGATGGTATAGGCACACAATAAAGCTTCGGGCAAAATGCTGTTGGCATACGTCAGGTAACTTTCAAACCATAACCAATCTGGAGATGATTCATGTTTGTACATCTGAACCAAACGATCGGCAAGCATTTTTGTGATTTCAGACGTATTGTCATTTTCCACCGAACGGTTGTAATAATACAAACCTTTAATGATAAACGACATGGCTCGTGGCGAATGCACTTTAGTCGCACATTGCACAGCCCTGTCAAAAACCTTTTCCGCTTTTGAAACGATTTCATACGGTAAAATGTGTGCCAATGAAATCAGGTAGCCCAATGCCCAGATCGCGCGTCCTGTGGAATCTGCCAGGTTTACCTCGGCATTTTGGGTTGTGAAATTGTTATTGTAATCCACATAATTCAAAAACAGATCTTTCGGGCGTTCGCAATAAGCGATAAAATCAAGGTATATTTTAATGTAAAGCAAATCGTCTTCCTCACGCGTCATTTTGTAATGCTGGCATAAGGCGATCATCGCGCGCGCATTGTCATCGATCGTGTAGCCTGAATTGATATCGGGAACGTTGATCTTTGCAAACTGCAGCATCCCGAAATCGGTAGTCATTTTTTTGATGTGATCTAAATTGATATCCGGGTTGCGATAGTGGAGTTCGAATTTATTCCTTGCAATTTTCTGAAGGAATTTCGCATGTGCCACAGCTGAATTTTCCCAGGCCGTACACGTAATTTTATGCAATCCGTTTGAAATGATATTGAGTCGCAATTCCTCATCAAACAACAATTTGTTTACGGCTTCTTTCAATTGTTTGGAATCCCCAAAATCAAATAGGATTCCGCTTTCACCCGATAAAACTTCTTTGGCGTGCGGGATCGGAGTAGAAACTACAGGACATCCGCAGCTTAAAGCATACGAAAAAGTGCCGCTTACCGCCTGATTCGGGTCTTTTGAAGTAAACAAATAAATATCTGTCAATTGCAGGTATTCTAAAAGTTCGTCCAAAGGCAAATATTTGTTTACAAACTTTACGTTGTCCTGAATGTTCAGCTCGACGATCTTGCGCTGCAATTCCTCGCGGTATTTTTCGCCTTCCTGCAATGCAACGGTTGGATGTGTTTTTCCGATGATCAAAAAAATCACTTCAGGCGTGGTTTTTACAATTCCAGGCAAAGCCTCTAAAGTCGTTTCGATGCTTTTTCCAGAACTCAGCAAACCAAAAGTAGAAAGCACTCTCCTGCCTTGCAATCCGTATTTTTCTTTCAAAACATTTTTATCCAAATGCGGAACCAGGTGCGTTCCATGTGCAATTACATTGATTTTCGAACTGTCAACACGGTAATCGCGTTCGAGGATTTCTCCTGCGCCGTGCGTCATCACGATAATCCCATCGGCATAATCCAGTAAATGCTGTACTTTTTGTTTAAATACTTCGTCTGGCCTTGGCAACACAGTGTGGAAAACAATGCCCAGCGGTTTTTTGATCCGTGAAACGAAATCGTTGAATTCATCAACCGTTTCTGCAAATAGGCCAAATTCATGCTGAATCAGAACAACTTTGATATTGTCGTCGGCATTGATTTTCTCAGCCATTTTAATATACGATTTTGGCTCAGAAGTATTGAGTTTGTATTTCACATCCTTGCCGTAAGTATGCCTTTCACTATTGTTTTCTACAGCGCAGATTTCGATATTAAACGAATAAACAAATTGTTTGTTCAACGCATTGATCAGATCCTGCGAATAAGTCGCAATACCGCATTCGCGCGGCGGAAAAGTCGTGATGAACAAGATTTCTGGCAGCATGTTTTCATCCACAGGAACTTTTAGAGGTTTTTTTTGCTCGTTAAAGAAATTATTGTTCATAAAAGGAAGAAAACCAGGCGGCGTTCCGTTATTTCTGAGGATGTTATCATTTTTCATAGTCTGTTTCATTAGTTGTATTGTTGCAATTTTATATTGTTATGTTGTTGAGCAATTCTTCGAGCAATTCTGAGATACTGACCGATGCGCATGCAATCCGTTCGTCGGCAGCGCCATAATAGATGTATAAAGTGTCGTTAATCAAAGCCGTTCCGCTTGGGAAACAAACATTGTTTACATAACCTTGCAATTCCCAGTCTTCTTCGGGTTTAAAGAGCGCATAAGGCAATCGGGCAATCTCTTTTCCGGGATTTTCCAGATCCAGAAGTGCCGCACAGGCAGTGTACATATATCCGCTTACAGTGTCGTGAACGCCGTGGTAAATGATCAGCCAGCCTTTATCTGTTTCGATTGGCGGCGCACCGTTTCCGATGTAACTCAGTTCGTGTTCGAATTTCGGGTCTAGCACGATATAGTCTTCAATGTTCTGAATGTAATCTTTCCAGAAATCATTATTAAATTCGCTGAGCTTATTTGCGCAGGCGATCTGGATTCCGGGTTTGATGCGGTGTAGGAAAAACAGCTGTCCGAAAATCCGCCTTGGAAAAAAAATCACATTTTTATCCCAAACATAATTGTTATCCATGTTCAGCCTGTAATATTTCAGGTTGATGTTTCCGTTGAAGTGCAGCCATTCGCGAAATTTATCACCGCGAACCTGCGGAACGATTATGCCGCGTTTACTGAATTTTTTTCCGTCTGTTGAAGTAGCAACTGCTCCGAAGGCATTTGTTCCATCATAAGCGCAGTATGAGATGTAATATACGTCGTCGATTTTCACGATCCGTGGATCTTCTACGCCGTGTGATTCATATTCGTATTCAGAATCAACTAGCGGCTGGTCGTATCTTTCGACGACTGTCAGCGGATCATTGGCATCAAACCTGCAATAACCGATCGTGGAACGGTTTCCTTTCGCGACAGCACGGTAATACATGTGAATTTGGCCATCTTCAAGGATGACCGCCGGGTTTAAAACGCCTTCAATCTCAAAGTCAAGATTTCTTTTTTCGAGAACAATTCCGTGTTTGTTTACAGCTACCATAACATCCGATTTATGTTGACCGTAAAATTCTTTAAAAGACTGCGAAATCCCATTACACAATCTCTACATTACGTTGTATGATTATGATTTTAAGTGTTAAATGGCAGTGTTTTAACAGATTTTTTCTTAAAATTTGGAGTGTCAAAAACGCGATTGATCGAATTTATTCAGATTGATTTTTGGATTTTTGTAGTGAGACCAAAATCCCGATCCCGAGAGAAACGACAATGAAAGCCAATGAAGCCCATTCGGGAACTTCAAGATATTCGTGGACAATCATTTTGATTCCGACGAATGAAAGAATCGCCATCAGGCTGTATTCCAGATAACTGAATTTCTGGAGCATATTCGCCAGAAAAAAATACATCGACCGTAGCCCTAAAATTGCGAAGATATTCGAACTAAACACCAAAAACGGATCGGAAGTGATTGCTAAAATTGCCGGAACGCTGTCCATTGCAAACAGCACATCCATAAATTCAATCACAATTAAAGCGACAAAAAGCGGGGTCGCATAATTTTTTCCGTTTTCTTTCAGGAAAAAATGTTCGCCTTCGGTATGATGTGTAATCGGTATGATTTTTCCGAGGCTGCGGTAGATCCAGGATTTTTTCGGTTCAAATTCGGCGTCATCTTTCTGGAATAGCATTTTTCCGGCTGTAAAAATTAAAAAAGCACCGAATAAATAAGTCGTCCATGCAAATTTATTGATCAGCATCACTCCGAAATAAATCATTAATCCACGAAAAACAATCGCCCCGATAATTCCCCAAAACAAGACCCGATGCTGGTATTTTTGTGGAATCCTAAAAGATGAAAAGATAATCGCAATAACAAAAATGTTGTCAATACTCAAAGAAAGCTCGATCAGATAACCGGTAATGTATTTTACAACCGCTCCCATGGGTTTCAATCCTGTCGGGTTTTCTACAAAGCTGCTGCCATACAACCAATGGATCACACCTGCAAATAAAAACGACATGGCTACCCAGATTGCCGTCCATTTACTGGCTTCTTTTGTGCTAATGATGTGCGGCGTTTTATTGAATACACCTAAATCGAGTGCAAGAAACACCATCACTGCAGCTAAAAAACAAATCCATACCATCATAGCAAAAACTTTTTGATCCTTACAAAGATACTTTTTGCAAAATAATTTCTGTCATCCCATACAAAACTATTGCGAAATTATCTGTTTTACATTTTAATTTTGGCTAACCCGTAAAATTTTAGGGGTTAACTTTTTATTTTTATAATAATTCATATATTTGCAGCAAATTAATAAGGGTTCAACTTTTTAAAATTAAATTTTATGTCAACATTACGTTTTCAGGCTTTGAAAGAAGCATCAAACAGAAGGCCATCTAAATTTGAAGAAGCCGACAGAAAGTCGAATATTTTCGGCGCTAACGTGTTCAATGATAAAGCAATGAAGCAGTTTCTGACTTCAGATGCACACAAAGGCGTGAAAGATGCAGTCCAGCACGGAACAAAAATTGACAGAAAATTAGCCGATTACATCGCAATGGGCATGAAAGAATGGGCATTGTCGAAAGGCGTAACCCATTACACGCACTGGTTTCAGCCTTTAACAGGAACAACTGCCGAGAAGCATGATGCATTTTTTGAAACGTCTTACGACGGAAGCGATCCTGTAGAAAAATTCGGCGGCGGCCAATTGGTGCAACAAGAACCAGATGCGTCGTCTTTCCCGAACGGTGGCATAAGAAATACCTTCGAAGCACGTGGTTATACCGCTTGGGATCCAACTTCCCCGGCATTTATATTCGGAACGACTTTATGCATTCCAACGGTTTTCATCTCTTATACGGGTGAAGCTTTAGATTATAAAACACCACTATTGCGCGCATTGAACGCTGTGGATGAAGCGGCGACAGATGTTTGCAAATATTTCGATAAAAACGTTAAAAAAGTAACCGCAACTTTGGGTTGGGAACAGGAATATTTCCTTGTGGATATGGCTTTGGCGAATTCCCGTCCCGATATTATCATGACCGGAAGAACATTGCTCGGACATACTTCTGCAAAAGGACAGCAATTGGACGACCATTATTTCGGATCGATCCCAACAAGAGCGTTAAACTACATGCGTGAATTGGAACAAGAGTGTATGTATCTCGGAATTCCGGTAAAAACACGCCATAACGAAGTCGCGCCAAACCAATTCGAGTTGGCCCCGATTTTCGAAGAAACCAACCTTGCCGTCGACCACAACTCCTTATTAATGGATGTGATGCAAAAAGTGGCAGAACGCCATGACTTCAAAGTTTTATTCCACGAAAAACCTTTCAAAGGCGTAAACGGTTCAGGAAAACACAACAACTGGTCGTTGGCAACTGACACTGGAGTGAATTTGTTGAGCCCGGGAAAAACGCCAATGAGCAACCTGCAATTCCTGTCGTTTTTCATCAATACGATCAAAGCGGTTGATACTTATGAATCGTTATTGCGTGCGGCGATTGCAACGGCTAGCAACGACCATAGGCTTGGTGCCAATGAAGCGCCACCGGCAATTATCTCGGTTTTCATCGGGCAGCAATTGACGAAAGTTTTAGCCGAACTCGAAGGTGTTTCTACCGGAAAATTATCTCCTGAAGAAAAAACCGATCTTAAATTAAACGTTGTCGGGAAAATCCCAGATGTTTTATTGGACAATACCGACAGAAACAGGACTTCACCATTCGCGTTCACCGGAAATAAATTTGAATTCCGTGCCGTAGGTTCATCTGCAAACTGTGCGAATGCGATGACGACTTTAAACACGATCGTAGCGAAACAATTGAAAGATTTCAAAAAAGAAGTTGATGCGTTAATTGACGAAAAAGGCCTCAAAAAAGACGAAGCGATTTTCAACGTCCTGAGAGAATACATTAAGCAAACCAAAAATATCTTGTTTGAAGGCGACGGATACAGTGAAGCCTGGGAACAGGAAGCTGCAAAACGCGGATTGAGCAACTTCAAAACAACGCCATTGGCTCTAAAAGCAAAAGTATCGCAGCAAGCTTTGGATTTGTTCAAGGAAATGAACGTGATGAATCATGTTGAGGTAGAGGCGCGTTACGAAATCGAGCTCGAAGAATACACGAAAAAAATCCAGATCGAAGGCCGTGTTCTAGGCGATATCGCAAGAAACCATGTCATTCCGACAGCGATCCGTTACCAAAATACACTGATTGAAAACGTACGCGGACTGAAAGAAATTTTCGGTTCCGATTTTGAAAACATCGCAAAAGAGCAAATCGTTCTGATCAAAGAAATTTCGTCACACATTGAAGGCATCAACAGAAAAGTAGAAGCAATGACCGAAGCCAGAAAAACGGCAAACGTTATTACAGACGCTCAGGAAATGGCCGAAGCTTATTGCGACGATGTTAAACCGCATTTTGAAGAAATCCGCGAGCACTGCGATAAACTAGAGCTTTTGGTGGACGATGAAACTTGGACATTGACTAAGTACAGGGAATTGTTGTTTACACGATAATCAATTTCCAATAAATATCAACCGGCAGATTTTAAATCCTGCCGGTTTTTTTATACTTTTTTTTTGCGTAACTTTCGTTGTATTTAAAACCCCGAAATGAAATTCCTGACTTCCATATTTTTCCTGTTCGTATGTTGTACCGTTTTTTCGCAAGAGCAATTTTCAGTCTTTTTCGACAGCAACAAATCAGATCTTAAAAAACTTGAAAGTGACAAATTCCAGGATTGGATCAAAATGCATTCAGATGTAAAGATTGTTGCTATAAACGGTTACACTGATGAAGACGGATCTACAGGATTTAATGATACGCTGGCGCAGAAAAGAGTCAGTTTCGTATTTTTACAAATCAAAGGAAAAGTAAAAATCCGGGAAGATTTTAAAACCAGAAGCTTCGGGGAGTTGCACAATCTGTCAAAAAATAAAGCCGAAAACCGGAAAGTTTCCATTTTTTATATTGAAGCCAAAGACATTCCGCGTGAAGATGAAATCCTCGGGATCAAAAAGGCAGTTGAAGAAAAACCGATCGTAAGTTATCCGAATGAAGTTTCGATCGAAAACCCAAATGGAACCACTACAGCATACAAGCTTGACGTCGAATTTATGCGCAAAATTGCCGATGCCAAAGTAGGTGAGAAGCTCAAAATCGACAACCTGAATTTTGTCATCAACACCTTTGCAATCGTGAATGAATCTCGCGGAAAATTGTATGAACTGCTGACTGTTTTGCGAAGAAATCCAAATTTAAAAATTCAGATCCAAGGACATTTATGCTGCATGCCTATTGATCGAACCGATTTATCGACACAACGCGCCAAAGCAATTTACAACTTTTTGATCATCAACAAAATTGACAAAAGCCGCCTTTCCTACAAAGGTTTCGGAAGCAGCGAACCCATTTTTCCATTGCCTGAAAAAGACGAATCAGAACGCGCTGCAAACCGCCGTGTCGAAATTTTTATCGTAGAAAATTAAGTTAATCCCCATGAAAATCAAAATGATGTTGCTGTTGGTTTTTTTAAATGCGGCAACGGCTTTCGCTCAGGAAAAACTCGAAGTTTTTTTTGATTTTAATAAATTTGATTTGAATGAAGCAGCAACAACTCAACTGACAGTTTGGAGTTCCACACATAAAAATATGGAGGTCACCAAAATTTACGGATTTTGCGACTCTAAAGGAACGAATCTTTACAACGATACGCTTTCCATGAAACGCGTCCGCACAGTTTCCGACTTTTTAAAGCATCGCGAAATTGCAGTTAAAGACAATTTTGAAGTCCGCGGTTTTGGTGAAGATTTTAAACAATCAAAAATCCAGGCTGAAAACAGGAAAGTTTTGGTTGTTTATGAATTGAAGAAAGAAATTGTTGTTCCCAATCCAGCAACAATCGGTTTGCAGGACAAAATAAAAACTTCAAAATCAGGCGACAAGATCAAACTCGAAAAGATCAATTTCTACAATATGTCGTCTCGCATCGTTCCCGAATCGCAGAATAATCTATACGAATTGCTATGTGCTTTACAAGAGAACCCGAATTTGCGAATTGAAATCCAGGGGCACATTTGCTGCCAACTCAGCGGCGACATCAACAACCTTTCGGTATCGCGTGCGCGTGCGGTTTACAATTATCTGGTATCGCAAAAGATCAGTAAGAACCGATTGGCATTTAAAGGTTTTGGTGTCACTAAACCAATCCATCCGATTCCTGAAAAAAACGAGCAGGAGCAGGATGAAAATCGTCGTGTCGAGGTGATGATTTTAAGTAAATGATTTTTGATTAGAAAATGCGTCAATGAGAAAATTAGATAATAAACAAAAAAAGATGAAAAATCACCTTTTCTAAGTACTGAAATCAGCGCAAAGCATGTCGTTTTCTAATTGCCGCAATTTTTAATTACCGGCTTAACCGACCGAGCCTTTTCCCGTTTTCACTATCGCTGATCAATTGATCAAGCCATTTTTTTCTCGTCACT
Organism: Flavobacterium noncentrifugens; assembly: GCF_900100375.1. Lineage (GTDB taxonomy): Bacteria > Bacteroidota > Bacteroidia > Flavobacteriales > Flavobacteriaceae > Flavobacterium > Flavobacterium noncentrifugens. The sequence goes on along the minus strand of NZ_FNEZ01000003.1, from coordinate 498,109 downwards.
TCGTTCTTTGGACTCATCACTACATGAAGAGCCGTTTTAATATAAGATGGCGCTTGCGAATGAAAGAAATCCCATGCTTTTTTATTGGCTTTAAATTGGTTTTTGAATGCTGCTGAAAATTCCATTTTGTCCTGTTCAAAAGCGTAAATCCTGGATTTTGACTCTTGGCGTTTTTCAAAAGCAGCAATTCCTGCCGGTTGCATCAGTCCCGATTTGGTAAGCGATTCTACTTTTTTAATATTGATGCCGCTCCAGATGCTGTCTTTTTTTCTCGGAGTAAACCTAATCGTATAACTTTCTGCATCGCGCGATCTGCGCACGCCATCGATCCAGCCGAAACACAAAGCCTGATCGACCGATTCCGACCAGGTCATTGAAGGTTTTTTGCTTCCGACTTTATAAAAACCAACGAGCAATTCTGTTTCTGACTGGTGGTTTTTTTCGAGCCATTTCCTAAAATCGTTCTGATCGGGGAAAAATGCAGCTTCCATAAATTATTTTTTGAAGCTAATATCGCTTTTTTTGACCGTATATTCAAAACGGGGATTGTCGCTGACATCCCAGATTTCCATTTTTACGGCCGGATCTTTTTTTGTCCAGTCGATGGTCAATAACCCGAAATGATTTTCCATGACCGGGCCTTCAATGCGGAATTGGTTTGGCGTTGCAAATTTCCATTTGGATGACAAACCGCTTGAAGTAAAATCGTAAATCGGATATAAATCTGGAATTTCTCGTTTTGAGATCTCGGCATAATGCACGTCGCCGCTGATGAAAAAAATGCCATTGGCTTTTGTTTTCTGAATCAAATCAAACATGCGCTGCTGTTCTTTCGGGAAATTCGTCCAGGATTCGTAACCGTTAAATTCATGTCCGAATTGCACGCTGCTGCCAATGATCCGAAGATCGGCGTCTTTTTGCAGTTCTTTTTCGAGCCATTGCCATTGTGCTTCACCAAGAAATTCAGGATTGCCAATGCTTGGCGCATAATCGAGTTTGTAGAAATAGCGTTTATCTTCCCCGACCTCGCCCATGTATTTTTGCATTTTGTCACGGAAATACCTGGTGTCCAATAAGATGATCTGGACTTTTTTGCCGTTGGTTCCATAAATGTACGATGTGTAAATGCCATCGCGTTTCCGGCGTTCTGAATCCTGCGGCTCATGAAAGAAGTCCAGAAAAAACTGCTTTGATTCTTTTTTCTTTTTGTATTCTTTTCCTGCATCGTTGTCGCCAAAATCGTGGTCGTCCCAGGTTGCGATCACAGGAACATTTTTGCTGAGGTTTTGAAAGCTTGGTTTCGCTGCTAACTGTGCATATTTTCTTTCGAATTCCTTTTCGTCTTCTGTATCGGCGTATATGTTGTCGCCCAGGAAAATGAACAGGTCGGGTTTGTGTTTGACCACGAGATCGAAAACGGGAAGCGGTTTGTCCTGTTCGGCACAAGATCCGAATGCGATTTTGGATATTGTTTTTTTGCTTTGGTTTTGTGCATGTGTCATTTGAAACAGCAGCAGCACCGCAATTAAAAGTATATTTTTTTGCATGGATGGCGTTTTTTATAAATGTACAAATTTTTAGGATTTTGGTTTTACATGATTTCAAAATGTTCCGGTTTTGAAAAATATTTTTTGAATATAAATGCCCTAGCCCGGATAGCAGCGGAAATCCTTTTGCGGAGTTTACGAAGTAAAAGATTGCAGCGAATAGCCGGAACAGCTTCTAAAATAAATTCGGAAATCACAGCTATAAATCACAAATCCAAAATCTGAAATCGTAAATTTCTAGCTATCTTTGCGCGACAACTACAACACAACAACATGAGTTCAGATACTTCAAAAAGGTATGCGCAGCGCGGCGTTTCGGCGTCGAAAGAAGATGTGCACAACGCGATTAAAAACATCGATAAAGGTTTGTTTTCAAAGGCTTTCTGCAAAATTGTTCCCGATTATTTAACCGGAGATGACAATTATTGCCTGATCATGCATGCCGACGGCGCGGGAACGAAATCGTCTTTGGCGTACCTGTACTGGAAGGAAACCGGCGATATTTCGGTGTGGAAAGGCATTGCCCAAGACGCATTGATCATGAATATTGACGATTTGCTTTGCGTGGGCGCGACCGATAATATTTTGCTGTCATCGACCATTGGAAGAAATAAAAACCTGATTCCGGGTGAAGTGATCTCAGCGATTATCAACGGAAGCGAAGAATTGATTGCAGAACTCAAAACCTTCGGCATAACAATTCATTCCACGGGCGGCGAAACTGCAGATGTGGGCGATTTGGTGCGTACAATCATTGTCGATTCGACGGTGACGGCGCGCATGAAACGCAGCGATGTGATTGACAATGCGAATATTCGTCCGGGTGATGTAATTGTTGGTTTGGCTTCTTTTGGCCAGGCGAATTATGAGCAATCGTATAATGGCGGCATGGGAAGCAACGGACTGACTTCGGCGCGGCACGATGTTTTTGGAAAATATCTGGCGGATAAATATCCTGAGAGTTTTGATTCGCATGTTCCGGAAGATCTGATTTATTCAGGACAGGTGAAATTGACAGATTCGGTTGAAAATTCGCCAATCGATGCGGGGAAACTGGTGCTTTCGCCAACACGGACTTATGCGCCGATCATCAAAAAAATACTCGAAAAATACAATTCGGAAGACATTCACGGCATGGTGCATTGCAGCGGTGGCGCGCAGACAAAAGTATTGCATTTTGTGGATGCCGTTCACGTAATTAAAGACAATTTATTTCCGGTTCCGCCTTTGTTTAAGCTGATCCAGAAGCAATCGAAAACCGACTGGAAGGAAATGTACCAGGTTTTTAACTGCGGGCACCGAATGGAATTGTATGTTCCTGAAAATGTGGCGAAAAATATTATCTCGATTTCAGAATCGTTTGGCGTTGCCGCGCAGATTGTCGGTCGGGTAGAAGCTTCGGATTCAAAAAAGTTGACGATTGCAAGCGAATACGGAACTTTCGAATATTAGTCTGATGATGGAAATCAATCCAAATCAAATTCTTGAAGACGGGCGTGTTTTGCTTCGACCACTGGAAAAATCAGATGTTGATCACTTGCTGTATTTTTCAATAAATGAGCCCGATACCTGGTTTTATTCATTGGTTCGCGCTAACGGAAAAGAAAATCTTGAAAACTATATCGACATTGCGCTGAAAGCAAAAGAAAACAAAACGGAATTCCCATTTATTGTTTTCGATAAAAAAACGAATCATTACGCCGGAAGCACGCGTTTTTACGACATTAATTTTGCATTTAAAACACTGCAATTGGGTTATACCTGGTATGGAAAAAATTTTCAGGGAACCAGCTTGAACAAACATTGCAAATATTTGCTGCTGGAATTTGCCTTTGAAATACTCGGAATGGAGCGTGTGGAATTTCGCGCTGATGCAAACAATGCAAAAAGTGTTGCTGCGATGAAAAGCATCGGTTGCAAAGTCGACGGAATTTTAAGAAGCAACATGCCGACTTTTGAAAGTGATGTCAGAAGGGACAGCATTGTTCTTAGTATTTTAAAAAGCGAATGGATTGATTCTGTAAAGGAAAATCTGAAAAGCAAACTGCATTAAAAAAGCTCCTGCATAAAATACAAGAGCTTTTTATTCTAAACAAAAAACACTTTCTTAATTGATTATCAACTTATGCGATTCTGTGATATTATCGCCTGTAAGATGAATGATGTACATGCCGCTTGACAATGCTGAAGTATTTACTTCTGTTGTATTTTCTGCAACGAATTGCTGAACGATTTTTCCGGTTCCGATCTCTACGATTCTACCGTTTGCATTTCCAAAATCCGAGGTAAGCTTAATGTTTACTTTTCCGCTCGTTGCCGGATTTGGATAAATGATGCTTTTCATTGAATTTTTAAATGCAAAGTTTTCTGCTGCAAGTACCGACTGGACTTCAAAAGCACCAATGTCGCGTCTTCCGCCAAATACAGCATTTCCGGTTTGATCATTAAATAAATCGGTTGGATTTCCCGCGTTCAAAGCCGGACTTCCCGCCAGCAATGCGTGTGTTAAAGTTGAACCGCCATTATCTGTTAAAGGCGCTAAGAGCGGATTGCTGCCTTCGACATCTCCGGTTCCGGAAACAAATACATTGGTATTGTCACTTCCGATAAGGTTGTATCCATTTGAAATGTAAATGCCTAAAGTGTTTGATAAATCGGCACCTAAAGCAGCTGTATTGGTTGCAACAATCGAGTTTTTAAGATTAGGAACAACTACGCTTGTATTGGAAATTCCGCCTCCTGTAGCTGCGGTATTATTTGCAATGGTTGCAGCATTTACAGACAATTCTGCATTGTTAAAGATTCCTCCGCCGCTGTTTGCAGCAGTATTTCCCGAAACAGTCGTGAGTAATACTGTTGCTAATCCGGTTTTTATATGGATTCCGCCTCCATTTCCAGAAGCGCCAAGGGATTTGTTATTTGCAATAGTAGAATTGTTTAGCATTAAAGTTCCGCCGTTATTAAAAATTCCGCCGCCGCCGTGGGTTGCGTCTGGTCCGCTGGCTTTATTTGAATTTACAGAAGTATTGCTAACAGTCATTGTGCTGCCGGTTTGGTTCCACAATCCGCCGCCTTCTCGTCTTGCCAGATTTTCAGATACAAATGAACCCGAAATGTTTGCGGTAGTCACGCCTGTAATATGAAGTGCGCCGCCATTTCCTGGATTAGGATTTCCTGCTCCGCCATCCACATCGTTAAAGGTCAGGCTTGAATTTGTGATCGCAAGTGTTCCGGCAACGACTTCAATTGCGCCACCAGCACGGTTTGCCGAATTCGAGCGCAGTTCTGAATCCATAATGGTTACGGTTCCGGCAAGGCTAAAAATTCCACCGCCGCTTCCGCTTAATCCATTTGCGATATTATTTGTGATAATTGTATTCGTAACGTTTAATATTCCGGCAGTATTAAAAATTCCTGCGCCACCGTCGTCGGCAGCTGCTCCTTGTGAAATGTTGGCGTTAATTGTGGTATTGGTAACGGTCATCGTTCCGGATCCGTTCCACAAACCACCACCTTCAAGTGCCGCAGTATTGTTGCTAACTGTTCCGCGTGTAATGGTTGCGCTTCCACCACCAGTGATGTGCAGCCCACCGCCATTTCCAGGAGGGCCAGTTACCGAATTGTTGTTGAGGTTCACATCTGTCAAAATAATCGTGCTTGTGCCCGAATTGTCTTCGATTCCAGCTCCGGCGCGAACCGCAATATTTCCGGTAATGGAAGAATTGGTCACTGTAAGTTGTGATCCAACATCATTTAAAATTCCGCCACCGCTTCCCAAAGTTCCGTTTGCAATGTTATTGCTGATGGTTGCATTGCGTACGATCAAGGTTCCGGCATTCAAATTGTAAATTCCGCCACCGCCCTGATCTGCTAAAGCGCCAGTTGCCCTGTTTGCGTTAATTGTCGTTCCGTCAATGGTCATAGTTCCGGTTCCATTCCATAAACCGCCACCTTCCGCTCCAGCATTGTTTGCATTTACAGTTCCGCCGTTTACTGTCGTAGTTCCGGCAGCAGTAACGTGCAATCCACCGCCATTTCCTGGTGAGGTAAAAGTGGTATTTTCGTTTAAACTGACATTGGTTAAAGTCACATTTCCGGCATTATTTTCAATTCCGCCACCAGCCCGGTTTGACGTATTTCCAGTGATTTGTGAATCGGTTACAACCAATGTTGATCCTACATCATTCAGAATTCCGCCGCCACTTCCGGAAGTACCGTTAGCAATGTTAGAAGAAATCGTAGCATTTGAAATATTTACTGTTCCGCCATTCAGATTGTAAATCCCGCCACCGCCATTATCAGCTGCTACGCCTGATGCCGTATTTTGTGAGATTGTAGTCCCATCAATGGTCATCGTTCCGGTTCCGTTCCACAATCCGCCGCCCTCAGCCGCCGCCATATTCAACCGCACATTACCACCGTTGATGGTTGCCGTTGCGGCACCGGTAATATGCAATCCGCCACCATTCCCCGGGGACGCTACAGCAGGCGGAAGGCCGGCATTATTTGATTCAAGAGTAACATTGGTGAGTGTGAGCGTGGTTCCGGCTACTGTTTCGATTCCGCCACCCGCGCGATTGGCCCGATTTCCGGAAATAGTAGTGTTAAAAACAGTAAGATTGGCGCCAGATCCGACATAAATTCCGCCGCCGCTTCCGGAAGTTCCATTGGCAATCGAATTGGTGATTTTCGAGTTGTTGATTCCGAGAGTCGCATTTGCAACATAAATAGCACCTCCATTTTCTGCAGTTCCATTGGTAAGTTCCAAATCATTGAATACCACATTTCCGTTGGTAACATTGAAAATCCGTCCGTTTGCCGTACCGTTGATTGTAGTGTTAAGAATACCGTTTCCTGTAATGACAAGAGATTTGTCAATTGCAATTTCACCGTTGGCAAGTGTAATAGTCGTCACTAAAGGTGAAATGATGATAATGGAACCGGCACTTGCAGCGGCAACCTGATTTCGTAATGAGCCTGCTGAGCCATCATCAGCACCGGTAAAAACGATTTGTGCCTGCATTGAAATTCCTGTTGTGAGGAATAAAATCAACACAATTTTTGTAAGAGTAATTGGTTGTTTCATAGTGAAAAATTGTTGGTTAATAGATTTATATACTTATGGTTACGCTCAAATCCTGATCTTGGTTTTTATTTTTGGTGTTAATAAAAACTTAAATAAAGTTTTAAGGCAAAAGTACATTAGCCATATAATTTCTAACTTTGGAAAAAAAAAGATGAAGATAAATCCACAATTCGGCATTGGCCCACTCATTTTCGGCATGAAGCAAAAAGATGTCGAAGGTATTTTCGGCAAACCTGATAAAAATTTTAAAGACGACGACCAGAATGTGATTTACGTATACAATCAGGATAAATTGCGCCTGACTTTTTATGAAGATGAAGATTTTAAACTCGGTTATCTGATTTCATCAAATCCCGATCTGGTTTTGCTGGATCAGAAAATCATCGGCGCCAAGCCTTCTGAAATCAAAGAAGTATTGATTTCGAAAGGTTTTAAAACATGGGAACAGGAAGATTTCGACATGACTGAAAACCATTTCAATGAAGCAAACTGGATTATTCTGCAATCAGAATTCGGGCAGATCATTAAAGTAGAACTCGGCGCTGTGATCAATAGCAAAGACGAACTCGACTGGAAGTTTTAAACAATAAAAAAGGGCTAACGAAAATTAGCCCTTTTGTATATTATGGATTTTATTATTTTTTCTTGTCAGATGTTGGTCCTCCAACCGGAGGCGTTGGCAAAGCTTCAAACATTTCCACTTCGAAAATGATGTTTGCGTTCGGTGGAATGACGCCACCAGCGCCACGTTCTCCATAACCCAATGCAGCCGGAATGAACAATACTTTTTTCTCACCGAAAGTCATGTCGCTCAAGCCTTCAAGAAATCCAGGGATCAGGCCGTCTTTTTTGCCTGCCTGGAAAGGAAACGGCTGGTATCCATTTTGTGCCGCGCGGTTTGCGTCATATTTTCCATAGGCTTTTGCCACTTCTTCATAGCTGCTGTCAAACAAAGTTCCGTCTTCAAGATAACCGGCATAATGGACATAGAAATTTGTTCCGTCAACCGCTTTCTTTCCGTTTCCTGGTTTCAGGACTTTGTATTGCAATCCTGATGGGGCCGTGGTTGCAGTCGCTTTCAAGCCGTTTAGATATTTTAGTTTGTCTGCTTTTACCGGTGCATATTTCTCGTCATAAACCCTTTTGGCTTCAGCGGCAGCTTCTTCCTGTTTTTTTCTGGCTTCAGCCTGAACCGCTTGTTGCTTTTTATCGTCGTCAGCTTTGTTGGCGTAATAATCGGTAAAGGTTTTTGCAGCGTCGAATTTTTTCGCATCGGCACCTTTTCTTACGATTGTAAGTTTTTTGATGACGTCATCCTGAGCAATTGCATTCACCACGTCCATACCTGAAGTCACATAACCAAAGATCGTGTGTTTTCCATTCAACCAAGGTGTGTCTTTATGGGTGATGAAAAACTGACTTCCGTTTGTAGCCGGGCCTGAATTGGCCATAGCCAAAATCCCGCCTTTATCAAATGTAAATTCCGGGACAATTTCGTCTTTAAAGCCATAGCCCGGTCCGCCAGAACCATTTCCAGCCGGATCGCCGCCTTGTATCATGAAATCTTTAATGACACGGTGGAATTTCAATCCGTCGTAAAAAGGTTTTCCCTTAAACTTTGCATCGCTTACAAAAGTATTCGTGCCTTCGGCCAAAGAGATAAAGTTTCCAACCGTTACCGGTGCTTTTTTGTATTCCAATTGTACGGTAATTTTCCCTTTTGAAGTTTCAAATTCTGCAAAAATACCTTCATTTGAAGCCGCTGTGTTTGGCGTTGCTTTTTTAGTTCCGACTATAGGCGCTACTTTCTTAGAAGCCGGTTTTTTGGTCGTTTGGGCAAATCCAGACATCATTCCCAAAAACAATAAAGCGATAACTTTAATTTTCATTTTTTTTGATTAAAAAACTCCTTACTCACTTCGCAATTGCAGGGATTTTCAGGTTTAGTCCCCATATTTTAATTAATAGTTAATAATGAATAATTAATAAATTTGGCTATTTCGATTAAAACCAATCCATGAAATTATTAATTGTTTTGATTTTCAAAAAGCTCAATCTCAAATACAATATTTGCATTTGGCGGAATTACGCCACCTGCGCCCTGAGCGCCATAAGCCAAATTCGAAGGGATGAATATGATCGCTTTATCGCCATAAGATAATTGTTCGATGCCTTCGATAAATCCGGGGATCATGCCGTCTTTTTTGCCAGCTTGCCACGGAATTGGCAGGTATTGCTGTGCATCGGCTCTTCTTTGGTCGAATTTCCCAAATATCTTGGCAACACTTTCGATACTGGTGTCAAACAAACTTCCATCTTCAAGGAAACCAGCATAATGAATGTAAATTGGTGCACCGGCTGCCGGTTTTTTACCGCTTCCTTTTTTGATGATTTTATAGGCAAGCCCGCTTTTTGTTTTGGTTGCAGTTTTGCGTAATTCGGCAATTGACGCCACTCTTTGCTCTTTTACAACTTTATATTGGGCGTCATATTTTGCTTTATTTTCCCCATCGGTGATCGCCTGTTTCTTTTGGGCTTCAGCTTCATTTTTAAAGAAATCGGTAAAGATTTTTACAGCGTCGAATTTTTTCGCAGCATCACCTTTGCGGATGATTTTTACAGAAAGAATGCCGTCATTCTGTTCGATATTATTTACGATATCCATTCCTTCAACAACATGACCGAAAATCGTGTGCTTTCCATCAAGCCACGGTGTTGGAACATGCGTAATAAAAAACTGGCTGCTGTTTGTTCCTGGCCCGCCGTTTGCCATTGACATTACGCCAGGTTTGTCATGTTTTAAATCAGTGAATTCATCTTTGAATTTATAACCGGTATCGCCCGATCCGTTGCCTAAAGGATCGCCACCCTGAATCATAAAATCCTTGATCACGCGGTGCCATTTGAGTCCGTCGAAAAAGGGTTTGCCTTTATATTCCGCGTTTACAAATGTGTTTTTTCCTTCGGCAAGGCTAACAAAATTGGCTACGGTAATCGGTGTTTTTTCAAATTCCAATTGGGTAATGATATTGCCTTTGTTGGTTTCAATTTCAGCATATAAGCCGTCGGGCAAATTGCTGTGTTCTTCCTTGCAGGAAATCAATGTTGCAAAAGTCAGCAACAATAGAAAAAAGCTTCTTTTCATTTTAAATTAGTCTGTGGTTAGTTTGTTTTCAGGTTTGAAATCGGTTAAGGTCACTGTGACAATCAACGGTTCGTTGTGCCCGATTCTTCTATTGTCGCCGTGATATCCATACGCCAAATGCGACGGAAAAAGAAAAGTTACCGCTTCATTCTTATGCATTAATTTGATTCCGTGGCGCAGTCCGATGATAATTTTTTGCTCTTTATCAACATGATAGGTTTGCGGTCGAAGCTCCAATTCAGAATAAATCACATTTCCGTTCAGGTCTTTCACTTCGTAATTGAAATTGGCTACATCGCCTTTTTTTGGACGCAGTGTATCGCTCGTAATCTTATTTTCATATTTGTACCAATAGCCTTTATTCGAAGCGATGTATTTTGAATTGGGTTCGCTTTTAATGATCGAATCGATTTTCCCTTCTTCGCCGGCGATGAGTTTTTTATTGCGCTCGACAGATTCTTTCATAAAAGTCCCCGAAGATTGCGACATCGGTTCGCGTGCCTGTTGCTGCGAACAAGCCACAATGGCAAGCGCAGGCAGCAATATTAATAAATTTTTGAAATGTTTCATAGTAGGTTATATTGTGATTTCGTGGATGATTTTTTCGAATTTTTTAACCGTTTCCTCGAGTGAAAGATTCGATTTACCGCCTGCTGCGTTGATATGTCCGCCACCGCTAAAATATTCTCGGGCAAATTTATTGACGTCAAAACCGCCTTGGGAACGGAATGAGATCTTAATAATTCTTTCATCTGTATGTTCGATGAAAATCGCGGCAAAGTGAATGCCTTTGATCGTAAGGCCGTAATTGACAATGCCTTCAGTATCGCCTTTTACATAATGGTATTTGTCGAGTTCCTGTTGGGAAAGCGCGATGTAAGCCGTATGCAATTCTGGTACGACTTTCATGTTTTGAAGTGCTTGCCCGAGCAATTGCAGGCTTTCGTATGAATTGTTGTCGAATAATAAAGTTGGGATTTCAGTATTTTTTACACCAAGATCGATCAAATCGGCAATGATCCGGTGCGTCGTTCCTGTTGTTTTTGGAAATCGGAACGAACCAGAATCGGTTAAAATTCCCGTGTAAATGCAGGTTGCGATTTTTTGGTCGATCAACGATTTTTCGCCCAACAGGCAGATGAAATTGTAAATCATCTCGCAGGTTGATCCAAATCCGGTATCGGAATACGTGTATTTTGCAAAAGTATCAGGTTTTTCATGATGGTCGATCATGATAAAAATCGTCGTAAGCTTGTTCAAAACATGCTCCATTTCGCCCGTACGGTGGAACGCATTGAAATCCAATACGAAAACAATTTCTGCTTCCTGAAGCACTTTCGTACTGTTGGCGCGGTCTTTTTCAAAAATTAAAACCTTCTCAGAACCGGGCATCCAGGTTAAAAATCCAGGAAACTCATTCGGTGCGACAACTGTTGGTAACTGGTTCATTTTCAGTAAAAAATGATAGAGTGCAAGTGTAGAACCCATGGCGTCGCCGTCTGGGCTGCGGTGCGGGATTATCGCTATTTTCTTCGGTGTGGAAAGCAATTCCTTAATTGCCAGAATATCGTCATTCGTCATAGGACGCGAAGTTACATTTTTTTGGGAAACTGGGAACAATTTAACAAGTTCTTAGCGCACTAAAATGAGTCCGCCCCAGACTGCTAATAAGCCGGTTATAACGCTTGTGCAGATGTAAAGCATCGCTGTTACACCGTTATTGCTTTGCAGGAGTGAAATATTTTCAAATCCGAACGCGGAAAAAGTAGTATAGCCGCCACAAAATCCGGTAACGAGCAGCCATTTCAAATTGGAATCGGGCAGGTTATTTTTCTGGAAGAATCCCATTAGCAAACCAATTAAAAAGCAGCCGAGAATGTTGATTATGAAAGTCGCCAGTGGAAATGCTGACGCATAATATTTATTGACAAAAACCGTAGTCAGATAGCGAAAAGCACTTCCGATTCCGCCGCCGAGCGTGACTAAAAGTACGGTTTTTACCATCTTAAACTATTTTGAAGTTGCGATCACAAAATTCAGCTTTAATTTCACGCCCATTTGCATCAAATCGACTAAATCCTGAACTTTATTATCAGCAGGAACGCGCACCACAACGGTTTTGTCATTGGCGGCAGTCGTTTTGTCATATAAAGCCTGTTCGAGTTGGTCAAACGGAACTTCCTCTTTATTAAGGTAATATTTCTTGTCTTCGGTAACCGAAATGCTGATGTGGTCTTTGTTTGTGGTTTCGTTCGTCTGCGCCTTCGGCAATGTCAGTTTGATCACGTTAGGATTGGCCAAAGTCGAGATAATCAGAAAAAACAAAAACAAAAAGAACATGATGTCGCTGAGTGACGACGTCGGGATTTCGGGATGGAAGCGCCTGTTTTTTCTAATTGCCATTTTGCGGATCTTGAATTACGTGGATGATTTCCAATGATTGTTTCTGCACTTTCAAAGCGAAATTGTCAATCAGCATATTAAATAAATGGTAGGCGCAGTAAGCGATCACGCCCACAACCAATCCGGCGCCGCTACTGATCATTTTCTCGTATAAACCGCCTGAAATCGTCTGGATATTCAGATTTCCTGTGTTTGAAATCGTATGGAAAATTTTGATTACCCCGGAAATGGTTCCGATGAATCCCAAAATCGGTGCAATACCAGAAATCAAACCCAGATAACCAAGGCCTTTTTCCATTTGTGCGACTTCAACATCGGTCGTTTTTTCCATCACCGATTCGATTTCGCTGATTGGTCTTCCAATGATTGATACACCGCTTTTTAAGATATTTCCGGCGGCGGTATTTTCACGTCCGGCAAGCATGATCGCATTGTCGAGTCGGCCGGCACGCAATTGGATCTTCACATCATTGACCATGTTGCTGTCCATTTTGGTGGCTTTTTTAATTGATAAATAACGTTCGATAATCACATAGATGCAAAAGAAAAGCAATACGATCAGTGGGTAAATCATAACTCCGCCCTTGAGGATAAAGTCAAGATAAGAAACGTTTTCAGTCACGCTGACTTCTGTAGTTGCGGCTGCGGCGGCAGCATTTGCGATCGTGTCGGTAACCGGAGCGGCCTGTAATGCAAAATTCAAAAAGGTCATAGGTATTGTCGTTTATTAAGTCAGTTTACAAAAATGCGCAATTTTTTAAAGAGCCTGAGATTTAAAAGTTTTTTTTATGAACATAGATTTTTCAATACTGTGGATAACGGCAGATTGTTTCATTAAGTATGAAACGACGGTTTTTATTTGACCGCTACGCCATTATTCTGTAAAATTTTAGAAAAAAACAAAATATGGTATGCTACTGAATTTTGCCAATATTCCCAGGTATGCGCGCCCGGACGTTCGGTGTAATCGTGCGGCACTTTGGCATAAACCAATCTTCGGTGCAATTCGCGGTTTGGTTCGATCAGAAAATCATCTACACCGCAATCAATAATTAAGGGCAATCCATTGCTTTTAATTTTGTCGACCATTCTTAACACGGAATTTGAATCTAAAACTTCCTGAGAAGCAGGTGTAGTTCCGAAAACAGGTTCGAGCAATTTGTTCACGCGTTCTGCCGATTCAGGATTTCGGATGCTTCCCATATCAACCGCGCCGCTCATGCTTCCGGCTGCACAAAATAATTCGGGATGCTTAGCCGATAGATACAAAGCGCCATGTCCGCCCATCGAAAGCCCAGTGATCACCCGGCCATTTTTATTGGCAACGGTGCGATACGTTTTATCTATTTTTCCAATGACATCCTGAGTGATATATGTTTCAAACTGGCTGCCTTTATTTACGGGGCTGTCAATGTAAAAACTAAAGGTTTCGCCTTCTGGCATGACAATGATCAGGTTGTATTTGTCGGCTAAATTCTTCACTGTTTCTTTATCGGGTGTGCTCGAAAGCCAATCCCTGAAATGCCCGTAAGCACCGTGTAGCAAATACATGACTGGGTAATTTTTTTTGTTTTTCGCGTAGGATTCGGGAAGAACAACTGCGGCTTTATACGTTTTTCCCATGGTGGAACTTGCAATATCCAAGGTGTCGACTTTTGCGGCATAAGAAATAGTTGTAAAAAACGAGAATAAAATAAGGAGCAGGAATTGGATTTTTTTCATAATATGGACTTTTGATGGCTCGTAAAGGTAACAAGAATTGTTTTTAATTTTAAAACCGCCATACACAATGTCGAAGCAGATTGTTTTCGGGTACGGATGATAAATTTTACATTCGGTTTTCCTCATTTAATTGTACATTTGCACTTTTATTTTTCGGGATAAAAAAAGCAACTAACTCACAAACAACACTTTTAAAAGTTTATAAACTTTACAGATGCAACACAACGTACTTATTTTAGACTTCGGATCGCAATACACACAACTTATTGCGCGAAGGGTTCGCGAACTCAACATTTTCTGCGAAATCTTTCCTTACAATCACGTTCCGGGTGATTTATCAAGTTATAAAGCCGTAATCCTTTCCGGAAGCCCGTTTTCGGTCCGTGCCGATGACGCGCCGCATCCGGATCTATCGGAAATCCGCGGAAAATTGCCTTTGCTCGCAGTGTGTTACGGCGCGCAATACCTCGCGCATTTCAGCGGCGGTGAAGTCGCTCCATCAAATACCCGCGAATATGGCCGTGCGAATTTATCGTATGTCAAAAACGAAGAAGATTTTTTCTTTGGCGTAGCCGAAAATTCCCAGGTCTGGATGTCGCACAGTGATACGATCAAGTCGCTTCCGGCAAACGGAATCAGGCTCGCAAGCACGCACGACGTTGAAAATGCAGCTTATAAAATTGAAGGCGAACCCACGTATGCGATCCAGTTTCACCCTGAAGTATATCATTCGACAGATGGCAAGCAAATCCTCGAAAATTTCCTGGTGAAAATCGCTGAAGTACCACAGAATTTCACGCCAAATGCTTTTGTTGAAGAGCAAGTAGCCGAATTAAAAGAGAAATTACAAAATGATAAAGTCGTCCTCGGACTTTCGGGCGGTGTCGATTCAACGGTAGCCGCGGTTTTGCTGCATCAGGCGATTGGCAAAAATTTATATTGCATTTTTGTTAATAATGGATTGTTGCGCAAAAACGAGTTTGAAAGCGTTTTGCACCAATATAAAGACATGGGCTTAAACGTGAAAGGCGTCGACGCCACCGATAAATTCATGGCGGCGCTAGAAGGCATATCCGATCCTGAACAAAAAAGGAAAGCCATCGGTAAAGCGTTTATTGAAGTGTTTGATGATGAAGCACACCAGCTCGAAAATGTAAAATGGCTTGCTCAGGGAACGATTTATCCGGATGTCATCGAATCGATATCTGTAAAAGGACCATCTGCAACTATAAAATCGCATCATAATGTGGGCGGTTTACCTGATTTTATGAAGCTAAAAATCGTTGAACCGTTGCGGATGTTGTTCAAAGATGAAGTTCGCAGGGTAGGCGCAACTCTGGGAATCGACCCGGAATTGCTGGGCAGGCACCCGTTTCCAGGTCCGGGATTGAGTATCAGAATATTAGGTGATATCACTTTGGAAAAAGTTCGTATATTGCAGGACGTTGATGCCGTTTTTATAGACGGATTGAAATCCTGGGGATTGTATGACAAAGTGTGGCAGGCCGGTGCTATTTTGCTGCCTGTAAACAGTGTAGGCGTGATGGGCGACGAGCGTACTTATGAAAAAGTAGTTGCGCTTCGTGCCGTTGAATCTACCGACGGAATGACCGCTGACTGGGTGCATCTTCCATACGATTTCTTAATGAAAGTGTCCAATGACATTATCAATAAGGTCAAAGGCGTCAACCGCGTGGTTTATGATATTAGTTCAAAACCACCAGCGACAATAGAATGGGAGTAACTTAAAAAATTTCGGAGTATGAGAAGAATTGTACTGTTTTTGTTTGTAGTTTGTGTGTTTCAGATCGGTATGGGCCAAGCCAAAAATAAAGAGGTTCCGGTCACCATAGTAAGCCATCAGGTACAACTCGGAGAAACAGTCCGGATGATCTCAAAGAAATATTTAGCCAATCCAACGGAAATTTACCGCCTCAACAAATTTGCGGTCAACGGCATCAGCGAAGGCATGGTGTTGCAAATTCCCGTGCCCATAAAAGACAATACAAAAGCACAACAAATCATAGAAGAACCACAGACGGAAACTGCTGTTGCTGAAAATGAAAACCAGCAACAGCAGCCCACTGGTGTGACGGTTATTGATCGCGACAACCAAACGGAGCATACCGTCCAATCGGGTGAAACGCTATCTGGTTTGTCGAGAAAATATGGCATTTCTATTGCCGAAATCAAAATGAGCAATGATGTACTAAATACTAAAGGTCTCAAAATCGGGCAGGTCATCAAAATTCCATCTACAAGAGTGCTTGGTGAAAATGAATCTTCAATCGGGTCAGATGTCGTTCCGGCCAATGAAATTGCGTCCACATCCAAAACAAAAAACAAAAAATAGCGTTACATTTGCAGGCCAATATTGCTAAACAAATTACAATGAACCGTCTGATTCTTACTTTTTGCATTTTCTTTTTTTCGCTAACTTCGATCGCATCTGCACAGGCTTATGTGAAGCATACCGTTGCAAAAGGGGAAACGATTACGCAAATCGCTACAAAATATAAGGTCACGCCTTTTGATATTTACAAACTCAATCCTGATTCGCAAAGCGGCATTAAAGAAAACGATGTGATCTTGATTCCGTCGGCTACTTCAAAAACTGCGGTTTCGGGAAAAACACATACGGCTGCAGCAAAAGAAACTTTGTACAGCATTTCACGTACTTATAACGTCGATGTTGATGAACTCAAAAAACTCAATCCCGACATTGTAAAAGACGGATTAAAAGTAGGGCAAACCGTTAAAATTCCTGGTAGTTCATCTGCCCCGGCAACAGTTCCCGAAGTCAAAGCTCCAGTAAAAGCAACCGTTGTTGAGACGAAAACAGCCCCAACTCCGGCATCTGATAAAAATACGTATCATGTTGTGGAACCGAAAGAAACCAAATTCGGCATTGCCAAAAAATACAAGATCAGCATTGCAGAACTCGAAAAGAAAAATCCCGAAATCGTTTCTAATTTGCCTGTCGGATATAAATTGCTCATTTCAGGAACGGCTCCAAAAGCAACTTCTAATGTTGCAGTTGAAAAGCCAAAACCTGTTGTGCATGAAGTTTCACAACCTGAAACTACAAAAACGGAAACCGTCAAAAAAACAACTTTCAGCGGATTTGCAAATTATGAAGTGAAGCCGAAAGAAACGCTTTTCAGCCTGGCCAAAACTTTCGACATTACCGAAGAAGAATTGATGATACTGAATCCGACTTTAAAAGAAGGCGTAAAAACCGGGATGATCTTAAAAGTTCCGGGAAAAGGTTCGGTTGTGGTGCAGCCTGTTGAAAAAAATGCTTCAAGTGCTCCAAACGCAAAAGTTGCCGATTTATCCAAATCTGTAAAAGTACAGGACAAAAAACAATTGGTTTTGATGTTGCCGTTCAATGCGACAAAAATCCAGGGCGACACTTTGAAAACAATTGGCATGCGACTTAAAAAAGATGCCTTCCTTAATATGACGCTCGATTTTTATTCGGGTGCTTTGGTGGCGATCGATTCTGCGAAAGCACTCGGACTTAACATTGACGTGAAAATCCTCGATTCGGAAGAAAGCAAAACATCATCGAATGTCGCTGCATTGGTACAAAATAATAATCTTGCAAATGCCGACGCGATCATCGGGCCATTTTACCAGCAATACATCGAAAAAGTAGCCGAATTGGTCGGGAAAAACAATGTGCCTGTGATTTCTCCATTGTCAAAAGAAATCGGAAAACCTTATTCGAATTTATACCAGGCGATGCCACCGTTGGATTGTTCCAAAGCAGCGATGTTCGAATTTATGAAGTCGAAAAACGGAAACATCATCATTGTTAGCGATCCGAAAAAAATCGCTAATAAAGAATTCATCAGTAAAAATTATCCGGGTTCAAAATTCGTAAATATTACCGAAGTCGGTGCTGTGGATGTCGACAATATGAAATCGTTAATGGTCAAAGACCACATAAATTATGTGATTTTGGATACAGAAAAAACCGGAATGATCCTGAGTACAACCAATGCTTTGCTTGCCGCAATGTCAGATTTTCAAATCCAATTGGCGATCATCGAACCAAACGAAACACTCGATTTTGAAGAGATTTCACTTAAAAGATTAACTATTTTGAAAATGTTGTATCCGTCATTTACAAGAGAAAACAATTCTCCTGAAGCGACTGTTTTTGAAAATAACTACAAAAAGCAAAATAAGATTTTCCCAAGCCAGTACGCCACACGCGGATTTGATATTACTTTCGATACGATGTTGCGTTTGTCACAGGGAAAAAGCTTTGAAACTTCAGTGACCGAAGACAAAACCGAACAGGTTGAAAGTAAATTCGAATATGCTAAAAAAGATTCGTCAGGTTACGTAAACAAAGGGATTTATATCTTAGAATACCAGGACGATCTGTCTGTAAAACAAGTGAATTAAAATACTTCAACCTAAAGTCTAAATGTCGAAAGTCTTTGCATTTGCGGGATGACTTCCGACTTTCCAACTTTTGACTAAAACCATGGACGACCAGCAAAAACTCCTCATCAAACTCGCGCATACCAAAATGCCCTTCGGTAAATACGAAGGCTGGCATTTGATCGACCTGCCCGAATATTATGTCGTTTGGTACAGCAACAAAGGTTTTCCTAAAGGCCAACTCGGCCAGCAGCTGCAACTCGTTTATGAACTTAAATTAAACGGGCTTGAGGAACTCATCCGAAACATCAAAAAGCAATATCCGAAACCGATTTAATTGGAAAACGGGCCAATTGGCGAATGAAATTTTATGCGTGATTTTGTTTTTTCGGATCAATGCTATAATTGTCCATTATCCATTATCCATTATCAATTAATAATCGTATTTTTGCCACGTTTTTTACGCAACTACAACAACACAACAAACAACAACAAAATGAATCAGACAAAATATATTTTTGTTACAGGCGGTGTGACATCTTCTCTTGGAAAAGGGATAATCGCGGCGTCATTGGCAAAATTATTACAAGCCAGGGGTTACAGGACGACGATCCAGAAATTCGACCCATACATTAACGTCGATCCCGGAACATTAAATCCGTACGAACACGGCGAATGTTACGTAACCGATGATGGCGCTGAAACCGATTTGGATTTAGGCCATTATGAAAGATTCCTGAATGTTCCAACGTCTCAGGCGAATAATGTTACGACCGGAAGGGTTTACCTTTCGGTGATTGAAAAAGAACGAAGAGGCGAGTTTCTTGGAAAAACGGTGCAGGTCGTGCCGCATATTACCAATGAGATCAAAGAACGCATGCAGCAGCTCGGCAATACCGGCGATTACGACATCGTGATCACAGAAATTGGCGGAACCGTCGGCGATATCGAATCGTTACCTTACATAGAATCAGTTCGCCAGCTGGTTTGGGAACTCGGCGAAAGCAACGGGATTGTTGTGCATTTAACGCTCGTGCCGTTTTTGGCTGCAGCCGGAGAATTGAAAACGAAACCGACACAGCATTCGGTTAAAACGTTGATGGAAAGCGGAATTAAAGCTGATATTTTAGTGTGCCGAACCGAACACGAATTGTCAGATGAACTGCGCAATAAATTGGCCTTGTTCTGCAACGTAAAACGCGAAGCCGTGATCCAGTCGATCGATGCGTCAACGATTTATGAAGTGCCGAATTTAATGCTTGAAGAAGGTTTGGATGTGGTTGCATTGAAAAAATTAAACCTGCCAAAAAAATCATCTCCGGATCTAAAAAACTGGAACATCTTTTTGCAGCATTTGAAAAACCCAAAACATGTCGTAAACATCGGCCTGATCGGGAAATATGTCGAATTGCAGGATTCGTATAAATCGATCCTTGAAGCATTCATTCACGCCGGAGCGGCAAATGAAACGAAAGTCAATGTGGTTTCTGTACATTCAGAATATATCGATTCGGATAATGTAAAAGCCAAACTTTTTGACCTTGACGGAATTTTAGTGGCGCCAGGATTCGGAGAACGCGGCATTGAAGGGAAAATCGAAGCGATTCGTTTTGCACGCGAAAACAACATTCCATTTTTTGGGATTTGCCTTGGCATGCAGATGTCGGTGATCGAATATTCAAGAAATGTTTTGGGATTGAAAGATGCCAATTCGACCGAAATGAATGCCGGAACTGCACACGCGGTCATCGACTTAATGGAAGAGCAAAAAGTAATCACAGACAAAGGCGGGACGATGCGTTTAGGTGCCTGGAAATGTGACATTAAAGAAAATACATTAGCTTCTGAAATTTATGGGCAAACCTCAATTTTAGAGCGCCACCGCCACCGTTACGAGTTCAACGGAGATTACCTGGAACAACTCGAAGCGGCCGGTTTAAAAGCTTCCGGAACCAATCCGGATACCGGTTTGGTAGAGATCGTCGAACTGGAAAACCATCCGTTTTTCATCGGTGTGCAATACCATCCCGAATATAAAAGTACCGTTGCTAATCCGCACCCGCTTTTCGTGAGCTTTGTGGCGGCGACCGTACAGTCAAAAAAGAAATAATTAACAACGGAAAGCGAAAGCAGCCCAAAAATGACAATGGAACAAAAAAAGTTTGACCTGAATTCGATTATCGGATTTATCTTAATTTTCGGAATCCTGATCTGGATCATGTACCAGAACCAGCCGTCTGAAAAAGAAATCGCCCTCGAAAAAGCCAAGAAAGAACAACTAAAAATCAGCGAAGCGAAGGCAGACAATGCGGCTTCAGCCAAAGAGCTGACGGTTGCGAAAATCGAAGACATCGCCAATGATTCTGTAAAACTCAAAGCCTTACAAGGCACTTTGGGCGGATTTGCTTATTCTGCAACACTTCCATCGGCGAAAAGCGATTTCACGACAATCGAAAATAAACTGATCAGCCTTAAAATCTCCAATAAAGGCGGTTATATTGTTGAGGCCAAACTGAAAGATTTCAAACGCATCAAGAAAACTTCGGGCGAATGGGTCGAACTGATCAAAAATAACAACGCAAACCTGAACATCAAACTTCAAACGCGTGACAACCGCACGCTTGATACAAAAAATATGTATTTTGAGCCAACGCTGACAACAGTTGCCGGAAATCAGGTGTTGACGATGCGTTTAAAAGCAGGTGTAAACCAGTTTTTAGAGTACCGATATACGCTCAAGCCTAACGATTACATGCTCGATTTCGACGTGCGTTCACAGGATTTAAGCCAGGTTTTAAATACTTCGAAACCGCTTGAAATGGACTGGGATCTGAAAGCCTACAGAAACGAGCCGAGCGTAAGCTATGAAAACCGTTATGTAGATTTAAGATACGAATATGAAGACGGCAAAGACAGCGACCTCGGATTGAGTAAAGAAAAAACCGAAACCGCAGATAAAGTTACGTATATCGCTTTTAAGCAGCACTTTTTCGCATCGATTTTATTGACGCATAAAGCATTTGACAAAGTAACCTTACATTCGAAAAACCTTGTAAATGACGAAAAAATCGATACGACATTTACGAAACAGTTCAATGCTAAAGTTCCGCTGGACTTCACAAATGGCGAGATTGATTACAAAATGAACTGGTATTACGGGCCGGCAGATTATAAGATCTTAAAGAAATACGACCGCAATATCGACAGAATTGTGCCGCTGGGTTGGGGCATTTTCGGATGGATCAATAAATTCGTTTTTGTGCCTTTATTCGGATTTTTAAGTTCGTTCATCGCTTACGGAATCGCGATCATCATCTTCACGATCATCATCAAAATTGCCATGTCGCCGATTACGTATAAATCATTCTTATCCCAGGCGAAGATGAAAGTGTTGCGTCCGGAGATCAATGAAGTGAACGAAAAGTTCAGCAAAGACCCGATGAAAAAACAGCAGGAAACGATGAAGCTTTACAACAAAGCCGGCGTGAATCCAATGGCAGGCTGTATTCCGGCTTTGATCCAGATTCCGTTTATGTATGCGTCGTTCCAGTTTTTCCCATCGGCAATCGAACTGAGGCAAAAAGGCTTCCTTTGGGCAGATGATTTGTCGTCATTTGATGCGGTGGTAAAATTGCCGTTCTACATTCCGTTCTACGGAAACCACATCAGTTTGTTCCCAATTTTGGCAGCCATCGCGATTTTCTTTTACATGAAAATGACAACAGGCGACCAGCAAATGGCGGCTCCACAACAGGAAGGCATGCCGGATATGGGCAAGATCATGAAAATCATGATTTATATTTCACCGCTAATGATGTTGTTTTTCTTCAACAATTATGGTTCCGGACTGAGTTTATACAATTTCATTTCGAATTTAATTACGATTGGAATTATGATTGTCATCAAACGTTATGTTGTGGATGAAAAGAAAATCCACGCACAAATCCAGGAAAACAAGCTGAAGCCAAAAACGCAAAGCAAGTTCCAGAAAAAAATGCAGGAAATGATGGAACAGGCCGAAGCCCAAAAAGCCAAAATGCCTAAAAAATAAGAACAAAAGCTCCTGATTTAAAAGGAGCTTTTTTTTTGAACACAACTAATATGTAATTTTGCCAAAATAAATCGCACAAAAAACGGTTATAGTAAAAACAAAAATCCATGAAATACTTCGGAATTTTAATTGCCCTGATTACCAGTTTTTCAGCATTCGCCCAAACCGATACCAACAAAACTGACGAAAAAGGATTGAAGCACGGATTGTGGCGCGGGGTTTATGCCGAATCGAAAAGGCCGCGCTACGAAGGCACATTCGACCACGGAAAAGAAACCGGAACGTTTAAGTTTTTCGATGATACGAAAGCCAAATCGGTGATTGCGACGCGTGAGTTCAATTCCAAAGACAATTCGGCCTACACGATTTTTTACAACCAGAAAAACAACAAAGTCAGCGAAGGCAAGGAAGTAAACAAACTGCCCGAAGGCGAATGGAAATATTACCACGAAGATCTGCCGCAGGTCATGACGATTGAAAATTATAAAAACGGCAAACTCAGTGGCAAACGCACCGTTTTTTACAGAAGCGCAAATATCGCAGAAGAATCAAATTATACCAACGGAATTAAAAACGGTCCGTACAAAAAAATAACCGAGAAAGGCATTATTTTAGAGCAATCAAATTATAAAAACGGCCAGTTTGACGGCCCTGCAATTTATAAAGATCCGCTAGGAAATGTAGTCGCCAAAGGCAATTATACCAATGGCAAAAAGACCGGAAAATGGGAATTCTACGAAGAAGGAAAACTCGTCAGCAAAGACAATATGGACAAGGTCAAAGGCAGAAAAAAACCAAACAAACCTAAAGTCGAGCCGAAAATGTAATTTTTTAGGAGCTAATCCTGCTATCCGCTGCAATCTTTTTTCGGTGAAAAAACTCAAAAAGGATTTCCGCTTCACCCGAGCGAAGCGAACTGGCGAAGCAATCAGGGCTAGGGCAGTTTTCTAAAATCGAAATCCTTCTAAAATCCGACCTTTAAAATTACCACTGCATTAACTTTCACCTGAAAAATAAATAATACCTTTGCACATTGAAATTTTTTTAAATCTTTTCAATAATTAAATCTTTAAATTATACCAAATGAAACGTGTTGTCGTAGGGCTTTCCGGCGGAGTGGATTCGAGTGTTGCCGCTTATTTATTACAGCAGCAGGGCTACGAAGTGATCGGGCTTTTTATGAAAAACTGGCATGATGATTCGGTCACCATTTCAAACGAATGTCCGTGGCTCGAAGACAGCAATGATGCACTTTTGGTAGCAGAAAAACTCGGGATTCCATTTCAAACGGTCGATCTCAGCGAACAATACAAAGAGAAGATTGTAGATTACATGTTTGCCGAATATGAAAAAGGCAGAACGCCAAATCCAGATGTGTTGTGCAACCGCGAGATCAAGTTTGATGTGTTCATGAAAATTGCGCTAAGCCTCGGAGCCGATTACGTTGCAACCGGACATTATTGCCGCAAAGGAGAAACTGAAGTTGACGGGAAAACCGTTTACCAATTGCTTTCTGGAAGCGATAATAACAAAGACCAATCGTATTTTCTTTGCCAACTGTCACAGCAACAACTTGAAAAATCCTTGTTCCCAATTGGCGAACTGACCAAGCCTGAAGTGCGCGCGATTGCCGCAGAAATGGAACTGGTCACTGCAGATAAAAAAGATTCGCAAGGCTTGTGTTTCATCGGGAAAGTGCGTCTGCCCGAATTTTTACAGCAAAAATTGCAACCCAAAGATGGCCTCATTTTCGAGATCAATTCAACCCAGGAAATCTACCATTCTGAGAAACCAACGTACGATTCTGTCGAAGAAGCTTTGGCTTTTGAAGCGTCGGCGATTGGCTACAAGCCAGAAATGGGAAAACAAGTCGGGAAACACCAGGGCGCGCATTATTTTACTGTTGGGCAACGAAAAGGATTAAACGTTGGCGGCACACCTGAAGCGCTATTTGTCATTGCCACCGATGTCGAAACCAATACGATTTATACCGGGCAAGGCAGCAGCCATCCGGGATTGTTTAAAAAAGCATTGTTTGTAGAAAAGTCTGAAGTACATTGGATTCGTACAGATATGACTTTGAAAAGCGGTGAAACCATGAAAGTCATGGCCAGAATCCGTTACCGCCAGGAATTGCAAAAAGCCACTTTGCACCAATTTGAAAACGGCATGTATGTCGCATTTGAAAATCCGCAATCTGCCATTACCGAAGGACAATTTGTTGCCTGGTATTTGAATGATGAATTAGTTGGTTCGGGCGTAATTTCATAGATTTACAATCTGTAAATTATTCATTATGAAAAAGCTTGCGTTTCTTGCACTGTTTTTTATCCAATTCGCAACATTTGCACAAGTCGAAGATGCGTGGGTTTACTTAAATGCGAAACCCGATTCCCAACAATATTTAAACAATCCGCTGACGATGCTTACACAAAGGTCATTGGATCGGCGTGCCACGCAAAATATCGCATTGGACTTTAAAGATGTCCCGGTTTATCAAACTTACATCGACCAGATTGAAGCAGCCGACGGCATTTCGGTCATGGCCAAATCCAAATGGCTGAACGCGCTGCACATCCGCGGAACGCAATCCCAAATTAATGCACTAGCGGCATTATCATTTGTTACAAAAGTTGATTTTGCAGATAAAACGCTCAACGGACCATCCAAAAACCGCACCCTGCAAACCATCAATAAAGTCAATAAAACAATGGAAACGGCTTCTGATTTTAACTACGGAAATTCGTTAAACCAGATCCAAATGCTCAACGGTGTGCAGTTGCACCAGCAAAATTATACCGGATCCGGAAAAATTATTGCCGTGATGGACGGCGGATTTCCGGCAGTGAACACCGTCGCTCCATTTGCCAGATTACGTGACAACAACCAGATTCTTGGCGGATACGATTATGTCAACAGAAATGAAAATTTCTACGCTGGTTTAAGCCACGGAACGATGGTGCTTTCTACAATGGGCGGTTATGTAGAAGGCCAGCTTGTAGGAACGGCACCCGATGCTTCTTATTATTTGTTTATCACTGAAGACGGCAATAATGAAGGCCCACTTGAGGAATCGCTTTGGGTAGAAGCCGCTGAAGAAGCAGACCGTTTGGGTGTTGATATTATTACGACCTCACTGGGATATTCAGTTTTTGACAATACCGCTTACAGCCATACGTATGCCGATATGAACGGAACCACTACGTTTATCGCACGCGGACTTGATATTGCATACAGCCGCGGAATGATTTGCGTGGTTTCGGCAGGAAATGAAGGCAGCAAACCTTGGCATTACATCACAACGCCTGCAGATGCTTTGCATGCGCTTGCCATTGGTGCGGTAAATGCACAGGGAAATTATGCTTCATTTAGTTCGTATGGCCCATCATCTGACGGACGGGTAAAGCCTGATGTTTCGGCTCAAGGCCAGGCTTCGGTACTTTCAAATCTTGCAGGGAATATTACTACAGCGAGCGGAACTTCATTTTCAGGACCGATTATGGCCGGAATGATTGCGAGTTTGTGGCAGGCATTGCCTGGAAAAACCAATGAAGAAATCATGCAGTTGGTTAAAGAATCGGCTAGTATTTACAACAGTCCGAACGATCAGATTGGATACGGAATTCCGGATTTTTATGACGCTTTGCAAAGTACCTTAGGTATTCAGTCATTTGCAGAAGGGCAATTTTTGGTTTATCCGAATCCGGTAGCAAGTGTGATAAGTATTGCATTTCCGTTGGGTTTTGATAACGTAAAAATCACCTTGTACAACACCTTGGGACAGGAAATCTTACAAAAAAACATCACTTCACAATCTTCTGAAATAGGGGTTGAAAATTTAAAATCCGGGATTTATTTATACCAGATTGAATCCAACGGAACGACTCAAAAAGGAAAACTGATCAGGAAATAATTCATGAATAAAATCACCCAGCTTTTTAATATCCAATATCCGATCGTGCAGGGCGGAATGATCTGGAACAGCGGCTACAAACTGGCAAGCGCGGTCAGCAATGCCGGCGGTTTGGGACTTATCGGAGCCGGATCTATGTATCCCGAAGTGTTGCGCGACCACATCCGAAAATGCAAAAATGCCACTGCTAAGCCTTTCGGCGTGAATGTGCCAATGCTGTATCCGAACATCGAGGAGATTATGAGGATCATTGTCGAAGAAAGCGTAAAAATCGTCTTTACTTCAGCTGGAAACCCGAAAACGTGGACGGCTTATCTGAAAGAAAACGGCATCACGGTCGTTCATGTTGTGAGCAGTTCCAAATTTGCCCTGAAAGCGCAGGAAGCCGGAGTAGATGCTGTTGTTGCTGAAGGATTTGAAGCCGGCGGACACAACGGGCGCGAAGAAACGACAACACTAACGCTGATTCCGATGGTTCGCGAAAAAATCAGCATTCCGTTGATTGCCGCAGGCGGAATTGCAACCGGGCGCGGCATGCTCGCAGCAATGGCTTTAGGTGCAGACGGCGTGCAAATGGGCAGTCGTTTTGCAGCATCAGAAGAATCTTCGGCACACGATACTTTCAAGCAGGCGATCGTTGATTTGCAGGAAGGCGAGACACATGTGACCTTAAAAGAACTTGCGCCGGTGCGTTTGATCAAAAATAAATTCTACCACGATATTATCGAATTGTATACGAAATCGCCGTCGGCAGATGATCTGAAAATTTTGCTCGGAAGGGCAAGGGCCAAACGCGGCATGTTCGAAGGTGATCTGATCGAAGGGGAACTTGAGATCGGGCAAATTTCTGGATTAATCAATGACGTAAAATCCGTTAAGGAAATTATCGATACGGTGATATCTGAATTTAAATTGGCCCAAAACGAACTTTCAAACATCAAAATATAATTAAAACCGCATCATATATGAAACTTAGAACATTGTTTTTCCTTTTCCTGATGGTTTTTGGCCTGCAGCAAGGATATTCTCAATCATACAAATTTCTTACTACAGGCTTTAGCGTACTGGAAAAAGATGCAAAAGGAAATTGGGGAAAATGGTCTGAATTGCAGCCCAGTTCGATGGTCATTTCACTAGATACCAATAAGAATAGGATTGTCATATATTCGCAGGAAGTGCAATTGTATGATATTGTGGAATATCAGGACAAGACTGAAAATGACGATGATCTGATTTATCCGTTTAGCTGTAAAGATGACAATGGCGTTCCGTTTACAATCTCGATCATTACCAGAAAAAAACAGGACAACCGAAAGCAGTTCTACATCAACCAGAAAGATGTGATCGTAGTTTATAACATTATCAATTACGTCGATAAAAATATGAAATAAGCTGTGCTTTAGGGTTTAATACACACACATAAAAAGCAAAGCCCTGCCGATATAAATAATTGCCTGTAATTTCTACTGTTTTAGAAGAAAATTCTTTATTTTTACTGCACGAAAAAGCAATTTTCCGTGCATTTGTATTTCATGTTACCCCTACTTTCGTGATCTATGGTTCTAAGGTTTGATTTGCAGATTTTTATGTTTTCTTCCCAAAATAGCAATGCTGAAAATTGTTAATGATTTTGTTCATAATATTAAGTTAACATAAAAATTAACATATTTAATTTGGTTAATATTATCGTTGCAAATGACGTCGAAATTTTATTGTAAATGCCTAACGATGTTGGGATTGTAAATTTCTAAATTGGTCAATTCGGGATGCGTATGAGAATTATTACTCTTAGTAAAAAAAATATATTTCACTCTTTTTTTTGTCTGGCTTTTCTTCTGTGCCTGACATTTTCGCATGCGCAGTGCCCAACGGTTTCAAATCCCACACAATCTTTCTGTGACAACCCTTATCCGACCATTGCGAGCCTTGTTGCGACCAATAACGGTAGCGGTATCGTTTGGTATGATACGGCCACTTCAACAACGGCCTTGTCAAACTCGATTGCGCTCATTGATGGCGAAGATTACTTTGCAGATGACAATACGGGAACTTGCGGCATTCGCCAAAGAGTTGTCGTCAGCGTGGTTTCTGCGCCTGTCGTGCAGCCAAGAACACAGGGATTTTGCGCCCGTTCTACGATTGCAGACATACAGGTTGTGGGGAATATGGTACGTTGGTATGCAGCTGCTACCGGAGGTTCGCCATTGAGTCCGGCCACGGTTTTAACCGATAATACGCTTTATTATGCCAGCCAGATCAATCCGGTTACGGGTTGTGAAACATCGAGGCGCTCTGTTTTGGTATTGGTCAGGATTTTACCTGCGCCAACAGGAAACACGGCACAGCAATTTTGTGCTCAACCGCCGCCGACTGTAGCCAATCTTACTGCCAATGGGAGTAACATCCGTTGGTATTTGAGTCCGAGTTCGGGAG
Organism: Flavobacterium noncentrifugens; assembly: GCF_900100375.1. Taxonomy (GTDB): domain Bacteria; phylum Bacteroidota; class Bacteroidia; order Flavobacteriales; family Flavobacteriaceae; genus Flavobacterium; species Flavobacterium noncentrifugens. The sequence continues at coordinate 469,411 of NZ_FNEZ01000003.1, read as the reverse complement.
TAGAATTAAGTCCGACAACGCTTTTAATCGAAGGGCAAACCTATTACGCTGCTACTTCGGATGACCTTTGCGAAAGTGCCACCAGGCTTGGTGTTTCAGTGGCTTTTACACAGCCAAATAATGCAGGGATAAATGGGCAGAGAAATCTTTGTATTTCGGATGTTCCGTCAACGCCACCGTTCAATTTGTTTAACCTGCTTGGCGGAACTCCGCATACGATTGGAACATGGACTGGCCCATTGGCTACAACAAACGGACATCTCGGAACCGTAAATATTGCCTCATTAACCACTGCTGGAAGTCCGTATGTTTTTACTTATACTGTTACTTCTGGCGTATGCCCGACTGTAACTTCGACGGTTACCATCAACATCCTGCCTTTGCCGGTGGCGGCTCTTAGTATTTCGAACCTGAACATCTGCTCGGGTGAAAACTCAAATATTATTATCACAGGAACGCCAAATGCCATTGTGACTTATACGGTAGGTGGCGTGATCAGAATGGTCACAATTCCTGCCAGCGGATCAATAACAATTCCTGGAACTTACACAACAGTGACTGAAATTAAATTGGTCAGCGTAGCAACAACGGGAACGCCAAGCTGCAGCCAGATATTAACACAGTCATTTACAATCAATGTACTTCCTTTACCGACTGCTACGGTTTCGATCAGCATTCCATTGATTTGTTCTGCCGGGAGTACAAAGGTAACATTTACGGGAACTCCCGGAGCAACGGTTACTTATACTGAAAACGGGACGATTCGCACCATTGTTTTAAATGCATCAGGAACGGCATTTATTGATATCAATCCGACAATCACAACCACTTATGCTATTGTAAGTGTAACAAGTGCTGGGCCGCCATCGTGTACACAACCCATCATAGGGCAAAATGCTACGGTTACTGTGATTCCGCCCCCAATAGCAAATATTTCGGTAGTTGCTGCAGATATTTGCCTCGGAAGCAATGCCATTGTAACCATTACCGGAACACCAAATGCAACAGTAGTTTACACCATAAACGGAAGTTCGCGCACGATAGTGCTGAATGCCGCTGGAATTTACATTGTTCCGCCGGCGTCTTATACAGAAAATACAGTATTTGTACTTGTCAGTGTGACAACAGCGGGACTGCCGGCTTGTACACAGCTTTTAACCGGGCGTCAGGTAAATATTAATGTACGCACACTGCCAACGGCGGCGATTTCTTTAAGTGCAGACACCATTTGTGCCGGTGGAACTTCGGTTGTACACATTACAGGCACGCCAAATGCCGATGTAGTTTACACCGAAAATGGAATTTCACATACCATCAGGCTGGACGGAAATGGCGTGTACCAATTGCCAGCTGCAAATTATACGGTCCAAACTGAATTTATAGTGGTCAGCGTCACTTCTACATTAGCTCCATTTTGCACCAATAATATTGACCAGCACGTGATATTGAATGTGGTGCCATTGCCAACAGTAACTAGTATCGTCCCAGACGCCAGCCCTATTTGCGCAGGAACAACAGCTACGGTCAGAATCACCGGAACGCCCGGAGCAATTGTCACCTATACTGAAAATGGGGTTTCCCATACCATTACAATAAATGCATCAGGTTTTGCAGAGATTACACAGGCATTTGCAATCACAACGGTATTCATTCCAATAAGTGTAACTACATCAGGCAGTCCAGGATGTTCACAGCCGGTAACCGGATTGTCTGCAACGATAACTGTTATTCCGCTGCCAACCGCGAGTATTTCTGCAACAGCAGATACCATTTGTTCAGGGCAAAATGTAACCGTAACCATTACCGGAACGCCAAATGCTACGGTCGTTTATACGGTTAACGGAAGCACACGCACCATTACGCTTAGCCCAACCGGAACTTATACGGTTCCAACTGCAGCGTACACAGAAGATACCGAGTTTGTACTTGTAAGCATTTCAACGCCTCCAACTCCGGTTTGCATACAGCTTTTAACGCAAAGAATTACAATCACGGTATTGCCTTTGCCAACAGCAACGATGTCTGTTTTGCCTTTAGTAATTTGTGCCAATGAAAATGCGACGTTGACTTTTAACGGTACGCCAAACGCCATAATTACTTATACTGCCAATGGCAATACGCTGACCATTCCGCTTGACGGAGAAGGTCATGGATCAACCACCATTCCATATACGGTTTCAACTAGGTTTGAATTGGTAAGTGCTGCCACGACAGGTTCTCCAGGTTGCAATCAGCCTATTTTTGGCAATGCAGATCTGACGGTTATTCCATTGCCAATTGCATCGATCGTGATTGATCCAGCGACGATTTGCTCCGGCGGAACGGCAACGGTCAGGATCACAGGAACGCCAAATGCTATCGTGACTTATTCGCAAAACAGCATAGTAGAAACAGTGACTTTAAATGCTTCCGGGATTTTTAATATTCCGGGAACTTTTACCACAGCCGTACATTTCGTTTTGATTAGTGTTACTACAACAGGAACGCCGTCATGTATTAATGTTTTAAATATTCCTGCAGATTTAAATGTAATTCCGTTGCCGACTGCTTCATTATTCATTCCGACAGGATCAATTTGTGCAGGAAGCAGCGTAAGGGCAACCATTAGCGGAACACCCGGCGCGATTGTAACTTATACACAAAATGGCACCTCCCATACGGTAACATTAAATGCTTCCGGAATCTATTTTATTGATGGAAGTTATACAGAGAACACCACTTTTATTCTGACCAATGTCGCCCTGCCGGCTCCGTTAAATTGCAGCCAGACATTATCAGAAACAAGAACCATTACGGTTTCCCAGCCTCCAATTGCCGGAAACAGTACGAGTATTGAAATGTGCAGCAACAGCAACCCGATTAATTTATTCTCGCTTTTAGGAACTGCGGCACAAACCGGTGGAAGCTGGCTGCCTGCGCTTGCAAGTGGCACCGGGATATTCAATCCTGCGATTGATCCGGCCGGACAATACCAATACATTGTACTTGGAACGGCACCTTGCCCGAATGCTGTAGCGATTGTAAACGTTACGATCAAACCACAGGCGAATGCCGGGAATGATGTCATTCGTACACTTTGTTCGAATCAGGATCCAGTCGATTTGTTTGTACTTTTGGGTCCGGATGCCCAAACCGGTGGAACCTGGTCGCCTGCTTTATCAAGCGGAACTGGCTTTTTTAATCCTGCTGTTGATGTGGCTCAGATTTACACATATACGGTTTTAGGAACTTTTCCATGTCCGAACGATCAAGCTCAGGTGGCGATTTCAATTACACCAGGTCCCGATGCAGGTTTGCCCGGAAATGCCGCTTTCTGTGTCAATAGCGCTCCGGCGGATTTGTTTTTAAACTTAAACGGTACACCGCAAATTGGCGGAACCTGGTCACCGGCACTTGCCAGCGGAACCGGTGTTTTCAATCCTGCTGTAGATGCTGCCGGAATATACACTTATACTTTCGCGGGGAGCCAACCATGCGACGATGATACGGCAACAGTGACGGTAACCATCAACCCGATTCCGGATGCAGGAGAACCAGGCATAGCACCAGCTTTGTGCAGCAATTTTCCCGCTGTGGATTTATTCACATTCTTAAACGGAACACCACAAACCGGAGGCATCTGGACACCAACACTTGCAAGCAATTCAGGTATTTTTAATCCGCAAATTGATGCGCCTGGAATTTATACGTATACCGTTGGAAGCGAGCTTTGCCAAAGGGATTCGGCAACAGTTACCGTCAATGTCACACGTTCGCCAAATGCAGGCGGACTCAATGCGCCGCTTCTGATCAATGCCTGTATCACCAACAATGCGGTAAATTTATTTTCAGGATTGAATGGCACTCAGGATGCGGGTGGAATCTGGACAAACAATGCGACCGGTAATGTAGTCAGCAATATTTTCAATGCAACCATTGGCGCAGGAACTTATGAATTTACTTATACTGTTACAGGTGGCGTTTCTCCATGTGAATCGGATAGGGCAGTTGTCAGGGTGATTGTTAGCTCAGTTCCAGATGCGGGAGCTTTTATCGGTTTGCCACAAAATTTCTGTAATGCATCGGGTACACTCGATTTGTTCAATTTGATCAGAAGTTACCAAACAGGAGGCGACTGGGTTGATACTGCCGGACTTGTCGTGAACAATATCGTTAATCTGAATACACTGATTCCGGGTAATTATACTTTCACATACCAGATTACAAATGCCTGTGGAACGGATTCTGAAATCGTGAATTTCACCGTCAGGGCAAATCCGGTCTTGACTTCTGCAAATATTACCGTGAATATGCCGGTTTGTGCGGGATCCGATGCAATCGTGACTTTTAATGGATTGCCTGACGCAGACTATGTATTGACTTATATTTTATCAGGGACAAATATTTTAGCCGAAGAAGCAATCAATATCACCATAGCCTCAGGAACGGGAACTTTTGTGATCAACGCTGCCGACATTCCGAATTTAGGGCTTACCACCATTGCATTTACAAATATCGGAAATATCACAACAACCTGTGTAATGGCACTAACCAATGTTTCAGCAGATTTCAGGATACTCCCAATTTCGAATCTTGAAAATACAAATCTCAGTATTGCCAATGTATGCCTCGGAAGCAGTACAACCGTTGCCATTTCAAACGCTACGGGCCTGGCAGACGGAAGTTATATTTTCAACATCAGCCTCCCAACGGCAACGCCGCCAACCGCCGTAACTTCTGCAGTAAACATTCTCGGCGGTGTAGGAAGTTTTACGCTTCCGGCTTCATTTTTTCCGACTGCTGGTATTTATGCTTTGACAATTTCAGGAATTAACAGCCTTACCGGTTGCAGCAATGCGACTGAAAATGCGACCGCTTCTTTTCAAATATTCCCGGTTCCGAATACAACCGGAGCAACCGCAACAGCAGCTGCTTCGTGCGCGAATTTCTCCAACGAAGTATTTATTACCAACGCATCCGGACTTGCAGATGGCGTTTATAATATCAATTATCAATTGTCAGGGGCAAACGCATCAGCTGGAACGGTATCTGTAACTATTGTATCCGGTTCGGGAAGTTTTACGATTCCGGCAACTGAATTTGCAAATCCCGGAACGCAAACTTTAATTATTGCTCAACTGACTTCTGTCAACGGATTGTGTGGCGCGACAGGAACTGCTTTTAATCCTTTAATTTTTACGATTTCTGAGGCTGGTACGCCAACCATCATCAGCGACGGCGGTGAATTCTGTTTAAGAGACAATCCGACGGTTGCCGATCTGTCAGCGAACATTTCAAGCCCGGACCCGGTAATCTGGTACAATGCTGCCGAGAACGGAACCGCTTACAACGATACTGATCTGCTTGTAAACGGAGGCATTTATTATGCGTCCTCCAACACGGCTTCTGGCTGTGAAAGCAGCGTGCGTTTGCGTGTGGAAGTAGATCTCACCAAATGTGACGATTTGATTATCCCGGACGGATTCTCTCCAAATGGCGACGGCATCAACGACCAGTTTGTGATCAATGCGTTGTTTGAATTGTATCCGAATTTTAAACTCGAAATTTACAACCGCTACGGAAATATATTATATAAAGGCAATAAAAATACGCCAAATTGGGATGGAACGTCGAACGAAGGCGGCCTGAAAATGGGTGATAAAACATTGCCGCCGGGAGTGTATTTTTACATACTCGAATTCAATGACGGCATTAAGAATCCGAAACAAGGCAGAATCTATTTAAGCAGATAAGTGAAATGAAAAAAATAGATCCCAAATATTTACTTTTTATCGCTGCCTTTTTACTGTTTTCATCGGTAAAAGCACAGCAGGATCCGCAGTTTACGCATTATATGTACAATATGAGCGTGATCAACCCTGGCTATGCAACAGACAATGAAGGCATTTTAAATGTTGGTGGTTTGTACCGAACGCAATGGGTTGGAGCAGTCGGTGCGCCAAAAACGGCGACTGTTTTCGCGCACATGCCGATTGCGAAAAGGGTTGAGGCCGGACTTTCATTCGTCAACGATGCGATCGGGGATGTCGTCAATGAAAATAATATTTATGCCGATTTTGCGTATGTCGTTCCGGTTTCGCCAACTACAAAAATATCTTTCGGATTAAAAGGCGGCGTAACGCTTTTCAACACCGATTTCAGCGGATTTAAATATACCGATGAAACGGCCGATCCGGCATTCGCACAGAATATTTCAAAGACTTTTCCGAATGTAGGCGTTGGAACGTATTTCTTCAGCGACCATTATTACATCGGATTGTCGGCACCAAATCTGTTGAAAACAAAACACCTCGACCGCAAAGACGGCTTGCAGACCACCGGCGTTGAAGATGTGCATTATTTCCTGACCGCAGGTTATGTATTCGACCTGAATCCGAACTTAAAATTCAAACCGGCATTCATGGCCAAAGGCGTTTCGGGTGCTCCGATTGCGCTCGATCTTACGGCAAACGTACTGGTCAATAATTTTATTGAAGGCGGGATTGGGTATCGTTTTGATGATTCTGTCAGCGGATTGGTCAATATTTATGTAACGCCAAGCTTAAGGATTGGATACGCTTACGATTATACGCTGTCAAACCTCGGAAAATACAACTCCGGAACACACGAAATATTTTTACTGTTCGATATTGATTTCTCAGGATTAAAATCAAAAGGCTACGACAAATCGCCAAGGTTCTTTTAATACAAACGAAAATGAAACATTGCTTTTACCTCTTGTTTATATTTTGTTTCGGAGTCGCGTCCGGACAGAAAGCCAGTGAAAAAAAGGCGAATTCATTGTTCGAAAAAAGGGAATATGTCGCTGCGGCAAAAATGTATGAAGAAGTCAAGGAAAACCAGAATGTGCTGCAAAACCTGGGCGATTCCTATTACAACAATTCGCAGATGATCGACGCGACGCGCGTGTACGGAAAACTGTTCCTGACGTATAAAGACAGCCTGAAACCCGAAGTGTATTTCCGTTATGCACATGCACTATTAGGCATCGCAGATTACGCTAAGGCGGATGATTACATGGGGCAGTATTTGAAATACAATGTTAACACGGTGAAATTCATAGCCAATTTAAATACGAATGTGCCTTATAATTATGTCATCCAGCCGATGGCGAAAAATACTTCAAATGGCGATTTCGGGATTTCATTTTACGGAGATAAAGTGGCATTTGCATCGTTGCGGAATGGTGAAAGCAAAGCTTATGGATGGAACGACAGGCCATATCTGGATTTGTTCAGCGGTGAAGTCGACAGCAAAGGGCAATTGGTCAAAGTCGAGCCATTTCCGAAAGAAATCAATACCAAAACACACGAAAGCAATGCGACGTTTAGCAGCGACGGAAAGATCATGTATTTTAACCGTACAGGTGATAAAAAAGTTGCGGTAGGAGAAGACAAATTTGCCAGTGTCAAGATTTTTAAAGCCGAATTCAAAGATGGCAAATGGGAAAATGTAAGCGTTGTTCCTTTCAGCAGCGACACTTATTCTACAGAGCATCCGGTTTTGAGCAAAGACGGAAAAAAACTGTATTTTTCAAGTGATATGCCCGGTTCTATCGGGTCATTTGATATTTATGTTGTGGATGTGAATGAAGACGGAACTTTCGGAACGCCGCAAAACATGGGCAATACGATCAATACGATTCATCGCGAGCAATTCCCTTTTATTTCTGATGACGGAACGATTTTATATTTCGCTTCCGACGGCCATCAAGGCATGGGCGGACTTGATATTTTCATGAGCAAATCCTACAGCGGTGTTTTTGCCAAACCGTTGAATCTTGGTGAAACGATCAACAGCAACATGGACGATTTTGGGTATGTTGTTGATGAAAAAAAGAACACCGGTTATTTGGCCTCCAACCGAAAAGGAGGCGATAACCTGTATAGTTTTACACGCAAAGAAAACGAAGACCGATACATCGTTGAAGGTGATGTGAAAGATAAGAATACACAGGCTTTACTGCCGGGAACACAGGTTACTTTATATGATGAAAACGACAAACTTGTAGGGCAGATGATTGTTGGCGCCACAGCCGATTATACCTTTAACACCGAACCAAACAAGAAATACCGCATCGAAGCGGCACGCGATTTCTACATTCCGCATAGCGAGGAATTTACAACGAATGAAGACGGAAAAATGCGTTACACGATCGAACTCTTCATGGAATGTTATGACGATGCCGAAGAAATCATCACCAGACGACAAGATGGAAAAGTACAAATCGTCCTCGAAAACATCTATTTCGATTTGAATAAATGGGATATCAAACCCGAAGCCGCCAGCGTTTTAAATGTATTGCTAGACCTGCTGAAAAAATACCCTGAAATGGAAGTCGAACTTGGCGCGCATACCGATTCGAGAGCATCGAATATGTACAACATGATTTTGTCCAATAAAAGGGCTGCCGCCACACTGGATTATCTTGTTAAAAACGGCATCCAACGCAAAAGACTGCAATCCAAAGGCTATGGCGAGGAAATGCCGCTAATCAAATGTGGTGATGCCAAACCGTGTACAGAGCAGGAGCATTCGATCAACAGGCGTTGTGAATTCATTATTTTGAAATAGAGTTGCGAAGTAGCAAAGTAGCAAAGTAGCAGAGTTATAAAGTTTTTCAGATCATGTATAAAAAAAAGCGTTCAATGTATGTTGGACGCTTTTTTTTATTTCACTTTGCTACTTTGGAACTCAAAAAACTCAAAACTTATTCTCCACTTCCGCAGCCTGCAACATCAGGTAATGCAAATCTGTATTCTTTACAAAAGGCTTCAACAATTCACTTCCTGGGCCAAACATCGCCAATTCGACATAATCAGCCGAATGGTCCATGCTGATCCAGCCTACTGAGTTTGATTTTTTCTGCATCTCTGAAAATGCTTTAAACGGCAGTTTTTTGTAATTGTACAAGCCGCCATCTTCTTTGTGCAATCCGTCATAATAGGACAATACCGCTCTTGCATCATCTTCTGAAATCGTTCCGCCGTTCGCAGCATCAATAATTTCACGAACCTGTGCCACCGACGAATCGGCGTGAATCGCATTTAAAATCCATTCGTTTGTTCTGGTGTATTTCTGGATGCTGTCGAAATTCGCATTCGCCTCTTTTCCATAAATGATGCCCGGATTTGCGTTTCCGTGATCGGTAGTGATGATGACCAAAGTCTCTTTGTCTTTTTCGGCAAATTCAATCGCGATTTTAATAGCTTCGTCAAACTCGATCTGGTCGTTGATCAATCCGCCGATGTCATTTGCATGCGCCGCCCAGTCGACTTTTCCGCTTTCAATTTGAAGGACAAATCCTTTGGGGTTGTTTTTCATCCGATCGATCGCTTTCTGTGCCATTTCGGCAAGAGAAGGCACGCTGTTTTTTAAATCTGCATCGTTGTTTCTGTCCACATAATACGGCAAAGCATCGTCTGCAAAAACACCAATCACAGGTTTGTCCAATGATGCTGCCATCATTTCTGCGCGCGTTTTCACTACCTGATAGCCTTTAGAAGCATAGGCCGCATACATGTCTTTTTTGTCTTTTCGTTTATCCGAAGCAAAATACTGGTTTCCGCCGCCCATCATGATGTCAAAACCCAAATCGAGGTATTGCGCCGCGATGTCTTCCTGGCTGTTTCGGCTTTTGCTGTTGACGCAGAATCCGGCCGGAGTGGCATGTGTGATCGGAACGGTCGTCACGCAACCCGCCATTTTTCCGGCTTTTTTAAATTTTTGCAGAATCGGAAGATACGTTTCTCCGTTGGCACCAACGTTCAGCGAACCATTCGGAACACGAACGCCGCCGCCCCACGAAGAGCTTCCTGCCGACGAATCGGTGACGATCGAGCTTGCAGAAGCCGTGTCCATCAAAGCACGCGAGACGCGGTTGTCTTTATACAATTGGATCCAGTTGCTGCCTTTTCCGAATTTTCGGTTCAGGAACAAATCGGCCATATTCAATGTTCCGGTGCTCATGCCGTCGCTGACGAGGAAAATGATGTTCTTGGCTTTTTTATTTCTGCCAGACAGATCAAAATCCTGCGATTTTCCAAAAACGTCTAAAGGGTTGATGAGGGCTGAACCAAGGGCTGCGAGTGAGCCGTTGCGGAAAAACTTTCTTCTGTTCATTTGAAATTTAAGTTTTTAAAAGGAATTCAAAGATAAAAAACATCCGAAGGAAATGTGTTAAGAGTTTATTATTTTAAAATGCCTAACAAGATTTAGTTTTATTTTTTCTTTGGTGCTTTAAAACTTTCATTTACACGGATTTTGATTAATTTTAAGCGCATGAAATACAAACTATCAATATTGCTTTCATTTGTTTCAATTGTGATCCAAGCACAGGAAAATGTTGTCGCTGCTGGTGGAAATGCTGTTGGCGGGAGCGGGTCAGTGGCTTATTCGATCGGGCAGATCGGCTACCATCAATTGGACAGCTCGGATAAAAACATTATCGAAGGATTGCAGCAGCCTTTTGAAATTATGGTTTTGGGATTTGAAGATTTTGTTCCTGCTGCGATTGCAATCACCGCATATCCAAATCCGACCGCCGGTCAATTGCAGATTGAAATGGCATCTCTAAGAGAAGATTTACAATTCGAATTGTATGATATCAATGGTCGGATCATTATTAAAAAATCCATAATAAACAGTTTGCAAACAGCTGTTCCAATGGAAAATTTACAGCCGGGAATTTACCTGCTGGCCATTTCAGATCAGAAAAGCACCATAAAAACTTTTAAAATCCTAAAAAAATAACGCATGAAAAAAATCTTTAAGCTCGCTTTAGTACTGATGTTTTTCGCATTTGCCAATGCCTTTGCACAAGCACCACAAAAAATGAGCTATCAGGCAGTTGTCAGAAATGCGTCGGGAAGCTTAGTGGCAAACGTGCCTGTTGGCGTGCGCATCAGTATCCTTAGTGGATCGGTTTCGGGTGCGGTCGTATATGCAGAAACGCATCTGGTTACTACGAATGTCAATGGATTGATGTCAATTGAAATTGGAGGCGGATCTCCTCAAACCGGCGCATTTAATGCGATCAATTGGGCAAATGCTCCCTTTTTCGTAAAGACAGAAACCGATCCGAATGGCGGTTCAAATTATTCAATCGCGGGAACAAGCGAGTTGTTGAGTGTACCATTTGCGCTGTATGCAGAAAATAGTAAGCCACAAGGAAAGTCTACAATTTACCTTACAGGAGACATTACTGACACGCAGGCGAGGGAACGATTGTCAAAAGAATTTGGCCCAAATACAGAAAATATTTATGTTTTGAATACGACTGAATTGACCACGTTGGATTTGAGTACGATAGATAACTTACTTACGCTAAAAGTAATTAACAATGGGGCATTAAATACTCTAAATTTAGGACAATTGAAATTTGTTTACAAAGACATTGAAATTTCAGGAAATGCATCGTTGAATACTTTAAACTTTGATGCTTTGCAAAAAGTATATGATACTACAATCTTAATGAATAATGGGTCCTTGCAGCATCTCACGTTTCCGTCACTGAAAACCTCTTCGACAATTTCCATCAGGACCAATAACTCCTTACAATCAGTTTCGATGCCGGTTTACGAGCAAGCAGTTTACGGATTGGCTTCAGGAAACGGCACTGTTTCCATTTCATATAACGCATCTTTGGTATTCATTGAAATGCCTGTAGTGAGAGATATTGGAAATTTTGATATATTAGGAAGCCCAAATCTTGTCACTTTGTCACTCCAGGCTTTCAAAAATTGTGGTAGTTTCAGGATATCCGACACCGGATTGCAAAACTTAAATTTACCAGAGTTTGAAATCTCAGGACAGCTGTCCATAGATAGTAACAGTGTACTCACATTAATTAATTTTCCTAAATTTAAAAGTGTAAGCTCTTTTTTTATTGTAGGGAATATCAGTTTGACCAATCTGTCAATTCCTCTTTATACAGGGTATCTTAACACTGTAAATAACATAGATGTCTATGGCAATCTTTTTCCAAGTTCGCAGGTGAATTATTTGCTAGACAAGATGTTACACCTTCAGGTAACTTCAGGGAATCGTTTGTCTATTACCCAAAGTACACCAGCACCGCCTACAGGCCAGGGAATTATTGACAAGCAAACTTTGATCAATAACGGAAATACAATTTGGACAGATTAAACAATCACAATTCTATCATTACCTGATTCTTCAATAAATCTTCAAACGTTTCGCGTTCGCGGATGAGTATGCCTTTTCCGTCAATCCACAGCACTTCTGCGGGTTTGTAACGCGAATTGTAATTTGACGCCATCGAAAAACAATACGCACCGGCGTTCCTGAAACACAACAAATCACCTTCTTTTATTTCGGCAATTTTGCGGTTGTTTGCAAAGGTATCGGTTTCACAGATATAACCTACAACCGAGTAAAAACGTTCTTTACCCTTTGGGTTCGAAATATTTTCTATATGGTGCTGCGAACCGTAAAACATGGGGCGGATCAAATGGTTGAAACCGCTGTCGATCCCGGCAAAAACGGTTGAGGTCGTTTGCTTCACAACATTGACTTTTGCAAGGAAAAATCCGGATTCGCTGACGAGGAATTTTCCGGGCTCAAAGGCCAATGTGAGTTCGCGGCCGTATTCTTTTTCAAACGCATTAAAACGTTTAGAAAGTTTTTTACCGAGTTCTTCAATGTCGGTTTCGATGTCGTCTTTTTTGTAGGGTACTTTAAATCCGCTTCCAAAATCCAGAAAATCCAGTTCTTTGAAATGTTTTGCGGTGTCGAAAAGGATTTCTGCTGCGTATAAAAAGACTTCAATATCCAGAATATCAGAACCTGTATGCATGTGGATGCCGTTGATGTGCATGCCTGTATTTTCAACAATCCGGAGCAGATGCGGCAACTGATGGATCGAAATCCCGAATTTGCTGTCGATGTGGCCAACAGAAATATTCGTATTCCCACCTGCCATGACGTGCGGATTGATGCGGATGCAAACCGGCACTTTCGGGTGTTTGGTGCCGAAATGCTCGAGTACCGAAAGGTTGTCAATATTGATCTGAACGCCGAGTGTGGCGACTTCTTCAATTTCTTCAAAAGACACTCCGTTTGGTGTATAAATGATTTTTTCAAGTGGAAAACCTGCGTGCAAGCCAAGCTGGACTTCCTGGATCGAAACCGTGTCCAAACCCGAGCCCATTGATTTTAGCAATTGCAGAACCGCTACATTCGACAATGCCTTGACCGCATAATTCACGCGCAGTTGCTTCACCTTTGAGAAAGCGCTTGTTAAACGGTTGTACTGGAATTTGATTTTGTCGGCGTCGTAAACGTATAAAGGACTGCCAAACTGCTCTGCTAACTGGACTAATTCTTTGGGTTGCATTTTTTAAGATTTTACACAAAACTATTATTCGAAAGGCGCACTTCCAAAACAATTCATAAGAATTTGTGATTTATATCGATTTGACAAAATTTTTAAAGGAGATTGAATATTTAATAATTTCCAGGTTGAAGTTTAAATATTGTCGTTAGATCAAATTCCATTTTGAAACATGATGCCATAGCCCTGATGGAAGCGGCATCCTTTTGTGGAATGCAATGGAACAAAAGATACAGCAGACAGCAGGAACCAGCTCCTGAAAAATCAAAATACTTGCCTGAAATTAATGCGATTTTCTCTTTATGGATTAATCCGAATTCGTTACTTTTGTGGCACTTTTAAAAAGTCAAATACTTCATTATGGATATACACGAATACCAGGGAAAAGAGATATTGGCCAGTTATGGCGTAAAAGTACAGCGCGGCTATGTGGCAAATAATCCACAGGAAGCGGTTGCTGCTGCTAAACAATTAACAGCTGAAACCGGAACAGGATGGCATGTGATCAAAGCACAGGTTCACGCCGGAGGACGCGGAAAAGGCGGCGGTGTAAAGCTTGCGAAAAACCTGCAACAGGTTGAAGAAATTGCAGAACAGATCATTGGAATGCAGTTGATCACGCCACAAACTTCGGCTGAAGGTAAAAAAGTACACAAAGTTTTGGTTGCTGAGGATGTTTATTATCCTGGGGAAAGCGAAACATCTGAATTTTATATGTCGGTTTTACTGAACCGTGGAAAAGGACGCAACATGATCATGTATTCTACTGAAGGTGGAATGGATATCGAGGAAGTTGCTGAGCACACACCTCATTTAATCTTTACGGAAGAAATCGATCCTGCCGCAGGTTTGCAGGCTTTCCAGGTAAGAAGAATTGCTTTTAACTTAGGGCTTTCGGGCGCTGCGTTTAAAGAAATGACGGCTTTCGTTCCGGCTTTGTACAATGCTTACGTTGGTTGCGATGCTTCGATGTTTGAGATCAACCCGGTTTTGAAGACGTCTGACAACAAAATTATCGCCGTGGATGCCAAAGTAAATTTGGATGACAACGCTTTGTACAGACACCCGAAATATGCAGAAATGCGCGACATCCGTGAAGAAAATCCAATTGAAGTAGAAGCGAAAGCGGCTGGTTTGAATTATGTGGATCTTGACGGAACGGTAGGTTGTATGGTAAACGGTGCCGGACTTGCGATGGCGACGATGGATTTGATCAAATATGCAGGTTTTGAGCCGGCAAACTTCCTGGACGTAGGAGGAACTGCTGATGCCAAACGTGTGGAACTGGCTTTCCGCATCATTTTGAAAGACCCGAATGTAAAAGCGATCCTGATCAATATTTTTGGAGGAATCGTTCGTTGCGACAGAGTGGCCCAAGGTGTTGTTGATGCTTATAAAAACATGGGCGACGCCATTAAAGTGCCGATCATCGTTCGTTTGCAGGGAACGAATGCCGAAATTGCAAAAGAACTGATCGACAACTCTGGAATGCCGATTTTATCTGCAACACAATTTCAGGAAGCGGCAGATCAGGTGAAGGCAGCTTTGAGTTAATTAACAATTGACAATGAATAATTAATAATGACATTCGTTGTGGAAACTTATCGAATTCATTAAAATATAAAAATGTATTGGTTATAGTGTTCAAAATTATTTCTGATACTTATTGAGTAAAAAATCCCGGTTTAGCGACCGGGATTTTTTTGTTTTATATTGTTTCTGTTTTGGATGTTGCCTTGTGCAATATTGGAAAATTACAGGAATTTGCAATGAAGCAGAGTTTGTTCGCTTTGGAATGCAATTTATCAAGATTTTGCCGCATTGATTCTTCGGCGACCGTTACACGCGGATTCAAAATGACTTCTGTGAAATGCCCGCTTCCGTCAGGATTTACAGTCATCGATCCGGTGGCGTGGTCTTCATACGCGGTCACAATCACGCCTGCATTCACACAAACATGCAGAAAACTCATCATGTGGCAGCCGGATAACGCTGCGAGCAGCAATTCTTCGGGATTGTATTTTGTCGGGTCGCCGCGAAAAGTAGGATCGGCAGAAGCCTGAAGATCGGGTTTGTTTTCGAATGAAATCGTATGGTTGCGTTCGTATGCGCGGTAATGAGAAGTTCCGGTTCCGAGGTTTCCCGTCCATTTCATCTCTAAAGAATAAGAATGTGCCGACATAATTATTGCTTGAGTGTTGCTGCGATCGCTTTTTCAGCCAATGGTTTCATGATGCCATATCCGGTTTTGTTCGGATGTACGCCGTCTTCTGATAATTCTTTTTTGAGTCCGTTGCGTTCGTCTTTCATCGCCGAATGATAATCGATGTATTGCAGACGATGTTGCTTTGCGTAACTTTTGATCATCTCATTTAAACTGACAATTTTTTGTGCAGGTTCAAGGCCGGGTTTCCACGGATAATTGAATGCGGGAAGCACGGCACATAAAATGACTTTGATGCCATTGGCCTGAGCCAGTTCTGCCATAGAGGCGATATTGTCCGTGATCATTTCGAGCGTTGATGGCCCGGTATTCCCGGCAATATCATTCGTTCCCGCTAAAATGACGACTGCTGTGGGTTTTAGATTGATCACATCAGCGCGAAAGCGCAACAGCATTTGCGGAGTAGTTTGTCCGCCGATGCCGCGATTGACGTATGCATTTGACCTGAAAAAATCAGGATCGGCTTTGAGCCAGCCTTCCGTAATCGAGTTACCCATGAATACGACGCCTTTTTTCACAACGCCTTTAGCTGCCAATTCAGTGTTTTCGTTTTTAAAACGATTCAGGTTTGCCCAATCTTGAGCAGTTGCGTTTTTTGCCATAATCAACAGGAAAGCAGTGAGGGCTATTTTTATTTTCATAAGAAATGTATTAATTGACAATGGATAATTGATAATGATGCAGATTGCCGTAATAGCATTGTCAATTGTTCATTATTAATTATTTCGGCATTTTCGCCATGTCCATATACAGCATGTTCCAGCGGTGGCCATCGAGATCTGCGAAAGCAAATCCGTACATCCAGCCCTGTATGTCGGCTGGTTTTGAGAATACGCTCGCACCGGCATCTTCGGCTTTCTTGGCCATTTCATCAATTTGCTCTTTGCTTTCCGCGCTAAAAGAAATCATGACTTCGTTGCTGGTTTTGGTGTCGGTCACGGCATTCATCAGAAATTCCTTTAATTGGCTTTCTTCAAAAAGCATGATGGCGGTTTTCTTTTCGTCAATGATCAGGCAGGCAGAAGTTTCAGAATCGCCGTGCCCGGAATTGAATGTGAATCCGAGTTTGGTAAAAAATACTTTCGATGCACTGACATTTTTTACAGGCAAATTAATCCAGAGTTGCTTTATCATAATCTTATTTTTTAATGATTTGTATGTGATAAAGTTAACCCAAATGATCAGGATTTAGAAGTGTAACGAAAACAATTTTCGTGGGTGATTACGACAAATGTTCTCCCGGTGCGTCATAATTTACCATCCAGTTGATTCCGAACTGATCGGTCAGCATTCCGAAATAAGCGCCCCAAAAAGACTGGTGTAGCGGCATATTTACATTGGCACCAGCCGAAAGTCCGTTGAAAATTTTATCCGCTTCTTCCTTGCTTTCTACATTTACCGTAATCGAAAAATTATTTCCGGCAGTGACGGTTCCACCGAATTCTGTTGTGGCATCGCTACCATAAAGTGTCGTTTCTTTGCTGATCGGAAGGTTCACATGCATGATCTTTTCGGCATCTTCAGGATTAATCGTTTTACCATCCATAGGCGGCATGTCGATAAAACGGCCCATATACGGAATTTCGCCACCGAAAACCGATTGGTAAAAAAGAAATGCTTTTTCGCAATTTCCGTTAAAAGTCAGGTAAGGATTGATTGTAGCCATATTTTTGTTTTTGAAGTTTGGAATAAGTGTATTTGTAGTTGAAGCATTGTTTTGACCGTCAAATATAAATAAAAAGCAAAACAGCGTTCATTATATTTTGATTATTTTAGCGGCAAATTTCACCCGCCGACCTATGAATACCACCACACTCTCATTTAAAAGAATCGACCTTTTTATTGTAGTGATTTCGTCTTTGCTAATGTTTGCAGTAGCCAATCTGCCATTTAAAGTAAAGCCTTTTGGAGATGCAACATTTCATATAGAAGGGAAAAACCTCGCGCTGTATTTAAAAGGTGACATGCCTTATAAAGAAGTCATGATTTCAAAAGCGCCCGGCCCGGTATTTTTTTATGCAGCCGTTTATCTTTTCGCACCTTCGGATGCAACCGACGACCAGCTTTGGAATTACGGCGTGATTTTTACCTCGATCGTCATTACGTTGAGCATGCTGCTTATTTTTAGGGCGGCTACAGCTTTTTTTTCAAAGGAGATCGCCGTGCTGAGCATGCTGTTGTTTTTTATCTTTCCGATGCATTGCTATTACTCGCTCGGGATCAGTGGCGAGCCGCCGGCTTTTTTCTCCCTGGCGATGCTGTTGTACGGATGGTCGGTTGCGTTTTACAAACCCGAATCAAAAAGCGGCTGGTTGTGGCTTATTGCAG
This sequence comes from Flavobacterium noncentrifugens, assembly GCF_900100375.1. Lineage (GTDB taxonomy): Bacteria > Bacteroidota > Bacteroidia > Flavobacteriales > Flavobacteriaceae > Flavobacterium > Flavobacterium noncentrifugens. Next base: position 451,505 of record NZ_FNEZ01000003.1, on the reverse strand, counting down.
GAATGGGCTTCCTGATCCTAAACAGGCCAAACGCGATGTTGATTCTGCTTTTGGGCGTAGTGATCGTTTTTTATGCGTGGTTTCGCAACAAAGCATTTTTCGCAAAATACGGAAAGCAAATGCTGGTATCTTTTTTTTGTACCGGGCTGATTGCTTTTGGGGTTTTGGAAATGTCGAAAGCGATTACCGCTAATAAAACCGACGTTGACCAACAGTATTATTTTTATTATGTGGCGCATCAGGGAAGGTTTCAGTTCAGGAACGAACCAACCGATATCAGGTATTGGGAGAACGACATCAGGTCGGATAGCAAAGATTACCAGGACTGGATTCAGAGCGCGCGCGATTTGTCTGCAGAATCAAAGGCAACAGGCCGTTCGCATAACGAAGTATATAGGGATTTTCTTATTAATGATGCACTGCAGCATCCTTTTTTGCTGGCCAGGCAATTTGTCATAAAGTGCGTATATGGGCATTTGTACTACATCAACAGCCTGCGACCTGAAAAGTTCAAAATGGGCCCGCTACAAGGGGCAACGGGTTTCTACATCTTTATCCTGATCATTAACCTGGTCAATATTTTAATCATGATAGGTGCTGCGATTTTTCTTTTCAAACAGAAAAACCTGATCAATTACTGGGTATTCTGGGGTGTTATTGTTGCTTTGCTGATTTTCCACGGACTCATTTACATGGAGCCGAGATACATTTTTCCAACGAAAGCAGCGCTGTACATTATGAGTGCGGCAGGATTGTACCGCTTGGCATTCATCCGAAAGTATACCGATAAGTTTTCGGGTTTATTTTTTAAATCCTGAACAATTTTGATACTATAAAAAATCCCGGACAATTGCCGGGATTTTTTATTTCTTGTTTTTGCCGTTGTTGAATTTCACTCGCTCGACAACTTCTATTTTTGGTGCCGGTTTTTTTGGCGCTTGCTTCTTAAAAGGTTTTGTGCCTGCGGGTTTGGGTTTTGGAAAAGTGTTTTTGATAGGCTGGTCTTTCGGGAAGCGTGGCGCACTAGCCTGTACGTTCTTGTTGTTTTCGGAAATCACGTCCATGGCATTTTTCGGATTTTCTTTGGTTCCACGCAAGTGAATGACCAATCCATTCAGGAAATTACGCAACACCTGGTCGCCGCATTCCATATAATTTGGATGGTCTTGTTTTCTAAAAAAAGCGCCAAGCTCGGCTGGCGAAATCCTGAAATCGACCAATTGCAGAATTTCAAGGATTTGTTCGTCACGCAACTGAAGTGCGACGCGTAGTTTTTTAAATATATCGTTGTTGTCCATTTTTTATGTTTTTATATTTTAGGCAAAAGGCAAATCGTTGAATGGTCAATTAAAAAAGGCAAAGGTACGCATTTACAAAATGCTCGCGCCATAATTTCTCATTATGCTGTCCGCCCTTTACGATCGTTTCTTTTGTAAGGTGCAGGCAGTAGCATCTTTTTTCATCGAGAAGCTTTTCTGTTTTTTTCATATCTGGAATCATTTCGGCATCTTCATTGTCACCGCAGAGGAAATAGATTTTGGTTTTGATTTTCTTCGTGTTTTCTGTGAGTTTGTAGATTTCGTCACTAAACCAAAAAGAGGGTGAGAAAACGCCTGCTTTTCCGAAAACTTCAGGATATTTTAAAGCGGCATAATAAGAAACCAATCCGCCAAGCGAGCTTCCCATGATGGCAGTGTTATTTGCATTTGTTTTCGTACGGTATTTTTTATCGACTTCAGGCTTCAGTGTTTTGACAATAAACTCAAGATAAGCGTCTGCATTTCCGCCGCCGTATTTGGCATTTTTGTAAGGCGTAAGTTCGTCAATCCTTTTGTCGTTTCCGTGTTCAATTCCGATAACAATTACCTGTGCGTTGAGGCTGTCGAGGCTTTCGTCTACATTCCATTCGCCAACGAAAGACGTTTTTGCATCGAATAAATTCTGCGCGTCGTGCATGTAAATCACCGGATATTTTTTGGCAGAAGCCTTGTAGTTTTTAGGCAGGTACACCCAGATCTTTTTGGTGGAGTGGAGTTGTGGCGCATCAATCGTAAAAGTCGACACCTGTTTAGAAGCGGTACTTTCCTGTGCATTTGCTTTCATACAAAAGACAGCTAACAATAAATAAAGGGAATATCGGGTCATAAAAACGCGGTTTCAGTTTAACACTTCAAATATAAGCATCTTAAACGTTTGAATGAATCAGGTATTGATTTTGCTCATCGGATTTTTATTAAGCCTGCCAGATGCCAATACACGGTGTTGTTTAAAAAAATATAATGTTTTTGTGAGGAATGAAAGAAAGAATGCTATTTTTAAACCTTCAAACCAAAACAATTTTGAAAATCAGTCATTTACATCCAATGAATTTCTGTCGGCCAAAAAACAAACCACAACTTATGAAAAAAAAAATTACCCTACAGATCATTTTATTGGCGGTTGTAGCGACTAGCAATATCATGTCTGCTGCCAGTTTAAAAATAAATTTTTACAATGCATCGGATGCGATCCGGACAAATGCCATTCCCAATTCACAAAGCATCTGGCCATCAAGCATAAATTTTATGACATTGGTAGAACCATGTACCACAACAGCACCTACAGGCGATGTGGCACAAATCTTTTGTACGGGCGCAACAGTATCAAACCTCACTGCAACCGGAACCGAAATTAAATGGTATGCAGGAGCAATTGGCGGAACGGCTTTGGCTCCTGAAACAGCATTGGCAAATGGAACCATATATTACGCCTCACAAACTGTCACTTGTGAATCAACTACACGTTTGGCAGTGACAGTAACAGTAAATACCATGCCATCGATACTAACAACCACACCTGGAAACAGATGCGGCATTGGAGCAGTTCTACTCGGTGCAACGGCGAGCGCGGGAACGTTGAGTTGGTACAATTCGGCTTCTGGCGGAAATTCCTTAGGAACCGGAGCTACATTCTCAACCGGGGCTTTAAGCGAAACCACGACTTTCTATGTCTCAGCAAAAAATGGAAACTGTACTTCTGAAAGGGTTGAAGTGCTTGCAACGGTAGGCGCGCCATTGATCACAGGAATCACACCGGGCAATCGCTGTGGGGCAGGAAGTGTCACGCTTGGCGCAACATCCAACACGCCAACTTTAAACTGGTATGATGTTTCAGCAGGAGGAACGCCAATCGGAACCGGAAATACATTCAACACCCCATCAATAAGCATCAGCAGGACTTATTATGTACAGGCTGTCGATGGAAGTTGTACTTCTCTAAGAACCACAGTTTTTGCGGCAATCAATGCCGTTCCGAATATCACTGGGGCAGATCAGATCATTTGTGGTCCCAGTGCAACAACTTTATCTGCTACAGCCACAGCCGGAACGATTAAATGGTATGCTGCTCCGGGCGGCGTTGGAAGCGTGCTCGCAACAGGAAGCCAATATGAAACTGCGATACTCGACCAAACGACTACTTTTTTTGCCGTTGCAACCAATGGAAATTGTACTGCTGAAACTGCGGTTACAGTAATGGTTTCAACTACGCCTCCTGCGCCAACTGGAGAAGCAAACCAAACCTTTTGCAATGCACAAACGTTGCATGAACTTCGTGTAACCGGGGAAAATATATCATGGTATAGCGAAGCTTCAGGTGCGGGGATATTATTGGATCCATTTACGCCGCTGGTATCCGGAACTACATACTATGCGGTACAAAGTTTTGGCAATTGCGAAAGTCCGAGCCTTGCAGTTACGGTAAGTTTAGGAGGTTGTTTGAAAACGGAAGGTTTTAGTGCTGACGCGTTCAAATTATACCCAAATCCAATTACAGATGTCCTCTATATATCTTACAAAGGAAACATTTCAAAAATCGAGATCAGCAACCTTATGGGGCAGGTTATGAAAAGCCAAACAATTAACGCACCTGAGGCAAAACTCTATTTCTCCCAATTGGCAGCAGGAATTTACCTAATAAAAGTTGAGGTTGAAAACCATTCCGAAGTATTCAAAGTGATCAAAAAATAATTGATTTTATAAATCAAAAGCCCTTGAAAAATCAGGGGCTTTTTTTATTTTAGCAAAAATTCAATCCATGACGACCCGTGAACAAAAAATAAGCCTGCTTTGTGAAATGATCGCATTCTCGATCGTCGATGGGCGGTTGCATGAGCTCGAATATGAATTCCTCAAAATTGTCGCCAAAGAACTCTACATCTCCAAGGATGAATTCAGCCAGCTTTTCCACACCGAATTGCCATCCGAAGTCATCAAATCTGAAGCCCAGCGCATCCAGCAATTTTATCGTTTGGCTTTGTTAATGCATGTTGACGGCGAAATCCATGAAAAAGAAAAAACCGCGATCCACGAAATCGGTGTCAATATGGGACTCAATCCATTTGCGCTCAAACGCGTCCTCAAAGCAATGAAAGATTCACCAACTGGCATGGTTGGGCAGGAATTTTTATTACAGGTTTTCCACGAACAGCACAATTGATTTTTTTTGAGGAGCATGTTCCTGCTATCCGCTGCAATCTTTTTTGTTTGACATTCCGCTGCGCTCCAGATCAAACAAAAAAGGATTTCCGCTGCTATCAGGGCTAGGCATTTGTAAATACTTTAACCCTTTTGCGTCAACGATAGCGCGGAATTGTATTTCGTGACCACAAAAAGATTATAATTTATTAAAAGCATATTTGAAAATATACAGGCACGGATTGCAAATCCGCGCCATCAGGCTATATACAATTTACAGACCGCTGAGAAATCGTATATAGTACTTCTTAAATCGTAAATCCCTACACTTTTTCCTGCAAAGACTTAATTTCGTCCCGAAGTTTCGCCGCCTGCATAAAATCAAGATCTTTCGCTGCTTTTTCCATCGACTTTCTTTTTTCGCGGATCATTTTTTCAATCTTGTCTTTAGGCATATAAGTGGTATCCGGTTCAGCAGCGGCTTTAAGCGCAGCCGCGCCCAGTTCTTCATCAACGAGTTTATATTTCGTAAACGCGCTTTCGATGCTTTTGTTTAAAGCGGTCGGAACAATATTATTTTCGGTATTGTGGTTGATTTGCTTCGTCCTTCTGTAATTCGTTTCGTCAATCGTGCGCTGCATGCTGTCGGTCATTTTGTCGGCATACAAAATCGCTTTTCCGTTGAGGTTTCTCGCCGCACGCCCAATTGTCTGTGTTAGCGAACGGTTGCTTCTCAAAAATCCTTCTTTGTCGGCATCTAAAATCGCAACAAGAGAAACTTCAGGTAAATCCAGGCCTTCACGCAGTAAATTTACCCCAATCAGTACATCAAAAATCCCTTTTCGCAGATCCTGCATGATCTCGATCCGTTCCAATGTGTCCACTTCCGAGTGAATGTAGCGGCAGCGAATGCCCACTTTTGCCAGATATTTTGCCAGTTCTTCAGCCATTCTTTTTGTCAGAGTCGTCACTAAAACGCGTTCATCAATTTCAGCGCGCAGTTGAATTTCTTCAATTAAATCGTCAATCTGGTTTAAGCTTGGGCGCACTTCAATCACCGGATCCAAAAGTCCGGTCGGACGAATGATCTGTTCAATAAAAATACCGTCAGTTTTCTGCAATTCATAATCCGCCGGGGTCGCCGAAACATAAATCACCTGGTTTTGCATGCCTTCAAATTCCTCGAATTTCAACGGACGGTTGTCCATCGCAGCCGGCAATCTAAAACCATATTCAACCAGATTTTCTTTTCTGCTTCTATCACCGCCATACATCGCGCTGACTTGTGACAAGGTCACGTGGCTTTCATCAACCACCATTAAATAATCTTTTGGGAAATAATCAAGCAGGCAGAATGGACGCGTTCCGGGCAATCTTCGGTCTAAGTAACGCGAATAATTTTCAATTCCGGAGCAATAACCGAGTTCACGGATCATTTCGAGATCGAAATTCGTCCGTTCTTCAAGACGTTTTGCTTCCAAATGCTTGCCTATGCTTGTAAAATAATCGACCTGTTTCACCAAATCCTGCTGGATGTCCCAAATCGCATTTTGCAACACATCTGGCGATGTCACAAACATATTCGCCGGATAAATATTCAAGATATTGTATTTTTCAACGACCAGAGAAGTCTTGATATCAAACGCTTCAATGTCCTCAATTTCATCGCCGAAAAAGTGGATTCGGAACGGTTCGTCGCCATAACTTGGAAATACTTCTACCGTGTCGCCTTTAATCCTGAAAGTTCCGGCTGTAAAATCGGCTTCGGTTCTCGAATACAAACTCTGAACCAATTGATGCAACAATTTCGTCCGCGAAATCACTTGTCCTTTCTTGATCGAAATCACATTTTTCTGGAATTCAACCGGATTTCCAATTCCGTACAAACACGACACCGAAGCTACGACCAAAACGTCGCGACGGCCTGAAAGCAACGAAGAAGTCGTGCTCAAACGCATTTTCTCCAGTTCTTCATTGATCGAAAGATCTTTTTCTATATACACGCCGGTTACTGGCATGAAAGCCTCGGGCTGGTAATAATCGTAATACGAAACAAAATATTCTACGGCATTGTTCGGAAAAAACTGTTTGAACTCTGAGTACAATTGGGCTGCAAGTGTTTTATTGTGTGCCAATACCAAAGTCGGGCGCTGCACTTTTTCAATCACATTTGCCGCAGTAAACGTTTTTCCGGAACCGGTAACGCCCAATAAAGTTTGGAATTTTTCACCGTCAAAGATGCCCTGAGCTAGTTTTTCAATCGCCTGCGGCTGGTCGCCTTTCGGCTGATAATCTGATACAACCTGAAATTTCATTTGAAAAGTTAAAAGTTTTGGAACACAAAGTTACAAAGGAAAGCGCTATAAAAAAGGTTAAACGAAACCTAAAATTTCCAGCTTTTGCGCTGGCTTTCAGATAAAAACGTCCAAGCTACGAAACGGCTCGATTTCTGGCCTTGCGACATGTCAATCGTTTTAATTTCGGCGGCGTTGACCTTGTTTAAGCTCTTATGAATGTTCGATAAATTCGATTCTTTTGAGACCAAAGTCGTAAACCACAACACCTGCATCGGATATTTGGCGCTTTCGTAAATCATTTGCGTGATGAAAGCGAGTTCGCCGCCTTCGCACCACAATTCGGTATTTTGTCCACCAAAGTTTAATGCTGCGGTTTTCTTTCCATGAAGGTTTTGGTTTTTGCGAAGCGTACTTTTTGCAGCTTCTTCTGCCGAAGCATGAAACGGCGGATTGCAGATCGTAAACGCAAATCTGTCTTCCGGAAGAATGATGTCCTTGAAAATAAACCTCGGGTTTACTTGCTGTTGCAAACTAATTGCTTCATTCAGTTTCGGATTTGCTTCGATGATTTTTACAAAATTATTCAACGCATTTTCATCAATATCGGTAGCGACGAAAATCCAGCCATAAATAGAATTCCCGATGATCGGGTAAATGCCGTTTGCGCCGGTTCCGATGTCGAGCCCGCAGGTTTCTGTTCCTTTGGGAATCTGATTGTCATTGGCTGCAGCCAACAGATCGGCGATGTGGTGAATGTAATCGGCGCGTCCTGGAATTGGCGGGCAAAGGTAATTTTCAGGAATGTCCCAGTTGTTGATTCCGTATTCAGAAATCAGCAACGCTTTATTGAGCGCTTTTACCGCATTTGGATCGCTGAAATCAATGGTTTCAATTTGGTGTGCGTTGACAGCAACGAATGTTTTAAGATCGGGATAAGCCGAAATCAGCCGTTCAAAATCATAACCAAAACGGTGTGGATTTCGCGGATGCAGATTGGTTTTCTCAGAAATTTCCTTTTTCATGTCGTTGCTTTCAGCCGCAAAGATACACAATCGGAATTTGGGAAATCAGCTCGAAAAAATGTTGTTGATTTGTGCATATTGCAGCAGCATGATCGTTTTGGCGTCTTTAATTTCGCCTGTTTTGATCATCTGGACCGCTTTTTCAAACGGCAGTTCGAGCACTTCGATATTTTCCTGCTCTTCTTCAAGACCGCCGCCTTCATCAACCTTCATGTCTTTCGTGTAAGCCGCGATAAAAAAGTAAATGATTTCGGTCACGGAGCCCGGCGACATATAGACTTCAAAAACCTTTTCGACATCTGAAACTTTGTAACCGGTTTCTTCTTCGGTTTCGCGTCGGATGCAGTCTTCGGGATTGTCTTTGTCGAGTAAACCGGCGCAGGTTTCGATCATCATTCCGGTTTCGTTGCCGTTTAGATACGTCGGAATCCGCAATTGGCGTGTCAGAATTACGGTTTTATTTTCTTTGTTGTAGAGCAGGATCGTAGCGCCGTTTCCACGGTCGTAGACTTCACGGCTTTGGGTTTCGGTCGTTCCGTCAGGTTTTTCGAGTTCGTAAGTGACTTTATTGAGAATGTACCAATTGTCGGATAACAGCTTGGTTTGGGTGATCTTGATTTTGTCGGACATTTATATGGATTGAATGGTTAAAAATAATGATTTACGGATTATATTCAGATACAAATCGGCGGCAAATCAGAAAAATTTGTTAGAAGTGATTGCGGTCTGATTAAAAACTTTAATTTTATCGTTTATTATTGAAAGCCAAATGAACTGCTATGAAATTGATTGTATGTCTGGGTCTGATTTTTGTTGCTTCGCCTGCATTTGCCCAAGGTGAATTCATCAATAGCAATACTGCCATCCCGGCGGTGCGGAATCCAAATACGACAACTATGAATCCGTCGTCGCCGTCGATTTATGCACCAAATGTTTACAATCCGGCACCAAAAACATCTACTTCTTCTGGTACTGCCATTGGCAACAAGCCGATAGATATGTCAACTTCAACAACCGAATTTGCAAACCCCAATGACCGTTACGTTGACAAACTCAACAAAAAAGAAACGGGTGAAAATTTTACAGTTTTCAGGAAAAACCAATATTTGGGTGATTTTAAAACAAAAGCGAACTCGGTAACCATCATGTACCGCGATTTTGGCGAAGTCGATGGCGATAAGATCAAAGTGCTTGTGAATGACCATGTAAAAGTTTCTGAAATTTACCTTGACAGCAGTTACAAAACGTTGTTACTTGATCTTGATAAAGGCTTTAACCGCATTGATTTTGAAGCGTTGAACCAGGGATTTTCAGGGCCAAATACAGCGCAATTTGCCGTTTATGACGACAAAGGACAATTGATTTCTTCGAATCAATGGAATCTTGCAACTGGATTTAAAGCGACCATTATTTTATTTAAAGAGTAGATTATTCGATCGCATAATTCACGTGATCGGTTTCTGACAAAGTAAAATAGCCAAAAACATAATTATCGAAATTCGTCTGGTTTACCAGATTGCTTCGTAAAGTCGCCGGTGGAACAGAAAATGGCCCGCCGCCATCTGCAATTCCGAGCAGGATATTCATGTAATTGCCGTATCGTTCTGAAATGCCGTAAAGCGTAATATCGAGGTTGTCACCGGGTTCAAGATCGCTGTCGCGGTACAATCCGAAAACCTGGTTGCCCTGAAAAAATTCGTCATCTTCAATATTGAATTCAGGAATCGCTTTGCGGCTTGATTTGAAACGCAGCATGTAAAAATCCCTTGCAAATCCGTTATCGGTAAAATAAACTTTTACTTCAATCGCATCGCCTTCATCGCCAAAGCCCGGTTTGGTTTCCTGTTCGATTTTATCGATTGGCGGTACTGGTTTTAAGGTTTCTGTAGCCGTGAGTGTCTGGCCGTTTGAAATGACAGTCAGCGTATAGGTTTCATTAATTTGTGGGACAAAAGTACTGCAAATATATTCTCCCGAATTTGGCACTGTTTCGATAAAATCAAAGGTCGTTCCGAGACTGTTTTTGATGTTGACGACCGCTCCGGAAACCGTTGGAATGTTGCTGTCGTAATATCCAGTGCTGGTCGAAAGCTTGATTTTTTGCTCGTTTCCGGCGGTTCCTTTTTGCCAATTGATTGCGGCATCAACAACCAGTCTTGGTGCTGCTTCATCCAGATCGACGTTTACAACATCTTCACAGCCTGTAAAAAAAGCGGCTGTAAAAAGGAGCAGGAGTAAGGCAAATGATTTTTTCATGATTATTTTGAATTGGAATAATTTTCCGTTTGTATCAGATTTTATTTTCATCGGATTAAAATTTAAAGTTGTAACTCACTCCGGGCACAATTCCGAAAATCGATAACCTCACCGCTTCATTTACGCCGGTTTCGTCATTCTGACGGAAGCTGATCGAAGCCGCATTGCTTCGGTTGTAAATATTATAAATGCTGAAAACCCATTCGCTTTGCCAGCCTTTTTTCTTAGTTGGTTTTGGAACATAGGTTGCAGATAAATCCAAATGATGATAAGCCGGAAGCCTGTTTCCGTTGCGCAACCCGAAACTCGGAACTGTAATGCCCTGGTACTGATATTGTCCGTCAGGATACGTTACTGGCTGGCCGCTTTGCAATGCAAAATTACCTCCGAAACTCCATTTGTCCGTAAATTTATAAGAACCCGTCACCGCAAAATTGTGCGTTTTGTCGTAGCCTGAACTGTACCATTCGCCGTTATTGATGCCGCTTTCTGTCGCATTTCTGCCCGGTGTTTGCTGTTGCGATTTTGATAAAGTGTAAGAAATCCAGCCGTTGAGCCTGCCTTCATTTTTTCTGAACATGACTTCAAGTCCGTAAGAACGCAGCTGGCCATTCAGGATGATTTGTTCCAAAGCGCGGTTGGCAATCAAATCGGCACCGTCAATATAATCAAGCCTGTTTTTTGTTTTTTTGTAGAAGGTTTCGACCTCAAGCGAATAAGCTTCATTCTTAAAATTCCTGAAATAACCCAGCGCAACCTGATCGGTTAATTGCGGCTTAATGAAATTATCGCTTGGTGTCCAAACGTCAAGCGGAGTAGGCGAAGACGTGTTCGTGATCAATTGTAAATATTGCACCATGCGGTTGTAACTCGCTTTCACCGATTGGTTGTCGTTGAATTTATAAGCAATGGTAGCGCGCGGCTCTAAATTGTTGTAATCGGCGACTGTTTTGTTTTTGCCGTAATATTTTGTTCCGATGGGTTTTGCTTTTTCATAAATCTGCAATTCCGGGTTGAAGACAACGGCCTGGTCATTTTCATAAATGTTCACATTGGTTTCACCCAAACGGTAAAACATGCTGTAACGGATGCCGTAAGTCAGCGAAATGCTTTTGGAAAGATCCTGTTCGGCGTCGATATAAAGCGCCGGTTCGAATGCTTTTTTCTTTTCGAGCTGGTCGGCGATGATTCCGGATTTTTCATCTGAAGGGCGGATTTTTCCGGGATTAAAATCGTAATAAATGGCATTGATTCCATAATTCAGCTTAAAATTATCGGACACATAATTCTTGAAATCGTATTTCAGGTTGTAGTTTTTGATTCCCGAATCCCATTTGAACCCAACGATGTCGAGATCCAAACCGTAATAATAATCACTATAAATCAATGATAAATTTGAAAAAAGCTTATCAGAGAACAAATGGTTCCAGCGTAAATTCAAAGTCGAATTCCCGTAAGTGTTTTCGAATTGATCCGAAAGGCTAAACACGTCACGGCCAAAATATCCGGAAAGGTATAATGTATTGTTCGCGTTAAGCTTGTAATTCAGCTTTGCATTCAGGTCATAAAAATACGCTACGTTGTCATTGTCGGAAAGTTTTAGGAACAAATGCGCGTAAGAAGTGCGCCCGCCAATTAAAAAGGACCCTTTGTCTTTTACGATCGGGCCTTCGGCCAAAAGCCTGCTCGAAATTAATCCGATGCCACCGTTGACATGAAAATCTTTGCTGTTTCCATCTTTCTGGTAAATGTCAAGCACCGATGCCGATCTTCCGCCAAAGCGTGCCGGAATTCCGCCTTTATACAATTTCAAATCTTTAATGGCATCGGGATTGAAGACCGAGAAAAATCCGAAAACGTGTGAAGAATTATAAATCATCGCTTCGTCCAAAAGGATCAGATTCTGGTCGGCGCCGCCACCGCGAACGTTAAATCCGGAGGCGCCTTCACCGGCATTTGTCACCCCGGGAAGCAATAAAATCGATTTCAGGACGTCGACTTCGCCCATGACGACCGGCATTTTCTTGATTGCGGCAATGGAAAGTTTGTTGACGCTCATTTCGGCTTTTCGAGTATTCGTAGCGGTGCGGTTGTCGGTAATTACGACCTCCTGAAGCTGCTCTTCATTCGAGGAAAGCGGGAAATTGATTTTGGTGTTTTTGTCGAGTGAAACGGTCTGCTCGATCGTTTGAAAACTGAGGGAACTGATCTGGACTTTATACGTTCCTTTAGGGATGGTGATCGAATAAAATCCGTATTCGTTTGTGGTGGTTGCCGCTTTGATTTCGGGGATGTAGATGTTTACGCCAATGAGGGTTTCATTGCTGTTTGCGGCAGAGATTGTTCCGCTTAGGGTGTACTTTTCCTGCGAAAATGCCGAAAAAAACACAAAAATGAGAAAGAACGAAAATGATAATTTTGGATGCATCCGATGTTTGTTTTGATTGCTATTGATTGGTTCGTCAGACGTTAAAACGGAAAATATGTTACAAACGTATGTGATCTTTTTGTAAAAATTATCCGATATTTCTGACAGTCCCAAATTCCTATCTTTTCAAAGCAAAATGGCCGATAAATATTTTTCCGTTGCCCAAGTCGACGCGGTACCAATAATCATCAGCAGCTAAAAGTTTGCCATTTAAAGTGCCGTTCCATTCGGGATTTCCAGAGGTAAGCATTTTGAGGAATTTCCCATATTGGTTAAAAATTGAGATCGTTGCTTTTGGAAAATACGACAATCCGGCAACATCGAAAGTGTCGTTATAACCATCACCGTTTGGCGTGAAATATTCGGGCATTCGGATTAATGAGAAGACTTCCGAATCAAATCCGCAACCAGTTCTTTCCCTGACATGCGCTGTTTTAATCCCTGAAATTTCATTGGGAAAAAAATTGGAATCCTGGTACATGATTTCGTCAAGCGAATATTCATAATCACCGGGTTGGGTAACCTCGATTGTAATGATGCCGTTTGTTGTATCAATATTAGAAATAACAGGCGTGTTTTTTTGCACGACGCTAAATGTCCGAACGTTTGAACAGCCGTCTTTAGTAACAGTAACGGTGTAGATTCCGGCAGTTCGAACTGTAATAATCTTTGAAATTTCAGTAGTTGACCAAACATAATCAACTCCGCTGATCCCGGCATCAAGATCAACGGTTTTGTTTTCACAGAAAGAAGTTTCGACATCCAGACCAACGATGGGTTGTGGAAAAACGGAGAGCTTGACTTCAGTTCTTGTTGCACTTACACAGGAAATGTTTGGAAGGGAAGCTTCAGCATAATAGCTGCCGGCCACAGTTGGCGTAAACGTGTCTGAATTCGCCAAAAGCAAATTTCCGCCGGCTGGCGCATCATACCAATTTGCCGCTCCGATCACTGATAATTCAAAGGAGTCATTGCTGCAAACCTGCCGATCGCCGTTGCTGGCAGGCGCAGGTGGAATCCTGTAAATCAAAATGTGGTAATAATCAGAAAGTGTATAGCAATATGGATTCGATAAATTGGAGGCATCCTGCGCGATCTTGACTCTGACATATTGCGAAGAACCCGGACCAGGAAGGTTATAACTGCTGCTAATTTCCCCTGGAATATCTGTCCAGTTTGTACCATCGGTACTTTGCTGCCATTGAAATACGTGCGGAGTAGCATTTGAAATTGCCACGCTCAGCGGAATCATAGCCGGGACATTTCCGAGACAGGCTTCGAAAATTGGAGAAGTGCTCAGTGAAGAAGCGATGGTAGCCGGATCTCCGCAGGAACGAAAAGAAATGTCGTCGATCGCGAGGTCATTTCCGCAACCACCGACGCCGTTATTTTTCATTTTCAATACGACCGAAGTTTGTCCGGGAAAAGTTGTAAATGTCAGCCCGAATTGTTGCCACAATGCTGTAGGACTGCCATTGATAGCGCCGGTACTGCCAGTTTTTAAAAGCGTGGTTTCGGTCGCATCCCAAATCTCAAAAGTCACATCAACAGGAATTCCGGTTCCAGCGCAGCTTCCTAAAGACGGACTGTAGACATTCATCAGCCAGGCAGAAAACTCAAAAGTTGTGTTAATGCAAAGACCCGTTACGCTTCGTTTGTAAAATTCTCCGGCAGTAAAACTTGCGTTGACAACAAGCGACCGGCCATTTGCTCCGTTGGTTTCCGTATCCGGCGTGTGATCGGGCGCATTGTGCCAGGCAGCGTTCAGATTCGTACGGTTTGAAATTGTATATTGGCCATCGTTTGGCAGGCCTGAAACAAAAGTATATGAAGTATAAGTAGCTGGAAGGGCGGGGCCGAATGCATTCCCGCTTCCAAAATTCTCGAAGAAAATGGGATCGCCTTTACTCCCGGTGCAAAACCCGAGTTGCCCGTAAGAATACGAAGTAATTAAAAGCAGTAAAAGGAAGCATCTCGTTTTCAAATCAGATTTATTCAGAAATTTTTAAATTTTATTCAGAAATAAAAAAGACGACCAATTACAGCCGTCTTTTTAAATAGTCATTATGGTCTTATGCCAATTTAGCTAAAGCCGCATTTAGTGTAGCGCTTGGGCGCATGGCTTCATCAGTTTTTTTGAAATCTGGTTTGTAATACCCGCCGATTCCCTGCTTTTTGCCTTGAGCACCAATCAATTCTTCATTGATTTTAGCTTCATTTTCGGTAAGCTCTTTTGCAATTTCTGTAAAAGTTGCTTTCAATTCGGCATCTTTATCCTGAGCGGCCAAAGCTTGTGCCCAGTATAAAGCCAAGTAAAAATGCGAACCGCGGTTATCGATTTCGCCTACTTTTCTCGCTGGGGATTTATCGGTTTCGAGGAATTTTTCAGTTGCGGCATCCAACGTTTCAGACAATACCAATGCTTTAGAATTTTTTAAAGTCTGTCCTAAATGTTCCAATGAAACACCCAAAGCCAGGAATTCGCCCAAAGAATCCCAACGTAAATAACCTTCTTCAATAAACTGCTCGACGTGTTTTGGCGCAGAACCTCCGGCTCCGGTTTCAAACAATCCGCCGCCGTTCATTAACGGAACGATCGACAGCATTTTTGCAGAAGTTCCGAGTTCCAGGATCGGAAACAAATCGGTTAAATAATCACGCAAAACATTTCCTGTGACCGAGATGGTGTCTTTGCCGTCTTTGATTCTTTCGAGAGAAAAATTCGTAGCCTCGATCGGATTCATAATTCGGATATCGAGTCCGTTGGTATCGTAGTCTTTCAAATATAAATTGACTTTTTCGATCAGGTTTCTGTCATGCGCGCGGTTTTCATCAAGCCAGAAAATCGCTGGCGTATTAGACAATCTGGCGCGGTTTACGGCCAATTTTACCCAGTCGCGGATCGGGCCGTCTTTCACTTGACACATCCTGAAAATATCGCCTTTTTGAACTTTTTGCTCCATTAAAGTTTCGCCTTTTGAACCGATCACTTTCACGATTCCGTCGGCATCCATCTGGAAAGTTTTGTCGTGCGAACCATATTCTTCAGCAGCTTGCGCCATCAAACCAACGTTTGGAACGCTTCCCATGGTTGTTGGGTCGAATGCGCCGTGTTTTTTGCAAAAATCGATCGTGGCAACATAGACGCCGGCATAAGAACGGTCCGGAATGATCGCTTTTGTATCTTGTCCTTTTCCTTCCTTATTCCACATTTGGCCCGAAGTACGTATCATTGCCGGCATAGAAGCATCCACAATCACATCAGAAGGCACGTGGAGATTCGTAATTCCTTTATCAGAATTGACCATCGCAACGGCCGGGCTGTTTGCGTAGACTTCATTGATCGCAGTTTCAATTTCCCCTTGTTTCGGATGGCCCGCAATTTTCGCATACACATCGCCGAAACCGTTTTTGGTATTGACGCCGAGTTCTTTAAACAAATCAGCATATTTTTCGAAAACATCAGCAAAGAAAACATCAACGATGGCCCCGAAAATAATCGGATCGGAGACTTTCATCATCGTCGCTTTCAAATGCACCGAAAATAAAACGCCTTTGGATTTCGCATCTGAAATTTGGGCTGCAATGAATTTTTTTAACGAATTCACGCTTAAAACCGCGCTGTCAATTACTTCGCCAGCCAATAAGGGCGCGTTGTCTTTTAATATTTTAGAAGTTCCGTCGTTTGACGTAAACTCGATTTTAAAGGTATTTGCTTCGGGAACCACGATCGATTTTTCACTTCCGTAGAAATCGCCTTCGCTCATGCTTGAAACGTGGGTTTTCGAATCGGCACTCCATGCGCCCATGCTGTGCGGATGTTTTCTGGCGTAGTTTTTCACCGCTTTCGGGGCACGCCTGTCGGAGTTCCCTTCACGAAGCACAGGATTTACAGCCGATCCCAACACTTTGGCAAATTTTGCTTTGATTGCTTTTTCTTCGTCCGTTTGTGGATTTTCCTGGAACTCAGGAATTTTGTAACCGAGTCGCTGCAATTCGGCAATCGCTTCTTTCAACTGCGGAACCGAAGCGGAGATATTCGGCAACTTAATAATATTCGCTTCAGGCGTAGTCGCGAGTTTTCCGAGTTCCGCCAAATCGTCGTTGATTTTCTGGTCGTCGGTAAGAAACTCTGCAAAAGTTGAAATCATCCTTCCGGCGAGCGAAATGTCGCGGGTTTCGACCGAAATTCCGGCAGGTGCAGTAAAGGCTTTGACAATGGGTAAAAAAGAATGCGTGGCTAACATCGGCGCTTCGTCCGTAATCGTATAAAAAATCTTTGCTTTTGACATTATGTAGAAGTTTGTTATTCTTGTTTGTTGTAAGGGTTACAAATATAATAAAAGTAGGTTGTTTCTTTCCGTTAAAATAAGAACGAAATCGTTTGATTTAGCAATATGGCAATTAGAATTCAAATTTCTGAGCAATTCGTAAAATTCGATTCGAAATCTGTCAAAATCAAAAAAAATCCCGCTCTAAATGAATAGAACGGGATTTTAAAAATCGTTGATAATTGATTATCGTCTTTTATCTTTAATTTTCGCTTTTTTACCGGTAAGTTCTCTGAAGTAGAAAATACGAGCTCTGCGAACACTACCTTTTTTGTTGATCTCCACTTTCTGCAAAGCTGGCAAATGCACTGGGAAGATACGCTCAACACCAATTGCACCAGACATTTTACGGATTGTAAAAGTTTCAGTTGCACCAGAACCTCTTCTTTGGATGACAACTCCTTTGAAGAACTGTGTTCTTGTTTTTTCACCCTCTTTAATTTCGTAGTACACAGTGATCGTGTCTCCGGCTCCAAATACAGGGAAATCTTTTCTTGTAACCAATTCGTCGTTAACGAATTTCATTAAATCTGCCATGATAATTTTTTTAATTATGGTTTTAAATCGGAGCAACATTCGCGAACTTCGCCAGAGGTTGGTCTAATGTGGGCGCAAAGATAGATAAAAAGTCGAAAGTTACAAGTCGAAAGTTGAAAGTTTTTTAATATTTAAACGGCTGTTTTTTAAGCTTTTGACTTTTGACTTTCCACTGTAGGTTACTCAAGCAAATCTGGGCGGCGATTTTTCGTATGCTCATAAGCCATATCTTCTCTCCATTTTTCAATTTTCGCCGCATGGCCGCTGGTCAAAACATCGGGAACTTTCCAGCCTTTGTATTCTGCCGGGCGCGTATAAATTGGGCCGGATAATAAATTGTCCTGGAAACTGTCGGTCAGGGCAGAGGTTTCATCGCTCAAAACACCCGGAATCAATCTAATCAAAGCATCAGACAACACCAAAGCGCCGAGTTCGCCGCCGCTCAAAACATAATCGCCAATCGAAATTTCCTTCGTAATAAAATGGTCGCGCACGCGTTGG
This sequence comes from Flavobacterium noncentrifugens, assembly GCF_900100375.1. Classification (GTDB taxonomy): domain Bacteria; phylum Bacteroidota; class Bacteroidia; order Flavobacteriales; family Flavobacteriaceae; genus Flavobacterium; species Flavobacterium noncentrifugens. The sequence continues at coordinate 433,679 of NZ_FNEZ01000003.1, read as the reverse complement.
TCTACACCTTTATAATGTCCGCACAAAATGATAATGTTTTCGAGCATCGACATCGTATTGGCCATTTTCTGGTTCAAAGTTTCCCCGTCGGGCGACATATAAATGATCTCGTCATAGTCGCGCTCGCTTTTGAGTTTTGCAATGCAATCGTCAATCGGCTGAATCATCATCACCATTCCTGCGCCGCCGCCAAACTGATAATCATCCACACTTTTTTGCCTGTTCGTCGTATAATCGCGCAAATTGTGAAAATGCACTTCAACAATTCCCTTGTCAATGGCGCGTTTCATAATCGAAGCCTCAAACGGACTCCGCAGCAATTCAGGTAAAATGGTAATAATGTCTATTCTCATGATGGTTTTGAAAGCGGCAAAGTTACAAAGTTCTTAAGTTTTTTCAGGAGCTATTTCCCGCTTTCCACTGCAATCTTTTACTTCATTGCATTCCATAAAAGGATTTCCGCTGCAATCGGGGCTAAAAATTCGTGCCTGTTCGTGCAATTCGTGGCAAAAAAAAATCGTAATTTTGTTCCTCAAATTAAAAAAATAAAACCATGGAAAACGGAATATACGCCAAATTCAACACTCCAAAAGGAGCGATTTTGGTAAAACTCACCCACGATAAAACACCGGGAACCGTAGGGAACTTTGTCGCACTTGCCGAAGGAAACCTCGAAAACAAAGCAAAACCACAAGGAGAGCCATTCTTCAACGGATTAAAATTTCACCGTGTGATTCCCGATTTTATGATTCAGGGCGGCGATCCACAAGGAACAGGAACCGGTGGACCGGGTTACAAATTCGAAGATGAATTTCACCCAGACCTAAACCACGATACGCCTGGCGTTTTGTCAATGGCGAATTCCGGTCCTGGAAGCAACGGATCACAATTTTTCATCACGCACATCGCAACGCCTTGGCTCGATCAGAAACATACCGTTTTCGGAAATGTAGTCGAAGGACAAGACGTTGTAGATGCAATCGCTCAAGGTGACACTATGGAAACCGTAGAAATCATCCGTGTAGGCGAAGAAGCTGAAAAGTGGAATGCCGTTGAAGCCTTCCGTACATTCGAAGGTTCACGTACCAAACGTGAAGCGGCTCAAAAAGCTTTAGCTGAAGCAGAAATGGACAAACTTGCAGCCGGTTTCGAAAGAACTGAAAGCGGTTTGCGTTACCAAATGATCCAAAAAGGAAATGGTAAAAAAGCTGAAGATGGCAAAACAGTTTCCGTACATTATTCAGGTTCGCTGCCAAACGGAAAAGTATTCGATTCGTCTTACACCAGAAAAAAACCAATCGAATTTCCACTCGGACGCGGAAATGTAATCGAAGGCTGGGACGAAGGAATTGCTTTATTGCAAGTTGGCGATAAAGCGCGTTTCGTAATCCCATCGCATTTAGGTTACGGGGCACAAGGCGCTGGTGGCATAATTCCACCAAACGCCACATTGATTTTCGATGTAGAGTTAATGGACGTAAAATAATTTATATGAAATTCAGAATCATGAGCACTTTGGTATTGGCTGCCGTCATCTATTCGTGTTCTCCAAAAGTTGCCGTTACAGCCATGCAGCCCGATCCGGTGCAGGTTCCGCCAAAAATCGTTGAGACCAATGCTCCAAATGAAGCCGTAGTTTCGGCGCTTGAAGAAGGAAAATCGCTGACTGAAAAGTACTGTGCGAGTTGTCATAAACTGTATCCGTCAAATGCTTTCCGTGCCGATCAATGGCCTTCGATCATCAAACGCATGCAAAAAAAAGCCAGGATTACAGATGATGAAACCGCGCTGATCCAGAATTATATTCTTTCTGAATTATAAATTTTATTTACGATTTATGTGAACCTAAAATCTGAATATTAAAATTAAAAAAAAAGCACTCTATAAAAAGAGTGTTTTTTTTTACCATTAAGGGCATTAAGTCCATTAAGCGCAAGACCTTAATTTTAATGGTTTAAAATTTCAACTCCGTGTTTCACAAACTTTGTCGTAAATCTTAAAATTGCAAATTAGCCCACCGTAAATCCATCAGGCAAAACCGCGCCTTTTTTTACCACGATAATTCCGTCTTTAACCGTATATAAAGGTGTGTTGGTATCTTCAAGATGTTTTCCGCCCAAAAGCTGCACGTCGTTTCCAATGCGGCAATTCTTGTCAACAATCGTGTAATTGATGTTGCAGCGTTCGCCAATCCCGATATTTATGACGTGATTTGTATAATTGCTGCTAATTTCTTCAAGGTTCTGATAAAAGTCATTTCCCATTAAATATGAGTTTGAAATAGAAGAGCCTTTTCCAACTCTGCTTCTGATCCCAACAACCGAATGCTCGATTTTAGCCGAATCGATAATGCAGCCTTCCGCGACTACAGAACGGTCAAATGATGAAGTTCCAGCAATTTTCGACGGCGGCAAAACCCGCGCCCTGGTATAAATCTTACTTGAATTGTCAAATAAATTGAATTTCGGGATTTCGTCTGTCAATCCTAAATTGGCTTCAAAAAACGAATCGATGTTTCCGATATCAGTCCAATAACCTTCATATTGGTAACTCAAAATGCGTTTGTTTCCAATGGCTTGCGGAATAATTTCTTTCCCGAAATCTTTCGTTTCCTGATTCTGCATCAATTCGACCAACAAATCGCGGTTGAAAATGTAAATTCCCATCGAAGCCAGGTAAATTTTCCCGTCTTCTTTCATTTCATCACTCACTTCCGATGTCCAGTCCTGAAGCAAACTCTGGTGTGGTTTTTCGATAAATGACGTAATGAAATTCTCTGAATTGGTTTTCAAAATCCCGAATTCCGGTGCGTCTTTCGCATTAACCGGCAATGTTGCAATCGAAATATCGGCGCCGCTATTATGGTGCGCTTCAATCATGTGGTTAAAATCCATCTGGTACAATTGGTCACCCGACAAAATCAAAGCATAATCAAAATCATGGTTCATAAAATGCTGCATGCACTGGCGCACTGCATCGGCTGTTCCCTGAAACCACGTTGGATTTTCGGGCGTTTGCTCAGCCGCTAAAATATCTACGAATGCCGTACTGAAGTGGCTAAAATGATACGTATTTTTAATGTGCTGGTTCAGCGAAGCCGAATTGAACTGCGTCAACACAAACATCCTTTTAATATCTGAATTGATGCAATTGGAGATCGGAATGTCTACCAAACGGTATTTTCCCGCAATCGGAACGGCCGGTTTCGAACGGCTTTCCGTTAATGGCGCTAATCTCGAACCTTGTCCGCCGCCAAGAATAATGGCTAATGTTGTCTTGTTCATCATTTAATTTTTTATCGATTGGTAGACGCTGATGTATTCGGCAGCCGCTTTTTCCCAGGAATGGTCGATTTGCATGGCTGTCGTGCGCACCGCGTCAAATTTTGTTTTGTCGTTGTATAAGTCGATGCCGCGCGTGATCGAATGGTTCACATCATACACGCTGACATTGTCGTGGCAAATCCCGAAGCCGCCGTTGCCAATGTCAACGACTGTATCTTTCAATCCGCCGGTTCTGCGGACGATTGGAACAGTTCCATAACGCAACGCGTACATTTGATTTAATCCGCAAGGTTCGACGCGTGACGGCATCAGTAAAAAATCGGCACCGCCATAAACAATGTGTGCGAGTTTTTCGTTGTAACCGATGTAAGCGTTGTAATTTCCGGAATGATACTGTTGCAGGCTTTGCAATGCATTTTCGACAATCGGATCACCGGAACCTAGTATCAGGATATTGATTTCCTTCGGATTGTAATTCAGTGCGACGCTGCAGATTTCAGGCAGTAAATCGGCGCCTTTTTCTCCAACCAATCTTCCGATGAAAGTAAATAACGGTTTCTCCGGATCTAAATTAAACTGCTCGCACAGGAATCTTTTATTCGCAGCTTTTCCTGCTTTGAAATTTTCGAGGCTGTAATTGGTTTCAAGCATCGGATCGGTATTGGTATCCCAGACTTCGGTATCGATGCCGTTTAAAATCCCGATAGATTTCGGTCTTTCATATCTGAGCAAACTTTCCAAACCATTTGCATTGTTGCTAATTTCGTCGAGATAACTAGGCGAAACGGTGGTCACTTTCCACGCACATTTAATCGCCGCTGCCAAAGGATTGATCGTCCCGCCCCAGTCTAAAAATCCGGTTACGATCCGATTAAAATCGGGAATGTAATGCAATTTGTCAAAGCCAAACCAGCCTTGGTATTGCCCATTGTGGATCGTTAAAACGGTCGGTGTTCGATTCAACGTTTCGTAATTGTAGCAAAACTGCACCATAAACGGAATCAATCCGGTGTGATGGTCGTGGCAATGAATCAAGTCCGGATGTTGATCGGTTTCAACCAGCCAATTTAAAAAGGCAATCTGGAATGCGGTAAAACGTTCGGTATCGTCGTCATAAGAATACACATTTGGGCGGTCAAACAATTCGGGAATCGCAATTAAATACAATTCAAAACCCAATTTACTTGTCTTCTCCCGCAAAACCGAATAGTTAAAAATGAAATTCCCCAGCCGCAATTTTCCGTTGTGTATGTTATCGAATTCATTCTCATTCGTAAACTTATTATCATAACCCGGAACGACCACTTTTGCGTGATGTCCAAGCTGGTTCTGGTATTTTGGCAATGCGCCAACGACATCGGCAAGTCCTCCCACTTTGGCAACTGGATAACATTCGGCGCTGATGTGAAATAATTCCATAAAACTTAAATTAGTTGTGTTTTCCATTTGATGTTGCAGCCTAAACTTGGCTTTTGCTGTGTTGCCATTGTTCTGTTGTAAATCACGGCATCGATCGCATTCCGCAAATCATTTCCACTTAACGGAATATTATTTCCCGGCCTCGAATCGTCGAGCTGGCCACGGTAAAATAGTTTGTCCTGCGCATCGAAAAGATAAAAGTCCGGTGTGCAGGCAGCGTCAAAAGCGCGTGCTACTTCCTGACTTTCATCATACAGATAAGGAAAATTGATTTTATTCTTGAATGCGAATTCGGTCATCAATTCAGGGCTGTCCTGCGGATATTTTTCAATATCGTTGCTCGAAATTGCCATCACGCCCAAGCCCTGAACGCGGTAATCATTAGCGATTTTCAACGCTTCATCCAAGACATGATGCACAAAAGGGCAGTGGTTGCAAATGAACATGACGAGCGTCGCTTTGCTGCCTTTTAGATCGGAATACGAATAATTATAATTCGAATTCGTATCCTTTAATCGGAAATCCGGAGCGGAAGTTCCAAGCGGCAACATATTCGACGGCGTATTTGACATGGAGCAATTCTGTTTAAAATCTAAATTTATGAAATTAAACTGACAAATCCGAAAGCGACAACGTGATAGTTGCAAACTTTCGGATTTTTTAATAGTACCACAACAATTGTCTCAGGAATTGATGAAGTCTACTAAATCTTTGTTTAATTTTTCTTTATCGGTGTAAAATAGTCCGTGTGGCGAACCTTCGTAAACGACATAGCGCGCATCGGGAATTAATTTGGCTGCTTTGTGCGAGGAAATATCGATCGGAACGGTTTTGTCTGTATCGCCGTGAATGATTAGCGTTGGCACTTTTACAGTCACCATTTCTTCGCGAAAATCGGTGGTTGAAAATGCTTTGGCGCATTCTAAAGTCGCACGTGGCGAAGCGCAGGAAGCGAGGTTTCTGTAATATTCCAAAAGTGGCGTACTCAAAGGTTTATTTAGCAATCCAACACCGAAAAAATCTTTTCCAAAACCATCTAAAAACCCAATTCGGTCTTCGCGGATCTGTTTTGCCATTTCGTCATTTTTCTCTTGCGGAATACCTTCAGGATTGTCTTCTGTTTTCAATAAAAACGGCGTTACCGATGAAATTAAAACAGCTTTTGAAACATTGGTTCCGCCATGTCGGCTAAAGTAACGAACGACTTCGCCGCCGCCCATTGAAAATCCTACGAGCACAACATCTGTCAGTTCTAACTGGTCGATCACGGCTTTTAAATCGTCGGTCAAAGCATCATAATCGTAACTGTCCCAAGGCTGTGCCGATTTTCCGAAACCGCGTCTGTCATACGTAATGACGCGGAAATTGTTCTTAACCAAATGTTCGATCTGGTATTCCCACATTTCGTTTGAAAGCGGCCAGCCGTGAATTAAAATGACTGGTTGGCCTTCGCCGTAATCGCGGATCCTGAGGTAAACATTTGGTTCGGTCTGAATGTATTCTGGTTTTGCGGATTGGTTTCCGGAGGTAAAATTATTTTCCATTTTTGCTTTTGTTAGTTGAATTGACAGCCGGTTTTTTGCCTGACATCAGTATCTTTGAATCGGATAAAAACCAGCATTTCAAAGTTGGCTTTCTTCAAAAAAAAATGCATTATACGATTGTTGTGAATTTTTGTACGATTTATAAAAAATTAGGGCTATGGATTTAAGCTGGGAAGATTTTGAAAAAACCGAAATGCATGTCGGGACAATCATTGGTGTGAATGATTTTCCTGAAGCCCGAAAACCAGCGTATCAGCTAACGATTGATTTCGGGCCTGAAATTGGCATCCGAAAATCATCTGCACAAATTACAAAACGCTACCAGAAAGAAGATTTGCTGAACCGCCAGATTGTTGCGGTGGTGAATTTTCCGAAGAAGCAAATCGGCAAATTCATGAGCGAATGTTTGGTTTTAGGCGCTGTTGGAATTGAAGGCGATGTCGTGTTATTACGTCCGGATTTTAAGGTTGATAACGGTTTGCGAATCGGATAATTATCTCACAAACAAACGCGCATCAAAAGAAAAAGGCTCGGTTTTTTCGATCGTGATCGTTTTGAAATCCGAATGATCGGGATTGATCAGGTAATTGAATTCGCCCTGAACAACCGCTGACGGTACTTTTAATGCTACAAATTTTCCTTCATCGATGAATTGATCACCAATTTCCTGCGTCGAATGCGAATGCGGAATCGACTTCCAGTCATCTGGCAATTCAGAAATTTCAAGCGCTGGAATAATCGTGTTTTCAGGGATTTTTATGAGTGTCACTTCGTAGTCTTCAGGAATGTTTCCGAGTGGCGTATGCACGGCAATTTCGGCAGTACATAATGCACGTGAATCGCTGGTGTATAAAACCGCGACGCCTTTGCTGTTCCAGCGGCCGCCGAATTTTTCAGCGCCTTTTCCGCTGAGGTCTTTAGAATGTTTGGATTTGCTGAGGCGAAAAATGATCATGCCAAAACGCCATATTCGATCCTACCCAATTCGTCTTTTAGCAGGTTGATCCCGAAAGTACTGTCAAAAAGGTCTTTGGGTTTTACGCTTCCAAGCGCTACGTTTTCGGCGGTAAGCCAGTTGTTGAATTTTTCCCCGGTTCCAAAAACATCAGTCCCTTTTTTATACAATAAGGCAATTTCAAATATTTTTTCGGATTGCAGGGAATCGAAGGTTTTTTTTTCGCGTTTGTAGCGTTGCATCGTGCGTTCTGAAAGATGCAAAAAAGCTGACCATTCATTGATGCTGAACGGGCCTTTGTTTGCAAAATTGAAAAATGCATTGAATTTTATACCTTGCCTCACGGCTTCGATAATTGATAAAACATCTTTGTCGTCAACAGAATTGTAGCCGCTTGCGCTGAGAATGTCTAAGGTTGCCATGTCTGAAATATTTGCTTGTAAAGATAATGCAAATTGTCGTTAAAAATACGACAAGTGTCATTTTTTTAACATTGGCACAAAAAAACCGGCTACTTTTCAGCTCCGGATTTTCGTTTGTCATTCGACATTTGACGTTCGACAAATTAAATATCATCAAAATTAATATCTGTAAAAGCGGCAATCGCCGGGCCGGTTTCTTCGTCAGTCTTGTCAAAATACGGCTCTTTTTTGTAATCTTTTTGGTGTCTTTCTGAGATCACTTCTTCGCCTTTGTGGTTTAATACATACGAAGTCATGTCTTCGAGAATTTCGGCAAATGCGGCAAAATCTTCTTTGTAAAGGTAAATTTTGTGCTTTTTGAAATGAAATGATCCGTCTTCTTCGGTAAACTTTTTACTTTCAGTGATCGTAATGTAGTAATCATCGGCTTTTGTTGCCCTAACATCGAAGAAGTAAGTTCTTCTTCCGGCTCGCAAAACTTTAGAAAAAATTTCTTCTTTCTCTAACATATCGTTTTCTCTCATAATCCTTCTGTCCGTTAAGTGGTAGTTAATTTACCTTCCAAAAGTGCTAAAAAAACGAATAAAATCCAACAATTAGGTCAATTCTTTTTCCGAAAGTTGTTTCAGGTACAGCTCCTTATAATAGCCTTCCTGATTTACAAGCTGATTGTGAGAACCTTGCTGGATGATTTCGCCACCTTCAAGAATGATGATCTTATCGGCATTTTTAGCTGATGAAACCCTATGGCTCACGATAATCGTGGTTTTGTTGCGGCAGAATTCGAGCAGGTTGTTTAAGATCGTTTCTTCAGTTTCGGTGTCAACTGCGGAAAGGCAATCGTCTAATAATAAGATTTCCGGATCTTTAACAACGGCGCGCGCAATTGAAACCCGTTGTTTTTGTCCGCCGGAAAGCGTAATGCCGCGTTCGCCCAGAATCGTTTCGTATTGCAGGTTGAAATTGACAATATTATCATGAACGACAGCTAATTTCGCTGCATCAATGACTTCTTCCTCAGTTGCATTTTCCTTACCGAATTTGATATTGTTTTTGATCGAATCTGAAAATAAAAATGCATCCTGAGGTACAATTCCGATGCTGTTTCGAAGGTCGTACAAATTGATCTTGTCGATCTGGTTTCCGTCGATTAAAATCTCACCGCCAGTCGTATCATACAATCGGCTGATCAACGACAAAATACTCGATTTTCCAGATCCGGTTTTTCCTAAAATCGCAAGTGTTTCACCTTTGTTTACCGTGAATGAAACATTTTTGAGCGCTGTAATGTTCGTATCGTCGTATGTGAAATTGACATTCCTGAAATCAATAGAACCTTTAATGTCAATTCGCTCCCGGTTTTTATTGACAATATCCGGAACGATTTTTAAAAATTCATTGATCCTTTTTTGAGACGCTTCAGCTTCCTGGATCATTGAAGAAATCCAGCCTAATGATGCTACAGGCCAGGTCAGTTTGTTTACATATAAGATAAATTCGGCGATTGTTCCGATGCTTTTGATGCTTCCGTTGATGTACATCATGCCGCCAACATAAATCACAACCAGGTTGCTGATTCCGATCAAAGCAATCATCAACGGCCCGAAAAGCGACTGCACTTTAGCGAGGCTCATGCTTTTTTGCTTGCTTTCGATCGATAGATCAGCCATGTTTTTCTGGTGCTGTTCTTCTAATGAATACGCTTTAATCACACGGATTCCCGAAAATATTTCCTGCGTAAAACTCGAAACTTTCGATAAATACTGTTGGAAAATCGTACTCCTTTTATTGATTTCCTGGCTCAGCCTAAAAATCGTGTACGACAAAAGCGGCAAAGGAAGCAAGGTGTAAATCGTCAATTCGACCGAAACATTGCACATATAAGTGATCACAATGATGAACGAAATGATCGTGTTGATCGCATACATGACCGCTGGGCCAACATACATGCGGACTTTTCCAACATCTTCACTAATTCTATTCATCAAATCCCCGGTGCGGTTTTGTTTGTAGAAATTCTGTGAAAGATTTTCATATTGGCGGAAAACTTCATTTTTCAAATCGAATTCTACATGGCGCGACATGACAATTAACGTCTGACGCATCAAAAATGTGAGGAAACCGGCGATGATTGTTGTAATAATAACCAGTAAGATGTTGTGCATCAATTCCATTTTGATGACTTCTTCGCTAACCTTTCCGTTTTTTACGTGGTTTTCAATCAGTGTGAATGATTCGCTGATCAGTTTCGGAGTGAACAAAGAAAAGATCTGGGCGGCGATTGTAGTAAGGATTCCAAATAAAAAATGGTATTTGTATTTGGCGAAATATTTATTTAAATACTGTAATTCTTTCATTTTATTATCAGAAACTGAAAATTATTTAAGGGAAATTAGTTAAAAAAGGCTGCTAAATGTAATTTCTAAAAATCAGCCTTAAAAATGATTTCATTAATGAATTGCTAATTTATTCGAAAAAGAGTGCGATATTTTGATTTAAATCATAATTTTGCAGAGTCTTTTTGATAAAGTCGCAACAACTAAAATTAAAACTATGACTACAGAAATCACAACAGCCAAGGAACTTCACAAAATAGATCCTGTTTTCGGGCAAGTGTCTTTCGACAACCACGAGCAGATCGTTTTTTGCAACGACAAAGATACTGGTTTAAAAGCAATAATCGGAATTCATAACACAGTTTTAGGACCAGCGCTTGGTGGAACGAGAATGTGGAAATATACGAACGAATGGGAAGCCTTGAACGATGTTTTGCGCCTTTCACGCGGAATGACTTACAAATCGGCGATCTCAGGTTTAAACCTTGGCGGTGGAAAAGCAGTCATTATCGGCGATTCTAAAATCGATAAAACGCCTGAAATGATCACCAAATTCGGGGAATATGTGAATTCGCTTAGCGGACGTTACATTACCGCTGAAGATGTTGGAACTACGACAGAAGACATGGACCGCATTAACGACGTAACTAAATTCGTAACCGGAATTTCAGAATCGCGCGGCGGATCCGGAAATCCTTCTCCTGTAACCGCTTACGGCGTTTATATGGGAATGAAAGCGGCTGCAAAATACCAGTTTGGCTCTGAAAAACTAGAAGGCAAAAAAATACTTGTTCAGGGAATTGGGCACGTGGGCGAAACTTTGGTTGATTATTTAACGAAAGAAGGCGCATTGGTGCAAATCACTGATATCAACGAAAATAAAGTGGCCGATGTGAGCAAAAAATACGGCGCACAAATTTTTACAGGTGCTGATTTATATAGTGCCGATGTGGATATTTATGCACCTTGCGCACTTGGGGCGACGATTAACGACGAGACGATCAACCGTTTGAAAGCACGCGTGATTGCCGGAGCTGCGAACAACCAATTGGCAAACGAGCAGGTTCACGGAAAGATATTGAAAGACAAAGGCATTTTATATGCGCCTGATTTCCTGATCAACGCTGGTGGAATCATCAATGTATATGCTGAAATCGTAGGTTATGACGCTGCGGAAGCGATGAGAAGAACCGAAAATATCTACAATACGACGTTGGATATCTTTACGTTAGCCGAATCAAACGGTTTGACAACCTATCAGGCAGCTTTGGCCATTGCCGAAAAACGCATCGCCGACAAGAAAAAAGAGACGGCTAAATAATTTGGCTTCTAAATATTATTACTATTTTTGCAGGGCGAAAGATTTTCTTTCGCCCTTTAATTTTAAAAAGTTCTTACGAAGTGTTAAACAGACGACATATCCGCGTTAAAGTGATGCAATCCATTTACGCCATGCATCAAAATGGTTCAGACAGCCTTGAAAAAGAAGAGAAGTTTTTGCTCTTCAGTATCGAAAATATCCTGGATTTGTATCTGATCATGCTTTCGGCACTCATCGAAATCAGAAAAAAAGAAGTCGTTTTCCTTGAAAAATCTTTTGAAAAACACCTCGCTACCAAAGAAGAACGCGATCCAAACAAAAAATTCGTCAACAACGCGATTTTCGACTTGCTCGAAGAAAACAATTCGCTGAGCATCGGACTTGAAAACCGCAAGATCAACAACTGGCATCAGAATGATGATTACATTTTGCTGTTGCTTGCTGCGATCAAGGAAAGCGATTTGTATGAAAAATACATGTCTAACCGAGAAAATAATTTTGCCGAAGACAAGGAATTTATCGTTAACATTTTCGCTGAAGTGATTGTTCCAAATGAGAAATTGTACGAATATCTCGAAGACAACAAACTGACCTGGATCGATGACATTCCGTTGGTAAACACCGAAATTTTAAAGCAATTGAAAGCGATAAAGCCAGGTGCCGATGATGTTTTTCGTGTTCCGAAATTATACAAAGATGTAGAAGACAAAGAATTTGTAACGAATTTATTCCGCAAAACGGTTTTAAACGAAACCGAACTCGCAAAAGAATACACTGATAAAACCCCAAACTGGGACGTGGAGCGAATTGCAGAAATCGATACGATCATTTTGAAAATGGCGATCTGCGAATTTTTGAAATTCCCATCGATTCCGGTGAAAGTAACGATCAACGAATACTTGGAAATTGCAAAAGAATATTCTACGCCAAAAAGCAGCATATTCATCAACGGAATTCTCGATAATTTAGTGAAAGAATTGGAATCCAATAAAAAATTATTAAAAACCGGAAGAGGTTTAATGTAAAGCAATACGAAACAATTATGAAAAAAATCATCTTTTTATTTGCTGCCGGAACTTTTGTTCTAGCAAGTTCTTGTAAAAAACAAGAGGCAAAGATGGAAAATACTCCTATAAATCCAGCTGCTCAAATTACCGAAGCACCAATGCCGCAAACTGCAACGCCACCAGCTGACGGGAAATATCCGGTAATGGAGTTTGAAACCAAGGAGCATGACTTCGGGAAAATAAATGCCGGTTCGAAAGTAGTTTATACTTTCAATTTCAAAAATACAGGTGAAGCCGATCTGATTATTTCAAATGCAGTCGGATCTTGTGGCTGCACGGTTCCGGAATATCCGAAAGAAGCAATCAAACCAGGAGAATCGGGAAAAATGAAAGTCTCTTTTAATTCAGCCGGAAAAAATGGACAACAACAAAAAACCGTCACAATCACAGCAAATACGGCCGCAGGAAAAGAAATGTTAACTATCAAAGCATCAATAACGCCAGTTACTGGCATAGCACAATAATTATGGAACAATTGCAACAATTCGCGCCCTTTTTACTTATGTTCGTCGTGATCTATTTTTTTATGATCCGTCCACAACAGAAAAAAGCAAAAAATGAAAAAGAATTTGAAACGTCTTTAAAAATAGGCGACAGAATCGTAACCAAAAGTGGCATTCACGGTAAAATTGCCGAACTTGCTGAAACGACTGTCATTATCGAAACGATGTCTGGAAAATTGAAAATGGAGCGTTCAGCGATTTCATTGGAATTGAGCGCGGCTTTGAATAAAAAAACGGCTTAATTAACAATTAATAACGACAAAAAAACGCTGTTGACAAAGTCAACAGCGTTTTTTTATGCGCAAACCTGGAATAATTATCCATTATCCATTATCCATTATTTCTTTTTCTTTTTCGCTTTTTTCTTCGATGGTTTCAAAATTTCCGGATCAGAGAAATCAGTCGTGGCAGTCAATTGCGCAATCTTCACGATGACATCAATCGCTTTCTGCATGCTTTCCACCGGAACATATTCGTATTTTCCGTGGAAATTATGCCCGCCGGCGAAAATATTCGGGCATGGTAATCCCATGTAAGACAATCTACAACCGTCAGTTCCGCCGCGAATCGGTTTGATTAAAGGTTTGATGCCAAGATCCTGCATCGCTTTTTCCGCAAGGTCAACGATATATTTTACCGGTTCCACCTTTTCTTTCATGTTGTAATATTGGTCTTTGATCTCGACAACGGCAATGTCTTCACCGAATTGCTTCGCGAATTTCTCATTGATTTTTCGCACGATCTTATGAACCAAATCTTTTCTTTTCAGGAATTTCTTCATGTCGTGGTCGCGAATAATTAGCTCGACTTTCGATTCTTCGATGCTGCCTGACAGTTGCGTCACATGAAAAAATCCTTCATAACCTTTCGTTTCTTCCGGTGTTTCACCTTTTGGGAGCGCATCGATAAAATCGCTTGCAATCAGCATCGAATTGATCATTTTTCCCTTCGCATAACCCGGATGCACACTTTTTCCTTTGAACGTGATTTTCGCACCGGCAGCGTTGAAATTCTCATATTCGAGTTCGCCAATCTGGCTTCCATCCATCGTATATGCCCAGGCAGCGCCAAATTTTTCGACATCAAACAAATCTGCGCCACGGCCAATTTCCTCATCGGGTGTAAAACCCACACGGATTTTCCCATGCTCGATTTCCGGATTTTTAAGCAGGAATTCCATCGCCGAAACAATTTCCGTCAGCCCTGCTTTGTCATCGGCGCCAAGCAAGGTCGTTCCATCTGTGGTAATTAACGTCTGACCTTTATATTGCAGTAAATCTTTAAAATAATTCGGGGATAAAATGATATTTTGTTCGGCATTCAGCAAAATGTCACCTCCAGAATAGTTGGCAATAATTTGCGGCTTCACGCCTTCGCCCTTAAAATCCGGCGATGTATCGTAATGCGACACAAACCCAATTGTCGGCACATTATGTTCCACATTCGACGGCAAAGTGCCCATGACATAACCATTTTTATCGATCGTCACTTCGGTCATTCCAATGGCTGTGAGTTCTTTGACAAGCAGTTTTGCAAGCACGAGCTGTTTGGGCGTACTCGGCGTGGTTTGGGAATTTGCATCCGATTCGGTATCGATCGTCACGTAGCTGATAAAGCGGTCTATGATATGTTGCATGGTAAATTTTAGTTTTTTCAAAGGTACAAATTCGGGCTTTTCGGATTGGTTTTTATAAGTTTTTTTTAGGAGCTAATCCTGCTTTTGCCTTTATCTCTCCGCTGCGCTGCGAGGATATCGGCGCAATCAGGGCTAGGGCAGTAAGGTGTCAGGAAGTTTTGAAACTTAAGAAAGCCAACCGCTAATCGGAAGATAAGTCTGCATTCAGGGTCGCATTGAATTTATTGATCCAAAGCGTGAAACCATTAAAGTTCCAATGTGTGTCAGAAAAGAAATACAAATCGGCATCACACTTTTTAAAATCGGTATAAATATCGATCATCGGCATTCTTAAATTCGGGCTGTTCTGGATCATCGGGATCAGGCCATTATAACGCAACGCTTCGGGCTTGATGATAGCAACCGGATTTGGAACGATCGAAAAATAGACCTTATCAAAACCTTTGCTTTTATAAAAATCGTGGATTTCGTTTAAAAGTGCAACCGTTTTTTCAGTTTCTGAAACCGTGAGTTTGTCTTCAATTGACGTTTTTACATCAGAAATATATTCCTGTTTTTGATTTTCTGAAATGAAGACTTCGGGAGGCAAACGGTTAAAAAAAGTATGGTTGATGTAGGATTTCAATTCTTTGAAAGGCGTAAAAAGGCGCAGGTCAAACAACAGGAATTCCAGGTTTTTATTGATCCGCGTATTGAATATGATTTCTTTGAACTGCTTGATTTTTGATTTTTTCTTAACCGGTTTTAATTTTATTTCAGGATTTAGCGCCAGAATTTCATTCGCTGCAGCAATATTTACAATATTCAATGCCGCTTTTTTATCCAAACGAAATAAGTTGCGTTCTACTATCTCAAATACAAGCACATTGGTTTTTGAAGTATCTAAATTCACAGGTGCATTTGCCCTGCCGCGAAACCACGGATACTCCAGATCATAAATCGTATCGACACTATTGATCTGTTTTTTAGAAGCCAAAAAGTCTTTTCCCAAATAACTGTCATGCGCGAGGCACAGGTTTATTTTTTTATTTGTTTTTGGATTTTCAACCGGGAAAGTGCGTTTCGTTTTACTGAGATCCTGCTTGATCATCGGATAATAACTGATACCGAAAAGATCTCCAAATTTATATTTGTCAGAACCAAAAACCGAATTGCTTTTATTCCTGAAATCGATCGTTTTTTCAAAATCGCCATACGAGGCAAACGCATACAAAGCAGAAAAAAGGATCACGAAAAACCAGGCGATTGTCTTTTTCATAAGCTAGAATTGAAAATAAATAAATTGTTTTTCGCTGTAAACCCCAAACAAATAACAAAGGACAACAATCAGCAGCAGTTGAGAATAAAAGGCAACATTGGTGTTTGTGAAAATCCGGCTGTAGTATTTTTCTTTTAACGATAAAAGTACGATCAGCATAACAGAAAACCAGATTTCACCAGCATTCAACCCTAATGTGATGGCGTTGTATGAGCTAAAGTCAAATATTTTTCCGATGACTGTAAAAGCCTGTTGCACGTTTTCGGCCCTGAAAAAGATCCAGGCAAAAACGACAAGTGAAAAAGTCAGGACAATATCTATAAAAGTATTCAGATGGCTTTTCGGAAATTTCCAGTTTATTTTTTGCAGGAACTTGTCTTTTAAAATCGCAAAAATCAGGTACGAACCATGAAGAAATCCCCAGATGATGAACGTCCAGTTGGCGCCATGCCAAAGTCCGCTGACCAGGAAAATCACCATTAAATTGAAATACCAGCGCGAAACGGACGTGCGGTTTCCGCCTAGCGGAATGTATAAATAATCTTTGAACCACGTAGAAAGTGAAATGTGCCAGCGTTTCCAGAACTCGGATATCGACGCTGAAAAATACGGTGCACGGAAATTTTCCATCAGGTCGAACCCCATCACTCTAGCAGCCCCGATCGCAATTTCAGAATAACCGGAAAAGTCGCAATAAATCTGAAAAGCATAAAAAACAGTCGCAACCAGCAAAGTCGATCCGCCAAGAGTGCTACTGTTTTCATAGCTGTAATCAACCATCATCGCCAATCTGTCGGCAATGACAACCTTTTTAAACAGCCCGAAAGCCATCAGCATCAAGCCGCTTTTAAACCTGCCGTAATCAAAATCGTGTTTTTCGTGGAATTGGTGGATCAGGTTTTGCGGGCGCTCGATTGGCCCGGCGACGAGTTGCGGGTAAAACATCACATACAACGAATAAATCCCAAAATGCCGCTCGGCTTTCTGGTTGCCGCGGTATACTTCAATCGTATAACTCATCGCCTGGAATGTGTGGAATGACAACCCGATTGGCAGTAAAATCTTTAAATACGGAAATGGTGTGTCTGATCCAAAAGCATGATAAATCTCCGAAATATTGAAATTGATGAAGTTGTAGTATTTGAAAACGGCCAGTACACTGATGTTTGCGACCAAACTCATGATCAGGTACATTTTTCGCTTTTTGCCCTGCGAATCCTCTAAAAGAATGCCCGCAAAGTAATCGATGACAATCGTAAATCCGAGAATGACAATGTAAATTGGTACAAAAGCCATGTAAAAATAACAGCTTCCCAATAGTAGCAAAAGCCAGCGGAATTTATGCGGCAATTGAAAATATAAAATGGTGATGACGATAAAAAAAACTAAAAACTGTAGGGAATTAAAAATCATAATTCGGTATGCGTCATGCGGTTTAAGTGCTGGAATCTTTTGATTGCCGCCAAAAATATAGAAAATAAATTATAAAATTGGTGGTTTCGGGATTTTCTAAGACTGTTTTTATAACGACCGTCAGCTGCCATAAAAAATCTTCAATCGATAATTGCTAGGAACAACATCAATTTCAGACCCTAAAAAACAATTTGCCTTTACCATTTCAATGCGTACTTTTGTGCAAACACAACACTATGTACAAATTGCTGCTCCGTCCGCTGCTTTTCTGGTTTGATCCCGAAAAAGTGCATCACTTTACTTTCTCTCTCATTCGTTTTTTTTCAAAAATTCCGGGATTTTCGGCTTTGTTCCGATCGCTTTATGAAGTGAATGATAAACGTTTGGAAATTGAGGTTTTCGGATTGAAATTTAAAAATCCGGTCGGACTTGCAGCAGGTTTTGATAAAGATGCCAAATTGTACCAGGAATTATCAAATTTTGGTTTCGGATTTATCGAAATCGGAACCTTGACA
The DNA here is from genome assembly GCF_900100375.1 of Flavobacterium noncentrifugens. Lineage (GTDB taxonomy): Bacteria > Bacteroidota > Bacteroidia > Flavobacteriales > Flavobacteriaceae > Flavobacterium > Flavobacterium noncentrifugens. Next base: position 416,006 of record NZ_FNEZ01000003.1, on the reverse strand, counting down.
CCGAAACCGCAGGAAGGCAATCCCAAAAAACGCTTGTTTCGCTTGAAAGCAGATTCTGCGATCATCAACCGAATGGGTTTTAACAACGGCGGCGTTCAATTGGCAGCCGAACGTTTGAAGAAAAATAAAAATGTGCTGATAGGAGGAAACATCGGAAAAAACAAACTGACGCCAAATGAAAATGCGACTTCCGATTATGAAATCTGTTTTGACGCACTTTATGAGGTCGTTGATTATTTTGTAGTGAATGTGAGTTCGCCAAACACGCCGAATTTACGCGAATTGCAGGATAAAGAACCGTTGACGCAATTGCTGCAAACCTTGCAAAATAAGAATTTGGCCAAACCCAAACAAAAACCGATCTTACTTAAAATCGCTCCAGATTTGACTGACGAACAACTGCTCGACATCATTGACATTATAAAGGAAACCAAAATCGCCGGAGTCATTGCAACAAATACGACGATTTCAAGAGAAAATTTACAATCGGGAAACAAGGCCGAAACCGGTGGATTGTCCGGAAAACCATTGACAAAAAGAGCAACGGAAGTCATTCGGTTTTTATCTGAAAAAAGCAATAAAGCGTTTCCGATTATTGGCGTTGGCGGCATCCATACTGCTGAAGATGCGATTGAAAAGCTCGAAGCCGGAGCGAGTCTGGTTCAATTATACACAGGATTTATTTATGAAGGACCGGCATTGGTCAAATCAATTAATAAAAAAATTCTACAATCGAAACATTGATAGCTAAAATTTTAAAAATTAAGAGTATTAAGTTCATTAAGGCATAACCGTCCCAATCTTAATGAACTTAATGTTCTAAATGGTAAATTTTAAACAAGAAGTATAAAAAGAAACTAAATGTTTAAAATTTCACATCCATAAAACATTAAGAAAAAACGATTTCGTAAGTCGGATCGCTTTCTTATATTTGACACTTCTATGGAGCCAATCAAAATTATCGAATGTCCGCGCGACGCCATGCAAGGCATCAAAACCCTGATTCCTGCTGCGAAAAAAGCCTATTATATCCAGTCGCTTTTGCGCGTGGGTTTTGATACGATCGATTTTGGAAGTTTCGTTTCCCCGAAAGCGATCCCTCAAATGCACGATACGCGTGAAGTATTGTCGATGCTCGATTTGTCGGAAACCAAAAGCAAATTATTGGCGATTATTGCCAATACGCAAGGCGCAGTTTCCGCTTCTGAACATCCTGAAATTAAATATTTGGGCTATCCGTTTTCGATTTCAGAAAATTTCCAGATGCGCAATACGCACAAAACGATTGCTGAATCTTTGGTGACTTTGCAGGAGATTTTAAACATCGCCGACCAAAGCAATAAAGAAGTCGTTGCGTATTTATCGATGGGTTTCGGAAATCCGTATGGCGATCCGTGGAATGTGGAAATCGTAGGCGAATGGACCGAAAAACTATCGAATATGGGCGTGAAGATCTTGTCGCTTTCCGATACGGTTGGAAGTTCCACGCCTGATGTGATCGAGTATTTATTTTCAAACCTGATCCCGAAATATCCAAAAATCGAGTTTGGTGCACATTTGCATACCGTTCCTGAAAAATGGTTCGAGAAAATTGACGCCGCTTACAACGCAGGCTGCCGCCGATTTGATGGTGCGATCCAAGGATTTGGCGGCTGCCCGATGGCAAAAGATGACCTGACCGGAAACATGCCCACCGAAAAATTGCTGTCTTATTTCACTACAAAAAAAGAACCCACAGGCACAAGTCCGATGGGCTTTGAAAGTTCTTACAATGAAGCGACGAAATTATTCGGGGAATTTCATTGATGGGTAAACCAGTATCTTTTGCTAAAGAATTTACCATCAAGATCATTAAGACATAACTGATTAATCCTTAATGGACTTAATGCTCTTAATGGTTTGAAATTTCAAGTTAATTATCCATTATTTTATTAATCAACGTTTTTCCACCAGCTTTCGTAAACTTTCGGCGCATCCAGATTTACTTTTTCCCCGATCATTGGCGTAATTAATGGAAAATCTTCTTTTTTTGCGGCTTCAGTTACCAAAGAAACCGGTTCGTCCCAGGCATGTAATGCCAACGCAAACTTTCCCCAATGCACCGGCATCAGCACTTTGGTTTTGAGATCTTTTGCGACTGTCATCATTTCTTCAGGAAGCAAATGAATGTTTCTCCAACTTTTATTGTATTGACCACATTCGACGATCGCCAAGTCAAACGGCCCGAAATCAGCACCGATTTTTGCAAAATGTGTATCGTAACCACTGTCGCCACCTATGAATATTTTCCGCGAAGGCGTTTGCAATACGAATGACATCCACAACGCTTTGTTTCTGGTAAAACTTCTTCCGGAAAAATGCCTGCCCGGAGTGGTGTGAACTATAAATCCATTTCCTAAATCTACGGTTTCATTCCAGTCTTTTTCGATGATGATTTTTGGATCAAACCCCCAATATTCGAGATGCTCGCCTGTTCCGAGTCCGGTGATTATTGTTTTAATTTTTGGTTTCAATTGCATGACGGTTTGATAATCCAAATGATCCCAATGGTCGTGTGAAATGAACAAATAGTCAATTTCCGGGAAATCTGCCGCAGTGTAAACATCCGATCCCGGAAAACTTCGTGTCGTTGCTGGAATCGGTGAAGCCGCGCCGCTGAACACTGGATCTACAAGGAATTTCTTGCCATCTATTTGCATGAAATAAGAGGAATGTCCAAACCAGACCATGATGTTTTCTTCGGGTTTCAACGCAAATAAATCTGTTTTTTGTGAAGGAAGCCGACTTCCGGGTTTGCTGCGTTTGTCTTTTTCAAAAAAGAATTTTTTGAGGACTTTGAACAAGGTTTCACCTTCTGCCAAATCTGGCGTAAAACTTAAATTCTGGAATTTTCCGTCGCGGTAATTCGGTGATTTTTCAATTCTTTCGAGGCGTTCACCCGATGGCATTTTTCCAAATTCAGGACGGTTAATGAAATAATATGTTGCAACAGCAAGTAATAAAATTAGGACAGCTAAAAACATAAAGATTTTTTTTAAAATGGAAAGGAATTTATTTTTTGATGGATTTTTCATTGTAATTGGTTAAGTCAGCATATCCCAGAGCAATTCGAATGTTTCGGTAATTACTACTTTTTGTTTTGATACGGGCAAGTTTGCATTTTTTAAGTATTGGTTCAAACCAAAAAGATGGCTGCTGAGTAATGTAAAAATGTAATCGACGGGCAACCGTTTTACAATACCCGAATCGATCGCCAACTGGATTTCTCCACAGGTTTTTTGCATTTGTTCCTGTAAAATTTCCGATTGCAAAAGCGCGGCATAAGGCGAATTGTAAAATTGCTGCACATATTGAAATTCGTTTGGATGCGCCATTGCCCAATGTAAAGCATTCACAAATTGATTTTTGAACTGTGCTTTGTAATCATGATTTTTAGGCGATTGAGTTTCGACAAAAGCAGACATTTCCAGTTTAATCGACACATATAAGGATGTGATCAAATCGTCTTTTGTTGGATAATAATGAAATAAAGTTCCGTTTGCAACTCCTGCTTCTTTAGCGATTTTACTTGTTGGCGTACCATGAAACCCAAATTCTACAAATAATTTGAGTGCAGCGGCCAATATTTCTTTTTGTTTGTCCATGTTTAGATTGACTAATCAGTCGGTAAAAGTAATTTTAAATTTTGAATTTCACTTGGAGGTGAAAACATTTAACTTAAATTTTTGACTTCCAGTAACAGCCAATCGGCAAGTCGAAACATCAAACGTTAATTATTCATTATCAATTATCCATTATTCATTATCAATTGCTTACATTTGCACGCAATTTAACTACAACTACAAATTGCAATGATCGCACACAACTCCAAGATTATCGGCGAAGGACTAACATACGATGACGTCCTTTTGGTTCCCAATTATTCCAATGTGCTTCCGCGCGAAGTCAGTATCAAATCAAAATTCTCTAAAAATATTACGCTCAATGTTCCTGTGGTTTCTGCCGCAATGGACACCGTAACCGAAAGTGCCATGGCCATTGCAATGGCTCAGGAAGGCGGAATCGGCGTTCTGCATAAAAACATGACAATCGAGCAGCAGGCTGCAAAAGTGCGTAAAGTGAAACGTGCAGAATCCGGAATGATCATCGATCCGGTAACGTTGCCACTGATTTCTACGGTTGCCGATGCGAAAAATGCGATGAAAGAATTTGGCATTGGCGGAATTCCGATTGTCGATGAAAATCAGAAATTAAAAGGAATAGTTACAAATCGGGATTTGCGTTTCGAGAAAAATAATGAACGTCCGATTATCGAAATCATGACCAGCGAAAATTTGGTCACAGTTGCTGAAGGCACGTCTTTAGAAGAAGCTGAAGTCATTTTACAAGGCCATAAAATTGAAAAACTTCCGGTGGTAAATGCCGATTATAAACTCGTTGGATTGATCACGTTCCGCGACATTACAAAACTCACTCAAAAACCAATTGCTAACAAGGATTCATATGGAAGACTTCGTGTTGCAGCAGCGATCGGCGTAACCGGCGATGCCGTGCAAAGAGCCGAAGCGCTAGTCAATGCAGGTGTTGACGCGATCATTATCGATACTGCTCACGGGCATACGAAAGGTGTCGTCGATGTATTGAAAGAAGTGAAGAATAAATTCCCCGGAGTTGACATCATTGTTGGAAATATTGCTACTCCAGAAGCTGCATTATATTTGGTTGAAAATGGCGCCGACGGCGTAAAAGTCGGCATTGGCCCAGGTTCTATTTGTACGACAAGAGTCGTTGCCGGTGTTGGTTTCCCGCAATTTTCAGCGGTTCTTGAAGTCGCCGCGGCTTTAAAAGGCACTGGAATTCCGGTAATTGCCGATGGTGGAATCCGATATACGGGCGACATTCCGAAAGCTTTAGCAGCTGGAGCCGATTGTGTGATGCTCGGATCCTTATTGGCTGGAACCAAAGAATCGCCAGGAGAAACCATTATTTTCGAAGGCAGAAAATTCAAATCTTATCGCGGAATGGGTTCTGTCGAAGCCATGAAAGAAGGTTCGAAAGACCGTTATTTCCAGGATGTTGAAGACGATATTAAAAAACTTGTTCCCGAAGGAATTGTAGGCCGCGTTCCTTATAAAGGGGAACTCAACGAAAGCATGCAGCAGTTTGTTGGCGGATTGCGTGCCGGAATGGGTTATTGCGGTGCGAAAGACATTCCGACGCTTCAGGAAACCGGAAGGTTTGTCAGGATTACATCAAGCGGAATTACCGAAAGCCATCCGCATAATGTAACGATTACGAAAGAAGCACCGAATTATTCAAGATAATAGTCAAAAGTCTAATGACGAAAGTCGGACGACGCTGACTGCGTAAAACAAAAAGGCATAAGTTTTACCGCGATGGTTTTAAACTTATGCCTTTTGCCTTATGCTTTTTTACTAAAACTACTTTTTCTTCTTAGAAGCTGTTTTCTTTTTAGCATTTGCTTTTTTAGCTTTTTCTTTGGCCTTTTCCTTCTTTGCTTTGGACTTGGCTTTTTCTTTAGCTTTGGTTTTTTTTGCTTTTTCCTTAGCTTTTTCTTTTGCTTTTTGCTTTTTTGCTTTTTCTTTTTTCGCCTTATCTTTGGCTTTCTGGGCTGCTTTATCGTCTTTTTTCATTTTCTTTTTAGTTTTATCCGATTGGGATTTTCCAACAGGAATTTCCATTACAGATTCGTTGTTTTCTTCTACATTTTCGGTTTCCGTTGTTTCCGCTTCGGATGTATTTTCTGATGTCTCAGATGTTTCTTCGGCATCTGAATTTGGTGTTTCAGTAGGTTCAGTTGGTGTTTGTTCAACAATTTCTGGAGTATTTTGCTCCAGGTTTTCGGCAGTGTTTTCCTGATTTCTTACAGTTGTTCTTCTCATAAATTTTTTAAGTAAAGTGAAATGTAAGTTTAACAACAATGCATTGTAAACTTAACGTTAACAAAGGTAAGTCTTAAAACAATCCGCCAATGTTAAGTTTTTTCTGATATAAATTGAGTAAAATCAGGGTTGCACAAGTTTTGTAAGCAGTTTTTTATCTCCAACGATCCAAAGAATATCGTCTTTTTCAAGTATCATTTGAGAATCGGGATTCAGGATGCGGTCGCCTTTTCGCTCAATCCCAACAACAAGCCCGTTGGTTTTTTCGCGCAATTGCGATTGTCGGATGCTTTTTCCAATAAAATCCTCATTCTTCAATTCGAGCTGCTGCAACACGATTTCGTTCTCTTTTACATTTGGCGAAACATCGATTTCATGCTTGTTCAGATAATCTTTAAATTCATCAACCTGTTTATCGGTTCCGATGACACACACTTCATCGCCTGGAAACAAACGCTCATTGCGGCTGGGGATTTTAATCGTAATGTCGCCCCGTTTGATAAAGGCGATATTGACGCCAATTTCTTCACGCAACTGCAATTCCTGTAGCGTTTTACCCGCAATGTTTGATTCTTTTGCAATGTCAAACGTACTCAAATGGCCTTCCCAAGGCGTCAGGTCGCTGCGTCTTCTTTTGTTGTTGATGATCTCGCGTGCATTCAGGTTTTTCATGAAATGCGTTTCGATCCGATGGTATTGGGCATTGAGTTTTTTCGGAAAAATAATGTACAAAATGAGTGCGACAGCAAATGCGATAAATGCGACTTCACGCGAGAAAAAGTTGTCAAGCAAAAATCCGATGAAGACTAAAGTTAGTATAAACCGGAACAAAATCATCATAATGATCGGACCGCGGTATTTTCGTTCCGCCATTAAAATCAGTACTTCTTTTACAGCAACCCGGCGTAAAGCCAATGCCCATAAAAACGGTGAAAGCAGGATTAAGGTAACCAATGCTGCAATCGCATTTCCGAATTTAGAACCTTCAACCAACGGCAACAGAAATTTTGCAGAAAGGAACGTGACAGCAACAATGATAATAGAATGAATTATGATCTGCAGCAAATAAGCGCGAAGCACGATCTGCCAGGTACTGACCGATTTGATCGCCTGGGCATTGGCACTGTAACGCTCGATTCTTTTGACCCATTTTCGCGGTAATTTCTTTGATAAAAATTCAGAAACCGGAATCGATAATTTTACCATAAATGGTGTGGTGAATGTGGTAACGGCCGAAACGGCCACGACAATCGGATATAAAAAACTGCTGGTAACGTCGAGCGTCATTCCCAAAGTCGCGATGATAAACGAAAATTCCCCAATCTGCGACAGGCTCATTCCCGTTTGCACCGATTGTTTCAGCGGTTGGCCCGAAAGCAAGGCTCCGATCATCGAACTGACCGATTGCCCAAAGATCACGACTACGGTCAAAATAATAACCGGAATATAGTATTGCGCCAGCGTTCCCGGATTAATCAGCATGCCGACCGATACAAAAAACACGGCACCGAATAAGTCTTTTACAGGTTTTACCAAATGCTCGATATGTTCGGCCTGGGTGGTTTCAGCGATGATAGAACCCATGATGAATGCGCCAAGAGCAGGTGAAAAACCAACATTTGCGGCTAAAATCACCATCATCAGACACAGCGCGATCGAAACGATCAACAGCATTTCATCGGTCAGTAAGCTCTTAGCTCTTTTGAGTAATGTCGGAATGAAGAAAATTCCGCCGACAAACCAAATCGTAAGGAAAAATACCAGTTTTAAAACGGATTTTATAAGTTCACTTCCAGAAAATTGCGAACTCACGGCAATTGTTGAAAGCAAAACCATCATTAAAATCGCAACGATATCCTGAACGATAAGCGAACCAATGACGTTTCCGGCAAATTTCTGAGCCTTGACACCGAGTTCATCAAATGTTTTCAGAATGATCGTAGTGGAAGAAATTGATAAAATAACGCCAAGGAAAATGCAATCCATTTGTTTCCAGCCCATCAAATGACCGACGGTATAGCCAATGAAAAGCATTGCGACAATCTGAGTGACTGCTGTTATTGAAGCCGTTCCACCGACTTTTACAAGCTTTTTAAAACTGAATTCGAGGCCGAGGCTGAACAGTAAAAAGATCACGCCAATCTCTGCCCAGACTTCCACGCTTTTAATATCTGTTACCGAAGGAAAAAAATCGAAATGGTTTCCCGCCAAAAAACCTGCAATAAGATAACCCAAAACCAACGGCTGCTTGATTTTTTTAAAGATCAGTACAGCGACAGCCGCAGTCATCAGGATCAAACCCAGATCGCTGATCAGCGGATACAAATGTGTGGCGGTTTCGGCGGTTGCAGTAACGGTTTCGGCGAGCATAGGCTTTTATTTTTCTGAATTTTGTGTATTGTTGTAAGATATTCAAAAAAGTCGGTTTTTAAAAATGGAGCGACAAGTTTTTACATTTTTTTAATGTTTTCAGATAAAAAAAGACCGCTCAATTTGGCGGCCTTTTGTCATTTATTGAAATAGAATTTTTTAGATTCCCAGATAATTTGCAGGTGTAATTCGAAGCAGTTCTGCTTTAATTTCGTCGGAAACTTCTAATGTGTGGATGAAGTTGTGGATGGCATTTTTATCAATAGTTGTATTGGTTCTTGTCAAGCCTTTGAGCGCTTCATACGGATTTGGATAGGCTTCACGTCGCAAAATCGTTTGGATCGCTTCGGCAACAACCGCCCAGTTTTTTTCGAGGTCTTCAGCAAATTTGTCAGCGTTTAAAAGCAATTTATTCAAGCCTTTCAATGTTGCTTCAAATCCGATCAGGGTATGTCCGATTGGTACGCCGATATTCCTTAGAACCGTGCTATCAGTCAAATCGCGCTGCAATCTCGACAACGGCAATTTGGCTGATAAATGTTCGAAAACCGCATTCGCAATTCCGAGATTTCCTTCCGAATTTTCAAAATCGATCGGGTTCACTTTATGCGGCATCGCAGAAGATCCGATTTCCCCAGCTTTGATTTTCTGTTTGAAATATTCCATAGAAACATACGTCCAAATGTCCCTGTCCAAATCGATTACAATTGTGTTGATTCGTTTCAAAGCGTCGAAAAAAGCGGCAAAATGATCGTAATGTTCAATTTGTGTGGTCGGAAAAGAATGATGCAAACCAAGATTTCCTTCTACAAAATTATTTCCAAATTTACGCCAGTCAATTTGCGGATAAGCGACATGATGTGCATTGTAATTCCCGGTTGCCCCACCGAATTTCGCGGCAAACGGAATGTTGAAAAGCAGTCGCATCTGTTCTTCTAAACGCTCTACAAAAACACCGACTTCTTTGCCGAGTCGGGTAGGAGAAGCTGGTTGTCCGTGTGTGCGTGCGAGCATCGGAATGTCCTTCCATTCAATGCTTAAATCTTTTAATTTGGCAACGAGTTCGATCAGCAATTTTAAATAAACTTCTTGAAATGCTTCTTTAGTCGACAGCGGAATTGCAGTATTGTTAATGTCCTGCGATGTCAGTCCAAAATGGATAAACTCTTTATATTCGGCCAATTCCAAATTATCAAAAGCAGTTTTGATAAAATATTCGACCGCTTTTACATCGTGATTGGTCGTTTTTTCGATGTCTTTGATCGCTTGCGCGTCTTCAGCAGAAAAATTCCTGTAAATGTCGCGCAAACTTTCAAAAAGCTTGTGATCGATATTTGTAAGTTGCGGCAATGGCGTTTCGCAAAGTGCGATGAAATATTCAATTTCAACCAGCACGCGGTATTTGATCAGCGCTTCTTCAGAAAAATATTTGGAAAGGGAAATGGTCTTGCTGCGGTATCTGCCATCGATTGGAGAAACCGCATTGAGTTCAGTTAATTGGTGCATTTGTTGTGTGTTTATGCGATAAGCGCAAATATAACTTTTCGGTTTTGAAAATGAAAGGATTTGGCTGGTGAATTGTTAAAGTTTACAGATTTTCGAATTAGAAAATTATAAAATTTGGTTTAATTTTTTTTGTAAAATTTCCATTCCGACCGACGCCGGTTCGGCGATTATTTCGAGTCGTTTGCCAATGTTTGGAACCGCCGCAGGCTTCGGATCGATGTAAAAAACCGGCACATGATGATTCGTAAAATCCATCAAACCGGCCGCAGGATATACTTGCAATGATGTTCCGATGACGGCAAAAATATCGGCTTGCTGCGCCAATTGGATTGCTTCTTCCAAATTCGGGACTTCTTCGCCAAACCAAACAATATGTGGCCGCAATTGATTTCCGTTTTCATCCAAATCACCAATGTTCAGGTCTTCTGCCCAGTTTAAAATGCAATCTTGATTTTTGGTGCTGCGCACTTTTAACAATTCGCCGTGCAGATGCAAAACATTTGAACTTCCGGCTTTTTCGTGCAGGTTGTCTACATTTTGAGTAATAATATGAACGTCGAAATCATTTTCGAGTTCGGCTAAAATCTCATGTCCGCGATTGGGTTTGACTTCATGCAATTGGCGGCGGCGCTGGTTGTAGAAATCGAGTACCAATTCTTTGTTTTTGTTCCAGCCTTCGGGCGTAGCAACATCCATTACATTGTGGCCTTCCCAGAGTCCGTCGCTGTCGCGGAAGGTTTTGATGCCGCTTTCGGCGGAAATTCCGGCACCTGTCAATACGATAAGTTTCTTTTTCATAACAGTAAATTTTGAACGCGGATGATCCGGATGACGCGAATTTACGCAGATTTATAAATTTTATCTAAAAAATGATTCGTTTGGTTTTGTTATTTTTGCTGAAATATTTTTACGATGGCCGATCTCGATTACTTAAATTACCTCGAAGGATTTTTAACAGACAACCGCAAAATCCGTTTTGCCGATGTGCTTGCCAAGCGAACCAATCATTTTACGGTTGCGATTGAAGACATTTTCCAGCTGCACAACACCAGCGCTGTCATGCGAAGCTGTGAAGTTTTCGGGATTCAGGAACTTAATGTGATCGAGGAAAAATACGGAAAAAGCATCGATAAGGAAATTGCAATGGGCGCGCAAAAGTGGGTCGACGTCAACCGTTTTGAAAGTATTTCAGATTGTATTTCAAACCTTAAAAGCAAAGGCTATAAAATCATCGCGACCACGCCGCATGAAAATGATTGTTTATTGGATGATTTTGATATTTCGCAACCTTCTGCCTTATTTTTCGGAACGGAGAGAAACGGATTGTCACCAGAAGTTTTAGAGCAAGCCGATGGTTTTCTGAAAATCCCGATGGTTGGTTTTACCGAAAGCCTGAATATTTCAGTTTCGGCAGCAATCATCATTCAGAATTTAATGGGCCGGTTGCACAAATCCGATCTTCATTGGCAATTATCCGAAGAACAAATTTTAGAAAAAAGAATCGAGTGGGCAAAAAATTCGATTAAAGACATTAAGCGGATTGAAGCGAGATATTTCGAGTCGATCAATTAAAACTACTTTTTCTTCAAAATCTTATATTCCTCATAACAGCCGCTGATCGCGTCCATGATCTGAAGGTCATTTGCAGTCTGTATAAATGAATCGGAGTAGTTGCAACGCTGTAAAATCTCTGCAATCTCATTTTTATTGATGCCTAAAAGTACGGCAATCGTTTCGCGGTCGTATTTGGATTCAAGCAAATTTCGCACGGTTTCATCTTTCTTCATTTCCTTCAGCCTTTTGAGTTCTTTAGGCTTCTTTCCGAAGAAATTATAGAGCATGTCGGCAGGATTGAAGATCGATCCTAAAACGCGCCCGAATGCATTTGGCGAATATTCACCTGCTTCATAACCTTCGGTCAGGCCGGAAATGCTGTAACGGAAATTCTCGCGTGTCGGAATCAGTTTAGAGTCGATTTCGAGATATCCGGTAAGATTGTAGGGCATAATGTTGACTTCCTCTAGCGCGATCGCTTTTTCGGTCAGCTGGATTTTGGTCGTTTTATTTTTGATCCAGTCATTGGTTACACGCACTTTGATCGATTGGAATCCGATAAGGGAAAAATGCAGTGTATCATTCACCGAAACCTCAATTTCAAAAAAACCTTTCGCATCGGAAATCGTTCCGCGTACTTTATTCAGGTTGATGACATTCACATTTGAGATTGCCGCAAGTCCGTTGTCGTTGACAATGACTCCCGAAACCTTTTGCGAGGTAACGTCCTGCGCCATTAAAGTTGTGGTAAGGAACAAAAAAAAGAAGACTACAAAATATCTCATGGGGTGTTTTAAAGGTCTAAAAGTAATAAAACACGTTAAGATATTTTGCAGTCTCCAGTAAATTATAAGAAAATTAACTAAAAGACTTTCGTTTAGCTCTTTCTTGGGCGTTTTGGTTTAGAATCGCCGAAACTTTCTGAACGTCTTGGTGCTCTTTCAGCGAAACCTTCCGTTCTAGGAGCGTCTGCTCTTCTTGCCGGACGATCGGATGAAAATCCGCCTTCACGACGTGGAGAACCAGTTCTTGGCGCAAATCCACCTTCTCTGGGAGCTGATGAACGGTCGCTTCTGAATCCGCCTTCTTTTCTCGGGGCAAAATTTCCTTCTCTTCTTGGAGCCGAACTTCTTCCGCCACCAAAGCTTCCGCCTGAACTTCTTCCATTGTGGTCGCGTCTTCCGCCACCGTCATTTTTAGAAATTTCGACGTTGATTCTTCTGCCTTCGAGTTGGATGTTGTTTAGAACGTCCATTACTTTATCGGTATGTTCAGGATCGGTGTTGAAGAAAGAGAAACCTTCTTTCACATCGACTTTATAAACATCATCGCGGCCTAAATCAAGCGTTTCTTTTAAGAAATCTTTCAAAGACATCCAGTCGAAATTGTCACGTGAACCGATGTTGACGAAGTAACGCACGGCGCTTCCGTTGCTTTCTCGTGGCTCACGATCTGAAGATTCGCGGCGGTCTGAACCGGCTGATTGCGAAGACAAATCACGTGTCTTTTTGTAATAATTGATGAAACGGTTGAATTCTACAGAAACCATTTTCTTGATCAGTTCTTCTTTTGAAAGGTCTTCGAGAACGCTGGTTATCGCCGGAAGATACGTATCGATCTCGTGATCGACTTCAGTATCTTTAATTTTATTGGCCAGGTGCAACAACTGGATTTCGCAGATTTCGATTCCGCTTGGGATTGTTTTTTCTTCGAATTTCTGTTTGATGATTCTTTCGATTGCAGAAATTTTCCTGATCTCACTTTTCGTTACGATTACGATCGAAGTTCCCAATTTTCCTGCACGTCCGGTTCTTCCTGAACGGTGGTTGTAGGTTTCGATTTCGTCTGGCAACTGGTAGTTTACAACGTGTGTAATGTTGTCTACGTCGATTCCACGTGCGGCAACATCGGTGGCAACCAACATCTGGATTTGTCTTCCACGGAATGATTTCATTACTGAATCACGCTGTGCCTGCGACAAATCGCCGTGCAACGCTGCTGCGCTATATCCGTCTTCGATGAGTTTTTCAGCCACTTGTTGCGTGTCTCTTTTCGTACGACAAAACACTACAGAGAAAATGTCCGGATTCGCATCTGCCAATCTTTTCAAAGCTTCGTAACGGTCGCGTGCGTTCACGAGGTAAAATTCGTGAGAAACGGTTGCTGAACCTGAATTTTTAGCACCAACAGTAATTTCCAATGGATCGTGCATGAATTGTTTTGCAATTCGCGCCACTTCCTGCGGCATCGTAGCCGAGAACAACCAAGTGCTTTTTTCGTCCGGAGATGTAGAAAGGATGTTTACAATGTCTTCGTAAAAACCCATGTTCAGCATTTCGTCTGCCTCATCAAGGATGCAATAGTTGATCTGTGAAATGTTCACCAAACCTCTATTGATCATATCCTGCATTCTTCCCGGAGTCGCCACAATGATCTGTGCGCCTCTTTTGATGTCGCGCGCCTGATCGGTAATGCTGGCGCCGCCGTAAACCGCAACTACATTAATACCTTTTTCGTATTTAGAGTAGTTTTTGATTTCATTCGTAATCTGCAAACAAAGTTCGCGTGTAGGTGATAAAATTAACGCCTGAGTATTTCTGTTGTTGGCGTCAATCTTCTGGATTAGCGGAAAACCAAACGCTGCTGTTTTCCCTGTCCCCGTCTGGGCGAGCGCAACCATGTCTGTGTCTTTTTCCAATAATAGGGGAATCGCTTTCTCCTGTACTTCGGTCGGATTCTCAAATCCTAGATCTAAAATCGCCCTCAGTAGCGACTCACTCAATCCTAATTGTTCAAATTTATTCATATATGTATTTAAAATAGGGCGCAAAGGTACACCTTATATCTTGTAAATACTAATGCGTTTTGGAGATTTAATTTTTTAATTAGAATTGATAATCAGAAAGTTATGGAATTGTAATGGATAGTGAATAATTGACAATTGATAATTGGGCAGCTGATCGATGATTTTGGCTGATGGAAAAAATTATTTTTCACTATCGTTCAGGAAGTCAATCAGTTGTTTGACGGCAATGCCGCGGTGGCTGATTTTTGCTTTTTCTTCAAGTGAAAATTCGGCGAAAGTTTTTTGATACCCGTCGGGGCGGAAAATTGGATCGTATCCAAATCCTTGATTTCCGGTTTTTTCCGACGTAATGTTTCCGTTGATGATTCCGGTGAAAAGCTGTTGATTTCCGTTTAAATTTAGGGCGATCACCGTTTTGAAATTCGCACTCCTGTCGGTTTTACCCGAAAGTTCGGATAGCAATTTAGTCATATTATCATCGGAATTTCGCTGCGGGCCTGCATAACGCGCCGAATAAACTCCGGGTTCGCCATTTAGCGCATTGACTTCCAATCCCGAATCATCTGCAAAGCAATCATAGCCATAATTCTCAGTCACATAATTTGCCTTTAAGATGGCATTTCCTTCAATCGTATCTGCTTTTTCGGCTATATCTTCAAAACACCCGATCTCTTCCAGGCTTAAAATTTGGATTTTCGGTGGCAGCATCGACTGGATTTCTGTGATTTTGTTCTTGTTGTTGGATGCAAATACGAGCTTCATATAGTTTTTTAGCGTTATAATTCTTACAAAAGAAAATTTAAATGAAAATCTGTAAAAAAATCATTCTCAGTTCTTTAAGTTTTTACCTACAATAACCATTCATTTTTGTAGTATTATCAGTATTAAATATGTATTTCATCGATTTTATCAGTGTTTCATCGTCAAATTAACAGTTGTTGATACTTTCAAAAAAAATAATTGAGTTTAATTTGCCGAAACAAAAAAACCTGATAATCAATCTTTTACATTTCGTCTGAAATTTCCCAAAATTCAGTCGGTTTGGCAAAGGTACACATTTTTTAACGCTATAAAATCCATACTATTTCTCAAGAACTGTAATAGTTACAGCAATCTTTATATTTCCTAAACCCCAAATTTATGATGGCAATTTTACCTTTCTTAAGGCATGCAAAACGACTGCTTTTGCACCTCTTACTATTTGCTTTTTTCTTACCGATTGGACTGTATGCACAAGCGCCAACAGTGGCTTCTTTTTCGCCTGCATCCATGACAATGCGAACGCCGGTCATAATTACCGGAACCAATTTTACAAATGCAACTGCCGTAACTTTCGGCGGGACAAATGCAGCAGGCTTCACAGTCAACTCCAGCACGCAGATTACCGCTATTGTTGGTATGGGCGCATCCGGAGCAGTTAAAGTAACCAATGCTTCTGGTACAGGAACTGGCGGAAATGCAACCTACATTACGTCTGCCGCAACTCCGGCGACAGCTGCCGTGAGCCGCCTCATTTCCGATTTCAATGGTTTCTGGTCATCTACAGCAACATCGGCAATAGCTTCTGAGCAACCCGATACGCACCACAACATGCTTGCGTTTTCAAATGGTGGCGTGGTTTATACCACTGGTGTTAACGACCTTGCAATTACGCTTGCAAATCTATTACAGCCAACCAATTTCGGAGATTATAGGGCGCTGCCGATCAACGCCATTACTGGAAATACCGTAGGCAATGCAAATTACCTGGCTTTGGGAACTAAAATCGACGGTGATGCAAATGCTTCAAATTATCTTTCGCCAGTGGTTTCGACTTTAAAAGTAAGGGATGTGCTAACGGACGGAACCAAAGGACTCGACCTTGGAACAGGCGTGACCAACATCAGCAGCAGCATGATCCTTGATTTTGCCGTCAGCAATATCGTGACCGCTGCCATTTCAGATGCAAAACCCGATATTTTAGTGACACAAATCGCTTCTCCAACAACCGTTGTCGATATTTATGCGTTTACCGATGCAAGCGGAAATATCGTCGGAAATCCGGTTCAGGCCAATTTAAGTGCGATCGACGCCATCGGGACTTCAAAACTGGATCTTTTTACATTGCCAACAAATGCCGCTTACGCAGATGCAATGCCTATTGGCAACGGAACGCCGGGAACGCGTGACATCAGGATGATTGCTTTTAAGCTTTCGGATTTTGGGATTACTGCAGCAAATGCCGCTTCGGTAACCAAATTCAAACTGATGCCCGGCGGTGACAGCGATCCGGCATTTATCGCTTACAATGCATCGGCATTTTTAATTCCGAGCCCGGTAATCACCTCACATCCTGCTTCTCTAACGGTTTGTCCCGGACAATTTTTAGATAATGCGACTTTCTCGGTTACAGCGACAGGTTCAGGGCTGACTTACCAATGGAAGAAAAATGGCGTGAATATTCCCGGTGCAACATCATCAACTTATTATATTCCTGTTGTCACTGCAGTAAATTTTGGAATTTATACTGTTGTAGTTACGAATACTGCCGGATCTGTAACCAGTGATCCAGCTTACTTAAATACTGCGATTATCTTGCAACCTCAGCCTTTAGCGGCATGTATCAATACAACGGCCGTGATTGGAACTTCTTCCGGAGGCTTGAATGTAGCGTACCAATGGTATTCCAATACCGTAAATAACAATACAACCGGAACGCTGATCTCAGGCGCGACAAACGCCTATTATTCGCCTCCAACAAATATAGCGGGCGTGAAATATTATTATGCGGTTACAAAAGCCAACAATTTAACGTGCGCTGCAATCACGACCAATGCCGTTGCCGTAACGGTAAATCCATTATCGGTTGGAGGAACCGCTTCAGTTGCAAAAACGATTTGTTCTGGAACATCAACCGGATTGACACTTTCTGGGCAAACAGGAACGGTCCAGTGGCAGCAATCTGTTGATGGAACTTCAAATTGGGTAAATGTCATTGGCGGAAGCGGCGCTGCAACAGCTTCATATACAACGGCAAATTTGACAACGAACACGTATTTCCGTACAGCAGTGACAAGCGGCGAATGTTCATCTGTTAATTCAAACAGCATCCTCATTGCGGTGACGCCGCTTTCGAATGCAGGAACAATTTCAGCCAACCAAACCATCTGTTACAATACGACTGCGATGGTTGCTGTTAGCGGAACTGTCGGAACGATCCAATGGCAGGAATCTCCAAACGGAACGACTGGCTGGACCAATGTTTCATCAGGAAGTGGAGCAACAACGGCTTCTTACACCACCGCCGCTTTAACCACGGCAAAATATTTCCGTGCAGCGGCAACCAATGGCATTTGTTCTGCGGTTTATTCTGATGCGGTGATGATAGGCATCAGTTTGTTGCCGAATGCCGGAACGATTTCGGCAAACCAAAATGTTTGCTACAACAGCAATTCAACGGTATCTGTAAGCGGAACTGTCGGAACCATCCAATGGCAGCAATCACCAAACGGAACTTCCGGCTGGGTAAACGTTGCCGGTGGAAGCGGCGCAACCACAAATACATACAACACTCCAGCATTGGCTGCCACAACATATTACCGTGCAGTGGCCACCAGCGGAAGCTGTACTGTAGCTACATCGGCAACAGCGACAATAACTGTGAGCAACAGCAACAACTGGACTGGCTCTTTGAGCACCGATTGGAATACAACAGGGAACTGGAGCTGCAACCAAATCCCGAATGCCGTGATTGATGCGAATATTCCGGTGACAGGATCAGGACGTTACCCGGTTTTGGCATCGGGAACAGGAATTTGCAGGAATATCAATATTGCTTCAGGTGCAAATATTTTGATTACCAATTTCGGAGTAATCGAAATCGCAGGAACAATCAGCAGTTCGGGTACATTTACCACCGTTGACGGAACAGTGCATTTCATCGGCGCAAGCCAACAGCAAATACCGGCAAATGTTTTTGCATTCAATACTATTAAGAATCTTACCATTAATAATGCTTCGGGCGTAATCATGCTCGGTGAAAACAACCTGACCGGAATCCTTGATGTAAAAACAGGGAATTTTACAACAGGAAATTTACTGACACTCAAAAGCAATGCAACGACGACTGCGATGATCGCCCCGGTTACAGGTTCGGTTAGCGGAACAATGACTGTGGAACGATACATTCCGTCACGCCGCGCTTTCCGTTTTCTTTCATCTCCTACAGATGGCGGAACGATCCACAGCAACTGGCAGGAAAACGGCCCGGCAATCGATCCGGTCGGAATTGGAACAGATATTACAGGTGTTGGTGGTGCTGGAAACGGCTTCGATATTTCGGGAAGCAACAATCCGTCATTATATACTTATCTGAATAATAATACCGCAGGCGGAAGCGCTTGGGTAGCAGCAACGAGTACAAATTTAAATATGACTGCCGGCGTGGCTTACCGAATGCTCGTAAGAGGTGACAGAACGGTAAACCAAACTGTAAACAGTGCGCCTTCAACCATTACAACCTTACGTACGACAGGAACAATCCGTACGGGAAATGTTGCTGTAACTGATTTAAATCCGGTTGCAGGAGGTTTCAGTCTTATCGGAAATCCGTACCAGGCACCGGTAGATATGGGCTTGTTGCTGAATGACAGTTCGCTTCTGGAACGCAATTTCTACTATATGTGGGATGCAACGAGCAACACGCGCGGCGCATACGTTACGGTAAATCTGGGAAACAATACCAACAATGTTTTAGGTTCTTCTGCCGATAGGTATTTGCAGCCGGGACAGGCATGTTTCATTAAAACGGCAACTGCGGGAATGCCATCGCTGACATTTAAGGAAAATTACAAACACTTATCAACTGCAACGACCACGGTTTACAAACAATCTGCTTTAGTTGAAGGGGAAATGCGCATTACTTTATATGAAAGCAGCGCACTTGCAGCAAATGCTGCCGCTGCCGATGGACTTATGATTCGTTTTGGCGACAATTACAGCAATGATATCGATACTTTCGATGCACCGAAACCAGTAAACCAGGATGAAAATATGGGCCGTATGGCAAACAGCAAAATCTACAGCTACGAAAGCAGGTTCTGGCCGACGGCTGCAGATGTATTGCCGATTTCGATCACGCAGTATAGAAATACGAATTATACATTCAAAATTGCTGTAAGCGGAATCAACAACGCCGTTCCTTACTTAAAAGACAATTATACAGGAACGACGACCGAGTTGACAAACGGACAGGAAAAAACGGTTGTATTCACAATAAATTCCACCATTCCGGCAAGCAGCATCGAAAACCGTTTTGACATTATTTTTGCAGCAACGGCACTTGCAATGTCGGAAAATGAATTTTCAAAAGACATCCGCATTTATCCGAATCCGGTTACCGAAAACAAATTTGAGATTGCGCTTCCACAAAATGCTTCAGATGTCACTGTTCAAATTACAAACATGCTGGGGCAGGAGGTTTATCATGAAAAACAAATTGCAGTCAGCAACAAAATTACGGTCGCACCAAAAACACTTTTAAAAAGCGGCGTGTACATCGTAACGATTAAAGACGGAAAACAATCTGCAACTAAAAAAATCACAGTAAAGTAAACCAACCTTAGCTGAATTTTAAAGCTCTCTATTTTGAGGGCTTTTTTTATGGACTGCTGTCTGTCTATTTAATTCCGCATTCGTCTATTTGTAGTTTGTGCTTTTTTAGGTTTGGCTGACTTTTGCATCGGATTCAAATCCAAACCTTTAAAACTCAAAATCAACAACAATGAAAAAACTTATTTTATTATTTACGATTGGCCTTTTTGCCATTTCCTGCTCCAATGACGATGACAACAAGCCCGATGACGTAGCCACCGGCATTCCAATGCTCACCAAAGCCACAACTTACACAAACAATGTGGTAGCCAACACTTATACTTTTACTTACGACAGCAAAAAACGCATCGATAAGATCACCGTTACAGGCGAAAAGAACCGCAGCTACCTGTTTGCCTACAACCCCGATGACCAAATCAGCACGATATCTGTAATAGGCGACGACGATAGTTTTTATTCTTATACATATGATGAATTCAAACGCCTTAAAATGTACATGATTAATTTTCAGGGTGGAAATGTAACCTATGACGCCAACACCGACCTTTACACGTTCAGCAGCATTAAATTTGGGTTCGACCAGGACAACGACCTTAATCGTTACGGGCAAGGCTTATTCAACTTCGTAGCCGAAAAAAAAGGCGCGATGTACAACGCCGGGGCAAATTACCACCTGCTGGGAATATTCCTCGATCAGGTGTTTTATTTCATCGGCGGGCACAAGCAAATGGATACGGTAATACTAAACGGTGCTGTCGTATCACAATGCACCAATACGTTTTCCGACAGCGGCTATCCAATCGAAACCATTGTCAGCGGCTTGTTTGTCAACCACATTAAATACGAATACACGAACATGTAAAAAAACAACCACCAACCACAAAAGATCCGGGCCAAAAGTCCGGATTTTTTATTTATCCATCATTGCACTTATTACCACTAAGATGCAATTTTTAACCTTATCCATACAGCCACTTTTGAACTCTGCCAATCAATTCAAAAAAAATCACTAATTTTAAAAGATCACAACAATAAAAAAAATTACACATGTTACAACCAGGAGACAAAGCCCCCGAATTTAAATTATATGCCACTCCAGACCAGCGTTTTTCACTGGCCGAACTTCAGGGCAAAAACGTCATATTAGCCTTTTATCCCGCCGATTGGAGTCCGGTATGTTCTGACCAGATGGGATTATACAACAACATGCTAAAGTATTTCTCAAAATACGACGCCACCATCTTAGGCATCTCTGTCGATAGCAAATGGTGCCACCTCGCTTTCTCCAAAGACCGCGGATTGCATTTTCCCCTATTGGCCGATTTTGAACCGAAAGGCGAAGTCTCGAAAGCCTACGGTGTCTACAACGAAGAAGAAGGCGAATGCGACCGCGCACTTTTCGTCATCGACAAAGAAGGAAACATCGCCTGGAGCTACAAATCGCCAACAGCCCTGAATCCTGGTGCCGACGGAATTCTAGAAGCCCTAGAAAAACTAAACCCAAAAACCAACTAACATGAGCCAGCTCACCATCCCCATAAACGACACAGACCATTTCGAAGGCAAAGCCGACGCACCCATTACCTTAGTAGAATATGGCGATTACCAATGCCCGCACTGTGGCGCGGCCTATCCGGTGATCAAAAAGATCCAGGAAGCGTTTCCTGATCAGATCAAGTTTGTTTACCGCAACTTTCCGTTATCAGAATCGCACCCCATGGCTTTCGCTTGTGCAGTCGCTACCGAAGCAGCAGCTTTACAGGGCAAATTCTGGGAAATGCACGATATCATCTTTGAAAATCAACGTGGCTTAAGCAACGAAGCGTTGTTCAGGATGGCAGAGAAAATCAGACTCGACATCGAACAGTTCAGTAACGACATTCAGAAAGATACGCTTTCAGATAAAGTAGAAGCCGATTTCGAAAGCGGCATCCGCAGCGGTGTCAACGGAACGCCTTCCTTTTTTGTAAATGGGACGAAGTTTGACGGCGGGGCGGAAGATTTGTTTGGGATGTTTAGGGAGAACTAATCTTCAAGAAAAAAATCCGTTTAAAAAAGGTAGTAGATGGCTGCTGCCTTTTTTACCAATTTTTATTGTACTTCTATATTACTAATTTGATTTCTAAATTTTTCTCTTACAAATTTCGCAAGCTCTTTACCATTCAGTTTTTCTGAAGAAGATAAGTTTCTTATATATAGTGCTTCTGATGCCTTACCATTATCATCCTTAAGTAAAAAAACCTCTTCAGAACTTGGTTTGACTTCTATAATCAAAATATCACCTTCGTTAAATTTTAAAAATTTCTTTTTTAGTAATATTGACGAAAAGCTTTCCCCAAAATATTCCTTTAATTTTGCGTCAAAAAATTTTCCGAAGCCGTCACGATTTTGTTCCTTTTTTGCTTTGAAAGAAGAGTAATCTTGTTCTAAACCAAAAACTGTCTTATCATCTGAAACACCAATTAAAAGATGACCACCAATAGTATTAGCAAAAGCGGCGATAGTTTTTAAAGAACTGTGAATTATTGTTTTTTCTATATTAAGACCCTTAATTTCAGCAATTTTTGATTTTATCGTTTCGGGGTTGTTGCTTTTCAGCAATTCATTTTCAAGAGAACTTATTTGTTTTTGTTTTTGCTCGTCAGGTACAGGCGTTTTGAATGTCGCTTTAAATTCGATATTTTCACCCTCATCTTCCATTATACGTCCGGTCCAATACTTTCGTTCTTCATTTAATTCCCTTTGTAATTTATCTTCTTCAGTTTCGATCAATGAAAAAACTCCATCAGAAATGTATTTATTAATTCTTTTTAAATTGTTACATGAGAAATCATTATTTTCAATTGATTCCGAAACTAATAAATTATTTGATAAAGTGACTTTAGCGATTATTTTCAGCAAATCATTAGATTTATTGTTAGAATACTCTTTGACGTACTCTAATAAAGTTTGAAAAGAATCTTCACTGCATTCGTTAAATAAAGAAAGTATGCTAACAAAATATATCAATTTTTCTGTTTCAGGATAGCTTTCGATAGTTTTAGGGCTTATCTCTGCTTTAATAATATTTAATTTTTGTTTTAAAATTTCATATTTTTCAAATGAATAATTTTCAATAATCTTTTCAAGCATTAACAAGCAGTTAAAATATTCAATATAGATATTGAGTAGAAACGATCTTGAATTTTTTGTATTAGAAAAGAATTGTTTTGCTAGATTAATATAGGCGATTTTTTTTGAAATTACTTTTTGAATTGTAGCATATTTTTCAAAAATAAAACCTTTTTCAATTTCTATCAAATGTTTAATATTAAACGACTCTTTTTCAGTTGTATCACTTTCTTCAAAATTTATATTGTAATTTAGAGCTTCAATCTTAGATAAGAAATGTTGATATTCATCTCTAAAGTCGGTGAAATCAAGGTCTCTGTAGCTAAGTTCAAATTTATTGTCAGGTGTTATCCTTTTTACGACAACGGTTATGTGCTGTCTGATTTTGAAGAATTTATTCAATTGATTAAAATCCCAATAATCGTCTGAAAGTTTACTTTTATGTAATAATGCATCACCATGAATTGTAGATACAAATAATCCATATTCTGTAATAGACTTGATTTTTCCTTTTAAAATCTGATCAATTTTTAGTGACGAAATATTTAGAAGGTTTTTTGAGAAATAACTTTCATGATCTATTGATAGCTGTTCGCATATAAAATAATTAAAATCCTCAGAATAGCTAGTACAATTAACTCGGGTTATCCAATTTATATTTTCATGAAGATAATTTTTCAAGTTAACATCATTTATGAGATGGGTTGGTAGATAGCCATTGACACCCTTATACCTCACTTTAAATCCTAAATAATGTTCTTGTAAAACTTCAACTTCCAAGTAGTTGTTTGAATTAATACTTGCTTTGATCTCTTCCCAACTATCAATCCCATTCCGAATAATATTTGGATTGTCTACCAATTTAAAAGAATCAATTGCAAACTTTTGATTTTTTAGAATTGGTATTTCTAACTCTAAATCATTATAATTTTCAACAAAGTGAAAAGCATTTTGTAAAAGCTTGATTTTTACGTTTATGTCACTTTCATAATAAAGCGAATATCGGAGAATTTGAGCTTTAAAATAATTACTCTCTTCTTTTTTATTCAATGCATCCAAAATCAGAATTTGACAATATGTCCAACTCATGTACAATTCTAAATCTTGATTATCTTGGACTTTATCCAGTTTTGCAATTGAAAAATAATCTTCACTATTAAATTGCTGAAATTCTTTTTTTTTCACACCAACTGTACGTATTAATTTTTCTAAATAATATGTATGACTGGGGTTTTTTAAGTCTGTTTTTTTTAGACAATCAACAATTTTTAAAGGCTCCAATAGTTTGATGTCTGAATAATATAGTAAATAAAATATTTCTTCAATGTAATATGTTTCTTGATCGTAATAATCAGCAAACCTATTATTTTGGATTATTGGCAGAACTACTTCCAAGTGCTTTGAAGTTTGAATTTGTAGATTTACTTTTTCTTTAATTAATTTTCTTGCCGATTCACTAGGCAAAGCCCTAATAATGCCTCTTTTTAGTATCCAAGTTTCAATTTCAAAAAGCAAAGAATTTACCTCAATAGCAATTTTAAAATTTTTGCGTTTAATATTTTCAGAAAGAATATTTGGGAGTATTTTATTGCAATATGTCAAAATATAAAAACCGCTTTTTTCATCATATTGCGACTTCATTTGTTTACAATTTTTATCCTCCGAATCTAGCAATTTTGGTAGAAAGTAACTTTTATAATAGTGGTGATTATCGATAATTTCATTAAACTCAAAAAAATAGGGATCGTCGGAAATTTCTTGATTTAGAAAAACTTTAAATGTAACTTTATCAACAATACAAGAAATTTGTTCTGTAATTTTTAGGTTTATTATACTCGTTCTGTATGCTGGTACTTCGTATGTAAATCCATATTTATCTATTAACAATATTACTTTAAACAGCCGATCATCTTTTTGATATTCTTTAGAGCCAGTGATTTCGAATTTATACGATTTTCCCTTTTCATAAATCGGATGGCGTTCATCCATATTTTCCAATTTGACAATACCGTCAGCTCTTAGACCGATGACTTTACAATTTAAATCTTTAAATTTCCACAAACTTTTAGTTTGCCACTCTTTAGCACGGATTTCAATTTCATTAAAATGTATATCAGCTACAATTATTGAATTACATTTTTCCTCCCGTTTGTCTATAAAATATCCAAAATCTTTAATATCAAAAGAGAATATTTGGTTAAGTTGGTAATAGTTATTTCGCAAATCACTATTTTCTAGGATTGGATATTGTTTTATATGACGGATTATTTTACATATAAGTGTAGCTTGATTTTCTTGCCAATCAAACCCCTTAATTTTTATTTCTCCAAATGGAGTTTCAATATAAAAAAATAACAGATCATTAAACCTTTCCTTTTTTAGAATTTTATACTCAGATAATGTGCCGATTTCAAAATCTATAGCCATATATTGTTTTTATAATAATTTGCAATATATATCAAATTTATTGAAAATGTGTAGGCTATATGAATACACCTAATAAACAAAAAAAACACCGGTTCTCGCTGGTGTCAAAACCAAATTATAAAACAACCCAAATCTCCAAAATCAAACCCACAAAAAAAAGCCCCTCTAAAAAGAAAGGCTTTCCCATATACGATATAAAGTAACATCAGTTCAAAATCCTAAACCACAACGCGTGCCCAGTTCTCCCCACTCTTAATCCTGCTGATCTGCATTTCGCTCACGCCAAACTGCTTCGCCAGCATCTTCAAACGCGTCTTTCTATTCGGGTCTTTGAGTAATTTTTTAAGGTGGATCACCTTAGTAACGGTCAGCTTCGCACCATCCGACTTCAGTTTAAATTCCTTAAGTTTCCGCCTGTTTTCCGCCATCGTCGGGTTTTTATACCCATGTGCCAGCATTTCGGCATAAGTCGCCCACTTCAAATTGTTGGTGTGGTCATTGTCCTTCACATAATCAAGGTGAAGCACATAAGTCTGTTCGTCAGAATGTTTTGGGATAAAAAGCTCAGCAACCAGCCTAAAGATAAAGAAGTGCTTGTCGCGCACCTTGCCGTTTTCCCTAATCTTGTACCGAAAAGCGTTATAGCCACCCATTTTAGAACCGTTCAGCAAATTTCCCTGACGGATCTCGTCCGTAAAACTAACAAGCCTGCCGCGGTTCGAAACAGCGTAGCGGTATTTTAGAGGGTAAGGGATCAAAAACTCCTTAAACTCTTCATTTGGATAAAATCTGATCATTGTTGTGGTATTTTAATGATAACACAAAAATAACTAAAATTTCAAGCGAAACAATACCTATCAACTAATGTTCGTCATGCGAACAGCCGATTTACATCGATTTAGCTGAATTTTAGTACACATTTAACATATTATGCGGAAAAACCGTAACGAATTTAGATCGTTTTAATCGCCATGATCTTCTCTTCAAAAATTTCTTTGAATTCCGATCGGCTCCTGATCCGCGTCTTATAAGTATAAATCGTCGCCACCGAAAGTTCTAAAAAGTCCGCAATCTGATTCGAATCCTGTATCCCCAATCGGTAAAGCGCAAAGATCCGCATTTCCGTATTGAGCAATTCCCCTTTCTTAACAACCGATTTATGATCGTCCGGGAATAATCTGTTAAAGTCATTCACAAACGTCGGGAACAATTTCAAAAAGATCTCATCAAACTGGTGGTACAGGTTTTCACGTTCCTTCTTCACGTCATACTTTTTCAAACTCACCAGAATCTCATCGGTTTTCTTCGAAATCACTTTCTGTATCGTGCTTTTCTGCAGATGATCCATTTTATTGATCAGGTCAGATGTCGCCTTGATAAAGTATGCAATATATTCTTCCTTGATCGTATTGGCCTCGCTCAAACTCACGTTCATTTCCTGAAGTTGCCCGTAAGATTCCGCCATCACCTTTTTCGCAGCGTTGCGCTGTTTCAATTGGATGAAGATAATGACCAGAAATAAAATAATGATCAGTGCCAATATCGTAAGCAGGATCACAATCTTCTGAAGCGTGTCGTTCTTACTGTTCACCTTATTCAACTGCGCCTTTTCAATAATCGGAAGGATCGATGAAATCTCAATTTTCCGGTGCCGCGCATTGTAAAACGTCGCATCGTCCATCGCCAGGTTGATATACTTATTGGCTTTTTCCAGATAGCCCATCTTAAACAACTCATTCGCAAGGTTTCTAAGCGCCACCGTTTCCTTTGTAGCGTTTTTCACATCAGCAATCGCCGCAAGCGCCAGGTAATGGATCGCATTCTCGGTAAATCCGCGCTCCGAATAAATGTATCCCAGACTTGAAGTCGCAATCCCGTAATATTCCGCAGGAAGTTTGTAGTTTTTGATCCAATAATTGAAAGCAAACTCAGCGCCTTTCCAGTCCTGCTGCTTCAGCCTTTTTAAACTCTCCACCGACCAATATTCGTTCGTATTAGAATCTACCAATAACAATGCTTTCTCCAGATATAAATTCCCCGTTCGCACATAATTGATGTTGTATCGCGGATCACGCGTATAATCGGCAAGGTCATAATAAGCACGCGCCTTGATCGAATAATATTCAAACTGGTTCTTCCGGACAAGTTTCGATGCATCAATGCTGTTTAAAGTATCAATCGCCTCTTTAAACAACCCCGAAGACAACAATACAAAACCTTCCTTGATCCTGCTTTTGGCGATCATCTCCGAATCTTTCAGTAAAAAAGCCTTCGATTTCGCCTGCTCCAGATAATAATAGGCCGAATCATATTTAAACGATTTATACTCCTCAAACAACGAGATATAAGAATTGTACAAATTGCGGTCGTCCTTGCTCAGTGTGTATTTGTGGATGTTGCGGTCGATGGCCTTAATTTTCGCATACTTCTGCTGCATGTAAATGTCTTTCTTCATCAAAGCCCTGTCGAGTTCGTCAAGCACCGGATTGATGTTCTTGGCATAGATGCCTATCGTAGAAAAAATTAAAAGCAGAAAAAAAGGTAATCTTAACATTTTAGGTTATTGGTTTGAAATCGTATCACGGCCGCAAATAAAGTATTGCCGAACCATAAAAATAGCTACAAAATTTTAGAGTTGTTAAATATACTTTAAAATTTCTAATTCGATAATTTATCGTTCTTATAAATGAGTATTTCAAAAAATAATCCCTTAAATTTTCCATATTATCAGTCATTACATCGAAATAGTTACTCGATAGTGACTTGATTTTCGAATATATCTGCACTATTTAAAACCTTATGGATATGGATCTTACAGCGATTTCAAACGTTATAGTATCTTGATTTTTCGCAAACATTTTTTTTAAGACTTCTTTAACGTCTAATTTCGATTCGTTCAAATTAACGCATGCAATAACTAACAAAAACCCAAAATTTATGAAACGCAAAATTATCTGTTTGATGGCAGTGATCGGAATGCTCGCCATCGGATGCAACGACGTCGACGACGGAAACCACGTCGATCCGATCACGATCTATGAAAAGATAGGTGGCGAATGGAATCTGATGAACCTTAAAATGGTTGATGAGGTTGCAAAAGCAAATGCTATCGAACCAAACGAAGAAAACCTTAGCGGCCTTTTCAATTACGAAAACTTCAAGATCAAGCTCAACGTCGATGCAAACCACCAGCCGACCACTTATGAAGTGCTTGGAAATGTGCCGCCATTATTCGCGCTCAACGGCTACTGGCAATTAAGTTCTGCCTTTGCACAACCAAACGCACAGGCCGTCCGCATCCTTTTATATAGCGACGCCCAGAAAACACAGCAAACTGATGAACTCAGGCTGACTTCTGTTCCCGGAACCAAACGCGAAATGGAAATCCAGCTTGTAAGGACTTCCGGCGGAACACCGTTTATTACTTACATCTTCAAATTGGGGCAAAATTAATCAACAAACAAACATGAAAAAATTTATACACCTTATTGTATTCGCCCTGATGCTGCTGCCAAATTTTATGTCAGCACAGGAAGAAGTGGGTACGCCAAATAAAATCTGGTCCTATCCTGTCGTTTACAAATACGACGAACAGGTAACCTGGTATTTCGATCTCTCCACAACGACTTTTGCCGCAGGCGAAGACATTTATTTATGGATCTGGTCGCCATCTGAACCGGATGCAGGAAACTGGGAAAACTCTTCTGATTTCGCAAAACTGACTTACGTAAGCGATAAAACCTGGAAGTTTACGCTTACGCCAACGCTTTACTTCTCAAAAACGCCTGCAGAAATTGCGGCAAGCGCAGGTTTCTGGTGCCGATTGAAAGACAAAACCGGAACCAAGCAGTCTGTGGTAACGCAAATTGCCTACACTGACTTTTCTACTTTCTACACGGCAAACGAAGTCATCCGTTCATATCCGTCAAGGGTGAGTTTAAATGACGGGATCAGTATTTTGTTCAACTCCAATCTCGTTCCGGGTTTTGATACCGCAACCAGCGTACATTTCCATAGCGGAATGAACAATTGGGCGGTAAAACAGGAATACCAGGCATGGCTTCCGGAAATCGTAGAAAAAACCAAACTTAAAAATATGGGTGACGGATTTTATAAGATGGATCTGATCCCGTCGCAGTATTATCCTGACATTCCCGACGGATTCATCATGACAAACCTTGTGTTCTTAATGGTTAAAGATGAGTGGGCAGCAACAACTCCTGACCAGGTGATAAATGCCGCTGATTATGTTCCGCCACCAGATCCTGTTTTCAGCTTTTTCCCGTTGCAATTGAGTAAAAAAGACTTTCTCGGGATCATCAGGAAAAATAATGAAACCGGCGTAAACAAACTAATTTATACCATTACCGCCGGAACCGTTACGCTCACGGGCGAATTTACCGGAACGGTAAGCGAGATCAAAGGTTTTGTCAATCTGGTAACGCCTCTGCAAAATGTCAATGTTACAGAAATCCATGCATTGATCAAAGACAACAATGGGCGCACCATTTCAGATACGAACATTCCGCTGAAAACGGTCGATTAATCAAATCCTCAATTAAACACACATTCTGATGAATAGTAAACATACAAATACACATCCGGAATCATCCCGGAGCACTACGTTCATAATGTTCCTGATCTTCCTGCTTTTTTTAACAGCCGGAATGTACGCCCAGCAAAAAAAGCTTGTCACAGGAACCATTTATGACAATACCAGCATTGCATTGCCCGGCGTGACGATTCTTGAAGTCGGCACACAAAAAGCAACAACGACAGATGCTGATGGTAAATTTACGTTTGAAGCTACTGTTGGCGGCACTTTGCAGATTTCTTTCATTGGTTACACCACACAAAATGTAAAGGTAGATGCCAATACGAAAAACATCGACGTCAAACTCGTCGAAAGCGCGTTCATGCTTGATGCAGTCGAACTGGTTTCTGTTGGATACGGAACGATGAGAAAATCCGATTTAACCGGAGCGATCTCTACTGTAAAAGGCGATGATCTTGTCAAAGGCGTAATTTCTTCTACAGAGCAGGCATTGCAAGGAAAAGTGGCCGGATTAACGGTACTTCAAAGCAGCGGAGACCCAAGCAGCGGATCAACCTTGCGTTTGCGTGGCGGAACTTCATTGACAGCAAGCAACAGCCCATTAATTGTTGTTGACGGAATTGCAGGTGTTGATATCAATGTCGTTCAAGCGTCAGATATCAAATCGGTTGATGTATTGAAAGATGCTTCAGCAACAGCGATTTACGGTTCAAGAGGTGCGAATGGTGTCATCATCATCACCACCAAAGGCGGCTCAAAAGCAACCACGATTACATATAACGGTTACACCGGAGTTTCCGAAGCTTCAAACCAATTAGACATGCTTTCAGCAGATCAGTGGCGTGGTTACGTACGTGCAAACAACTTAACAGATGCGATCGATTACGGTGGAAATACCGATTGGCAAAAGGAATTGTACCGAAAAGCTTACACGCAATCACATACTTTAAGTATTTCTACAGGTGGCGAGCAAAGCGGAATCCGTACTTCATTGTCTTATTTAAAAAATGAAGGTGTGGTAAAAACAACGCAATTGGAACGTTTGAGCGCCAATGTTAGCGGATACCAATATGCATTAGATAAAGCATTGAAATTTGATACTGGGATTTTCGCAAATATCGACAAATGGCATCCGTTGGATTACAGGATCTTCGAAAGGTCTTTCAACTTAAATCCAACGATTCCGGTGCGCAATACCAACGGTTCATTCACAGAAGTGGGCGGAACTTTAAACGAAAACCCGGTCGAAATCTTAACCGACCGCGATACCCAAAACGAACGCCACAGGATCTTAGGCTACTTCAAAACCGAAGCAAAATTATACAAAGACCTTCAGGCTGTCGTGAATTTGTCACTGGAACACAACGCCACACAGGGCAATACTTACAAGCCTTCTTTTGCAGTGCTTGAAGGGCGAACTGAGAATGGCTACGCACAAAAAACCTACGGAGAATATACAAATGCACAGGTGGAAGCATATTTAAACTACAACAAAACTTTCGGAAGGCACAATCTGAGTTTGCTTGCAGGGTATTCTTACCTTGAAAATATCTACAAAGGTTTTGGTGCGCAAAGAAGCGGGTTTGAAACAGATCTTTTCGGATACAACAACTTAGGCGCTGGTTACAATTACAGGCTTGGAGACGTGTATTCTTACAAAGGAAAATCAAACTTGGTTTCATTTTTCGGACGTGCAAATTATTCATTCGACAGCAAATACATGCTGACAGGAACTTTACGCCGCGACGGATCAAGCCGTTTCGGGGCAAACAACAAATGGGGACTTTTCCCATCGGCTTCAGCTGCATGGAAAATCACAGGTGAGGAATTCATGAAGCCAACAGAAAACTGGCTGACCAACTTAAAATTGCGCGTAGGTTATGGCGTGACAGGAAACCAGGACGGAATCGGGGAGTACAAATCGCTTTCGATCTTAGGCGTGGGCCAGGACAGTTATTACGATCCGTCAACAGGAACCTGGAGTTTGGCTTATTCGCCAACGCAAAATCCAAACCCTGATCTGAAATGGGAATCTACAAGACAAACCAACATCGGGCTTGACTTTAGTTTATTCAACCGCGTTACCGGTTCGATCGAATGGTACGACAAACAAACTAAAGATTTATTGTATACTTATCAAGTGCCGCAACCGCCATATTTAGTGGGAACTATGCTTGCAAACGTTGGCGATTTGTCTAATAAAGGACTTGAGGTAACGCTGAACGCCGATATCATCCGCGGGGATAAATTTACCTGGGATGTGAATGTGACGTTTGCAAAAAACAAGCAGAAAATCACGAAATTATCGAATCAGTCATATAAAACGGAAACGATCCAGAGCGGTTCATTACATGGACTTTCTGGAATGTCAAACACTTTTTCACAAATCATTGGTGAAGGTTATGCTGTTGGTACTTTCTGGGGACGCGAATATCAGGGATTAAACGAAAAAGGAGAATTTATCCTGAGCGAAGACGAAAAAGAAATTGGAAATGCACAGCCGGATTTTACAGCCGGACTCGGAATGAACTTCGCCTACAAAAACTTCGATCTTGGATTTACAGGTTACGGGATTTTTGGACAGGATGTTTTGAACGCCACCGCGATGATGCTAAACGATCCAAACAGGATGCCGTCATACAACATCCAGGATGATTTCGTAGGCAGCCCGATCAAATCGGCGCCAACCTATTCAAGCTACTGGATTGAAGATGCTTCGTTCTTCAGATTGCAGACTGCGACAATCGGTTACACGATTCCGTTCAAAGAAAGCAAAGCCAAATTGAGGGTGTTTGTCTTGGGCCAGAACCTTTTCGTAATCACAGGTTACAATGGCGTCGATCCTGAGATCAACAACACCGCAAATGCATCTGATACTCCGGGATTCTCAGACAGGTTAAGCCCTGGAATCGACAGGTTTAACAACTACCCAAGGCCAAGAACCATTTCATTGGGTCTAAACTTTACACTTGGAAACTAAATTATAACTATAAAATAAAGAAAATGAAAGTCAAAATAATAGCTGCAATACTTTTTAGCACGCTTTTTACTTTTTCCTGTACAGATTTGAGCGAAGATCTATACGACAAAGTAGCAGACGACAATTTTGGAAATACGCCCAATGAAATTGATGCCCTTGTGGGCGGCGCTTATTCTTCGTTAAGAGGTTTCAGTGATGCAATTTCGAATGCGTATCCAACGTGTGAATATGTGTTTTTCCTGAATGAAGTGGCGTCTGATGAAGCTACGATCCCAACAAGGGGAACCGATTGGTATGACGGCGGACGTTACCAGGATGTGCAAAGGCACCAATGGAAAGCCGACAACGGAATGATCTTATCAGCCTGGCGTTACTGCTACGCAGGGATTTCTAAAGTGAATTCGATCATCTATCAAGTCGACAAATCGGGTTTAACCCCGGAAGCAAAAGCGCCGATTTATGCCGAATTAAAAGCGATCCGTGCATATTACTATTACCAATTGCTCGACATGTTCGGGAATGTGCCGATCGTAACAAACTTTGAAGACCAATCCTTGCCTTCAAACTCAACGCGCCGCCAGGTTTATGATTTCGTAGAATCGGAATTGCTTGCTGCTTTGCCGCATCTTAAATCGAATATCGTATATTCTAAAATGACGCAAAATGTGGCGTATTCTTTATTGGCAAGATTGTACATCAACTCCGAGGCATTCATCGGAACGCCGCGTTGGCAGGATTGCATCGACATGTGCCAGAATGTTCAGGGACATACATTAACTGCAGATTACTTTGCGAATTTTGCGACGCAGAATCAAACTTCAAATGAAATTATTTTCTCCATTCCTTACGATTCAAAAGCGGGAACTTTAGGAAATTACATGTCATCAATGAGTGCGCATTATTTGCACCGTTTCACCATTTCGCCAACAGGTGATTATCCTTGGAGCGGAAACGGAATGAGCGCGCAGCCAGGTGTTTATTCTTCATTTGCTGAAAACGATAAAAGAAGAAAAGGCATGTTAATTGGCGACCAGATCAACCTTGGAACAGGTTCTGTAATTATTATGGACAGTGGAGAACCGTTGACTTATACAGAAGATATCGTGAATTTTACAGATGCAAAACAAAACGAAGGCGTTCGTCTGGCAAAATACGAAATGAAAGCCGGGGAATCCTGGGAACGCGACCACGATTTCGTCCTGATCCGTTATTCAGAGATCCTGATGATGCAGGCAGAATGCTACGTTCGTTTGGGTTCGCCAACATTGGCAACGCCATTCCTCCAGCAAATCACGGCCCGCGCAGGAACTGAAATGCCTGCAACCATCGATCTTGATTTCATCAACAAAGAATCCCTTCGTGAATTTACATTCGAAGGAACGAGAAGAACTACAAACATCCGTTTTGGAACGTTCTTCCAGCCTTGGTGGGAAAAAGGATCAACACCGGCTTATCGCGGAATTTACCCAATTCCGGCTACCGTATTGGCCACAAATTCAAATTTGCACCAAAATCCGCAATATTAGTTGTTAAATGCCGGTCTTCCATGTTGAGTTAGTCGCGGAAGGCTGGCATTTTTTATATCTTAGCCTTTAATCCAATACCATGAAAAAATATCTCATTCCGCTTTTTGCAATTGTCCTCAGTGTTTCATTTGCATTTGGATGCAGCGACGACAGTTCAAATCCTGATCCTTCAGTAACCGAGCCAGTTGTTCCTCCTGTTGCAGAAGTTCTTAATCCTATTCCGGCTGCCAAAACCAATGCAACAAAGATCTATATGCATTACATGCCGTGGTTTGAAACCAATGAAAGCAGTTCTGACGGACAATGGGGCTACCATTGGAAAATGAACAATAAAAACCCGAATATTATCGATGCCAACGGGCACAGGCAAATCGCGTCGCATTATTATCCGCTGATCGGCCCATACCACTCAGGCGATAAGGAAGTGATCGAAAACCATTTGCTGATGATGAAATATTCCGGTGTAGATGGGATTTTAATCGATTGGTACGGAACTTACAATTTGAATGATTACCGCTCGAACAAAGAAAATGCAGAACAATTTATCGCGATGATTGAAAAAGTCGGACTCGAATATGCCATCGTTTACGAAGACAGATTCTTGCCGAATATCGTTAACGCCGGGCTTGCGCCGACAAATGCCGCTGCCGCAAAGGTCGATATGAATTACATGCAGGCCAATTATTTCAACGATGCGAATTACATAAAAATCAACAACAAACCTTTATTAATGTGTTTTGGCCCGATTTCGTTGTCGACACCTGCACAATGGACAACCGCTTTCGCAGATTTGACTACGAAACCAACCTTTCTGACGCTTTGGTATGAATCTGCCGATGCCGGAATGAATGCTTCGGGCGAATATTCATGGGTATATCAAGACAATACACACCTTACAAGTTTTTATAACACGCGTGTTCCAAGTCTTGGTGTTTCGATGGGAAGCGCTTATCCGGGTTTCAATGATTTTTATGATGAAGGTGGCGCGCCAGCCGGGATTAACTGGACGATCAATCACAACAACGGAGCGACTTTAGATGCAACATTGGCAATGGCGCAAAATGCACACGTCAATTATTTGCAGCTCATAACATGGAATGACTTTGGCGAAGGCACGATGATCGAGCCAACAGTTGAGACAGGCTATACTTACGTACAGAAAGTAAAAACATTTGCCGGGGTTCAAAACCAAACAGATGTTTTTCCATCTATCAGCAAAATGTTTAATTTAAGAAGACAATACAAAACCAACACAGCCATTCAGGCAAAACTTGATGTCATCTTTGGCTATTTTGTGTCGATGCAGCCTGAAAAAGCGATCACGGCCCTGAATGAAATCCAATAAGCGTTAACCTCCAAAATTAAAGAATGAAAAATTTAAAATTCAGTTTCAGTGCGATAGCGCTTGTCTTGCTATTGTCCTGTAATGCCCAAAAAGCCTATACTGTAAAATCTCCAGGAAAAAATAATGAGCTTATTTTTGAGCTTACGAAATCGGGGCAGCCGCAATACAAATTCACATCAAACGGAAAATCTGTGATCGAACCGTCATTATTGGGTTTTGAATTTCAGGACATCAAAAAAATGACTGACGGATTCAAAGTTGTAAATGCCGAACAAACCACTGCCGATCAAACCTGGGAACAGCCCTGGGGCGAATTTAGGAAAGTCAGGGATCATCACAACCAGCTTATCATTCACCTGAAGGAGTCGGGTGGCGAGAACCGGCTGGTTGACCTGATCTTTCGCGTGTTTGATGACGGATTGGGTTTCCGGTATTCATTTCCGCAACAGCCAAATCTCAAGAAAGTCAAAATCTCGAATGAAATCACGCAGTTTACTTTTTCGGATGACAACGATGTTTGGTGGATTCCGGTACATGCTGAAAACAGCTATTATGAAAGCTTTTACAGAAAAACACCAATCAGCAAAACAGATACGATCAACACGCCGGCGACTTTTGAAACCAAAAACAAATTGTTCGTTGCTATCCACGAAGCTGATTTAACCGATTTTGCATCCATGACTTTATCAAAATCCGGCAATAAGCAATACAAAAGCGAACTCGTACCCTGGAAAGACGGCGTAAAAGTATATGCCGAAGCGCCTTTTCAAACGCCATGGAGAACCATTATTATTGGTGAAAAACCCGGAGATCTGGCCACTTCAACACTCATGCTGAATTTAAATGAACCATCAAAAATCAAAGATGCTTCTTGGATCGCACCTTCAAAATATATTGGGATCTGGTGGGGCATGCACCTCGAAAAATACACTTGGGGACAAGGCCCGAAACACGGCGCAACGACTGAAAATACGAAAAAATACATCGATTTTGCTGCCAAAAACAAACTAGACGGCGTTTTAGTAGAAGGCTGGAATGTAGGCTGGGATGGCGATTGGACTGCTGATGGATCTGCGTTCAGCTTTACAAAACCGTATCCTGATTTTGACATTGTGGAAATTGGGAAATATGCCGCAATGAAAAATGTGCGTTTGATCGGGCATCATGAAACTGCAGGCGCAACCAAACATTATGAAAGCGAACTCGAAGAGGCGTTCAAATTGTACAATAAAATCGGTGTGAACACGGTAAAAACGGGCTACGTTAATAAATATCTTGACAAAAAAGAATGGCATGACAGCCAATACGGCGTACGCCATTACCGAAAAGTGATCGAAACTGCTGCGAAATACCACATCATGATCGACAACCATGAACCTGTAAAAGGAACTGGCTTGCAGCGCACTTATCCAAACTTTATGTCACAGGAAGGCGGCCGCGGACAGGAATACAACGCCTGGTCGGCAGATGGCGGAAACACACCGGAACACTTAACATTACTGCCATTTACCAGAATGCTTTCCGGTCCGTTCGATTATACGCCGGGAAATTTCGACTTCGATTACAAAACACCACAGGGCGCAAAAGTGCAAACGACTTTGGCAAACCAACTCGCTTTGTATGTGATTATTTTCAGTCCACTGCAAATGGCTTCGGACCTGCCTGAAAATTATGAAGGAAAGCGAGAATTCGAATTCGTAAAAGAAGTGCCTTGCATCTGGTCGGAAACAAAAGTACTCGATTCAAAAATGGGCGAATACACTACCATCGCACGTAAAGACTGGAACGGAAAAAACTGGTATTTGGGTTCAATTACAAATAAAGATTCACGTGATCTAAGTGTGCCGTTGTCATTCCTTGATTCCGGAAAAACATACACCGCAGAAATTTATGCCGATGGAGCAGGAGCAGATTACAAAACCAATCCTTATCCAGTTACAATTACTAAACAAACCGTTACAAGCGCATCGGTTTTAAACCTGAAACTTGCGCCAGGTGGCGGAACGGCTGTTAAATTTACATTGAACAATTAATTAAAGAAAAAAACCAACCAACCACATTTCATTTTGTTTTCTGTGTGAAAAGCCATTTTCTTTTTAGATCATGGCTTTTCTTTTTGGACGAATTCTGGTTTCGGAATGGTTTCAGCAGCGGGAACAACCGGTGGATTGTCTTCGTCGCCAAGCACCATTCCCCAAGGTTTCATTCCGTCCACACGGTCAAAAATGACTTTAAAAATGGCAATCACGGGAATTGATAAGAACATTCCTGAAATGCCCCAGACCATTTCGCCAATGACAAGTCCGAGCAACGCGGCAAGCGGATTGATCTTGACTTTTGATCCAACAATCTTCGGCATGATGTAATTGCTGTCTACCAAATGAATGGCGATAACCGACATCAATACGAACAAAACATCGGTCGTTCCCATTGTTGCAAAAGTGATCAAAGTGCTTAACAACAAGGCCGTGAAAATCCCGATATACGGAATTACATTAAAAATCCCGGTAATTAATCCGAGTAAAAAAGCATATTTGATCCCGATGATCTCAAACGCAGCACAAGCCAATATTGTAACGATCAGCATCTGTGTAAACAAACCGACAATGTATTTTTTTACGATGTACCTGATTTGGTTCACCGCGTCATAAACGATGATCGTATGCTCGTCGCGAAACAGTGAAATGATAAACCGAAGCAGTAATTTGCGGTGAAGCAACATGAAAAAAGTATACAAAAAGGTGAATACCAAAAACAGCATCAGCGACGAAACCGACAATAAGGTGTGTCCGAGCAATGTTGTTCCCGTACTCAAAGCGTCTGTCGCCGCACTGTCGATATAACTGAGTTGTTGCGTATTATTGATATGAAAGGTACGCGAAATCCAATCCTGAATTTCTTTGCTTGCGACCAATAATTGTTGTTTAAATGCCGGAATGTCCTGTGTCAAAGCGCTCAATTGGCTCAATAGCAAAGAAACCAAACCCGAAATAATGACAATCAATCCAAGCAGCACAACTATTGAAGATATCGAACGGCTGAATTTAAAACGCTGTTCCAAAAAGTTTGCGACCGGCAAAAGCAACAATGAAAAAAGCAGCGCAAACAGCAGCGGTGCCAATATGGTTTGCCCGATGATCGCAATGTAAAACAGGCAGATCATGCCCACCAATATATGCGCGAGCCGGGTGTAAAAGGGAGTAGTTTGCACCATTTTATGAAATTTGGAGTGTTAAGGTACGATATTATGGATTAAATCCAATATTCCGTCGACATCCAGAATATAATCGGGAACCATGTTCTGGATAGCGCTGTTTGGCATGTATGACATGGATGCAGATTCAGGTTTTTGGATGACAACCATTCCACCGGCATTTTTTATGGCGATTGCGCCGTTTGTGCCGTCAGAATTTGCGCCCGATAAAAGAATTGCCGTAAGCCGGCTGCCATAAATTTCTGCGGCAGATTCAAATGAAACGTCGATGCTTGGACGGCTAAAATTGATCTTTTCAGAAGCATCAAGAGATAAAATGTCGTCTTTTTCAAATAACAAATGGTAATCGGATGGCGCAATGCAGATCGAACCTGGAACCAACGGTGTTTTGTCATCGACTTCCATTACCGGAATAGTTGTTTTTGCGGCGATCAACTCTTCGAGCATCGAATCGTCCCCGGCTTTTCGGTGCAATACGATCACGAGCGCAAAAGGGATTGCTGTCAGTTGCGGAAGGATGCGGATTAAAACCTCTAGGCTTCCCGCCGATCCACCAATGATCAGTACTTTAAAATTATTATTTACCGCAGCTTCTTCCATATTTTTTCTTTGTTAAGCTGCGAGTATTTGGTCTGCAAAGCCGAAAATTTGATGGTTTCTTTTGTGCCTAAGGCGAGATAACCCAATTTCGAAAGGCTGCCGTCAAACAGTTCGAGCGCGCGCTCCTGCAGATCTTTGTCGAAATAAATCATGACATTTCTGCAAAGAATAATGTCAAATTCATTAAATGATCGGTCGGAAACCAGGTTGTGCTGGGAAAAAACCATGCGTTCGATGAGGTCTTCTCCAAATTTTGCCGATCCGTAATTCGCAATGTAATAGCGGGAAAAATCTTCTTTTCCCCCTGAAGCAATGTAATTTTCAGAATATTGCTTGATCATCCGTAAAGGAAAGACCCCTTTTTTAGCGAGTTCCAGAACAGCCGGGCTAATATCTGTTGCATACAATAATGATTTATGAAGAAGGTTTGCTTCTTTGAGCATAATCGCCATCGAAAAAACTTCTTCGCCCGTAGAGCAGCCTGCATGCCAGATCCTGATGAAGGGTTTGGTTGCCAATACCGGTAAAATTTCTGTTCGCAACACTTTATAAAACAACGGATCGCGGAACATTTCTGTCACATTGACCGTAATTTCCTCCACCATGCGTTTGAAATATTCGGGGTCGGTCCTGATTTTAGACAGGAAAACCGGAAAGCTTTTAAAGCCGTCCAGTTGAAACAAACGGTCGACGCGCCTTTTAAACGATGCCATCGAATAGCTGCTGAAATCAAAGCCGTAATATTCATATACGTCATTGATCAATACTTCTAATTCCTGGTCGCTGATGATCATTTTAAATGTTTTTTAAAAGTTCCAGTAAACGATCCACATTGACCGGTTTGGAGATATAACCGTCGGCTCCGGCCTCGAGGCATTTCTCGCGATCGCCCACCATTGCCTGTGCCGTAACTGAAATCACGAGTGTTTTTTTTCGATCTGGAATTTGTTTGATGAGTGGAATGGCTTCGTAACCATCCATATCGGGCATCATCATATCGATCAAAATACAATCGATTTTCTCGTCGCTTTTGAGAATTTTCAAGGCTTCCTCAGCACTTAAACACGACATGCATTCGAAACTGCGCGCGCGCAATACTGCCGATAAAGCAAAAATATTCCGGGCGTCGTCATCAACAATCAGGATCTTTTTTTTGTCCATTTGAATAGTTTCGGGTTAGTTTTTATCATACAGCCAAACCCGAAGCAGTGATAGCAACTGGTCTACATCCACAGGTTTCGTAATGTAATCGGAAGCGCCGGCATTGATGCATTTTTCACGGTCGCCGGTCATCGCTTTTGCCGTTACGGCAATCACCGGAAGGTTTTTCCAGTCCCTGTTTTCACGGATTCTTGTAGCGGTTTCATAACCGTCCATATTGGGCATCATCATGTCGAGCAATACGACATCGGTATTGGGATTTTCGGCTAAAACCTTAAGGGCTTCTTTTCCGTCGATCGCAGTGATAACATTCATTTTTAGGACTTCGAGCGCTTTCGTGAGCGAATAGATATTCCGGACATCGTCGTCAACGACCAGCACGGTTTTGCCGCTGAGCACGTCATTCATCAGATGCAATTTCTTGTAAACGCCTTTGTTGTCCAATTTGGTTTCTTCGACCAAATGTAGGAACAGCGATACTTCATCAAGCATTCTCTGATACGAATGTGCTGTTTTTACAATGATCGAATCGGCATATTTTTTAATCTTGTGCTCTTCTTTCATCGACAGGCTTTTTCCCGTAAATACGATTACCGGAAGGTTTTCAAGCCCCGGATTTTTCTTGATTCCTTCGAGAATATCATATGCCTGCCTATCGGGAATTCCCATGTCGAGAATGACACAATTCACGTCGGTTTTTTGCAGCGCATGCACGCTTTCGGTGATTTCGCTTTTGATCTCAGAGTTGATGTTGTAGGTTTCCAGGAAATAGGCGAGTGCTTTTGCGTGTTTCGGATTGTCCTCAATGATCAGGACTTTTTGGGATTCCCGGTTAATGATTTGCTCGATGCGCTTGAAAATATCAGGCATCTGCTCAAAGGCAACAGGTTTATCGAGGAAATTAACAGCGCCTTTCAGTAAGCTTTCTTTTTTCAGATGGTGTGATGACATGATGTGCACCGGAATGTGCTTCGTGCTTCCGTTGGTTTTCAGGTCTTCCATGACTTCCCATCCGCTTTTTATCGGAAGCTGGATGTCGAGCAATACGCCCACAGGCTTATAAGCCAAAGCGAGGTTCAACGCATAATCACCGCGTACGGAAACAATGCCTTTATAACCGCGTTTTCGTGTGAATTCAAGTAATGATTTGGCAAAATTCGTATCGTCTTCCACGATCAGGATCACTTTGTCATCTGCGCCGATCGTGTCGCGGTCGTCCGGAATCGCTTCGGGAATAACGGTGCTTAGATATTGATTGACAGGTTTCGGTTTTTCAGGTGTTTTTTCTTCGAATGCTGGAGCAGATGTGGTGATGAGTTGTCCGGTCGCATCTCCCGAAATCGGAATTGTCAACGTGAATTCACTGCCTTCATTCACCGTACTTTTAAGGGTGATTTCTCCTTTAAGCAATTTTGCCAATTCACGGCTGATTGAAAGTCCGAGGCCTGTTCCGCCATATTTGCGTTTTGTCGATCCGTCGGCCTGATGAAACGCTTCAAAAATAAGCAGTTGTTTTTCGCGCGCAATCCCGATTCCGGTATCTTTTACAATGAATGAAACGAGTTTGTCATTTGCAGCGTGTTTTTTGATTTCGAGCGTCACCGAGCCTTCGGAAGTAAATTTTATCGCATTCGAAACTAAGTTTTTAATGATTTGCTCGAGTCGCATTTTGTCGGTTTTAATGACCAATGGCGCGTCTTTCGCAAGAATTTTGAATTCTATATTTTTTTCTTTTGCCACTTCGCTGAAAAGCCCTTTTGCCGTGTCGGTGATTTCTTTGGTGGCAATATCCTGGAATTCGAGTTCCATTTTTCCGGCTTCGATTTTGGACAAGTCGAGGATTTCATCGATCAGTCCGAGCAGGCCATTTCCAGAGCTTTGGATCACTTTTGCAAATTCGATTTGTTCGTCGTTGAGGTTTTTCTCGTCGTTTTCAGACAACAGTCTGCTCAGCAAAAGAATCGAATTCAATGGTGTGCGAAGTTCGTGCGACATATTCGCCAGAAACTCCGATTTGTAACGTGTGCTGCGTTCTAAATCTTCAGATTTTTTCTGGATTTCAGTATTTTTTTCTTCCAATAAAACGCTTCTTTCCGAGAGTTCTTCATTCGTTTGCTGCAATTCTTCCTGCTGCACGCGAAGTTCTTCTTCTGAAGCCTGTAATTTTTCGGTTTGGGTCTCGAGTTCGGCGTTCATACTTTCGAGTTCGGTGTGCTGCACGCGCAATTCTTCCGACTGTGCTTCGGTTTCT
The DNA here is from genome assembly GCF_900100375.1 of Flavobacterium noncentrifugens. GTDB lineage: Bacteria > Bacteroidota > Bacteroidia > Flavobacteriales > Flavobacteriaceae > Flavobacterium > Flavobacterium noncentrifugens. Next base: position 373,105 of record NZ_FNEZ01000003.1, on the reverse strand, counting down.
TCCAATAATTCCTGGACACGCTCACGGTTTTGTGACGCTTTGATAGCGATCCCGATGTTATTGGCTACAGCCGCGAAAAATTCGAGTTGTAATGCGGTGTAATTGTTAATATTTGCAAGCTCAAAAGCACCGACGGTTTTGGTATCGGTCAACGGTACCGCGACAATGTGCTTTGGTTTTGCTTCGCCCAGGGCAAATGTAAATCGGATGTCATCAGGAGAAGCTGTTTTCAATTCGAGGATTTTTTCTGAAGCAACCGCCTGCCCGATCAATCCGTCGCCCGCTTTAATGCGTTCGCGTGTTTTATCGGGAACATAACTGTAACCCGATGCCACAAACAAATCATCACCGTTCAACAGGTACAAAACCCCGGCATTGCTATTCGTATAAGTGGCGATGAAGGTGATGATGTCTTTGGTAAGCGTGCTGATGCTTTTTTCTCCGATCATGACATTGTTCAAACCGGCAATTCCGGCCTGCAGCCATTCTTTATCGGCCAATAATTTAAAAGAAGTTCCGAGTGATTCGGCCATATTGTTTAAGGAACCGCCAACACTTCCAAGCGCGTCGCTTTCTTTATCGTCTATCCGGATGCTGTAATTTCCCTGCGAAATCTGGCTTGCGATGCCACTAATGACTCGGATTCTTTCGGCAGTTTCGTGGTCTTTTTCCTGTAGTTCGAGCTGCAATTTTAAGCGTTCTTTATAGTCATTTAATATTCTGATAAAAAACACAATGCTGATCAACAAGGCGATTAAAGCCGCGCAGATAATGAGAACGGTGCTGTAAGAAGCATAACGCTGCGAGTCGCCAACGCGTTCTGCCAGTAATCGTTGTTCTTCTTTTTCCATTCGGGACAATAAACTCCGGATGTTGTTCATGATCCGTCGGCCGCCTTCAAGATCATCCGCTAAAAGCGTTCTCCCTGCTTTTTTGTCATTAACACGTTCTTGCAGGTATTGAAAAAACAGCAACCGCAACGGCCTGAGTTCTCTTAGCGTTTGTTGCTGTGCGGGATTGTCAGTAGTCAATCGGTCGACTTTGCTAAAAAAAGTATTCGATCTTTCTTCGGCATCATCATAACGCGTCAGGAAATCATTCTTTCCGGTAATCAGAAATCCGCGCATGCTGGTTTGCGCATCGGTCAACACACTTGAAGCAGCATTCAGGTTGTAAATCACTTCCTGGGTATGGTTGACCCAATCATTGCTTTTTACCAGACTTCTGATGCTTAAAAAAGAAGCCGTCGAACTCACAATTAAAATCAGCATGGAAACGCCGGTGCTGACTAATAAATTTCTTTTAAAGTTGCCATTCATATCTTACAGGTTGTTTTCTACAGGCAGGATGATCATAAAGCTGGAGCCAATGCCGATCTGGCTTTTCGCTGAGATTAGGCCGTTGTGTTTTTCGATTATTTTTTTGGCGATCGCCAGCCCGATTCCGGTGCCTTCGTAACTTTCGCGGTCGTTGAGCCTTTGAAAAATGACAAAGATCTTGTCGAGGTAAACTTCGTCGAACCCAATTCCGTTATCGGTGACGGTAATGCGCCAGAATTTTCCGTTTGAAGTGATATCGCTTTCGAATGATTTTTCGGAAATGCGTTCACATTCGATATTGATTTCGGGTGCAATTCCGGGTTTTGAAAACTTCAGTGCGTTTCCGATGAGGTTTTGGAATATTTGGCGCAACTGGCTCGGAACGCCTTCAATCACAGGTAACTTTTGGGTATTTACAGTAGCATTTTTCTGCTCGGCGAGGTAATCGAGATCAGCCAAGACTTCGGTAATGATCTCGTTCAGGTCGGTACTTTTAGGAACGACATTTGACGAAAGTCTCGAAAATTCAAGCAAATCAGAAATTAGCCTTGTCATTCTTTCTGATGCGCTGATCGTGCGGTCAATATAATCCACCGCAACAGCATCATCCGAAAGGAAACGCTCTTTGATCAGCCTTACAAAAATCTCTATTTTGCGAATGGGTTCCTTTAAATCGTGCGAAACCACCCAGGCAAACTGTTGCAATTCGTGGTTCCTGAGTTCGAGTTCCTCATTTTTAAAAAGCAATTCCCGTGTGCGTTCGGCGACTTTTTCCTCAAGGTTTTCCTGTGCTTCTTTCCTGATCTCGATTTCTTTGGTCAGCAAATCGCGCGTTGCTTTGAGTTCGTTTTGCTGGTGGTATAATTTCAGGAACGTTTTGACTTTTAAAATCAGCAAATCGGGATCGACAGGTTTTGTGATGTAGTCTACCGCGCCGGTTTCATAACCTTTCGAAATGTATTTTTTTTCTTTGTTGATCGCCGACAGGAAAATCACGGGAATGTCTTTGGTGCGGTTGCTTCCGGATAAGGTTTCGACGACTTCAAAGCCGTCCATTCCGGGCATCTGCACATCCATAATGATGAGTGCGTAATTGCGTTTGAGGATTTTTTTTAATGCTTCTTCGCCTGATTCTGCGGCGTCCGATTCGAGTCCGTGAAGCTGCAGGATCTTTTGTAAAGGCAGGATATTTTCTTTTTTATCATCAACAATTAATATCATAATGTAGGGGTTGCCGTTTTGACAGATTTGGTACTGTTCAAAATCAGCGGGTTATCAATTGTTAGAAAATCAATGTTTGCTTTTTTAGGTGGCATTTCAAAAATACAAAAAAAATACGCTCAAATTGGCGTTATTTTGAATGAATTTACATACAGAAATTGTAAAAACGAATTTGTCTCGGATCACAAACTTATAAAAACAAAAAACATACACTTTTCAAAATTTTATATTTTGTTTACAAGATTCCCATGTTTTTTATTTTTTGAAATGACCGATCCAGGTTTGATTATTGAACAACGTAGAATGATAAATTTTTCCACGAAATTCCGGATTAATCTCAAGCAATACTTTTTTCATGCTTTCAAAAACGGTTTGCGGAATTTTATTGCTGATTGTGATTCTCCTGATCGCATTCAAATCGATATCGATCTCCAAAGTGGCATTTTGCTTTTCATTTGATGCGGCAATGATGCGGTATTCTTTTTCAGGTTCGAATGGCAGCCTTTTTAAATACGGGAGCTGTGCCGTTTCAACATCGCAAAGCCCTTTGAGGCTCATATACTGTGTTTTACCGTGGCTGATCCGGCTGTCTCGGCTTAAAATGTCAAACAATTTTTCAGGGCTAAATTCAATACAACAACCGCTGGTTCCGTTCGCAAATGCGTTCCAGTGGTGAATCGTTTCGTTCCTGTGGGTAAAACAAAGGGCATAAATGCTTTCCGATTTAGTTTTTTGCCGGTAAATTTCCATCGTTTCACGGTCGTTGTAATCTTCCCAGAAAGTCGGATTTAGCAAGGTGAGTTTTTTTCGCTTCAGCAAATCGACGACAAAAGGGAATGTGGTAAAGCGGTTTAATTTTTTGATATCGGTATCCATAATCGGTTTTGGTAAAGTACGAATATAGCATTTTGCCATAAAAGGTTTCTACAATTTGCAACAAGAAATAAAACCGTGGCTGAATTCATTTTTAGAAAAATTCGCATTGTATTTTGAATTCCGATTTCTTACCTTTAAAAGATAAATGAAACTGTATGGATTTTATCGATTATTACAAAACCCTTGGCGTAGAACGAACCGCAAGTATTGATGATATTAAAAAAGCCTACCGCAAACTGGCGCGAAAACTGCATCCGGATTTGAATCCTGATGATAAAGAAGCGAACAAGAAATTCCAACAGCTCAATGAAGCCAATGCGGTTTTGAGCGATCCTGACAAACGAAAAAAGTACGACCAATATGGTGAAAACTGGGAACATGGCGAAGCTTATGAGCAAAGCCGCGCGCAGCAACAGCATTCCCAAAATTCCGGATCACCTACTCAAGGTGGCTTTGAAGGTTTTTCAGGAGATTTTGGCGGAGGTGATTTTTCAGATTTTTTCGGGTCGATGTTTGGAAATCGCGGCGGAAGCAGCAAATCTGCAGGTTTTCGCGGGCAGGACCTGAATACCGAATTGCAATTGACCCTGACCGAAGCGTATACGTCTCACAAGCAGACTTTTTCAGTTAATGGGAAAAATATCAGGATTACGATTCCGGCCGGTGTCGAAAATGGTCAGACGATCAAGATAAAAGGGCAGGGCGGAAAAGGTGCAAACGGCGGCCCGGACGGCGATCTGTACATTACATTTTTGGTTTCCAATACGGCAGATTTTAAACGAACCGGAAACGATATTTATACGTCAGTTGACATTGATCTTTATACGGCATTGCTCGGCGGCGATTTGGTTCTCGATACGCTCAGCGGAAAAATCAAACTGCATGTCGCTCCCGAAACCCAGAACAATTCAAAGATCAGGCTCAAGGGAAAAGGATTTCCTATTTATAAAAAGGACGGTGAATTTGGCGATTTGTATGTGACTTACAACGTCAAACTCCCAACGAATCTGACCGAAGAACAAAAAACATTATTAAAACAATTAGCCGAAATTTCTAAATAAAACACGATGGAAACACAGGATCATATTGCCATAACCATTTTCAGCCGCCATCATGGTGTGGAAACTTCGTTTGTCACGTCGCTCGGTGATTTCGGGCTGATTGAAATCATTGAAATAGAACGCGAATATTATTTTCCGCTGAAGCAGCTTCCGATGGCAGAAAAAATGATCCGATTGTATCTTGACCTTCATGTAAATGCAGAAGGAATTGATGTCGTGATGAATTTGCTTTCGCGGATGGACGACATGCAGCACGAAATCACGGTGCTTCGCAACAGGCTCGGATTGTATGAATAAGCCCTAATTTGAATCTAATAATCCAAATCATTTTAATTTCCGATATTTGAAGCCAATCGACAACTATGGAAAGTAGCATTTTACTGGTATTGGCAGGATTTATTATCGGAACCTTCGGAACGCTTATCGGTGCCGGCGGCGGATTCATATTGGTGCCATTACTGTTGTTGTTCTATCCGGAACTTCCTCCGCAAACGGTGACTGCAATTTCGATGGCAGTTGTGGCTGTCAATGCGATTTCAGGAACGATCGCTTATGCAAAATCAGGCAGGATCGATTATAAAGCCGGGATTTTATTTGCTTTGTTTACGATTCCGGGATCGATTTTGGGCGTTTATTCTGTCAAGTACATACCGATAAAATCCTTCAATCTGATCTTTGGGATTTTGATGATCTTGCTTTCGGCTTATCTGTTTTATAAAAATTCACAAAAGACAAATCCAAAGGTTTTATCTGATGATAATAATCTTACACATCGCATTTTGACAGACAAACAAGGCGTTCAATATGAATACAGTTACAAACAGTCGCTCGGCATTGTGGTCAGCATACTAGTAGGATATTTATCGCCATTATTGGGCATTGGCGGCGGAATCATTCATGTTCCTGCAATGGTCAACTGGCTGCAGTTTCCGGTGTATATCGCAACGGCAACTTCGCATTTTATATTATCGGTGATGGCGACAGTTAGTGTCGTTGTACACTTTTTAGACGGGCAATACAATAATCCCGAAATTGTAAAGATGATTTTATTGTTGTGCCTCGGCGTGGTCCCAGGCGCACAATTGGGTGCTTATTTGTCTCATAAAATCAAAGGGAAAACCATTATTAAAATATTGGCTTGCTGCCTGATATTGGTTGGCATCAGAATTATACTGAAAGTTATTTAAAATCTGATATAAAATAAAAAGAGCCGCTTACTAAAAATAAGTGGCTCTTCTGTTTTCCTGTGCTTTTAATTCCGGATTCAACGTTTCAGTATCGCCGGCTTTGAGAATTACTTTGCTTTAGAAATAAAATTCTATTGAACCTGTAAAATTCTGTTTATGCGTCAGGATTACATTATAAAAGTAGTTAAATAAATTTTGCCGTGCAACGAAATTTTTGCATTTTTAATTTATTTAACACGTTAACAGTAAAAGGATTAATAATTAACCAAATGCGATAATGATGATTTGTTTGAGCGAAATCTTATAACGCAATTGGCCGTGAAATTCTGAATTTTGTATAATTCAACTTAAAAATATCATTATGAAAACTACAAAATTAATATTTCCAATGGCTGCATGGATCGCATTTTCAATTTCGTGTACAAACAACAGCCGCAGCGGATCAAATACCAGCAGTGAAGGAACGGTTCAAACCAATAATGTAAATGCTGAAATGGAAGAACAGCGTACACCGTCAGATGTTGATACTGTGACTAGTCCAGGAAGCAATTCGGTTGACCTGAAAGATCAGGGAACGAGCAATTCACCCGCAAACAATGGCGAAGGAAAAAACACGGTTGACAATTCAAATACGTCACCATCTGTGACGCCAGGTTCAGGACAAGACGCCAATATGGCCGGACAGAGCAGCACGCACGGCAAGAAAACGACAGCCGGGGACAAATAGCATTTATTCAAATTCGATTTTTATGGCAACGAAAGCATTTAAACCATGTTCGATGTCGAAAAATGAAGCAAGGTCATCAGTGGCTTCCACCACTTCGATGGCGCTGTTTTGTGGGATTTTAAAATAAGTAACGGTACCAGATTTGGCGCGGAGCATTTCAATGTATTTCGCGCCAATTTTTTTTACATCAGTTTCAACTGCGCCCAATTCTAAAAACCGGTCGATGTGAACTTTATAATGTATCGCGTCCCTGAAATCATCGATTAATCCGGTTTCGGGATTGTAAACATACCATACAACAGGATCGATGTATTCCATGTCTATCCTAAAAATATCATCGAGCAATTGTTGTTTGATCTGATCCATGTTTTTATTTAAAGATACGATTTTTTAGGAAATCGGATTTGATGAAGAATAGTTTCTAACTAACAATCCAAATAAAAAGGAGCGATATTGCTATCGCTCCAATCTCAAAGGCGGTTTTCCAATAGCAGTCGGATCTGTTACCGTTGTCTCGCCTCTAATGTTTTTATCTGATTTTGTACTGCTCAAAGTTTGCCATTTTTGAGCACTTTTCTTTATAACATTAAAAGCCGCGTGTTATAAGATTTGCATTTATGTAACCACCAATTAATTTTTTGGCGTATCTCAATTTTTCTGTCAGATTTTATATCTTTGAGAGAAGCCCAAATTTAGAACGAATGAGCAGCGAAACTGAAAACGAAAAAGCATACATCCGAAAACTCGAAACAGAGCTGGAACAACTACGCAAGCAAAGCAAAGAACTCGATTCATTCAGTTCTATTGCAAGCCACGACCTTAAAGAGCCTTTGCGGAAGATCATGCTGTTCAGCAAGCTTGTGATCGATGCAGAAAAAGAAAAAGTCTCTGAAACTTCTGCAAGATACCTGGAACGCATCGCAGTATCAGCCGACAGGTTGCAGCATTTGATAGACGACCTGATCGCATATTCACGAACGGGAACCGAAAAAATAAAATTTACCAAGACAAATCTAAACCAAATTGTAGCAGCTGCAAAATCTGAACTTAAGGAATCGATCAAAGCAAAAAATGTTGAAATTACCGCTGATGAGCTCCCGACGATTCACGCCTTAAAATCACAAATGACACAGCTTTTTACCAATTTGCTGAGCAATTCTATAAAATACAGCAAAGCAGATGAAATATCACAAATTCATATAAGTTGCGAAAAGGCAACGGCCGATTCACTTTCGAAACTCAATACGCAGCCAGAAATGACTTATTATAAAATTGCAATTTCTGATAACGGAATCGGTTTTCCGAACGAATTTAGCGAAGTGATTTTCGAACCTTTTAAAAGGCTGCACGGAAAAGACGATTACGCAGGAACCGGAATCGGGCTTGCTATTTGTAAAAAGATTGTCGAAAACCACAACGGATTTATTGCGGCGGAAAGTGAACCTGGCAAAGGAACGGTGTTTTCTGTGTTTTTACCAGATCAGGAAACCAAGAATTAATTTACGGTTAAGGCATCTGATGATTTTTTGAATTCTTCTGATAAAGGTTTTATCAACATCGAAAATAACGATTTTACACTGAAGATGCCAATAATTCCGCAAGTCAAAGCGATTAAAAACCTGTTTTCAGAATCCAATTCAAACCCAAACATTTCATACGTGGAGATGAATGCCAAACCGATAGTGAACTGAACCATCTGGCATAGCGCTTTTTCGCAGATGGTGTAATTTTCAATTCCGATGAGATTCAAAAATGCTGATGATAATTGATTTCTATTGGTAGTCTTATGCCATAAAATCGCAGTTGAAGTTTCAAAAAATTGTATCAGGCAGGTAACGGTCAACGCAAGAAGGACTAATTTTATTTCTGTCATTTGTCTCGATTTAGAAAAAGCAAAATAGCCACTTTTGGCGTTATATTTTCTTATACGTTCTTACAGATATGTTGCAGGATTCCAATTCAAAGCTTATAAAAACAATTTTTGTATGCAGATATTAAATTTGTATTAAAGCATTTCAAAATTTCAATATTATTCGTAATTTTAAGCGGGTTTCAATGACAATCGCTTTGAAATCGCAATTTACAACACACAAAAATTACAATTATGAACTATTCTAAAATTCTGGCGGCTGGTGTCACAGGAATTGTGGCGATTTTAATTATCAGGAAATTATTGAGGAAAAATGCCGGGATATTTGATGATATTTTTTTTGATGCCGAATTTATTCCCGGACATCAGAAACAGTTGCCAGAACCTGAAAATTTGAAATTCCGGCCTTTTCGCCGTCCTGAACTTGAAGATTCTGATCCGATGTTCATTTGATTTGCATCCAATTGCTTACTTTATTATAAATGAAAAAACGCCGGAAGCATTTGTTTCCGGCGTTTTTTTTATGTTTTAGCTGAACCGAAGCCTTACATAAACGTGCTTGATATTTTTCTTATCCGATTCGCGCTCGTCGATTTCAAGGATGTCGGTTAAGGATTTGAGCATGGGCGTTAATTTTGCAAAACCGTAATTCCGCGGATCGAACTCGGGTTTTTTACGCACGATCAGATTTCCTACATCGCCAAGAAATGCCCAGCCGTCATCGTCGCCAATATCTTCAATTGTCGATTCGATGAGTTCGATCGTAGGTTCGTCAATTTTATTGAGCGGTTTTTGCGCGGGTTTTTCAGGCGTTTTTGGTGCCGCAACTTTTGGCGCAATTTTTTTATTTTCTTTATTTTCAGGCTCTGTTGAAACAGGGGGCGCTTTTGGTTTTTTCTTTTTGATCGCGCCGTCAAGCACTTCAAGATAAATAAATCGATCGCAGGCAGCAATCAATGAAGCCGGCGTTTTTTGTTCGCCAATGCCAATGACTTTCATGCCCGATTCCCGCAAACGGATCGCCAGTCTTGTAAAATCGCTATCGCTTGAAACGATACAAAATCCGTCGACTTTTCCAGTATAGAGCAAATCCATTGCGTCAATGATGAGCGCTGAATCTGAAGAATTTTTTCCTGTCGTGTAACTGTATTGTTGTACTGGTGTGATCGCATGTTCCAGCAAAACCGCTTTCCAGCCGTTGGCGTTTGGGCGCGTCCAGTCGGCGTAAATGCGTTTGGTTGTTGGCGTTCCGAATTTCGCAATTTCTTCCATCATGCCTTTAACGTTGCTGTAAGGCACATTGTCTGCATCAATAAGTACGGCGAGCTTTAATTCTTTGGTGTTGTTTTGTTGCATATTGTAATAAAGGTTTAGGGCTGATTCAAAATAATTTGCATGCTCTCAGCCAGACGGCGTATTCACAGTAAATATAATTGATTTTTTTAAGACGTTACGGACTTTCTTTGGTCACGAATATTTCTTTGGTGCCTTTTTCAGAATAGTGGTAGTCTACAACAATTTTTTTAAGCAGTTTTCCGGCTTTGTCATATTTATAAGTAGTTTCGGCAGATCGTTTTTTTTCATCTGGCTGATAAAGCAATTCCCGAATAAGCAAATCATTTTGGTCATAGAAATATTCGGTTTTGGAACTGAATTTTTTCTGCCAATAATCTGTTGTGGAAACCAATTGGTATTTTGAATTATAACTGTTGGTCCGAAGTTCGGTGGTGTCGCGAATGCCATTTACCATCTGAAGACGAACCGATTGGGTTTCATCTCCATGATCGTTGAATGAAGTGTAAATGTCCCAAACCCAATCTTCGGAACCGCAATCGCCCAAATGAAAAAAGATTTCTTTGCCCTGCGCATTGTAGCGGCTGATATTGACTTGTGTTGTATCGCCATTTTCCGAAAGGTAAATCGTTTGAAGCACGTTTTTTCGGTCATCCAATATTTCGGTGCTGGTGTGGATTTTTTTGCCGCGCTCCAGGTTTTTGATACCGGGCATTTTGAGAAAATCTTCTTTAGAATTGATCTTTTGCAGCGTTTTACGATCGAAATCGTAAACAATTGCGGTATCGCCAACGAAGTAGAACGTCAACACCTGGTTGTCTTTATAAACTTTCTCACCAACGGAATAACCAACATTCGAATGCGCTGACCAATTTCGTGTAGAACGCTTTTGATTGTCATAATCAGATGCAAATAACATCGTAATGTCACCATTTAGGCCATCGTTTTTGGTAAAAACTGAATTTCCATTGGCATCTTCCAAAGTATAAAAGGCCAATTTTTTATTGATGAACTGCTTCTGACTGGGGAAAATTAGTTCTGCATTTTGCCCGAAAGCCAAGCAGGAAAGCAGGATTGCGATGAATGTGTATTTCATAGCTATCAATCTAAAAAATCAGGAGGAAACAATTCTTGTCCGTATTGTTGTGCCAATGCATCGAGTTTTGCCTTTGTCGTTTGGTCAGGTGGCGATTTTGGATCTTGTTGCTGCATGAGAGCGTCGACTTCAATGAAGAATTGTTCCAATCCCGAAGGCATCACGGTACAAATCAGGCGCGCCTTTTCTGCAGATGTATTTTTGAAGGAATGGATTGCGCCGCCAAGCGGAATGTTGATAAACGCGCCTTTTTTGGCAAGGAACTTACCCGATTCATTCCTGAATTCTACTTCACCCTCGGTCACGAGAAATGTTTCATGGATAGCGGCATGTGCATGCGGATTTGGGCCGCCACCGGGCGGAACATTCATTTCAATGACTGCAAATTTTCCGTCGGTTTGATTTCCTGAAATGATAATGCGGTAAGTATTTCTTGCGATGGAAACATGTTTACCGTCTGTGTCGCTTATGGTTTGGATGTTTCGCGGATTTTCCATGTCGGTTGGTGCTTTACCCAAAGGTACGAAGGTTTTGTTTTGAAAACGCAATTTTTAGCCCTGATGGAAGCGGCATCCTTTTGATCCGCTTTTTCAGCGGGCAAAAGATATAGCGGACAGCAGGAACAGCTTCTAAAATAAATCCAGAATCCCTGTGGTAATAATTTTTAAATATTTATTTTTGCACCCGAAAGTCCGGGACTGATCTCCGGAAATCACGATATATTATGGTAAAAGATTTATTCGAAAGAATCCAGAACAATAAAGGGCCGTTGGGAAAATGGGCTTCACAGGCCGAAGGTTATTATGTTTTTCCTAAACTTGAAGGCGATTTAGGCCCGAGAATGATGTTTCACGGAAAAGAAATTCTAAACTGGAGCATTAATGATTATTTAGGTTTGGCAAACCATCCTGAAGTACGCAAAGCAGATACGGAAGCGGCAGCACAATATGGCGCGGCATATCCGATGGGTGCAAGAATGATGAGCGGGCAAACCGATTTTCACGAGCAGCTGGAAAAAGAACTGGCTGAATTCGTAATGAAAGAATCGGCTTATTTGCTGAATTTCGGATACCAGGGCATGGTTTCTACGATCGACGCTTTGGTGACTAAAAACGATATTATTGTTTATGATGTCGATTCGCACGCCTGTATTATCGACGGTGTTCGCCTGCACATGGGAAAACGCTTTACTTACCGACACAATGATCTGGAAAGTATGGAAAAAAACCTGCAGCGTGCTACAAAAATGGCCGAAGAAACCGGCGGCGGGATTTTATTCATTACCGAAGGTGTTTTCGGAATGCGCGGACAGCAGGGAAAATTGAAGGAAATCGTTGAATTCAAGAAAAAATACAATTTCAGGTTGCTCGTTGACGATGCACACGGTTTTGGTACGCTTGGAAAAACGGGTGCCGGGGCGGGCGAGGAGCAAGGTGTTCAGGATCAGATCGATGTATATTTCTCTACGTTTGCCAAATCAATGGCGAATATTGGCGCTTTCATCGCTGCAGATAAAGACATTATTGATTATTTAAAATACAATTTGCGTTCGCAGATGTTTGCAAAATCACTTCCGATGATTCAGACAATCGGTTCATTGAAGCGTTTGCAGATGTTGCGTTCAATGCCGGAATTGAAAGATAAATTGTGGGAAAACGTGAATGCTTTGCAAAACGGATTGCGCAATAAAGGATTTAATATTGGCGACACCAACACTTGTGTAACGCCGGTGTACCTCGAAGGAAGCGTTCCCGAAGCAATGGTCATGGTGAATGATTTGCGTGAGAATTACGGGATTTTCCTTTCGATCGTGATTTATCCGGTGATTCCGAAAGGGATTATTTTATTGCGTATGATTCCGACCGCTTCGCATACTTTGGCAGATATTGACCAGACGCTTGCGGCATTTGAGATCATCCGTGAGAAATTGGTCAACGGAACTTATAAAAAAATAGCCGACGCGACGACAGTTGATATGGATGCTGTTTAGTTACTGGACAATTGACAATTAATAACGAAACCGCTTCAGAAATGAGTCGGTTTTGTTTTTTATTAACGCATTGTTTAGCGAAAAAGGCTAACTTTATCCAACAACACTAAACCTTTAATGATGAAAAATAAGATTTTAATTGCCGGATTTTGTGGCGCATTGGCTTTTAGCTGCAATAAAAAGGCAGAAACCGAAGCCAAAGAAACCATTGCGCCCGACGTAGAAGCGCCGGCAGTAGTTGCCGTTGAAAAAGAATGTTACGAGTTCGTGAAAAATAAAGATACGGTTACGCTTTCGCTGACCAGAAATGAAAACGATGCCAGCGGTTCACTCACTTTCAACTGGTTTGAAAAAGACGACAGCAACGGGATTTTTAAAGGCATGTTTAAAGGCGATACGCTGGTTGCAGATTATACGTTTCAAGCCGAAGGAACAAGTTCTGTGCGGGAAATGGTTTTTCTTAAAAAAGGCGATGTCTTTTATCCGGGTTACGGAGAAATGGTTGAAAAAGAAAACAAGCAGGTTTTTAAAGATCCCAAAAGCATTAAGTTTGATGATGCGGTAAAGATTGCCAGAACGGCTTGCAGGTAATATAAAAGCTCCATTTTTTGATGGAGCTTTTTATTTATAGATCTTTAATATAGGTACAACGTCGCTTGTGAATCACCGGGTTGAAGTTTTTCCATAGATTGTGGATCGCATGGTTTTCTTCAAGTTCCGGCGTGCGGATGCAGTTCGTGATTCCCTTATCTGTAAAAACGTCAAAATACTTTCGCATGATAATCGCTGTAACGCCTTTATTCTGATAATCGGGTGAAATGCCAATCAGGTAAAACAATACTTCTTTGCTGTTTCTTTTGGCACTCAGCAGATGCAAAAAACCGAAAGGGAAAAGTTTGCCTTTAATTTTCTGCAACGCTTCTGAAAATGAAGGCATGACAATACTAAAAGCAACCATATTGTCGTCTTTGTCTACAACAAACATGATATATTCGGGATTGATGAAGTTGATGTATTTCTTTTTAAAATATTCTTTCTGACGTTCTGAAACAGCTACAAATGAAGACAGTTTTGCATAACTGGCATTGAATAAATCAAACATCTGATCGACATACGGCATTAGTTTTTTGGTTGAATCAAACGTCAACAACCGCAATCCGTATCTTCTTCTTACGAGTTCATCCGCCTTTAAAAATGGCTCGACACTTACATCCGAAAAGGAAAACCGGCTTTCAATAAATTCTTTTTCTTTTACAAAACCAAGTTTTTCGAAATGCTCCACATAATAAGCGAGATTGTACCACGTAATCATTGTTCCGATCTGGTCAAAGCCTTCCGTAAGTACGCCAACTTTATCCAAATTGGAAAATCCCATCGGGCCTTCTACATTTTTTAAGTTGTGTTTTTTTCCGAGTTCGTACACCTTTTCAAGAAGTGCTTTGGTCACTTCAATGTCGTTGATGACATCAAACCACCCAAAACGGACTTTTTTCTTATCCTGATCATTCACTTCAGACCAATTGATAATTGCGGCAACGCGACCAGCGATTTTTCCGTCTTTGTATGCCAGATAAAAATAAGCTTCGGCATGGTCAAATGCCGGATTTTTTGTTTTGTCAAACGATTCGAGTTCGTCGCTGATAATGGGCGGAATCCAATTCGGATTGTCTTTATATAAGGTGAAAGGAAATTTGACAAAATCGGTCATTTCCTTTTTTGAAACCGCTTCTTTAATTGTAATCATATTAATTTGCTTTTTCGCCTTCTTCAACGCCATCAATGCGTTTTTTCTCTTTTTCTTTTTTCTTGTCTTTTTCCGATTTCTCTTTGCCTTTTTCATCTTTCGGAAGTCGGATCATGACTTCTTCATAATTGGCGTCAAATCGCCAGGATAAACCTATTGCGCCCATTAATAAGGATGGCGTAGTCTTAAAATTGGTTCCAACCGAAGCGTCGATCTGGATGTTTTGCTTCAGTAAAAATGCTGCGCCGCCACGTCCTACAACATCTGAATAATAATCGCCGCTGTAACCCTGGCATTCTAAAAACCCGGACCATCTTGGGCTGAAACCTCTGGTTAAGGTTACGATGAAGTCGAGTGATTCGCGTTTGGAGCTAAATTTATCCATAATGACATTTCCAACCAACACATATCTCCCAAGTTGGTTTTGCGTCAGCAATGCAAATTTAGGCGTTAACTTATTGTCTTTTAAAAAATAACCGCGGTCAAAAACGCCATCTGAAAGGTCGACATTAAAACCGGCATAAACGCCGACTGCGGGAATAAATTGCCTCCAGCTAAACTTGTGGTTGGCATTCCAGCTGTATAAATTTGGTTTCCTGTTGATGTATTTTTTAGTTGGATCATATATCAGATATTTTGCCCCGAGTGTCATTTGCTTAAAGCCGCTGTGTCTTTCATCGATCAGTGGCGCAGTGAAATTCTCCATTTGGTACTGGGCATCAAGGCTGAATTCGAGCTGTTCGAAAAAGGCACCATAACGTACCGAAAGATCGGTTCCGCCGCCAATGGCTTCATAACCCAGTAAATCATGCTCTTCCTTAAATCCGTAAAAGCCAAGTTCGGCCTGGATCACGGTTTTTCCGACAGAGAACGCCGCCATCGATTCGCCAGGTCTGTTCGAATTGATCACATCGGTAAATTGGGCATAATTGGCTGCTGTCGTGAGCAAAAAGAACAGCAATAGGGCACGTTTTGTAGCAAACATATTTTCTTTTTTTGAGTTGTAGGTATAACGGAATCCAAATGTACTATATTTTATTAAATGATTTATCGGGAAGTTTACCCCAATATGAAGTTACCTAAAGCACGATTTCAGCACTTCGTGAATCGTACATCTGAAATCCTAAAGTCATTTTTTATTATTTATTTAAGAGCGATTCCAATTGGAATTTGTTATTTTTGATAAAATTTTTCGATTTATGGAATTGGAAACGGCATCATTCAACGGTTTTATCAAAACGCTGCTTTACATGGTGGCATTCTATTACATATTCAGATTTCTGGCACGTATATTTTTCCCAATCCTTGTGAAGAAAGCAGTCGAAAAAGCAGGTGAGCAGTTTCAGCAACAGCAACAAAGCCAGTATCAGCCAAACCAAAATTATCAATCAAACCCAAAAGACGAAATCATTTACAATACACCAAAATCAGACAAGCCGCACGAAACTAAAAAAGTCGGCGAATATGTAGATTACGAAGAAATTGATTAAAAGCATACGATTAAAAGCAATTCAGTCCTGATAGTTTCAGGACTATTTTTTTTTAACTATTTTTGGATTCTAATTTACGGAATACGTTTCAAATGAAAAGACTCAATAAGTTTTATCCCCATTTTTTAGCCGTTGCAGGCTTCATTTTAGTTTCCCTTATTTATTTTTATCCGGTGCTGCAAGGCAAAAAAATCTTTCAGTCAGACATTGCGCAATTTACCGGAATGGCAAAGGAGCAAAACGATTTTCGCGCTGCAAACCACACAGAACCTTATTGGACGAATTCGGCTTTTGGCGGAATGCCAACGTACCAGCTTGGCGCCAATTATCCGCACGATTACATAGGTAAATTAGACGATATGCTGCGGTTTTTGCCGCGTCCTGCAGACTACCTTTTCTTATATTTCCTCGGATTTTATGCGTTGATGCTGGTTTTAAAAGCCGATCCGCTGAAAGCATTTTTCGGAGCGCTCGCTTTCGGTTTTTCGACGTATCTGATTATTATTCTTGGCGTAGGCCACAATGCAAAAGCGCATGCGATTGCATATATGCCGCTCGTTGTTGCCGGTGTTTTACTGGTTTTCAAACGAAAATACGTTGCCGGCGGATTGCTGACAATGGTTGCCGCCGCGCTTGAAATAAATGCGAACCACTTTCAGATGACGTACTATCTGTTGTTTTTGCTTTTGGCAATTACCATTTATTATTGCTACAAGTACATCTCAGAAAAATCATTCCGGCAATTGTTGTATGCTTTTGGCGTATTTGCCGTGGCCGGAATTCTGGCGATCGGTGTCAATGCTGCGAATTTACTGGCGACTTCAGAATATGCAAATGACAGCATCCGCGGAAAAAGCGAACTGACTTACAATCCCGACGGCACGACCAATACGACCAAATCTGCGATGGATTATGATTATATTACAGAATACAGTTACGGAATTGCCGAAAGCCTAAACCTGATCGCGCCACGTCTTTTTGGAGGTGGGAACGGTGAAGACCTTGGCCCGGACAGCGCGATGTATGAACTGATGATTAACAACAATGTTCCCGAACACGATGCGCGCGAAGGCGTAAAGCAGCTTCCTGTATATTGGGGCGACCAGCCAATCGTGGAAGCACCGGCTTATATTGGCGCTGTGGTTTTTTTCTTCTGCATATTGGCATTGTTCAACGACCAGAGAAAACTCAAATATGCCTTTCTCGCCGGGGCGATTTTATCGTTGTTTTTATCGTGGGGAAAAAACTTTCCGGAACTGACGAACTTCTTTATAGACCATGTTCCGATGTATGATAAATTCCGTGCAGTTTCCTCGATTCAGGTGATTTTGGAATTGTGCATTCCGGTGCTTGCGATCATGGGATTGCAATCGTTTTTTAAATCGGATTCACAAACACAATTAAAATCATTATACAAATCGGCAGGAACTTTTTTCGGAATTATACTGGTTTTATTCTTATTCAAATCGCAATTCACATTCGCCGGAATGCACGACGATATGATGCTGAAACAATATGGGCCGCAATTTATTGAAGCGTTGAAAAGTGACCGTAAAACGTTGTATTCAGCCGATTTGGCGCGTTCTGCTTTTTTAGTTTTGATCTGTACCGGAATGTTGTGGCTGGTCTTAAAAAATAAACTGGCGCAAAATACAGCGATCATCATTATCGGAATTGTAATGGTTGCCGACTTGTTTTTCGTAGATAAAAAATACGTCAATGCCGAGGATTTTGTTAGCGCGAGCCAGGTTGATATTCCGTTTGAAGCTTCTGCTGCAGACCAGCAAATCCTTCAGGACAAATCTGATTTCAGGGTCTATGATATTCAGGGCAGGTTGCAGGGAAAATCGTCTTATTTCCATAAAACCGTTGGCGGATACAGTGCGGTTCGCCCAAGAAGATTCGAGGAATTGTTCAAATACCAGATCGATAAAGACCTTCCGGCTGTCGTGCAATCGACGAATGAAAAAACGCTGACATTTACAAAAAACAGCCCGGTTTTAGACTTGTTGAATGTAAAATATGTGATCATTCCTGTCGAAAGCGGCGAAGTGCCGTTGGTCAATCCGTATGCAAATGGCAATGCGTGGTTTGTGAGTAGTTTGAAAACGGTCGCTTCCGCAGATGATGAAATGAAATCGCTTGACAAAATCGATAGTAAAAACACCGCAGTGGTCAACACGAAAGAGTTCCCGAATTTGAATTTGCCTCAAACGCTTGCGAAAGATTCGACAGCAAACATTGTGCTAAAATCATACAATTCAAACACCTTGAAATACGAATCGGATAATGTGAATGCGGGTGTTGCCGTGTTCTCTGAAATGTATTATAAAAAAGGCTGGAATGCTTTTATCGATGGTAAAAAAGCCGACCATTTCCGTGCCGATTACGTCCTTCGCGCGATGCAAGTTCCGGCAGGAAAACACACGATTGAATTCAAATTTGAACCTGAAGTCGTAAAAACCGGAGGCGCAATTGCACTTGCAAGTTCAGTTGGAATGCTGTTTTTAATTGCTGGCGGATTGTATTTTGAAAGAAGAAAATACTGGTATAAAGACCAGAAATAAGTTCTGAAATTTTGCAGGAATAAATTTTTCCAAATGAAAAAAGTACTGATCATTACGTATTATTTTCCTCCAGCAGGCGGTCCGGGCGTGCAACGCTGGCTTAAATTTGTAAAATACTTACCCGATTTCGGGTTTCAGCCGGTGGTTTACATTCCCGAAAATCCTACGTATCCGATTGTAGATGAAGCTTTGGTCAGCGAGATTTCCGATAAGGCAATTATCATCAGGAAAAAAATACTGGAGCCTTATGGATTGGCGTCGGTATTTTCAAAAAATAAAACCAAAAAAATCAGCTCCGGAATTATTCCCGGAAAGAAAAAACAATCGTTTTTGGAAAAGCTTTTTTTATGGATCCGCGGCAATCTTTTTATTCCAGATGCACGCGTGTTGTGGGTGAAACCTTCTGTACAATTTCTTGAAAAATACATTGCCGAAAATAATATTGAAATGATCATTACTTCCGGGCCACCGCACAGTTTGCATTTGATCGGATTGCAATTGAAACAAAAAATAAAAGTCAACTGGATCGCAGATTTCCGTGATCCGTGGACGACAATCGGTTATCATAAATCACTACGTTTATCCGATTCGGCAGCGAAAAAACACAAAAAATTAGAAAGCGAAGTTTTGAATACGGCCGACCGGATTTTGGTCACGAGCAAAACGACAAAAACCGAATTTCAGGCACTAACTCCACAACCGATCGACGTCATTACCAATGGTTATGATGTGGAGAATATTATAAAACCAACATTGGATTTCAAATTTTCCCTGGCGCACATCGGTTCGTTTTTATCGGACAGAAATCCGCGGATTTTATGGAAAGCATTGCAGGAACTCATCAAAGAAAACCCAGATTTTTCCAGGGATTTTGAACTGAAATTGATTGGCGCGGTCAGCAAAGAAATCCTCGATGCGATTGCCGAATTCAAGCTCGACAAATACGTCAATAATCTGGGTTATGTTTCCCACAAAGAAGCGATTGCACACCAAAGAAGATCGCAGGTTTTGCTGCTGATTGAAATCAATTCAGACGAAACCAAAAGTATTATTCCCGGAAAATTATTCGAATACATGGTTTCTGAGCGCCCGATTGTGGCGATTGGCCCGCAGGATTCTGACTTCGCCGAAATCATTACGTCAACGAATACGGGCGTTTTCTTTACATATGATGAAAAAGAAAAACTAAAGGCACAGATTCTCGATTACTACAACCAATTTTTAGAAAGCAAATTGCGTTCCCATCCAATCGGTTTGCAGCAATATTCCCGAAAAAACCTGACTTCGGAACTCGCAAAAATCCTAAATACAATCTAATGGGTATTGTTCAGAGCCAGTCGATCAAAAATACGATCATTACGTTCTTCGGATTTGGGATAGGCGCGGTCAATGCACTTTTTCTATACACGAATTTTCTTGGCAAACTGCATTATGGGGTGGTCGCTTATGTACTTTCGGCGGCGAATATCTTGATGCCGCTGATGGCTTTTGGCGTACACAATACTTTAATTCGTTTTTATGCACATTGCAAAGATGAGAAAGAACGCGAGGAATTTTTGACGTTTATGCTGGTGATGCCGCTGGCATTTATCATTCCGCTTTTGGGGATTATTTTTTTCTTTGAACAGCCAATTTCCGATTTTCTGGCAAAGGAAAACCCGATGCTGCGGTCGTTTTTATGGCTGATTCCGGTTGTTGGGTTTTGCATGGGTTATTTTGAGATTTTTTATGCATGGGTGAAAGTCCACATGCAATCTGTGTTTGGGAATTTTATTAGTGAAGTCGTCGTTCGCGTGACGATCATGGTGTTGCTTTTTGCGGTTTATTTCGGATGGATTTCTAAAACGGCCTTTGTTTATGCCGTCGCTGTTGCGTATTTGTTGCAGCTTGTTGCGATGCAGATTTACGCCGTTTACGTGAAAATGCCGGTGTTTCGGTTTGTGGTTCCGCACAATGTGAAATCAATTTTTGGGTATTCGATGTTCATTATTTTGTCGGGAAGTGTGGCTGTGATGTTATTGGATTTTGACAAAGTGATGATTCCGGCCTATAGAAATATCAGCGACAATGCGTTGTATTCGGTGGCGATTTTCATTGCGACGGTCATTGCCGTTCCAAGCCGCGCAATGACGCAGATCATTTATCCGATCACGGCCAAACTGATGGCGCAGGGAAAACACGATGAACTCAACGATCTGTATAAAAAAAGTGCCATCAATTTACAGGTGATCGGCGGATTGGTGATGTTGTACATTTTCCTGAATATCAAGGAAATGTACCATCTAATCCCGAAAGATTACAGCGGCGGAATTGCAGTGGTTTTTATGATTGGGCTGTCGAAGTTTTATGATGTGATTTTGGGAAACAACAACGCGATCATTTTCAATTCGAGGTATTACCGTTCGGTTTTACTGTTTGGATTGCTGCTGGTTTTTTTGATGATCGTGCTGAATATGGTTTTTATTCCGCTTTACGGCATTGAAGGTGCGGCTTTGGCGACTTTGCTTTCGGTTTTGGTTTACAATACGATTAAATTGTTGTTTGTGGTTCGGAATATGGATTTGTATCCGTTTACCAATAAAACGGTGCAGTCTTTCGGGATAATTTCGGTGTGTTTTGTGGTTTTTTACTTTTGGGATTTCCCGTTTCATCCGATCGTGAATATCGCTTTGAAATCGGGTTTGATCACGGTTTTTTATGTGGTAGCGAATTACAGACTGGCAGTTTCGGAAGAACTGAACGTGATCGTTAGAACGATGCTGAAACGTGTGAAAATGCCCTAGCCCTGATAGAAACGAAAATCCTTTTTATTTTGTGAGGTACGAATAAATAAAAAGATTGCTTCGCCAGTTCGCTTCGCTCGGGTGCAGTGGATAGCAGGAATAGCTCCTGAAAAAAAGAAGCTCCGAAGAAAAATTCTCCGGAGCTTCACAAAAACCAACAACCAATTTAACCCAACTTCTAATTATTTTCCTGCTTTGTAATACGTTTGATCGTCGTCCTGACTATCGTTGTTGTATCCATTTCCGTAACTGTACGCATTTGAATGTTCGTATTTTACATTTCCAATCATATTGATGATCTGGCCGTTTCTGTTGTATAAAATCCTTAGATTTCCAACTTGCGTGAGCGCGAAACGGTTGTAAGACATATATACGCTTCCGATTCTTTTGATCCTGTTGTTGCTGTCGTAATTCATGAAAACGTTTCCGATTCTTCTGATTCTTCCGGCGGCATCATGTTCGATCCTGGTTCCGGTTGGCGTTGCGTAAGTGTTGTTTCGCCTGCCGTTTTTATAAACGGTTCCTGAACCTGAGGTTTCTACGGTGTTGAAGTCGAATTCGCCATTTGGAAAAATGTAAAATTCGATTCCTCTTTCGGTAAACACGATTGGCTCGTCGGCGCTGAAACGTGTTTTTGTAAAACCATCAGAAAAATTGATTATTCCTGATGCGTTTGCGGTACCTGCGAAAGCAAAAAGTACAGCTGCTAAAAAAGTAATTTTTTTCATAATCAATGGTATTGGGATTTTGATGCCGGAACTTTTCCGGTTTGGTTTTGCGTTTCCAAGTAGCGTGCCAAAAAGTAATATTTAGTTAATGACTTTGATAAGTTTTTTCAGATTTGTTTTTAAACGATTATTTACCAGTGATTTATGTTATGAAAAAATTAACGTGGTCATTTTTTTAAATTTTTTTGAGATCTATTTTGATTTTGTACTTTTGGACGCAAATTGCCCCCAGAAATGAAATACAGATTATTCTTCTTATTGCTTTTGATCAGCAAATTGGCAACGGCACAGCCTACGCCGATGAACAGCCAGATGAAATATGATTCGGACAGCCGCATGTTTTATGTTTGGAATGAGGAAAAAGACGCTTACGACCTGCGTGACACCGAATTCGAAAATTCACTGATCAACATTCGTGAAATCGGTTCAAAAACCAATGGCTATATAGTAATCAGCCTGGTTGACGACGGAAAAGTGCGCACCTATCACGGTTCGATCATTTCGTATGTTGTTGATGAAAAAGGCATATCAACCTGGATCATGCGTTCGAAAACAGCACGTGGAAAACTCGTTTTAGACCCGGCGAAAAAGACTTTTACGTATTCTTATGAAAGCAATGAAAAGCGTTATGTCAAAATCTTTATCTTTAATATCAAATCTGAAGAAGCGGTAAATGATTAGATTTAAATGCCACGCATTATGAAAATTTTCGAAGTAAAAACGTTGTTCGTTTTTGGCTTTTTATGCTTGTTCAGTATGGGTCAAAGCCAAACGTTGTTCCTGCTTATGGTGCGATAGTCGAAAACTGCTCTCAGGAAAATATACTGAACAATCTTCGGGAATATGAACAATTGGGTGTGAAATACCGCGGAACAGAAGCATTGCAAAATACGCTGGAATGGCTTAAAAATAAATATTTGAGTTACGGTTATTCGACGAGCCAGATGCAGGAAGATTCTTATAGTTATTCAGGATCGACCTGCAAAAACCTGTCACTGACAAAAATTGGGACTTTATATCCGAATACATTCGTAATTGTCGACGGACATTATGATTCGGTTACCGGAACCGGAACGAACGATAACGGAAGCGGTGTCGTAACGATTTTAGAAATAGCACGTTTGCTGCAAAATCTACCGACAGCATATTCAATCAAATTCATCAATTTCAGCGGAGAAGAAGACGGTTTAAAAGGCAGCGCGGCTTATGTGGCCAATGTTGTCAATGCGACCATGCCAAAAATGGACATTCGCGTGTTGCTGAACATTGACGAAGTGGGCGGCGTTGCGGGGGAAACCAACAATACGATTACCTGCGAACGCGATACTAGCACGCCAACAGCGAATAATTCACAGTCGAATTCATATACGAACCAATTAATTGCCTGTTACGGATTGTATTCGCCGCTTGATACGTTTTTAGACCGTGCTTATACTTCAGATTATATGTCGTTTCAAAGCAATGGCGAAATTATTTGCGGGATTTTCGAGAAAAACGAAACGCCGTATAAACATACTTCCAACGATCTTTTGGTCAATATGGATCCGGTTTATGTTTGGAATGTGGCAAAAGGTGCAGTTGGCGCAACATTGCATTTTGCAAAAGGATCGACGGCAACTTTAAAAACTTCCGGTTTTGATTCGGATTTCCAGGTGCGCTTTTATCCGAATCCGACCAAAAATTCGCTGCATATCAACAAAGGCATTTTAAAATCTGTGAATTACACTTTTAAGTTGGTTGACATGAACGGGAAAATCGCGCTTCAAAAATCATTTGCTAATTCAAAACTGATTGAAAATGTCTTTGTTTCCGATCTGCCGAAAGGCATTTACCTTGCGGTGATCAAAACATCCGATAAAGAAGTCACGAAGAAGATCATTATCGATTGATTACAATTTCTCTTTCAGGTATTTCACAGTAACCGAAGCTTTGTTTTTTACGATTTCCTCAGGCGTTCCGACAGCTAAAATCTTTCCGCCATTTTCGCCGCCTTCCGGCCCAAGATCGATAATGTAATCGGCGCATTTGATCAGGTCAAGATTGTGCTCAATTACGATAATCGAATGGCCTTTGTCGATCAATGCATCAAATGAAGCCAGCAATTTTTTGATGTCGTGGAAATGCAATCCTGTCGTTGGTTCGTCAAAAACAAACAATGCTTTCTCTTTGGTGACGCCTTTTACAAGGAACGATGCGAGTTTGATTCTTTGCGCTTCGCCGCCCGAAAGGGTAGAAGACGATTGCCCCAATTGCACATATCCTAGTCCGACATCCTGCAATGGCTGCAATTTCTGCATGATCTTCGTTTGCTTTGCAGCAGAAAAGAATGCGACCGCATCATCGATCGTCATCGTTAAAATGTCATCGATGTTTTTGCCTTCAAAGTAAATTTCGAGGATTTCTTTTTTGAACCGTTTTCCGTTACAGGTGTCGCAAGGCAGTTGGACATCGGCCATAAAAACCATTTCAACATTGATAGAGCCTTCGCCTTTACAGGTTTCGCAGCGTCCGCCATCGACATTAAAAGAGAAATGCTTTGGTAAATAACCTCGGATTTTCGACAGTTTTTCTTTCGCAAACAAATCACGGATATCGTCATACGCTTTGATGTAAGTCACCGGATTGGAACGCGAACTTCTTCCGATCGGGTTCTGGTCGACATATTCAATGTGCTGGATTTTATGGTAATAGCCGCGCATGTCGGTAAATTGTCCGGCTTTTTCACCCACGCCTTCGATCTTTTTCTGCATTGCCGGAAACAGGATCTTTTTGACGAGCGTACTTTTTCCGCTTCCTGAAACGCCCGTGATCACAGTGAGAACTTCCAATGGAAATTTAACGTCAACGTTTTGCAGGTTGTTTTCACGCGCACCGAGGATTTCAATGTATTGACTCCATTTTCTGCGGCTTTTTGGGACTTTAATTTCCATTTCGCCATTCAGGTATTTCGCCGTTAGGGAATCGGACTTCAGGATTTCTTCAAATGTGCCCTGAGCGACGAGATTTCCGCCGTAAGTTCCGGCTTCGGGGCCAATGTCGATAATCATATCGGCCGCTTTCATGATGTCTTCGTCGTGTTCGACCACAATGACGGTATTTCCGAGATTGCGGAGTGAAATCAGGACATTGATCAGTCTTTCGGTATCTTTTGGATGCAATCCGATGCTTGGCTCATCGAGAATGTACATCGACCCTACCAAACTGCTTCCAAGAGAAGTGGCAAGGTTGATTCTTTGGGATTCTCCGCCTGAAAGTGAAGCAGAATTTCGGTTTAATGTTAAATAACTCAATCCGACTTCATCTAGAAAACGCAAGCGGTTGTTGATTTCGAGCAACAATCTTTTGGCAACTTTGGTGTCAAATTCGTTTAATTCGAGTGCTTTAAAAAAGGCGACAAGATTTTTAATTGGTAAATCAACAAGGTCAGAAATGGTTTTTCCACCAATTTTTACATAAGATGCTTCAATCCTGAGCCGTTTGCCTTTACACGAGTAACATTTCGTTTTTCCGCGGTAACGCGACAGCATCACACGGTTTTGGATCTTATAGTTTTTTTCTTCGAGCTCTTTGAAAAAGGCATTTAGGCCCTGAAAATATTCGTTTCCCGTCCATACGATTTCTTTTTGCTCATTCGACAATTCAAAATACGGCTTGTGGATCGGAAAATCAAATTTGTATGCATTTTTGACCAATTCTTCACGATACCAGCCCATGCTTTCACCGCGCCACGGATAAAGCGCGTTTTCATAAATCGATAAGGCGGTGTTTGGAATGACGAGTTCTTCATCGATACCGATGATATTTCCGTAACCTTCGCAAACCGGGCAGGCGCCGTATGGATTGTTGAAGCTGAACAAATGCACGTTCGGCTCGAGGAACGTAATGTCGTCTAATTCGAATTTATTGCTGTAAGAGTAGCGTTTTTCGGAATTTAGTTCCTGTAAATAACAAATGCCTTTTCCTTCAAAAAAAGCAGTTTGTATGGCATCTGAAAGGCGGTTGAAAAATTCTTCTTCGTCTTTTACAACAATCCTGTCAATGACCAGAAAAATATCTTTTTTCGGTAATTTCACAGATTCAAGTTCGTCCAGGCGAATCGTTTCACCTTTAACAAAAATCCTTGAAAAACCTTGTTGCAGCAGCACTTTTAGTTTTTCTTCGATGGATCTGTCTTTTTCAGGGTAAACTGGTGCAAGGAGCATCCATTTGCTATCCGGCTCAAAAGTTTTGACATCGTTGATGACATCGGAAACCGTATCTTTTTTGACTTCGCGGCCTGAAACCGGAGAAAAAGTCTTTCCAATTCTGGCATACAATAATTTCAGGTAGTCATAAATTTCGGTAGATGTTCCAACAGTCGAACGCGCATTGGTCGTATTGACTTTTTGCTCGATGGCTATTGCCGGCGCAATACCTTTGATGTATTCGACTTTCGGTTTGTCCAAACGGCCCAAAAACTGCCTGGCATACGAAGACAAACTTTCAACATAACGACGCTGGCCTTCGGCATATAAAGTATCAAAAGCCAAGGATGATTTCCCCGAACCTGAAAGTCCGGTAATGACTACAAGTTTGTTTCTTGGAATGGCAACATCGAGGTTTTTAAGGTTGTGTACCTGAGCGCCTTTGATGATGATGTTTTTTTTAGGTTCTAAAGTCGAAATATCTGTGGTTTTCATAGCAGGAAAATAATGTGTGCAAAGGTAATTAAATATCGGTATCCTTTAGGATAATGCAACCCTTCGCAGGGTTCATTTAGATTTATTTTAACATTCAGGTCTTATGTATAAATCATAAAAGGTCTTTTAAGATTTTAAAAGACATTTTATGTCAGATGAAGACTTGTTTTTACCTATACATTACCACAACGAAACCGTTGTATTTGAATTTTAATAAGAATATCATAAAAACAAAATTGACAAAAAAGCTTTGTATTTATTGCTATTTTCATACATTATTAAGTTAATAAATATCTTTTTGATTAATGTATAGTTTCTATATAATGCTGTTTTGAACCAAACGTTTAAAAATCAAATACTTTTAACAAACATTACTAACTTAAATCTTTATCATTATGAAAACAAAATTACATGCTGTTGCAATGCTTGCTGTTTGCATTTTTGCATTTGCGCCTCACAGCAATGCACAAACGACTGTTACTGTCGATGGCAGTGCAGCCTGGATAGGTTATGCCAATATTTTTGACAATGGTGCCTACCAATTTGGAAACGGTTGGGCATTGGCAGATTTGAAATCAGTAGTCGATCCTATTTCAGTCACGCTTTATCCGAATTTTAATACGTACAATGCTTCAGATCCTTACTGGTCGAATGGCGAACTGGGTAATAAAACCTTCGAAGGAAACACTTTCGTTGAAAATGCTGCACTTGCAGGCCAGACACTGACATTTACTGCTACAGTTGAGAGCAATTCCTTTGCTTCGGGTTATACGGTCATCGCATTTATAAAAGGACTGAACCCTGCAAATGGCTACTCTACAGATGTGCTTGTTACAACGCCGCTTGTCGCTGGGCAAACTTTCTCAATTACAGCTCCAAATATTCCTGCAGGTTTGCTGGTACAATACGGTTTTTCTGTTACTGGTTTAAATGGAAATCCAGCACATGCGGATGAACTTGGCAATGCAAGGGTAATTCCGGCAGCTTTAGCCGTGAGTCAATTTTCAAATGAAAACTTTGAAATTTTCCCGAACCCAGCATCGGATAACATCACAATCCAAGCGGCAAAAAATATTGAGAATATCGCTGTTTATAACATCTTAGGTCAGGAAATCATGTCAAGAAATCCATCGGCTTCTTTAGTAAATGTTAATATTTCAAACCTTCAAAACGGAATTTACATTGTAAAATCAACCATAGCCGGAAAAACCAAAACCACAAGAATTGTTAAGAATTGAATTAAGTTGAGTTAGTTAAAAAAGCACGTTTTTTAATGGAAACGTGCTTTTTTTGTTTGAAAAAATTGCAGTTGTTTTTGTAAATCAAATATCGCTACCTTTAGCTTCAAAATCATCTGTTACCAACGTCTTCACATGCAAAAAAAAATACGATTCTTATATACTTTTTCACTTTTCTTGACATTTTTTTTTGGATTTTCCCAGGAATTGCCGCCTATTGTAAGATACAGTCCGTCAACGTATGGAGCGGGAAATCAAAACTGGATGATGTCACAGGACGACAATCATTTTTTGTTTTTTGCCAATAATGAGGGATTGCTTGAATTTAACGGCTCGAACTGGACGTTGTATCCGTCTCCAAACGAAACCATTATCAGATCTGTAAAAGTAATCGAAAACAAGATATATACAGGTTGTTACATGGAATTTGGTTTTTGGAACAGGCAAACTAATGGGCAACTCAAATATACTTCTCTTAGCAAAACCATTAAAAATAAAATTCAGGACGACGAACAATTCTGGAATATCGTCAATTATGACCAATGGGTGATCTTTCAGTCGCTCGACAGGATTTATATTTACGATACGAAAACCGGGAAATTCAACATCATTGCCCCGAAAAATGGTGTGCTGAAATCTTTTCGAGCCAACAATTCGATCTATTTTCATACAATCAATGAAGGACTTTTTGAAATTGAAAATGGCAAAAGCAAACTGGTTTCAAATGACCCGATTTTAAAATTCAGTAAGATTGTCAACGTATTTTCGAGTGATGAAGGTTTGCTGATCCAAACGCAGCTCAGCGGATTCTACAAGTTGATCAACGGAAGTTTGTCCAAATTTGCTACCGAAGCCGAATCAGAACTTGCGGCGAGCAGCATTTACAGCAGCGAATTCTTATCTGACGGAAGTTACGCGCTTGGTACCGTTTCAAATGGCGTTTTCATCCTTACCAAAGACGGAAAAATTAAATACCATCTGACGCAAAACCGCGGCCTGAGCAACAATACAGCGCTTTCATTATTTGAAGATGCTGACAAAAATCTTTGGATCGGATTAGACAACGGCATCAATTGCATCAACTTGCAGTCGCCGGTAAAAAGTTTTTCTGATGACACGGGAAGCTTCGGAACCGTATATACTTCGTTGCTGCATAACGGCATTTTGTATATCGGGACCAACCAGGGATTGTTTTATAAAGGCTATGAAACCAGCCAGGAATTTAAATTCATTCCAGGGACAAAAGGGCAGGTTTGGTCGCTTTTTGAATATGAAAACACGATTTTTTGCGGCCATGATTCCGGAACATTCCTAGTAGAAAACGGCAGTGCCAGAAATATTTTCATGCAATCCGGAACCTGGAAATTTGAAACGATTCCAAACCATCCCGAATTGCTGCTGCAGGGAAATTATTATGGACTTTCAATTTTGCAGAAGATAGACGGACAATGGATTTTCCGCAATAAAATCTCTGGGTTCGATTATTCGTCCAAATATTTCGAAATTAACAATGCGCGCGAAATTTATGTCAGCCATGAATATAAAGGTGTTTTCAGGCTGCAATTGGATGCGCTATTTCAAAAAATGACGACTCATTTCATTACTTATACTTCTCCGAAAAAGGGAAAGAATGCAAGTTTGGCAAAATTCAATAATGTCATTTATTATGCCTGTAAAGACGGTATTTTTAAACTCGATGAGGCGACAAAACAATTTAAAAAGGATCAATTTTTAAGTGCTGTTTTTGAAAATGATGAATATACCTCAGGGAAGTTGATCATTGACAATTCGAATAAATTGTGGTTGTTTTCTAAGAGTTACATTCATTATTTTTCGCTGAGCAAACTCAGTAGTGAACTCAAGCAAAATGCAATTCCAATCCCGGCTTCACTGACCAATTCGATGCTTGGATATGAAAATATCACCCAATTGACAAACGCTATTTACCTCATCGGAACTACAGATGGTTACTACACGATCAACATCAACGACCTGAGTTTTAAGAATTATAGCGTGTCGATTTCGAAAATCAGCAGCAACAAACTGAATGAGAAATTTTCAAACAGGCCCATCTCTGAAGAAGGCGAGTTTCATTATGATGAAAATAACATTACGTTTACTTATACAGTTCCCGAATACAACAAGTACATCAGCGCCGAATACCAATATTTGCTCGAGGGAAATCAGGAACAATGGAGTGAATGGAGTGCGAAGCCAACGATAAATTTTAAAAATCTTCCTCCTGGGGATTATACGTTTAAAGTGCGTGCAAAAATCGCGAATTCAGCTCCCGAAAACACGGTTGCATATCATTTTAAAATCCTTAAACCTTGGTATGCCACGAATTTTGCGATATTGATTTACCTTATTTTACTATTGGTAGCGGCGCATTTTATCAATAAGGCTTATAAAAATTATTACCAGAAGCAGCGTGAAAAACTCATCGAAGAAAACAATCTTTTGCTGGAAATTAAGGAACTTGAGAATGAGCAGCAATTGATGAAACTCCGCAATGAACAATTGGCGCAGGATTTTGATGCGAAAAACAGGGAACTTGCCGTTTCTACGATGAGCCTGATCAAGAAAAATGAATTGCTCGCTTTGATTAAGGAAGACCTGAAGAAAAATTCAGATGATAGCAGTAAAAACATCAGATCGGTAATTACAACCATCAATAGAAACATCAGTGAAGAAGATACTTGGAATGTTTTCAAAGAAGCTTTTGACAACGCTGATAAAGATTTTCTGAAGAAAGTCAAATTCGCACATCCGTCACTTACACCAAATGATTTAAGGCTTTGTGCATACCTTAGACTAAACCTTTCATCAAAGGAAATTGCACCTTTATTAAACATTTCAGTACGAAGCGTGGAGATAAAACGATATCGTTTGCGTAAAAAAATGGATTTGTCGCATGAACAGGGACTTGTTGAGTACATTCTTTCAATATGATATTTTACAACATCGTCGTATATTACCTATACAACACCACAACAACAACGATATAAGCGCCTTTTTTAAGATTTTTTTCAGATTAACAAATTCTTAAGAAAACGTTATCGTTGCTGGCTTCATTTTATTCAATCGGAAAAATTTTTCATTATTTTTAAGATGTATGTTTTTTGTTGAGGTATTTATTAAATAATTCTTAAAAAACAGTTCTAATTTTAGGATTCACAAAAAACTAACTTATGAAATCAAATTATCTCTTAATTTATTTTCTGCTTCTGTCGGCTTTTGGGTTTGCCCAGAGTTATGATATCGGAGGCGTTGTAAATGAATCGACAAATCGATCTCCGATTCCTGGTGTCAATGTTCAGGTAAAAAACAGCACTTTAGGTACAACGACCGACTTTGATGGTAAATTCACCCTAAAGAATGTGCCTACAGGTTCCGTTCTGGAATTTAGCTATCTCGGATTCAAATCAACCCAATTCAAAGTTTCCGGGAGCAATCCATCAGTGGCAATCGATTTGCAGGAAGATGTACAATCGTTGGAACAGGTCGTGGTTATCGGATATGGCAGCCAAAGAAAAAAGGATGTTACCGGTGCTATTGGTTTGGTAAGTGGAACCACAATCGAAAAACTAAAGCCCATTAAAGCAGAACAAGCCTTAGTAGGAACGCTTGCAGGTGTCAACGTGACATCGCAATCAGGTGCGCCGGGAGCTGGATTAAACATCAGAATCCGAGGAATTGGTAGTAATAATGATAATTCGCCTCTCATCATTATTGATGGAAATATCAGTGATATAAGTCTCATCAACCCATCAGATATCGAGTCTATCACAGTTCTAAAAGATGCCCAAGCCGGTATTTACGGTGTACAAGGTGCAAATGGTGTTGTGATAATCAAAACAAAATCTGGAAAGAAAAACGGGGCAACTGCATTTTCATACAATACTTATGTTGGTATGCAGCAAACCACCAAAAAAATGAAATTGCTCAATGCTACCGAATATGCCCTACTTTTAAATGAAAGTTATGCAAACGGTGGGCAGGCATTGCCTTATCCAAATGTTTCTGGTCTTGGTAAGGGAACTGATTGGCAGGATCAGGTTTTTAATAATAGTGCACCAATCATTAGCCATGACTTTAGTGTTTCAGGCGGTTCTGATAAAATCACTTATAGCGTAAGCGGTTCCCATTTGTATCAAGAAGGAATTATTGGTGGGGACAAAGCAGATTTCAGAAGAAATAGTTTAACCATGGCTTTAACTGCTGACCTATCCAGTAAATTAAAATTGCAAACCAATGCCAGCTACATTTTTTTAAACAGGGATTCATTTAGCGAAGGCGCCATAGGATCGGTTTTATTTAATGCGATTAATATGCCGGCAGTGCTTAAGCCAAGGGATGAAAACAATAATTTTTCGCTGGTTCCCAGTACACCAGGCTTTGGTATTGAAGTCATTAATCCATTGGCTCAAATCGACAATACTTTTAACGATTATAATCTGAAAAAGATCTTTGGAAGCATTTCTTTGGACTATAATGTTTTTAAAGACCTTGTATTTACCGGAAGGGTTGGTTTTAATACTTCAAACTCTGAAAGTAGAAATTTCGCGAAAATGGTGAGTTATGGCGGTAAAGTTTTCGATGTTGGCCGAAGCCGCGTAGATCAAAATGCCATTAACGACAACCGCTATAATCTTGATTTGTATCTGACGTATAAAAAAATATTTGCCGAAAAACACAATTTCGCGTTTACTTTAGGTACTGCAAATAGCAAAGAATGGGGTAACGGATTGTATGCATCAGGTTATGATGTGCCTAATAATTCCTGGGAATTTGCCGATCTAGTACTTGCAACTGGCGTGAGTACAGGTGGCGCTCGCGACGTTAATTCTTATAATTATGATGAACGCCTGAATTCTTATTTCACAAGATTGCAGTATGATTTTGATGGAAAATATTTACTGTCAGCATTTGGACGCCGCGATTCTTCAACGAAATTTGGACCTGATAACACCGTAGCCTATTTTTATGGCGCTACAGCGGGTTGGGTTGCTACCAATGAAAACTTTTTGAAAGATTCTAATGTGCTGAACTTCCTGAAATTCCGCGGAAGTTATGGTATACTTGGTAATGATAAGATTGAGCAAAATAAGTATATCGGTTTGCTAAACGGAGAAGCTACTTATGTATTTGATAATGTTCTGGTAAACGGAACTGCAGTAGGCGGACTGCCGAATTATGCCGTAAAATGGGAACAAGCCAAGAAATTTGATGTGGGTATCGACCTGAAATTGTTCAATAATAAAGTAGATATCGTATCGGATTATTTTATCGAAACCAGATCAAATTTATTGATTACGGGGTTACAAGTATCTGGAATTGCAGGAGCTGCTGCACCAGGTAGCAGCCCGCCAGTAGTAAATGCGGGTGGAACAAGAAATAACGGATTTGAGTTTTCTGTTGGCTATACCGATAAAATAGGGAAGGACTTTAATTTTAACGTCAATTACAATGTGACGACAATTAAAAATGTTGTGACAGAGGTAAGGAGCGATGCCGGCTATCTTCAAGCTGGAAATTTCGGGATCGGGCAACAGCCAATCGCAAGAATGCAAGAAGGACAGCCTATCGGCTATTTCTACGGATTGCAAACCGACGGGATTTTTCAAAATGCAGCCGAAGTAAGCGCACATCCCTCACAAGCAGCTTTAGGCGCACCGGCGGCTCCCGGCGATATCAGGTACAAAGATATCAACGGCGATGGTGTGATTAATTTTGATGACCGTACGAAAGTGGGAAGCCCATTGCCAGACTGTACGATGGGATTAAACCTGAACCTAAGCTACAAAAGTGTTGATTTTGCCGTGTACACCTATGCTTCGTTAGGAAACGACATGGTGAGAAACTATGAAAGATCGGTTACCGATGTCAACAAATTGAATTATGTGCTCGACAGATGGACAGGCGAGGGAACAAGCAACACCGTGCCAAGGGTCACGACAGGTGCAACGGCTAACGACCTCTTTTCAGATTATTTTGTCGAAGATGCTTCATTTTACCGGATCCAGAATATCCAATTGGGCTATACCCTGAATCCAGAATTTACTAAAAAGGCTTTCATTACAAAATTAAGGCTTTATGCTTCCGTAAATAACGTGTATACTTTCACCAAATACAAAGGATTTGACCCTGCAGCGACCAGTGGAGCAGCGATTGGCGGAGGTATTGATTACGGTTTTTACCCAACGCCAAGAACGTACATGTTCGGTGTAAACCTTAACTTTTAATTTTAAACATCATGAAAAAATATATATTTAAGACAGTCGCTTTTGCAGCTGTATTCGGACTAATAAGCATTTCCTGCAGCGACGATTTTGTCGACAGGGAAGCACCATATACCATTGGTTCTGAGAATTATTTTAATTCCGAAGCCGAATACAACCAGGCACTTATCGGCGCTTACGATCTATTACATGCGAGCTATGTAAATGTTTTGCTTGGCGAAATTGCCTCAGACAACACGGCTTCCGGTGGTGGCAGCGCAACAGATGTCATCGGATTTCAGCAAATTGACGACATGACCCACACGCCTGTAAATCCAAACCTGAAAAATATCTGGGATTGGATGTTCGCCGGTGTACAGCGTGCCAACTATATCCTGGAATTTAAGGACAAAACAGATTTTCCGAATAAAAACCAGGTCATTGGGGAAACGCGTTTCCTCAGGGCTTATTTCCAATTCGAACTGGTCAAATGGTTTGGCCCGATCCCGATGAAAGGCGACAAAAGATTTCTTCCGATCGATGTCACTTTGATTCCAAGATCTCCGGTAAACGATGTTTATACATCTATTGAAGCAGACCTTCAGTTTGCCGTTGATAATCTATCCCCAAATGCAGAACAAACAGGCCGTGCAACTAAAGGCGCTGCTCAGGCGTTGCTTGGAAAAGTGTATCTGTACCATGAAAAATTCGCTGAATCAGCAGCTGTTTTTGAAGATTTGATTGGCAGCGGCAAATATTCACTGGTAGCGGATTACGGTTCGATTTTCGAAAATTTAGGCGAAAACGGCCCTGAATCGGTTTTCGAAATCCAATACAGCGAAGCACAAGGCGCCAGTTTTGACTGCCTTCAATGCAGCGAAGGAAATGTAGCTGTAGGATTTAGCGGCATCAGAAATTACAGTGGGCCAATGTTTTCTTCAGGTTACAGTTTCAATGTTCCGCAACAGGAAGTGGTAGACGCTTTCGAGCCTGGCGACAAAAGAAAAGATGTAGCGATACTCGATATTGTAGCCTGGGCTGCAGCCAATAACGCAACGTATGGCGTAGGCTACAAGCATACTGGCTTTTTCAACAAAAAATACCTTCCAAGAACCCGGACTACAGATGCGCCGGGCGATGTAAATCTTACAAATCCTAACAATTACAGGGCGATCCGATATGCAGATGTATTGTTAATGGCAGCTGAAGCCAACAGCCGAGGTGGAATCAGCGATGCAAAAGCCAGGGAATATCTCAATCAGGTACGCCGTCGCGCATTTGGTGACAACAGCCATGACATCACAGCCTCTGGACAACCGCTTATCAATTCGATCTGGACAGAAAGAAGGGTAGAGCTTGTTGGCGAAGGCCATCGATTTTTTGATTTGGTTCGTACAGGCAAAGGCACAGAAATCGACGGATTTGTTACAGGAAAAAATGAATTGTTTCCCGTCCCTATAGAGGAAATTCAGTTTGCAAACGGCAATTGGAAGCAAAATCCAGGATACTAATACACCAACAGATATGAAAAATTTAAAATATATTTTTAGCTTATTCCTGATGGCGATGCTGTTGGGATGTAACGATGACAACGATACCAATTTTATAGACAGTGCGGCTGCTCCAACAGATTTATCGGCGTTATTTACGATCAAACAAGACAATTCGGGCGAAGTGACGATTTGGCCAAACGGAAAAGGGGCTACGGTTTACAGGATCGATTTTGGCGACGGATCAGTAGAAACTGCAGAGATTCTTTCAGGTGAATTTGCGAAACACAAGTACGCTGAAGGTGTTTACGATGTCAAATTTACCGGGATTGGCATCAATGGAAAAGAAACGGCTTATACCCAAAAATTGACGGTTTCTTTCATCGCACCCGAAAATCTTGATGTAAAAGTAACTGCCGAACCAGGCAATCCTTTTAAGGTCAACGTCACTGCAAAAGCAGATTTTGAAACTTATTTTGAAGTGTTTTTTGGCGAATCTAATACAGAAACGCCGGTACAAATCAATGAGGATCAAATCGCATCACATGCTTACAGCGCGACCGGAACTTACACTATAAAAGTTGTAGCTTACAGCGGCGGCGCAGCAAGTTCTGAGTATACCCAAACCGTTGTGATCAACAATCCGATCCTGCTTCCAATCAATTTTGAATTGCCTGCAGCCTCATACATCTTCACAAATTTTGGAAACGCCAATTCATCAGTAGTGAATAATCCACGTATAGATGCTGGAAATAACAGCGCGCAGGTGGGCAAACTTAGCAAAGCCGGAGGTGCAGAAACTTGGGCTGGTTCTTTTATTGAATTGGGCCAGCGATTGGATTTTTCTGTAATGAAACGCATTAAAATCAAAGTGTGGTCACCACAAGCCGGAATTGTCGTAAAAATGAAACTCGAGAATCTTGCCGACAACACGATTAATATTGAAAGAGATGTGACCAATACCGTTGCAAATGGCTGGGAAGTATTGACTTTTGATTTTACGGGAGTGAGTACTGTAATTGATTACCAAAGACTCGTGGTTTTCTTCGATTTTGGTAATCAGGGAACTGGTGCCGATTATTATTTTGATGATGTAGAAATGGCATCAGGTGCAGATGTTTTAGAATTGCCGCTCACATTTGAATCGGCTACTCTTGATTATACTTTCACAGAATTCGGCGGCGCACCAACATCGGTAATTGCCAATCCGCACAGCACCGGAATCAATACGTCGGCTCATGTTGCGACAGTGCTTAAGGCTAATGGGGCAGTAACTTATGCCGGTTCGTTCATTGCACTCGAAGATCCGATCGATTTTTCCGAAATGCAGAAAATCAAAATTAAAGTATGGTCTCCACAAGCGGGCAAGATCGTCAAATTAAAACTTGAAAACCTGCTCAACGGAGCCACGATCAATATTGAAAAAGATGCCACTACTACCGTTGCTAATGGCTGGGAAGAGCTTACTTATGACTTTTCAGGAATTGTCAATGCAAATGCTTACCAAAGAATGATCTTCTTTTTTGACTTTGGAAATATTGGAACTGGGGCAACATACTATTTTGACGACGTTAAACTATCAAACTAAAAAAAATGAAAAAATATATAAAACGAATAGGAATACTAAGTGTCTTGTTCCTGGCACTTTGGAGTTGTGAAGACACGGCCGAGTTTGGCAATCTTGCAGCACCTGAAAACCTGGTGATTTCAAATACCGTACAAGGTGTAGACAGCGCCAATCCAAACGGTGACGGAACCGGAATTGTGAATTTTACCGCAGAAGCATCGAATGCAATCAGCTACAAATATATTTTCAGCGACGGAAGCTCTGCAAGTTCTGCAACCGGAGTATTGCAAAAACGATTCAGTTCTAATGGTGTCAATACATACCAGGTCACTGTTTTGGCAAATGGAACCGGCGGATTGTCAATCAGCAAAACGATAGAAGTGACCGTTTTCAGCGATTTCTCTGATCCGGTAACTGTCGAAAAACTCACCGGCGGTTCTACCAAAACATGGTATTGGGCAGCTGCAGAACCAGGACATTTGGGCGTAGGCCAGAATGATGCCAATGCAGACAACAATTTTTATCCGAATTATTATGCAGCCGCGCCATTTGAAAAAGCCGGATCGCCA
This sequence comes from Flavobacterium noncentrifugens, assembly GCF_900100375.1. Classification (GTDB taxonomy): domain Bacteria; phylum Bacteroidota; class Bacteroidia; order Flavobacteriales; family Flavobacteriaceae; genus Flavobacterium; species Flavobacterium noncentrifugens. Next base: position 335,389 of record NZ_FNEZ01000003.1, on the reverse strand, counting down.
ACGAGCAGTTGTTTATACGACAACGAACTTAAATTTACACTCGATGGCAACAATATCAAATTTGAATTGAACAATCATGGAAAAACCTTTTTTAACAAGGATTTCCTGGGCATTGTTGGAGGAAGTGGTGATGACGGCTGCTATGATTACAATCCAGGCGGACAGAAAAATGTACTGCTTGGGCCATCAAGTTCTGTTGTAACGCAAAATCCATTGGCAAACGAAGAAACAACAGGTACAGAAATGACCTTTTCAGACAACGGTTTCATGGGTTACTATATTGGGCAGTCAACTTATGAAATCCTTTCCATTACCGATACTAAAATGGTTGTTCGCGCTGTAATGGGCGGAAACGCGTCTTTGGCCTGGTACCATACTTTCTCTACGTCGCCACCAACACAGGGCGGAGGAGACGATTATACAAACTTGGTTTGGTCTGATGATTTTAACACAGATGGCGCTCCGGATGCCACAAAATGGGGTTACGATCTGGGTAATAACAACGGTTGGGGAAACAGCGAACTCCAAAACTACACCAACACTGCAAACAATGTCATCGTTCAGGGCGGAAGCTTAAAAATCACAGCGAAAGCCGAATCGTTAGGCGGATTTAATTATACTTCTGCACGATTGAAATCGGAAGGAAAATTTGATTTCAAATACGGAAAAGTAGAATTCCGCGCCAAATTACCAACAGGTGGCGGAACCTGGCCTGCGCTTTGGATGCTGGGATCTAACTATTCAACAAATCCATGGCCGGGCTGTGGCGAAATTGACGTGATGGAACAAAAAGGAAATGTTCCAAATGTCATTCTGGGAACATTGCATTATCCCGGACATTCCGGCGGCAATGGAAATTCAGCATCGACTACAGTCCCAACGGCATCTTCAGATTTCCACATTTATAAAGTGATCTGGAGTCCAAATACAATTAAATTTTATGTGGATGACACGGTTTACCACAGTTATACAAATACATCAGATTCACCATTCAATGCCAACTTCTTCCTGATCATGAATGTCGCCATGGGCGGAACATTTGGCGGAACAGTTGCACCGGGATTTACACAGTCAACCATGGAAGTGGATTACGTTAAAGTCTACCAATAAAGAATTTCATTTTGTTGAGTCAGTTGCGGGAAGGTTAGTGTACACTAATTTTCCTGCAGGCTGATTTTATCACAACTTATCCAAATCTGCATGAAACACATACAATTCCACTACGGCTTTGTAGCATTTGCTATGCTTTTTAGCATCCAATCGAATGCCCAGAAGAAAACCGTAAATACCATAGATCAGAAAGTGGAAACGCTCCTGAAGAAAATGTCTTTAGAAGAAAAGATCGGGCAGCTCAACCAATACAACGGATTTTATGATGTGACTGGCCCCGCGCCAAAAGAAGGGCAAGCCGCGCAAAAATATGACCATCTCAAAAAAGGTTTGGTTGGTGCGATGCTGAATGTTCGTGGTGTAAAAGATGTCAGGGCTTTGCAGAAAATCGCGGTCGAGCAAACACGCCTCGGGATTCCGTTATTGTTCGGGTTTGACGTGGTTCACGGTTATAAAACCATCAGCCCGATTCCGTTAGCCGAAGCAGCAAGCTGGGATTTGGAAGCCATACAAAAATCGGCTGCCGTCGCTGCGGATGAAGCTTCGTCTGTAGGATTAAACTGGACCTTTGCCCCGATGGTCGACGTGTCGCGTGATGCCCGCTGGGGACGCGTGATGGAAGGCGCAGGTGAAGATCCATACTTGGGAAGCCTCATTGCTGCTGCACGTGTCAAAGGTTTTCAGGGTGAGAATTTCAACGGAAATAATACGATATTGGCATGTGCCAAACATTTCGCAGGTTATGCATTCGCAGAAGCCGGGCGCGATTACAACACGGTAGATGTCAGCGAAAATACCTTGCAGAATGTGATTTTTCCTCCGTTTAAAGCTTCAGTTGACGCCGGAGTACGAACATTTATGAATTCGTTTAACGAGCTTAACGGAATTCCGGCAACTGGAAATGCCTGGCTGCAACGCCAAATCCTTAAAAAGGACTGGAATTTCAAAGGTTTTGTAGTGTCCGATTGGGGGTCGATGAATGAAATGATCGCGCACCATTATGCCAAAGACAGTATGCATGCAGCAGAACTTTCGATCAATGCAGGTTCCGATATGGATATGGAATCTTATGCGTATGTGAGTAATCTGGCAACATTAGTCAAAGAAGGAAAAGTCAAAGAAACTACAATCGATGATGCGGCGCGTAGGATTTTGAGGACAAAATTCGAACTAGGATTGTTTGATAATCCATACAAATACTGTGATGAAGCCCGTGAAAAAGCCACGATTGGCAAACCTGAAATCCAGGAAGCGGTACTTGATATGGCTAAAAAATCGATTGTCTTATTAAAGAATGATAACGAGCTTTTGCCGCTTAAAAAAGCAGGACAAAAAATTGCGGTCATAGGAGCCTTGGCAAACGACAAAACCAGTCCGTTGGGAAGCTGGAGAATTGGCGCAGAGGACAATACAGCAATTTCAGTCATTGAAGGTTTAAACCAATACAAAGGCAACGAAATCACTTACGCGAAAGGCGCCGATGTTATTGTTGGAAGAACCTTATTCGGATTCGAAACAAAGGTAAATGCAACGGATAAAAGCGGTTTTGCAGAAGCCGTTGCAGCTGCTAAAAAAGCTGATGTTGTTTTGATGGTTTTAGGCGAACACGGCTTGCAAACAGGCGAGGGCAGAAGCCGTACCGAACTCGGGTTGCCTGGCCTACAGCAGGAATTGCTCGAAGAAATATATAAAGTAAATCCGAATGTTGTTTTGCTTTTAACCAATGGGCGTCCGCTTGCAATTCCGTGGGCAGCAGAAAATATTCCGGCTATTTTAGATACTTGGCAATTGGGAACACAAAGCGGAAACGCGATCGCACAGGTTTTATACGGCGATTACAATCCGAGCGGAAAATTGCCGATGACTTTTCCGAGAAATGTGGGGCAGGTGCCCATTTATTACAATCATAAAAATACCGGAAGGCCTGTTTTACCTGAGCCTGACAGTGTGTTCTGGTCGCATTACATCGATCAGTCAAATACGCCGTTGTATCCGTTTGGATATGGTTTGAGTTATTCCAAATTTGCTTATTCTGATTTGAAAGTCAGCGCATCAACATTCGCTAAAAGCGGAAAAACAGAAGTTTCGATAACTGTCAAAAATACTGGAAAAATTCGTGGGAAAGAAATCGTGCAAATGTATATTTCCGACTTGATCGCTTCGGTGACGCGGCCTGTAAAAGAACTCAAAGGTTTTGAAATGATCGAATTGAATCCGGGTGAAAATAAAAAAGTCACCTTCACGATCAACGAAAAAACAATCGAGTTTTTCTCGGCAAACAACAAATGGGAAGCAGAAGCCGGAGATTTCAAAGTCTTTATCGGAACAAATTCTGCAGATACTTTGGAAGGAAATTTTCAATATTCAAATTAAAACAACATGATAAAAAAAATAATATTATTCGCATTGATTGCTGTCAATTGCTGTGTCGCCCAAAAGCAAAAACGCAAACTCGTTTGGCAGGAAGATTTTAAATCGGCTACACTCGATGAATCGGTCTGGAATTTCGAACTCGGAAATGGCTGCCCTAATATTTGCGGCTGGGGCAATAACGAACGGGAGTTTTATACGAAAGAAAACCACAAAATCGTTAATGGAAATCTTGTTATCACGGCAAAAAAGGAAGGCGACAAATACACTTCAACCCGAATTACGACCAAAGGCAAAAAGCAATTCCAATACGGCAGGATTGAAGCACGCGCAAAACTTCCTGTGGGAAAAGGCATTTGGCCTGCGTTTTGGATGCTGGGTTCAAACATTGATAAAGCAGGCTGGCCAAAATCTGGAGAGATTGATATTTTGGAATATATAGGAAAAGAGCCGCATACCGTTTACACGACTTTGCATACGCAGGACAACCACGGCGAACATGCAAGCTCAAAAAAAACAAATTTTCCAACCATAGAGGAAGGTTTTCACGTATATGCTGTTGACTGGGCGAAAGAGAAGATGGATTTTTATGTTGACGACCAATTGGTTTTTACCTTTGCGCCTGAGCCAAAAACCGAGGATTCATGGCCGTTTAACCAGCCTTTTTACATTATTGTAAATATGGCGGTAGGCGGAAATTTTGGTGGCCCGGAAGTTGATGACAGCATATTTCCACAGGAATTTACCGTTGATTACATCAGGGTTTATCAATAAATCAACAAAGCGTCATAGAACACAACGATAATAAGTGTTAAAATTAATAAAATGTTAGTTATTGCACGATTATTGTTAAAATTTGGAATAATATTTGTTTCTTAAAAATTAATTACGCTATATTTGGGTAATATTTAATCAAACTTTAACAGCAAGCCTATAATAAAAAACTACTTTTTAGAGATCACTCTCCCAATTTTAACTAACTAAAAGGTAATTTTATGGCTACTGTTCAAACCCCCGACGCTTTATTGGTGAAGAATTATGTTGCAGGTGACGAAGGTGCTTTAGCAACATTAATTAACAGACACGAATCAAAAATATACGGTTTCATCTATTCAAAAATAGCAGACCGTGATGTTTCTGATGACATTTTCCAGGATACATTCATTAAAGTCATTAAAACTTTAAAATCAAATTCATATAATGAAGAAGGCAAATTCCTGCCTTGGGTGATGCGTATTGCACACAATTTGATTATCGACCATTTCAGGAAAAATAAAAAAATGCCGATGTATCGTGAAACAGAAGAATTCTCGATCTTCTCTGTCATGACCGACAATTCGATGACCATCGAAAACCGCATGATCTCAGAACAGGTTGAAAATGACCTAAAAAGATTAATAGAAGAATTGCCAAATGACCAGAAAGAAGTTTTGGTCATGCGCATTTACCAGGACTTAAGTTTCAAGGAAATCTCAGAATTAACAGGCGTTAGCATCAATACAGCCTTAGGCAGAATGCGTTACGCTTTAATGAACCTGAGAAAAGTAATCGACAAACATCAAATTATTTTGACGAATTAACAATATTCAGAAAATTATTGCGTTCTTGTACTAACAAACACAAACAACGCAATATGGCAAAAATTTACTCTGAAAAAAAATTAGTTGAAACGTCTATGAAACCTAAAAAAGAGACCATATCTTTTTTATTAAATTACTCCAAAGCACTGAGCTTTTTGAAAGTGGGTAAGATGAAAATCGAAACGATCGCTAATTAAGAAAATATCCCGGAACTTACCGGGATATTTTTTTATAATACGCTTCCAAAACCGATTTTCGCCCGATTTCCCTCGTAATAATATCCTTTTCCAGATTCCAGCCGCGCGCCGGAGAATATTGCCTTCCGTACCAAATGATCTGTAAATGCAGGTCATTCCACAGTTCTTCCGGGAAAATGGCTTTAGCATCTTTTTCCGTCTGCACCACATTTTTTCCATTCGATAAATTCCATCGGTACATCAACCGGTGAATGTGCGTATCGACAGGAAATGCCGGAAATCCAAACGCCTGCGACATCACCACACTCGCCGTTTTATGCCCAACAGCGGGCAATTCCTCCAAGCCTTCATAAGTCGCCGGAACCTGTCCGTCATATTTGTCAATCAAAATGTGCGACAACCCAAAAATCCCTTTCGACTTCATAGGTGACAAGCCGCAAGGCCGAATAATATCCTGGATTTCCTCCACAGTCATTTTGATCATATCATACGGATTATCGGCCTTCGCAAACAAAATCGGCGTAATCTGGTCCACACGAACATCCGTACATTGCGCCGAAAGCAGCACCGCAATCAGCAATGTATACGCATCTTTGTGATCCAGCGGTACCGGAACTTCGGGATATATTTCTTTTAACGTCCGAATTACAAAAGCCGCGCGTTCTTTTTTCGTCATTTTTTCTTAAATTTATAAGGTAAAAATAGCACAATTTAAATGATGTGCCTAATCCGGCTGTACGCTGCAACGCCTCTTTTTAAAAGCTGTTTTTCCAACGCCATTTTTGCGGGCTTCCGCCGGTCGCCGCAAAATGCCAGGAAAATCAGGCTTTTCAAAATTCGGGGTTTTCGCTGCCATCCGGGGCAAGGCAGTTCAGCATTCCATGTTTACTAATCATAATTAAAACTTTTTAGAATGTTGAAGCTTATTTACTTTTGAACATCAAAATTCACCAAAATAATAAGCAAATTATCAACTTAAATACATAAAAATGGCAAAACAAATTTTTATCAATTTAGCAGTAAAACACCTGCAAAAGTCTATGGACTTTTACACGGCATTAGGGTTTACAAACAATCCCCAATTTTCAGACGATGCCGGAAAATGCATGGTTTGGAGCGAGAATATTTTTGTCATGCTTTTGACGCATGAAAAGTTTGCATCATTCGCAACCAAACCCATTGCAGATACGAAATCAAATGTAGCCGGGCTTTTTTCATTATCGACTGGCAGCGTAGATGAAGTAAATAGCATTGTGGAAAGCGGACTAAAAGCCGGCGGAACAGAACCCATCGAATTTAAAGATTACGGTTTTATGCAACAGCGTACGATTGAAGATCCTAATGGCCATACCTGGGAGATTTTCTATATGGACTTATCTAAATTTCCAGCCTAAAGTAATGCAATACACTACAATCACTACAATCACAGGATTTCCAAACATTGAAATAAAAATATGACCACACTACAAAAAGGCGATGCCGCGCCAGATTTCTCCGGTTTCGACCAAGACGGAAAATTCCACCAACTCGAAGATTACAAAGGCAAAAAACTTGTCGTTTTCTTCTATCCAAAAGCAAACACTCCGGGCTGCACCGCTGAAGCCTGCGACCTGCGTGATAATTTCGAAAGATTCAAAGCCAATAATTACGAACTTCTCGGCGTAAGTGCTGACAACCAAAAGGCACAAGGGAAATTCCGCGATAAATTTAAATTCCCATTTCCATTGATCGCCGATGAAGACAAAGAAATGATAAAATCTTTCGGCGTTTGGGGTCCAAAAAAATTCATGGGAAGAACCTATGACGGCATCCACAGGACAACATTCGTCATCGACGAAACCGGAATTATAGAAGATGTCATTTCAGATGTGAAGACGAAGGCACATGCAGCGCAGATTTTGAAATAGAAGGCATAAGTAAAAAGGAAAAAGGCATAAGTTTAAAACCGTTGCGGTAAAACTTATGCCCTTTTGTATTAAAAATAGGTACTGAACCAGATTTGTAAATATGCCTAATTCGTCTCCTCCAAAACCCGGTTTGGATCAAACCCAAACAACTGGTGCTGCTTAATGATTTCAGCAATACCTTTTGGAAGCATGCCTTCCCAGCCTGGTTTTCCGTTGCTGATCATTTTTAAGACTTCGCGTGAAAACACTTCTAAAGTATGTGGATCGAAATCGTCAATATCAACTACTTTTCCGTTGAATTTAAAGAATTTGTACAGCTCTTTCATTCGCGGATGCACTTTCAGGTTTTCAGAATTGATGACATTTCCGTCTTCATCAAGCATCGGATATAAGAATACTTTCAAGTCACGGTAGAATAATTTCCCGAAAGCTTCAAGGATTCCACCGCTCAAATGACGGTAATATTTTTCGTCAAAAATATCGACAAGATTGTTGACGCCCATCGCCAATCCCATTCTCGCTTTGGTATAAGCAGAGAAATATTCGACCACTTTATAATATTCCTGGAAATTCGAGATCATTACTGTTTGCCCTAACGAGCAAAGTAATTCGGCTCGATCCATAAAATCACGTTCGTCAATTTCGCCTTCAGAGCGCAAATTCGACAGTGTAATTTCAAAAATTACCAATGTATTTTTTTCTTCTACTTTATTTTCCTGGAGGAACATTTTGAGCGATTTCTCATACATGTCCATGTTGACTTTCGTCACCGGACGGAAACTTCCGCGTAAAGCAAGAATGTTTTTCTTGTATAGAATCGAAGCCGGCAGGATATTTTTTCCTTCGGGATCAAACATTACCGCATCGGTCATTCCGTTTTTCACGAGCTGCAAACTCATCAATCGGTTGTCAACATCGGCAAATCTTGGCCCTGAAAAGTTAATCGTATCAATCTCCAACTGGTCTTTATCCAAATGGTCGTATAAATAACGAAGCAGTTTTTTTGGGTCGTTGTATTTATAATATGCACCGTAGATCAGGTTTACACCAAGAATTCCAAGGGTTTCCTGTTGCAAACGAGCATCGGTTTCTTTAAATCTGATATGGATGATGATCTCGTTGTAATCTTCATCAGGCTCTATCTGGTAACGGATTCCGACCCAGCCATGGCCTTTGAACTGCTTTGCAAAATCGATCGTAGCGACCGTATTGGCATAGCTGAAGAACATTTTGCTTGGATGTTTGTCGCGGTTTAAACGTCGCTCGATCAGGTTTACTTCATGCCCGAGCATTTTTTTGAGCCGGCTTTCAGTGACATAACGGCCGTCTTCCTCAATTCCGTAAATGGCGTCGCTAAAATCTTTATCATACGCGGACATCGCTTTTGCAATCGTTCCGGACGAACCACCCGATCTAAAAAAGTGCCGAACCGTTTCCTGTCCCGCGCCGATTTCCGCAAAAGTACCGTAGATATTTTCGTTGAGATTAATTCGAAGTGCCTTGTCTTTTACCGAAGGAATTTGTTCGATGACTTTATCACCTTTTAATTTTATTTCCGTATCCATTTATATTCTCGCTATATATGCTTACAAAGTTAGCAAAATAGGGTTTTAATAAAAGATAATAGTCTTATTTTTGTAAAAAAATAACACAGTTGAAAGTATATTTTTTAGGAACCGGAACTTCGCAGGGCATACCCGTAATTGGGAGCGATCATCCTGTTTGCAAAAGCATTGATCCAAAAGACAAGCGTTTGCGGGTTTCCATCTGGGTGCATTGGGACAATCATTCGTTCATTATTGACTGCGGCCCGGATTTTCGCCAACAAATGTTAAGCTGCGGCTGTCGCCAGATCGATGGAATTTTATACACCCACGAACATTCAGACCATACTGCCGGAATGGACGACATCCGACCGTATAATTTCAGACAAGGGCCAATGCCTATTTATGCACACCAACGCGTTATTGAAAACCTTTCAAAAAGATTCGATTATATTTTTGAAACAGAAAACAAATATCCCGGCGCGCCATCTGTAAATCCGGTTGAAGTTTTAAATAATTTGACCTTTGCTGTTGGCGATAAAACCGCAATTCCAATAAATGTTTTTCACGGAAGCCTGCAGGTTTTCGGATACCGGATTGATGATTTTGCATATTTAACAGATGTCAAAACCATTGCCGATGAAGAACTTCAAAAACTCAAAGGCGTCAAGGTTTTAGTTGTAAATGCGTTGCGCGAAGAACCACACGACACGCATTTTAACCTTCAGGAAGCGATCGATTTCATCAATTTGGTGAAACCTGAAAGAGCCTATCTGACGCACATCAGCCACATTTTAGGCTTCCATGAAGAAGTACAAAAACGACTTCCTGAAAACATTTTCCTTGCTTACGATAATTTAGAAATTTCCATTTAATACCATGAAAAAATCACTTTTCCTTTACCTGTTTATTCTTGCTGTTTTGATGAACGTTTTCACGTATATGTATTTCAGCAAAGAAACGGCTTTTGAGCAGGAACGCAATACAAAAATCAGCAAACGCCTCGGCGACAGCCTGACTTCTGTAAATTCTAAACTTGCCGATGCCGGTTATTTTTCACTTGAAAAAAACGACAATGCGCAGAATTATTTTGAAAATAATGCTACCGGAAAATACATTCCGTACCAAAAACTGATTCCGTATGTAACCGAGAAATTAATGGATTTTAACACGAATCCAAAAGGAAATCCATATACAGGCCAGGAGCAGCTTGGCGCACAGAAATTCATCATCAACAAAGCAAAAATCCTAAACCACCGTTGGATCATCGCTGATTATAACGACGGGAAATATTGGGGCGAGGTGCTTTTGAAATATTTTATCAATGAAAACGAATCGGTGTCGTTTGAAGTGATCCAATCGATTATATACCAACAATAAGATGAGAAATGCAATTGTATTTTTAAGTTTATTTCTAATCATTTCGTGTACGAAAAAAGGAGAAATGGCTGTGCCAGATGTGGTGAAAGATTCCATCACCAAAGATGGCGTGAAAGTTGAAATCGATACTGCAAAAGTGCCAACTGTCGGAGCTGATTCTGATGCTCACGGTTGCAAATCTTCAACTGGTTACACCTGGTCAGAACTCAAACAGAAATGCATTCGAATCTTCGAAGAAGGAACAAAATTATCTCCGTATGATTCTGAAAATCAACCTGCAGGAATGGCTGCGTTTGTCATCTTTGAAGAAAACGGCAACAAAGCAGAATTGTTTGTCCCAAATCAAAAATCCATTATTTTAAAACGAAAATCCGAAGGCGGTCAATATGTTAACGGCGACTGGCAGCTCATTCCGTGGAAAGGATATGTGCTCAAAAAAGGAAAAGACATTTTATATACAGGACAGTAATTTAGGCAAAAGGCAAAAGGTTTACCGCTACGGTTTTAAAATTATGTCTTTTGCCTTTTCACTTATGGCTTTTTTATCTACTTTCCAGCCAATTCCTGAAGTCAAAAAAGTTTTGCGGCGCGACGCCATGCCCGACAGGATATTCTTTATACACATTCTCGATTTTTAAATCATCGAGAAAAGGTGTTACTTTTCGTGCCCAGTCAATTGGAATGACCTGGTCTACAGTTCCGTGTGAAGCGAATATTTTAAGATTTGAAAAATCATTTCCCGAATAATTTTCAATCGCCATTTCGGGATTTACATAACCGCTCATCGCCACGACACGCTGCACTTTTTCAGGATAAGATAATGCAACAGCGTAACTCAAAATCGAGCCTTGGCTAAACCCGAAAAGTGTAATGTTATTGGCATCAATCGGGAAATTCTCAGTTAATTCATCAATAAATTTCACGATTAAATTTCGCGATTCCTTTGCCTGTTCCACGTCTGAAAACTTATTTTCATCGGCATCAAAATTAATCGCATACCACGCATAACTTCCATATTGCAAATTATAAGGTGCACGCGCGGCAACGACATAATATTCGTCAGGAAGTTCAGTCGCGAATGAAAATAAATCGGCGTCATTGCTGCCATAACCGTGCAATAAAAGCAAAAGCGGATTTTTATCCAGTTTTACTTTAGGCTCGCGAATTAAATATTCTAAAGATAAATTCATAGTTAAGAAATGCTTTTAAACCATTTTTGAAAAAGATTTCCGAGTAACGGAATTGGTCTTGTTTGTCCGTTGATCGCACTGAACATTCCGTAAATCCACAACACCGAAATAAACAAATACATCGACATCGAAATCACCGGATTGTCAAAATTTGAAATGATCAGCCCAAGCGAAATAAACGTCAGAGACAAACCCAAAGATTGCCTGATGTGAAACGAAGCAAACGCATTTTTATCCTCGCCGTTCATCGACATCGCAATCAAAACGCCCACGATTAAAATATAACTCGTGATCGCCGTCGATTTGCCTTTTTCGATAGTTTCAGTATTCATATTATTGTAAGATCAATTGGCTGTTGTTCAAAATTCCGTAGACTTTTCCGGTCATTTTTGCACCAAGAAAAGCGGAGTTTTTGGATTTTGATAAGATGTTTGCTTTTGAGAAATTCCAGTTTCCTTCAGGGTTGAATAAAGTGAAATTGGCTTTTGAATTTTCAGAAATGGATTCATTTTCAGTACCGAAAAAGCGCCTTCCCGAAGTCAGTTTTCCAACAATAATTTCCAATGGAAGCACCGTTAACAACGCTCCGAAAGCGCTTTCCAAACCAATAGTTCCATTTTTAGCAAGGTCAAATTCCATTTTCTTATGTTCGATATCGATCGGATTGTGATCGGATGTGATCATATCGATCGTTCCATCTTTCAAGCCTTTTAGCAACGCTTTTCGATCAGCTTCAATCCGCAGCGGCGGCGTTACTTTAAATCGCGTGTCAAATCCGTCAAGTTTTTCATCGGTCAAAACCAAATGATGCACCGAAACACTGCAACTGACGTTCAATCCTTTCACTTTTGCATCTTTGATCAATTGTACCGATTTTGCAGTTGAAATCGTTGGGATGTGCAATTTTCCGCCAGTATATTCGAGTATGAATAAATTCCGTGCAATCTGCAATTCTTCTGCAAGATTCGGAATTCCTTTCAATCCCAATCGAGTGGAAATAATGCCTTCATTCGCCACGCCGCTTCCCTTTATATTGAAATCCTGAGAATACGCAACGACCAAACCATCAAAATCCTGCACATATTGCAATGCGATTTTGAGCAAATTCGCATTTTCTAAATTTTTATTGTAATCGCCAAACGCTACTGCGCCGGAGTTTTTCATGTCGAACAATTCGGCCAGGTCTTTGCCTTCACTATTTTTTGTGAGTGCGCCAATTGGAAATAAATCGGTTGCAAAACCATTCGATTTCGATTTTACAAAATTTACCTGCGACTGGTTGTCGATTACCGGAGCAGAATTTGGTTGCAAGGCAATTCCCGTAAAACCGCTTTTCGCAGCAACATTGAGTCCGTTTGCAATCGTTTCGCGGTCTTCAAAACCAGGTTCGCCCAAAGAGACGCTGCTGTCAAACCAGCCTTGTGAAAGGTGTAAATTGTCAAGCTTGATTTCTTCCAATTTGTTGTCATTTGAAAGCTTCGATCCGATTTTCTTCACGATGCCATTTTCAATCTGAACATCAACAACCTGATTGTGGAATTTGCTTTTCGGATCAATGATTTTCGCTTCGCGGATGATTATTTTCATTTTACCAATTTTTGGATGAATAATTCTGTGGCTAAAAATAGTAAGGTCAAAATAACAAACCATTTCCAGATCTGGTTGTCTGTGCGGTTGGTTTGCAGTGTCGTAAAAACGGAGTCGATTGTTTCTGCCTGCTTGAAATCTGCGGCAGCATCTTCATTAGTTTGCGACAAATCGCTTTCGGTTCGGGCATAATTGAAACTGATGTTTTTTACCAATTCATCTTGTTTAAAAATCCCGAAATTTCCAGCCGTTTCCGGATAATCGCCAAACGTCAGCTTCACTTTATTATTCAATATCTGTTGAACCGGAATGAATTTTTCATCGCCATTTTTAACCGATACGATTTCGTCTTTCGACAACAACGCATCAACGACAAATGGCTTACTTTCACCAATAGTAATCGCATTCACGCCCGATTTCATTCCGCTTTGCGCCATATTGTAAAATGTTGGAACAATTAACGGCGAGTTCTGGAAATTCGAATTCATTTTATCAATCGCAGCCGAAAAAACATACACCGATGAAACGGCATTTTGCAGCGAACTCAAAAACGCGCTTTGGTCTTCATAACTCAATGCTGCGGGCGCATTAGAATTGATTACGAACGACGTTTTCGTATTTGGATATTGGAAATTTTCGGTTTTCTTCTCAAATACACTTCCGAATAATGGATGGCTGAAATTGATTTTTGTCACCATTTTCTGCGTGGTTTGCAATGATTTGAATTGCATCGCACCGAAATTAGCAAGCAAAGAATTGATGTTTGAAACCGAACTTTCCGTAGACGGAATCACAACTAAATTTCCGCCTTTTTCTACAAATGATTTCAAAGTTGTTTGCAAAGCCTGCGGAATGTCTTTAAGTTCATTCAATACAATAGCATCTTGTTTTTCAAGCAAATTATAATCTAAATTCGCAAGTGGGAAATTGTTAAAACTAAATTCGTCATTCGTGTAAATCCGCGACAAAAATCCGCTTTTATCTGCATCTCCAATCGAAATCACATTTACTTTTTCAGGTTTTGAAATGCTGAAAAACAATTTGTTGTCATATTCCAATCCGTTATCCGCAATCGAAACATAACCGTGAAAATCTTCTTTCGGAATCGTAAAAACAACATTCTTTTTTTTAGTATCAAATTGCACCAAAGTCTTCGCAATGAGCTTATTTTTATTGTACAGCGCAATCGGAATGCTCTTAAAATCATTTCCATAAGCCGACAATTTCACACCGATCTCATAAAAATTATCTAGCTGCTGGCTGATGAAAACACTGTCTACCGAAATGTTGTTTTTCTGTTCGGCTTTCGGAATAATGAAATACGTATTTGAATTGGCATCAATGCTTTTCAGTTGCTTTTTCTGCAAGCCAACTGCATCGGTAATCACAACAATGTCTTTATTGAAAACTGTTTTACGCCCATTGATTTTTGCCAGTAAATTTTCAGGCTCAAACGCCGAAGCGCTGTATTTTAAATTCTGTAAATCCTTGCGGACAGACTTCATATCGGTATTCCAAAACGTTTCAGAATTCGTCAGCAAAGAAAAACTCATATTCTCCGGCGCGCTTTCGAGCAGTTCCTGAACCGCGCGTTTCATCAGTTCGCCTTTCTTGCCTTTGGCCTGCATGCTAAACGAATTGTCGAGAATAACATACATTTCATTCGTCACATTATTACTGTCTTTCGCTTTAAAAAACGGCTGCGCAAACGCAATGATAATACAGGCTAAGATCAATAAACGTGTCGCAAGCAGCAACCATTTCTTGAGTTTCGAGCTTTTGCGGGTTTGGATGGAAAGTTCCTGAAGGAAGCGGACATTCGTAAAATATTCCTTTTTAAATCGGCGTAATTGAAATAAATGAACCAGGATTGGAATAACAAGTAAGAAAAGAAAGTAAAGAATTTCCGGGTGTTTGAACTGCATTCCGATTTAAATTTACATCACTGTTGTTGATTTTCAGCGGCGTTCAGTGAATGCACCGCGTTTGCCAAAAATACAAATTAAACCCCAGTTGTCGGTCGTAGTTTTGGATTTTTTTTAAGTGTAAAATAATTTCTAATCCCTTACTTTTACATGGCTAAAATGATCTTTATGAAAAAGTTGTTATCTGTTGCCGCGTTGTTGTTTTTCTTACAGAATTTTGCCCAGGCAAATATGGATTTGCTTGTCGGAACTTACACGCATTCTTGCGACAGCAAAGGGATTTATGTGTATGATTTCAATACCGAAACCGCCGCATTTAAACTCAAAAACAACACAGATAAAGCCATTAGCCCAAGTTATTTAACCGTTTCACCGGACGATAAATTCGTGTATTCGGTAAATGAAAGCGGAAAAGAAAGCACCATTTCTTCATTCAAATTCCAACCCAAATCCGGCAGGCTCGATCTCTTAAACAAGCAAAGTTCCGAAGGCGCCGATCCGTGCTACATCATCAACGCCGATCAAAACGTAATCTCCGCAAACTATTCCGGTGGAACGATTTCAATATTTAAGAAAAATCCTGATGGAAGCCTCGCAAAAGCCGCACAGGTAATCAAACACGAAGGTTCCAGCATCAACAAACAAAGGCAGGAAAGCGCACATGTGCACATGGTTCAGTTTTCACCCGATAAAAAGTTTGTGCTTGCAAACGACCTCGGTACCGACCGGATTTATCTTTACCAATACAACCCAGCTTCCACAAATGAAATTCTCAAATTCAAAGATACGATTGCCATCAAAACCGGGAGCGGCCCGCGCCATTTAATCTTCAGTCCCGATGGAAAATTCATCTATCTTTTGCAGGAACTCGACGGAACGATCACGGTTTTTGACTACTTCAACGGAAAATTACAACGCATTCAGGAAGCAACACTCGCCCAAAATGGTTTCAAAGGGCAAAATGGCGGTGCCGCAATTAAAATCTCAAATGACGGCAAATTCGTCTACGCCACAAATCGGGGTGAAGCCAACACGATTTCCTTGTTCGAAGTCAACGCCAAAGGAAAATTGGTACACAAAAAAACAATTTCAACAGGAGGAAAGAATCCACGCGATTTCACCATCGTTCCCGGCGGAAAATTCGTTCTCGTCGCCCATCAGGATTCCAATGACATTATCATCTTCAATCGCAATCAAGCCACAGGTGAATTGACTAATTCCGGTAAAAAAATAGAATTATGCTCACCTGTAAATCTAATATTCACAAAAGCTGAATAATCCAAAAAAATAAAACCATTAAGGAATTAAGATCATGAAACTTCATACTTCTTAATTCCTTAATGGTTCAAAAAATGCAAAGCACTTAAGACCTTTACTTATAGCTCAAACTACTTCTTCTTATTCCGCTTCTTATTCTGCTCCCGCAACATATTCCTATTCACCGATCCCGAAGTTTTCTTCTTCGTTTTCGAAGGCCCGCCAAGGTTTACTTTCTTGTTCTTAGCCGTTTTCTCATGAAAAGCCCCGTCACCATCAAGCTTTGGCTTTTTCATCAGGAATTTGATCTTCTCTTTTTCTTTTTCAGGGCCAATCAATAAAGTAGAAATTTCGACTTCTTCCGGAAAAGGTTCAGGATGGAGTTCCTGGTTCATCAAAAGTTCCACGCCAATTTTAATCTCTTCTTCACGAGGCGTAAAAAAACTGATCGCCGTTCCCTTTGCATCGGCACGACCGGTTCTTCCAATACGGTGCATGTACAATTCGGGCATCTCAGGCATCTCAAAATTGATGACGTGCGAAATATCTGAAATGTCGAGTCCACGCGCCATGATATCCGAAGTAATCAGTCCGCGCAATTCGCCCGCCTGAAAGTTTGCCATCGTTGTCAAACGGTAATTCTGTGATTTGTTCGAGTGGATCACGCCAAACTGCCCAGGAAAATCAGCATCAATGCGCTCATGCAGCATATCGGCGATTTTCTTATTGTTCACAAATACCAGCACACGCTCCATCGATTCGTCTTGTTGAAGCAAATGTTTCAAAAGGTTGATCTTCGTATTAAAATTCACAACCGAATAAGCGAGTTGTGTAATATTTTCCAGCGGTGTTCCCGAAGCAGCCAAAGTCACTTCCTCAGGAAAATCAAAATAATCATTCAAAATTTCATCGACTTCATCAGTCATCGTCGCCGAAAACAAAATGTTCTGGCGTTTGGTTTTCATCATCGCTAAAATTGATGTCAGCTGCGGGCGAAAACCCAGGTTCAGCATCTCATCAAACTCGTCAATGACCAGCTTTTGCGTTTCATCAAAACGGATGACGTTGTCTAAAGCCAGGTCCATCACGCGCCCAGGCGTTCCCACTAAAATATCATGCCCGGCATAAACCGCTTTCTTTTGTGTGTTGATGTTCACGCCACCATAAATCCCGAGGGTGCGAATCGACAAGTATTTCGTTAGTTTTTCCACTTCTTCAACGACCTGAACAACAAGCTCGCGGGTGGGTACAAGGATTACGATTTTCGGCGTTTCCGTAGGTGTAAACTTATAAAGCTTCAACAAAGGAAGTAAGTAAGCAAAGGTTTTCCCAGTTCCAGTTTGCGCAATTCCCATCATATCGCGCCCCGACATAACAACCGAAAATGATTTTTCCTGAATAGGCGTCGGCGTTGTAAACCCCAGTTCGTCTATGGCTTTTTGTACAGATTTTGGAAGATTGAATTGCTCAAAGGTCATGGTGAAATTTTTTGCAAAGATAGCTTTAATTAAGCAATAGCCAATTTTATATTGATGGTGCTGATTTACAAATGTTTAATGGTTTTTGGATAAAAAAAAACACCGGCATCAACCGGTGTTTTCAAAGTAATTATCCTCATACACGTCTCATTTCAATTTTTAAATCCATCCGTTCCCCGTCAGTAATGGCAACGCTTTCATTAGCATCTTCAAATCCGTTTTTCTGAACAACGATATCATAAACCCCTTCCGGCAGTTTCCTAAACTGGAAATTTCCCTTTACCGTAGTCAAAGCATTCAGCTTCGTTCCTTTCAAAAACACCTTGGCTTTCTCCACAGGCAACCCATTTTCATCGGCTGCAAAGCCCCTAAGCGGAATCGTTCTATAACCGGCATCCACCAATATCCTGCTGCTTTTATAAGTGCTGAAGAACTCCGGTTCCTGATCTGCGATCACATCAGCAAGCGCATCCATTTTAACCAGTAACGCATCAGCTTTAGCAAAAAGCGCAGCCAGCAACGCCGTAGCATCTTTGTGTTCAACGATTCCTGCGCGTGGTTTCGGGATGTAAGTATCAAATTGACGAATTGCTTTTTCGAAATCAATAATAACATCTTGAGTAATGTGGTAGTCTCCAAGATTTGCCAGATTTTCTAATGCTACATCCTTAATCCCATTCAAATGCATGACCAATATGTTATCTGCTAATAAACCCAGTTTGCTCCTTCTGTAAGACATTGCTTCTATAAGCGTTTCATTATTCTGATTGATGCCAAAAGCGCGAATGCCCAAACTTATTTTTAATCCTAAATTAACAGCGGATTCTTTCAGGATCTGTTTTTCAGTAGCAATCCCCTCGCGTTGCTTCACCTGAACAGCGCCGGTTTCTTTAATTTTAGAAACAATTCCTAAAAATTCAATACTATAGCTGCTAAACTGTGGCATTTTTGCAACAATTGTTGGTGCCGTAAAATTTTCGATTTTTTCCTGCGTAACTTCATACATACTCAGTTTACGCTCTTGTATTCTGTTCATAAATTTAAGTGTTAAAAATTAAACAATAATTTAAAAAATTAATAATATAAGTTTGAATATCCAATATTTTGATGTTTCCAAAATACGTGCCAAATTTAACAACCGGATTTTTTAAAAACGTTGTATCAAATAACTGGATAAAATAATAAAGCTATTGGAAGAAGAAAAGCCGGTATGAAGCAAAGTAAAGGTGCCATGAACCAAAGTAAAGCCATTATGAAGGGAAGAGAAGGTGTTATGAAGCAAAGTAAAGACATTATGAAGGGAAGAGAAGGTGTTATGAAGCAAAGTAAAGACATTATGAAGCAAAGTAAAGTCATTATGAAGCAAAGTAAAGTCATTATAAAGAAAAGAGTTGTCACTATGAAACAAACTAAAATCCACACCAACTTTAATTACCTTTGTAAAAAAGAATCCACTTGAAAATTAACGATATCAAAGACCTGCTCGACCAAAAGGCAATCCAATACAACGTCCCCGAATTTATCGAAACCGATCCCGTCCAGATCCCACGATCATTTACCCTAAAGGAAGACATCGAGATCGCTGCATTCCTATCTGCAACCATCGCCTGGGGCAACCGCGCCTCAGTCATCAACAACGCAAGACGCATGATGGCCATCATGGGCAATTCACCTTATGATTTCATTATGTCGCATTCCGATGCCAATCTTGATAGGGCAGAAGGATTCGTTCACCGCACCTTTAACGCCGGGGATTTCCGCACGTTCATCAAAGGATTGCAACACATTTATACAAACCACCACGGCATGGAGCAAATCTTTACCAACAACCAAACAAACGGCTTCCTGCACCACGGCATCCACGAATTCAAAAAGAAATTCTTCGAAATAGAGCACCTCCAACGCACGACCAAACACATCGCAGACCCGCTAAAGAATAGCGCAGCAAAACGTTTTCACCTTTTCTTAAAATGGATGGTACGCCAGGACAACGGCGGAGTCGATATCGGAATATGGAAGTCCATTCCAACCTCAGTATTATCCTGTCCGCTCGACGTTCACACAGGCCGCGTAGGAAGAAAGCTCGGATTCATCACCATTAAAAACGATAACCTTAAAGCGCTCACACAATTAGACCAGGCACTCCGGTTGTTCGATGCAAACGACCCCGCAAAATACGATGTCGCGCTATTCGGCCTCGGAAAAGAAGGTTTTGCATCCTAATAAAGCCAAAAGCTATTTCTTCAGCCTGATTTTCCAGATGATCTCCCCGCTGATCGCATGCCCGTAATTGAATTTCGCTTCCGGCTTCACCAGATAAATATCCGGACGGTACACAATCCCAACATGAAAGTCCTTATAAAACCTGAAATATCCGTTTACATTCACACCCAAGGCATAATTTTTATAATAGGTTGTAACGCTCGGAATGGCAGTTTCTAAACCTTCTGGAACAGGAAACTCCTCCACAACCTTCAATTCGTTCAGGCTGTAATGCAACCCATATCCAAAGGTAAAACGCTTGTGCGTAAAATTATCCGTCAAGCTGATGTAATAAGAATACGTATCGGTATAACTCTCAAAATGATCCACCGGCAAAAAGCCTGTGTCAGACATCAGGACCTGCCCACTTAAATTCAAAAACTTCCGATCGCTGTAAAAATAGTCAAAGCCCGCTTTTATCCCCGACAAAGAAAAAGTACTCTTATTCTGGTAACTGCTTTGGTTGTAAACGCCACTGGCAACAGGGAATCCAAAGGCAAAGTTGATCTGCCCTTTCTTCCCCCGATACGGGTCGTTAAAATACCGGTTAAAAGCATCGGTCGAATTTCTCAGGAAACCGTACTTCAAAACAGCCGTCGTATCATTGATGTCAAGCTTAATGTGCTGGCCGTAATAAAACCGGTTGTGATTGGTATAATCAATACCATAAGATACCGGCCACAAATAAATAAAAGGAAGGTTTCCAAGCACAAATTTACGGCTCGGTTCGGCCTTTAGCTCAAAAGTTTTCTGCTTTCCATCCGATTCCAGAACAACAGGAAGATTCGCTTTAGAACGCGTCACCAAAATCTTTGCAGGCAATCGGTATACACTGTCATAAACCTTAACGGTGCTGTTATCCTGAAGGGCATCAACATCAAGTACATAGTGTTTGTTATTAAATAAGGTGGCACACGATGAACAAAGCACAACAACCAGGAGCAGCGTATAGAATCTTAAGGTCATAATTTGGTTTTAAGTGCAGATAGGGCCAACTGCTTTTAGTTGCGTGAACGGATCAGGATTTGCAAACTGTCATCCAATACGGGCTGACTGTAAAATCCGGCTTTTAAACTATTTCCGCGCTGCTGCGGACGGTAATGGTAATAGTTCTGGAAATAATCGACCTGCACTTTGTTCACACAAGGCAGATCCCCATCGCCATCACCCCAGAAAAAACTGTTTTCGATGGGTGAATGGTATTTTAAATTTCCATTTTCAACTGTTTCAAAAGCTGTTCCCGATTTGCTGTTCGAATGTGGAAACACTAAGTAAGAAACCTCAAACCTCGACCCCGAAAGCAATTGCTTATTCGATGTAAATCGCCCCATCCCAACGGGAACAAACAGCAAAACAGCTGTCACAAACGTCGCAATCCAAAGCATTGAAAGCACCACTTTACGATTTGAAAGCAATACCGTCGCCCACAAAAAAGAAAAGAACAAAATAAAGTTCAAAAAGAAGCGGTACTGGGGCGAAGTGCAGTAAAAAAACACCATCCCTAAAACCATCACAAAATATAATATCCAGAATTTCTGTTTGTTGAAATATTTATAAATAAGCAGCGGCGTAAAGGCGACCAAAACCACAGCAAGCATGTTGAACAAACCGTCAAGCTTCGGCAAATGCAGCCATCTTAAGAACAAAGACCATCCACCGGCTTCACGGTACTGCTGTTCAGACAGCATGAATATTTCATACTTAGAAAAATCTGCATAGAAGTTTACAATTGCCATCGGCACTTTAAAATTTACCTGCAGCCTGCCTATCGAAGTCAGAGGATAAAAGGCATACCCGCTTACAATACTGTTTTTCAACAGGAACAGCGCCAGTGTGAGCGCCGAAACGATCAGGATCTCATTGATGTTGTGCAATTTTCTGTAATGCCTGGCATAAGATACTATTGGCAGGATCAATAGCGGCAATGCAGTGACCTTAATCAGCATGGCAAACAGCACAAACAGGCACAATATTGTAAATCCGGCCGCTGTCATTTTTTTATACTGCAACATAAAAATATAAAAAATGATAAATGTCAATACATAAATTGGAAGATCTGCAGAAGGCGAACTGATAAATGAAAACAGAAATACATTTGCAACCGGTAGCAATCCTACCACCAGGTCAATCCTGCGGCCTTTCCTGAAATAATCGTCAAGCCTGAAAAAAGCGAATACATTCCCCAGCAACAGGCAAAAGCCGCTGAGGTCATTAAAGTGCCCGTATAAAAATGAAAAGCTGAAAGCGCTTTGCAGGATGTGCCAGCCACTTACCTGGGCAAAGAAGAAGTGAAGATTCGCAATTCCCCGCACAAAACCATATTCGTCAAGCCACTTGATCGTTTGAATGTAATAAGATTCGTTGTCAGGTAAAAATGGAGCCGAGGCACACTGTGCTACAATCAGCAAGGAAACAATGGGCAATAATATCTTTAAAGCCAGGCTGAGGTTTTTAACCTGCCGAAAAAACTCTTTGTAAAGGCCAACGATCCCAACATTAAACTTCACCGTTAAAAGTAAATTCAGGCCCAATAAGAAAATATGGAATTCCCAGCTGATGCGCCCAAAGACAGCCCAGAAGCCAGCAAGTAAAGCAGTCGAAAACAATCCGAGAAACGAGGCAGTTCCCAGTTCTTTGATTTTGATGCGCAAAGCAATGGTAAAGGCATAGCCTAAATTGACAGTCGTAAATAAAATATAGAGCCAGCTCAGGATGATCAATACCATAATTACAGGATTTGCCCGTCAGACATGACAAGTTTGCGGTCAGCCATATCGGCAAGTTCTTCATTATGGGTAACGATGACAAATGTTTGCCCGAATTCATCACGCAA
This sequence comes from Flavobacterium noncentrifugens, assembly GCF_900100375.1. Taxonomy (GTDB): domain Bacteria; phylum Bacteroidota; class Bacteroidia; order Flavobacteriales; family Flavobacteriaceae; genus Flavobacterium; species Flavobacterium noncentrifugens. Next base: position 312,769 of record NZ_FNEZ01000003.1, on the reverse strand, counting down.
TTGAAAGAATAGTTTGTGCAGGTTTTCTGCCGATGCCGTGTCGAGGTTTCCCGAAGGTTCATCAGCAAAGATCACAGCCGGTTTATTGATCAACGCCCGTGCCACGGCAACCCTTTGCTGCTCACCACCCGAAAGTTCGTTGGGTTTGTGATTGATCCGGTGTGAAAGCCCAAGGTATTCGAGTAATCTTTTGGCTTCCGTTTCCGTTTCGGCTTTCGATTTTCCTGCAATAAACGCCGGAATGCATACATTTTCCAATGCTGTGAACTCAGGCAGCAATTGATGGAACTGAAAGATAAAACCCAGGTTTGTATTCCTGAATTTCGACAAATGCTTGTCATCCATATTCAGGATTTCTTCGCCATTGATCTGCAAAGCAGTCCCGTTTTCTTTCGAAGGTTTGTCAAGCGTGCCAAGGATCTGCAACAGCGTTGTTTTTCCGGCGCCTGATGCCCCGACGATAGAAACGATTTCGCCCTTTTTAATATGAAGGTTAACGCCTTTAAGGACGTGCAGTTGATCGTAATGTTTCTGGATGTTATTCGCCTGTATCATTTTTTGGACATTTACACAAAGAAACAAACATTTTAAATACGAATAAATCTTTCACAACGCTTTATTTCGTATATCTGATAAAGTTTAGTTAAGGCAAACTAAGACTGTTGAGTTATTAATTAATTTTGTTAAACAAAAATGACGAAAATGAAAAAACTTTTTGGAATTGCGGCCGTTTTCACGATGCTTTCCTGCCATTCGAAAGAAAAACAACCAACAACACAACAAATTACTGAACCTGTACAAGTTGAACAGGAAAAAGGACTCGAAACCGCAACGTTTGCCGGTGGATGTTTCTGGTGTACCGAAGCGGTTTTCCTCGAACTCAACGGTGTGAAAACTGTTAAATCAGGTTACATAGGAGGGAAAACCATCAACCCAACGTATCGCGAAGTGTCTACCGGGGAAACCGGACATGCCGAAGCCATACAGATTGAATTCGACCCGAAGAAAATTTCTTTCGGAGAACTTATGGAGGTATTTTTTGCCACGCACGATCCAACAACATTAAACCAGCAAGGTGCCGATGTGGGCACACAATACCGCAGCGAGATCTTCTATCATAATAATGAACAAAAGAAACTCGCAGAAGATTACATCGCTTTATTGGACAAAGAAAATACCTACGGCAAAAAGGTTGTCACCGTAGTTTCCCCTGCGCCAAAATTCTACGAAGCCGAAGATTACCACCAAAATTATTACAGCCAGAATAAAGAACAAGGCTATTGCAGTTACGTCATTACGCCAAAAGTAGAAAAGGTCAGGAAGCAGTTTAAAGACAAGCTAAAAAAATAACGGCACTAAGTTTGTACAGCCGCGGAGAAAAATTAAAAACATGAACCAGAATCAAATACAAACCGAAAATTACAAAACCCGGGACCTTCTCCTGGGTTTGTTGTTTGATGGCATCGGAATGCTGTCGTTTACAATTCCCGGAATCGGGGAGTTTTCAGATGTAATCTGGGCGCCGCTTGCCGGTTTCTTAATGACCTGGATGTATAAAGGCGCCATTGGTAAAGTCGCCGGAGTGTTTACATTCCTGGAAGAAATCCTTCCGTTTACCGACATTGTTCCGTCTTTTACACTAATGTGGATTTACAAATACCTGATCAAAAAATAATATAAAAAAACTCCTGAAGACCTCAGGAGTTTTTTTTATAATCGAATAACAATCCGAAACTAATTCGGTTCAGCATGTTTTTTCCAAACCGAACAAAGAATTCCGATTGCCCGAAAATCCAGCCGGTGAGCATGATTAAAAACGGGTAAATCGGCAAAACCAAAACCAGCATCAGCACATAACGCAACACCGGATGCACTATTTCTTTTGTCATCCCGATCAGATCCAACAGGAAAAATCCCAGCTTCGCCGATGCCGATCCATTGATCGCAAATACAATAAACACCACCACCAACTGAAAGTTGGATTGGATGCCCCAGCGCTGCTTTAATTTCTGCATAATAATGAATTCCTTACAAATATAAGCACTTGGTTTTACAATTTCTGCCTGTAAGCACTCTGAAAAAACAGAAAATAATTGTACAGCAGATAATTCACTTCATAGCCGTAATTGACGTTGCTTTGGTAATCGATCCGCATTTCATAAATGTTTGGATTGTACCGAAATGGCTCCAGCACACGGCGGTTGTATTCGCTTACAAAGAACAGGTTTTTATTTTCAAGGAAAGATTGTGAATAGAAATTCCGTGGCCGCGCAACACTGCTTAAATATTGGTTGAAGCCAATATCGGTAATGATGATTTCATATTCGAGCGAATCATTTGCAATGCGGACGGTATCGCTTTTAGCAGACATTTTACCGGAAACTGCATTTTTGCCTGAAGCAGCAACTGTCGATTTAGAAGTATCACAACCCATGATGAACAGTCCAATAATCAATATGTAAATTAAATTTTTCACAGCTTCGGATTTCTATAAAGTTATGAAAAAGTACTGTCTGGCAATGGCTATTTAACAAAAAAACTCCAGACAATTTTAGTCCGGAGTTTGTGTCATTTCCACAAATTCACTAAACAAATCAAAAATTAGTGAATTCAATTTGTGGCCAATATTTATTTCCCAAAAAGTTTCCCCAGCAATCCGCCAATTCCGCCTTTTTTATTCACGGCAGCCATCTCGTCGCCCATGTCTACTTTTCCGTCATTATTTTGGTCGAGGCCAAATTGTCCACCATATTTAGAAATCGCATCCATCAGGCCCGAATTTCCTCGCCCGCCAGAAATGGCATTGACCAAATCAGAAATTTTAAAACTCGAATCGTTTGGATTTTTTGCTTTTCCGATCAGTGAACCCAGTACTTTCGGAATCAGGCTTCCCGCAATCCCGGCTGCAGCGCTGCTGTCCAACCCGAATTTCTGGCCCAGGTTTCCCGAAAGCTGCTCAGAAAGTTTCTGCACAACAGGATTCGATGGGGAAGCAGCGCTGTTTCCGTTGAATAATGCTGCAAGCTGCGCCGTTCCGCCTTCAGAAGCGATTTGCTGCAAGCCTGAAAATATGGAACTGCTGGCTTCATCCATCACGCCTTCATTATGTTCGTTCGGAACCGCACTGTTGTTGATTACTGCGTCGTTTCCGTATTGTTTTACTAATTCTGATAATTGCTCTAACATGATCTGTCTTATTGGTTCTTACCAAAATTACTTAAAAAAGCAATTAATCGCTAAAAGTGGGTAATTTATTGAGGTACAGTCTTCAGCAGGCTAATGATTTGCTCTGCCAATTCTGTCCCGATCCTGTCCTGAGCTTCCAATGTCGCAGCGCCAATGTGTGGCGTCAAAGAAACTTTAGTATTCATCAAAACCGGAATTGCTGGCGTTGGCTCTTCTTCAAAAACGTCAAGCCCTGCAAACAATACTTTTCCGCTGTCAAGTGCTGCTACTAAAGCGACTTCATCTACAACACCGCCACGCGAGCAGTTGATGATCCCAACATGGTCTTTCATCGCTGCAATTTCAGCTGCGCCAATGACATAACCGTCCTGAGCCGGAACGTGCAGCGTAATAAAATCGGAATGCTTGAAAATATCTTCCATCGGTTCGGTTACGATATCCACATTGATAAATTGCCCGTTGTAAAAATCGACTTTGATTTCAGCGTTCCCAACGAATTTATCCGAAGCGATCACGCGCATTCCCAAACCGAGCCCAATTTTCGCAACCGCGCGCCCAATTCTTCCGAAACCAATAATTCCCAATGTTTTCCCGCGCAATTCCACGCCGTTTGCATACGCTTTTTTCAAACCTTCAAAGTTCGAATCGCCTTCAAGCGGCATATTCCTGTTCGAATCGTGCAAAAACCGAACGCCCGAAAACAAGTGCGCAAACACCAATTCCGCTACAGATTCCGATGACGAAGCCGGCGTATTGATCACATGAACACCTTTAGAACGTGCATAATCCACATCAATATTATCCATTCCAACACCGCCACGACCGATGATTTTAAGGCCAGGGCAAGCGTCAATAATATCCTGGCGCACTTTTGTCGCACTTCTCACAAGGATCACGCTTACATCATTTGCATTGATATAATTGGCCACCTGTTCCTGTGCTACTTTTGTAGTGATTACTTCAAATCCGCCTTTTTCAAGCGCTTTGATTCCGCTTTTAGAAATCCCGTCATTTGCTAATACTTTCATTTTTTTATGATTTAAAAATTGAAAATTTAAAGATTTAAAAATTCAACCGATCTATTAAATTCCGTCGGAACTATTAATTATTTATTTTTCAGGAGCTATTTCCTGCTTTCCTCTTCAATCTTAATTGTTTTAAAGAAAAACAATTAAGGATTTCCGCTGCAATCAGGGCTAGGGCAGTTGTCTATGCCGAAACTTTTTTCTCAAATTCCTGCATCACATCAACCAAAACCTGAACGCTTTCCAATGGCAAAGCATTGTACATCGAGGCGCGGTAACCGCCAACAGAGCGATGTCCTGGCAATCCTGAAATCCCGGCAGCTTTCCACATTTCATCAAATAAAGGCGCATTTGCTTCGTCATTCAGAAGGAAAGTCGCATTCATATTGCTTCGGTCTTCGGTATTTGCCGTGCCTTTGAAATAAGGGTTTCTGTCGATTTCTGTGTATAAGAGCGCCGCTTTTTCGTTGTTGATTTTTTCAATTGCGGCAATTCCGCCCAGGTTTTTAAGCCATTGTAAAGTCAGCAATGATGCATAAATTGCGAAAACCGGCGGCGTATTGTACATGCTTTCCTTTTCGATATGCTGCTGGAAATTCAGCATATTGGGAATATTTCTTCCGGTTTTTCCAAGGATTTCTTCTTTTATGACAACAAGCGTTGTTCCGGCCGGGCCCATATTTTTTTGTGCGCCTGCATAAATCAGGTCAAATTTAGAGAAATCCAATACGCGTGAAAAAATATCAGAACTCATATCGCAAACCATGGGAATATTGGTTTCGGGAAACGATTTGATCTGCGTTCCAAAAATGGTATTGTTTGAAGTGCAGTGAAAATAATCGGCATCGGCCGGAATTTCAAATCCTTTCGGAATGTGGTTGTAATTTTCAGGTTTTGATGAAGCGACAAGAACCGTTTCTCCAAAAGCTTTCGCTTCTTTGATGGCGCTGTTTGCCCACGTTCCGGTGTCAAGATAAGCGGCTTTTCCGTTTTCTTTCATCAGGTTGAACGGAACCATCAGGAACTCCAAACTAGCACCTCCGTGAAGAAACAACGCCTGGTAGCCTTTTCCGGTTAACCCAAGTAAATCCAATGCCAGGGCACGCGCTTCTTCCATAATGGCAACAAAATCTTTGCTGCGGTGCGAAATTTCCAGGATAGACAACCCCGAATTGTTGAAATTTAAAATGGCTGCTGCCGATTTTTCAAAAACTTCCTGCGGTAAAATGCAAGGGCCAGCGCTATAATTGTGTTTTTTCATCGTATGTAAATCCAAAAATTTAAGCGGCAAATTTCGGAAATGCATCTTTAAACGATAATTGATTTTAGAATTAATTATCCGATGTTATTAACAAAAACGTTGTAGTTAGCTGTCGTTTTGAATTAATTTTTGATGATTTTATAGGTTTGGTTCGATCCGTTGGCGACGTATAATTTGGCAAAATAGATTCCGTTTGCCAAGTTGCCGATTGACAATTGCTCGACATTTTCAGCTGTTGACAATAATTTTCCGGTAACCGAATAAATTTCAGACTTTACAATTTTATTAAGGTTCTGATTTTGAATATAAACCATATCGCTCGAAGGATTTGGATATAGTGAAACTGCATCCTTTTGAAAATCGTCGGTTCCCAAAGTCAGGCTAAACTTATAGGCCTTTCCGTACGGAAGAATCGTACCTTCATTTGCAGATCCAATAATCATATTTGAACCGTCTGTGAACATGGAAGATCCAAAATGATCGTCAACTCCTTCAGGTCCGGTTCCATAAATGGATGATTGAAAAGTCCAGGCTCCCATAATGTTGCGATAATATAATACCGGATATTTTCGTGCCATCAACAAAGCATAGCCATTCGATCCGAGGAACATTTTACCGCCGGTAACCTCAATTCTGGTAAAAAAATGATCATTCCCTTCGATGACTTCAAGCGCAGGTTCCACAGACCATTGACCCTGTCCAAAGTAATCGACCGTTTGAACTTGTGAACGCAAATTTAAACCGTCCGAAAGCATATAAATGCGGCCGTTAACAAAACAAAAATCAGATACGGTATCTTCTAAGTTTCCAAATCCCGGACTTGAACTTTCGAGTATCCACGAACTGTTATCGCTGTTCATGACAAAAAGATTAAATGATTTTTTGAACTCAGAAGTTGTACTCGAGATGATCAATTGTTCTGACTGAAAGCGAACTTTATTGCCGAAGTCTTTCATGTTTGGAACGGTAAGCTTTTGTGAAAATTCCCATTGGCTGCCGTTGTAATGATAGAAATAAACGGCTCCGTTATTGTCAGCATCCACAGCCGAAATAAACATCCTGGTGCCATACGTTTCGATATAAGTTCCAAAATGACCTGCGACAGCAGCATCCGGCGCAGTAATAGTTTGGCTCCAATTGCCCGAAATATTATTGTAAACATAAACAGCGCCTGCATCTTCAATTAGATGATCGTCATACGCAGCACCAACAACAGTAAAATGCATGGTTTGGGAAACCGCGCTGCCAAAACCGTCAGTTGGCGTAATGCCAACAGGCAATAAAGCGGCAGTTTGCTGTAAAGTATTGGCGTCAAAATGGTATAATTTTCCGGTAAATCCAGGCAACATTTCGCTGGGCTGTACCAGTGCCGCTATGCGATTGCCTGAGACACTCATTTGTGAGCCAAAGTAAAATCCATTGTTTGCATCGGATGTCGGACTAAACGGACTTAATGTAAACTGCGAAAAAGAAAACTGGCATATCAAAAATGCTGCGAAAAAGAAGTGTTTTTTCATAATAGTTTGATTTTGCTAAAGATAAGAATTAAATGCTTTGCAGGAATGTTAAGGTATCAACATCATCAGCATAATCCCAAAGTTCAGGTTTTTGTGTTTTTCCAAACGGAATGCTGTTGGGAATGGCATCTTTTGAAACAATGCACTGAATTTGCACTGCATCATCCTCAAGCCTGGAAACCAACTCATTTTCGTCTTCATAAAACTCATAAAACACGCTTGATATTGGCGAAGCATAACTTGGATCTTCTTTAATCGTAAGAAATCCGTTGTCGAGTAATTTAAAATTGCTCATTAGGAAAACCGCTTTGTTGTAATCGTAATTGTTGGCATATTTTTCATAGTGAATAACATCCTGATATTCAAAAAGCGCTTCGAAAAAAGGATCAAAAACATAGCCTTTCGGAACAAATAATTTGGAGACATTTCTACAGCCCAAACCAAAATACCTGAAAATATCTTCGCCCAAATTGACCAGATCTTCTTTAGATTCTTTCCCCGTTAAAACAGCAACCGAATTCCGGTTTTTCCTAATAATTGAAGGTTTGTCTTTAAAATAATATTCAAAATAGCGTGATGTATTGTTGCTTCCGGTCGCAATGACAGCGTCGAAATTCTCGAGTTTCCCATCCACGAAAGTGATGTAATCTTTAAACTCAGGTTCCAATGCAATGATGTATTTTGCCAGGAATGGCAGCAAATGCTGATCGTTTGAAGATGTTTTGACTAATGCTTTATTTCCTGAGATCAAAACTGAAAGAAAATCGTGAAATCCAACAAGCGGAATATTGCCGGCTAAGATTAACCCGACACTTTTTGGTTCTTTTTCAACAATTTCATAAGCCGAAAGCCATCGGTCAAGATTTTCTTTTGTCAAAGCTTCTGCCCATGATTTTACGGCAAAATGCACTTGCTCTGGCGTATACCAGCCGTTGTGGCTTTGAGAAAGCGCGATCAAATCTGCGAAAGCGTCAAAAAACAAATCATTCTGCAAGACATCGAAACGTTTAATATTTTCATTTTCAGAAAATTGGCTTAGGAATTTGCCCAATTCGATAAAAATATTTTTTTTGTGTGCTAATGTCATATTGATTTGCTTATGAATTGTTTTGGATGTAATTTTGCACAAAAATAAGCTATAATAGTCGAAAGTCGAAAGTCCCAAGCCGAAAGTTGCATTTCGCTGATTCTCGTTTTCATCCAAAATCACAAAAAAATGGCAATTGTAATCACTGACGAATGTATTAATTGCGGCGCCTGCGAACCAGAATGCCCAAATACAGCAATATATGAAGGTGCCGATGACTGGCGCTATAAAGACGGAACTTCACTTCGCGGAAAAGTCATCTTACCGTCGGGCGAGGAAGTCGATGCCGAAGATCCGCAAACGCCGGTTTCAGATGATATTTATTACATCGTTCCCGGAAAATGCACCGAGTGCAAAGGCTTTCACGACGAACCGCAATGTGCTGCCGTTTGTCCTGTTGACTGCTGCGTTCCCGATGATAATCACGTTGAAAGTGACGAAACTTTGTTGAACCGCCAGGCATTTCTGCACAACGAATAATTTCCAAAATACAAAGCATAAAAAAATCCTGAGCGTAAACTCAGGATTTTTCTTTTTTATAAAAGGGGTTAGTTCGCTTTCATAAATTTTTCAGTCGAAACTTTGTCCGATTTGTCATCGTATGTTTCCAGGACAATATTTCCGTCGGTATCAAAATAAGCGATCGAAGTCTTATCGTTTGTTCTGTAAATATAGCTGTTGTTTGAAGTCCTTCTCAATAAAGCCGGTTTTTTCAATTGGTCAGATGTCACTCTGTAGCCCATCGCATCCAACTGCACATTGTATTTTTTTCCGTTTAAAGAAGTGTAAGTTGCTGAACGGTCTACGTCTACAGTTCTTGTTGTTCCATCAGGATTTGTAATTTGAGTCACAGACGTCACTTGTGTTGGCGTTTCTTTCATTTCTTTGTTCAACGATTTCCCATCGGCATCTTTCAATTCGATATTTTGAACTTCGGCAGTATTTTGTTGTTTTACCTGTTTTCTTTCTCCGTCAGAGTCTTTTACAGTTCGTACAGTGGTTTTTGAGGTTTCAGTAACATTGGTGTTTTGCGCCTGCATTCCGAAAGCAGCGAAAACTAAAGCGATTGATAACAGTGATGTTTTCATAATTTTTAATTTTTGTTTTGTTTTACAAAGTTAACTGCCATGTTTGTAATTGAGTTACAGAATTAGTTTATAGTTTTATATAATTACGCCGGGTCCCGATTTGAAATATTACTGTATATTTGCACACTTTTAAAAATAAGATACCATGAAAGCAGGAATCGTAGGATTGCCAAACGTAGGAAAATCTACTTTATTCAATTGTTTGTCGAACGCCAAAGCACAAAGCGCGAACTTTCCGTTTTGTACGATCGAACCAAACATTGGGGTTGTGAATGTTCCCGATCCAAGGATCAACAAACTCGAAGAATTGGTGAAACCAGAGCGCGTTCAAATGGCAACTGTTGATATTGTCGACATCGCCGGATTGGTAAAAGGAGCAAGCAAAGGCGAAGGTTTGGGGAACCAATTCCTAGGAAACATCCGCGAATGCAACGCCATTATTCACGTTGTGCGTTGTTTCGACAATGACAATATCGTGCACGTTGACGGAAATGTAAACCCGATTCGCGATAAAGAAACGATTGATATCGAATTGCAATTAAAAGACCTCGAAACCGTTGATAAACGCCTCGAAAAAGTCAACCGCGCCGCAAAAACCGGAAATAAAGAAGCGCAAACCGAACAAGGTTTGTTAAACAGAATCCGCGAAGCACTATTGCAGGCAAAATCTGCCAGAACAGTCGAGCCAAAAAATGCTGACGAAGAAGTTTTACTCGAAACTTTCCAGTTGATCACAGCAAAACCGGTATTGTATGTTTGCAACGTTGACGAAGCATCAGCAGTAAGCGGAAATAAATATGTAGACCAGATCCGTGAACTCGTGAAAGATGAAAACGCCGAAGTGATCATTCTTTCCGTTGGTGCTGAAGCCGATATCACCGAACTCGAAAGCTACGAAGAACGCCAGGTTTTCCTTGAAGACATGGGCTTGACCGAGCCTGGAGCGTCTGTTTTGATCCGCGCTGCTTATAGATTATTAAAACAACAAACCTATTTTACAGCCGGAGTGAAGGAAGTACGCGCCTGGACGATCAACATCGGCGATACCGCGCCACAAGCGGCCGGAGTCATTCACACCGATTTTGAAAAAGGGTTCATCCGCGCAGAAGTCATCGCTTACGACGATTATGTCGCTTTCGGATCTGAATCCAAAGTCAAAGAAGCCGGAAAACTCAAAGTAGAAGGAAAAGAATACATTGTTAAAGATGGCGATGTGATGCATTTCCGTTTTAACGTGTAGCGTTTAAAGTCCAAGCTCTAAAATATAGTAAATCCGCTTTCTGGCGGATTTTTTTATGGGCGTTTCCCTGCGGGCCGCGCTTTCCGCTGCAATCTTTTATTTCATTGCATTGCATAAAAGGATTTTCGCTGCAATCGCTAACGCGGCCACACGCCGAAAGTTTTTCGTTATATTTTATCAGATTCCTCCGCAAGCAATAAAACCCAATCCAAAAACTTCGTAACTTCGAAACTTTTAAACTCAGGCACTCAGCTACTCAGAAACCCAGCAACTCCAAATGAAAATCATCGCCTTCGCCGGAAGCAATTCCACCAAATCGATCAATAAAAAACTCGCCACTTACGCCACGTCATTATTTGAAAATGCCCAAACAGAGATCCTTGACATCAACGATTATGAAATGCCATTGTTTAGCGTCGATCGCGAAGCCGTTTTAGGACATCCGCAACTTGCGCAGGATTTTCTTGACAAACTCGCTTCTGCAGATTATATCGTAGTGTCATTGGCCGAAAACAACGGGAATTATTCGGCCGCGTTCAAGAATTTATTTGATTGGTGCTCGCGCATCCGAAACGATGTGTTCCAGCAAAAACCAATGCTTTTAATGGCGACTTCTCCCGGCGGCCGCGGCGGAAAACGCGTACTCGAAATTGCCGAAGCGGCTTTCCCACGTTACGGAGGCGACATTCGCGCCACATTTTCGCTTCCTGCATTTTATGAGAATTTCGATGTCGAAAACGGCAAGATTTCCAATGCCGAATTCGACCAGCAATTGCGCCAGATCGTTAAAGATTTTGTATAAATGACACAGCTAAAACTCGGATTAAAAATCCTAAAGAAAATCCTTCTGGGGCTTTTATGTTTTCTGGTTTTGTACGTTTCATTGGCATTTCTTTTTTCCAAAATCACCGTAAATTCAGAACAGAGAAATGAAGAAAAGCCAATCGCAATTTACATCAAAACCAACGGCATTCACACCGATATTGTCGTTCCTGTTGCCAATAAAATCAAGGATTGGCGAAATAAAATCAAATTTGATCACACGATTTCAAAAGACACGACTTTTCAATTTATCGGCTTCGGCTGGGGCGACAAAGGATTTTACCTGAACACGCCGCAATGGTCAGATTTAAAAGTTTCCACTGCTGCAAACGCCGCATTTTATCTTGGAACTTCCGCAATGCACGCAACATTTTATAACGAAATCCGAGAAAGCGAAAAGTGCATTAAAATCAACATTTCTAAAGCAAATTATCAGAAATTGGTCGCTTACATCGAAACGAGTTTTCAGCACGGTCAATCTGGAAATCTGATTTTAATTGATGCGCCAACTTATGGAGACCACGACAGTTTTTATGAAGCCAACGGCAAATACAGCCTGTTTTACACCTGCAATTCCTGGGCAAACCAAGCACTCAAATCCGCCAACCAAAAAGCAGCATTCTGGTCATTAACCGATACCGGAATTTTCTGCCATTACCAATAATATTTAGCCTTCTGTTAACGTTTTACGGCAGGATTATTGCCAAATGCGCGCCATGATAAAAAAAGTTCAAACCCTTAAATTCCTGTGTACGATTTTGCTTCTGGCTTTCGCCAATGTGACTCAGGCACAGGATTATTCGAAAGTTGACAACGTTGTCAGCGCTTATCCAAAATCATTTTCAAGCCCCGAAAAACTCGCCGAAAAAATAAACGCAGATTTCATTTCCGAAACCGATAAAGTGCGCGCCATTTTTACCTGGATCGGATCGATTGTCAAATACGATTTACGCGAATTCAATTCAGGAGGAAATGCGATCGCTTTTTCTTACAGCAGCGAACAGGAAAAACTCCAGAAAGAAATAAAATTCCGATACAATTTAGCCTTAAAAACATTGCGGTCCAAAAAAGGCGTTTGCCAGGGTTATACAGCGCTTTTTCATGTATTGTGCGACATGTGCCAAATCAAATGCATCGATATTCCGGGCACTTCCAAAACAAATCTTGCGCAAATCGGCAAGCTTCCAAAGGCCAGCGACCATGTGTGGAATGCTGTGAAAATCGGCGAATCCTGGAAATTGATAGATGTCACCTGGGCTTCAGGCGCAGTCAATACGCAAAGCGGAAAATTCATTTCCCAATTCAACGATGCCTACTTTTTTACAAATCCTGAAGTAATGTTTTTGAACCATTTTCCTGACGATGCAAGAATGCTGATGACAGAGAAATCGGCTGAAGATTTTGCAAACCTGCCTTTGTTTTATGGCGATTACATAAAATCCGATTATGAAATCACGTTTCCAATTGAAGGCATTTTAAATTTAGGCAAAGCCAATGTTATTCCGTTTAAAATTGAAAACCTTCCGGCAAATCAGCAAATTTCTTATGTATTTACGGGTGAAGGCATTGTAAAATTGGGCGAAGCCAAAACCAGCGGAAATGCAACCGAATTCGATGTTCGGCTTGACTCAAAAAGTAAAGGATATCTTACCGTTTACGTCAATAATAAATCGGTTGTCAGCTATAAAATCCAACGCTGATTTTCGCTTCAAAAGCACTATTTTTTGTCAATATCGTATTGATAACTTTCTTTCCGAACCCTTTCAATTATTGGCGGCATGCACTATATTAGCTGAAAATCGATAATTTAAAAATGTCAGAAGAAAATCAATATACCGAAGACAATATCCGTTCACTCGACTGGAAAGAGCACATCCGAATGCGCCCAGGAATGTACATCGGGAAACTCGGCGACGGTTCTTCGCCTGACGACGGGATTTATATTTTATTGAAAGAAGTCATGGACAACTGTATCGATGAGTTCGTGATGGGTGCGGGAAAAACTATTGAAGTCACGATTCGCGACAAAACGGTTTCAGTACGCGATTATGGCCGTGGTATCCCGCTTGGAAAAGTCATCGATGTGGTTTCGAAAATGAATACTGGTGGAAAATACGATTCACTGGCGTTTAAAAAATCTGTCGGATTAAACGGTGTTGGAACCAAAGCAGTGAATGCACTTTCAAATTATTTTCGCGTAGAATCGGTGCGTGACGACAAGCAAAAAGCAGCCGAATTTTCAGCCGGAAACCTGACTGTCGAAGAAGACATTATCGATACGACAAAGCGCAAAGGAACGAAAGTCATTTTCATTCCAGACGAAGCGATCTTTAAAAATTACAAGTTCAGGAACGAGTACATCATCAAGATGCTCAAGAATTACTGCTATCTGAACAACGGTTTGACGATCATTTACAACGGCGAAAAATTCTATTCTGAAAACGGATTGAAGGATCTTTTAGAAGAAAATATTCACGCCGACGACCTTGAATATCCGATCATTCACCTCAAAGGCGATGATATCGAAATTGCCATTACACACAGCAAAAGCCAATATTCAGAAGAATACCATTCGTTTGTCAACGGGCAAAATACGACCCAGGGCGGAACGCACCTCGCGGCTTTTCGTGAAGCGATCGTAAAAACCATCCGCGAGTTTTACAACAAAGGCTTTGAAGCTTCGGATGTGCGAAAATCGATCGTCAGCGCAGTGAGCATCAAAGTTATGGAACCGGTGTTTGAATCACAGACGAAAACCAAACTCGGTTCGACAGATATTGGTCCGGATTTGCCTTCTGTGCGTACATTCGTTAACGATTTTGTCAAAAATAAATTAGACAATTATTTACATAAAAACCCTGAAACCGCCGACGCTTTGCAACGCAAGATCCTGCAGGCCGAACGCGAACGGAAAGAACTTTCCGGCATCAGGAAACTGGCCAAAGACCGCGCAAAAAAATCCAGTCTGCACAACAAAAAACTGCGCGATTGCCGCGTGCATTTAACCGATATCAAAAATCCGAAAAGTTTAGAAAGTACGCTTTTCATCACTGAAGGAGATTCGGCTTCAGGATCAATTACTAAATCGCGCGATGTCAATACCCAAGCGGTTTTTAGTTTGCGTGGAAAACCGCTGAATTCGTACGGCATGACGAAAAAAATCGTCTATGAAAACGAAGAATTCAATTTGCTGCAAGCGGCTCTGGATATTGAGGACGACATGGAAAACCTGCGCTACAACAAGATCGTCATCGCCACCGATGCCGATGTCGATGGCATGCACATCCGGTTGTTGCTGATCACGTTTTTCTTGCAGTTTTTCCCGGAATTGATCAAAGAAAACCATTTGTATATTCTGCAAACACCGCTGTTCCGCATCCGAAATAAAAAGGAAACGATTTATTGTTATTCTGATCAGGAACGCCGCGATGCGATGGAAAAATTAAAACCAAAACCAGAGATCACGCGATTTAAAGGTTTGGGTGAAATTTCGCCGAATGAGTTCCAGTTTTTTATTGGGGAAGACATTCGCCTCGACCCGATTATGCTCGATAAAAACACGTCGATTGAAACGCTTTTAGAGTTTTATATGGGCAAAAATACGCCTGATCGACAGGAATTCATCATCAATAATTTGAAAGTTGAACTTGATGCGGTTGCAGAATAATTAACAATAACATTTGGGCAGACATTTCCCGCTTTTCGCTGTATCTTTTTCCCTGCGGGACAAAAGGATGCCGCTACAATCGGGGCTGCAATGGGAACTAATAATCAAATAAGTTGTCAAAATCTGAAAGTCCAATCCATTCGACTTTCGACATTTGACTTTCGACAAAAATATGGACGAAGAAGAAGATTTGAATGTAAACGACCTGCCGCAAGAAGAATCCTCTTCAAGCAGCCAGCATTTCTATGAAAACGACGAAAACCCCGAAGATACGATTACGAAAGTCACCGGAATGTACAAAGACTGGTTTCTCGACTATGCTTCGTATGTGATCTTAGAGCGCGCCGTTCCTGCGATCGAAGACGGTTTTAAACCCGTTCAGCGCCGGATCATGCACTCGCTCAAGGAACTCGACGACGGACGCTACAACAAAGTGGCGAATGTTGTTGGGCATACGATGCAGTACCATCCGCACGGTGACGCAAGTATTGGAGATGCGATGGTGCAAATCGGGCAGAAGGAACTTTTGATCGACACGCAGGGAAACTGGGGAAATATTTTAACCGGTGACGGCGCGGCGGCTTCCCGTTATATTGAAGCGCGTTTGTCAAAGTTTGCCCTCGAAGTTTTATACAGTCCGAAAATCACCGATTGGGGCGTTTCATACGATGGACGTCGTGCGGAACCGAACAATCTTCCGGTAAAATTCCCATTACTATTGGCGTCAGGTGCCGAGGGAATTGCCGTGGGCTTATCCACGAAAGTGTTGCCGCACAATTTCAACGAGCTCATCGATGCGTCGATCAAAATATTAAAAGGCAAACCGTTCCAGATTTTTCCGGATTTCCAGACTGCCGGAATCGCCGATGTGTCGAATTACAATGACGGCATGCGCGGCGGGCGTGTTCGCGTTCGGGCGAAAATTTCGCAGTTCGATAAATCGACTTTAGCCATTACGCAAATTCCGTTTTCGACAAATACAACCACTTTGATCGACAGCATCCTGAAAGCGAACGAGAAAGGCAAGATCAAAATCAAAAAAATAGAAGACAATACCGCTGCAGAAGTCGAGATTTTAATCCACTTATTTCCAGGCGTTTCTCCCGATAAAACCATTGATGCTTTATTTGCGTTTACGGCTTGTGAGACTTCGGTTGCACCGTTAGGCTGTGTCATTGAAGACAACAAACCGCTATTTGTTGGCGTGTCGCACATGCTCAAAATTTCGACACATCGAACCGTCGATTTATTAAAACAGGAACTTGAACTCAGATTATCGGAACTCGACGAGCAATGGCATTTTCTTTCGCTCGAGCGGATTTTCATCGAAAACAGGATTTACCGTTTAATTGAAGAAGAAACTACGAGAGAAGGCGTCATATCTGCGGTTGATGAAGGTTTGAAGCCATTTACCAAGCATTTAAAAAGGGCCGTTACCGAAGACGATATTTTGCGTTTGCTCGAAATCCGCATCATGCGCATTTCGAAATTTGACAGCAACAAAGCCCAGGAAAAAATAGAAGCGCTTGAGGGTGAGATCGAACAGGTAAAACACGATCTCGAACATTTGATCGACTTTGCAATTGCCTATTTTACAAAATTAAAAGAGAAATACGGAAAAGGCCGCGAACGCCAAACTGAACTTCGTATTTTCGACAATATCGAAGCGACAAAAGTCATTCTTCGCAACACCAAATTATACGTCAATCGTGAAGAAGGTTTCGTGGGCACGAGCCTTAAAAAAGACGAATTTGTCGCCGATTGTTCTGATATTGATGATATTATCGTATTTCTGCGCGACGGAAATATGATGGTCACAAAAGTCGACGCCAAAACATTTGTTGGAAAAGACATCATTCATGTTGCCGTTTTCGATAAAACCGACAAACGCACGATTTACAATATGATTTACCGCGATGGAAAATCCGGGCCGTCGTATATTAAACGATTCAATGTTTCGGGAATTACGCGTGACAAATTGTACGATTTAACTAATGAAACCAAAGGCTCGCAAACATTGTATTTTTCGTGCAATCCGAATGGGGAAGCCGAAGTGATTACGATTTTACTGCGCCAGATCGGAAGCATAAAGAAATTAAAATGGGATGTCGATTTTGCGAATATTGCGATCAAAGGCCGCGCTTCTAAAGGAAATCTCGTCAGCAAATACCCTATCAAGAAGATCGAACTCAAGGAAAAAGGAATTTCGACTTTACTGCCGAGAAAAATCTGGTTTGACGATACGGTTCAGAAATTAAATACCGATGCGCGCGGTGAATTGTTGGGTGAATTCCGCCCAAGCGATAAAATCCTCGTCGTTTCATCTGCAGGAAAATTAAAAGTGATCATTCCGGAATTGTCGACGCATTTCGACGAAGACATGGTTATTTTAGAAAAATGGATTCCGAATAAGCCTATTTCTGCGATATATTACGACGGCGAAAAAGAGCGTTATTACATCAAAAGATTTTTGGTTGAAACCGAAAACAAAGAAGAAATTTTCATCACAGAACATCCAAATTCACAACTTGAAATCGTCGCTACAGATTACCGTCCGGTGGCCGAATTGGTTTTTACGAAAATTAAAGGCGTCCAAAAAGAAAACCAGGTCGTAGATGTCGAAGCATTCATAGCTGTCAAAGGATTTAAAGCGCTTGGAAACCAACTAACGGCTGATAAACTCAAGCAAGTCAACTTACTGGAACCGTTGCATTATGAAATTCCTGTAGAAGAAATTCCGGAACCGACGCCAATTTCGGAGGAAGATTTACCCGATACGGAAACCGATGATGACGGACAAATCGTTTTGTCATTAGATTGATAAAATTTTAAACCATCAAGAAATTAAGTTACATTAAGCTCTTAATGGTTCAAAAAAATTGCTATAATGAAAACGCCCGGTGAATTATCGGGCGTTTACATTGTAGCTATATGGGTTTATTCGTTGGCAGACAATTCGGTTTGGCCCATATCGATACTGTCGAGATAGGCTGTCGTGTTCCGGTTGTTGTCGAGCAGGTTGTCAATTTGCTGCAGCAGCGAATTTTTATCCATGGAAATATTTTGGCACGACATCATTTTATCCAAAGCGGAAAAATCTTTCTGGGCAAAATAAATACTTTGATTGTCAGCCTGACTTGATGCAGATTCCGAATCCAATATTTCAGGCAGGAAACATTCCATTGCCCATTCTACTTTTTTGTACTGCAATTTTGTTTTTTTGTACAACTTCGAAATTTCTTTTTTAGGCGAATTTTCGGATACGGATTTTCGAAGATTTAAGATGTTTTGTTCGAGATTTGTTGTCTCGTTCAACATTTCGCTTTTCAATTCGAAAATGCTTTTTTGCTGAGTGCAGCCCGTTAAAACGGAAACTGCAAAAAGGATCAAAAGGCTGTTGAATATTTTCATGGCATTCTTTTTTACAAATTTAGGGCTAAGCTTTTAGTGTGGTGTTAGGTGATGATTTTGAAATTGATACGTTATTGTAACGGCTTCGTAAAATGAAAAAACGCCCATAAATGAGCGTTTTTTGTGTTTCTATTTATTCTGATTTTTTTCATCTTCTTTCTTTTTCTTTTGAGAGTCTATGATCGCTCCGGTTCCGGCTCCAACGCCCGCTCCGGCCAATCCTCCGATTACAGCTCCGGCACCCGAATTGTGTTTGTTCACAATCGCACCGGTTACGGCTCCAACTCCAGCTCCGATCACTGCGCCTTTAGCTGCGCCGCTCCAGCCTTTTTTCTTGGCTTCGGGAGCTGCTGATGCCTGTGTAGCCGCAGCCTGATGCACGACAACTGTTCTTTCTTTTTTATTATCGGCAACCGCCTGCATGGAATCAATGGTTTTTTGTTTCGCGATTTCGGCTTTTTGCTTTTCCATGACGACATTCATCGAATCTATCGTGGTTTGCTTGGAATCATCGACAACTCCAGCTTCGTTTGCAGTTTGCTTGCAGGAAATCGCAAACAATGCAAGTGAACAAATTATAATTAGATTTTTCATGACTTTCCGATTTTTTTGGTGAAGTGTAAAATTCAGGAAAATCGACTGTAAAAGGGTTACAGCCTGACTCGGAAATCTTATAAAGTTTCATAGTCAATGAATAATTAACAATGAATAATTAATGATTTGTCAGTATTGCAAAAAAATGCTTCAAATTTTGAAGCATTTTTTATAGATAAAGAATACATTATTTATTATTTCTTCTTTTTCCCCATTTTCATATTTATCAATTCGACCAATAAAGAGAATGCAATCGCAAAGTATAAATAACCTTTCGGCAGCGGCGTAACATGATCTCCAAAGACCAAAGCGTTCGACAAATGCGCGGCTTCGGTAATCAGCATCAATCCGATCAGAATTAAAAATGCCAATCCTAAAATTTGAATGGACGGATTTTTGTTCACAAAATTCCCGACAGGAACCGCAAACTGCATCATGATAAATACTGAAATGACGACTGCAGCGATCATAATATACAATGAACCTGCAACGCCATTGGTCATTCCAACCGCAGTTAAAATACTGTCGATCGAAAATACAATGTCGATCAGGATAATCTGCACGATCACATTTCCAAAAGTGGCTTTTGCTTTTTGCCCGATACTTTTTTCCTCTTCGCCTTTATTGTCAACCTTTTCATGGATTTCCTTGGTGCTTTTGTAAATTAAAAACAGTCCGCCCAAAAGCAAAATCACGCTCTGCCCCGAAACCCGTGCACTTAGAAATCCCCAGTCAAAACTAAACCATGGCTCTTTCATCGCAATGAGTAAAGTGACTCCGAAAAGCAGTAATATCCGCATAAACATCGCTAAAAACATTCCGAGTTTAGTCGCTTTTTTGCGTTTTTCCTCAGGCAATTTTCCGGTAACGATCGAGATAAAAATGATGTTGTCGATTCCAAGTACGATTTCTAAAAAAGTCAGTGTCAGTAAAGCGATCCACGCATTGGGATTTGAAAAAATTTCCATGTAATTGATTAATTAATTTGTGTTGCAGTTCCTTTTTGCCTGGCATCGCTGCCAACAATTCCGAACTCAAAAGTATATTTTTTTTCCAACGTAGTCAAAATCCGAATGCTGATTGCCTGCTTTTCGGCCATATTTTTCGGGTGCAGTTTCTGCAAAATATACTCACAATCATTCACCCATCGAATCGTTGCCGTGTCGGTTTTTCCTTCATAAGTCTCAATGACCAGTGCATCGGTGCGGATTGAAGTCGTCGATTTCTTCACGCCATTGATGGTCACTTCCGACACAAATTTCCCGGTCTTAAAATCGGTACAATCATGTTTCGCCTCATAGCACGAAGCCATCGCAAAAGCACAAAACAGCAATATTATTTTTTTCATAATTGTTTTTTTAGGAGCTATTTCCCGCTTTTCACTGCAATCTTTTTTACATTTTTCCGCTGCGCAGCAAAATCATAAAAAAGGATTTCCACTTCAATCGGGGCTAGGGCAGTCATTTCAAAACCAGCATTTTTATTAACCGC
Source organism: Flavobacterium noncentrifugens (assembly GCF_900100375.1). GTDB lineage: Bacteria > Bacteroidota > Bacteroidia > Flavobacteriales > Flavobacteriaceae > Flavobacterium > Flavobacterium noncentrifugens. Next base: position 292,380 of record NZ_FNEZ01000003.1, on the reverse strand, counting down.
ATCTTCGCCTTGCAAGTTAATTATTCATTATCACCCAAGGCATAGCCGAACTGTATGGAGCGCAGCGGAATAAATGTTCATTAAATGACAATTATTAATTGTTCATTATTCATTACTTCAGCCGTTCCAGTTCATCATCCGTAAAATTCCGAACCGCTTTTTCCTTCTCAAATTTCGCCGAATTGTAATTGTTCGATTTGTTTTTCGGGATCGACAAACTTTCCCATTCCGATTGTTTCAGCATTTTCGCATAAAAAACAATCTGCCCTATATGATATGGATAATGAGCCAGTTGCCGGTTGATCGCTTCCACGACAGTGTGTCCTTCATTCCTAATGTAAATAACTTTTGAAAGCTGTTCGGGTTTTAAGTGATCAATCGCATCAAAAAAGCATTTCCAGCCTTTGTTCCAGCAATTTAAAACTTCTTCTTTTGTTGTTAAAACCGATTCAAATTCGGCGTCGCGGTTGCGCCAGGTTTTTTCACCATCGGAATTTAAAAAATCTGTCCAGCGCGACAGCATGTTTCCCGAAATGTGGTTTACAATGATGGCGATGCTGTTTGTGTCATCATTTACAGCAATAAAAAGCTGCTCAGGCTCCAGTTGCGCCATCGCTTTTTCACCCAGTGTTTTGTAATATAAAAACTGTTTTCTGACACTTTCAAGATAGGAATTTGCTGCTTCCATAATTAAATGATTTTAATGTCATACTTTTCTAAAAGCCCCGGAATGCCGCTCATGGCGAATTTAGCCTTTCGCATCGGGTTGCTTTCAGGATCGATTTTAAAATTGTAAGCAGTAGAAAAATTGGCGCTGGCCAAAATCGTTTCATCAAATACAGCACCTTCAAGATTTGTATTTTCAAAAACGGAAGAAGTCAGATCGGCGGATGAAAAATTCACGCCTTTAAGCGACGAATTTACAAATTTTGTTTTCTGCAGTTTCTTGTTGGTAAACCAGGAATAATCGAGCATGCAATCTTCAAAACCCACGCTAAACAGGAAATCCTGGCATTCATCAAAACGGATCCCGAGCAACTTACTGTCTTTAAAAGCAACCGTTTTTAAACTCGAATTCGGAAATTTCACCATCGCCAGATTGCAATCGATAAACTCACAATCAATGAAAATGCATTCCATGAAGATGTTGTTCGAGAAATCACAATTTTTAAAAATACAGCCATCGAATTCGCGGTTGCTGATCTTTTTGTCGAAATAAATAACCTTTTCAAAAGTCTTGTCAATGTGGATAAAATCTTCCATTATTTGCCGAATAAACTTTTCATGATCGTGTTCAGGCCTTTAAACATCAGAAACATCGCGAAAAAACAAACAACAATCCCGACACCCAAAACCAGGTAATGCCAGTTGTTGCCTTTGTTGATAAACGCATTGTAAATGACGGTTGGCCCGATAAAAAGCAAAGGCAGCGCCCAGGCCAGGTATTTGATGCCTAGGTTTAAAACGTCGCGGTTCGTATGGGTTGCCATTTTGATGTTGTTAGATTTCGTAATCGACGCAGCTTCTTTCTTCACGCACTTTTCCAATAAAATCGGCGATTTCATTGTGTTTTGGATGCACTTGGTAGGCCATCAGATCGTCCATAGAATTGAAATAAGAATCTAAAATCAAGTCAAAATTTGAATATTGATTTTCGATGTTGATGCCTACATGGATCGACTCGATCTGCGGAATCACTTCACCCAAATCTTCGAGTTTTTGCTTGATGATCTGGGCATTTTCGGCTTTGCTTTTTCCTTCAGCGGAATCTTTGAGTTTCCACATCACAACATGATGAATCATAATTTTAGTTTTTATAATTGTCGACAGCATTTCGCACGCTGCCATAAGTTTTTAGTAATTCGGATGCTGTTTTGTAAGAAACAGGAATATCGCCCATGATCATTTTTATGCCGCGATCAACTAGCTTTTTGTTGCTGAGTTGCATGTCGACCATTTTGTTGCCTTTGACTTTTCCGAGCTGGATCATCGTGGCAGTTGAAATCATGTTCAAGACCAATTTCTGTGCAGTTCCTGCTTTCATACGCGAACTTCCCGTGACGAATTCCGGTCCAACGACAACCACGACGGGAAATTGCGCCTTTAAAGCAAGCGGGCTGCTTTCATTGCAGGTAATGCAACCGGTTAAAATGTTGTTTTCGTTGCATTTTTCGAGTCCGCCAATGACATAAGGCGTTGTTCCCGAAGCGGCAATTCCAATCACCGAATCTTTTTCATTGATGTTGCATTCAGATAAATCGATCCAGGCTTGTGTGTCATTGTCTTCGGCATTTTCAACCGCGCTGCGAATCGCTTTGTCTCCGCCGGCAATGATCCCGTTTACAAGGTCGAAAGGCACGCCAAAAGTAGGCGGACATTCTGAAGCATCAACAACGCCCAATCGTCCTGAGGTTCCGGCACCAATGTAAAATAAGCGGCCGCCTGATTTCATTCTCGCAACGATTTCTGTCACAAGCTTTTCAATCTGTGGAAGCGCTTTTTCTACAGCAAGCGGAACGGTTTTGTCTTCGTTATTTATATTGACCAATAACTCGGAAACCGGCATTTTTTCTAAAGATTCGTATTTTGAAGATTGTTCGGTGGTTTTGGTAAACGACATTTTATCAGGTCAAAAGTTCAGTGGCGTAAAGTTACAAAGTCTGATTGGATTTTTAGTTGCAGAAAGTAAACAAACGAGATCAAAAAACAGTTAATTTATACGTTGTATTTCATCTGAAATTTTATATATTTGATTACGCTTTTAAAAGTGGCTCTACATTTCGTCCGATGTTTTAAAATCGGAAATACTGCATTTTTACTTGAAATCATTATTGGAAACTTTCCGGTGTTTTTCATTGTTTAAATTTCTGCAATTTTTATCCTAACCAAAAACGCAATGCAAATCCACATCCATTTACCAGAGCTTCATAATGAGGCGGGCTTTAAAGCTTCAATTTATAATATTGTCAAAAGAAATCAAGAAGATCTTTTAAGGCGGATTCCGTCGTTGTCTGAATTTACTGTCACTTTAAGAAAAACGCCTGAAAGTAGTATAAAGGTTGGAAATATGCCAGTTACGGCAAAACACCAACTGACTCAAAATGAAACGGCGTTTGCCATCAACATTGAATTCCGGTCGGCATTCGATGCGCAAAAAATCATTGATGTGCTTACATCAGAATTGAAGGGAATAAAAATCTTTTATGACTAATCCTGAATTCTAAAGAAGCTTATTTTTGGCAGCTGCTATGATATGTTGCTGGCATTCAATTTTTAATAAAAACGAAGGAGGCACACACTTATTTTGAGAGGTTTTAAAATCGAAAAACGGCTGAAAAATATAATCGAAAAGCGATGCTGTTTCAAAAGAATGTATATATTTGTTCTACCGCTTCATGCCGGAATTACATACGATGCAATTGTCAATACTACGCTACAGTAATGTGTTCCGAAACTTATATTCCTTTCACTTTCCTTAACAGCAAGCATTGATTTTATCGTATGTAAGCCGTTTAACATCGCGGATAACCCTATGAATCTGACGAATAATACTGAGGACAAATCAGAAAATAAAAGGATTTTAAATGTTGGTACTTTCCAACGCATTATCGAAGTGCTACACCAGCCGGTGCAGTTATTGAAAAGCATCAGAGGCCAACGTGATGAAATCACCGGTTTTGAGATTTTATATACCACAGCAGGTTTTGAAAGCCTTTTTCCTGTTTCTGAAAATCAATTCCTCCTTTTTGGGGAAGTTTCAGGCAATCAAAGCAAATATATGGAGCGGCTTAGAAAAGTTGCCGAAAGCGGTCAGGCCGATACTGAAAGGCTGACATTTATCAGAAAAGGTAAAAAAGAAAATTTACAGGAAGAAATGCTCCGATTTGATGACGGTATTCTTGTGGTGCAACATCGGTTAAACGATCCATTGCCAAAAACCGACGACAATAAAAACATCAAAACCGGCGATAAAATCAAAGACAGTGTAGAATTGTTACAGGTAGCGCTTGATTTTCCGTTGTTCGGGATTTGCGTTTACAAAGCGTTACGTAATGACAGCGGCAAAATCATCGATTTCGAATTTGTACTGCTCAGCAACTATAATGAAAGTTTTTCAGCACATCACGAACTCGTTGGCAAAAGGCTATTGGGACAATTTCCTGAATCTTTGAATAACGGATTGTTCGATAAATATGTCCGCGTGGTCGAATCAGGCGAAGTTTTAGATGGTGATGACGAATTTGGCGGATTGCCTCAAAATGAAAATCATTGGATACGCAGGCTAGGAATCAAGCTTGGCGACGGACTGGTAACGAGCTGGATTGATATTACCGGCCAGAAAAATGCAGAAATCGAACTTCAGAAACAAGCGAATTTGATCCGTGGCATTTCAGAAGCTTCAGCAGATATTCTTTATATCATGGATATCAACAGTCTGCAGATTTTATTTACAACCAGGAATATTGCAAAAGAACTCGGCTATGACCCCGAATTTATTTCATCCTTAAAACAACCATTGCTTGATTTAATGCATGAAGATGACGTTCCCGCAATGATCCTGCACGTCAAAAACATGAAAACCGCTTTGCCCGGAGAAATCAGGGAAATCGAATACCGGATGAAACACGGCGACGGAAGTTTCCATTTTTTCCGCGACAGGAATACGGTTTTTAAAAGGGACGAAAATAATGTTCCAATAGAAAAACTTGGCATCTCCCAGGATATTTCCGATGACCATACGAGGCAGGAAGACCTTAAAAAGCACCACAGTTTGTTGCGCCAGTCCGAAGAGCTGGCCGAATCAGGAAGTTGGGAATACGATTGTGCGACCAAAGAGTTTTTATGGAGTGATGGCATGTACCGCCTTTTCGAAATGGAAAAAGGAATTCCGGTCAGGCCGTCAATTTACCTCGATTATGCCCTTCCCGAAGATAAAGACATTGCCCAGCAGATCGTTGATGTGATGGAAAAAGAATGCGACCCGATCGAAGTTACTTTAAGAATCAAATCGGGAGAAACCGTAAAAACACTGCATATTAAAACAACGGCGCTCAAAGACCGAAAGAAAAGCACCCAGAAAATTTTGGGCATCGATATGGATATTACAACTGCCCGCGCTGCCGAAGAGAAAATCAAAAAGCTCAATAAAAAATTAAGCACTAAAAACCGCGAACTCGAAACACTGAATTCAGAGCTTAAAACTTTCAATAATATTGCTGCCAATGATTATAAAGATACGCTTCGAAACCTTTACATCAATCTTGAAAACGTAATCAAAGCAGATGCTTCGGGCATGAGCGACACCGGAAAAGGAAATTTACGCAAAGCGCAGGTAGGTATCCAGAAAATGAAACTCCTTACCGATGATCTTGTAGCGTTTTCGCGCATCCCGATGCTCGACAGCAACAGTACAACGGTAAACCTGAACGAACTCGTCCAACATGTGATCTCCGGACTTGATGATAAAGTGAAGGAAAGTGCCGCAAAAATTACGATAGGGCAACTGCCAACCCTTCAGGGCATGCCGGTTCTATTGTCGCTGTTGTTTCACCATCTGATCGACAACGCGATGAAATTCCGTGATCCAAATAAAATTCCCGAAATCAAAATCGATGCACACGAGATCAGTAAGCACCAGCCCGGCGATGGGGAAGTGCGTTATTACATCATCACAATTACGGATGACGGAATCGGATTTGATCCAAAAGAAAGCGAAAAACTATTTACGATTTTTTACAGGCTGCACGAACGTAGCGCCTACAGAGGTTCAGGAATTGGGCTTGCCGTGTGCCGAAAGATCATGGCCATGCACGGCGGTTACATTAGTGCTGAAGGTTTGCCTGGAGCAGGCAGCGTAATCAGTTGTTCTTTCCCGGCCTGATGCGGGAAGCATAATCGGTTGTTTCGTCAAGGACATTCAAAATGATCTGTGTCAGGTTTTTAATGTTTGACGGTTTGGTGAGGCAACCGGTTGCGCCGGCACGAAGCACTTCATTCTTCATGCTTTCGGCACTGCCATTCGAATAAATATACACCGGAATATCCTTAAATTCTTTTTGTAGCCTAATCATTCTCAGGCATTCAAGCCCATTCATTACAGGCATGTTCATGTCAAGCAACACCACATCGGGATTGTGGTTCTCGATTGATTTTATTCCGTCAAAACCATTGGGCGCATAAAAGCAATCGAGGCCGGGAATTTCGCTGGTGAGCAATTTGAGCAAATCAAATTCGTCATCATCGTCATCAATTAAAAGTAAATGTCTTTTCATGTGTAATGTTTGTTATGAGTCATGCAAATCGAGAACCTGCAACGAATTGCAAATTTTAAGGAAACGCTTAATGGTTTAAAAAAATAACTGCTGCAGAAGCAGTAAAACGGAAGTATGTATGGCTCTTATTTCAGGAAGAAATTTGGAGTAAAGCGTTACAAACGTAGTCATTTATAAATGCCAAACCTAATATGTTAACGCTTTTAAAGATAAATGTTAAAAAATAATTTCCTGAATTTCGCGGATGGTATAATTTATCCGAAGAATTCTATAACTTTATATGCATTGCCGGATTTACATTTGTAGTACAATCAGCTGTGCACCAATCCAAATTTTAATATTGATTGCTTTTATTGATGGAAAAAAAGATGCGCATTGCCATACTCGGCGGCGGCCCAAGCGGCATGTTTATTTACAAAAGGCTTATAGAATCTGGCAAGACCGATTTTAAGATTGAAATTTTCGAGCGAAAATCACAGCTTGGCGCAGGCATGCCGTATAGCAGCGCTGGTGCGAATGCAGAGCACGTGACCAATGTTTCCGACAATGAAATCCCCAAAATCGTTACTTCAATTGAAGAATGGCTGCAAACGGCTCCGGCCGGATTGTTGCATGATTTTCACATCGACTCAAAACATTTCAACGAATATAAGGTGTTGCCACGATTGCTTTTCGGAAAATACCTCGAAGGGCAATTTGAGCTCTTGGAACAACAGGCTGAACAAAAAGGCATTGCAACTACTGTTCATTTCAACAGCGCGGTCACCGACATTATCGATTTTCCCGAATCAAATGAAACGGCGATTGAAATTTCAGGCCAATCTATATTGAAATTCGATAAAGTCATCGTTTGCACCGGACATTCATGGCCACAAAAATTTGAAGGCATCGTTCCCGGATATTTCGATTCGCCTTATCCGCCATCGAAACTCGCCAGGAAATTCAACCATACGATTGCGATAAAAGGCGCGTCGCTAACGGCAATTGATGCAATCCGGACATTGGCGCGGCAAAACGGTGCTTTCGAAAACGAAGCTGACGGAAAATTGAAATTCACCATTTCAGAACAAAGCCCCGATTTTAAAATCATCATGCACTCCAGAAGCGGCCTGCTTCCTGCGGTGCGTTTCCACCTTGACGATCCGCACCTAAAAAACAACTCATTGCTTACCGAAGACGAAATCAAACAGCACATCAAAGCCAACAACGGATTCTTATCGCTTGATTTTGTATTCGAAAAAGATTTTAAGGCACCGCTGCGCGAAAAGGACGAAGCCTTTTACAATAGGGTCAAAGACCTGGATATTGAAGCTTTTGTAGATGAAATGATGGAACTCCGCGAAAAGCTCGATCCATTCCAGCTTTTTAAAGCCGAATACCAGCAGGCCGAAAAATCGATCAAAAGGCATGAATCTGTTTATTGGAAAGAAATGCTCGCGATCTTGAGCTTTGCGATGAATTATCCGGCCAAACATTTATCTGCCGAAGACATGCAGCGGTTGCATAAAGTATTGCTTCCGCTCATTTCGATCGTCATCGCATTTGTTCCGCAAAGTTCGTGTCTCGAATTGCTCGCTTTGCACGAGGCCGGGGTTTTAGACATTATTGCCGTTGGCCCTGATGGCGAAGCTGAACCCCAAAAGGAAGGCGGAATCGTTTACCATTACACCGATGAATCGGGCGAAAGCCAATCGGTATTTTTTGAAACTTTTATCGATTGTGTCGGACAGCCGCATTTGTCGTACGAAGAATTGCCTTTCAAAAGCCTGATAAAAAATAAAACTGCGAGTCCGGCCAGGTTGAAATTCAGGTCGGCAGCAAACGGCAGCAAAGAAAAATCGGATGGAAATAAAGGCGTTGTGGAAGATTCAGATGGTTCTTACTACCTGAAAGTTTCGGGAATTGCGATCAACGATAAATTTCAGCTATTGGATGCCTTTGGTGCTTACAATGCGCGCATTTACATGATGGCAGTTCCATACATTGGCGGTTTCAATCCTGATTATTCCGGACTTGACTTTTGTGAAGAAGCTTCTGCAAAAATAGAAAAGGCGTTGTTTGAAAATTAACGATTATTCTATTCAATCTCCTGCATTGCATATGTTCCTGTTTTTGTATTATTACTTTCTTAAATATGCGAAATATTCAATTTTAACATTTGATAATCAGTAAATTATGACGATAAAATACCGCAAACGTTTTCGTTGAATTTGCAGTTTATCGGCGATTTTTGTGTTTGAATATGCCTTTTCTGCGCTTCATCGAAAAGTTCAAAAATACCCTTTTTGAAATGGTTTTCCAACCAACAGTTGTATATACATTTGTCCCGCTCAAATAAATTATTCGGGTCTATTTATATCAAATGTTTGTAATCATGAAGAAGTTTTTTATTGTAATTGTTCTTTTTTCAATCTCCGGGTTTTCACAGCCACTTTCAGGAAATTACGTTATTGGTGCCTCGCAGGCGGCACCGTTTAACACTTTAACCAACGCTGTAAACAAACTGAACACTGTTGGTGTCTCGGGGCCTGTAATTTTTCTTTTGAACGACGCATCGTATACCGTTTCATCAGGTGAAGTTTTCCCGATTGCAATCAACCAGTTTACTGGAACTAGCGAAACAAATACGTTTACAATCAAGCCGAATGCTGGAAAAACGGTGCTCATCCAGGCTGATAATATCAATTCCTATACGTCGACGCAATCGGTAATTAAATTAAACGGTGCTGACAACGTGTTTATTAATGGCAGCAATAACAATTCGACTTCTAAAAATCTGACAATTGTAAATACCAATGGTTTGGAATATTCCAAAAAAAGCGTGATCTGGTTTGCCAATGAAGGCACATCAAACGGCGCATTAAATAATACGATCAGCAATCTAAATATCCGTCAGCAAAGTATTACAGGTGATCTTTCAATCGGAATTTATTCAGGAGGAACTGCTGTCGATGCCGTTGCTGCAACTTCGGCAAATTCAAACAATACTATTGATAATGTGACTTTTACCAAAGTAGGCCAGGGTATTTACATTACTGGAAATGCAACAACGCAGAACTGGAAAATTATGAATTCTGTTTTTGGAGCTGCCGCAGATCCGGATAAATCTTTTGTTGGAATTTACCTGAACAATGTCAAAAACTACACAGTCAGTAACAATACGATTGACGGAATCCTGAAAACGACGACCAACTACAATCCGATCCACGGCGGAATCTACACCGATGGGAGCAGCAGCGACGGAAAAATCTTCGGAAATAAAATCAGCAACATCAAAGAAACGACAGGATCTGCATCTAGTACCGGAATTTTTGTAACTGGAAATAACACAGCAGTATACAACAATTTTATCAATAATATCCGCGCACAGGGAAATGGCGGATTGGCAAATAACGGATTCGGAATTTGCATCAACAGCGGACAGGCAATTTCAATTTATTACAATACCGTAAAAATGGTTGACAACCAGAACAGCGGATTTTCTGCGGCCTTTTACATTGCAGCAGGTTCAGCGCTAAATGTTGTGAACAATATTTTCATGAACACGCAAACTTCTGGCGCTGCACGTTACGCGATTTATTCGGCTGTGTCGGCTTCGGCTTTTGCAAAAATCGATTATAATGATTATTACACCACACAATATATTGGATATCTCGGCGGCAACGCGACGGCTTTGTCAAATTGGAAAACCGCTACGACACAGGATTCACATTCGGTCAATTTGCTTCCGGTTTTTTTATCTGCAACAGATTTACATCTGTCAACTACAGGAAATGCAACACTTGATAACCTTGGGACACCAATTACAACCATACTTTTGGATATCGATTTGGAAACCCGAAGTACTGCAACGCCGGATTTTGGAGCAGATGAATTTGAAGCAGCAAAATGTGGCAATGCAACAACCTGGACTGGCAGCAGCTGGAACAACGGCAGCCCGACAACTGCTTATAAAGCGATTATTGCAGCCAACTATTCAACTGCTTCGGGAAATATCGCTGCCTGTGAACTTGTTGTGAATGCAGGAATAATACTGACAATTAACAAAGATCAGTACGTAGAAATCCAGAATGATGCGACCATCAATGGAAATGTTGTCGTGGAACATGGCGGAAGTTTCGTTCAGGTGAAAGAAGATTCTAAAGATGTACTTTCAGCAACGGGTGCCTTTACAATGAAAAGAACAACGAGTCCGATAACAAAATACGACTTCGTGTATTGGTCTTCTCCAATTGAAAACCAAACGCTGTACAATTTAAGTCCTGAGACAAGGTTTGACAAATTCTACAAATTCAATCCGCTGAACGGTGCCTGGGTCGTGATCGAAAACGGTGCAGAAACCATGGAAAACGGAAAAGGATATATCCTTAGAGGACCGGCGAGTTTTTCAGATACGGTAGCTGCACCGTTCAATGCTTCTTTTACAGGAAAACCTCATAATGGGCCCATTTCAGTTCCGGTAACGAAATCAGTTTCGGCAATGAACCTTATCGGAAATCCGTATCCTTCAGCGATCGATGCAAAAGCTTTTCTGAATGATGCCAATAACAGCAGTTTCTTGAACGGGACAATCTATTTGTGGACGCATGCCACGCCGATCCAACAAAACGGAGTGAGCACTTACGGATATTCAAGTGCTGATTATGCGGCATACAACAAAATTGGTGGAATAAAAACAAGTGCTACTTCAGCGGCATTCGCCGGAAATATTGCAGCAGGCCAGGCGTTTTTTGTAGAAACACTTGCAACAGGAACTGCCGTTTTCAAAAACAGCATGCGTATCAAAACAAACAATACACAGTTTTACAAAACGTCAAATCCGGTGCAGGCATTGGAAAAGGACAATCGTTTCTGGTTGAATCTGATGAACGAACAAGGCGCTTTCAAGCAAACGTTGATCGGATATGCAAATGGAGCAAGCAATGGTTACGACCAGCAATACGACGGATTGATGGTAAATGGAAACACCTATATAAACTTTTACAGCATTGTTGAAAATCAAAATCTCGTGATTCAGGGACTTGCCCTTCCGTTTCACAATGAGCAGGTAATTCCGTTGGGATATTCAACAACAGTTGCAGGAACTTTTACAATTGCATTAGACGGTTACGAAGGTTTATTTAACGGACAGGAAATTTATTTAGTGGACAAACTGCTGAATGCGGTACACAATATCAAATCGGGAAATTACAATTTTACAACTGCAACGGGAACTTTTAACGATCGTTTTGAAATCAGATTTTTAAATGAAACGCTTGCTATGAATGATATTTATCAAATGCAGCAAAATACGGTTGCATTTTCTGACAATAATTCGGTTTTCATAAAATCTACCGAAACCATTGAAGCTGTACAGTTATTCGATTTAAACGGAAAGTTAATTTTCAGCAAACAAAATATCAATGCAAAGGAGTTTAACACAGGAGCTTTAAGCATAAAAAATCAGTTGCTCATTCTTCAGGCTACATCTGATAAAAATGCAATTTATACACAAAAAATATTATTGAATTAAATATTTAAAACCTCCAATTTTAAAAGCCTCCATATTATCGGAGGCTTTTCTTATATGTTGAAATCGTGTAAATATCAATACAAATTATATAAGTTTTAGCCCAATAACTTTTACGATTTTTACAGTCCCCAAGTTTACAATAATAAATGATTAACCCTAATACGATCATTATGGAAAATATTGAGGCTGAAAAAGCCGTATCTATTGTCAGAGAAATCTTGGCACCAAGGCTTTCGCCTGAAAAAATCACCTACAAAACCATGAAAGGCTACACAGCGATTTTGCTCGAAGACGATCGCTATCAAACCATCTGCAGGCTTTATTTAAATAATGAGCGTAGAAAATACCTTGGTATTTTAAGCAAACATAAAATTGAAACCCGCAGCAGGATTCAAAGCATAAATGAGATTTTCAACCACTCCAATGATCTGCTTAAAAACATTTCGATTTATATCGGATAACTGTGAAGGACAACACGCAAAAAATTGATGCAGAGTGCAGATGCCAATAGCTTCAAGCTTAATATTAAAAAAAAGCCTCTGAATTTCAAAGGCTTTAATTAATTTTATGCTGCAGTAGCATCGCGAAGTGCTTTCACTTTATCGTGATCCACTCTCAACTTGGATTGTTGTTCCCTAACTAATGACACCTGCTCTGATGAAAGTCCGGAATCGCTGTCAGACAACACATCTTCATAAGCTTCCTGCGCTTTATCTTCACCGAATTCGCATGAAGCTAAAATTTCGTGACGGTTGTTTCCGGTCAATGCCGCTTTCACATCCATCCAGGCGCGGAAAAATTTTCCGGTTACTCTTGTGCCTTCTTCCGGCTCACCGCCAAGTTTGCTCACTTCTGAACGCAATTCGCTAAGGATTGAGGTGCTGGTACTTGACAATTCTGAAAAAAGGCTTTTCAAATCTGCCGATTCAGTTTCTTTTGAAGCGGTTTCATAACCTTCAACACGGTCGTTGTTGATTTCGATCAGGTTGTTCAATGCCGAGATATTTTTTTCGTTGCTCATGACTGTAAATTTAAATTTATTTATTTATGTAAAGTTCAAAAAATGACGACTGCCAACCGTTATACGATTTTTGTTAGTTTTTGCAGCTTTACCGCTTTTGCTTTTTTACGGAATTCGCGCATCGGAAAATCCATCAAATTCAGTAACTTTAGAAGTTCAACGAGCATGCAAAAGACCTTATGCCTACCAACAATAGCCAGTTTTATTCCAATCTTCATCCAAATAAAATACCACTTGGCGAACTCTTCTCAAGGGAAAAATTATTTTACAATGTTCCGAAAGAATGGCATGTTGTGATTACCGATATCAAAGGTTCAACAAATGCCGTTTTGCAGGGAAAACATGAAGAAGTAAACCTGATTGCAACCGGAAGCATTGTCTCGGTACTCAATATTGCTTTTCCGATGAACATTACCGTTCCATTTTTTTTCGGTGGTGATGGTGCGACTTTCCTGATTCCCGAAGTGCTGATCGATAAAGTCACCAATGCGTTGCTGGCGTATAAGAAAAATACTTTTGAAAATTCCGGTCTCGATCTTCGTGTGGGAAGTGTCACTGTCGAATCGGTTTATGCCAATAGACATGAGATCAGGATCGCCAAATTCAGCAGTGCGCCTGCATTTTCAATTCCGATTGTACTTGGCAACGGACTCAATTATGCCGAACAGATCATTAAAGGCGAAGATTACCTGCTTTCAAAAGGTACACCAATCGCGACTGACTTGGATTTAAGTGGCATGCAATGCCGCTGGGACGAAATTCCGCCACCGGAAAACAAAGAGGAAATCGTTACCTTGTTAGTCGTCGCATGTAAAGTTTCGCAGCAATCCAGAGCATTTAAAAAAATCCTCGAAAAAATCGATGACTTGTATGGAACGCCCGAAAAAAGGCAGCCCATTTCGGTCGCCAAACTCAAACTCAAAACTACATTCAACCGTTTGGGTGCAGAAATGCGCGCCAGGCTAGGAAGCATCAAATGGATCGAACTCATCCGCGAATGGTTTGTGTCACTTTACGGCTACATTTATTTCAATACAACAAAAGGAAAAAAATACCTTAAAACGCTCGTCGACATGTCGGATACTTTGGTCATTGATGGAAAAATCAACACGGTCATTTCGGGAACGGCAATACAGCGCGAAGCCTTGCAGCAATTGCTCGATCAAATGGAAAATGAAGGAACGATCCTTTACGGCTTGCACATCAGCAGCGCATCTATCATGTCGTGTTATGTCAGGAATCTAGAAGAAAGCCACATCCATTTTGTCGATGGTTCCGGTGGCGGCTACACCAAAGCTGCGGGAATGTTAAAAGCAAAACTTTAATTTAGAATGGTGTAAAATTTGTCCAGAATGCTATAATTCTGATGTGTCTATATATGGTAATTTAGACTTTCAAAACACTTAAAATGAAAGCAGCATCTGCCGTCAAAAAACTTTATCCATATCAGGAAAGAGACATCAATATACTATTCGAAAAAATAGCGACGCTTCCCCAGCATTCCAGGATTCTATACCAATTGCCAACAGGCGGCGGAAAAACAGTCGTCTTTTCTGAAATTGCAAAACGCTTCATCGAAACTTCCGGTTCCAAAGTCATGATCTTAACCCATCGGGCAGAACTTTGCAGGCAAACAGCAATAACTTTAAAGAATTCGGGTGTTCAAAATGCGATCATCAACAGCAAATCGAAAAAGGCAGATCCCAAAAGCGATTGTTATGTTGCCATGATCGAAACTTTAAAGAACAGGATCAAGTCCAAAAAAATCCAGACGCAAAACATCGGGCTTGTGATCATCGATGAAGCGCATCACAATTCGTTCAGGAAACTGCTCGGGAATTTCAAAAATGCTTTTGTCATCGGGGTAACGGCAACGCCTTTTAGTTCTGATGTTTCGGTTCCGATGAACGTGCATTACAACGAGCTTGTAACCGGAGAAAACATTCAGTCGCTGATCGATGGCGGATTTCTGGCTAAGCCAATGTCACACGCCTATGAAGTCGAACTCAACACGCTCAAAACCGGAATTCACGGTGATTATACCGTAAGTTCCTCTAACGAATTGTACAGTTCCCCGGCGATGCTAAAACTTTTACTGGAAGCTTACGAAAGCAAAGTAAAAGGCAGTAAAACACTGATTTTCAACAACGGAATCGACACATCATTAAAAGTTGCCGAATTTTTTTCTGATGCCGGAATCCCGATAAAGCACCTCGACAACCATACGCCAAACGAAGAACGAAAAGAAATCCTGAAATGGTTCAAAAAGACAAAAGGGGCGGTGCTGACATCGGTTTCGATATTGACCACTGGCTTTGATGAACCCACGGTGCAGGCGGTGATTTTAAACCGCGCGACGACATCGGTGACGCTATACCATCAAATGATCGGGCGCGGTGCAAGGCGGTTGGCATCTAAAAACAACTTTACGATCATAGACATTGGAAACAACATCCAGCGCTTTGGCCAGTGGCACGAACCGGTGGATTGGAAGTTTGTTTTTGAAAACCCTGCCGATTATGCAGCACAGTTGCAATACCACACCAGTAGCGGTTCAGCAGTGCAATCTCATGCCATTTCAGCCGAACTTCGCGCGCGCTTTCCCAATACGCTCGAAATGGCTTTTGACATCGAAGGGAATTTACAGGATGTTGCCGCACACCACCTGAAACCAAAACGCGTCATCCAGTTTTCAATCAGGCAACAGGCGTTGATGTGTCTTGAAAATGCAGAAACTTTAAGCGAAGCACTGGCATTGGCCGAAGCCCTGGCTCCCGAAATTGAATGGCGCGTCAAGCAATATGTAAAAGCCATCGACAAAGCCAGCAAGAATTACAAAGACTGGCTTATAGAAGATTACAACGACCGTTTGCAACGCCTGATTAAAAAACTGTTCCACAGTCCGGTTTTGCAAAAAGTGGCCGGATAACAATTGCAGATTGATGCAATCTCTTGAGGTGAATTGCCTCTTTTCAGATTTCCTTTTTTCTAACAATTGCCGTAATTTTAACCGATTCAAAAAATATTCCAATGCTGAAATGGATTGACATCATCCGGTTTGCAAACTACAGCAATCCGGCTCCCGATCATAAAGTCGTAAAATCAGCTGCCGAATGGAAGCAGGAACTTACCGATGAAGAATTTCGCATTACCAGGTTAAAAGGCACTGAACGCGCGCACAGTTCAGAGATGTGTTCTTATTTCGAACCTGGAAAATATGCATGCATTTGCTGTGGAAGTCTATTATTCGATGGCGGAGAAAAATTTGAAAGCGGCACCGGCTGGCCGTCATTCATGCAACCTATGGCTGAAAATGCAGTGGCATATCACAAAGACATCAGCTTCGGGATGGTTCGCATTGAAGCACTTTGCAACACCTGTGACGCGCATCTCGGCCACGTTTTTCCCGATGGCCCGGCACCGTCAGGATTGCGTTATTGCATGAACGCCGTTTCGTTGCAAAAAGTCGGCAGCAAGACCCGAAAAATTACTTTTGGCGGCGGCTGTTTTTGGTGTACAGAAGCCATTTTCGGACAGCTGAAAGGCGTTGAAAAAGTCGAAAGCGGTTACAGCGGCGGGAACATCAGCAATCCTACCTATCGGGAAGTATGCAGCGGAATGACCGGACATGCCGAAGTGATTGAAATCACTTACGATCCAGATGAAATTTCGTTTGAAGATTTAATCCTCATACACCTAAGTACGCACAATCCGACCACTTCCAACCGGCAAGGCGCCGATGTAGGAACGCAATACCGAAGTATCATTTTCTATAGAAATGCTGATGAAAAACAGAGAGCAATAGACGTTTTGAAAGAAATGCAGCCTTCTTTTGGTGAAAATATCGTGACCCAAATTGCACTTTTCGAACAATTTTACAAAGCCGATAGCGACCATCAGGATTATTATGCGAACAATCCCGAAGCGCAATATTGCGAAGTTGTCATCCATCCGAAACTCCAAAAGTTTAGAATATTATACAAAGAAAAAATCAAATCCGAGAAACAATCATGATTAGAAAAGCGGCATTCGGCGGTGGCTGTCATTGGTGTACCGAAGCGGTTTTCGCTGCATTGAAAGGCGTAATTGCTGTCGAACAAGGCTGGATTGCTTCGGATGGGGAAAATGACACTTTCTCTGAAGGCGTAATCGTCACTTTTGATCCAGATACGATTGGTTTTAAAGTCCTGATTTCCATTCATCTGCATACGCACAGCGCGACTTCAGTGCATTCGATGCGCGGCAAATACCGGTCGGCGGTTTATGTATTTACCGATAAAGATGCGGCAATTGCAGCCAAGACCATTGAAACGCTTCAGCAGGATTTTGAAACCGAAATCATTACGAAAGTACTTCCGTTCAGGGATTTTAAAAGAAACAATCCCGAAGCGTTAAATTATTATTTCAATGATCCACAAAAGCCATTCTGCGAGACTTACATCAATCCGAAATTAAAAATGCTGCTGTCAAAATTTACTGCTGTTGCAGATTTGGAAAAACTTCAGCATTTAATCTGAATCATAACTGACGCTTCAAAAGCCTGTCTGAAGCCTTCACTTGTAAAACGTTTGCTATTGACAGAACCAATTCTTCCGTCGTTTTTTCGTTGGTATTGACTGAAATGCTGTAATCGTTATATGGTTTGTACCTTTCGGCAGAAGTGACAGAAAAAAGCCCGATTACCGGTGTGTTTACTGCACTCGCCAAATGCATCATGCCACTATCGGCACCAATAAACAGTTCGGCGTTCGATATCACCGCACCAATTTCACGGATGCTTTTGCTGAAAAACGAAGGTGCTTTATAATCGATTTGCGAATCATCATGCGCCGGCAATATCTCGACAATATGGTAATCCGGAAATTCGTTTAAAAGACTTTGGTAGAAAGGCATCCACCACGTTTTGGGATAGCACTTTTCGCCCGTTGCATACGTAAAGATGCAGATCGTTTTTTTAGAATTTCCGGTAAGATGTTGTAAAATGTCTTTGCCACGTGCTTTTTCAAAAGCGTTGAGTCTAAGGTTTAAAGGCGGTATTCTTTTATTTGCCTGAGCAATTGGAAAATACCTTCTGAAAGTATAGACCGGGTTTTTCGCCATGTGCACAGCATCTGGAAAAATGGCTGAAAGGCTTTCGGTTTCATTGGCAAAAATCTTGTGGTTTGCCCGTGAAAACATTACGGAAAGCTTTCCCGAAGAGGAGTTTTCAGTCGCATTTATAGCAAGATCATAATTATTTTTCCTGATCTTGAACCATTTTAAAATGTAAGAAAATAAATGGCTGAAAGGCTTTGCCGGCAATTCGATAATGTTTCCGATTTCAGGATAATTTTTAAGGATGACAGGAGCGAGGCTTCCCTTTACGAATAAGTCGATCGTGCATCCGGGAAAATGCTGACGGATTTCCTGGATCAATGGCGTGAGCATCAATAAATTCCCGAGTCGCGCATTTGGCCTGCAAATCAGGATTTTTACTGCTCTTGAATTGCTGATCAATACAGGATAAAAACCTTGCTTTTGGCGTCCGATGTTTCCGGTGAGCTTTTTCATGAAAACCCTTCTGAACTGGTTGATGCTTTTTAAGATCTTCATAGATTCAATTGTTTTTTCGCTGATGCAATTTCAGACTAAAAGATAGGAACACTGTTAATCCACAGTTAAGAAAAAGTGTTTTTTGCTGATTAATCGGTAACGAAATTTAATAAATGTGAAATTCGTTAAAATGATTGTCAAAGATTTACACCATGTGTTATGAATCTTGCAATATTTGAATATCGAAATGTTATTCAGATTATAGAAATGTTTATCAACTTTGAAACAATTACTACAAGGTTTTACGGAAACTATCGGCAGGCAACTTTCGTAAATCATAACAAACGAATCATTATGATCATCCGACTTTCAATTCTTAGTTTGCTTACTTTATTTTTGATGGCTTCCTGCGCTTCAAAGAAAATTAAAGATGTCTGTTACATTTCTGCAAATCTAAAAACAGAGTCAAATCAGCCCAAGCTCAACATTTTTACAAAAAGAAAACTTTCAGATAAAAAAATGCCAGTGCTGATTTTTGTCCACGGCGGAAACTGGAATACCGGAAATAAAGACCAATATGGTTTTTTCGGACGAAATTTTGCAAAAAAAGGCATCGTCACCATCATTCCAGATTATACGCTCAGTTCCGATGCAGATTATAAAATGATGACTCGGCAAGTTGCAGAAGTGATACTTTGGGCAAAAGCAAATGTTCAGAAATACGGTGGCGATACTGAGCAAATTTACATTACCGGACATTCAGCAGGCGGGCATTTGGCAGCTTTGGCTACTCTTGATCCGCAATACGGTATTAAACCTGGCGCCATTTCGGGAATCATCCTAAATGATGCTGCCGGGCTTGATATGAAAAATTATCTAGAAGAAAATCCGCCAACGGAAACAAATAATTATGATGTTACCTGGGGTAAAGATCCATCAGGCTGGCGCAACGCTTCGCCAGTCTATTATTTAGATGAAAATGCGCCGCCGTTTTTAATTTACATCGGACAAAAAACCTATCCGTCAATTAAAGTTGCCAATGAGCGATTTTTAAAACGCCTGCACGGTTTTCAACCAAAAGTGAAACCGATTTCTGTGAATAAAAGCCATGTTCCAATGATTTTACAATATATTTTTCCCTGGAGCGACAGGTATAAAGAAGTCATTGATTTCATGAAAATACATAAAAAGAATGCGCTATGAGGTTAGTTTTTTTCAATGAAAATCTGCCTGATGGAAGCCAAATGAGAAAATAAAACCAATGGTACTAAAAAAGACGGAAGCAGTGCAAAAGGAAAATACAAAATCGCGACATTGGGCTGGTCGAAAGCAAATTGCTGCAACGTTCCGGGAACAGAAAGCAACGCATTAACGACAACATTTAAAAGCAATCCGAGACAGATAAAATTCCACGCCAGCAACAATTTGCGATTCAGATTCTGACTTACGAAGGCGAAATAATACACAATCGGCGCAGAAATCCCAGACAGGATATCGAAATTCCGTCCCTCAAATGTCATGATCTCCGGAACGGCTTTGTATGCAAACAGCCAGAAAAGCACAAATTCAACCGGTATCCTGATGATTGAAAATAGCGTCAGGCGTTTGATGTCAAGGCTGTCAATGAACGTTTTTCCTTTCTCTGTGCAAAACAGAAACAGCATTAAAATAATCGTTGGCATGACCAATAATGGAAAACGCGGCGGAAATGCATCGGTAATCAAATAAAATCCCGACAGACTCAAAAACGATTGAAAAGCCAGCCAGCACAAGGCAACGATCAGAAATGCTTTGGAATAATTTGTGGCTTTATAAAACAAAAAACCGCCGCCGGCTGTTGTAAGTCCGAAAACGAAAAAAATGTAAAAAGGGATATTTTCCATGGTATGTTGATTTTTATCATACAAAGGACGTTTGTAAAAAAACATCAAAGCCTACCATTTGGCAAGAAATCAAAAAGGTTATTTTCGTGCTGATTCTTTCCTGATCCTGCTCAGCGACGTATCGGTAATGCCAAGGTAAGAGGCAATGTGTTTCAGGGAAGCATTCCTGAAAATGTCGGGGCGGCTGTTGATGAGGTTTTCATAGCGCTGCTCTGCTGTAAGATTGATCATTGAAAGCGTTCTTTCTTTCAGTGCTATAAAACCGTTTACAAGATTGGCGCGGCCAAATTCCCTGAATTCTGGAATCGAATGAAACAATACCTGAAAAGTGTCATAATTCACTTTCCAGCCGGTACAGTCG
Organism: Flavobacterium noncentrifugens; assembly: GCF_900100375.1. Taxonomy (GTDB): domain Bacteria; phylum Bacteroidota; class Bacteroidia; order Flavobacteriales; family Flavobacteriaceae; genus Flavobacterium; species Flavobacterium noncentrifugens. The sequence continues at coordinate 271,799 of NZ_FNEZ01000003.1, read as the reverse complement.
GTCAGCGCCTGAAAACTTTCGGCTGTCGGGATTCGTTTTAAAAACGAGGCGACTTCAAAAACGATCGTGTTGGGTTTGTAGAAATTTGTTGTCACTTCATTGCCTTCGGTGTCGAGTGTAAATGCCCTGATGAATCCGCTTTCAAGGAACAGGAAATCATTGGAAATTTGGCCTTGAGCCAACAACAATTCATTTTTTTGGTAAGAAACCTGCTCAAAATCTGCAGCAGCAATAACCGCCACCGCATCAGACATGACCTGGATTTGCTTTAAAAAATGAATCAACGCTGTTTTATCGGCCTCCATAAATTATGATTTAGACATTTCGTTCCTGTACAACGGATACAACCGGGCAAATGCGGTCGCTCCTGGCATGGTCTGGAAAAAGGCAAGTATGTAAGCTTTAGTGCTGCATGCGAGTACGATCCCGGCAACCGTTGCGGAAAAACAAAGAAACAATATTAAGGCAGATCCCGTTTCATATTTTCCTTTTTTTAGAAGTTGCAGGCCATTTAAACCCGCAATGGCCAGAAAAAGGTTATAAAATCCCTGATTGATAAAAAGTTTTTTGAGCACAAGCGCCTGTAGCGGATAATCCAAAGCAACGGGATTTTCGATAAAATAAAGCAATCTGTTGTACACTTCGGGCTGCATCCAGAATATGGCTTCGATCAAAAAAAACATCAGGTGGACTGCAATGGTTAAAAAGACCAAAATTTTCGTGACATTGTTTAAGGCGTTTTTCATCATATATGGTTTTAAGATCATGCAAAGATCGCACAGATTGGGAACTGTAAACAGCAGGGCGAAAATTATCAGTAGCGGATAATTTTATCCATAAGACTGAATGATGTAACTTGCTGTAGCTTAATCTGAGAAAATGTACGAAAAAAAAATACCGAAAGACCTGAGTTGCGGACTCAACATTGCCATTGAAGTCATCGGCGGAAAATGGAAAGCGAATTTGCTGGCAAACATCAGCAAAGGTATTATTCGTCCTTCTGAACTGCACAAATCGATTCCGCAGGCATCGGCCAGGGTTTTAAATCAACAGCTTTCTGAACTGGAATTACACGGAATTGTCGAAAAGAAAATTTACAATGTACTTCCGCCAAAATCAGAATATTCGCTGACTAAAAATGCCGAAAGCGTCCTCGAAGTACTGCGTGCGATGAAAAGCTGGGGCGAAGGCTACAAGGAAATTTTTCATGAATTGACGCAAAATTCCAGGATTGAAGGCCATGATGGTATAGCAAATCAGGAAAGCTGTTCTTAAAATTTAAAGCTGATATTTTGCTTTATTGTGTAATAATCGGCTAAAATGCTGTAATCGGAACTTGGTATGAGAAACGTATCTTTCAAAGATGGATTTATAAAAACCCAACTATATATTTAAAAAAACAAATAACATCATTATGAACATTACACTTTCACAAGCAGAACACATCATTATGGCTGCAAAAGAAAAAGCAGCAGAAATTGGAACAAAAATGAACATTTGTGTAGTTGATGCCGGTGCAAATCTCGTAGCATTTGTGCGCAATGACGGCGCTTGGCTGGGTTCAGCAGACATCGCGATCAAAAAAGCAAAAACTGCGGTTTTTTTTCAAATGAATACTGAAAAACTGAGTCCGCTGGTGCAGCCTGGCCAGCCTTTATTTCAGATCGAGCATTCAAATAACGGATTAATTACATTTCCCGGAGGCGTGGTCATTAAGGATGCTAATGGTGAACTTATTGGCGCCATTGGCGTTTCCGGAAGTACCGTCGATGACGACCAAACGGTGGCTGAAGCCGGGGTAAAAGCATTCTCTTAAATCTTTTACGAAAAAATAAAAGCAGGCTAATAGATTGTAGAATCTGTTAGCCTGCTTTTATTAAATAAATTTCAACCTGTTTTTAAAAGTACCGGTACGGATTTTCCTATTTGCTAAAATAAAATTGAAATGAAGATACTCTGGAAATATTTAAGTCCGCACAAAAACCTCGTTTTCCTTTCTCTGCTTCTAGCGGCTGCTGCCCAATTGCTGACTTTGGTCGATCCTGTGATCTTTGGGAAAATCATCGACGAATATGCGACAAATAAAAACAATCTTCCCGAAAACGAACTCATGCAAGGCATCACCAAATGGCTTGCACTCGCTTTCGGGATTGCGATATTGGCGCGTTTGTCCAAAGCGGCACAGGATTACATTACGCGCAAAGCGGTGGCTGCATTCGGGATGAATATATTTAACGATGGGTTAAAGCAAACACTGCGGTTGTCCTATCAGGAATTTGAAGAGAGCAGGAGCGGAACGACTTTATCGGTGCTTCAGAAAGTTAAAACCGACGCCGAAAGATTCATCAATTCGTTTATCAATGTGTTGTATGCGTCGCTGATCGGCGTGGGCTTTTTGTTGTGGTACAGCATCAATAAGAACTGGCTGTTGGTTCCGGTTTTTTTCGTGGGTGTCGTTTTATTGGGTTCGCTGACGGGATTGGTATCCAAAAAAATCAAAGGGATCCAAAAATCCATTAACAGGCAAACCGACAGGCAGGCGGGCGTGATCACGGAAAGTTTGCGCAATATCGAACTCGTCAAAAGCCTCGGACTCACATTTGCCGAGATCCGCAGGCTTAACGAACAAACCGCAAGAATTTACAAGCTTGAAATGCTGAAAGCCAGGAAAGTGAGCTTTCTTTCGTTCTTGCAAGGCAACATGCTGAACCTGCTCAAGCAGTCGATCTTGTTCATTTTGCTGTGGCTGATTTTCAGGAAAGTGCTTTCAACAGGCGAACTCATTGCGATGCAATTTATTTCAACAGCGATATTCACACCGCTTCAGGAACTCGGCAACATGATCATATTGTACCGCGAAGCCGATGCGTCGCTCAGGTCTTTTGACGCCTTGATGAAAAGGCCGATCGAGCAGCGTCCCGAAAATTCTGTTGAGGTAGGCAAATTGGAATCGCTTCGGTTTGAAAATGTTGTTTTTAGGCATAAAACTGCCGGATACAACGCAATTGACGGCATTTCATTTGACATCCGGCTTGGAGAAACCATTGCATTTGTTGGGCCGTCGGGTTCCGGAAAATCGACTTTGGTGAAATTACTGGTGGGTTTGTATGTGCCGAATGCCGGTGCTATTTATTTCAACGAAATCAATTCAGGCCAGATCCGGTACAATCCACTGCGACGGCAAATCGGATTCGTGACCCAGGACACACAACTTTATGCCGGGACAATTAAAGACAATCTGTTGTTTGTGAATCCAGCTGCCACCGATGATGAAATCAAGATGGCGTTAAAAAAAGCGGCAGCAACTGCATTGGTTGCCAAAGCTTCGAATGGACTCAATACCGTGTTGGGCGAAAGCGGCATGAAACTATCGGGTGGTGAAAAACAGCGGCTTTCAATTGCCAGAGCCTTGCTGCGACAGCCGCCACTATTGATATTTGATGAGGCCACATCAGCATTGGATTCGCTTACCGAAGAAGAAATTACGGGCACGATAAAAAACATTTCACTGGAGCGCAAACAAATGACGATCCTCATTGCACACCGACTGTCAACGATCATGCACGCCGATACGATTTATGTACTCGAAAAAGGAAAAATATCTGAAACCGGTTCTCATGAAGATCTATTGGTGCGAAAAGGATTGTACTATTCGATGTGGCGCCAGCAGGTTGGGGAAAGGCGTTAGGCCAGCAGCTTGTCACGCAGTTTCATGAATGGTTTTTCGACTGCAAAATTCAACAATATGGCTGCCATTGTACAGGAAACGATGCAAATAACCAGCATCAGGTTAGAATTTAAATGGACGTTTTCCAGAAGCTTGTGTGTCATGTGGATCACGCCTTTATGCGTCAGATAAATGGCATAAGAAAGTGTTGCGATGAACGTCGTAACCTTTGAATTCCATTTGTAGATAAAGCTTGTTGGGCTGATCGCGCCAATAACCATCAGTCCGTAACCAAACGCAATCAAAGGAAATCCAAAAACCGACGCGTTGAAAGTTTGCTGGTCTTCGCAAAGGAAATAAGCGCCTGATAAAACCGCAAGGCTTAATGCCAATGCCAGATTTCCATAAGCTGAAATCTTACCCCATGTTGCTGGCAAAAACCGGTGAATTGCCGCAATCGCCACTCCGGCCAAAAGTCCGTCAAGCCGGTTGTATGTTGGATAATAAACGTATTTGTACCAATACATCCAGGGATTTTCACCATTAATCTCCGGAAGGTACAACTGATTGAAACTGTAAAACCGGATTGCTAATCCGAACAAAAACAACAGCAATAAAAGCCAGTAAGCATGTTTGAAAAGTTTTGAAAACTGAAGGAAAATTAGGATTATGGGCAGGAACAAATAAAAATGCTCTTCCACGCAAAGCGACCAGGCATGCGAAAAGGTGCCAAAATCTTTCAGGTTTAATCCAAGGTTTTGCGTAAAAGTCAAAAATTTCCAAAGTGGCGGCAAAGCTTCTTTTTCCCGAAAAAACGGCATGCAAAAATACACTCCGACGGTGGCCAGAAATGCAGGGATGATCCTGAAAAAACGTTTAAGGAAAAATATTTTAAAAGAGATTTTCCGTTCTTGTTTGATTTGAAAAAACAATTGCGATGAAATTAAAAATCCGCTCAGGACAAAGAACAGGTCGACACCGGTCCAGCCGAATTTTGCAAAGCCCGGCAACCATTGTGGTTGTCCGTTGCTAATGATAAAATAATGAAACAAAAAAACGTAGCTTATCGCCAAAGCCCGCAAATGGTCAAGGCCGTAAAATTTTTTATGGGTAAGTTCCGATGCCACTAAGAGGTATTTTAAATTGGATTGAGAAAAATAGATTTATGCAGGTTAAGTTTCCGTGTACTGTTTCCATTTGGCCTTGTTGGCTTTCAGGTCTTCAGCTGTCGCAGATAAATTGTTGTTTTCGATGTGAATTTTGAGTCCGTTGAGGAACACGATTTCGATTCTTCCATCGCTCATTACATCGCAGCAAATGGGTTCTTCCCAATTGTATATTTTTGAAAGAATTACATGGGCAGCAATTCCTTTGTTGTGGTCATCGAGGATTTTGATGAGTTCCGGGGTTGCTTTTTTTCCGATGGAAACCATTTCACTTCCGAAACTTCCGGAAATTCTTGGTGACATTTTTTGTGCAAAAATAAGATAAACGTCTTTATTGTCAATCTTTTGGATTAAAGAGTCAATTTTTGTTTGGGCGATACTGCTGAAGCCGGTGATAAATGCAACGGCAAAAATCAGGTTTTTTAGAATTTGTTTCATTATTTTTTGGTAGATTATTTTAGTCTTTCGAGAACCCCTTTTCTTTTTACGATATTCTTATAATCCCATTGGATGTCGCGGGATTTGACGAGCCAGTTTTTAAGATCTTCAATATTAATTTTTTCAGTTGTGTTGTAGCGCGCTTCGGATGAAGGCCATTTTCTTCAAAAGTCTGTCCGCTACAAAATATTAGCCTCACACTGTCTTTGAGTTTGCTGCCCACGACCGGATTACTGTTTAAAAACCAAACCGGATGCCGGTGCCAGATTTTATTTTTTGCTTCAGGAAGTGCTTTATCAATTTCAATACACAGCAATTCGAAGATTTTTTTATCGGCTTCAGCTTGTGAACCGTTATAAGCCCGAATGTCTGGATTCATATTTAGGTTGTGGTTGATGCACCGAAGTTATGCAAAAAAAGTTCCCTGTAATTTATGCCTTTCCGCAGATGGAAGGTTTTTTATTAACATTCGTTCGATCGTGCAAGCAATGTCCGGAATTTTATAAAATTCAGAACTGATTTGTACCTAATTTTACAAAGCAACACAACGAAAAAAATTTTCTCCCGATACGAAGACGACGGGTGTCAGTTCGTCGACGAGGCTGTAGTTGGGCATGTACTTTCCACCCGTTCGTACATGTGTAAACCTAACGCCGGCGCGTAAAGCGGAATCCGGTCAGCAACACGGCGGTTCGGAAGAAAATGAAAAAGTCCCTTTACTGGGACTTTTTTATGCCTGGGATTCGTTTTCGGACAGCGTTTTCAATGAAGATTGCGACAAGAATTCCAGCGATGTAGCTTAAGATATCCGACCACGAAAAAGAATTCCCAAGTACTGTCTTTGCAAGCCGGGAATGTTCAAGCCCAAGTATTCCGACAAGATTCAGATATTGGGAAGCTTCAACAGCAAATGAAAACAGCAAAACGAAAATGGCAGTTTTCAGTACAGGAATATCCAAAAAAGATTTTACGAAGCAATAGATCAAAACGACGACTAAAAAATCTCCAAAATAAGGCCGGATGAAATCATCATGAACATAAAGCGCAATGAGCACTTCAGTTATGAAAAGCAAAGCGGCAAGTAAAAAATACCTCAAATTGAATTGAATCATCTGGTTTGGATGGCGTTACATTTCAAACGCAAATTACAGATTTAAATTACAATGATTTTTGTACTTGCCGAAAAGTTAAGTTGATCCTTGGCAAAATAGTTTTAGCGGTTTTCGGAACCTGATGCTGCCAGAAACTGTTTGTTGTTCCTGCCATCAGTAAAAACGAACCGTGATGCAACGGAATTTCGACCTGCGGGATATCTTTCCGATGCTTGTGCCGCAAGCGAAACAGGCGCGTTTCCCCAAAACTGACCGATGCAATTACTGGATTGATCCCGGTTTTATCCGTATGGTCGCTATGCCACGCCACGCTGTCATTCCCGTTTCGGTATAAATTCAAAAGCACGGCATTGAAATGTTGCGCGGTTTCGGTTTCTACTTTTTTTCGGATGTCGAGCAAATCTGGCGTAAATTCCTGTTTTGTCACATTTATTTCTGAATTGTCCGGTTCTTCGTACCAGGAAACCATTCGCGGAGCGGTTACTTTTTTCTCGAAAAGCTCCATTTCATATTCGCGCCATTTGGTTTGTTCCAACAATGTATTGTAATAATAATCTGATGCTTCTTTATCAATAAATTGGTCAATCAGTATCAAATCGCAATCGGGCAGGTCGAATATTTTTTTACCGCGGTTTCCCGATGTAAAGATTTCAGTGTCTTCAAACAGTATCATGTTGCAATTTTTTTTTAAGGAGTAAACGCAATGTTTGTTCGTCCTGCTTTCCACCGAAATAGTGATCGAGTACTTGTTGGAAAACAACATCTGCATTCAAAACATTGGCAAATAAAGTCATGCACGAGCGAAGTTTGAGATCGTCCGGATTTCCAAATATTTCATTTGCAGATTTTTCTTTAATATTCAAAACCGCCTGCGAAATTTCGATCAGGTGTTTACCAAGAACCGGATGCGACAAAAAAGCCGTTGCTTCTTTAAGATCGCTGATGCTGTAAAACAATGCTGTGTCGCTGTGGCCGAGGCCTTTGAGTTGCGGAAAAACAAACCACATCCAATGCGTCAGTTTGCGCCCAAACCTGATTTCGGATAAAGCTTTGAGATAGGTTTGGTTCTGTGCATCCAGAAACCGCTGCAAGGCGATTGTTTCATTCGCGACTGCCATGATGTTATGATTAAGTGTGTTATGACTATAAATAAAATAATTTCAAATTTAGGCTTTTAAATCCCTAAATTAATTATATTTGTAGGGATTTAAAATCCCTTTAACATATGCTGTACATTTCGGACAACCTTAAGTATTTGAGAAACAGGCGAAATTTTTCCCAGCAGGAAGCGGCCAACGGTTTGCAGATCCCGTGTGAACGCTACAAAAAATATGAGTACGGAAAAAATACGCCGCCAGCAGAAACCCTGTTGCTGATTTCGCGTTTCTATCATATCAGCATTGATTTGCTGCTGACTATCGATTTGCGGAAACTCAACGTCGACAATCTTTTGAAACTCGACGACAACCGAATCGTACTTCCCATAACGGTCGATGCCGATGGGAATAATTTTATTGAAATCGTTCCGCATAAAGCGCGTGCCGGTTACCTTACTGGTTATGCCGATCCCGAATTTATTGAAAATTTACAGCAAATTTCGCTGCCTTTTTTAGGCGTTGGTAAATTCCGGGCTTTTCCGGTCGGAGGAGATTCGATGCCGCCACACAATGATCTCAGTTTTGTTATCGGTAAATATGTCGATAACCTTGGCGAGATCAAAAAAGAGAAGACCTACATATTGATTACACTCAGTGAAGGCATTACTTATAAAAGGCTTAGCAGCAAAAATGCAGAATCGTTGACGGTTGCCCCGGACAATATCATTTACAATCCGTATGAAATCAAACTGTCAGATATTCTTGAAATCTGGGAATATGTGGCGCACATCGGGCGTGATGATTCCAAATCTGATTTGATCAGCCCGGACAATCTTTCGGGCATTTTGAGCGGCATGCAAAAAGATATTGCGGCCATCAACCGAAAAATCGGATAGCCGCAAAAGATCTATTTCATGTCCACAAAATCTGCTTTTTGTATGCTGAATTTTTTTGACGGAACACTGGTGCTGTCATTCAGTTCGTTGAATTTTGCGTTCATCACCCAGACCTCATTTTTGTTTGCTGTTGCAGTCGATGGAAAAGCAAAACGGTCTTCATATTTCGTCGCTGATTTTACCTTTGCAGATTTCCAATTATCTGTACTTTGCAGTTGGTAAATGCGATTGCTTCCGCCGTTTTGTACCAATGTCAATGTGCTGGAATCATTGAGTAAAAGTCCGTCAGCATTCATAAAAAACTGCGGCAATTCTACACGGGTGATATTTGTTGGATTTGCAACATCAACTTTAAAAACAGTTCCTGCGCCACTGCTTGAAACCAGCAGAAAATTTCCGGGATTCCAGACAATTCCGTTGAGTCCGACACCTTCAGTCTTAAACAAATCGCTTTTTGCAAAAACCGATGCTTTTCCATCGGGAGATACCTTATAAATGACATTTGCAAAACTATCGGTCACATAGGTATTTCCACTTTTATCGAATGTCAGATCGTTTGGAAAATGTTTTCCTGGAACCAATCCCGATAAATCTACATCCATGACTTTTTTTGCTGATTTTAAATCGATTGCAATTAAATGCGCGAGTTTTTTATCGGTGTCGGGCGATTTGAATTTGCTGTAATTGGCATCGCCAACGCAGGCAAACAATCGTTTTTGATCGTTGCTGACCTTTAATCCGTAAGTTGATTTTAATTCCGGGCTTTGGTAAAATATTTTGTACTTTCCATCAGAAGATACCTCGCCGATCGTTCCAAGCCTTGCTGACGAAACATAAAAATTATTGTTTTTCGGATTGAATGTGACGCCTTCGGGATAACTTTCGGGCGCTTCAAATTCAATTTTATGGGACGGCGCAACAAATAACGCTGCGATCGCCATGATCGGATATATAATGATTTTCATGATTTATTTTTTTGAAGTTGGTTTCACACAGTAAATAATTCCGTTGGCATCATCAGAAATATAAACGATTCCGTCATTTGCAATTGCCAATCCCGACGGACGGCCGAAACGTTCTTTATTATTATTGATCAGAAATCCCGAAAGGAAATCCTGTGATCCGGAAGGCTGTCCGTTTTTAAACGCAATTCGTTCGACTTTGTAGCCAACGACATTCGTTGCATTCCACGAGCCATGCCAGCACACGAGCGCATCGCCGCTGAACGGCGTTCCCGCGCCAAAAAACTTAAAATCGATGGGAGCGGAGTGCGCCGGGAATTCCATTACAGAAGGTTCAGAAGCTTTTGCGATGTCTTCTTTGGTTGTGCCAACAGGATCTTCGCGGGTTTTGTCTACTTCCCGTTTTCCGTAAGCAAATGGAAATCCGTAATCTGTATTTTTTACAAGTCGATTCAATTCTTCAGGCGGCCAGGTGTCGCCTTTAAAATCTGATCCGTTGTCAACGCCCCAAAGTTCGCCAGTTTGCGGATGCCAGTCGAAACCAATTGTATTTCGAAGTCCCGATGCATAAATAGCGCGTTTCCATGTTTTTGGATCGGCAGTTAATATGGTCGCGGTTTCTTTATCGCCCACGCAATCGTTGCATACACTTCCTACGGTAATATACAACAGGCCATCTGCTCCGAAATCAATGGTGCGGTTGGAGTGTTGCCCGCCGCTAGGCAAATCGTTGATCAGGATTTCTCTGGCATCACTGTCGGCAGATCCGTCCGGTTTGAGTTTATAGCGGCGCACTTCGTTGTTGTTGCAGCCGTAAAGCCAGCCCTCTTTTATGGTAATTCCGTGAACGCCTTTGAAATCGGTTACAGCGGTTTTGACTTCGTCATATTTATGGTCGCCGTTTTTATCGGTCAGCAATAAAATATCGCCGGCATCTCGTCTGGTTACATACAATTCTCCGGGTTTTCCGAAGAAAAGCATGCGCGGTTTTCCAAGTCCGGAAGCGGCTATGGAAACTTCCCATCCAGCAGGAACTTTAAGGTTTTTAACCAAATCCGGCGTGAAGTCGACATGTTGTGCATAAGTGGTTGTCGTATTGATCTTGACGACATCTTTCGGCGGAATTCCTTTTTGTGAATGGGCAGGATTTCCTTTTGCAAGCAAGATTGCAGCCGTTAAATAAAATATTGTAGTGTATTTCATGATTTCTGGTATTGAAAACGGAGACAAAAAGCCTCCGTTTTATTTTGAATACTTGTGTAAAGGCTTGTTGTAAGTTACAAACCTAAAGCAGATTTTAATTTTTTAGCAGCCAGTCCCTGTGCGTCTTTCGCCTGCGGAACTACAGCTGCCATTCCGAAGAATTCATGTGTAACACCGTCATACAATTTATATTCCGTATCGACATTTGCAGCTTTTAGTTTGTCGGCAAGCAATTTTCCTTCGGTTTGCAACGGATCAATTTCGGCGCCGATGATTAATGTTGGTGGAAATCCGGCAAGGTTTGCTTTTACCAAACTGATTCGCGGATCGGCTGCCTGCGCTTCATTCGCGAGATAATTTTTTACAAACCAGCCCATCATGGCTTTATTCAAAGGTTTCGCCATTGCGTATTTGGTATAGCTTTCAGCATTCATATTGTTATTGGCAACCGGATAAACCAACACCGCATACAACGGAACCATGATTTTTTTATCGCGCGCCATCATACTGACGTTTGCTGCAAGATTTCCGCCTGCACTTTCTCCGGCAACGGCAATTTTAGCTGGATTTCCATTAAAAGAAGCGGCATTATTGAGTACCCATTGGTAAGCATCAAAAGCCACATTGTGTGCGGCTGGGAATTTTTTCTCAGGTCCTTTTGGATATTCCACCGAAACGACGATGGCACCTGTTTGTTCGCAAAGTCCCTGAGCGCCTCCATTGTACACATTAATGTTGGCAATCACAAATCCGCCGCCATGATAATAAACAACCACCGGAAACGGTGCTTTTCCCGCTTTTGGAGTATAAATCCTGATGTGTGTTTTGCCACCAGTAACGGGAATGTCTTTCCCGATGGTATCGCATAAAGGCAACGGCATGGTCATGTTGTGGTCTTTCATTACGGCCATTACTGCATCGGTTGGCGTGGGTTGCAAACGTGCTTCTTTGGCGTCAAGCGTTTCAATTGGTTTACCGCCAAGACTTACAAGTTTTTCAATGACAACGGCCATTTCAGGTTTGATATTTTTTCCCCATTCAGGCGCAGGGCCAACTGGTTTTAAATCGGCATCTTTATTTTCGGAAACGATGCTGTCGTTTGCTTTTTTTTCGGGAAGGTCTTTAGCCGGATCTTTTTTGCATCCAAATGCGATTGACAACAAGGCACAAAAGAAGATTGGTTTTAACAGTGGGTACACTTTGATTTTCATATTGGATAATTTGTAGTTGGATTTATAACACTAATTTCCAATTTTTTGTGTCCGATTTATTATATGATTTTTTTTAATCTTTCGACAATTATAAGATATTTGCGTATAAAGATGGGCTACCCATTATTAATCTTTTATTTTTTATGGATTTGATTAATAATGAGTACCTTACGCCGAAGTAAATCTGTATTTTGGTTTCTCACAGCCTTTCCTGCTTCAACGTTCTGATGACAACTGTTCCAACGATTTTTTATACAGATGACGACGAAGATGATCTGTTTATATTTAAAGAAGCGGCAAGGAATATTCTTGTTCGTATTGAGATATTCAATCTTGGTGACAAACTAATGTTCGCACTACACAATCCGCCGCCTTTTCCAGCAATTATTTTTATCGATCTGAATATGCCAGGTATTTCAGGATACGATTATATTGAACAAATCAGGTCGTTTGCATTGCTTGAAAATCTTCCAATTGTTGTCTTGAGTACTGCAAGTGATCCGGTTACGATTGAACGATGTAAGAAAATAGGCGTCAATTATTACATCACAAAGCCCACATCGATGCAGCTTTTAACAAAGTCGATTGAATTTGCGCTTCGAATAGAATGGGAAAATTTCAATCCGTCCCTGGCGCAGTTTCATCACAAACATTAACGAAACGAATAAGTTATATTAATAATACAACCTGAAATCCAATAATTTGCAAAGCGCATAATATTTTTGATGCAGTGCTTCAACGATTGCTATGACATTGTCTTCCTCTTCAAATAAACTGAAAAAGGCTTTGTCGAGATTGCTGCTCGTGATTTTATGGAAAGTGGTTCCATAGCCCGAAATGGCTTTAGCTCCAGTAATATCCAAAAAATACTGCGCTTCCTCAGCACTGAGATCCAATATTTTTTCATTTGCAAAATGCAGGATTTTGCCTCTTAATTTCCCTTCAAAGATTTCTGCAATTTCTTGGAAGCTGTAGTAGTAATCGTTTAATTGAATGCTGTTTCCCTCGCCCTGCATCACCAGATAAATGATCTCGTAATTTTTAAAATTGAGGTCATTATAAAGCAGGGCATTGATGCTGTCTTCAAACCCTTCAATCGTGTCGCAGGTTTTGTAAATGCTGTCGATTCCGAGTTCGTAAGCCAATTCTTCGAGGTTTTTAACCGTTTCCGTTGTGATTTCTTCATCAACATCGGGAACGGCTTCAAGGCAGAAAATAAATTTATCGTCATCCATACAATGGTGTTTTGTAGCTATAGAAACAAATTTACAAATGTCTTTTTTTAAATTATTCATAAACTTTCGAACAATAAATAATATATTTGGAAAACCAAACTGGTTTACCAATATCCAAATTATGAAAATCCCTTTTATCAAGAAATCAACATTCGGTTTATTATTATTGTTTCAGATGGCAGTTGCGCAGGAGCATCCGAGTTTGGTGCTCACTCCGCAAAGCGTAAAGGACATCCGGGCGCAACTGGGAAAAGTACCGCTTTTTGACGCTTCATTAGCCGATGTAAAATTTGAAGTTGATGCCGAAATTGCGCTGGGAATCGAAGTCCCGATACCGAAAGATTTTTCCGGAGGTTATACACACGAACGCCACAAACGAAATTTCCTGATCATGGAAAAAGCTGGGGTTTTGTACCAGATTTTGGGAGATGAAAAATATGCGGTTTACGTTCGTGATATGTTGTTGGCTTATGCCAAATTATACCCAACGCTGCCTTTGCATCCGCAGGAGCGTTCTTATGCACGTGGAAAAATTTTCTGGCAGGCACTGAACGATTCGAATTGGCTGGTTTATGTGAGCCAGGCTTACGATTGTGTGTATGATTTTATTTCGCCAACCGACCGCGCACATCTCGAAAAAGATTTGTTCAGGCCGTTTGCCGATTTTATTTCGATCGGGTCGCCGCAATTTTTCAACCGCGTACACAACCACAGTACGTGGGGAAATGTAGCTGTTGGGATGATCGCTTTGGTGTTGCATGACGACGAACTTTTAGATCGTGCCTTAAACGGATTGAAAAATGACGGATTGCCTCCCGGAATGAAAGACAGCGACGGCGGATTGATCAGAAAAGAAGGACAAAAGACAGGCTTTTTAGCCAATGTTGACGAACCGTTTTCTCCTGATGGCTATTATACTGAAGGTCCTTATTATCAAAGGTATGCGATGTATCCATTCCTGATTTTTGCCGAAGCGCTGCAGAACAACAAGCCCGATCTGAAGATTTTCGAATATAAAAAAGGGATTTTGGTCAAATCGGTTTATGCTTTATTGAACCTAACGAATTCGGCCGGAGAATTTTTTCCTTTGAACGATGGGCAAAAAGGCATGTCGTATTATTCGCGTGAATTGGTTTCGGCTGTGGATATCGCGTATTTGTTTGGCGGAAAAGATCCGTCGTTGTTGTCGATTGCCGAAAAACAAGCCCGCGTTTCATTAAATAGCCCCGGTATTGCTGTGGCATTGGGCATCAGGGACAAATTGGCCAAGCCATTCGAAAAAAAATCCATTGATTTATCGGATGGAACCGATGGTAAACAGGGCGGCGTCGCCATTATACGAAATAAAACAGGCAATGACGAACTGACATTAGTCATGAAATATGCCGCCCAGGGTTTGAGCCACGGCCATTATGACAAACTTTCATTTTCGTATTATCACAACGCTACCGAAATTTTGCAGGATTATGGATTGGCGCGGTTTGTCAACATCGAACAAAAAGGCGGCGGAAATTACCTGAAAGAAAATACCACCTGGGCGAAGCAAACGATCGCACACAATACACTGATCCAAAACGAAACGTCACATTTTAACGGCGATTTTGAAACCGGGAATAAATTCGCTTCCGAGAAATATTTTTATGACGGATCCAATCCGAAAATACAAATTATCAGCGCAAAGGAAAATAATGCCTATCCGGGAACTACGCTGCACAGAACGATGGCGCTGATCCAGGAAGACGGATTTGAAAGGCCTTTTTTGCTCGACATCATGCAAGTCGATTCTAAAACTGCCAACCAATATGATTTGCCGTTTTATTATTTCGGGCAATTGATGTCGGAGAATTTTTCGTTGGAAACTCCGAAATCGCTTGAGCCGCTCGGAAAAAAGAATGGATACCAGCATTTATGGAAAGAAGCTTCGGCAACTTTATCTGAACCGAATGCAAAAATTTCATGGCTTGATGAGGAACGTTTTTACACATTGACTGCTGTAACACATCCAAACGACGAAGTCTTATTTGTCAGAACAGGAGCAAACGACCCGAATTTTAATTTGCGACGCGATCCGGGAATTATTTTCAGGAAAAAGAACGCGAAAAATTCCACGTTTGTATCGGTACTGGAATCGCACGGAAGTTACAGTACCGTTACGGAATCGGCAGTAAATGCTTCGAGTAGCATTGCTACATTGGAAATCGTTTACGAAGATCCTTATTATATAGGAGTGAACATAAAAAATAAGTCGGGTGTTTCTTCCTTATTGCTGTTTTCGACAAAAGACAATAGCGCCGTTAAAAAGCATCAGCTAAAAATAAAAGACAAGACTTATAAATGGACAGGCGTTTATTATAAAACCACAAATAAATAAAAAATAAATTATGCAAACTTTTGGATCAAGTGCCGCATTCCTGATTGGGGATGAAATTGAATGGGAAACCGTTGGCGAAGGCGTAAAACGCAAGATCATGGGCTATGACGATACGATCATGCTCGTAAATGTATCGTTTGATAAAGGCGGAATCGGGCCGATGCACGAACATTACCATGCGCAGGTGACTTATGTTGTTGGCGGGGAATTTGAAGTAACGGTAGGAGAAGAGACAAAAATCCTAAAAGGCGGTGATTGTTTTTACATCAAACCACATGTCTGGCATGGTGCGAAATGTTTGGAAGCCGGAATCCTTATTGATGTTTTTAGTCCGATTCGGGAAGACTTCATGAAATCGGTATAATATCAGTAGTCAATTATCATTTAGCGTTGGATCTTTTGAGCAAATAGAATTTGTTTTGAAAGATCCAACGTTTTATTTTAACCTTTCCAGTAATGATTTGGTATCGGGATAATCAAACTATATCGTTGTAAATACCAACAATTACAGGTCTTTAACGAAATCGTTTTTTCTGGTTATTATGAAACAATATTTCTGTATTCCTATCGAATTCTGATAAAAATCAGTTTAAAAAAACAGCATCAATAGTTTTTTCGGCAAAAAAAATTCATTTTAACTTTTTTATTTTAAAAAGAAAACTATATTTGGTTTTCCAAACTGGTTATCCAATTTGGAAAACCAAATAAAATGTTTCAAAACACATTTTAAAAAAAATACCACTTCAGATTAAATCTTAATTTGAGACCAACAAAAACCAAACATTATAAACTAAACAATGTAATTATGAATTTTAAGATTAAACTTTCATTGATTGTTATTTTACTGTTTAATGTTGCTGCATTTGCCCAAGGCAGTTATACCTTAAAAGGTAAAGTAATTTCAAGTTCAGACAAAGCCTCCCTGCCGGGAGTGAATGTCATGGTGACGAGTTCGAAGGTTGGTGTGCAAACCGATTTTGACGGAAATTATGCCATTTCGGTTACCCCAGGCGATGTGCTTCAATTTACATACATGGGTTTCGCAACCCAGGAAGTAAAAATCACAAACCAGAAATCGCTAGACATTACTTTGGCAGACGGCTCAAACCAATTGGAGCAAGTCGTAGTCGTAGGTTATGGAACGCAAAAGAAAGGAAACCTTACTGGTTCGATTTCTAAAGTGACCAACAAAGATTTGGATCAGATCCCGGTTTCACGTGTCGATGATGCGTTGATGGGACAGGTTGCGGGTGTCAATATCCAACAGACCAATCCAACAGCCGGTGGCGCGCCAACAATTAAAGTGCGTGGACAAGGATCGATTTCATTTGCCGGAAGTCCGCTCATCGTTTTGGATGGAGTGGCCGTGGGCAACGATGCCGATTTCCTCGGAAGTATCGATATGAACACAGTAGAATCGGTTGAAGTTTTAAAAGATGCGTCTTCATCTTCGATCTATGGATCGCGTGGTGCGAATGGCGTTATCATGATCACAACCAAAAAAGGAAAAGAAGGCCCGACGAAATTTTCATACAATACTTATATGGGTTTCAAATCGGTGCCGAGGACCAATATTTTATCAACACCTGAAAAATGGGCGCAACATGTTCGTGAAAACAACAATGGCGAATTAACGCCTCAGATGGCGATGATTGCAAGATTGGGAACTTATACCAATTGGGAAGAAGTAATGTATGACGGCGGTACGATCACCGATCACAGTTTATCGATCAGCGGCGGAACTGAAAACACAAAATTCCGTTCTACTTTAGGATACAACAACGACGAAGGCGTGCAATTGACCGACAATTACAAAAAACTGAATGCCAGCTTAAACTTAGATACTAAAGTCAAAAAATTAGAGTTTGGCGTAATGCTGAATCCTTCTTACACGAAACAAAGGGTTTTTGCCAATTCAAACATCAACGCAATCCGCCAGAGTTCGTGGTTGCCAATCCGTTTGGATGCGCATTCGATCCAGTTTGTAAATCCGGTCACTTTTCCGAATGTAAAAATTGGGGATTATGCCGAAGAGCGATTCTTTACAAATTATGATTTGACAACCGATACACCAGGAACCGGAACCACTTCGATTAATGTAACCGGCGATGGAAACCCATACGCCTACGTTGTGGAAAGCGACAATGAAGTCATGCAGACGAAAATTTTCGGAAACTCTTATTTCAAAATCAACTTTACGGATCATTTGAATTTCAAACAGTCTTTTGGAGGCGATTACCGAATGATCAAAGAAGAGAACAGAATGGGTACGAAAGCGACTTTAAATTATGCCGGTGATGCTTCATCTTCTTACAATTCAACTGAAAGAAGACATACCGTTGCGGAAAGTTTATTGAGCTACAACAATGATTTTGGTAAACACAACGTTTCGGCAGTTGCCGGTTTCACAATGGAAAACTGGGATACCGAATATGTAAGTTTAAGAGGTACAGGTTATACCAATGATTACATTGCAACCATTCCTGCAGCAAACGTAAGTACAGGCGGCGGAAGCATGACACAAACAGATGAGAAGCTGGTTTCTTACCTTTCAAGGGTAAATTATGCTTACGACAACAGGTATTTGTTTTCAGTAAGTTTCAGGGCAGATGGAAGCTCGAAATTTGGCCCGAATAAAAAATTTGGATATTTCCCGGCTGCATCGATTGGATGGAGAATTTCAAACGAGAAATTCCTTGAAAACAGCAAATTCGTCAGGGAATTGAAATTAAGAGCGAGCTACGGTGCTACAGGAAGCAACTCTGGAATTGGGGAATATGCACACCTTGGCATGGTCAATCCAATCAGCACAGGCTTAACAGGAACGGCAAACGGTTACAATGTAAGCAACATTTCAAACCCGGATTTGGGTTGGGAAAAACTCGTAGAATATGACTTAGGGTTGGATGCAAGCATTTTTGGAGGCGTACTCGGAATCTCATTCGATTATTATGTCAGAAGAAGCGAAGATTTGCTATTAAACCTTCCGATTCCTGCCGTTACCGGATTCAACACGGCATTGGTAAACAGCGGAAAAGTGGAAAACAAAGGATTTGAATTGGAATTGCGTTCTACAAATTTCAAAAGCAAGAATTTCACCTGGACCACTTCAGCATTATTTACGCACAACAAAAATACGTTGCTTGATTTTGCAGGAGCAAGCGGATTGATCAGCGTGATCGACCCAAAACGCCCGGCAGAATGGATCGCGCTTGAAGGACATCCGATATCTTCATTTTACGGATATGTCGCCACCCACGAAATCGAGCCTGGATATATCAAAAATCCATTATATCCAATCAACGTGCAGTCACAGGATATTTATGTGAAAGACATCAACGGCGATGGCAAGATCGATACGAATGACCGACAAATTTTAGGAGATCCAAACCCGGATTTGGTATGGAGTTTAAACAATACTTTCAGGTATAAAAATATCGATTTCAGTTTCATGGTCCAGGGTTCACACGGTGCCGAAGTCAGAAATGTAGATTCTCAGTACCTGCAAAATGAATTCAATGCTAATGCAGATTACATTCCGTCGTTCCCGGATGCAGCGCTTGTTAAAGAAAGAATTTTTACCACAGATGACATCCAGGATGCGTCTTATGTAGCCTTGAGAAACATTAACTTAGGGTATACTTTTGATGGTGAACTGGTTAAAAAAATGAGCCTCACAAAATTAAGATTGTATGCAGGTGCTCAAAACCTGGTTTACATCATGGCTAAAAACTACAATGGATACAATCCCGAAGGAATTATGCCTTCATCAGGGCCGGGTTCCTTGCCAACCACGCCAACGACTTACGGATACCAAAGAGGTGCAGCGCCAATTTACAAAACGATCTCTTTTGGTTTAAATGTTGAATTTTAAAATAAAGAACATGAGAAATATTAAATATACAGTTTTAGCACTATTGCTGGCAGGATTTGCCTCTTCCTGCGGGAAAGACGATTTAGAATTGGTTCCGATTTCGTCCATCTCAGAAGAACAGTTTTTCAACAACGATTCTGATATTCTTGGTGCAGTGATCGCAATTTATGACGGACTGCAGGCTGTGCCGTTGCGGGAATTTACATTAACCGAAATGCGTTCTGACAATGCCAAATCAAATTTGGGTGAAGGCGAATTCAAGCAATTGGAAACGTTTGAAGTCCAGCCAACAAATTC
Source organism: Flavobacterium noncentrifugens (assembly GCF_900100375.1). Taxonomy (GTDB): domain Bacteria; phylum Bacteroidota; class Bacteroidia; order Flavobacteriales; family Flavobacteriaceae; genus Flavobacterium; species Flavobacterium noncentrifugens. The sequence goes on along the minus strand of NZ_FNEZ01000003.1, from coordinate 252,270 downwards.
GGTTGTAAACGACTATTGGAGTGCGAACTACAATGTTATTTACCGTGCCAATGTCGTATTGAAAAATATCGATGTGATGGCTGACCAAGCCAAAAAGTTGAACTATATCGGAGAAGCGAAATTCGCAAGGGCTTTGTCGCATTTCAATCTGGTTCGCGCTTTCGGGGATATCCCGGTTATCGATAAAGTTATCGGAATTGGAGATAAAAGTTATTTTGCAAAAAGCCCGGCCGCCGCCGCTTATGCATTGATTGAAAGCGATCTTAAAGAAGCAATTGAAAATCTGCCGTTAAAATCAGCTACAACTTTTGGGCGCGCTTCCAAACAAGCCGCTCAGGGAATTCTGGCAAAAGTATACATGACACAGCATCGATACAGCGATGCTTTGCCGCTGCTGACAGCATTGGTAGGCGATACAGGATACAGCCTCAGCGCCAATTATCGTGATGTCTTTTATGTGGAGAAAAACAATGAAATTTTATTTGCAATTCCATACACCGCAGACAGTTCTACGGAAAGCGAAGATTTCTCCTACAATATGACCGTTGCTGGCGGACTGAATTATGTAACGCCAAATTTTGCAACATTTATGAACGCCGATCCATTGGATACAAGAAGATTGACAAACATCAACCAGACCACACCAGCACAAAACGGGAAATGGGTCAACACAGCTGCCGCACCGCGTTTGTCAGGAAACGACTGGATCGTGTTGCGCCTTGCCGATATTTATCTGATGTACACCGAAGCGGTCATGGGAACAGCCAATTCGACAACCGATGCACAAGCGATCTTTTATTATGATAAAGTCCGCAACCGCGCATTTGTTGCTCCAGTGACGAGTACTGAAATTACAAAAACACAATTGCTGAACCAAAGAAGGGCAGAGCTGGCTTATGAAAACCAACGTTTGTATGACTTGATCCGTTTCGGACAGGCAGAAACGGTATTGTCTGCTTATTCAGTGACTTTTCAGGCACCGAAAGATTTATTGTTGCCAATTCCGCAAACGCAGATCAACGTCAGCAGCGGAATCCTGGTACAGAATCCATTATACAATTAATAAAAATGCTGGCTGTGACTTAGATTACAGTCGGCATTTTAATATATTTTTTATTGCATCAATGTGGGAACAGTTATTTTATAATGAAAGCTATTTTTTCCTATTTTTGTCAAACCAATCTGGTTAACCAAATTTTGAATTTAAATTTACAGCAATGAATTTAGAGGTACTGACTAAAAAAGACAATGAGGAAGTGGTGAATGGGATCATTTCAAAAATCAGGGATTACATCAATTTCAAAAATTTGGAGCCAAATGACAAACTGCCGTCTGAGCGCATGCTGTCTGAAAAGTTTGAAGTCAGCCGAAGCAGCGTACGCGAAGCGATTCAAAAACTGGAATTCTACGGCATCTTAAAATCGATTCCTCAAAGCGGCACTTTCGTTGCAGACATCGGAGTCATTGCAATGAACGGAATCATTGATGACATTCTCGAATTGAAGGGTTCCGACTTTAAATCATTGGTAGAAACCAGGATTTTACTCGAACTCAAAACCGTCCGACTTGCAGCAAAACGCAGAACCGACAATGATTTGCAGCAGATCAAAAAAGCATTAAACGCTTTCATCCAGAAAATATTGACAGGAGAAGACGCGATGCAGGAAGATTTATTGTTTCACCTCGCCATTGCTAAAGCCAGCGGAAACACGACGATGAACAACCTGATGCTGATCATTACGCCAGAAATCTTGACCAATTTTGAAAAGTACCACGTGTGCGATAAAAAGGAAAACGACGGTTTGGCCATCATTAAAGAACATACGGAGATCTACGAAGCGATCATCGCGCAGGACACGCAGCTTGCAAAACAAAAAATGAAAGAGCATTTCAAACTATTATATGAATATTGTTACAACATTTAAGTTGGTTGTACCATAAAAAGATCGGTTAAATTCAATAACTAATCGATACAAAACAATTGCTTTTCTTTAGTTAAAATACCAATTTCACCTTGTTAAAAAACACAGGGTACAGGATTTTTTTGCTTTTTTTATTCAGATAAGCCAAAATTTAAACCATGAAAATAAAAGGATTAAGATGGTGGATCATCACACTGATATGCTTCGCAACGGTCATTAATTACATCGATCGTTCGGCACTCGGGATCATGTGGCCGCAAATGGGGAAAGACCTCGGCATGGACGAATCCGATTATGCCGTGATGCTCAATGTGTTCATGATCACGTATGCAGCCGGAAAATTTCTATCAGGAAAATTATACGACATCATCGGAACGCGATTGGGTTTTACCGTTTCGATTGTCGTATGGTCATTGGCTTCAGCTTTTCATGCAGTAGCCCGAGGCTTGTTTTCAATGACATTATTTCGCGGGATTCTCGGATTGGGTGAAGCCGGAAACTGGCCGGGCGCAGTAAAAAGTAATGGCGAGTGGTTCCCGATCCAGCAACGCGCGATGGCACAGGGAATTTTCAATGCCGGAGCCTCTTTAGGAAGCGTCATCGCACCGGTTTTAATAGCCTTTTTATTCGGGCATTACGGCTGGAGATCGACTTACATTATCATAGGAGTAGTCGGAATTTTATGGGTGATTCCGTGGCTGATCATCAACAAAGCAACACCCGAAAAACATCCGTGGATTACTGAAGAAGAATTGAATTTAATCGTTGCCAGCAGCAAAGTAGACAACGCCAAAAAATCAAACGAAAAAGAAAAAGGATTGAGTGTTTTACAGATTTTAAAGCACCGTGAATCCTGGGGCGTTATCGTAGGAAGTTTTTTTATAGAACCAATCTGGTGGCTTTTCGTAGGCTGGATGCCTTTGTATTTGCATTCCAAATTCGGTTTCAGCATTGCCGAAATCGGTTCTACGATCTGGATTTCTTATTTAGGCGGAATGGCCGGAAGCCTTGTCGGTGGCTGGTATTGCGGCAAATTAATGGAAACGAAATCGGTTGATGCGGCGAGAAAAATCACCATTGGAATTGGCTGCGCACTGATTTTCATTGGACTTTTAGCCATCATTTTCCTCGTCGATACTTCAATGAGTTTCATCTACATCGTTGGGATTGTACTTTTCGGATTCCAGTTCGCCATCGGAAATTTACAAACGCTTTCAAGCGATTTATTCAAAGGCCCTTCAGTAGGAACATTAGCCGGTTTTGCAGGAACGATCGGAGCATTTTCTGTCATCATTATCAACTGGCTGATTCCGCAAATTACAAAAGTTTCTTACACGCCAGCATTCATCATCATCGCCATATTAGCGCCGCTGGCCATACTTTCTATCCTGTTTTTTATCAAAAAAATTGAACCGGTAGAACACAAATTTTAAATAACACACATAATTTCAAATACAATAAAAAAATGAGCAAGTTAAAAGGAAAAGTAGCAGTTGTAACTGGTGGATCGCGTGATATTGGCCGTGCCGTATCAATCAAACTGGCGTCGGAAGGCGCAAAGGTCGTGGTGAACTATTTTGACAATGTTGACGATGCCAATGAAACGGTTTCCCAGATAAAAAATGCAGGTGGAGAAGCGATTGCCGCTTACGCAGATGTGACTAAAAAAGCCGATATCGATGTGATGGTTGCCCAAACGACAGAAGCTTTCGGAAAACAGGTTGACATTCTCGTTAATGTTGCCGGCGGACTTTTCGCCCGCAAAACCATCGAAGAAATGGACGAAAATTTTTATGATTTACTGATGAATGTCAATTTTAAATCGGTGTTCTTAGTAACGCAAGCATTCAAACCTTACCTGGTTTCAGGATCTTCAATCGTGAATTTTGCTTCACAGGCAGCAAGAGACGGCGGCGGCCCTGGCGCATCAATGTATGCGGCTTCAAAAGGTGCGGTGATGACATACACCAGATCACTAGCAAAAGAATTCGGCCCACAGGGCATTCGCGTCAATGCATTGAATCCAGGAATGATCGCCACGCGTTTCCACGATGATTTTACCAAAGACCAAGTGCGTGTAAACGTAGCTGCCGGAACTGCTTTGCGCAGAGAAGGAAAAGCAGAAGAAGTAGCAGATGTGGTGGCTTATCTGGTCTCAGATGCAGCGTCATTCTTAACCGGAAATAATATCGATATCAACGGTGGATTGGCATTCAGCTAATTATCCAAACAGAAATAAAATGAAAAAAGTAGTCACTTTTGGTGAAATTTTACTCCGCTTGTCCACCCAGAGTTTTCTGAGGTTTTCCCAGGCCGAGTCTTATAAAGCAACCTATGGAGGTGGCGAATTTAACGTAGCTGTTTCGCTTGCGAATTATGGCCTCGACGCCGAATTTATCACCAGATTGCCCGACAACGAACTCGGGCATTCGGCGATCAAGGAAATGCGAAAGCTACATGTCAAATCGGAAAATATAGTTTTAGGTGGCGATCGCCTCGGATTGTATTTCCTCGAAACCGGAGCCAGCACACGTGCCAGTAATGTCATTTACGACCGTGCCAACAGCGCGATGGCAACGATCCAAAAAGGAACGATCAATTGGAGGGAAATCTTCAAAGATGCCGATTGGTTTCACTGGAGCGGTATCACACCGGCACTTTCTGAAAGCGCAGCTGAAGCTTGCTTAGAAGCTATTGAAATGGCACACGAACTCGGATTAACGATTTCAACCGATTTAAATTACCGTTCAAAACTGTGGCAATATGGCAAGCAACCACATGAAGTGATGCCGAAAATGCTGCAATACAGCAACCTGATTTTAGGCGATATCGATACGGCTTATTTCATGTTGGGCATTGAAAAAGCGAATCCGGATTATCAGGACGAAGCGTCTTTGCCGAAATTATACGACAAGATTTTTGAACTTTGCCCGAATTTAAAAACGGCAGCAACGACTTTAAGATATTCCGTCAGCGCGTCTCATCAAAGGATTGGCGGTGTTTTATACGACAGACAAAAAATATACAACGCAGCAGTTCAGGAAGTTACGCCGGTAGTCGATCGTGTAGGAAGCGGCGACGCTTTTATGGGCGGACTCATTTACGGATTTTCAGAAGAGCTGTTTGACAAACAACGTGCGTTAAACTTTGCAGTTGCAGCTTGTTGCTTAAAACATACGATTGAAGGCGATTACAATTTGGTGACAAAAGAAGAAGTTGAAAAATTGCTTTCGGGTGATTTTTCAGGAAAAGTATCCCGATAAAAAACATAAAATGGCACAATTTACAAGAATAGAAGTCGCAACGGTCATGAAGGAAACAGGCTTGGTGCCGATGTTTTACCACAAAGACGCCGAAGTTGCTAAAAAGCTATTGAAAGCTGTTTATGACGGCGGCGCACGGCTGCTCGAATTTACCAGCCGCGGCGATTTTGCCCATGAAGTTTTTGCCGAATTGAACAAATATGCAATTGCCGAATTGCCAGGAATGATTCTCGGCGTCGGCTCTGTAACCGATGCAGCGGCAGCTTCTTTGTACATGTTGCTCGGTGCAAATTTCATAGTGACTCCGGTATTGCGCGAAGACATTGCAATCGTTTGCAACAGACGAAAAGTATTGTGGTCGCCAGGTTGCGGATCACTTTTAGAAATTGCAAAAGCCGAAGAACTGGGCTGCGAGATCATTAAGCTTTTTCCCGGAGATATTTATGGGCCAAAGTTTATCGAAGGCATCAAAGGACCGCAACCGTGGACAACGATTATGCCTACCGGCGGTGTTTCGCCAACAGCAGAAAGCCTCAAAAGCTGGTTCGATGCAGGCGCAAGCTGCGTTGGGATCGGTTCAAAATTGATCAAAGCAGATGCAGACGGAAATTTCGATTTCTCAAAAATTGAAAGTCTGACCCGCGAATGCATCGACATCATCAAAAGTTTAAAAAAATAAGTGTTTTAAGTTAGTTTGGACGGAAATAGGGCTTTTTCATAGGAGTGGCAATTCATGAGTTTATTTTGTATTAGTAGAAGTTGCATTCTATGTTTAAGAATAGGAGTTGCTCTGAGGAAAAGCCTTTATTTCTTTGTTTGGACGAAGTCAGATTTTTTATTTTTAATCAGACAGTTATTAAAATACGATATACATTATATGTTTGATAGTCTACATTTTTTTCTACCATTATGGCATTAAGGTTTATTACGACAACGCAACACTTAATGAATCTTAATGCCTTAATGGTTTTATCCTGTGTAGGTTTTACCAGTAATTTTTTTAAAACAAATACTTCTCGCTCTATATCGATTGCCTTTTACAAAGAAATAATTTTATTTAAATGTTATGAAACAGTTTCTATCCATAGTTTTACTGCTTTTATCCGGGACAATACTGGCCAAAGTTTCCCTGCCCAAATTCTTCTCCAGCCACATGGTGCTGCAACGCGATGCGCCAATCACGATTTATGGCTGGGCCGATGTAAATAAAACCGTAAAGATCACTTTCAACAATAAAACGCTTTTGGTTAAAGCCAATTCTAATGGTGAATGGAGCGTTGATTTCGAAAAACTGCCAGCCGGCGGCCCATACAAAATGACAATTTCCGAAGAAAACCAAATTGCTTTCGATGACATTTACATCGGTGACGTTTGGTTTTGTTCGGGACAATCCAATATGGGCTGGAAACTCGAAGACGCTTTAAACGGAAAAGAAGAGCTTTCTAAAGCCAATTACGATCAAATAAAACTGCTCCAGGTTTCAAGAACGATGGCTGGAACGCCGCAAAAAGACATCGAAAAAGGCGAATGGAAAACCTGTTCACCTGAAAGTGCTTTAGGTTTTTCGGCTGTTGCGTATTTTTTCGGGCGCAATTTATATCAGGAATATAAAGTGCCGATCGGATTGATCAATTCATCCTGGGGCGGAACGCGCATTGAAGACTGGATGGGCGAAGATGTTATGGGCAAACACGAATCGGCCAGAAAAGTCATTGCCGAAATGAAAAACATCAACTTTCCTGAATTGCTTGCCAAATACGACAAAGACTTCAAAGCCTGGGAAGAAAAAGCCGATAAACTCGATATTGGAACAACCGAAAAATGGTTCCAGGATTCGTACGACAAAACAAAATGGCAAATTATGAATGTGCCGACTTTGTGGGAAACGGCTAAAATTACTCCGAGTGACGGCGTGGTTTGGGTGAACCGGACTTTCGAAATATCCCAAAAAGACTTATCTGAAAAAGAGTTGCTTTTAAGCATTGGAAGGATTGACAATGAAGATGTGACTTACATCAACGGAAAAATTGTCGGGCAAAGCGATGTCAAAGATGTAGATCGTTTTTATAAAGTTTCGGCAGATGTATTTAAAGTCGGAAAAAATACAATAACAATGCGCATCAAAAATACTGGTGATATTGGCGGATTCAGAAGTGCAGCCGCGGCTTTGTATCTGGAAACTGCTTCTGGTAAAATCGATTTATCGGGAGAATGGAAATACGAAATCGGAACCAAAACGATTGAAGAAGTTCCGCTCAGGCAACATCCAAACATTTATCCGACTTCATTATACAACGGCATGGTTGCGCCTTTTTTTGGGATCAAAATTAAAGGAATCATTTGGTATCAAGGCGAATCGAACATGAAAAATGCGGTTGAATATGCCGGTTTATTTAAAGACATGATCACCGACTGGCGTAAAAAATGGAATGCAGATTATCCGTTTATTTTTGCGCAATTGCCAAATCTTGCCAACCAAAAACAGCTTTGGCCTTTGGTGCGCGAATCGCAGGCAAAGGCGCTCGAACTTCCAAATACAGGAATGGCGGTTTTGATCGACGTTGGCACCGACGACAATATCCATCCGATCCACAAACAGGTTGTCGGAAAACGAATGGCCACAATTGCCGGAAACCTCACTTATGGTAATAAACAAGAGACTTCTTCGGCACCTGTATTTGATAAAATTAAAGCTGACGGAAATGCGATAATCGTTTCTTTTAAAAACGGGACTTTTGCTGGTGATACATCAAAATCTGGAATCAGCGGGTTTATGGTTGCCGGTTCCGATCAAAAATTCTATACGGCTACTGCGGTGTTGCAAAATGATTTCAAATCTGTAAAAGTCAGTAGTGAAAAGGTTTCTAATCCAAAGGAAGTCCGCTATTTATGGTACGATGCACCGGGAAAAGTGATGCTTTTTAACAAAGATGGATTGGCTACGCCGCCATTTCGTACAGATCATTTTTAAAATAAAATATTTACCATTAGGTATTGAGATTCATTAAGCAAACACAATATTCAATGAATCTCAATGCCTTAATGTTTCAAAAAATGATAACAAACAAATTGATTTTAGAAAAATGAAACTGATAAAAAATATGTTGTTACTAAGCTTTGTTTTCGCTTTTTTTTCTTTCGGAATTGGAGAAAATGACATTAAGGTCAACAATCCGGATGAATTAAATGCCGCAATTAAAAATGCCGTTCCGGGAACTGAAATCATTCTGGCGAATGGCATTTGGAAAGATATCCAAATCAAATTCTTCGGAAACGGAACCAATGAAGCTCCGATTATTTTACGTGCAGAAACGCCTGGAAAAGTTACTATTGAAGGCATTTCCGATTTAAAAATCGGTGGAAAATACCTGGAAGTCCGTGGCTTGTATTTCAAAAACGGATTTACGCCATCGAAAACCGTTATCGACTTTCGACTGGATTCAACCACGATTGCCAACCACTGCAAAGTTACCGATTGTGTCATCAAAGACTTCACCCAATCCAACCGCAGCAAGAAAGACCACTGGATTGAATTCTGGGGCCGAAACAACGAACTCAGCCATTGTTATATCGCAGGAAAATCGAATTCCGGGCCAACGATTTTAGTGAGTTTGGCAGGAAATGAAAACACCAACAATTACCACCAGATCGTCAACAACCATTTTGGGCCGAGGCCGAGAAAAGGCGGGCCACATGGGGAAACCATTCAATTGGGCGACAGTTATACGTCAATGGCGCCAGGCTTTACCAATGTGTCGAACAACCTTTTTGAACGTTGCGACGGCGAAGTGGAAGTCATTTCGAACAAATCAAACAACAATGAATTCCGAAATAATATTTTTTACAAATCCGAAGGATCGCTGGTTTTAAGACATGGGAATTATTGCACGATCGACGGGAATTTTTTCATTGGCGACGACGCGTCAGATTTCATGGGCGGTATCCGCGTGATCAATTCCGGGCATTGGATCACGAATAATTATTTTTATAAGATCAAAGGCAAGGAATTCAGAAGTGCGCTGGCAGTCATGAACGGCGTGCCGAAATCGCCCCAAAATCGTTACAACCAAGTGACCGATGTTGTGGTTGCTTACAACACTTTTGTGGATTGTGTGGCGCCGTGGCAGTTTAGCGTGGGCGCAAATATGGATAAAAAAGAGGTGTTGCCGTTGCAGGAAATCCGTTCGGCGCGGCCGCTCAGGACAATTGTTGCAGACAATCTGATCTTCAATCAGCAGGCGAATGATTTTCCGATAAAAGCGTATGATAAAGTCGATGGTGTTTTGTTCAAAAATAATGTGATGAACGGCCCAAACAACAGCGATGTTAAAGACGCGATCCAAACCGTAGATTTTTCGATGACAAAACAATCCGATTGGCTGTATGTTCCGACTTCAAATCAATCTGATGTCTTTTCAGGATTTGATTTTGAAACCATCCAGAAAGACCTTTTCGGAAAAAAACGCGCAAATTCGAGTGCTATTGGAGCGATGGTGTTTCCGGTTGACAAAAGCAAAGGACAGCTCGACAAGAAAGATTTTGGAGCCAGTTGGTTTTCTGATGAAAATAAAAAAACGGTATCAAAAACAATCACCGTCAGTTCTGAAAAAGAATTGGCTGAAGCTGTTTCTAAAGCCAATCCGGGAAATGTGATCGAATTGAAAAAAGGAATTTACAACCTCGGCAATTCATTGGTTATCGACAAATCGATTACGATCAGGTCAAAAGATAAGAAACAGGCTGCGGTTATTTTGTACAAAGGGCAAGCAAATTCATCGATTTTCCTAATGTTGCCTAACGGAAACCTGACGGTAGAAAACCTAAATCTTAAAGGAGAAAACACCCAAAATGCTTTTGCGACCAAAGAAAAAGATATGGCTTCGGCCTACAACCTGAAAATCAGAAATACCGAAATCAGCGGTTTTGATTTTGTTTTGAAGGCGTTCAAAGATTCATTTGCCGATACGATTTCAATTGACCATTCGGTTATCAAAAACTGTAAGAACGGTATAAGCCTGGCATCTGAAAATGACGATCAGGGCGAATACAACGCCGAGTTTGTTTACATCCGGAATTCCAAATTTGACAACATTCAGAATGCCGTCCTGGATTATTACCGCGGCGGTTATGACGAATCGACCATTGGTGGAAACCTGGTTTTTCAGAACAATTTGGTCAGCAATAGCGGTGCTTTAGAACCAAGCGGGATTTTGATCAAAACGCGTGGGATCATTCAGGTTGGGATTACAAACAACACTTTTTCAAACAATCCCGTGAAAGCAATCGCAGTGTTTTGGGGTGAAAAGAAGCAGGAGCCGAAAGACAACACCGTTAAAAATTCGGGTGAATTTAAAACAGAGCAAAACCTGAAATTGAAAATGATGTATTGATAAAGATCAGCAAAATAAAAAGCCGCTGATTCGTCAGCGGCTTTTTTATGATTTATGGTCTTGCAATGATTCATTTTTGCAACTCGTGATCGCAATTGGGAACAACAACCCAATAAAAAAAATTCCAAATAATTTCACTGTTTCATATTTTTTACATTTTTATTTTTTCCGAACCTAAAATATGAAAAGTTTGGGAATGATCGTATCTGTATAAAAATTAAATACTTAGAGTTTTACTGAATCGTTATTTTACGCACCGCCGTATTTTCTCCATCACTTATTTTAACGGTGTAAATTCCTTGTGGTTTGCCTGAAAGATTCATATTGATGGTTTTTTGCTGATCTGAAATTGTCGCAAATATTTTTTCACCAAGAATGTTGTAAACTTCTACAGCTGTTTTTTTAGGATTTGGAACCTGAATTTGGAAGATTCCATTTGACGGATTTGGGTAAACTGCAATTTCCGTGTTGCTTTCGAGTGCTTCCGTTCCAAGCGGCGTTCCGATAACATTCAGCTTGAAATTGTGCTGGTAACTTCCAACACCGTTTTGGTAAGCGGCACCTCCGGGATAAGCTGAAAATGAAGGATAATAATAGATATTAACACCACTTATATACAATTCAAATGTATAGGCACTATTTGCAGTAAGGTTTACATCGCCTGTGAGGTCAACCCGGATTGGTGCACCTGCGGTTACCGCCATCGATCCGTAATTTTGAGTGTAGATCGGTGTTGTAGTTACGCCTTGCCCCGAATATACTTTCAGTGTTCCTGCTGCTATGTTTCCATCTGTTACTGCATAAAACTGCACATATTCAAGCTTTCCGCTGCAAGGTGCTAAGAACGCATCGGCCCAACGGTAGCCATTGCCATTTGAATTTCTGGTTCCGTCCAATAATTGAGCGACACACTGTGCCGAGCTGTTATTAGAAATCGAAAGGAATAAGATCCCAATCAGCATGACTAGAGAATTGTAAGGGTTTAATTTTAATCGGGTAGTTTTTTTCATGTTTCAGTTTGTTATCAGCGTTGAAGTTTCTTAAAATGCTCACAAAAATATTCAATATTTTGAATTACACAATCTCAAACAGGTGGTATGTGGTTTTTATCCATAAATATTTATCCAATAAAGGGAAAAATCAAATTGCTGTTTTTCAGACAGTAACGTCAAAAATTGCACAATTACCAACGTTTGCGTAAAAAAATTAACATTTTATACTGAATAAGCATTAATTGTTAGAAATCAATGAGAATTATTTAAATCGTGTAAAATTATCCTGATATCTTAATACTATGCATGCATGGTATATAAATACCTTTGACACTCTAACAATTAAATAAAAAATGCTATGAAATCAATTAAAATTTTAGTGTCTGCATTATTGCTTGTAGGTACGGCAACAGTTGCTACTGCTCAGGATAATGTGGGCAATATGCCAGCAAAAGTAGACAATACAGCATCCAAATCGGTTACTTTCGGAGTGAAAGGTGGGGTGAACTTTGCGAACGTGGTTGGCGGGGATGAAAACCCGGAATCAAGAACCAGCTTCCATGCAGGTGTATTTACAGAAATTCCAGTTTCTGATGTGTTCTCGGTACAAGTAGAAGCACTTTACAGTGGACAAGGCTTTGATGTCAAAAACCTTCAAGGTAGTGATGGTGACAATGCAGAAGTACAACTGGATTACATCAACGTGCCGGTTTTAGCAAAAATCTACGTAACCAAAGGGTTAAGCATCGACGTTGGGCCGCAATTCAGTTACCTTGTCAATGATGAATTCGACTTTAATCCAAACTCTAACGACGGAGATATTGATCTTACCAATACCAGATTTGAGCCTAACAAATTTGACGTTGGCGTAGCGGGCGGACTGACTTTTCAGACTGAAATGGGATTGTTCGCAACGGGCCGTTACACTTACGGTTTTACAAAATTATACGATACAAACAAAAGTGGCGACATTGGTTTTGACGGATTACACAACCAGGTGTTCCAGATCAGTTTGGGATATAAATTCTAACAAACATTTTTAAATGTATAAAGGCATCCTGATTGGGATGCCTTTTTTTATGCGATACAGCAATTTGGTTTGGATTTTTATCGGATGTTAATTGGTGCTTTTCTTGTTCCGGTATTTTTTATATCCGAAATAAACGGCCAACGCGCCAACAACATAAAAGAAAAACGACACTGCTTTTCCCTCGCCCGAAACCGTAGTAAACATGCGTTCCCACCTGATCTTATTAAGGCCTTTGCCATCTTTGTCGATGCTCAGCCAGATGAAAACCGGCTTTCCGATCACGTGGTCAAAAGGTACAAATCCCCAAAAGCGCGCATCGATCGAATTGTCACGGTTGTCGCCCATCATCCAGTAATAATTCTGTTGGAAAGTGTAGCTTTTTGCCAACTTTCCGTCGATAAAAATATCATTCCCTTTTACCGACAATCGATGCCTTTCATAAGTCGTGATCAGGCGTTTGTAAAGCGGCAGCACATCAACATTGAGCGGAATCGTTCTTCCTTTTTGCGGAATGTAAATTGGCCCGAAGAAATCGGTGTTCCAAGCGTACTTTGAGTTGTGCGGAAAGATTTTCGAATCGCGGATGCCTTTCGGGGTTTTCTTCAATTCAAGGCTTTCGATATACGGATTGTTTCGCGCTTTTGCTGCATTTTCGGCAGTAGCCTGTACAAAGTAAACACTGGATTCAGGGTCAAAACCAACGCCGTCGGTAATGTCATACATTTTTAAAATAGCTGAAATCTGCTCATACGAAGAAGGCTGCATTTTAAATTTGATCGCATAAGCAAACTGCAATTTTGCCCTGTCGGGAAGCTGTGACAATGTTCCGCTGATGTAAACATTGCCGTCTTTCACTTCCAGAACATCACCGGGAATCCCAACGCAGCGCTTTACGAGATTGGTCTTTTTATCGATCGGTTTGTAATAATTCCGGTCGGGTGAAAAATTATTCATGTCTAACAGCGTATCGGCCGGCTGGTTGAAAACAACGATGTCATTGCGCTTTATTTCCTGAAATCCGGGCAACCGCAAATACGGCAATTGCAGTTTGTTTGCCCAGGAATTTTCGTTTTCCGAAAGCTTGTCATTAAACAGATAGGACTTCTTTTTAAACAGCGGAATCGTATCATGCACCATCGGAAGCGCAACAGTTGTCATTGGAACCCTGGCGCCATAATGAATTTTGCTAACCAGCAGGTAATCGCCAACCAACAGGGATTTTTCGAGTGATGACGACGGAATCGTAAACGGCTGCATGAAATATGTGTGAATGACCGTCGCAAAAATAACCGCATACAAAAGCGAACTTATCGTATCCTGGATCCCGGCTTTCGGATTGGTGTCGCGGTTGGGGATGTAGTGCAGTTTTTCAGAATTATAATTTAAATAAGCAATGTAAAACCCAAAAGTTATAATGACGAGTACCGTATCGGTTTTGCTGTTTTTCCCGAAGCTTCGGATGGTTTCGACCCAAACGACCGGAAACATGATCAGGTTGATAATGGGTAGAAACAGCAAAATGACCCACCATTTCGGCCTGTTGATGATTTGCATCAATACAACGGCATTGTATATTGGGATTAGTGCTTCCCAGCTTTTGCGGCCGGCTTTTAGGTATAATTTCCAGGTTGCCAAAAAGTGTATGATCTGGATCAGAAGAAAAAAGAGAAACCACCCGAAAAATGTCATGCGCCAGGATTTAATTGATAATGTCCAATAGGTGTGAACAATCAGCAATTCGTTACAGCGCAACTTAATTTTTTTTTGGATCAGAATCAGCCGTTAAAAAGTTTGTATTGCTTCGAAAGGAATTAAGATGGCATAATATCGAGTTCCATTTGTGGCAGAAAACGGCCTTTTATCGAAGTTTCCAATTTATTGTAGGTCTGAAATCCGAAGGTTTTGTAAAAGTTTTCGGCATTCGGATCAGCATCTAAAATGATTTTTGTGGCGGATGTTTTTGTGGCTCTTTTCAGAAAATCGTTCATCAAAAATTTGCCATATCCCAAACCGATGCATTTCGGAAGCAAAAAAAGATTGTCGAGCTTTATGGTATTTTTATCCGTTTCAACGAATGAATAATATCCAACGATCTCTTCTTCAACGATGAGTTTATAGGTTTCATGGGCTTCGATGTATTCTGAAGCAATAGTCAGTTCGGGTTTCCAGTTTTGCATTTGAGCTGCATCATAATTCCAATATGTTTTTCCTTTGAAAGTAATATCGGATAGAATTCTGTGATCTGAAGGAAAGGCTTTGGCAATTTTCATTTTTGTGGCATTGGTCGAAGTAAATCTAACGAAATGTTTATTTCTTTAATGCGAATTCACGATTTTTCACACATTGATATCTAGTAGTTTGAAGATTCTGACTGATATTACAGTGTATCATTTAATTTCCTTGGCGCCACGATTTTTTATCCCAATCTTCTTTGGTTTTTCTGCCTTCTTCAAAGCCTTCCCCGGCATGAATGCTTACTTCTGCCATGTAACAAAATCCTATAAAAAAATCCCAGACTCAACGAAGAATTTGGGATTTGATTTATTTAGAGTTTTTTCCTAAAATACTGTGTTGACGGACTGGCTCATTTTTTTAGTCGCGAATTACACGAAGTAATTTGTGGAAATTTCTGTCTGAAGCTTGTTTTACCTTTTAATGATTTTCAAGGTTTTCACTAGATTTCCTGCATCCGCTTTTACAAAATAAGTTCCTGAATGCAAAGCCGAAACATCGATTTTGCTCTCTTTGGCATTTACAGATTTTGCAATCACTTCCTGGCCAAGCATGTTGTAAATGGTGATTTTGCTGATTGTAGCATCAAAAGAAACATTTAAAACATCATTCACAGGATTCGGATATACTTTCATTTCATTGGCCACAGCAAAATTGTCAACTTCTAAAGTAGAAGCACAGGCAATTGCTGTTGGAATTGTCCTGTCAGTGGTTGTTCCGTCACCCAATTGGCCGCTAAAATTATAACCCCAGGATGAAACAGATCCGTCAGTTTTTACACCAAGGCTATGAAATGCATCACCGGAAATGCCCTTCCAATTGGCTGCAATGCCGATTTGCGTTGGTACTGTTCGGTTGGTTTCCGTTCCGTCACCCAATTGGCTGTAAGCATTTCGTCCCCAAGCCCAAAGCGTGCCGTCTGTTTTTACGGCCAAGACGTGAAAAATCCCAACCTCTACAGTTTGCCAGTTCGTGCCGGTTCCAATTCGGGTGGGAACATTTTTATTTACAGTGGTTCCGTCGCCCAATTGGCCGCTGTTGTTATTTCCCCATGCCCAAAGCGAGCCATCGGTTTTTCTGGCTACAGTGAGTTCGCCACCGGCAGCAACAGTATCCCAATTGGTTGCAGTTCCAATTTGCGTAGGAATATTTCTGTTCGTATTTGTTCCATCACCCAATTGGCCTGAACTATTAGATCCCCAGGTCCAAAGCGTACCATCGGTTTTCACGGCAACAGTATGCAAACTTCCACCGCTGACATTTTTCCAGTTGGTTGCAGTTCCAATGCGTGTCGGCGATGTTTTGTCTGTAGTCGTACCATCGCCCAATTGTCCTGAAGAATTCCATCCCCAGGCCCAGATTGTTCCGTCTGTTTTAACAGCAACGGTATGATTTTGTCCGATTCCGACATTTGCATAGTTGATCGCAGTGCCAATTCGTGTTGGAGTCGTTCTGTTAATCGTTGTTCCGTCGCCCAATTGCCCGAAATTATTATTTCCCCAGGCCCAAAGCGTTCCGTCAGATTTGATGGCATAAGTCCCATTTCCTGATGCGGTAATGTTTTGCCAGTTTGAAGCGGCACCAACCTGTGTTGGTACATTTTTTTGAGTAATCGTTGTGCTGAAGCCCAATTGCCCGGCACTGTTGCTTCCCCATGTCCAAAGCGTTCCATCGGTTTTTAGCCCAATGCTGTGGTCGCTTCCGGCGCTTACTTTCTGATAACATACAACAGGCGCAGGAACTTGCGGTGTTGGAAAAAATCCTCCTGCTGTCCATTCGCTTTGGCTTGTTCCGCAATCGGAAGCCACCCACCAGTAATAATCCCCATTTGGGTTCAGGCCGTCAACTGTAACAGATGTCGATGTCGTATATCCGGTAATGCCGCTTCCAAAATTATTAGTGTTTGCATAAACAAAAGCATAACCGTTTGGCGCAGGCGATGCTGCAGTCCAGTTGAACGTGGCAGACGTCGGATTCAGGTTCGTTACGGAAAGATTGGTTGGCGCGTTGCAAGTCGTTCCTGAAGTATGCAGGCTCATTTTTACAAGTCCGTTTTCATAAGTCCCAACCCAAATCGTGCTTGAATTTTGCACTTTCAGGCAGCTCACATAGTCAAAAGCGGCTCCTGCAACAGCCGGAATGTAGTTGTGGCAATCGGTGAAATTCTGCAAACCACCATTGGCACATTCGCGCGAAAAACCCAGCCATACTTTATTGTTCTGGTCTACATCGATGCCTTCAATCTGGCAGTCGAGCATACAGGAATTGTTGTAGAACTGGCCATCTGAAACTTCGCCATTTGTATACTTTAAATAGCCGCCCTGCTGCGTAGTCACATACAAATCATTGTTTGCGATTTTATGGATTTTATAAGCCTGGTCGCCAATAATCGAAAATGCAGTTCCGTTGAATTTCATTAAAATTCCATTCAATGTCAGATATACATTGTTGTTGCTGTCTGTTGCAACAGAGGTTACAGTATTTGAATAAATCTCAGAATTCGTCGTATTGTAGGTTGTCCAGGTTGTGCCGTTAAATTTGACCAATCCGCTATATGTCGCAATCCAGACATTGTTTAAATTATCAACGGCAATGTCATTAATTACGTTATTGGGAAGTGGAGAATTGGTGCTTCTGTAGTTTATAAAAATCGATCCGTTAAAAAGAATCACGCCGTTTTCTCCGGTTGCAATCCATTTTCTGTTCAGGTTGTCGATGGTAATTTTTTTCAGGTCGCTGGCCTGGATTTGGGAATTGGCAGTGGTGTAATTCGTAAATGCAGTGCCGTTAAACGTCGTGAGTGCTCCGTAAGTAGCAAGCCATAATGCGCCGCCCGAATCGATTTTGATATCGTTGATATTTGCCGATGTGATCCCGGAATTGTTTGGATGGTACAACGTATAATCATACGTTTGGGCAAATGCCACGATGTTGAAAACCGATAAAAATAAAAGATAGAATTTTTTCATAATTGTTTGATAGCTTCGTTTAATGAGTGAAAGATATTATTTTTTATCGAATAAAAACAAATCCTAAGCTCGTGCCGAATTTAAGATGAATGGTTTTTGTTTTTTAATGAAACAATGATAATCCAAAGCAAAATAAGAATTTTCGCAAATGTACGTACGCGGCTTTTCAGCAGATAAACGTAGCATTTTTAAATACGACCGTTTTTGCGATTTTAGGTTACAGATTTTCCAGCAACACGAGGAATTCTTCTTTTTTCCGGACGGAAAGTGGAACCGTAAGCTTGTTTTTCATCACGATCTTGTTTCCACCATCGGCTTTGACAAAATGGTCAAAGTAGGCCATATTGATCAGGTGCGATTTGTGTGTGCGAAAGAAATTATACGGAACCAATAAGGTTTCATATTCCTTAAGATTCGTTGAAACGACCAGTTTTGGGGCATTGATAAAATCGAAAGTCGTGTAGTTTTTATCAGATTCACAACAAACGATGTCCTGAATATTGACCGAATAAATCCGGTCGGAAGTTTTAAGGACCAGTTTCTGGAGGTCTTTCGGCCGGTCAAGATTTGCAAATAAATTCTGCAGCTTGATGTCGAATAGTTCCTTACCTAAAGAATCTTCGGCTTTTTTTACGGCTTCGGCCAAATCATCGGCGTCAAGCGGCTTCAGCAGATAATCGATCGCCGAAAATCGGAAAGCTCGGATCGCAAAATCCTCATGCCCGGTGATGAAAATGACTTTGAACGCAATGGGCTTTAGTTTCTGGAGCAAATCGAATCCGGTGCCGTCGGGCATTTCAACATCTAAAAAAACAAGATCTGGCGACAATTGACGGATCAGTTTTACACCTGATTCTACCGAATCGGCCTGACCGATAACCGAAATATTTGGGCAACACGATTTGATGATCGCAATGTGGTTTTTTCGGATCGCTTCAATATCATCAATGACAATGGCTTTTAGCATACTGATTAATTTTCGTAAATATAAGGGATTTCGAAGATCACTTTTGCGCCCATGATATTTTCATCTTTACCGATGATATTGTCGGTTTGTACTACAAAATCATGGTTTTTGGTGTAGGTCACCAAACGCTCTTTTGTAATGGTCATGGCCAGTGATTTGTGTGTGCCCGACTTTTGACTATTGTCAAATCCTTTTCCGTTATCGGAAACTTCAAAGAACAATTTCGCTTCTTTGAGGTAAAACCGGATGTCGATCTTTCCATTTTCAGTGGTGTTGCTCAGGCCGTGCTTGATCGCGTTTTCGATGAAAGGCTGTGTAAGCATTGGCGGCAGGAATACACTTTCGGGATCGATGTTTTCCTCGATTGCAATGCTAAAAATGAATTTGTTGTTGTACAAAAGCTGTTGGATGGACAGATAATTTTCGGTCATTTCGACTTCTTCTTCGAGTGAAATGTAATTTTCATTGGAATTCTCAAGGATTTGCCTTGTGAGTTTTGAAAATTTCCCTAAATAATTGACGGCATCATTGTTTTGGTTCTGGTAAATCAGGCTTCGGATGTTTTCAATGGAATTGAAGATGAAATGCGGATTCATCTGCGTGATCAGCAATTTCTGCTTGATCTGGTTTTTTTCCAGAACAGCGATCGCCTGCTTTTGCCTGTTGTTGCGATAATAGAAAAATCCGCCAAGGAGAATCAATAAAAGCAAAGATGAAAGTGCGATCAGCCAGTTGTTTTTAGCCGATTTTTCTTTTTCGGAAATAAGTTTGTAATTCAGTTCCTTTTTCTCAAAATTGTATTTAAGCTGCTGTTGTTCCAATTCATTTTTTGAGGCTTCAATCTGGCTCGAATCGGTTAGCTTTTCCTGAAACTGATACATTTCGAGCGCGCGTTCGAAATTTTTTGTCGCCATACTGATGTCATATATCGTTTTGGCAGTTTTGGTCTGAAGTGGAACGCTGCCGCCTCTTTTACTCAGGAAAAAACCTTTATCGGCATAAGGAAGGGCTTTGGCATATTCCTTTTTTTTCACATACAAATCTGCCAGTCCGGTATTCGCATTTGCGATCGCTACATCATTGTTCGCCAATTCCAATTCTTTCAGGGATAAAACTTCCTTGAACAATTTTTCAGCTTCGTCATATTTTTCAAATTGCATTTGGGCATACGCTTTTCGCGTAAGAAGAATCCCGGTCATGGTAGGATTTCCGATCTTCCTGGATATTTCAATGCCTTTGTCGCAATATTCAATTGTTTTGTCGAATTTTTTGAGCTGGGAATACGAGAAAGCAATATTGCCATAATTGACACTGATCACATACAGTAATTCATTGCTCGGGTTTTTCGCATACGCCATTTTATAGTAACGGATGGCGTCATTATAATAGGTTATGGACTTGGCATGTTGGTTCATGTCATAATGCATGTAGCCCAGGGCAGACGAGGCGTCGGCTAAATCGTTGATGTGATTTGCCTTGTCTTTTTCAAAATATTTATATGCTGCATAAATAAGTGGTATGGCTTTCTCGTCCTGCTTGAATTTTGCATAAACAGAAGCTTTGCTAATCATTGCAGAATACATTTCATTATATGCTTTTACCGATTTGAACAGGGCGATGCTTTTATCAGAACACGCAAGGGCTTTTTCAATTTCCTGTTTATTGGCGTATTCATTGGCTAAAGTCGTATTGTAAGAAGCCAGCCAAAGCGTGTATTTTTTTTCCAGTTCCGGGCTATTGCTTTTTTTAAGGTTTTTCTGCGCCAAATCGCCTCTCATTTTGTTGAGCGTATAGTAGGCCTGATCATCTTGCGTATAATTGCGGTCCATTACTTCATTTATGGCGCGTAATTTTGTCGTGTCATGAATTTTTGAATTTTGCAAAACGACTTTTAAAGAATCAATCGTTTTATCCTGAGAATAGGAATTGCAGCACATCAGGAAGAAAAAAAACAGCGCAAAAAGTTTTTGTAATTTCAGCATTAAGAAATGGATGATTAAATTCGAAACCAAAAGTAAGGAATTAAAAATCTATTTTTCGGGCAAAAAATAAATCTGAGTTCCGTTTAAACACGATTTTTTGGATTTCCTAAAAGTTCCAATCCCAATTCAGATCTAATGTTTTATTCCAATTCGCAGCAAAAGTAACCGGATTTCCCCAACAGCATTACGATCTGGCCACAGGAAAGCGTTTCCGAAACCACGCGCAACACGCAATCAACATCGTCAACATCAATACTCCAGTCCATCACATCCGGATGGTCTGAAAGCAAGGGCTTTAACGATGTCACCTGATCTTCAGTCCGGATGTCTGTTTTTAAAATGAGTATGTGATCTAAATTTTCCATGATCTGTACTTCTGAAAAGTTCATAAATTCATTTAAAATGGATTATACGACAATCCAATATTAAAGTAAAACTGCGGATCTTGTTTGTTGTCAATTACATAGCGATTCGTGCGTTCCCCACGTTCGGTAATCCGCGAACTTAAAACATTTGCGATTCCGGTTTTAAATGTGCCGATGAGGCTTTTCCTGATCGCATATTCATAAGCAATTCCCGAACGCAATTCCAGTTGGTTGAGTTCATAAGTTCCTTGAAATGCAGTAGAATTGAGTGCGAGATAGAAGTTTTCAGAGCCCAGTTCCGTGCCCACTGAAAACCGTCCGTTTTCGAGCAGCGGCCTTTTTAACAACAAGCGTTGCGGCAGGATGAAATCAAGTTTCCAGGGCGAATTGCTGAATTGGTGTTCATACGTTGCAATCGGTGCAAACGGAACGATAGACGAAGGATCGAGGATCAGCATCACACCGACAGTAATGGTCGTCACCGGTGTTTTTTTAAGAACAATGATCGCCGATGCCAGGCCTTTGACCCTCTGAAAATGATATTGATCGGCATCAACAGTCGCACTTGCATTGTACATGACCGGCTTTTTCCACAGGCTTGAAAAATAAGTGGCAGTGACCGTATTGGCAAAATAATGAAAGTCTAAATCGGGCCTGGTGTACCTGCTGGTTTCGTTTTGGATGTCTCCGAATGAAAATGCCTCACGTTTGTACCGGAAGGAATTGGTGATGAAAAATCTTTTTGCAGCCGACTGGTAAAGCGGAATATTCGCAGCAAACTTAAACCGCGAATGGCTTTCAACAGTCCCTTTTTCAAAAGCATTTCCCATGATTTTGGTTTTTAAATCTGACGAACCAAATTGGTCATATTGGATGTCGAATGTACGCGTTGTCGGAAATTTGTCATTGATCTCTTTTCCGGCTGCCACCGAAGTGCTGTCTTTAACCTGTGCCAGCATTGGAAACGAGCCAATCATCATCAATAAAAAGGATATTTTCATAAAGAATTGTTAGGTCTGTCAAATTGAAGCAGCAAAAATAGCACGTATATTTCCATTTGAAGCTAAAATTTATACCGCGACCATTTCGATTATACCAATGGCGTTCGTGTAATTTTTTGGATCCAATGGCTTTCACAGCAAATTATTGGATTAATTTTGCAGCATGAACATCATCAGGCTTTATCAGAATTTTTGGATACGGAATTCCATCATTATCGTGGTTTGCCTGCTGGTTATTTTTGGATGCGTTTATGATACCGATCCCGAGATTGACGAAACAAATGGGCAGTTTTTATGGACTTTCGTAAAAATTTCAAGAGGCTTTTTTCCTTTGTACATTGCTATGATTTTTAGCAATATGGTCTTGGTACGAAAATTATTGTTTCAGAAAAAATACACTTTATTTATTGCGTTTTTTTTATTATACTGGACGCTTTATTACATTGGGATCCAGTATTATTATGATTTTGTGCACATGAGAAGCGAAACTTTACTTGCTGTCCAATTGGGAAAAGTTTCATTATTGCTCACAGTCATCGCGATCAGCAACGGCACCGCATTGTACTTTTTGCATTTGTGGATTTTAAGAAATATTTCAGAAAGCCGCAAAGCACAAATGAACATCGAAACGGAACTTTCATTTTTAAAACAGCAGCTCAACCCTCATTTTCTTTTGAATGCGATGAACAACCTTTATGGCGAATCGCTATCTGAACCTGAGAGCGTGCCAGACCGCATTTTAAACCTTTCCGATTTGCTGCGCTACCAGATCGAAGCCACCAAAAAAAATCTCGTGCCTTTGCAGGATGAAATGGATTTCGTAAAACGATATTTAGCATATTGTTCCTTCAGTAACGAACGGCTCGAAGTGCACCAGGAATACATTGGAGAAACCGACGGAATCGAGATTCCACCTTTGTTTTTTCTGCCGCTTGTAGAAAATGCCGTTAAGTTTTCAAGGGAAACGCTTCAACCGCAAATCCGTTTTGAATTTGAGGTTAGCGGAAAAAACCTGTCTTTTTCAATAGAAAATAATTTTCTGGAAGTCGGCTCCAGGTTAAACGGAACTGGAATTGGTCTTGGTAACCTTGAAAGACGGCTTGAAGTGTACGGACTCAAACACGAATTGGTCTACGGCAAGGAAAATGGTTTATTCACAATAAAACTACAATTATGGGAATTACATACCGTTGCCTGATCGTCGATGATGAAACGCCAGCCCACAAAGCACTGGCTTCGCACATTTCAAAATTTGACGATCTTGAACATTCGGGCAGCGCTTACAGCGGAAAAGAAGCACTGAAAATGCTGAATGAAAACCAGTATGACCTGATTTTCCTCGATATCAACATGCCGGTCTTATCGGGAATTGAATTGATGGAATTGCAGCCTGTGCGTCCGCTGACCATTGTCACAACAGCATATTCTGACTTTGCCCTCGAAGCGTATCAGAATGATGCGATCGATTATCTGTTAAAACCCATTTCACTCGAAAAATTTGCAAAAGCCATTGAAAAGGCACGAACCTTTTTTGCAGGCACTGCGCAGGCTAAAGTTTCGGAAACCAAATCGGATAAAATGTTGTCTGTCAAGGTAAATGGCGGAATGATGCACATTGCCCTCGATACGTTGATGTATATTGAAAGTACAGGAAATTACCTGAAATTATTCTGTACTAAAAACAAACTGCCGTTCATTGTTTACGGAACTTTGCTGGGCATGGCTGAAGCGATTGGCAATGCTGATTTCATACAGATACACCGTTCCTTTATCGTAAATACTTCTTTTGTAAACAACATCGGGCAAACCCACCTGACACTTTATAACGGAATCGAAATTCCTGTTGGAAGAAAATACAAGATTTTGCTTTCACGCTGATTTGAAAAAAAACGCCGTTTTTGCCTTTGTATTTAAAGTGAAAAAAAGGAAATTGTTTGCTTATTTCGTTCTAAATCCCACAAGATTTCCTTAAATTTATCTGCTCCAAAAATTACAACAGCGCCATACTTTGAACGACTGCGCTGCGTTATAACTTACCATGAAAAATCAGCAATATGCCATCGTAGATATCGAAACCACAGGCGGTAATGCCAGTGGCAGCCGCATTACCGAGATCGCAATTGTCATTCATGACGGAACAAAAATCATCGACCGCTGGGAAACGCTCGTCAATCCGCAAAAGGAAATCCCGGTCCCGATTTTTGCATTGACGGGAATTAACAATGACATGGTGCGAGATGCACCGATTTTTGATGATATTTCTGAAAAAGTCCTGCAAATGCTGACCGACCGGATTTTTGTGGCACACAATGTCAATTTTGATTATTCATTTGTCAGGCACCAGCTTGAAGAAAGCGGCTTCAAATGGACAGCGAAAAAATTATGTACCGTGCGCGCCGCCAGAAAAATCAAACCTGGGCTGCGTTCCTACAGCCTCGGAAACCTTTGCCATTCGCTGGACATTCGTCTGGAAAACCGCCACCGCGCAGGTGGTGACGCAGATGCCACAGTCATTTTATTTTCACGACTGCTTGAATGGGACAGCGAAGGCGTATTGCAGAATATGATTAAAAAAACTGCACAGGACCAGCGCCTGCCGCCAAACCTGCCGCCTCAGGATTTTGAAAAATTGCCTGAAAAACCTGGGGTCTATTATTTTTACAATGCGTTCGGAAAAGTGGTTTATGTTGGAAAGGCGATCAATATAAAAAAGCGTGTGGCTTCGCACTTCAGCGGGCACAACCTGAAACCACAAAGGCAGCATTTCTTAAGGGATATTTTCGGAATATCGTTTGAAGTTTGTGCTACAGAACTGATGGCGCTGTTGCTCGAATGTTCCGAAATCAAGAAACTATGGCCAATATACAATAAGGCGTTGAAGCGTTTTGAAGCAAAATATGGGCTTTACGAATATGAAGCCCGCAACGGCTATCGGTATTTCGCAGTTGGAAAACTCAGCAAATTCCAGTCGGCCCTACAGGTTTTTAACAACGAATATGAGGCCGTACATTTGCTGCGAAGCCTGGCAGAACAGTTTGGCATTGATCACCGGTTTTGCAAATACGGCCGGCCGGCAGAAGGCGGATTCTTGCTAAAGCCCGACCATACAAATTTGCCCGATGTTGTACAGCACAACGAGCAGATCGCAACTGCCATCGATTTTTTGCTCGAAAACAGGCCAAGTTTTGGGATCTTGGACAAAGGAAGATCTGCAGAAGAACGCAGCTGCATCTGGGTTGAAGCCGGCCATTTTTATGGTATGGGTTATATCGCTTCGGATGTGGGTTTTACAAAAATTTCCGGAATGAAGGATTACATGACGCCTTACCGAAGCAATCAATACATCATGCAGCTGATTTATGCTTTTGCGAAAAAACATCCGCATAAGATCATCCGGGACCAGGCACTTTCAAACGCGAACGTTGCCGAATAATTGCCTGATTATTCTATTTTGTATTTTCCGATTTTAACCAGCACTTCTTTTATTTCATCAGGCTTATTGGTGCCGATCAGTAAATTTTGCCTGTCTGAAAAGGCAAGCTGTAATCCCTGATTTCCCGAAACATTAAAAGCACATCCACTCTTGGAAATTCCGCCCCTAAAACCCCAACCGCCATATTCTGCAATCGGGCTGTATTTCCTGACGTAGGTTTTGGTCAATTTATCCCACGAATATTTGCGGTAGGCGATTTGAACCGGAAAAAACCGGACATATATGCCATCTTCTTTAATAATGGTCTGCAGTTTAAAAGTGTAAAAAAGTAGTGTGACAAATAAGATTAATCCAAATCCGGCAAGCAATCCGATATCTCCAGTCGGATGATCTCCAAAAGGTTCATGGTGGATGAGCTGCTTGTTAATTCCGAAAATAAAAAAGACATTTAGTACAATGAGAAGCAGCCAGATCCACCATTGACTGAATTTTTGCTGCTCTGTAAATAGTATTTTTTCTTCCATGATTTCAATTCCATATTTTTCCGGAATGCTTGTTGAAAAATGCTTTAATCGTGGCTTTCTTCCACAGCTTCCCACAATTCGATTTTATTGCCTTCAGCGTCCATAATGTGTACGAATTTCCCATAATCATAGGTCGCAATGTCGTCGAGTATGGTGACGCCGTTTTCTTTGAGTTTGCTTACGAGCGCCTCCATATTCTGAACCCGGTAGTTAATCATGAATTCTTTTTTGGATGGCGAAAAATAATCATCTCCTGTTTTAAAAGGGCTCCATTGAAGCGAATCGATTTGATCTGGTTTGTCAATATTCCTGGATTCAAAACCCGATGAGCCCCAGGCATTTATTTCAAGCCCTAAATTTTTGGCATACCATTCTTTTGCGTCTTTGGGATTGTCTGAAAAAAAGAAAATGCCTCCAATTCCGGTGACTTTCGGAGTAGTGTTGTCGGTATTGTTTTTTTGGTCTTCCATATTTTTATATTAATTTTTGACTGTTTTGCTTTTCAAAATTAGGGAACTGATCAACGTTACGACCAATCCGACCGGTAAAATTTCCATGTAGGTCATCATCGCATTAAAGAACGGATTTTTATACATCACTGCAAAATCTGCCATTTCTTTTGTTTGGCTGGCAATTTCGGCCTGGCTCGCACCGTTTGCCTTGAGTTCGCCGATCATGTGCGCGGCATATTTATCCATAAAATCAGGAATGAAGAAAAAGTAGTCGACAAGCCAGGAAAGTACGTAAATGGTTGAAGCGATCAGGACCATCCCGATTCCGATCTTGAATGCTTTTCCGAAACTGATTACACCTTCATTGTATTTGTTCCTGTAGTTGCGAATGCCGACAAATACCAATGAAAAGGCGAGGAGCATCGAAGCATAGCCAATAAGCATACTGGTTTCATAGCCTGTGTTTCCGTTGCAATGGCTTAGGTAATTAACTGAAGACAGCATCAAAACAGAAACTATAATGCCTGAAATAAGCCCGTAAACAAGAATGTTTTTTTTCATTTTTTATGGTTTTTATGCTGCGAATGTAGCGGATGTTTCATTTTTTTCACTCATACTTTCGGCTATTTTTTGCTTTCAGAGTATTTATACCTGTGTGTGAAACCTTACGGAATCAGGTTTAACTTTTTTGCTTTTTCAACGGCTTGTATGCGCCTGTTCACCTGCAGCTTTTCAAAAAGATTCTGGTTGTGCGTTTTTACGGTGCTTAAAGAAACAAAAATGGCTGCGGCGATTTCCTGGTTGCTGTGGCCTTGAGCCAATAAATTTAAGATTTCCAGTTCCCGTTTGCTGAGTTCCAGTTCGGAGATTTTTGATTGGTCCGGGACAAAATTTTCATTTCGGTTTACGAATATTTCCTTTTCGACGACTACGGTTTTGATAATTGGCTTTGAAAGCTTTAACGCAAGCCAGATGCCCAGCGAAGTAAAAAGGACAGCAATGCATCCGATGTAAATTTCAAAGAAATGGTCGAATACGATCAACCGAAGCTCAAGCCATTTGAGTAAAAACAAAAGCAACGCCAGGCTGATGCTGTACATGATAACCGCTTTATTCCTTTGCAGGATTTTTTTTTGACTGGTCATGTTTAGGAGGTTTCGGTGCGGTTTTAAGATCTTCGAAATACAACAAATTTATGGAAAATATCATATTGATGCATGCCTGAACCATGGCATTGAATAACAAACAACAGCAATTTAAATTAAGATGCTACGAAAGGTTAATTGGATTAATGAGTTCAATATCCATTGTTTTTATCAGTCCGTTCTCAAAATTGTAAATGTGTTTTACGAGTCCGTCAAATATTAAACCGTCTTGTAGATCTTTTACATGCTGATGCACTGTAACTTCCAGGCTTCCGTTTGGTCTTTCAGCAAACCCGATAGGCTCGACATTCGGATTGATTTCTGTCCATTGCCTGGTCCAGTATTGCTTAATTTCACCATGGCCGCTAATGTAGCCGCCTTCCCAGGCTTTCGACCACTGTACATCTGGTTGCATGGTCGATAGTGCGCTGTCGATGTTTCTTTCATTGAATGCGGTATATGCCTTTTTGATGGTATTTTCGAATTGATTTTCCATTTTGTAATTGATGTGGATTATCGGATTATTAAAATCCGGCGGTACTTGTTTTTACTTCTCCGGCGCGTAGCGGTATTTTCAATTAATTGTTAGTTTGTCACTAGTATTTTTGCAGACGTCAATAATTTTCCGTTTTCCGTCAATTCAAAAAAGTATAAACTGCTGTTTAGGTTTTCTCTTCCAAAGTTGATTTTATTCCCATTCAGCCCCTTGATTTCTCTAAGCAACTGTCCAAATTGGTTGTAAACTTTTAAAGTCGAATTCCTGAAACCAGTTGTAGTTGAAATTGTGATTTCGGTTTGAAACGGATTAGGAGCAAAGCTTATTTTGGGCAAATAATCCTGATCTTCAACACTCAAAACCACGCAAGCTGTCGGAGTGCCGCCATTTGCCAATCCGCGATTGTAAATGTTTTCTCCATTCTGAAAACTGCATTGCAGGTAATATACAGGATCTGAGAACATTTCGTAGCGCGACACCAACGGATGGGCGGTGCTCCCGACACCTTCTACCCAAACTTCATTGTATCCGAACAGATTCGATACATTACTTAAATAAAATTGCCTTCTTTGTCCACCGTTTACATTGATATTTGTAATCGAAGCCACACTGTAATTGTTTCCGTTTGCGAGTGTAATCACATCTGAAACATGCAGGTTAAAATCAAAAAGCAGGACATCGCTGCCATTAAGTATTTTGTACACCTTTTTTGCAGCAATGTCTTCCCTGATGTAATATTCCCTGCTTAGATCGGAATCAATAAACTTTTTATAGGTATGTGCGCCAATAATTGCTTCGCCATTTTGGGTAATTGCATAAGTCTGGCTTCCGCCGAAAGTTGCTACTTCTACATTCCACGATGCATTGTTCAATAGGGGAAAATAGTCCTGTGAAAAGGATTTTCCGTTTAAAAATATTAAAAATAAAAAAGGAAGTAATTTTGTTTTCATTAGGAATGTTTTTTATTTTTTAATTTTGAATTTCATTTTAGGGTCTTTATCGACACATTTTGTCAGGCGTTTTTCGATAATCCAGCCAAACTTACTTTAGGTTTCTGGATTGTAATTCACGCTGCATTTCGTTTTCTAAAATCTGATTGTTTTTAGAATTTCTAACAATGACATAGGTTATTATCAAAGGGAAGAAAGTAAAGAACCCAAAACCGTTTTGTACCGCGCTATACACTACAATTCCAACAGTAAATCCAATAAGTGCCGCATCGATTGTCTTATTGGTTTTTATTTTTTTTATTTTTTGAAAAAGTTCTTGATCACTTAATGCAGTCAGGTTTTCAGGTTTCATAGTATTTTTTTTTATTTTTCAAACGATTGTAAATATAATAAATCCAGGCAAAAAATATTTTCAGTTTCTTGGAATCTGCATATCACGATCATATTTTCCCTCAAGCCGTAATTTATGAAAATATCAATTGCTGTTTGAATGATGTCTCAGAGTCTTTAACCGGAAATGTATGTCGGATACAATAAGTTCATAGAAATAAATAAATATTAAAAAAATACCAATATCTTCGGCACGTTTGCCAAAGAAAAGCAACTAATAAATTACAAATCCATCAAAAAATGAACGATTTACTTCAGCACATCGCCATATTGTGGCAGGACATTATAAGCCATCCGGGCACTTCGCTTGCGATCATTGGAAACCTGATCATCATTGAGAGCCTTCTATCTGTCGACAATGCCGCCGTACTTGCAACCATGGTGATGGATCTGCCGCAGGACCAACGCGACAAAGCGCTAAAATTCGGTATCTGGGGCGCTTATTTCTTCCGCGGATTGGCCATGATTTTTGCAGCGTTCCTGATTAAAATCTGGTGGTTAAAGCCTTTGGGCGGAATTTATCTGTTGTATCTCGCTTACGATTTCTGGAAAAGCAAACAAACCGAAAGCACTGAAGATGATACCATCGATAAGGAAAGCAACTGGCTGTATAAAATTACAGTGGGTTCATTAGGCTCTTTTTGGGCAACAGTTTGCCTGGTGGAATTGATGGATATGGCATTTTCGATTGACAATGTTTTTGCTGCAGTGGCTTTTACGCCAAATATTATTCTGGTTTGCATCGGTGTTTTTATCGGAATCCTGGCGATGCGTTTTATCGCACAATGGTTTGTCAAATTAATGGAAAAATATCCTTTCCTTGAAACCGCTGCATTTATTGTTATCGCCATACTCGGACTCAAACTGACCGTATCGCTTTTTGAGCACTTTTATCCCGAAAGCCCAATTAGCCGGTTATTAGCGAGCCATGCCGCCGACATTGGCATTTCAGTACTTACGGTGCTAATTTTCTTTGTACCGATTTTAACTTCCACATTTTTCAATTGGCCCAAAAAGAACACCAACATTTCCGAATCATAAATGGCGTTATTAAAGTTGAAAATGCAGGGTTTCATATTTTGAAGTCTGTTTAAATGAAGTCAAATCATAAAAAAAGCCACGAACTTACTTGTCCGTGGCTTTTAATATTTAACCTATGTTTTTTATTTTCTGATAATCCTGAAAACAGTACTTGCATTTGCAGCATGCACCTCAACAAAATAAACACCGGCAGGAAGGCCGGACAGGTTGAGCTGTGTCGTTTCCGAATGGGCTATTTTTGTCATCACCGTCCTTTCGGCAATATCAAACACCGTCGTCTTCAATATCGGATTAGCATAACTGATGTTTAAAACATCAACAACCGGGTTTGGATAATATTTAAATTCAGGAACCGCATCAAAACCTTTGATTCCCAAAACGGTGGCATCGATACAAGCCGAAGTGACCGTACAAGTTCCCAACGAAATTTCTACCTTATAACTGCCGTCAACAACCGGAACAAAAGTTTGCCCTGTTGCGCCAAAAATCGGTGTACCCGAACAGTCATACCATTGGTATGCAGCGCCGGTTTGTGCTGCAGTCAAAATTCCCAAAGCTTCTGCCACGCCTGCAAGTGGCGCTGCATTTACATCAACGGTTGCTCCTTCAGATGGCGCAGAAATACAGTTTCCATTATCCACCGAAACGCTATAAATTCCCGAAGCTGAAACGGTGATTGATGGCGTTGTCGCACCATTCGACCAAACATTTCCGGTCGCAGCCGATGAAGTCAAAACGACATTTCCGCCTTCACAGAAAGTCGTTGCACCGCTTGTCGTAATGGTTGGCGTTGCAGCCAATGGATTAACCGTCACCGTTGTTGCTGTTGATGGCGCAGAAGTACAGTTTCCATTATCCACCGAAACGCTATAAGTTCCCGAAGCCGAAACGGTGATTGATGGCGTTGTCGCACCATTTGACCAGACATTTCCGGTCGCAGCCGATGAAGTCAAAACGACATTTCCGCCCGTACATAAATTCGTAGTGCCTGAAGCTGTAACTGTTGGCGTTTCCGGCAAAGGATTGATTGTTATACTCAGTACCAATAGGAGACTGCACTGTTCCGGGTCAGGAATAAAAGAATAGCTGCCACTCGTCAGGTTATTTATTATTGCTGGAGTCCAGATACCTGATATTCCGTTTGGAGATGTTGTTGGCAAATCAGGTACTGTGCCGCCACTACATAATGGGGTTGTTGGAAATGAAAAATTAGGAGCAATCAAATTATTGACCGTTACCGTGGTTGGTGCTGAACTTAGCGAAGTACAATTTCCGTTACTGATCAAAACACTATATTCCCCTGAATTTGAAACGGTGATCGACTGTGTTGTCGCACCATTCGACCAGATATTCCCGGTCGCAGCCGATGAAGTCAGCACGACATTTCCGCCCCGGCAGAAAGTTGTTGCACCGCTTGAGGTAATGGTTGGCGTTTCCGGAACCGGGTTTACCGTGATCGTCATCGTAGCTGTGGTTGCACATTGGCCAGCCGAGGGTGTAAACGTATAAGTTGTCGCGGCCGTATTATTCAAAGCAGGCGACCA
>NZ_FNEZ01000003.1:182604-219570 GCF_900100375.1 Flavobacterium noncentrifugens | reverse complement strand
GCCGTATTATTCAAAGCAGGCGACCAGGTTCCGTTAATTCCGTTATTCGAATCCACTGGCAAAGCCGATAAAGCTCCACCGGAACAAATCGCTGAAACCTGCGTGAAGGCTGGCGTTGCATTCGGGTTTACCGTGATGGTCATCGTAGCTGTGGTTGCACATTGGCCAGCTGCTGGTGTAAACGTATAAGTTGTGGTTTCCAGATTATTCAAAGCAGGCGACCAGGTTCCGTTGATTCCATTATTCGAATCCACTGGCAAAGCCGATAAAGTTCCACCGGAACAAATCGCTGAAACCTGCGTAAAAGCTGGCGTTGCATTCGGGTTTACCGTAATGGTCATTGTAGCTGTGCTTGCACATTGGCCAGTTGCTGGTGTAAACGTATAAGTTGTGGTTTCCAGATTATTCAAAGCAGGCGCCCAGGTTCCCGGAATTCCATTGCTCGAAGTCGTTGGCAAAGCAGATAAGGTTGCACCGGAACAAATGGCTGAAACCGGTGTGAATGTTGGTGTCGTCGCAGTGTTTACGACAACTGTCATTGATGCCGTTCTTGCGCACTGTCCTGAATCCGGTGTAAAACCATAAGTGGTCGTTGCCGTATTATTTACTGCAGGCGACCAGGTTCCGCTGAATCCGTTGTTTGACATTGTAGGTAAAACAAGATCTGCACCTGGACAAATCGCGGCAATCTGTGTAAATGTAGGCGTAAGGTTGTTGTTGACCGTGACGGTCATGGTTGCGGTCGTCGCACATTGGCCGGCCGCTGGTGTAAAGGTATATGCTCTTGTAGTTGTGGTACTGAAAGTTGGCGACCAGGTTCCGGTAACGCCATTCGTTGAGGTCGTTGGCAGGGTTTGGCTGGAATCCCCGGAGCATATCGGGCCAATGGGTGTAAATACAGGCGTTGATTGCGTACTCAAGGTAACCGTTACAGCTAGACGTGTGGCACTTTCGTTGTTTGAAATGGTTTGAGAGGCATAGTATGTTGTGCCATTGACAAGAGGCGTGGCAGAGGAAAGCTGGTTTCCTTCGGTTGCCGCATTGTACCATGTTATTCCTTGTCCGGTGACAGCAAGAGAAGCTAAAGTCCCGGATCCGCAGATGGTTTGTGACGTATTGCCACTCGGTGTCTGAATACCTGAAAGTCCGTTGATGCGTGCAATGTAATTCATAGACTGGCTCTGATAGCGCGTAAATAAACCAGAAATAACATATCGGTTATTGGGGTAAGCTGCAATGGCCTGTACCATCGCCCCTGGAGAACCAGGGTTAAAAGTATTGTCTAAAAAACCATTCGCAGTCAGCCTCAAGATATGGCGTATGGTAACACCACCATATTGACTAAAATAGCCTACGGCAATAATTTTATCGTCTGGTTGCACTACAAAATCAAGGAATCTCTCGTTTGTTGCACCTGTAAGTTCAGGAAGTGTTCCGTTAGATGTGATCACGGTGCCATTTGGGTTAAGGATGACAATCCCATCCTTATTTACACCATTGATAGTATATGCAGCATTGGCGACGATGTTCCCGTTAGACTGAATGCCCATTTTCCCAACAGCTGTGGATGAAGCCGGTGTAAATGTCGTGTCTTTTGTGCCATCTGCATTTAATCGCGTAAAGCCATTGACAGAAGATCCGTTATACGAACTGAAACTACCTGAAACCAGTACTTTGCCGTCGGGTTGCATGCAAAGCGAATATACAGAGGAATTGAATCCGGAGCCGACTACAAAACTTGTATCAAGCGTTCCGTCGGCATTGAGCCTGGCAATGTTCTTAGAAGCGACGCCATTGTATTGCGCAAACTGCCCTACTATGATAATCTTCCCATCAGGCTGGACGACCATATTGCTAATCCATGACGTTGGCGTTTCCACAACTCCGGTTCCTCCGGCATTAAATGTGGTATCGAGTGATCCATCGGTGTTTAACCTTTTGAAATGGTAATACAGCGTGGTCGAGTTTACATCATTTGTATAATGGCTGATGGTCAGGATTTTTCGATCGGGCTGAAGCGCGATTTCGTTGTAGTTTTCGTATATCAGCAGGTTGCCCATTCCGGTAAAAGTTGGGTCCGGGCTGCCATCGGCATTAAGCCTGATGATCCTGTTGAAGGGAACACCTTGATAAGTATCTCCCTGGCCGGCAACGAGAATTTTCCCATCGGGCTGGACTGCTAAAGCGTCCATGCCATCTTCAAAACCGGTTCCGATCTGGAAGGTTGGATCGAGTTGCCCCGGAATCAGATTTTGTGCAAATACAGTCATCCCAAATAAAAGGAATGCGAAATGTAAAATTTTGTTCATTGAATGTGGATGTTTGGTTTGGCCGCGAAGTTAAGATTTTTCTTGTATTTTTAATTATCGAATTGTTAATAGTCAGTAAATTAAAGGTTGGTATTTTAGAAAATCGTAAGAGGTTTCAGTTCCCTTTTCTATTTTTTGTCGCTTGGCCAATAATTTCACGTTGAAATTGTTTTCGATGCAATTATAGACGAAAAAAAAGAAGAATTCGTGAAAAATGAATAACCGTTGGGATTTATTACACCAGCGGTCTGATTTAGAAGAAGAACGTTTTTGGATAAAGATTTAAGAATTGAGATTGCATTGCAACAGTTGTGAGTCAACGTTGTTATAACCTAATTTTCCCTGCAGGCACATTCGTGCTGCTCATTTAGATACGCGATGGTTGCTTTGCACATTTTTTCCAACACAGCAATATTGATATCGGCCATTTTATTTACATAAATGCAGGCTTTGCCCATCTTGTATTTTCCAAAGCCCTCCAATAAATGTTTATTGTTTGCTGTTGGTGAAAAAACATATAATGAAAATGCGGCTTTGCGCGGAGAGAAACCAATCAGCGGCATATCGCCTTCATGTCCGCTGTCGTATTTGTAATGATAGCTGCCAAAACCAACAATTGTTGGGCCCCACATTTTAGGTTTAAATCCAGACCATGCGCTCATGAGATCGATTAATTGAAAACTATCGGCTTTTTTTTGATCGGTTGCTACGGCTGCGTTGATAAAATCGGTTGCGCTGACCTGCGTTTCATTTGTCTTGTTTTTATAAGCCATATTTCCGTTGGTATTCATTTTTTTGTACAGAATTAAATGTCTCGCCGAGTTCCGAATGCTGTGAAAAATGCGCGTAAGCAGATTCTTTGGTAAACCGAAACGAAATTACAGAAATATTGGTCAATTTTCCAAAAACCAGATCATTTGCTTCACCGCTAGTATTTTTTTACCTGCTAAAATGCAACTGTAATATTTTTATTTACAGTACTTCAGGGTTGGCAATGTTTGTCGGATTGCCAATGATGAAATTCATTGTGTTTTCAAAGGTTTCCCCAAAATACAATTCGTATCCGTTTTCAACGTAACCCAAATGCGGTGTGCAAACTACATTGGGTAATTTAAGGAATTCAGAATTTTTGTTGTAGATAGGTTCATCTTCATATACATCCAGTCCGGCAAATGTTGGTTTTCCCATTTTCAGGCATTTTAAAAGTTTTCCCTTTTCAATGAGTTCTGCTCTTGCAGGATTTATCAATACTGAATTTTCTTTCATTGATAACCAGTCGCTTTCTTTGACTATTTCCAGTGTTTTTTCACTAAGTCGCAGGTGCAAAGTAATAATATCAGCCGTTTTGAAAAACATTTCTTTCGACTCCGTCATCTCAAATCCATCTGCAACTGCTTTCTCACGTGAGGTGTCACTTAACTGTCATTTGGATATTTATTTGATGCCCGTCGTCTGTTGTGCCTGCTTTTAACGTTTCCCGTTCTTACAAGCGGAACAGGAACAGGATTTTATCTGCAAAAATAAAGCTTTGTGTTTTTAGGCAAACATTTCCTGCTGAAATCTCAGGTTGCAGTCCGGTACTTCAGCGGTTCGTTTCGTGAAAATTTATAATTTATCTTCAGCTTCATAAATCCACTCTGGTGCATTATCTATTTCCTGCCTCAGTAATAAATTCAGTTGGGCGCAATGGTGTTGTACGTGCCGCATGTTGTAAAGCAGGATTTCAATGATGTTGTATTTCATTGTTTTGGATTGGTTGATCCAGTCAAGGCTGGAATTTTCATTATTCAGGTTTCCAATTAATTTTTTGCACTTTTTCCTGCAGTACTCCACATAAAACAACAACTCCTCTTTTGAATAGGTCCTTTCCGGCATCCGGTCTTCAAACTCTGAAAAGGAGAATATTTTTGGAGGTTCGAAACTTTCAGGATTGCGGGTTAAATAATAATCCAAAAAGAATAAACAGTGATAGGCATGATACCAAAATTTCTTTTCAGTATCCCAAAAATGAAGCGGACAAAGTGCGATGGCATTTTTTAGCATATCGATGCTTGCCCCAAATTGCCGCCATAGGATTTCTTTCGGTAATTGTTCCATGCTGTTTAAAATTTACTGGTTCTTTTTTACTTGCCACTTTTTAATTTGCTTATATTTTTCACCCAATTAATTGCATCCTTCATAGGTTCTTCAGAGTCTGAAAATGCGGTATTGTGCCCCAGGTCTGGAAACAATTTATAGTCATACTGTTTGCTTTTGGATTTTAATCTGTCAAGGTATTCTATTGACAAATTTACGGGAACCTGAATGTCTTTACCTCCAAAAATCCAGAGTCCCGGGATTGATAATTCAGAAAGCATATCGGTGGGATTTGTGTCAATAAACGCATACCTGTCCGGGTCGTTAAATACGTGTTTTCTTGCTTCTTCTTCTGAGTGCATTTCCCAAAAATTTGTATCCCCATTTGTATAAAATTGGAACCTCAATTGTTCTTTAGCCGTTACAAGTGAGCCGCTAAATATCATCATAAATCTGACTTTCGTATTTTTGGCTGCAGCCAATGGAATGATCCATCCGGCCTGGCTTGCGCCCATTAATCCAATTGGCAGCTGGTCATTTGATACAGATTTGGATAAAGCGTTTACTGCAGCACTCGCATCTAAAGACAGAAGGTTCAGGTTTTGGAAATCAATATTGTTCGTTCCCACTTCGGGTCCGGCATACACACCGGCAGATGCCCCGATGCCGCGTTTGTCATACGTTAAAACTGCAATTCCGTTGTTGGCCAGGATTGTCGCAAATTCAATCATTCTTTTTTCCTGCCCCGATCCATGGACAAGCACAACGGCAGCCTCTATGTTGCTCGGTATAAAAATCGTTCCGGCGAGTGAAACTCCTTCACTGGCAAATTTTATTTCCTTAGTCTTAAAGCCTGGTGGAATTGCCGATGCGTAACCGGTGACAAAAAACAACAACATGAAGAGTGCATGCCTGCATGATTTTTTTGCTTTTAGCCTGTTTTTAAAAATTGCCGGTTTATTTATATTTTTCATTTTTTAGGTTCTTTTAAATAAATCAGGTCTTCGGTTTGTGGTATCACTGTTAGCGTTTCGCGGCTGACGAATTCGGTAAAAGCAGCAGCTGCATCATCTAAGCATTAATCACCAACCTGCCCATAAGTCTCTACAATATGGCGTGTTACAGGTTTCAGGGATTCGCCGGTAATCGGATGCACGCCAGGCGCATTAAAAAAGTCTACCACATTATTATCCTTACTGTACCAGACTGCTGGTTTTCCGTTAATGAAAAACCTTGTTTTTTCTGAAATGGTCAATTTTCGAAATGCTGTAAGTTCAGCACTCCACTCAATGATACGCGCTTCATACAGCGACTGGATTTTTGCGCCTTTACAGGAAACTGCTTCGTAATGGTCGGTTGTCCATTGCAGGCAATCCTTTGCCGGATATATTTCTTTCTTTATTACATAGCCTGCAAACAATAATGCGATTGCCAATAGTGCTGCTACAGAAAACTTTTTCGGTAATGTATTTCCTTCTGAAGCATGCTCATTTGTTGGTTTATGAGCTGATTCTTTTTTAATTACTGCTTCCGGATTAACGTTCTCCTGAAAGGCTGTTATTTCTTCACCAGGTTTTCCTGCTTGCAAATCTGATGGCGGGGCCAGAACATTCGATTGCTTTAATTTCAAAGAAAAAGCTTTAAAAGGGCGGGGCTTATAGCCAATTAGTATCGCTGCCATTTCCACTCTTAATTTATCTGTCGGTGAAGTTCCGTTTTTGATAAAATTAATCACCGACTTAGATCTGCCAATATCAAAGTTTTCTATTGCTTTTCTTAAATCAATTTCTTCATTTACATTAAAAAAATTACGAAATATAACCAGGTCGTCTGCATTTAATCCTGCGCTGTAAAGCCCAAGGCAAAGTTCCCTTAGAACAGCAGGCGAAATACTTTTAAGCCTGCCTGTAAGATCCTCAGTTTTTACTGTTTCATAAAACTTTTGGATGGCATTTTCATAAGTGTCAAATGTAATTATCTCCATAAATATATCGGAATTATCAGAATGATCGGAATTGTAACGGAATGACCGGAACGACCGGAATTCCCTTGCAAACACG
The DNA here is from genome assembly GCF_900100375.1 of Flavobacterium noncentrifugens. Taxonomy (GTDB): domain Bacteria; phylum Bacteroidota; class Bacteroidia; order Flavobacteriales; family Flavobacteriaceae; genus Flavobacterium; species Flavobacterium noncentrifugens. Next base: position 213,125 of record NZ_FNEZ01000003.1, on the reverse strand, counting down.
GCACTTAAACACCATTTCTTTGCCTAAGAATCAGTTACTGGCCTGGCTTGCAATCAGGGCAAATGTACAAAACTGATTTTGATAAAGTGTTGCTGTACAGGAGCAAAAAGAAGATCCGGGAAGTATCATCCCAAACTTCTGCTACAGCACGCTTACTTCCCAAAAAAAGTAAGGAATAGTTCCTTAAACCGTATTGCGGAACCAAAATGATCCGGGCTGACTTTCAGTACCGACCGCAATATCCATGTTTAATTTCTAAAATTTTTAAAATGAAAAAAGTTATTATATTATCTGTTTTGTTTGTTTTCTCATGCTGTTTGTTTTCATGTACCGGCGACGATTTGCCCGCAGCAACTGCTGTTCATGCCGCAGATCCTTTAGGCGGACAGGGCGGAGTCATTCCGACACCTCCGACACCTCCAAAACCATAGGTCAGCAGGTGTTAAAATGAATTATTTTACTAATTTCGGGGAATGATAACCAACAAGTTATATTCCCCGTTTTTATTTTTAATCGCCACCGCAGCGATATTGGTTTCTGGATGCAACAGGAACAATTCCTCCAACAACATTGCCACACAAATTTCGACAATCAACAGGCAGCTTGAGGCGACAGCCCAAACCAAACTTCCGGCAGCTGTAAGAATAGATAGCGCTTCGGCGGCCTATGAACGATCCGTCACACTCGATAGTGCTATTTTTATCTGGAAAGCATTTAATGCAAAATTCAGTTTGCTACAAGCAGGAACGCCGGAAAAAGCAGCTGCATTCCTGCGGCAATATACAGACAACTCCAGGCTGCGAAAAGACACGCTTAACCTTTCTGTAGGACTGTTTGAAACAGGCAAAAAATTTGAAGCCATAGACAAACCCGACAGTGCCTATTATTACTACAATGCCTCAAGGATGCTTTCTGAGATCAGGAATGATAGTGCAGCTGTAGCCGAAAAGCTAATGAATATAGCCCACATGCATTACATCTATAATGATTTTGCAGAATTTGAAAATACGACAACTACAGCACTGAAATTTCTCCCTAAAATTCCGGCCACGGCAACTGATTCGATCTACAGATTGATTGCCTATAACAATTACGGACTTGCATATACCAATTTGCACGAATATGAAAGTGCGCTTCAGTATTACCGCAACGCGCTTTTGGTAAACACCAATAAAGAATACCGCAATACGATCCTGAACAATATTGCACTGGTTTACATGCAAATGGGCAATTATAAAAAAGCAATCGCAATGCTTTCTGGCCTGAAAGAATTGGAAACAGTAAAGGCCAACCAGCAACTCCTTGCAAGAATCCTGGACAATCTCGGCTACAGCCAATGGAAAGCAGGGATGGATATCGGGCTTTTCCACATGCAGCAGGCTTTAGAGATACGCAAACGCCAAGAGGATTTGTTTGAAACGACGACATCTGAAGTCCATCTCGCAGAATACTATAAACAGCTTGATCCGAAAAAATCGAAAGCGTATGCCTACAAAGCCTATCGTGAACTGAGCCAATTAAACAGCACCAACGACCGGTTGGCAGCTTTGAAATTATTGTCTGAAGGCAATGCTCCCGAAAGTAAAAGCTTCGCCGATGCTTACATCACCATAAAAGACAGCATCGATGGCATACGCCAGATAGCGAAAAACCAATTTGCCAAAATCAAGTACGATTCCAAAATAGCCAACGAAGAAAACCGCATGCTCAGGACCCAAACCCAATTGCGTGCCCTGCAAATGGAAAGAAGCCTATGGGTCAATATCGGGCTCGGGTTTATGCTGATTGTCTTTGCAGTAATTGCGCGACTGCTTTTGCTATTGTATCGCAAAAGGCATAAAAAGGAAAAGATATTGGAAGCTTACCAAACCGAACGGCGCATTTCCAAAAAAGTCCACGACGAACTCGCTAACGATGTATTCAATACGATCACATTCACACAAACGCAGGATTTGTCAGACCTTTTAAAAAAAGAAACTTTACTGACAAACCTGGACAGCATTTATGAACGTGCCCGAGACATCTCGCGCGAAAACAGTCCGATAGATACAGGAATAAATTATCCGTTGCAGTTGCGCCAGCTGCTCGCGGAATATCAAAGTGACGAAATTAAGGTGATGATCCGCGGATTGGATGCCATGCCATGGCAAATGATGGAAGCCGACAAAAAGCAAATCATTTACCGTGTATTGCAGGAATTGATGGTCAACATGAAAAAGCACAGCCATGCTAAAAATGTCGTGCTGCAATTTGTGATGGAAGGAAAAAAAGCAAAAATAAGCTACAGCGACAATGGTGTCGGGATGGATGCATCTACACTATTTTTGAAAAATGGCTTACAAAATGTGGAAAACCGTATTCATGCTATCGGTGGCCATATTATTTTTGAATCCGAACCAGGGAAAGGTCTACAGTCAACCATCTTATACCCGCCAGAAAATAGTAATTATGTTTAAAAAAATTTTAGTAGCCGAAGACTCAGACGGACACAACATCGCCGTAAAAAAAGTATTAGACCAGTTGTTCCTTACCGCAACTTATGAGCGCTATTGTGACGATGCATTTTTAAAAATCAGGAAAGCCATGCAGGACGGCGCACCATATGACCTTCTAATCACCGACCTGTCATTTATGCCCGACCACCGCGAAGCGAGGCTCGCCTCAGGTGAAGACCTGATCGCAGCGATCCGCTCCTTGCAACCTGAACTTGATATCATAGTGTTTTCGGTTGAAGACCGTTCTTTGCAGATTCAGTCTCTTTTCAAAAAACACCACATTGCAGCTTATGTTTTTAAAGGTAGGCAAAGCATCCCCCAGCTGGTAAACGCCATAGGTGATGTTGCTGGCGGAAAATCCTATATTTCTCCCGAAGTCAGCGCAAAGCTCCACGACAAATCCCTGGATGAGATCGATGATTATGATGTAATGCTGCTGCGCCAAATGGCTGCAGGAAACAAGACTAATGACATAGCAGCCCATTTTAGAAAAATAAATTTAGAGCCTAACAGTGTCAGCGCAATCGAAAAGCGCATCAACAGGCTTAAGATTTCTTTTGGCGCACAAAACGGAATGCATCTTGTGAGTCTTGCCAAAGATCTGAAAGTCATCTGATAAATAAAATTGGCTTTACGGAAAACCGTATGAAATGAATTTATATAGTAATTAAGTTTGGTTGAATTTTAAAGACAAACAATGATGAAAAGCTATTATGTTAACAAAAACAAGCAGGCCAACGGCGATCATGAAGTGCACCTGAACGATTGCAGGTATTTTCCAGAGGCAGACAACCGGAAATATCTCGGCGAGTTTGACAACTGCGCCGATGCGGTAAAAGAATCGAAGAAAACCTATCCGAAGTCCAATGGCTGTAAGACCTGTTGCCCTTCGTGTCACACCAGTTAAAATGTTAATAAACAATTGTAAAAACACCTTAGAGGGTGTTTTTTTATTTAAGTTTGACCATTAATACAAACAACATGCGCCAATTCTTTCTGCTTATTACTGTATTTTTTCTCACTGCTTTTGAAACAATCCCCAAAACTTGGAAAGTCATTGCAATTGCCGACGGCGACACTTTTACAATTCTCGAAAACAACAAACCCATCCGCATCCGTGTGGACGCGATCGATGCACCAGAAAAAGGAATGCCGTTTGCCAAAGCCTCCAAAAAATACCTTTCCAACTTGTGTTTCGGGAAAATGGTCACCATTCACGCTGTGACGATCGACCGTTATGGACGAACTGTCGCACGGGCAAGCCTGACTGATGGAAAAGACATCTCAACCGAAATGATCCGGGCGGGCTATGCCTGGCATTATAAAAAATATTCCAAAGATATATTATTGTCCAATCTCGAAATCCAGGCGCGTAAAAACAGGGTGGGGCTGTGGAAAGATAAAGAGCCAATAGCACCCTGGGAGATCAGGAAACTACACCGCAAAGGCATTTCTACAAAAAAAATCCTCGAAGCCAGCCGTCAATAACTGCGAAATAATGATGCCATTTACGGTTTTCCGTAAAGCTGTTATTGCAATACCGTTTAAGTTTGGATCCTAAACCAATAACGATGCATTGCAAAACAGTACCCTTAGCTTTATTACTAGTTGCCACATTAGCCTCCTGTAGCAGCGCTAACTTTTACCAGGTTTATCAAACCGCCTCCGAAACAGTCAAAACCAAAAGTGACCGCTACATAAGTTATGAAAATGACCATTGCCGTGTGAGTTATGACCTGTGGTCAGAAAATGGCAATGCTGGCTTTACTTTTTACAACAAGACGACAGAAGTCATTTACCTGCACCTCGACGAAAGTTTTTATGTGATGAACGGCGTTGCACACGATTATTTCCAAAACCGCACCTTTCTTTCAGGCAATAATGCGGTTACTGCAAAAACGGCAGGGATGGGCTTCGGGCGTTATGGCATTATCAATACACTTTCTTCCACGACTGTCGACAGCAAAATGAGCGGTGTTGAGGTTTTGGAAGCAAAAACCATCGCGATCCCGCCTAATACGGCAAAACGCATCTCTGAGTACGACATCACACGCGAACTGTACCGCGACTGCAACCTGTTGCGTTTTCCATCAGCACGTAAAGTCACAACCAAATCATTTACAGCTGAAAATACCCCGCTGAAATTTTACAATGTGTTGAACTACACGCTCGGAACCAACGAGGCACGGCAAAAAATCACCAATGATTTTTATGTAACAGCTATCACGAATTATCCTGAGAAAGAGGTTATCGAATCGGTACGCAAAGATTTCTGCGGCGAAAAAGAGGCATTGGCAACTAAGGAAATGTCAGGCGTTGCTCCTGATAAATTTTGGCTGCGGTACCAGAAATCGGAAAAAGACAATCGCAAACATTGAAATATTTGTAGGTAAGATATTTAATTATCAAAATAGTTTCAATTAAATTTTCACATTAAACGAATAAAGAGTGGCTGTTCATCTGTCAAAATCATAGCCAGTAATACCATCCTTAAATTACCTGCCAAAATACGACGCCCGTTTATAAGTTACCCTCCAAAATCTAAAACAAACAAATATGAAAAAAACAATTTGGTGCCGCGAGGCGTTCATCTTGCTTTGGGTCTGTGGTATGACCGGCTGTCAGGAAAAACCCGAAAATCTTCCGGTTCGTACTCCCATACGATCCACTTCAAATGTGATGATGCCCGCAATGAACGGCAACGCTGCTGAAATTGTGATAGCGGATGGTGCTGTTGTGTATTTATGTAAAAGTGCAGGTGCCAAATGTTACCACCTCAAACGCGATTGCCGTGGATTAAAAAGGTGCAGACACATGGTAGAAGAAAGCGATAAAGAAACCGCCGAGAATATAGGATTAACGATGTGTAGTTATGAAAACTAACTAAATATTATATGAAACGAATCTTCTTTCTGATGGATGAAATGAAATATAACCAATTAAGCAAACAAAAATAATATGGGTTTCCGGTTCAGCAAGAGAATAAATCTGGGTAAAGGTTTAGGAATAAATATAAGCACCTCTGGCATTAACCCAAGTCTTCGGACAAAGTTTGGCTCCATTAGTAGTAAAGGCTTTTCTGCGAATGCAGGAAACGGAATGGGTTATAAAAAGCGCTTTCAAAATTCCGGCTGCCTTGTGTTTTTGGTACTGAGTATTATTGCTTATCAGTTTTTCAATTTAATTTAAATAACAAACAATGGATTCAAATGTTTTAACCATCCAATTAAAAAGTCATTTTTTGAGATTATACCAAATGGCTTTGACCGATGACAATTTTAATGTTCTTGAAATGCAGATGCTCTATTTTTTTGCAGATGAGCGCGGCATTCCGAAAGAAGAACTTGAAAAGCTTTTTGTGAACCCTGTAAGTTATGAGCCGGAAATCCCGGTTGATTTGCACACACGAATAGAATATCTGTATGACCTTACAAGGATTATCTGGGCAGACGAGAAAATTACAGACGACGAAATGAATACCCTGAAAAAGTACTGCAAGAAATTTGAGTTTCTCGATGAAAATATCGATGATCTCGCGAATTACCTGATCGATTGCGTGAAAACCGGTGTTCAGAAACAAGATATTTTTAATCAATTAAACGCATAAGCCATGAAATCACTTCAGCAATTATTTAGTTTAAAAAAATTGGAAGAGCCGGCATTAGATGCTTTCGAAGACCAGGAAGAAGACAGGGAACAAATCAGGATCACTTATTACCAAAGCGGTTTTGCAGCTTCAGTTAAGGCTACGGGCAAACCTATTGTGCTGCGCGCCTGTCTGCAAAATCTTTTCAGTAGTTTTGAGGACCAATGCCGTAAGCAAAAGCAGGAGCAGGAAAAATTAAAGCAGCCTTACAGGGAAGAGCAGGAGAAAGAACGTACTGAATTAAAAAAGTGTGAAATTGCCATTGGTGTTTATGAAAAAAAAGACCAGGATTATAGTGATTCCATCGATCTCAAGAAACAGGAAATGGTAGAGGTAAAACTCAATCCAGATAAATATATTGAGGATGGAAAAGGACAAAAGGCACAGCTTTATATAGGAGCGATCTTGTTACTCCCAATTACGCTTTACCTTTTGGTGTTTTATATTTCAGCATCTTATTCTGCTTTTTTTAAGGAATTTGCAGATGACAGCCTTACTGCGGCTATTTTTGATGCCGATGCATTGAAAAATTCCCTGAAAGCGAGTTGGCTAGAAGGCGTATTGGTGGTTACGATTCCATTTGTATTTATGGGACTTGGCTATGTTATTCACATGGTACAGAAAACCAAGGGCCTGAAAAATATTTTCAGGATGATTGCCCTTTTCATAACGACCTTTATGTTTGATGCTTTACTGGCTTATCAGATTGAGAAAAAAATCTATGATTTTAATAAAACATTAAATTCCGCACCATACGACTTAAAAGTGGCTCTGGCTGAAGCAGAATTCTGGATGATTATTTTTGCAGGATTCGTTGTGTACATCATTTGGGGATTGGTATTTGATTTTGTCATGAAAGAATATGAGAACCTCGATAAAATAAGAATGTTTATCAGGGCAAAAAAAGAAGAAATTGTCAACCTGGATAAGCTAAAAGCTACAAATACAGATAAGATAACCGACTTTAAGCAACAGGCGGCAACGATCAATGGCGCCATTTCTTTGCTGCAGTCAAAAATAGACGGGTTTGTGTTTCCGATAAAAGAATATCTGAATTACCACCACCAATATAAAGAAGGCTGGTACCAGGCGATCAATACAGAAATCGCACTGGCACATCGCGAAAAAGAAGAGCTGTTGACACATTGCGAATCGGTGTCATTAGAACATCTTAAAGAGCTCGATCTTACACAGCCTGAATACCAACAAGTTGTTTATTATTCAAAAAATTAATTATGAGAAATAATACACTATTCGTCCTTGCGATTGTTTCGATGATTTTTTATTCATGTAAAGACACCGATGCACAAGATGAGCCCGTTAAGATTAAAGATACTTCCGGGAATTTAAACATTAGCATATTGCTGGATTTATCAGACAGGATCAGTCCAAAAAAGTATCCTAACCCAACTATGGAATACTATCTTCGGGATGTGGGATATATCAATTCTATTTCTGAAGCTTTTAATGCACACATCAGAGGAAAAAAAATAAAGCAGATAGATGACAATATCCAATTGTTTTTTGATCCGGCACCTCTAAAACCCGAAATCAACGCCATTTCAAAAGACTTGAAAATCAGACTTGATAAAGAAAATGTGTCAAATGGGCGCATTGCAGAATTGGAAAGAAAATATAAGGAAGAGCCTAAAAAATTGTATCAATTGGCAATAGCCGATGACCATTATATCGGTTCTGACACCTGGAAGTTTTTTAAAACGAAGGTGAATGATCATTGCATTGAAGAAAATCATCGCAATATTTTAATAATACTGACCGACGGTTATATCTATTATGAAAACTCGCTCATGCAAGAGGGCAATGAAACGTCATATCTTACGCCGGCATTAATACGCAAAAATGGTTTGACGACTTCAGATTGGAGTACGAAACTAAACAACGGAAAGTTTGGTTTTATCAAAGCCAATGATGATTTATCCCATCTGGAAATTTTGGTGTTGGGGATCAATCCGGATAAAAAAAATCCGTATGAAGAAGATGTTATAAAAGCCTATTGGACAAATTGGTTTGAAACAATGAAAGTGAAGCGATACGAAATAAGGAGCGGAGAGCTGCCTTCTGATGCGGATAAAATCATAAAAGACTTTATTTTAAATAAAAAGCCTTGAAAAAACTTTTTGCAATATTCGTATTACTCCTGTCATCCTGTACAACAAATTATTTTTACGTTACGTTAAGCGATGATACGCCCCTTTACAATACCAGAAGCGAATCAGGGCAGCCGTACATAACAATTCCAGCTCAGAGCCAGCTATTTATAAGCCGCAATGGTGCCACTTACAGGCAGGTTAAATACAACAACCGCAAACTTTGGGCAGTCAATCCTAATTATACAATTTCTTCCGGATATGAGAAAAAATCCCCGGGTCCTGCCGCCTCTTCATCGCATTTGCCTTCTGGTAAAACAGTTCAGGTAAAAGGGTATACCAGAAAAGATGGCACTTACGTGAGGCCACATACGCGTAGTGCCCCGAGAAGAAAATGATGTTTTAACCAAAGTAATACATCAGTACAAAAAGGGACTCTGTAGACTGCCCTCAAAAAGGCAGACACTTATTTGTGGCATTTTTATACATCATTATAAAATCGCATCACTTTACGGATTTCCGTAAAAAGACCTCAAATTACAAACCTATTTTTGACTATTAATTTTTTATTAATCTTAACCAAATAAAACTATGGCGCTATTCGCGATTCCGAATCCAAAAAAATCAATACAGGTAGACTTTCCGGTTGAGGTTGTAAAGCAAAGTGTAAAAAATATCAATTTGATAAACGACAAATATAAATTTACTTCGGCGAATGAAATTTTTAACCAATACACGTATGAAGCACTTGAGTTCTTAAGCCTCGGCGTTTTTATAGATATCAATCTGAATGCTGTGAATGAAAACAAAACGGAAATCGTAGTTGAAGTCCGCCGAAAACTTGGAAGTTTCAATCAATCACATGAAGTCACAAAAGCAAATGAGCACCTTGTAAAAATTTTCGATGCCATTGCCAAACTCACAGGAAAAACAACTGCCGAAATTGAAACCCTGCGAAGTTTTAAATCGCCGCCGGTTAGAACAGTGCAATCGAAAAACCACGAAACGAATTCCTTTATGACAACTCAGGCCTGGTATGAGAAAAAATGGCTGGTAGTGCTTATGTGCATTATTTTTTTTCCAGTAGGGCTTTACGCGTTATGGAAAAATTCGTCAATTGCAAAGGGCTGGAAAATCGCTGTCACCGTGTTATTGGCACTTATTGTAATTGCAAACCTTAATGATAATAAAAAGGCCGGTGCCCCTGAAAATGCTGAGTTGGCAACAACTGCAGATGCAACTGCTCCAGGTGGAGTTGTTATAGGACAAGTACTGAAAACCGATTACTTTGAAATTACAGTTAACAAAGCCGAACTGTCAGACCAAATTAATACCGGAAATCAATTTACCGATTTGAAACCCGAACAGGGTATTACATATCTGGTTATCAATACAACTTTTAAAAATATAGACAATGAAAGCAGAATGCTCATCGACGGCTCTGTTTGGATAAATTATAATGGAAAAGACTATGAGTTTGATAAATCTGAAACCGTAATGGCTGAGGGATGGGGTCTTATGCTGGATCAAATCAACCCTTTAACATCCAAAACAACAAACCTCGTATACAAAATACCTTCAGAAATAAAAGGCAAGGCCAAATGGCAGCCAGGCCGGTCGGATGATGATGAAGTGATTCTATTGGGTACGCTTTAATTTACAAAAAGTAATCATTATTAAATCAAACAATATGGAAAAGATTCAAGCAATTAAACCCGGACCAAAACCAAAAACAGAAGGTGGTTCCGATGATAAAAGACGGAGGGTTAATCCCGAAACAAGGCCAAAGCACCCTGATCTAAAACCACACAAACACATCGCAAAGGATTAAGAAACATTAAAAATGACGCCACCCGACAGGGTGGTTTTTTTTTGGATGTTTTCAAGACAAACATCCAGCAATTTTCAGATTTACCGCAGAATATTTCATTTAAAATCAAATTATTTCCTAAAAATTTCCATTGTCACCTCAGGCGTAATGTAAAGCACCATTCTCCATATCCACAGTTAAGCGCCAGGGCTGCATCGGTGTACATTTTTGATTTATCGATTGTCTATATTGTTTAAATTATTAAATCTAAAATTATTAATTTAATTAAAAATGCTTATTCTTGTCAGACATTAGCGGCAAATACCACTTCATGCACATCATGTAAACCCAATATGCTTTTCGGGAAGTAAAAAGAAAGAAGTAATTGATCCTATCGTTTCAATGCAAAATGTGCCTTAAATTCTCTTGATACGCCCATACTATTCATATAGGTCAATACAAACCAATAGTCATCTGATGGCATAGGCTGTCCTTTATAAGTTCCGTCCCAACCCTGGTCTTGTACTTTTATCGATGCCAGGATTTTACCGTAGCGGTCATAAATCGTAATTTTTGCAGTAGGTTGGCTTTGCAATGCAGAAATGTTCCATGAATCGTGATAACCGTCGTTATTTGGGGTGAAAATTTTAGGATAGTTGATTACTTTTATGGCTACAGAAAATACTTCTGAACATTGATCGGAATCAGGAACAAACATATAAGTGCCTGTAGCAGATGCAGTCGCAGCGATACCCGAAGGATACCAGGTTCCTGCAATACCGTTGTCGGAAACCGTCGGCAGTATCTGCAGACTATCTAAAAAATAATAATCTGTTATCAGGTTAAACACCGGTGTTGTAATGGCAGCAACTTCAACCGTCAATTCAAACTGATGCGATATAACAGAGCAAACACCTGAATCAGGAGTAAAGACATAAGTCTGCATCCCTGGATTTGAGGTGTCTATGGCAGCGTGACTCCAATTTCCGATGATGCCGTTGTCTGAAATATTGGGCAAATTTTCAGGAACAGCGTTTTGGCAATAGGAGGTAGTGATGTTAAAAACCGGACGGTCTGACCCCGTAACTGTAATGTTCAATGTAATTTTTCCAGTGTTGCATTGTCCTGCATCGGGTAAAAACACATACACCGCTGTTCCGGCGGACGAGGTATCAATTCGTTCCGGAAACCATGTTCCTGTAATACCGTTACTGGATATGACAGGCAAAATATCGGGCACTGCATTTTGACAATAGTTCGTACCAATACCAAAAACAGGAGTCATTAGTGGATTGACCACAACACGCAACGAAACCGCTGCAGTGGTACATTGTCCGGCATCCGGAGTGAAAATATAAGTTGTGGTTTGTGAATTGTCCGGAGCAGGCGACCATGTTCCGGTAATTCCGTTTAAAGAAACGATTGGCAATGCCGGCAATGCTTCTCCGGAACAAATCGGAGCGACGGTATTGAAAATGGGCGTAACAGACGGATTTACTGTAATCGTTAAAGTTTGTCCGGTTGCACACTGTCCGCCATTCGGAGTGAAAGTATAGATTGTAGTCTGTGTATTGTCAAGGGCTGGAGACCATATTCCGGTGATGCCATTTAAAGAAACGGTTGGCAATGCTGGCAACAATGTTCCGGCACAAATCGGGGGAACGCTATTAAAAGTAGGTGTAACAAGCGGATTTACTGCAATTGTCAAAGTCTGGCTTGTAGCACATTGCCCTACATTTGGAGTGAAAGTATAGGTTGTCGTTTGTAAATTGTCTAAAGCTGGTGACCATGTTCCAGTGATGCTTTCCAAAGAAATGGCAGACAATGGTGGTAAAGAATCTCCCGCACAAATCGGGGGAACGCTATTAAAAGTTGGCACAACCGACGGATTTACTGTAATGGTCAAAGTCTGGCCAATCGCGCATTGCCCCACATCAGGAGTGAAAGAATAAGTTGTCGTTTGAGTATTGTCAAGGGCTGGTGCCCATGTTCCTGTAATCCCTTCTGACGAAATCATTGGCAATGCTGTCAATGTTGTTCCTGAACAAATCGGGGAAACGCTATTAAAAGTGGGCGTAACAGGCAGATTTACTGCAATCGTCAAAGTCTGGACAGTCGCGCATTGCCCTGAGTCAGGAGTGAAAGTATACGTTGTGGTTTGGGTATTGTCCAGGGCTGGCGACCATGTTCCAGTAATGCTTTCTAAAGAAACAGCAGGCAACGCTGGTAATGGATCTCCCGCACAAACCGCGGGAACGCTATTAAAAGTGGGCGTAACAGGCAGATTTACTGTAATCGTCAAAGTTTGGGTAGTGGCACATTGTCCTGTAGCAGGCGTGAAAGTATAAGTTGTAGTCTGTGAATTGTCAAGGGCTGGTGCCCATGTTCCAGTAATTCCTTCTAAAGAAACGGTTGACAATGCTGTCAATGTTGCTCCCGTACAAATCGGGGAAACACTATTAAAAGTGGGCGTAACAGGCAGATTTACTGCAATCGTCAAAGTCTGGCCGACTGCACATTGCCCTGCATCTGGAGTGAAAGTATAAGTTGTAGTTTGAGAATTGTCTGGGATTGGTGACCATATTCCCGTGATGCCTTCCAACGAAACAGTTGGCAATGCTGGTAATGAGTCTCCCGCACAAATAGGGGAAACGCTGTTAAAAGTGGGTGTAACAGGCAGGTTTACTGCAATCGTCAAAGTCTGACCGGTTGCACATTGACCTGTATCAGGAGTGAAATTATAAATTGTGGTCTGTGAATTGTCCGGAGCAGGCGACCAAGTTCCCGTAATGCCTTCTAAAGAAATGGTTGGTAATGCCGGTAATGATGTTCCCTGACAAATCGGGGAAATGGCATTAAAAGTAGGCGTCAGTATTTTTATTTCTACCTGCCTTGTTTTTGTTTCAGTCAATCCGCCCGGTGTGGTAATGGTAAGCGTAATGGTGTAGGTTCCTGAATTGGCATAGGTGTGTGTCGGGCTTATTGCAGCCGACGTATTGCCGTCTCCGAAATTCCATCCGATTATAGTATCCGGGCAACCTTCATAACTCAGCAACATGTTAGTTCCCAAACAAAAGGTGTTGGTGTCGAATTCCCCGTTGATCAAAATCTTCGGATCAAAAAGCGAGGCGATAAATGGCGGCAAACCAAGTGTACAACCCACAATACTGACGCCGCTTGGATGAAAAGCCGCGGTTGCATAATCATTCGGGTTCGTTATATAAGAAAGGGAATTATACATGGCGTGGTAAATTCTGCCATCGAGTGCCAATTGTAAGGAACCTGCCAAAGATTTCGATAAATCTGCCTGTTGAAACAGCGTGTTTTCAGAAGCGGGAACCGAGACAGCCGTTAAATCATATTTATCAATTGCGGCACTGACCTTATAAGGTTCGTAAAGATCACCACACGCACTTGCAAAATTATAAACGTCATAACTGCTGTACAGCACTTTACTGTCTGGGGAAAATTCAACACCGTAATAGGTTCTTCTTTCACTGGAAAGCGAATTGAGAACGGTTTCATTACTAACAATTCCTGTAGCATTGTCAAAATCATACAAACCCAATACACCGCCATAAGTAAAAGTAAGGGCACAGCCGGGAGTAAAATAATTAACCGGGAACAAACTAAAATCGGATGCTTTAATAGCAGTAAAATGGGCAGCAGCTAACTTCGTTCCGTCCGGAGATGCTTTAAGCTGGCCAATGGCATACGTATAAAAAAACTTGTCATTTACTTTATCCGGTACATTTACACCTACCTGTGACACTACAGGACTTATATTTACGCCTGCAGCGGTTACCGAAAAAGAATAATAGCGGTTTAGATAATGCGTAATCACCCAATAACCCGAATGGTCGGCTTTAGCTACGGCAGTCAGTTTTTCAGAACCTTTCTGAACGCCACTCAAGGGCAGCGGAATGTTTTTCTGGCCTGCTACCACAGCGCCTAAACCGCCATTTAATGATAAATCCACTACAGAATAATGCATTCCGTTTAGGGAATAAGTAGTAAAAACATAGTAGATATTCGGATTGTCGGGTTTTGGAATGATAATGGCCGACTGCGTACTTGAAGCATCGCCTAAAAGGGCGTTTCCGTTTTGCATAACGGAATTATCCTTTGACAAAAGCATCTTCCCATCGGTATAGAAAAGTAAATTTCCACACTTGTCCGAAATGCTGGCACAACCTTCATTCGTATACAAGCTTCCTGAAGTTACAGATGCCGCACCGGATGTAAAATTCAGGCCTGCAAATTGTCCGAATTTCCAATGCGCGGTTTCAAGCTGGGCTTGGGCTTGCCATGCGATGAATAAAAATATGATTTTGTATAGGTGTCTCATGTGTGGGTATGGTTGTGAAAACAAAGCATCGGCATGTCCATAAAATCCCGGCACGATGAAATCCTGCCGGGAAATGGATATTATATGCTGCTATCTGAGCCAAAATAGGATAGGAGCAAAATAGTAATATCAGTAATGGTATTTTTAGATTTTGATGTTTTTCGGATATACTGAAAACATCAATCCTTTATAATTTTAAAAGTGTTGATTCCTTTGTCAGTCGTCGCTTTTAAAATATAAGTTCCTTGTTGGAGTGCACTTAAATTCACCTCCTGGATGGCATTTGACTGCTGATTGAAAATCAATTTCCCGAGTAAATCATAAACCTGAACCGATTTCAATGTATCATTTCCTTTAAAATGCAATACAGTTGTCACCGGATTTGGATAATAAGCAAAGTGGTCTGCACTTATTTGTACAGTGCTCAAAGAGGTATCTATCAAAATTGCTGTGGCAGCGCTCATGCATCCTGCGGCAGATTGCGTGACATAATAAGTCGTTCCGTTAACCGCTACAGTCGTTTCAGGGAGTTCAGTTGTCAGGGATTCATTGGCATACCAGGTTAAAGTTCCTGTGTGTGCGACAATTAAATTGGTCAAGGTCATTCCTGATCCAGGATTTTGTGTGGCATTTGCGGTCGGGGCAGATAAAGGTTCGCCAACGGCAATTGCAACGGCAGTTCTTTCAGAAGTACATCCGGTTAAAAGGTTGTAAGCCTGCACCCAGTAAGTGGTATTTGCCATCAATGCATCCGTTACAAAAAGATTGCCGTGGTACAGGTATTCCATATCGTTTGCGTTGGCATACCAAAAAATGACATTTCCTGGTGACGTTGCATGCAAAGAAGCTTCATTTCCTGAGCAAATGGCAACTGCCGTTTCATCAATGGTCAAAACAGGCAACGGATTGACCGTAATGACGATTTCTGTCCTGGCTGTTTTACAAAATCCGCTTACCGCTTCGACCCAATAAGAAGTCGTTGCTGTCAAGTCGGGCGTTTCAAAATTGGTTCCTGTAAAAACAGGTGCTTCTGCCATGGCTGAATCGTACCAGTTGACGGTTGCCGCTGTAACATCTGCCGTTAGGTTAACAGATGATTGTGCGCAAATCCTGTGCGTGGTATCAATAGTCAATTCCGGAACCAAACAATCAGGGCTTAGTTTTACGACCCAGATATCATAATCGCCGTGATTTCCGACTACATCGCCGTCATTTGAATTCGTTCCGCCCACTGTTATAAAGCCACCCTCAGGCGTTAAGGCCATTCCGAATATCATATCGCGCTGACTGCCCCCGTAGGTTTTTGACCAGATAATGTCGCCTGTAGCCACATCAATTTTCATTAAGTGCTTGTCTTGAGGGAACATCGAACCTACCACTAAATTTCCGTCAGCGGTCACTTCGGCTGCCATAAATCCTCTCATGTCGGGATAAGTCCTGTTCCATTCTAAATTTCCTTCATCATCTAATTTTATGATCCATCTGGTATTAAGATTGTCTACTCCGTTTGTGACATCACCGTCAGCTGATGAGGTTACGCCACAAACGATATACCCATTTCCAGGCAGTTGTTTAACAGACTGTGCGTCCTGACCACGACTTCCGCCAAAAGTTTTAGACCATACGATATCACCCGTTGCACCCGTTTTGACAACCCATAAATCTGCAATCCCTTTGAGCGGTGGTGCGTCTCCGCCTACAGCAGAAGTAGAACCCGCAGCTACATAACCGCCATCTGAAGTTTGCTCGATGCTTGAAAAGCTAGACGAACCATCATAACCTCCATAAGCCCTTTGCCACAGGATATTTCCGGCAGCGTCTAAATTTACGACCCAGGCATCACTGTCAATGCCGCCGTCTGCCTGGTGGCTGTCTGTGACATCACCGCTACTGGAGTTGCTGGTTCCGGAAATGATATAGCCGCCGGTAGAAGTGAGCTTGATGTCAGTCAGCAACTCTCTGTAATTCCCACCCAGAGTTTTCTGCCATTGGATCGTTCCGACGCTGTCAATTTTGACGATCCAGTAATCATTTTGGTAATCGCCATACCAAACATCTTCAAACCACCAATCGCCATGGGTTCCCGATACATCCATATTGTTGGAATCTGTCATGCCGCCAAGGATGTAACCGCCGTCTGGGGTAGGAACTATTTTTCTGGCCTCGTCTGAATTGGTTCCGCCATAATTTTTAGTCCATTCAATGGCTCCGGCGTGGTTTAATTTTGCGACCCAATAGTCGTAAATTCCGTTGTTCGCCGTTACATCACCGTCGACCTTATACGTATTTCCGATTGCGATGTATCCGCCGTCAGGCGTATTGGCGATACCAAAACCTTCATCACCTTCTGAACTGCCAAGGGTTTTTGACCACTCAATTCGGGGTGCGACCTGTGCATTTGCCAATCCCGCTCCAAGAAGTAATAAATAAAGTAAATGTTTTTTCATTGCATGATATTATTAATAGTTAGTGTTTTTTATCCGTAGGCTCTTAAAAATTGGTTTTAAATTTATAGGAGCAAGCCCAATTTTCGCCCTCATTAACCTGGGAAGTTTTACCGTCCGAGGATTTTTAATGGCTGAAACAAACATATTGGAGTTTTGAAAAAAAACCTAAAAAAGACCTACTACAAATCTACTATAGCATGTTAAACAACATATAATACCTTGACTAACAGCATTTGAGCCGGAAGTTATTTTTCGGTTAAATAAAATTTTGGGCTGGAATTAAACACTCAAAATGGCCGTGTATGCAAGCTGTAGTTCAGAATAAGTTCAGTGTAGTATTTCTATATTTGGTTAAACCACATGTAGATGTCGACTTCATTCGGGATATTGAGTTTTTTGCGGATCCGGTATTTTTTTGCCTGTACCGATTTGGGTTCGATACTCAGGATTTTTGAAATTTCCTTGGTGGTCAGGTTCAGTTTCATATACGCACAAAATTCTACTTCAGTCTGAACTACATTGGGTTGGATCGCCTGAATCTTATTTACAAAATCCGGAAATACGCCATGAAAAACAGTCATAAAAGCCGCATCATGCTGTTTAAGCAAATTGATTAGTTTTGAAAGCGTTTCCTGATCTATGGTTTGCTTGTTGTCCTGCAGGTATTTTTCACTTAGTGTTTCCTGCTGTACCAACAGTTTGTTCTTTTTGTGCAATCTGTATATAAAATACAGGCTGAGAAGCAACAAAACAGAAAAACCGGTCACGATGTAAAGAGAGTAATTCCTTTCCTTGAGCAAATCATCATTGATAATTTTTTTAAGGGAACTGCTTTTGTTTTTTTCGTATGCGATTTCGGTGTCTTTGGCTTTGTATGTATAGATGTTTACCTGTTCACTGCTGTCCAATGCTTTATAAGATTCCACCAATTCCTGGTAGAGCATATTTTTTTCCTGAAGATTTGTGGCTAATTTAGGTTCGATCACTTCCGCTTTCTTAAGAAAATGCAACGCTTTCAGTCCATCTTTCTTCGCATTGTAAACTTGTCCCAGGATTAATAAATTCCGAAATTGATTCAGGCTTTCTTCATCATTTGCCCCATCGCTCAGGTGGATTGATTTCTGGATGAAATACTCAGCCGAATCTTGTAAACCCAATTCGAAATTAACAGCGCCCAGATTGGTAAAATTAACAAACCTTATTTTTCTGATTTTCTCACGATCCGTTATTTTGCCAATGTGTTCATCAACTTTCAGGAGCATTTTTTTAGCCTTTCCAAAATCGCCCTGCGTTTCATATAAGTTCGCAATCTTAATGTAGTTGATGGCTTTGGAATAATTGATTTTATCCTCCGGTTGGTTTGATTTTTCAAGAAGCGCCATACTTTTGTCAAATTCCATGATCGCCTGCTCCTGCAAGCCGTTGAAGGAACAAATTTCAAGCAAATGGGAGTGTGCTGCAGATTGCCAATAATAATTTTCATATTGAATGGCTTTGCCATCAAGTTCCTGTGCTGCCTTAAGCGCTTGTTTTAAATTGGTTTTTCTGATAAAATACCAGGTTTTTTTAGATAGCAGAGAGAGTTCTGCGTCTTTATTTCCTGCGAGTACTGCCTTTTTCATCAGCACATCGATCATAAGGAAAGCTTGATCAGGCTTCGTCATGAATAAATCATTATTCGCAGCAATTTGCGCGTCTAATGTCAGTTTTTGAGAATTGTCAGCCTGACCAATGGCAGGAAGATTAGGGTAGAAACAAAGAAAAAGGAATAATAAATATTTAAGTTTCATCAGGTCAATTCCAAAAGGTATAACGATCGGATAAATATACACTTTTTAAAAAGGGGTGCGTAAGAAAAAGAATCAAAATTGCCAGAAACCTATGTGTTAATACATGAAATGAGTTTTTAATATTTGATAAACATTTAATTGTGATTGCTAATCTCTTGTAATTCCCTTCAATAGCCGCCAAATAAAACGATTATCGCTAGCACAAAAACCAGGGCTGCTAAAAAGATCAAATGGCTTAGGGCAGAAAGCAGTAGCACTTTAATGGTACTTATCCGATCAAAAAATTGAAAATTTGTCCAGTAGATTAAAGCAATATCCATAGCATAAAGCACTGTAATAAAGGTTTTGATTGCTGGCGTTCCATTAAAATGGTAAAGAATGGGAAAACTAACGATATGCAGGATCAGCCTCTGGGAAGCCTTGAAAGTATTCAGGATAAAATATTCAATGTAATTGTATCCCTGATTTCTGAAACAGGCATATGTTCCAAGCGTATAAAGGGGAATTGTTGCCAATGTGAGCCACGAAAAATGCTTTGCCATCCAATAGTTATTGATGTCCGAATTCAATTTTGGCATTTCCTTCGCGGTAGTAAAGAGGTTGATTTCAAAAGAATGGTATAACAAGCCATATACGGTTGCAAGAACGATCACCAGGGAAATTGGACTAAAATGGTTGATCCTTTTTCCTTCTATGAATTCCCTTATGGAATGTCCCGGTCGCAAATACAATTCCTTTACAGAATAATAAATCCCTTTGTCAAAATGAAATAATCCGTGCTGGATGTCATGCCAGATGAAATGCACATTGAGCCTGTGCGTATCTGCCGATTGGCCGCAATTGTTGCAGAAATTCCCTTCGAAAACCTGATTGCAATTTTTACAAATCATAGAAATCTGGAATTACTCCACTTTTTTATATTCGAATGTGCCCAGCTGTTCGTAAGTCATGACGCGCTTTGAAGCATCAAAATAATCAATCCGGAATTTTACCGGAATAATAGTCGATGTAATGGTCAATTCAGAATTGTCTTTTGAAAGTTTCCATTTTCCTTTGTGGGTTTCTGCTCCATTGAGGCTGTTAAATTCCCCATTTTCCATGAATACCTGAAATACCTGATCGGTTTTGAAATAAGAGATAATGTCTTTTTCTTTTCCATTTTGTACCCATTTTACCAATTGCCATTTTCCAATGAGCTCGTTCGATGTCTGCGCGTTTACTGAAAATCCAATGACTAAAATCAGGAGTAGTACTAACTTTTTCATAGTGTTGCTATCTAAAATTGAAATGTTGAATTTACGAATTTTTCCTGAAATCGGGTGCGTTGTACTTCATTAAACTTGTTTCAGATTTACCAAACCGGCCATTCGCTAAGTTCTGTTATTGTCAGTTTCGTCATTTTGTTTTTACTGTCCTGAAATAGGCAAAACGGCTATAGACGCATCGATGCGGCCCATCCTTTAAAACAGCTTCAATTTTCAAAAGCATGTCTTTGGCGTTTTGATTTGTTTGGTCAAATGTCAAAACTTTTTGATAATCCTTCCTCGATAAAAGGTACTCTTTTATTAAAATAAGCTTCACCACGACTGTCATACACATTGGCTGAATTTGGAAATTTGGCGACATTCAGATCGAAAATCTTCAATGCAGCAGCTGTTTTTTCCGCTCTCAGAAAGTCATAACCAAGCGAATTAAGTTCGCCTTCATTGGAGAAATTATAGTCGTTTTTTTTCGTTTTTTTTAGTTTTTATACAGTTCGATTCCTATGTCGATATTTTTTCTGCTACTTTTTTAATGGTCAACGAAATGGATTCTGTTTGGCATTCAACCGGGAAATTCTTCCAATGGTTCAGGCTTGCGATGCTGTTTACAATTTCAAAAACCCACTTGAGTTGTGTGTTTAGTTTTATTTTTTTTGTTTTCAATTTTCAATTCATTTTTCCCATTTTGATTTGTTTAAAATCATAACTGACGCACAACTTAAATACATTTGCAACTCACCTTAAATTAAATATTTGCTGTCGTTATAAATACAATACAATCTAAAACAAACAAAGCTAAGCAAGAAGCCATCTTTAATAACAGTGTGTAATAAATTTTGAAACAAGCTTTTGCAATTGCATCCGCATTTAAATATGATGCAGTTTATCTAGCGTTCTGCCAATGATAAAATACGAGTTAAAACGTTTGTTTCCCAGCACAGTTCCGGGTTAGCGCATGTTGGACGGTTGAAAAGCAGATTTTATATTTCCTTATTTTTATTGCTTCTACACTTTTCGCTACAGTACTTGACTTCATCCCAGTTCTTCGCCCACTTTTTGCGCCATGAGAATCTAAATTTACATATTGGACAGATTTTAAATGGAAGGTTCGCTTTCTTCATTTGTTTTGAACCGCTATCTCTTTGATATTTTATTGTTACTGATCATTCTTTGTCTGGTGCATTTAAATCGTAGCATAGTTTCGTTTGCCTTGCACAAATGTTTTACTCCGACACCCGAGGAAACCCTTTTTCGCCATCTTTTAAAACTTGAATGTTTCAATTCTTTTCTCATTAGCTTTTCAACTTCACCTTGAGATAGATTAAATTGTAACTTTATGACATCAAATGGCGTACGATCTTCCCAAGCCATTTCTATGATCCTGTCAATTTCTTCAATGCTGAACGTTCTCATTTTATAAAATTTAGATTTGAATTGTTCTCATTTTTTGCCATTGCCGCCAGCGTTTGCGATTAAGCGAATTTGGAGAAAATAGGAGCAGCATATTCTCTGCTGAACGAAAACGAAGTTATGGAAAACTTTTTCAATTTACAGAAAATCAGCTGATTCGCTTAGCCGTTTTTCTTTCCATTCTGCCTATTAGTTGAAAACGTCATAAAATCTCCAATACAAAAATAGTCCGATTAGAATCATGTAAATAAGATTGTTAAAGGTAAATAGCCACTTGGCAGGCAAACTCCAGCTTTTCTCTTTTATCAGTCTGTAATTAACCATACAAAAAGGCAGTATGAGCAGTAGCAGCAGAAATGGAATGTATGACGTCAAACTTATAAAAACATTTGTCGGGTCTTTATAGGGTGCTGGAAAGTAGAAAACGTTAGCAGGGCCGCTTAACACATACATGTAATAGAACATAATCAGACCCATTGGAAACAGCAATAGCTGAACATGAGAATATTTACGCGCCCTTCTTTTTAAATATTGAATTAGAAAGAATATTGAAGTCAGTAGAAAAAAACCAGCGGAAGCAACCATAAATACGCCGATTAAAATGCTGTCTTTTGGGGTTTTGTAATTGCGTAATTTTTCAAATTCAGGGTTTTTCGGGAATAGTGTTGCTACCGCAATGATGTGGTCTCCTTTTTTTAATTCTTCGCTTAGGTTAAATTGAACGGTTCTCTTAAAGTCGTGGTAAAAATACAAATTCACCGTCCCATTGTTTAAGTCCCATATAGAAGAAAGTAAAGTTCCATCTCCAATTTTTTTTCTGCAAACGTGCATCACATCCGACAAGGCCGTGCAAAATGCTAAGGTAGTGTCAATGCCGTTCTTTAAAAATGCAACTCCGTTTCTGTATCGGTCAAGTTTATTGGCATTTTTTTCTGGAGTTATGGAAGGACAAAAGTTTGATATCACGTAGGTTGGTTCCTTACCGATCGTCAACTTGTACGGCTCTACGATTAAATATTTACCGGATTTGTCCACGTAAATAAAAACATCTTCGATAAAATAGCTGTGGTCGTATTTGCCAATATATTCCCGAACTTCTTCTACTGTTTTGCAAGCGTGTAAAATGTCTTTCAAATATTTGGTCGGGTTGGATATGGTTTTTCTGTTTGCAAAGCTTTCCTGTTTTGGATGGTATGAACTAAGTCTTTCAAATGCGAGGCCCATTTCATTCATTCCTGATTGCGGTGCGTATCCGTTTTCTCCATCAAATCTTGCTCCTGTAAATGCTGCCCCGTATTGGTTAAGATTTGCGGTTTCAAACCAAATGTGAGGTGTTGTAAACCAGGCATCATGATTGCTTCCGAAAAATGTGCTGTTCCCTTTTGTAATTTTGTATCCACTGCACGCAATACTGTCTTGTATTACAGCAAAAGTTACAATCGTCAATAAAATAAGTCTCACAAATTGCATTTGTTTTAGTTTGGTTGCCATAATTTGTCTAACGTATCATTCGATTTTTAATTGTCCGGTTTATGGTTGCGGTCGGCGGTGACATCAGACTTTCTTCGTGAAAGTAAATGTTCAACTTACCAAAAACTAGCATTTGCTTAGTTGCGCTGTCTCTGAGTACTTATTTTTTATCAAACCATAAATTTCGAATTCTGTTCATTGTAACATTCAACCCAATAATAGCTCCTTTTTTGTTTCTTTTATATTTTGAGATTGCTTGTCCTGACCAACTTAGCACGTCTTTTTTTAGCACCTGAATTTCAAATTCACCAAAACGACTGTGATAACCATATAATTTTCCGTTCTTTAAAAATATTTTATAAGAAGTTTCCAGTTCTTTACTGTAAAAATTTCCTGTATAGGTTTTTAGCTCTTCCATGGTAGGCGCTTTGTCTTCAAATTTTTCAAATGTTGTGACGGAATTGTCAGCTGAAATCAAATTTAGTTTATTGGTGTTTTTTTCAAACTTCAGCACCAATTTTTCGTTTATTCCTCCCATTTGAAATTCGTTTACAGCTATGGGAATTAGTGGTGATTTTTTATTATTGCTTCTTGAATACCATAAGGTGTCATTTTCAAAATAAATTTTACGGGAATAATTATCAATGTCGTTCCAATACATTCCCTCGTATTTTTTTAAACTATTCGCGTCGGTTTTAATTGGATTGATTGACGCGGTATTTGTTGAGACTGTTTCTGATTTGTTTTGTAAAAAAAGCTGGCTTATCTGGTCTGCCATTTTAAACAATTGATTGGTTGTAAAATTTGAAAGTATCACAATTTCAAGATCGTCATTTGGATAAGCATACATGATCGATCGAAAACCAGCAATAGCACCTGAATGTTGCACCCTGTGATTTCCGATAAAATCATCCACAAATACGCCAAAACCATAATTGTTTTTTTTTCCGGAATTTAATACGTCTAAAGTTTGAAGCGTTGTAAAAGCTTGTTGCCATTCTTTAGATGGCCGACTGAAATTTTCAGACCATTTTAAAATATCGCTGCAAGTGGAATAAACGTTGGAAGCGCCATACGTTAAATCAAAGTCTTCTACAGTTATAAAAACAGCGGGCTCAATTTCAGTATAAGAAGATGCGATTTTGGTCATTATTTTCGAATAATCTTCTTCAATAAAAGTAGCATTCATGTGAAGCGGTTGGAATATTTTTTCTTTCATCCAGCTTTTAAAATCTTGTTTGGTAATGTTTTCGATAATTTTTGCAAGTAAAATGTATCCTGAATTGGTGTACATATATTCAGAACCCGGATCAAAATTTAAATGCGTTTGTTTGGTTAAATACCGGTAAGCATCCTCATTCGTGATTGCGTCACCATCCCGCCATCCGGCAAGTCCAAATAATTCAGGTGAACTTCTTAAACCGCTGGTATGATGCAGCAAATGACGAATGGTAATTGGTTTGCCAAAATGGTGCATTTCGGGTAGGTATTTTTGAATGTCATCATCAACCGAAAGTTTTCCGTCGAGCTGCAACAGCACAATTCCCATCGCTGTAAATTGTTTTGACATCGAGCCAATACCAAAAACCGTTTCTTTATCATTAGGGATGTTGTACGGAATATTGGCCAAACCATAAGCTTCTGAAAAAATAATTTGATTCTGGTGTGATACCATCACAACACCGCCAGGATTGTTGTTCTTTTTCCAATCTGAAAATAAACCTTCAATACCATTTTTAATATTTTGGCTTTTAGCCGGGGAAGAAAGAAGCAACACCAGAAAAAATACTACAATTTGTTTCATTTTGATCGTTTTAAGTTGATAATGAAACAAATGTCGGGTGAAGCAATTTGCTGTGAAATTAAATTATGCAAACGCCGCTTTTATGTCTGCAAAATGAAAGATTGCGGTATAAGTTTATGCGTTATAAATTAATTTGTGAAAAGAAATGATTCCTGTAGGTTTCGGAAATGGGAATAATATGTTTTAAAATTTTAATCCTGCTTCTTTCAATTTCATCGATTTTGCTGATGGAAACCATGAATGATTTATGAACCCTGCAGACCAGCTTTGCAGGAAGAAGCAGTTCCAGTTCAGCGAAGTTTTGGAGCGTCATAATTCTTTTATTGATCGTATGGATTCGTCTGTAGTCTCTCATTCCTTCAATAAACAAGATCTCATCGATATTGATTTTTTCCAATCGGTTTTCCGTTTTTATAAAAATAAGATTGGAATCTGATTCATTGGAACGAGCCGTTTTATGGCTTTGGATTTTATTGACCGCCTGTAAAAAACGTTCGAATGAAAACGGTTTTAATAAATAATCGGCAATATTAAGTTCATAACCCTTTATAGCATATTCAGAATAAGCGGTGGTAATGATTACCTGGCAATCCAATTTCGTACTTTCAAGCAATTCGATACCTGACAGTTCATCCATATTGATGTCTAAAAAAAGGATGTCTAACTTGTTAGTTTTTAAAAAAGCCAATCCGTCAAGTGCGTTGTCAAAAGTTTCCAGCAGATTTAAAAAAGGTGTTTTCAAAACAAATCCCTTCGTTCTTTCGAGAGCTAAAGGTTCGTCTTCAATGATAATGCAGGAAAATTTAATCATTAGATAAAACGAGTTTTACTTTGTAAGTGTTTTTTTGATTTGTTATGGCTAAAGTATGTTTTTTTGGATATAAAAGTTCAATTCTTTTTGCGATCAATTCATTCCCTAAACCATTGCTTTCCAGTGTCGGTTTGCCATTTTCGTTATACTTGTTTTCACATTCAAAAACAATTGTTTTGCCTTCAACCAACAATGAAATTATAATGGCGTTTTCTGTTTTTTTATTGCTTACATGTTTGAACGCGTTTTCAATAAATGGAATGATCAGCATCGACGGTATTTTTTGATTGGAGGTTGCTCCATTTACTGTAAAATTCACAAAATGGGCATTCGAAGTTCTTATTTTTTGTAACGCAATGTATTTTTCGATATATGCAATCTCTTTGGATAAAGCTATTTTTTCGGTTTTGGTTTCAAACAACATGAATCTGAGAATGTCTGATAATTTATTTAAATATTCGGAAGCAAGTTCAGGAGATTTAAGGATCAACACATCAATGTTGTTGATGGTATTGAATAAAAAATGAGGATCCAATTGCGATTTTACCAAGGCCAGCTCAATTTGATGGTTTTTGAAGTTCAGTTCTTCTTTTACTTTTATTTCATCATACCAGGTTATGAAACCTTTAATTATGATGCTCATAATACCGGCAGCAAAACCAATAAGAGCTATTGAAACAGTTTCTTCAATATAACTGCTGTAGCCGCCTTTAAACATCATTTTTGTTCCAAATAATAAATTGATCAGCAAACTTGCGACAATTGCGGAGCCGACTGAAATAAGCGAACCGAAAAAAAAGGAAAGCGCTATTTTTCTTGTTTGAATATACTTTGGGAATAAAAAAAAATAAGATATGTAAAATACACTGAAAGAGGGAAATATGACAAATGGAATTCCTAATTTAATGATATACACAAAATTGAAATCCGAAGAAAACCCTTGAGTTGCCGCTTTAACAATAATAAACAGCAATAAAAGATAAGAAATCCAAAATCCAATATGAATAACTAAAATTACCGACTTTCTCATGAGTAGATTTTATAATAAATTGATTCAAAAGTCTTGGTTTATTTCTTTTGCAGCAAAATTAATATGCAAACTAAGTGATTTCATCTGCAAAACCGAAGTTTTAAAATGGGTGATTCATTAAACTTATCTTATAAGGGAAGTTCCTGAATGCATCCGTTTATTGGCAGTATACAGCCAACGTTTTGTCTGCGAATTCGCAACTAAGCGAGCTGAATTTTCTTTTACGGATAAACAGTATCTTCAGGCAACTGAAAACAAAACGCATTTGCTGGCAGGCGGTTATTAATTTTTTGATTTTTTTTGCGGGCAATTTTTAATAAGTTCTTTATTTGAACCAGCCATGATCCAAACATCATATTCATTTAGGATGTACGTCGGAACTTTTTCAATTTCACAAATATCTAATATTCGAACCACATCGCCATACTGAGTTTTAGTATTGAATTTCACGTGGATTCCATTTTTTGAATCTTTATTACGAACGATGTTTCTAATATTTGATCGAAGTTGCGTAAATATGAATTCATCGTGCTTAATAGTGTTAGTTAATTCGTAAGATTTAAAATTCCTGAAACTTAGAATTTTGTCAAGGGAACAATTATAATTGTCTTGATAGAAATTTTTTGAAGGTAAACCTAAATTGAAGGAATTCTGCTGTTCAAAATTTTTGTTTTTTATTAAAAGTAAAATGCAAGAAAGTATCAGTAAAATGAATACTATTGAAGCGATTGAATAAACGAATATTTTCTTTTTAACGATCATTATTTTGGCTTTCTGTTAACTTAAATACAAACAAAGGCAAAGCAAGAAACCATCTATGATGCGGGTTATAGAAGCATTCTGCCAATGATAAAAAATGAGTTAAAACGTTTGTTTCTGAGCACAGTTCCGGGTTAGCAGCTGTGGCTGGTTGAAAAGGTGATTTTATATTTCCTTAACTTTACTTTTATTGCTTCGACATTTTTCGCTACAGTACTTGACTTCATCCCAGTTCTTCGCCCACATTTTACGCGATGAGAATCTAAATTTGCATATTGGACAGATTTTATATGGAAGATTCGCTTTCTTCATTTCTTTTTGAACCGCTATCTCTTTGATATTTTATTGTTGCTGATCATTCGTTGTCTGGTACATTTAAATCGCAACATATTTTCATTTGCCTTGCACAAATGTTTGACTCCGACACCCGAAGAAACCCTTTTTCGCCATCTTTTAAAACTTGAATGTTTCAATTCTTTTCTCATTAGCTTTTCAACATCACCTTGAGATAGGTTAAACTGTAATTTTATAATATCAAATGGTGTTCGATCTTCCCAAGCCATTTCTATAATCCTGTCAATTTCTTCAATGCTGAACGTTCTCATTTTATAAAATTTAGATTTGAATTCTTCACTCATTTTTCGCCATCTTCCACCAACTTTTTGCGAGTAGTCGAATTCGACGCAAGCGAGCTGGATTTCTCTGACTAATATAAACATTCTTTGCGAAACAGCGATTAGCCGATCGTCGTTTGCCAGATTTTCCACCAGAGTTTGTTCTCTTTAAGCGCGGGAATGATATTTAAAATGTGATTGTAATCATTAATATCAAAAGTTGGAATTTCAAATGGTTCCTCAATAATTGATAATTTTGATATTCTTCCTCCAAAATCATATAAATGGGTTTCATTATTTTGGTTGAGGACATTTACAGGATTATATTCTTTGTCATTTTTTGAAGCATAGACTTTTACAAAGCCATTGGTTAGAAAATATGGTGTATTCGATTCAGAATTATTTAGATAATAACCAAATGCAAACGGTAATTTTTTAGTTGGTGTCTGTATGTAGCGAATATAATTGACAGCAAAACAAAAGTGATCAAAATTTGGAACATTCGCTCACGCGTATTACGCTTGCATAGCCTGTTTGGAAATCCCATTTTGACAGGTCGCCCCGGAAACGGATTTTTTTAATTTGCGGACTGATGTCATGCACTTCTAAAACTTGTGCGTTGGGCCGCATGGTGTTGCCAAACAAATGGCTCACCCATTTTGGAATGCTTTAAATCATATCTCATAATTTTTAAGTTCAAAAGGAACTACTGATTGCGTAAAAGCTGTGGCTCAATAATAGCATGGAAACTAAATGTTGCTTGAAGTATTGAAAAAGGGAATTGACAAATACGGGAGGCCTGAAATAACCAACTCAATCAGGGAAGCAAATATACCTCGGCTATGTCGAAACACAGGTTTTTTAGACATATCTCGATTATCCTGAAATAATTTACGGTAATCCGCTTATGAGCCGCGTTAGTTCATTGGCCCAAATTTTTTCATGCCTTTTAATTATTATTGTACCGTAGTGGTGTGATTTTGTGATTTGCATCTGTAATTGTCAGTTCTAATGTTACGGTCGTCTTAAAAACGCTACACGGAATTGCGATTCATTGATGTTAACTGAGCGGGAAACACTATTCACTTAAAACCAGTACTCCATGAAACCTGATTTTTTTTATTAGTTATGATGCCCATTAGTCGAAGTAGGTGAATATGCCAAAGGCGCGTACATGTTTAGAAGATGTTCAATGAAAATGTGAAATAGTAAACTTATCGACAATTTTCTTTCAGCTTCTTTGGAACCCGCAAAATGCTTTATATTTTTGCCATCGAAAATTTATAAATCACAAAGCACTTATCAGGCAACTGTTGTTAATTTCCAAACATTAATGTAAACCATAAACTATATTAAACCACAATAACAAATATGAAAAGAATAATTACAATTTTATTACTGTCTATAAGCCTGCAGTTTTCAGCACAATGTGTTCAAAACGCCGGTGCAGGATCATCCTGCACTTTCATGATTAAAGCAGACGGAACGCTTTGGGCATGGGGTAGAAACAACTACGGCCAATTGGGAATCGGCAATGTTGTCAACACCGCAGTAAAAACTCAGGTCGGTACTGCCTCAAACTGGCAAAGCATAGAAGGCGGGCAGTTCCATACAGCTGCGATTAAAGCAGATGGGTCGCTCTGGACGTGGGGCTATAATGCCAGCGGCCAATTAGGGCTTAGTAATACCACTAACAAAACCATCCCAACACAAGTATCCTCAAACAATATCTGGTCTAGTGTCGCTGCGGGATATGATCATACGGTGGCCATTACGAATGATGGAAGCCTATATGCCTGGGGACTCAACGATCATGGCCAATTGGGTGATGGTAGCACTAGCAACAGACACACTCCCCGATTGATCGGAACGGGCTGGCAAAGCGTTTCCGCCGGCAACAATGTCACCATCGCCGTAAAAACCGACGGTACACTGTGGGGTTGGGGAGAAGGCAGTCAGGTTGGTAACGGTACGACCGCCGATAAATATTCACCTGTTCAGCTTGGAACAGACACCAATTGGAAGAGCGTAAGCCGTGGTGTAAGCCATACCTTAGCCGTAAAAACAGATGGAACGCTTTGGGCATGGGGAACGAACGGTCGGGGACAATTAGGCAACGGTACCGCTAGTGGAAATCTAATACCTGCACAAGTGGGAACGGAAACCAACTGGCAAAGCGCCAAAGCAGGGTTTTTCTTCAGCATTGGCAGGAAAACCGACGGTACGATATGGTCTTGGGGACAAGGTACATACTATCAATTAGGCTTAGGCGCAAGC
Source organism: Flavobacterium noncentrifugens (assembly GCF_900100375.1). GTDB lineage: Bacteria > Bacteroidota > Bacteroidia > Flavobacteriales > Flavobacteriaceae > Flavobacterium > Flavobacterium noncentrifugens. The sequence goes on along the minus strand of NZ_FNEZ01000003.1, from coordinate 183,044 downwards.
AATGAGGATGTATTGGTTCCTACCCAAATTGGTACTCAAAATGACTGGCAAACCATTTCAGTAGGTACCAGTTCATTATTCGCCGGAGCGATAAAAAATGATGGTTCATTCTGGGCTTGGGGCTATAATAATTTCTCACAATTGGGTGATGGGCTTACGGTGCGATTACAGGTGCCGACATTCATTACCTGTCCGGGAAATACGAGCGTAACGGAGACCGCATGTGACAGCTATACCTGGGCAGATACGGGAACTACGTACATCACTAGCGGAACCTATATCGATTCGGCTACCAATAATGAGTTGCATTTAACGATCAACCATAGTACAACAACGACTACCTCAGAAACCGCCTGTGACAGTTATACCTGGGCTGACAATGGAACGACTTACACAACGGGCGGAACGTATACCCATGTTACCACCAACGCTTCAGGATG
>NZ_FNEZ01000003.1:0-181789 GCF_900100375.1 Flavobacterium noncentrifugens | reverse complement strand
TCCGGATGCACAAACACGGCAACGCTGAACCTGACAATTAATAACAGTACAACATCCAGTGTTGCTGAAACGGCTTGTGACAGTTATACCTGGGCCGAAAACGCAACGACTTACACAACAAGCGGAACGTATACCCATGTTAACACTAACGCTTCGGGATGCACAAACACCGCTACCTTGAACCTGACAATTAATAACAGTACGACATCAATTGTTACTGAAACGGCTTGTGACAGTTACACCTGGGCGGATAATGGAACGACTTACACTACTAGTGGAACGTACACCAATATTACAACCAACGTTTCAGGATGTACGAACACGGCAACCCTGAACTTGACAATTAATAACAGTACGACATCCAGTGTTACTGAAACGGCTTGTGACAGTTACACCTGGGCGGATAATGGAACGACTTACACAACAAGCGGTATGTATACCAATGTTACTACTAACGCTTCCGGATGCACAAACACAGCAACGTTGAACCTGACAATTAATAACAGTACGACAACTAGTGTTACTGAAACGGCTTGTGACAGTTATACCTGGGCTGACAATGCAACGACTTACACAACGGGCGGAACGTATACCCATGTTACCACTAACGCTTCCGGTTGTACGAACACAGCAACGCTGAACCTGACAATTAATAACAGTACGACAACTAGTGTTACTGAAACGGCTTGTGACAGTTATACCTGGGCTGACAATGCAACGACTTACACAACGGGCGGAACGTATACCCATGTTACCACTAACGCTTCCGGTTGTACGAACACAGCAACGCTGAACCTGACAATTAATAACAGTACGACAACTAGTGTTACTGAAACGGCTTGTGACAGTTATACCTGGGCTGACAACGGAACAACTTACACAACGAGCGGAACGTATACCTATGTTACCAACAACGTTTCAGGATGCACGAACACAGCAACGTTGAACCTGACAATTAATAACCGTACGACATCAAGCGTTACTGAGACGGCTTGCAACAGTTATACCTGGGCTGACAACGGAACGACTTACACAACGAGTGGAACATACACCAATGTCACTACAAATGCTGCAGGATGTACAAATACAGCGGTATTAAATTTAACTATAAATCAATCGGAATCTCCAGTTGGGGAATCGTCCCAGATAATAACCGGTGCTATTTCCGGCGATCCGACAATCTCTGATATTGTGATCAGTCCGTCAACTGTTGTCTGGTATGCTTCTGAACCGAATGCAATATCGCAGACCAATCCGCTCGACAGCACTACGACTTTAGCGAACGGCACTACCTATTATGCAGTCAATACGACCAGCCAGGGCTGTAGCAGTGCTCCATTTCCGGTAACGGTTTCAGTTGCATTGGCTACAAACTCTTTTGATGATGTACCATTTAGCTTTTATCCAAATCCAACTTCAAACGTGGTGTTCATCAAATATGGCCGTACAATAAATACGATAAGTGTAAATAATGTATTGGGTCAGGAAGTAGCTGTCAAGTCGATAAATGCAAAAGATGGCGTTGTAGAATTTTCAAATTTACCGTCAGGAAGTTACTATGTCAAGGTAACCAGTGGTGGTTCAGTGAAAACGATAAAAATCATAAAAAGGTAAAAACAATTGCTTTGATATTAAAAATCCCAAATTCTGATGAGAGTTTGGGATTTTTTTTATGATACGGTTTATCGGTTGTTAATCAATAACAATACTATTGATTCCGTTTTGCAATGCCGTATCCTGCAGTACAGGAACATGAACACCTTCCGCCCTGAATACCGTAACGTCGGCCATACCCAGGAAGCCTAGAAAATTCCTTAGGTAAGGGGCCACAAAATCATTGGCTTCACCTTGTGCATCAGTGTAAACGCCACCAGAACTCATGGCAACATACACTTTTTTGCCCGATACCAAGCCCATAGGAAGGCCATCCGTACCATACCCAAATGTTACGCCTCTCCTGGTAATGTGGTCTATCCATGTCTTCAGCGAGGTATGGATGGTGCGGTTGATCAGGGGTGCGCCAATGACCAGGATGTCTGATTCGAACAATTGCTTCACCAATTTGTCGGACAAACCAAGCAGCGCCCTCGCTTCATCTGTTTGATGTTCCGCTGGCGTAAACATGGCTTGTAAGGTTTCGGGCGTGAGGTGTGGCATGTGCATTTCGACCAGATCCAGTTGCTCAGTTGTACTGTTCGGATATTTTTCCATAATTTTCGTGACAATGGCATTTCCCAGCTTTTTACTGTACGATTGATCACCCATCATGCTTGAGTTTATCTGTAATATTCTTTTTGGGCTCATTTTATTTTTTTTAAAATTATAGCACAAAACTAGGCATTATGACTATCGAATAGTGAGTGATTTCCTAAAGGAAAGCGGTTACATTTTGGAAAGTGGTTACCTTTGCAACATGACAGAAACAAAAGAAACAGCACCAATTTCTAAAGCGGAATGCTCAGGCAATTTGAGGAACGTGATCGATGCCTTGTATGTGTTGAACGGAAAATGGAAATTGCCCATCGTACTCAGCCTGGTACAGGCACCCAAGCGTTTTAATGAAATCATGAAGGACGTAGCAGGCATCTCGCCCAAAATTTTAGCCCAGGAACTCAAACATTTGGAACAAAACGAACTGGTTGTCAGGAAGGTTTTTGCCACCACACCTGTAAGCATTATTTATGAAGCATCGCCATATAGCGAAACCTTAAAAGATGTTTTAAGAACGTTGAGTGAATGGGGTGCAGGCCATAGAAAGAAGATTACCGGGCACTGAAATATACACTTTCACGATTGCAGTCCTGGTCGTATTTCCCTGCCTGGCTTTAATTATTGCAGTACGGTGTCATAAATTACATTCAGTAAATTTTGTCTCATTTTCGAGTTTCTTTGGTTTAGCAGTATAATGATACCCCAATTTTGAGCCCTGTTGTAACATAAAATCGAGGACTGACCCATAGAATCTCCAGATTTTTGATAAAGTGTATTTTTATCATCTGTTACGATGTTTGTTGCCAATCCCATTTCCCTCTTTTCGTCCTTATAGTAGATTTTTTCGGTAATTAGCGCAGCTTTACCTACCGGAGTCTGTACATTCAATACCGCTTTTAAATAGGCAATCATATCGGAAGCATTGGATTTTATTAATCCAGCCGGTGCGGTAATATTCCATTCAAAAAATTCCTGCATGCCACCATCGGGATTGTAACCCGTCGTCCTGTCTTCTACCTTAAAATCTTTGGTTAATGTATGTGTCATTTGTAACGGCTGTAGTATTTTTTCACGAAGTACTGCCTCATAACTCTTGCCATACACCTTTTCTAAAATTTGTCCGAGCAAGGTAATGCCGATTGTAGAATAACGATATTGACCGTAATCTTTTAATGCTGTACAATCATTGATCATATCGGACAATGTTTTTTCAGTTACATTACTTATAGGTTGTTGCGGATTTAACGCTATTAGCTTTCCGAAATCGATATCCGGTAAACCTGATTGGTGAGATGCCAGGTCTGATATTTTTATTTTGTTTTTAAGTTCTTTTTGTAATACAAAAATTGCAGGAAGGTAGTTATCGATGTAATCATCCAACTTTAATCGATGTTCGATAGCGGCCTGTGCGATTAAATTTGTAGTTATAATTTTGGTGATAGAAGCAATTTCAAATATGGAATTTTTATTGATTTCAATTTGGCTTTCTTTGCTCAACTTGCCATATGCGGTATAGAATCCTTCATTGTTTTTGATAAAACCAACGCTAATCCCTACGTCTGGATTTTTTTTATAATTATCGTGTATCAGGGAATCTATCTTTTTGAAGACGTCTTGTCCAAAAGAAAAGTGGCTCACTAATAATAAAGTCGCTAAGAATTGTAAGTAAGATTTCATGGTATCGTTTTTAGGTTATGAATTTATTTCGATACAAAGATGTGGATGAAATCAAGGCTGGGCGACCGAATATAAGTATTCGAACGCATTTGTGTCAAAAAATAAGTACGAGTAATGTAAGAACAGGTACGGGTAATTGCAAAGCATTGTTTTATAAGCTTTTGCGGTAACCAGTTGGTGTGATGCCAGTGTGTTTTTTAAAAGCCGTATTAAAAGAAGATTTTGAATTAAACCCTACTTCGTACAGAATTTCTAAAACAGTTACTTTGCTTTTTGTAACATCTTTTAAAATAGCCTTGGCATTTTCTATCCGATGGCTATTGACGAAATCATAAAAATGCTGGTCTAATTTATGATTTATTAAAAGCGATAAATCGCGAACAGGAATTTGAATAGCGGCAGCAATATCCTGTATGGTTAACGAAGGATTCAAAAATGGCTTTTCTTCAATCATATACTGTTGCAATTTCAATATATCTTCATTGTACGCCTTTTCATTTTCAGCTAATGAGTCGTTTTTCTCTTCGGAAATTATATATTCCACAAGTTTTAATTTTGAATCAATACTTCTAAACAGGCCTGGATTATTTAACGCCTTGTATAAATACCAAAAAATGATGACCAGTTCGAATAAGAAAAGTCCCATTTTGACCCATTCGGAAATGTTACGGTAATCAGTAAATTTAAAGATGTTTTTTATTAGCGCAATGAAATAAAAGATTGATAGTGCCAACGTAAACTGAAATAACCAATGAAGCGATTCCACACTTGCCCCGGCATAATTTTCAAGATATATTTTTTTTGCTTTTCTTAATAGCATAAAAGCCGCAATGAGGTACAAAACAATTTGAATGTGTACTAAAATATGATTGAACTGTATTTCCGGCATGCTGGTACTTTTTTCAAGAAAACTAATTTTAGAAGCGAGGTTCACAGCATAAAAGCGGGGTACAAAAACCAGGTTTACAACAAAAAACGGAATACTGTGGATTAAATATTTTGGTTTTAGCTTGAAATCAGAATAGCAGACAGATAAAACATACAGATAAAAAGTGGGAAGTTGTAAGAAAACAAAAGAGCTGATAAAAATCCTTGTATTCAAAGGAATTTCAAATACATCGCCTAGATTGATGCTGATATCAATTGCAGTTAAAACCAGAAAAAAAGCAAACAGGCGATTGCTTACTTTATGCGCTGTTTTTACTGTGGTCAAAAACAACGCTAGAAATAATGAAATGAACATTGTTATTACAGTTATCGTAACCAATAAATTAATTTTATCCATTAATCATTTTTAATTTTTAGTCAGTTTATTTGAGGACAAGCGGGTTTTCTGGCTATGCAGCTCATGTTTACCGCTTCGTGCAGTCGCGGATCAAAGCGACTGGGTTCGCTCTGCCAAGATAAAACTTTCTTCGTGAAAATGAAACGTCATTTACCGAACGCCACGATTGTGGTTTCAGACGGTTGGAGGTCGTCATTTTTATTCGACTGCAGGTTGGTAATAAAGAATAATCGAACCACCCGTGAATATTTTGGTTTTTATCAATTTCAGGATGACGCTTTGATTTAAATTTTCAAACAAAGTTGATCCGTTTCCCTGGATGACGGGATACACACAGATCTGATATTCATCAATCAGGTTAAGTTCGGTAAGTTGCATGATCAGGCTGCGGCTACCAATAAGAATATCTTTTCCAGTGTTCTTTTTGAGTGCTAAGACTGTTTCTTTCAGATCAATATTGGCCAATGTCGCAGTGTTCCAGTCAAGATTTTTGAGGCTATTTGAAAACACAATTTTTGGAATTTTATCGATTGCAGCAGCAAATTCATTCATCGCCTTTTCAGCAGAAGGCTTTTCTAAAAATGTTTTCCAGAATTCCATCAACTGATACGTAGTGCTGCCATAAAGGATCACTCCTGATTGATTCAGTAACTCCGTGTAATGGTGGTGTATTTCTGTATCAGGTATTCCCGCTGTATGATCAAAAACACCATCAAGCGTCATATTGATTGCGGCAATTACTTTTCTCATGTTCTGGTTTTTATAGTCTTTTATTCGGCTCGCGCTTAAAACAACCGCCACTCGGCCAACCAAATTCGGCGGGGAGCAGCGTATTTTATGCTGAACGAAAACGAAGTTATGAAAAAAAACGGTTTCAATTGATACAAAACCAGCCGATTCATTTAACCGCTGTTGTGCGACATTTACCTGTCAAGATGCTTCCATAAATTGCGTTTTGTTTTCGCAAACACATTTTGGTTGTATGAATAATAATCTGGCCCCTTTATATATTTTACTTCTCCATGATCGTAGGTCATAAGGGTATATTCAACTTTGACAATTTGTCCCAAATCGATAATATTTAAAAATTCAAAATCTGAAAATGCAGACGCGCCACTTGGACGTAAATAACAATCCTGTTTAATCAGGGTTTCTGCAACTTTATCATTGGGAAAATAGGTTTTAATCAAATCAATTTGACTTTGAGAACCCTGATTGCCCAATCCGAGTGCAGTTGTCAACTCGCACGTTTCGTTTGTACAATTTGTTCCGCCCATCGCAGCGTAAAAAGCGGCTACAGCTTTTAAATGTTTTGGCAATTTTGAAATTTCAATGGAATCGATTTCCATATTTTCATTTTCCGTAGTTATAATTTTATAATTGACCACTTGCATATTTTTCCCGCTATTGCAGGAAATAAGAAAAACGGCGAATATAAATATTGAAAGTTTTTTCATTTCTGGTTTAAATTTCGGACGTATAGGCATTTAATGACTTAGGCCATTCCTCAAATTTTTTAAATATTCCCGCAATTCGTTTCCTTCAGACGTTTTAACAGTATCAATTATGAATTCTAAACCCATATAGCCTTGAAATAATCTGATGTCATGTATCATTTTATCTGTAAGTGGTTCCCCTAATCTTTCTTCGCTAATTTTTATTATAGCATTCTGCATATTTCTAATACCTTCATCCATTGTGCACGATTTTTTGGAGCTTGCTGTTAACGTTTCGCAGCTGACAGAGGTTGCGGCGACCGAAGCTGAGTATTCTCTGTGACCGCAGACGAAGTTGTGAAAAATAGTGGTTCAATTTACTCAGAACCAGCAATCTCGCTTAGCCGCTGTTGTGCGATGGTTTTATTTTTTATTTATTTTATTCATTAATTCTATTTTGTCACCATTTTTTATATTCATTCCTAGTTGCAAATATTCTAGATTATTCATTTTTTCAAATATTTCAAGATTTTCAATTTCTCCGCCTGAAACTAATTGTAATTTCTTTAAATTTTTTAAAGTATCCAATTTTCCATAATCAATTAGGTTCTTTGCGTTATAAATGAATAAAGTTCTTAATTTTTCTGAATTACGAGGCAAACCATTTAAACTTTCCAATTTCGGCGAATTGTGTAATTCTATTTTGTTTATATTTTTAAGTTTCTCAATTCCATTAAAATTTTTGATACTAGTTTGTACAAGAAAAAGTATTTCTAGATTGTCAAAATTTTCGAATTCAACCAGGTTTTCTTTGTTGTAAAAATGTAATGAAACAGATTTTAAATTTTTACATTCTTTTAAATTTTCAACTTTTCGATAATCACAACCTAATATCTCTAAATTATGAAATTTATTTAAGTTTAATTTTTCAGTAGTTTCGCTGAATGATAATGATTTTAAACTTTTTAAGTTTTCGATTGGTTTTAAGTTCAAATTATTTTGCAAAATTGAAATTTCTTCAACATTAGGTATTTCTTTCAAAAAATCTAAATTTTCGATTTTATCAAAATAAGCATCATTAACTGTAATACATAAAATTTTGTTTTCATTTATGTATTTAACAATTTTAGATATTTTTTTCGGATTAATTATAAGTTGCTTATCATTTTCTGAATTTCCTAAAAAGAATAAGAAGCCATCACAATTTTCTGTCATAGGAAACAAGTTATTTTTCTTATGAATTTGGTTTTTTATAAAGTCTTTTATTTTCGTTATCATATTTTAAGCGGTTTCGCAAACTATCGCACAACTCGGGGTATAAGTGAAAGATAACTAAAAATGTTTAAATCCAATTGACAAATTTTTAACTGTCAGGAAATAATAGCATGCCTTTTCGCATTTTTAATCTTCGACCGAGGTTAGCCAAACGAAGCACAATCGGTATTTAAGTTATTAATAGGAAATTATCTATTATCCATTAATTTATAACGATTCATACTAAAAATTATTAATTATTAATTTAAATTGTTTATCCTTGTCAAACATTAGCGGCAAATACCACTTCATCCACATCATTAAACGCCAGTTACCGGATTCCCCGATCCACTTTACAAGCCGCTGCAAGGCAAAACAAAATTTCCATAGCCTGTTCTCCATTACGGAAAACCGTAAAACAATATGCCTTTTGAAAGGTATGTTTGCTTGTGCATGTTATAAATTTGTTGAGGTTTGGCTTATCCATTAAAAGCCATACATGCCACCGGAAACTGAAATTTGTTCACCTGTAATCCAGGCGGCATCATCTGAAGCAAGGAACACGGCAGCTTTCGCAATATCTTCAGGTTGTCCCCTGCGGCCAAGCGGCGTATTGGAAATGAACATTTTTTCGTAATCACTTCCTTTCGTGACGCCTGCACTTGTGGCACCTTCTGTTTCAGTAGCCCCAGGCAAGATGGAATTAATGCGAACGTTTTTCGCACCCAATTCTTTTGATAACGCAATGGTAAAAGCATCCAATGCGGCCTTGGTTGAGGAATACAATGAAGCATTTGGAAGCGGGTATTTGCTGGCACCCGAACTGATGTTGATGATATTGCCGCCTTTATCTCCGAACAATTTCAACGCAGACTGGATGGTCAATACTGGCCCCAGTACATTGACGTTGAAACTCTGATGGAAAGCTTCAATCGATATTTGTTCGATAGGCGCATATCCTTGAGAAACGGCGTTGTTCACCAGAATGTCCAATGTGCCGAAAGCTTTTTTTGTTTCTTCAAAAAGATTCAATACATCGGCTTCTTTTGATACATCGGCCTGCACCGCGATGGCAGTGCCTCCATTATCGGTTATCGATTTTACAACCTGTTCTGCGGCTTCTTGACTTGAAGCATAATTTACGACCACCTTAGCGCCAGCCGCCGCAAAATGCCTGGCAATTGATGCGCCTATTCCTTGTGAAGAACCTGTAACTACTGCCACCTTGTTTTTTAATGCACTCATTGTTGTTTTTTTAATTATTAGTGTGTGTTTGCGATGCATGGACTATTCAGATCCGGGTATGGCCAATTATTTAGACAGATAAGTCATGCCGCCATCGACGATCAATTCGGCGCCAAGCATAAAAGAGGAATCATCCGAGGCCAGGAAAACGGCTGTTTTGCCAATATCAGCTGGCTGGCCAATCCGGCCGATCGGCATTTCACTTGCAAAGTGTTTTTTCAACCCTTCGAGTTGGTCTGCGGGCACGAACTTTTCAAAGGCTGGCGTATCCGTAGTACCGGGTGTGATTACATTAACCCTGATCTTTCTGGCTAAAAGGTCATTTGAAAATGCTTTCGCGAAAAAGATAACAGCTGCTTTTGCAGCACCATAAAGCCCAAAAGACGGATAGGCGCGATGTGCCGCATTTGATCCGATGAGAATAATGGAGCTGCCGTCATTCATATACGGCAGTGCTTTATTGACGGTGAAATAGACGCTTTTCAGGTTCAGGTCCATTGTTTTGTCATAGTCGGCTTCGCCAAGATGTTCAACCGTTCCAACGGCTCCGCCACCCGCGTTGACTACAAGTATGTCTATTTTGCCAAATTTTCCGGATGTTTTCTTAAACACGTTTTCGAGGTCGGAAATTTTGGTCACATCGGCATTTACCGCTATAAAACTACCGGCGAACTGTGCGGCGGCATTAGCCAGGGTTTCGGGATTCCTTCCCACGATAGTTCCTACTGCGCCCTCAGTTTTAAATTCCTGGGCAATACCCAAACCAATGCCGCTATTACCACCGGTAATTACCGCTACTTTGTCCTTTAATCTATTCATTTTTAATTCTTTTAAATTTGTTACGCAAAGATACTATCAATAGTTTATATTTGTAACCATTACCGTAGGTTCTGGTTACCGGCGGGTAACCACTAATTTTTAGAAAATATGAGAGACGAAAAATTTTGCAGTTCGAATTGTCCGTTTACAAGGGCAATCGGTACGATCGGCAACAAATGGAAACCGATGATTATTAACGTTATGGGAACCCGGAGTATTCGCTTCGGCCAGTTAGATGCCATCATCCCTTTCATTTCAAGGAAGGTGCTAACGGAACAGCTGAAAGAATTGGAAGAAGACGGCATACTGGAAAGGATCGCTTACAAGGAATTGCCACCAAGGGTAGAATATAAGTTATCCGAAAAAGGATTGGCGTTCCTGCCCATATTGGAAGCCATCAAGGTATGGCAACGTGATTTTGAGGCAATTGAAGGTGCAGGCAACTTAGCTGACGTGGGAGATCTAATTCCGCATCAATAAACGCCGTTTAACGGATTCCCCCGGACCCGCTTTAAAAGCCCCTGCAAAGCAAACCGAAATTTCCATACCCTGTTCCATCACGGAAAACCGTAAACCTTTTTCCATAATGATAGTGTTTGTGCATCTCTATTTCAGGACAAGACACTTCTGTAAAATAAAAAACACTGCCCACATCGTTTGATGAAAGCAGTGTTTTTATTGGCATTTTTTAAAGCAAAAAGAAATGCCGGTGGGTATTGTTAGAAGCACCGGCAGTATTTTGGTTTTTAATATTTAACTACTCTTTTTGTAGTTTTTGCACGATCAGATGTAATATTGAAAATATAAACTCCTGATTTCAAGTGCGCAATATCGATTTTTTCAGATTCAGCCGTAAGTCTTTTCTGCATGATTACCCTTCCATTTAAATCATATACCGCGACTGAGCAATTGCTGTGGGTTGAAATCTCCGGGATCTTGATTGCTACCTGAGATGAAGCCGGGTTGGGGTAGATGGTTACACCGATACTGCTGAAATCTTCCATTTTCAAATCTGGGGTAACGGTCAGTTCGGCGGAATTGGAATTCACTGAACAAGTCGAACCGTTTGACACGCTTACCCTGTACAAATAACCATCAAAAGTTTCAGGTACATTTGTCAAGGTCAGTGTTGTGGTAGCAGCCCCGGAATATACAGGGTTCGTGCCTCCATCCGCAACATCTGTCCATGAAGTTCCATCGATGCTAACCTGCCACTGGTAACTTGTAGCATTTGAAGCTGCTATGCTAAAAGTAGCATTGGCTCCTTCTGTAACAGAAATAGCCACTGGCTGTAAAGTGAGGTTTATTGGCGCAGCTTCTGTTATCGTGATGGTCTTAACAATTGCGCATGCATTCGCATCTGTAACAGTCACATTATATGTCCCGGCAACAAGTCCAGTTGCAGTCGCAGCATTTCCACCAGACGGTGACCAGGAATAAGTGTATGCACCTGTTCCCCCGGTTGCCGTTACGCTTGCAGTACCGGTGGCAGCACCATTGCATAAAATATCAATTTGCGAAGTAGTGGCGGTAATGGCATCCGGCTGGGTAATGGTAAACGAAAGTGTAGCCGTACAGCTGTTTGCGTCAGTGACCGTTACGGTATAAGTACCTGCCGCTAGGCCGGTTGCCGTAGCAGCAGTTCCGCCACTTGGCGCCCATGAATACGTATAATCTCCGGCTCCGCCAACTGAGGTTACCGATGCCGAACCGTTTGTTCCGCCGTTGCAGGAAACATTAGTTTGTGCTTCAGTAGTGGTAATGGCATCCGGCTGGGTAATGGTAAAAGAACGTGTAGCCGTACAGCTATTTGCGTCAGTGACCGTTACGGTATAAGTACCGGCAGCAAGGCCGGTTGCCGTAGCAGCAGTTCCGCCAGTTGGCGCCCATGAATAGGTATAATCCCCGGCTCCGCCAATTGCGGTTACCGATGCCGAACCGTTGGTTCCGCCGTTGCAGGAAACATTGGTTTGTGCGTCAGTAGTGGTAATGGCATCCGGCTGGGTGATGGTAAACGAGCGTGTAGCCGTACAGCTATTTGCGTCAGTGACCGTTACGGTATAAGTACCTGCCGTTAGGCCGGTTGCCATAGCAGCTGTGCCACCGGAAGGCGACCATGAATAGGTATAGCTTCCGGCTCCGCCAATTGCGGTTACCGATGCCGAACCGTTGGTTCCGCCGTTGCAGGAAACATTGGTTTGTGCGTCAGTAGTGGTAATGGCATCCGGCTGGGTGATGGTAAACGAGCGTGTAGCCGTACAGCTGTTTGCGTCTGTGACCGTTACGGTATAAGTACCTGCCGTTAGGCCGGTTGCCGTAGCAGCAGTTCCGCCAGTTGGCGCCCATGAATAGGTATAATCCCCGGCTCCGCCAATTGCGGTTACCGATGCCGAACCGTTTGTTCCGCCGTTGCAGGAAACATTAGTTTGTGCGTCAGTAGTGGTAATGGCATCTGGCTGGGTAATGGTAAACGAAAGTGTAGCCGTACAGCTGTTTGCGTCAGTGACCGTTACGGTATAAGTACCTGCCGCTAGGCCGGTTGCCGTAGCAGCTGTTCCACCACTTGGCGACCATGAATAGGTATATGCGCCGGCACCGCCGCTGGCAGTAACCGTAGCTTCTCCGCCAAAACCTCCAAAGCAGGCAATATTTGTTTGCGATAAAGGGTTTACAACGAGCACCGAAGGCTGTGTTACCGTAGCATTTACGGTTCCTGTACATCCGTTAGCGTCTGTGATTGTAACAGAGTAGCTGCCTGCGGCAAGCCCTGTTCTGTCTTCAGTAGTAATGCTACCGCCCCAGTTGAAAGTGTAAGGTGCGGTTCCTCCCGATGGTGTCAGGTTGATGGTCCCGTTTGAGCCTCCGTTGCAGGCAATATTTGTAATTACCGTTGTTCCTGATACCGCAGTTGCAGGCTGGGTTACCGCAGCATTTACGGTTCCTGTGCATCCGTTAGCGTCTGTGATTGTCACGGAATAGCTGCCTGCGGCAAGCCCTGTTCTGTCTTCAGTGGTAATGCCACCGCCCCAGTTGAAGGTGTAAGGTGCGGTTCCTCCGGATGGCGTCAGGTTGATGGTCCCGTTTGAGCCTCCGTTGCAGGCAATGTTTGTAATGACCGTTGTGCCTGATACAGCAGTTGCAGGCTGTGTAATGGTAAATGACTGTGTTTTCGTACAGGAATTGGCATCGGTTACCGTTACGGTATAAGTACCAGTCGTTAAGCCCGTGGCCGTAGCAGCTGTTCCGCCACTTGGCGACCATGAATAAGTATATGCGCCGGCACCGCCGCTGGCAGTAACCGTAGCTTCTCCGCCAGAGCCCCCAAAGCATGCAATATTTGTTTGCGATAAAGGGTTTACAACGAGCGTCGAAGGCTGTGTTACCGCAGCATTTACAGTTCCCGTGCATCCGTTAGCGTCTGTGATTGTCACGGAATAGCTGCCTGCGGCAAGCCCTGTCCTGTCTTCAGTAGTAATGCCGCCGCCCCAGTTGAAAGTGTAAGGTGCGGTTCCTCCGGATGGCGTCAGGTTGATCGTCCCGTTCGAGCCTCCGTTACAGGCAATATTTGTGATTACTGTTGTTGCTGATACTGCAGTTGCAGGCTGTGTTACCGTAGCATTTACAGTTCCTGTGCATCCGTTGACGTCTGTAATTGTCACGGAGTAGCTGCCTGCGGCAAGCCCTGTCCTGTCTTCAGTGGTAATGCCACCGCCCCAGTTAAATGTGTAAGGTGCGGATCCTCCGGATGGCGTCAGGTTGATCGACCCGTTCGAGCCTCCGTTGCAGGCAATGTTTGTAATTACCGTTGTTCCCGATACCGCCGTTGCAGGCTGTGTTACCGTAGCATTTACAGTTCCTGTGCATCCGTTAACGTCTGTGATTGTCACGGAGTAGCTGCCTGCGGCTAGCCCTGTCCTGTCTTCAGTGGTAATGCCACCGCCCCAGTTAAATGTGTAAGGTGCGGATCCCCCGGATGGCGTCAGGTTGATCGACCCGTTTGAGCCTCCGTTGCAGGCAATGTTTGTAATTACCGTTGTTCCTGATACCGCCGTTGCAGGCTGGGTGATTGTAAATAATTGTGTCGCTGTACAAGAGTTGGCATCGGTTACCGTTACGGTATAAGTGCCAGCTGATAAACCGGACGCAGTAGCGGCTGTTCCACCCGAAGGAGACCATGAGTAGGTATAGCCAGCAGTACCTCCTGTTGCGGTAACTGAAGCTGTACCATTGGAACCGCCGAAGCAGGATATGTTGGTTTGTGAGGCAGCCGTCACTGAAAAAGCAGTTGGTTGCGTTACTGTAAAACTTTGAGTAGCGGTGCATCCGTTAGCATCGGTGACCGTGCACGTCCATGTACCTGCGGTTAAGCCGGTAACCGAAGTGGTCCCGTCACCAGTTGGGTTTCCCGGAGTCCAGTTGTACGTGTATCCAGGTGTTCCTCCGGTTGGTGTATTGATTGCCGCAGCACCATTAGAGCCGCCGAAACAGGCAATATTGGTTTGTGAAGCAGGCGTTACCGCAACCGCATTTGCAGGCTCTGTTATGGTCACGGTGTGGGTTTTTGTACAGGAAATATTATCTGTAACCGTAACCGTATACGTTTGCGCACTAAGGCCACTGGCAGTGGCTGCTGTTCCGCCATAAGGAGACCATGAGTAGAAATAAGGTCCGATCCCTCCGGAGGCTGATAACGTTGCTGAGCCATTGCTGCTTCCCTTACAGGAAACATTAGTCTGAGAAGTAGTAGTGACAATTGTATTCGGCACTGTTAGTGTTCCTGCATTTGAATTAACAGAACCTGAATTAGTGGCCACACAGCGATATAAATAGCCACTCATTCCGGCCGTGGCTGCTGTGATAGTCAAAGTTGCAGTAGTTGCACCTGAATAAGGTGCGCCATTAGAAATATTTGTAAATCCGGAACCGCTATTAAGTTGCCATTGGTAACCGGTAGCATTGCTCGCCGTAATTGCAAAGGTGGTATTACCTCCAACACAAATTGTCCTATTCGGCGGATTGCCGGTAATGGTTGGCGATGACCCGATAAAGGTAGCGCCTGAAGGCATCGTGAGCGATGTAGCAGAATTGGAAAGTGTCCAGTTTGCCTGATTCATAACTCCAGCTCTTATTGCGGCAGCATTACTAAATGGCGCGCCAGTTCCACTAAATTTACCCGATGTAGCTACGGTATTTCCTGTTACCGTTCCGGTATAGAAAGCGCTCGTCCCGCCTGTAAGGCCTGATGGTAAAACAGAAGAGTTTGGCCCATCTGCACAAGCCGGAGCGTCCCAACTTGTTTGAGTGGTTCCGACACCGGCATTACAATAAAAATAATGCAGTCCCGAGATAAAAGTGACACCACTACTTTCAGGAATACCAGTACCTCCCTGAAAGGCCGTAACCTGATCCCCTACGTTCGATAATGACAATCCGTTTGCAGGAGTGCCTTCTCTTAAAGTAACCGTACCATTCGCGGTTAGTACACCGGTACCTGTGTTGTAAACGGAAGCTGAAAGACCTTTTATTACTATCTCTGTTCCCAGGGGAATAGCGGTTCCTGAGGTCCAGGTAACAGTAGCTTCTGTAGAACCGGCCGCTTGCCAGACACCACTGCCAAAATAACCACGGTCTGTAAAATTAATTGTTGTACCTGCGGAGATATTGGTAAGCAGCACAATGGAATAAACATCACCCGCAGCCGGAGCGGGATTGGAATCGTATCCCGTGAAGATGATATCTCCGGCGGACAATGTCGTTTGAGCGTTACCTAAGTAACTCTGCAAAAGTATCCCCAGAATAAAGGAGACCGTTGCAAAACTTTTAAATTTGGGGTAAAGTTGTTTCATAGCAAAAATATATTAGTTAAAAAAAGGTAAAATTGTTGTTCAGGTACACAAACACTGCAATGGATAGTCTCAGTGAATCACTTGTTATGCAGCAAGTTTCGTATCATGTTTTGTTTTATAAACGGCGTATTTTCTCCCGGCATAACAGTAATGATTGCTCATTTTTTCACTGTTCTTACCTTGTCGATCCAGCCAATAAAACGTTTAAAAAAAAACATATAAGCGTGATGCGGCAGAAGCAACGATTCGGAACATGGATTAAATTTTCTTTGAGACCAGATAAGATGTGTAAACTATTTCACAGCAGAAACTTTGAAACAGAAGCACTTCAAAGACGACACAGCATTTACTGTGACGGCCTGTCAAAAAATAAATCGTAAGAATCAGTTGAAATTTTCTACCTGGTGTTTAATGGGATCGGCTTGGTAAAATTGAAGCCGCTAAAAAAAATAGAAGATCGGGGTGTCGTGCTTGCTTGATTTCTGAAATAAAGCAAGACAATTGTCTAAATTAAGTATTCCATAAATAGTTGATGTCGTTAAGTTTATAAAAATGAAATGGGGATTTCAGGTCGCAAACATACGAAAAAAATGATAAGAGATGTGAAAATTTAGTTAATTTTCGAGGAGATGCATTTTTTTTAGGCAGGCATGGTAGCTTCAGGTGGCTTTTCTTACTTCTCCAATCTTTTCAGAATTAAAGTGACTCTAAATGGCCTGCATAATCTTATGAGGTGGTTTCGTTGCTCCGGTCATTTGGTGCTATCAATGCCGTGTATCGTATTCAGATATCCAAAGCGTTAGTGCACAACCAAAATGGATACGCAGTAGCTTTAACCATCGACTTATTAAAATAATTATCCATTATCCATTGTCAATTATCAATTAATCCCTATCCTTGTCAAACATTAGCGGCAAATACCACTTCATCCGCATCATTAAACGCCAGTTACCGGATTCCCCGATCCACTTTACACACCGCCGCAAGGCAAAACAAAATTTCCATACGCTGGTTTCCATTACGGAAAACCGTAAAATAAATTCCTTTTAACTAACTAAGTTTGAAACATCTTAACAACGATGCGGTACTTTCATGTATTTAAGCGTTTTTTTAAGTGTTTCATCGAATATTACAGTTACGAACGCAATAGTCCCTATTTATTTGTTAAAATTACGCCAAGTAAATACCACACTTAATAAAATACCCGCCAAAACCAGGCCTTTCGGTCATAAGTTACCCGCCAGAACCTAAAACAAACAAATAATGAAAAAAACAATGTGGTGCCGCAAGGCGCTCATCTTGCTTTGGCTTTGTGGTATGGCCGGCTGTCAGGAAAAAACCGAGAATCTTTCGGTTCACACGCCTGCATTATCCACTTCTAATATGTTGATGCCTGTGATGAACAGCCATGCTGCCGAAAATACTGCAGCGGATGATGCTGTGATTTACGTGTGTAAAAGCGCGGGAGCGAAACGGTATCATTTTAACAGCAACTGCCAAGCGTTAAAACGATGCAAGCATAAAATTGAGCAATCCAGTGTTGGCGATGCCGAAAACATAGGTTTAACCATGTGCGGCTATGAAAAATAATTCGCATGGTAATCCATTACAAATGCCTTGAATTAAGATTGTTACACATCTACTACCATCGGATTTTCTAAATTTAAATACACCACTTAGTGAAGCAGCTTTACATTTTTCTATTAGTTTTATTTTCCTTTTATACCAACGCTCAAAACAGTTTGCAATTGGCACCGCCAGTTGTGGATTTTACTTTTACAAACGACAATACTTGTTCAGGTACAAATATTCAATTTACGTCGACATTGACTGGCACTGGACCATTTACTTATTCTTGGGATTTTGGAGATGGGACACCTTTAGTAACGACTGTTTCCGCGAACCATACATTTAATAATGCTATTGGTTGTGGTAACCAACCTTATAGTGTTGTGTTAACAGTCACAGACATCAATAACGCCGTCACGACCAAAACCAAAGTGGTCACGGTAAAAAGGAAGGTAGACGTTGGTTTAGCTGATGTTGATGTTTTTTTTCCATTTAGTAATTGTCATAATAATCCGACTGCCGCAACGCCGAATTATACATTAACTGTTAATAACATTTCAACAAGCAGTTCTTGCACAACTTCTTATACTCTTAATTGGGGGGATGCCACAATTCAAAATAATTTACAGTTTACTGATTTTCCTTTAACGCATACATATACCCAGCTTGGATCTTTCAACTTATCTATTACTGCGAATGCCTCAAATGGTTGCAATAATGTAAAGACGTATGTTGTAGCAAATCAAAGCAATCCTGCCGGAAGTTTGGGTACTTTGGGCTCTACGACAGGTTTGTGTGCGCCTGCCACAGTACCATTTACAATTACAAACTGGGAGCTTAATTCACCCGGGACAACTTATGAATTGGATTTTGGTGATGGGCAATCGGTAACATTGACACACCCATTAGCTTCCAGTACCATTTCACATACATACCTTATATCATCATGTCCTGCTCCGAGTTTTACTGCCGTACTAAATGTAATTAACGCTTGTGACACAACACCATATACGGCGGGAAATATACAAGTTCGGATTAAGCCTAAAGCCTCTTTTACAAATCCCCCTAATGCCTGCATATCTGATAACGTCTGTTTCACAAACACCACCATAGGCGGAAATTCAGGTTCTACATGTAGCACTTTAGCCACATATGTTTGGAACTTTGGCGACCCTGCCAGCCCAACCAATATAATAAATCAGACTTCCGCGACACCTATTGCGGCGTGCCATACTTTTTCAGGTCCCGGTATTTACATGGTAAGTTTAACAACTAATAATCCATGTGGACCGGATACGTTTACAAATACTATCTGCATCGAAGGCCCCGCCACACCCTCATTTACATTAAATTCCACAAATGGTTGCACGCCTCAAACTATAACTGCAAACAACACTACCACAGTGGCGAATGCCTGCACACCTGCCACTTACCAATGGACTGTCACTTATGCAAGTGCCAATTGCGGCTCAGGCGCTACACCTCCGTTTTATGCTGTGGGTTCTACGGCAACCTCTACAAATCCTACATTTAATTTTACGACGCCAGGAAACTACACCATATCATTAACCGCAACGAATTCCTGCGGAAGTGTCACTTCTGCATCCCAAACGGTTGTAGTCAAAAAGCCACCAACCGCTATCATCAATCCCATTAACGATTTTTGCGGAGTCGGGAGCATTACGCCTTCAGCGGCAATAGACGGATGCGCACCGGCAGGAACCAGTCTTACTTATGCGTGGAGTTTTCCCGGAGGTCTGCCTGCCACTGCAAATACCGCGAATCCGGGAACGATCATTTATAACACGACGGGTACATTTACCGTATCGCTTACTGTAAGCAATGATTGCGGTAGCTCTGTTGTTTCAACAAAAGCCTTTACCATTAACGTCGCTCCCACAATTACAAACACACCGTTAACACAGGCCATTTGTTCAGGAATGCAAACCGCTCTGGTAGTGCTCACAGCCACACCCGCCTCGGCGACCTTTACATGGACGGCAACAGCCACTCCCGGTGTTACGGGCTTCATCAATTCAGGGAGTGGAAATATTCCAATCCAGACTATTACAACCACAGCGGCTACCGCTGGAACAGTAACGTATCAAATCACACCTATAGCGGGCACTTGTCCGGGTACTGTTGTAAGTTATACAATCGTAGTCAATCCCGCGCCAAATTTTACAAGCCAGCCTGCATCGAGTGCAGTTTGCCAGGGCGGAACACCGACAGCCTTAACAGTGGCCCTTTCCAACGCGGCAGCGCCGCAATACCAATGGTACAGCAATCCATCAAACAACACATCAGGAGGCACACTTATTCCGGGCGCTACCAGTGCAACTTATGCTCCGCCTTCAACTGCTGTCGGGACATTATATTACTATTGTGTGGTAACACTTTCTTCAGGTGGATGCGCCAACATCATTTCAAATGTTGCACAAGTAGATATTACAGTACCTGTAATTATCAGCTTGCAACCGACGGCCACCCAGAACATTTGTGCAGGCGGTTCAATTGCAGCGCTGACATTGAGTTATTCCGGTGGAACTGGGACGGTTTCATACCAGTGGTTTTTAAACAACACCAACAGCAATACCGGAGGCACCGCAATTGCTGGGGCTACAGCAAATGCTTACACGCCACCAGTCTTTTCCGCTGCCGGAAGCTTTTATTATTATGCAGAAGTAACACTAACGGGAAGCAACTGTGGAACGGTAGCCACGACAACTGCTGAAGTGTTGGTTTCAGCCGACCCTGTAATAAGCGCACAGCCCATAGTAACCCAAACCCTTTGCCAGGGTGTCACGCCGACACTTCTTACTGTAACAGCAACGGGTGGCGTAGGGACGCTGAACTATCAATGGTACAGCAACATTGCAAACAACTCAACTTCGGGAACGGCAATTTCCGGAGCCACTTCAAATACTTTTTCACCGCCGGTAACCATTACAGGAACATTATACTACTACTGCCTCGTATCTCAATCTGCTGCCGGTTGTACGGTGGTAAGCGCGACAGCGGAAGTGATTGTTAAGGCATCACCAGTCATAACTACCCAGCCCCAAAATCAAACGGTTTGCCAGGGCGGAACTGTTCCGGCTCTAACAGTAGCTTACACTAACGGCGTTGGAACACCCAGCTATCAATGGTATTCCAATACGGCAAATAACAATACAACAGGCATTCCGGTAACCGGAGCAACAGCAGCCACTTTTATCCCAACGGCAGCTACTGTTGGAACATTGTATTATTATTGTATCATCACCTTGCCGCCATCGGGTGGTTGTTCTGCAATTGTATCAAATTCCGCAGAGATAATCATTACCTCAGGTATTTCCATTACTTCCCAGCCATTGCCATCGCAGGATCTCTGTGTAGGTGCTGCAATACCAATACCGTTGACGATTGCTTTTACAGGTGGTACCGGAACGGCAACTTACCAATGGTACAGCAACACTACCACTTCAAATACGGGTGGGACGTCACTAACAGGCGAAACAGCTGTCACTTATACGCCCCCGGCTTTTTCAGCCGCCGGCACATTTTATTATTATCTGGTGCTGACTTTAAGCGGAAACGGCTGCGGCGCAGTAGCCAGTGATGTGGCAACGATTAATGTTTTTGCCGATCCGGTTATTTCCATACAACCAATGGTTACTCAGACATTATGCCAAAGTGCCTTACCGGCTGCATTGACTGTAACCGCTGCTGGTGGGGTTGGGACTTTTTCGTACCAATGGTACAGCAATCTGTCAAACAACAACACGGGAGGAACAGCATTAACCGGCGAAATTTCCGCCACATTAACACCACCAACAATTGCAGTAGCGACAACATACTATTACTGTGTAGTCTCACAAACCGGACTTGGCTGTGGAACGACCAGCAATACCGCAGAAGTCGTTGTCATTGCAGCTCCTGCAATAGTCAATCAGCCATTAGGAAGCACGGTATGCGTGGGGGGCACGCCCGATATACTTTCTGTCACGTATGCAAATGGCACAGGCATACCCGCATACCAATGGTACTCAAATGCAGTTGACAACACCAGTTCAGGCACTGCGATAGCAGGTGCAGGAAATGCTTCCTATGCGCCGCCAGGCAATACCGTCGGCACTACTTTTTATTATGTGATCATCACATTGGCTTCGTCTGGAGGCTGCTCTGCAATCACGTCACAAACGGCAGCCGTTACAGCTACGGCGGCTGCAACCATAAGCACACAACCGCTGCCAAGCCAAAGCCTTTGTGTAGGTGCAACAATCCCAGCCGCCCTGACTGCCGCTTACACCGGTGGTACCGGAACACCTTCATGGCAATGGTACACCAATACCAGTTTGTCAAATACAGGGGGGACATTAATATCCGGTGCTACGACGGACAGCTACACACCGCCGGCTTTTAATGCTACAGGAACTTTTTACTTTTATGCAGCAGTTACATTAACTGGTAATGGTTGTGGCGCGGTAGCAACGGATCCCGCTGTCGTAAATGTGGTTTCTGATCCGGTAATAACGACTCAGCCATTGGCATCTCAAACCCTCTGTCAAAATGCCACGCCGCAGACATTAGGAGTGGTCGCATCGGGAGGTGTAACCGGAGCAGCATACAATTATCAATGGTATTCCAATACGGCGAACAACAATACGACAGGAACTCTTATAACAGGCGCTACGAGCGATACCTATATTCCAAATACTGCAAGTACCGGTACAATTTGGTATTATTGCATCGTGACACAGCCAACGGCACAAGGGTGTGAAACTATTAGTGCCACTGCCGAAGTGCTTGTGAATCTGGCACCTGCATTTACGATGCAACCGCTTTCAAATACTTTGTGCCTAGGCCAGTCTACGCCGCCGCTCAGCGTTGCTTACGCCAATGGCGTAGGTGTCCCGCAATACCAGTGGTATGCAAATGCGGTTAATAATACGACAAGTGGAACGCTGATTGTCGGGGAAACCGCAGCTGTTTTCAATCCGCCGGTTTCCAATATTGGCACGACTTTTTACTATTGCATTGTTACACTTCCTGTAGGAGGGTGTTCGGCGATTATTTCTGATACAGCAGAAATCACAGTTGATCCAATTGCTGTAATTGCTGCGGCAGCACCGGTGATTTGCAGCGGCAATGCATTTATAATAGCGCCGGATACTATTGCAGGTAACACGGTGCCCGTTGGAACGACTTATACCTGGCTCACACCGATAGTAAATCCGCCCGGATCGGTTGCAGGTTTTGCCGCAGAAGCATCACCCCAGGTTTCCATAAGCCAAACATTGACCAACACTACTTTAAACCCTGCTACAGTAACCTATATAATAACGCCACTTTCAGGTATATGTATAGGGGCTGATTTTACAATTACTGTCACGGTAAACCCTTCGATTAGTCCAGGAGTTGCGGTAACAGACAGTAAATGTTATCTGGCCAATAACGGTGCCATAGATACCAATATTACCGGAGGAATTCCGTTTCCGACAGGACCGTCTTACCTCGTAAGCTGGACAGGTCCGGGTGGTTTTAATGCTTCGTCAGACGACATTGCAAACCTCGCACCTGGTGCTTACACACTCACGGTAACTGATGCCGGAGGCTGTCCGTTTACCCAAACCTATACGGTAACTGAGCCCGCAGAAATCATCATTATGACCGATTTCGAAAAAGACGTTACCTGCTTCAATGATGCGGATGGAGCCGTAACAATTTCCGTTACCGGAGGAACTTTGCCTTATCGCTACACATGGCTGAAAGATACCTTTCCTTTTGCGACTACAGAAGACATTGCAAATCTTGCACCTGGCGTGTATTCTGTCTCGGTTACAGATGCCAACAATTGTGGCCCGGCTACTGCGATCTTTACGATTACTGAGCCGCCGCTACTGACCGTTGCTCTGGCATCGCAAACAAATGTTTTGTGTTACGGTTATGCAACAGGAATGATTGGCATCAATGTGGCAGGCGGAACACCTATAGCACTGGCTCCGGGCGTTTTTGATTACACTTATGCGTGGACCGGGCCGGGAACTTTTACGGCAACCACACAAAACCTTTCAAATGTGATTGCAGGGACTTACAACCTTACCGTGACAGATGCGCATAACTGCTCGCAAAACCTCAGCGTCACGCTTACACAGCCTGCGGAAATTGTAATAACGGCAACTACTACACCAATCACCTGTTATGGCGCCAACAATGCCAGCATCAGCCTTGCGATTAGCGGAGGCGTAGCGCCTTACGTTACTGCCTGGAGTAATTTTGCTACAGGAACATACCAGAACAATCTTGCAGCAGGTACTTACATTATTACGGTAACAGATGCAACAAACTGCCCGAAAATCATAAACGTCATCATCCCCGAAGCACCGCTGTTTTTAATTACGCCCGTAGTAAAAGAGATTTCATGTTACGGCGCCCATGATGCTTCCATCAACCTGAATTTTGTAGGTGGAATAACCCCGATCGCACTAACCTGGAATGACGGCAGTACCTCCGGAACGGTACGCAACAACTTAGGGCCTGGAACTTATACTGTCAATATCGTTGACGGCACACCTTGCACGATCAACCGCACCTTTATCATCGTTGAGCCGCAGCCATTGGCGCTTACTGCAAATACAACCAATGCTTTTGATTGCAACGATGCTAACAGTGGCGCCATCAACCTGCTGGTTTCGGGAGGCATTCCGCCATTTTCATACGCCTGGTCCAACGGTGCGGTTACTGAAGACCTCAACAACATTTCGGCAGGAAATTACCAGGTTACGGTAACCGATGCCCGCGGCTGTATCAAATCTGAAACTTATAGCATTAGCCGCCAGCCGCCTATTGTCATTAATATAAACACAGAAACCACGCCGGACTGCGATGCCCATACCGTGGTACAGCGTTTTATAGCTGCGGTCTCCGGAGGAATTCCTCCGTATGTACTGAGTTGGTCGAGCGGAACCATCAACGGGGCCAACAACGAAATTATGCAAACTACTACCAACGGTGCTGTAGTTTTGACTGTTACTGACAGCCATGGCTGCACTGCCAATCACACCGTAAATGTAGAGACACCGGTGCTGGGCTATAATACCTTTGATACAGCGTCTTATGCGTATTCAACTTATGGGATTTATTCCGTTGTTGACCCTGTGCAATTCCACAGCGATGTAACCGGCGATTATATTGGCATTTCATGGGATTTTGGGGATGGTACTTTTTCAACAGAACTGAGTCCGTCGCATGGGTATACGAATCCTGCGGATTATATTGTAACGCAAACGGTGACTTATCCATTCGGCTGCATTTACATCCACAAAATATCATTGCTTGTTGAGAAAGGCTATTTGTTGGTTGTTCCAACGGCATTTACTCCCAACGGCGATTCGCTGAACGATTATTTCAGGCCGGTAACCAAGGCATTAAAGAATGTACGACTTGATATTTACGATACCTGGGGATCATTGATTTATTCTGAATCGGGTGAAAACCTCAAAGGCTGGGATGCGAAAATCAAAGGTTTTGAAGCAGAAAACGGGAATTATTTTGCGAAAGTAAGGGCAGAGACTTTCTACGGATTCATTGTCAAAGAGGAACATCCATTCGTACTCATCAAATAAAAGCCATCAAATGAAATTAAAAGCACTATTTACCCTGTTGGTATTTGGGATGTTTGGAAGGGCAGTCGCCCAGGATCCGGTATTCACACAATATTTTCTCGTTCCCGAAACCATCAACCCCGGATTTACGGGTTTAATGGACACCTGGCATGCAGGTATCCTGCACCGCACCCAATGGCCGGACGGCAATCGGCGCATGGATACTGAATTTGCCTTTGTCAATGCGGCGGTTGGTGCCAACGCAGGAATTGGGGTTACGGTCATGAACCATTCTGAAAAATTTACCGGCTACAATTTTTTCCAATTCAACGGTGTATATTCTTATAGGGTCAGTATTGGTGACGAATGGAATTTCCGACCGGGAATCGAAGCAGGGTATGGCACCAAGAATTTTGGCTTTGGAGGATTGCTTTTGGAGGACCAGGTAAACATCAATACAGGAGAGATCAGCGCCGGGAGCATTGATCCCAATGTGATGCGCGCAACCAACAGGATTAATTTTTTCGACATATCGGCAGGATTTCTTTTTGACAAAGAGGATGTATGGTTTGGAGCAACCCTCAAGCATTTAAATAAACCGGACATTTCATTTACGGAAAATGGCAATGTGCCTTTAGACTTGTTCCTGTCTGTTCACGGAGGCTATGCCTTTAATATTTACGACACACGCACGATGTGGATGCCCGAAGACACCAAGTTGCTGCTGACCGCCAATTACATGCGCCAGACGCAGTACAACCGGCTGGACATCGGAAGTGCGTTGATTTTTAAAGCATTCACCTTTGGGGGTACGGCTGTGCTCAACCCGGAAGGCAAAAGCGACAACAGCCACTTGCTGACTTCGATAAATGCGTTCGGTTCGCTACAGGCCGGGCACTTTGTATTTGGCTACTCGTATGATTTCAATACTTCAAAGTTGGGTCCGACACGCGGTGTTTACGAGCTGTCGCTAACCTGGCAGCTTGATTTTAACCACAAATGCTGGGGCTGTCCGAATTATCAGGTGGAGTTGAGAAGCGATGGTAGGGCAGGATATCAAAGGCGTTAAATTGAAACTTCGTAACTAATCCGGATTGTGCTGGAAACAATAGCCGTTTGCAATACTGGTCATGTGCTTGCATCTGTTTCCGGCCTTTGTCGTTCCTTTGCATTGCACGGTGTTCGATTCTCCTTTTGCCTTTTTTTGCGGCAGGATATTTAAACTTGCAGCGGTAGGAGGATGGCAGATTTTACAGGCATCCAGCCCCAATTCAACAGCATGGGTCAAAGTAATTTCTTCAGATACGTTATTGACCATACGGCAAGTAGCTAGATGGTATTTTTCACCGGATGGCGTTTTGTAGACGGACTGGCTATGTACAGCCATTGTAAAAAATAGCAAACCGAGTATCCTAAGGTATTTCATGTGAATTGAAATTTAAACTTCTACAATATCGAACTTTATAATCGAATGCCCGACATTTTCCTTCACCTTATTTCTAAAATTATCAACCACTAATTAAAAAATTACAACTATCCATTGCCAATAATCAATTAATTTCCTATCCTTGTCAAACATTAGCGGCAAATACCACTTCATCCGCATCATTAAACGCCAGTTACCGGATTCCCCGATCCACTTTAAAAGCCGCCGCAAGGCAAAACAAAATTTCCATACCCTGTTTTCCATTACGGAAAACCGTAAAACAATATGCCTTTTCAAAGGTATGTTTGCTTGTGCATTGTTCGAATCATTTGCCGCCCTGTCGTATGGAAATAAAAAAATGAACCAAAACAAAAAAATATGAAAAGTAACCTCACTTTCTTCATGCTGCTTGCGGCACTTTATACTTCAGCACAAGACAAAACCTTATCGACGGCATCACAGTTCATTAACCGATCATCATACGTCCAGATCAATATGGACGAAAATGAAAAAGCCACTTTTAAATCCGGCCTCGGAGAAACCGTAAGCTTTTATCCTTCAGAGATTATTGACCTGAAACTAAACACCACCATGCTCGGCTTGCAGGTAGAATCTACATACATCACCGAAACTCAGGGAATGACGACTACAACTGCAAAAGAAACAGCCTGGGTTGGCGTCGAAGAGATTGACGACCTGGTTATTTGGTTTGAAAAATATGTCATCCCAAACCTCGATGTAGCTGCCGGAAAAAAGAAAACCGTCAAATATATTTTCAATTGCGAAGAACTCACGCTGAAGTTTGAAGTCTATGACAGCCGCCAGGTGTTTTCCGTCATTTTAAACAATTCGTTCTTTCCGGATAAATACTTTTGGACAGAAGCGAAAGTAAAGGATATTCCGAAAGTGGTGAGTGCCTTGCGGTATTTGCAGGGGAAGAGGAAATTGTAGCAAAATGAAATTAATTACTAATTCAATTAGAAAATCTAAAAAAATAAATGATTAAAAATACAATTATAAAATGAACGAACTTCAATCTCTACAAAGTATATTCAAAGATAAAATTTTCAAGATTCCTGATTATCAGAGAGGTTATGCGTGGACCTCGTCAAAACATTTGAAAGATTTTTGGGAAGATGTCGTAAATCTTCCAAACGATCGTTTTCATTACACAGGAATGCTTTCTTTAAAAAGAGTTGAGAATAATGTGTGGAGCAACTGGAATGATGAAAGATGGTTGATAGAGGAACGAAGTTTCAAACCATTTTACATTGTTGATGGGCAGCAAAGGCTTACCACTTTTATTATCTTCATACAGTCAATAAGCGAATTGCTTAAACAACTGCCCACCAATAAAGATAAATCAGATGATGAAATCTATCTTGGCTCATTTAGTCTTAAAACAATCAAAGAAGATTATTTGCTAGTAAGAAAGCCGCCGCAGTTCATTATTCAAACATATAAATTTGGATATGAGACCGATAATCCCAGTTTCAAATTTTTAAAGCACAGGATATTTAATGAGCCGGATGGCGGATCTATTCAAGAAACCTTTTACACATTGAATTTGGAAAATGCTAAAGCATTTTTTATAGAAAATTTGACAAATTATTTTGAAAAGTATGGCATAGAAGAAATTCAAATGCTATTCAAGAAATTGACTCAAAATTTAATGTTTAATGTCTATGAAATAAGTGATGATTTCGACGTGTTTGTGGCGTTTGAAACAATGAACAACCGTGGAAAAAAACTGTCAAATCTTGAATTACTTAAAAATAGACTAATCTATTTAACCACATTATACAATGAAGATGAACTGAAATCTGACGAAAGGTTCTCGCTGAGGGAAAAAATAAACGATTCTTGGAAGGAAGTGTATCATCAACTTGGAAGGAATAAACGTAATCCCTTAAATGATGATGATTTTTTAGTCGCGCATTGGATTATGTATTTCCAATACACAAGGGAAAAAGGGGATGATTATATAAGATTTCTTTTGGAGCAAAAATTTACACCGCAAAATGTTTACGCAAAAACCGAAGTTAAACTAGACGCTGTTAAACAGTTTAGAGAAGTAAGAGAGTATGAAGAAAATGATATTGATGATGAAGATGAAGATATTGAAATTTCAGTACCAACCGTTGTTTTGAAATCAAAGCTGACTCCAAAAGAAATCGAAGAATACGTAAATAGCCTTAAATCTGCTGCTGTTCACTGGTATGATATTCACAATCCAAAGAATAATAAAAACCTAACTACAGATGAAAGTATGTGGATTGACCGTCTCAATCGTATAGGAATCATTTATTTTAGGCCTCTAATTACAGCATCATTCTTATCGAAGAAAATTGATGCTCATGAAAGAGTTAAACTATTCGAAGCAATTGAAAGATTTATTTTCATAACATTTCGATTGAGTAGGGCATTTTCTACATATCGCAATAGCGAATTTTATAAAGCAGCAAGGCAACTTAGGCAAGGAGAATTAAATGTCTCACAGATTATTAGTAGACTTAACGAGAGAATGGATTATTGCTTTACCCATAATGAAACAACAGGTAACACCTTTTTTGACTATGGCTTTTTTCAAAAGCATTTAGATCGCAAATTCAAAAGCGGTGGTGGATTTTATTCTTGGAATGGGTTAAGATATTTTTTATACGAGTACGAAATGGACAAAGTGAGGCAAAGAGGAAATCAAAAAATTGATTGGAGCTTGTTTGTAAGAGGAGAGAAGGATAAAGTTTCTATTGAACATATTTATCCGCAAACACCAGATAATAAATATTGGAAAGAAAATTTTAAAAACTTTAAAAAACAACAAAAATTCTTGCAAGGAACATTAGGGAATTTACTCCCTTTGTCGCAAAGCATTAATTCAAGTCTGCAAAATGATTCTTTTCCAAACAAAAAAGCAGCAAAATTTAATGAGAAAAGCGAAAAGGTCAGACTGGGATACTCGGATGGGTCGCATTCAGAAATTGAAGTCGCTCAATATGAAAATTGGAATCCGGAAAATATATATGAGAGAGGGTTTTTTCTTTTGAACTTTATGGAAAGAAGATGGAATTTAAAATTTGAAGATAACACAGCCAAGGCAGATTTACTCTTTCTAAAATTCATGGAGGAATAATTAAAACTAACTTAAAAATTACAACGAGCTGCTTCATTAAATAAAGTTAACAAATTACAAAAAACTAAACTATGAACAATACAGACTATTTTAGGGCCAAGAGATATCCTTTAAACGATCAAAAATCAGAAGATTTTATTTACACTGAAGATTTATTAGGGTTAATCGATAACGAAGAACTCAGAGAATTGATTATAAATAAATATAATCTAGACAAAAATTACCAAATTGAAATTGAAAAGGTTGAATTCCTTTACAATTTGATACGTTTATATTCTAGGAGGTTTAAATTAATTCGCTTAGAAGCAAAAGAAAGCGATGTAAGTTCTGAATTGAAATTTGACAGCGAAAGCCAAAAGCCTGTGTACATTTTCACGATCAAAAATGGAGTCGAGAACGAGGGTGAAAGTGAAATCGTTTACGACTCATTGGAAGCTGAAGCCATTTATGATTCAATAAATCTATTTTATAACGATAAAAGTTTATCGCAATACGTTAAGTCATTAGGGAAAAAGCCGAACAAAAAGAGATTATTAAATGATCTGAATAACTCGTGGTCTGCTTACTATAGTAACAATAAAGATTCGGCGAAAACTAAATTGTTTCGAATTTTAAGTCATGGCGATGATTACTATTTGAAAAGTATCAACTCGTCATCATATAAGGAATACGGTATCGCGGAATCTTTCGTCATGGCACTATTGGAGCTAAACAAATTTAAAACTTCAAACCCTGAAACTGAATTCTTTATTTCCTCAGTATCAATAAGCGAATCTAAATTGGATTTAATCATTTCTCAAAAAAAGGCAATTAAATTGGGAGACATTGGCTTTTTGAGATCGTCCATATCCATACGTAATGAAGATCAGGGAAATACTTCATTTGGTGTCTACAACGCTCTTGAATTTTTTCCTAGTTCAAGTAGCACTAAGAAAATTTATCTGTTTCCAAACCAGGACGAAAATAAAATAAAAAACTCAGTCGTCTCTAAACATACGGTCTCGAGTGAGAAATTCTTTGAAACCTTTTCTAGTGTTAGTGAATTATTTAATTTGGGGGAAGTAATGAAAAATGATTTTCATTTCTACAACGGTTCAAAAGACTATGACGAATTAAGAAGCAAGATTGAACATAAATTGGTTACTAACAATAGTCCGTTCAAAAACGTCACAAAATTGAAAGATTTGTTTTCGAGAGAAAAAACAGGCCATATAGAAAATTTAGAAACGTTGCTTAGAATATGCGCTGAATCAGATTCAATTGAAATGGAATATGATTTAAAATTCAGGTTAAGATACTTGATTTCAAATGTTTTATTATATAATTCGAACAAATACTAAATTGAACGATTTCTAACTTTAGCGAAGCTTGATCAGTTCGTCGTCGAGAGGTTGTTTGCTGATTCGTAGTTTCTGAATCGGAGCTGTTATTGTAGTTAACTTTCGCCGGTAATCGGATCCGAATTTCAAGAAAACTGAGTTCTGCTAAGATAGACCTTCTTCTTTAAACATAACGCTCAACTCACTATGTAGCACTCCCCTAGAATAAGACCATTGGTTAAATTAAAAATAAGAATTAATTTTAACCATTACGACAAAGCAATCCGGACGTCAACAACGTGCTTATGTGTTCCGTTAGAGAAATAGAAACAGGAGAACTAAAACCTTCGGTAGCATTAGGTGCTTGAGCCGAATGAGCTCTTTTCACCAAAGATAAACTTTCTTCGTGAAATGACAACTTCCGGCTACCAAAACCTCCGCGATTGCGGTTACCGGCGGTTGGCTGAAGTGGCTTACATTTCTTTTATTATTCTAAGATACAGCCTACGCAGCTCACTTTCAAATTTGGAAGCTTCAGCTACGATCTTGTCGAAATATTCATCTTCACAATCTTTATCATAGTATCCTATACCAGTAATTATTCTGTTAAGAGAATTATGTTGAGTAACAAGAATATCGTTAACCGCATTATGCTTTGTGGTGTAACAATCTTTCAGAAAATTACAGAATAGCGTTATCTTTTTATCGAGAACATTAATTTTCGCATCAATGTCTTTTCTTTGTTCGTCTGTGAATGAATGATTAGGTTTAAATGAGTAGCAATAGTCTTTCAAATCTTCAACAAGTTTCGAAATTGTTTTAACATCGTCAAGCAAGTATCCTTTAACTACTTTATCATTATCGGATTGGTTTTTCAAAACATATCCTACAAAAAAGCCGACGACTAAAGTCGTTGACCAATTTAGCAACTCTGAATATCTAATTTTATGATCTATTTCTGGAACATGAGCGGCCTGAAAAATGATTGCCAAATTCATCCCGATTAAAACGGTAACGCAAAATAAGGCGACAATTATTATTGTATTCCAGGGAATTTTTCTATTTGATAGCCACAGGCGTATTGATTTCATCTTGAACAGCTTTTATTCGAGCGGCGCTATCTTCACATTTTAATGACAGATGCTTCATGAATAGAGCAGACGCTTTGTCTTGTCCAATCAATTTACCCATTTCATAACTAATTTTACCAAAAGATCCCGAAATAAAAGAAGATGGATAACCATTCATCCCTGTTAAATCAATTTCTAAAATACATTTTTCACTGAATGCCAACAATAATTTACCTAGAATGTGATCTAATAAAAATGCTTCACCAGATGCCTTACCCTCAGTCCTAAACCGACCAGCAGGATAAGCGGAAAAATCTTTTGCAACGTTAATCTTATATTTAACTTCCATATTTTCAATTAGTTACAGATATTTCAAAATAAATAAATGTGCCCGCAAAGTTATCACTTAATTGTTCACTTTGTTGTGTTTTAACATCAATTTTTACATCATTTGTTATTATTATAAATTTTGCAAACTCAGCAAGCTTAGCGCAATCCATAATTTGTTTAACACCTTTTCCACTAATGGCCTTATCAGTCTCACGCGAAGAGATGATTTTGCCTTCTAAAAATGGCTTAACCAAAATTTGATTTCCTGGCGTGAAAGACTTAATTAAATTACGGTAACTATCAAAACTAGCGCTTTTAAAAATTCCAACTCCTAAATCAATAAAACTGAATTTTAGAGTTTTAGTTTCTTTATCTAAGTAATAATAAAGCCACCAATTTATATTTGAGACTTTGTGAGCATGATGAAGCGTATTTGACATTGCTTCCACCAAAAGGTTATATAAACTATCTGTGTCGTAAGCAATTCCATGCTCTGCGAAAAGGTTTCTACAAACTGCTGTAGCTAACCCTGCCATTTCGCCTTTAACTAATGAATCCGTTGAATGCCTCCATAATTTATTATCAGAGGATGCAATTTTTTTTCCGTGACTGTTGACAAAGTCATACAAGCCAGATTCGGTAAACATTTTTTTTAATTTTGGATTCTTTGGAGCGTTTCCACTCAAGCCGACTTTTCTACTTGCTTTTTCGTTTAACTTAGCCATTAACAAAGTTATAGTGTCTGGAGTTAATTCGCTTATTTCTTCAATATCTAAATTAACAGATTGCTTTCGTGAGATAAACTGACTAATATCATTGAAGTACTTTAAAACTTCATCCGTATTATTGATAAAAGAAAATTTTTGTGGAGCCTCATAATTTAAATAATCCTTTTTAGCATACTCTCGTTGTTGAAGAATACCTTTTCTCCGAAGGGCCTTATTTACTAATTTATGTTTTTTCCACTTTTTACTAAGCCTCTTTGTTTGGTAACGACTTCTGATTTGGTGGAATTTGGTTGAGTATATTTCCATGGAGCCAATGTAGTAAATTTTACTTTCAGAACGCAAAATTCCTCTTGCTATTTCAGCTAACGTTTGGCCTGTTACCGCAGTCGCGGATCAAAGTGAACTGTGTACTTTCCGCCAAGATAAAACTTTCTTCGTGAAAACAAAACATTCAATAACCTAAAAACCGGCAATTTCTTGAAGCGGTGGTTAGCTGATGCCGTGGGTTATTGATCAATATTTTCTTCGAGTTTCCAATTACCGCCGATGGAATCTCGAACTTCAGTTTGCGGTTAGGGGTAAGTTTACATTATACCTTAATTACAAGAGGGTAACCAAATATTTGTGTACCACTATTTAGACATTGACATTCTCGAAATCTATAAAGTACTTCAATATCTCTGTTTGGTGAAATTATTTTAGCACCAGCATTTACTAATACATCAATTACATTTTGACCGATAAATTTTGACATTAAAACACTATATTTTTTTGAATATTCATGATAGTTATTTAACTTTTTTATAGCTGAAAACTCTTCATTGTTTAATATAGTTGTTTGTTTAAAAATATCATATTGATTAATTAACATTCCAATTAGAGACGAATAAACTGATATTGGTATGCGAGGTAAACTTATATCATCATGAATGAAATCTTCCATTAAGCATATATTAATTCTCTTTTCTGAATCTTTATTATAATTTGAGTATACCCAAATATATATACAAGGTGAACTTTCATTTTCTGGTTGTATAATCAGTCTTGTAGCAGTTATTTTATGCCAAGCAAAAGGAACGTAATCTACCGTATAATCATTTGAAAAACTGTAAATTAGATCAGTTACATCTTTGTTTACAAAATTATTTTTGTCTAAAAAATCAATTAGTATTTCTAATTTTTCATAAGTAGTTAAATTCCTTGGATATGTTTTACGTGATGATGTTATCTTTGGTGAAATTAAACTTAAATCTGCCGTCCATTCTGGGATTTTTTCATATTTCATAGAACTAGGATTTATTTGTTCAACATATGAATTTAATCGCCTTTCGTCTATATATATAAATTCTGAAATGAATTTTTCCTTCATGATATTATTGTTTTAAAACTTACCAATAACGTGTGGCCGCTAACCGTCAGTTGCTGATGCAAGCGATCCGAGTATTCTCTGCCAAGATAATATTTCTTCGTGAATAAATGATTTCCGGCGACAGAAAACCCGCAAATTCGCTTAGTGGCTGGCTTTGCTGTTTTTGTAATCACTTACCATAGCTTTTCCCGCATCGGTTAGCCAAAAGTCCTGCTCGCCCTTTATAACTTCATTCATAATTTTCTGTTGCTGGATCTTATTAGCCTTTGGTTTGTTGTCGATTTCTTGAATCCTATTCAATAAAAAACCACCAAAAAAATCATCTCTAAGATTTTGGGGAGTTTTAAGATTGCCGCTCGTAAACTTAATTTTTATATCCTCGCAATCGTTTGGATTACCTTTTACAACACTCCAAATCATAAAACGAAGAAATTTTACATAGACAGCTACCGTTGAGTAGTCTTCATTATGAATAATTGTAGCATCAATAGTTCTCGACATATATAAATCAACATTAATTCCATTAGTGTTATGTGAACTAACTCTATCAGTTAAAAAAATATTTAAATCGTTGAAATTGTATGGAAATTTGGAATCTCGCAGAAATAACTTCCATTCTTCTTTTACATCATTTAGAAAATCTAATCTTGGTTCAGCTTTTACTGAATGGTGATTTGTTTGATCTAAAAGTACTCTCCATAAAACGGATACGGTGAAATAACCGAAATTTTCATCATAATAAAAAGACGTTTTACCTTCTTTTAAATAGGGAAGAAATACATGATTAGAGAACCATCTTTCTCTTTTACTAAAATCCTGTTCTGCCCGTTCGCTCAAAAGATATTCTTTTGGTCCATCTTGAACTCTTTGATCAGGATTTTCAAATGTTCTTAGATATTTTCCTCCTGTTTTTTTTAAATAGTCAAAAGCAAATTTTGGAATGATATGACTTAATTTTAAATCAGTTTCAATATCATATAATGCACAATTTCCAATCATGATTGTTGAGTTTTTTTGTAAGCTTGCCACTAATTAAATATATGCGCAAGCCACTTTAAAATTAAATGTTTGTCTCTTATAAATATATAAAATCTAAAACAAGCAAAGCAAAATCAAGAAACCCGCGTTAATAACAGTGTATAAAAAATTATCGAAACAAGCTTTTGCAATTGCAAAATCAGGAATTGAGTTTGATGCAGACTACCGTAGTATATTTCCGATAGATAGATAAAAAATAAATAAAATTATTTGTATTCAGCACAGTTCTCGGTTAGCAGCAATTCATCCTTTAAACTTGTCAAATATTCCGGGCATCGTAGGACTTGAATCATCTTTCAGCATTCCTGTGTCCGCTCTACTGAAAAGGGCTTGTAAGATTAAACTACGATCTTCTTGGGTTATTGTACTATCCTTAATTAATGATAAATAGAATACAGTTAGCTTTTCTCTCTCCTCAGCATCCCGTGCTAAGTGATAACTCGAAAACATCGCTTTTTTTACGGCTTGTACTCCGACAAATAGTAAGGAGATAAGTGTTATAAATATTATCGACCAACGAATTGCTTTTGCAGGACTTCCTGAAAATATACTTTCAAGCATATTTTCCGGTGTCAGCCACAGTAACCAAAATAGTATTAACACACCCACACCTACAAGTGCGATAAGCCATAACATAAAGCTTTTGCCTTCTGCATTTAGTGTAGTCGCTCTTTCTCTCCAATATTCAGCTGGCGCCTGAAAACGCATGTTTTCACGATATGTTTGCTCAAGTTGCATTTTCTTAGTTAGTGATTTTTTCAGAAGCTTTTTTCCCAAGGCGTTACTTTTATTGATCTCGGAATTGGCTGCTGTTTTCAAGTCTTCCATTTGTGAACCATACTCTACATTCCAGGCGTCAAATAGACCTTTTAAATTTTCAATTTCTAAATTTGCTTTCTCTTCGGTTGATGTAACTATACTTTCAAATTCACTTAGTTTTTCAGTTCGCTCAATATCAAATTCTGTTTTTATTTGTGAAAGCGATTTTTCTTCGGCTTCTTCTCTCGACAAAGAATCCACTTCCTGAGTCTCAAACTTTGAAGCTAAGAACGCACCGTTAAAATAGTCAACATTACTCATTTGACCATATTCTAAGGATTTTGCTACAACCGCTAATGCACCTTTAAAATACTTTCTAGAGTTAGAGTAAATATGTCGAAGGAACAGAATTCTAGCAGAATCAGGTAAAAAGATATTATTATTAACGCGGTTTAAGCTGGTAATGATACTGTGATGTCTTGTTCCATCTGATAAATTAATATTTGTGTCAACAGATTTTTCTATCGCATCAAGAAGGTTATTGAAATAACTTAACGACTGAGCAAACTCAGGACTAGCATCACTATGTTGCCATTTTGTACTTTTTTCAAGTACAAATTTATGTAAGCCAATCAAATCATATCCAGCTTCATATTCTTCAGAAGGAATAACTAAATTATATACATGATTTCGCAATATACTTTCATTAGGTATTGAATTTACCAATTTCCTAAAATCAGAATTTTTCATATGTTGTGTATTTCGATGCGACATTGTGAATTGCTACTAACTTAAATATATTCACAATTCACTTTAAATATTGTTGTCGTTTAAATATATTCAATCTAAACCTAAGATAGTTCGATATGTAAATAACTGTATACGAAGTGTAACCTTCATCCATAAAACCAACGTAACAAAACTATACGTTTAGCAATTGCGGTTCCGAGTTGTTATAAGCTGTCCGAATTTGGTTTGTGAATGACTTTAAATTTTTTCAAATTATCATTAGATCTCTGATATTGGATGGAAATGATATCTACATTGTTAAAGTCTAAAGTTTGGTATCTATCTTTTTCATATTCTACCGCCATAGACATCATAACAAAATCTAAGGTATCCTCATTCATGGATTCTCTGTAACCGATAAATTCTGGCTTTCCATCTACATGAGTAATTCTAATTTGTCCTAATTCATTGTAGTTATTTGCTAACTCTAATTTTAAATCTTTGATTGTAATAAATTGCATATTTTAAAAAGTGATTAGACTATTATTAAATATTATTTCGTGTTGAAGCGGGTTGCTTATAACGTTAGGCCGCTTAACCACAGTTGCCGATGAAAACAAGCTTAGTTCTCTCTGCCAAGATAAAACTTTCTTAGTGAAAACTAAACGTTCAACTTATTGAAAACAAGCAAGTTTTTTCACCGGTGGTTAGGCAGTATTAGTTTAATCATTTACGACACGCGTTTTGGAAAATTTATCATGCAGCCCATTTTGTAAAAACATAAAAGAAAATGCTTCGCAAGGAATCAATCTGCAAAGAGTTCGGCTTAAAATACTTCTAAGTCCAGGTTTGGTTCCATCCAAATTTACAACATTTGTTCTGCTTATAAATTTACCGATTGTTTTAGAAAAAAAGTATTCTGTGACAGTATAAACTAATAGGAAAGAGACCAATAAAAAAGTAAGATCGAGCAAAGGGTCACTTTCTGTATCTGCTCCGTACATTTCATATGAATAGGAGATTAACGCGTAGTAAATAATGTAGAATATGATTGAATCAGCTATCATATTTGTAACTCTTGAGTTATTAGATGCAATGTCTAATTTTACTTCTTCAAGGATGATATTTTCGTTCGTAGTGTTGTCCATAATTTTGGTATCGTCAAATAGTTTGAATATTGAAATATTGCCTGCAACTTTTCGCAGCTTAGGCGGAGGTTGCTGATCACAGCGGATTGATTTCTCTCTGCCAAGATAAAACTTTCTTCGTGAAAATAAAATTTCATTTTACCGAAATCTCCGCGATTGCAGTTACAGGCTGTTTTACAGGCGATTATGGGCAGGTGCTATGTTCTAGAATTAATTTCATGCCATTTAAAACTATTGACATTATCTAAGTTAATTCTCATTATATATTCATCTTCGCCAATGTACTCTCTCAGTATTCTTTCAGAGAATCCCCAGCCTCCCGAATCTCTGGCTTTTACCAAAACATCTACAAGCGGATAAAATGTATGTCGATAGTCTCCAATTTTATAGAGTTCTTCTTCAAACTTGAGTGTTTCTTTAGTATCACAAATTATCAATAAACCTTTGCCATTACTAAATCCTTTTGCACAATCTAAGCTTCCAGTGAAACTTGTTATTTTGTCATTTCTATTAATTCTTTTGCATGCTCGAAATAAAATTGGTCTTTTCATTGGTAAATAGTTCTTCAAAACTATATTCCACACATCAAAAAAAGCTTTCCTTTTCTCGTCTGAAACTGTCAATATCCAATTGCCAATGAAACCTCTAGTTTGGTCTGTAATATCTATATCTTTTTGCAAAATATCAATTAGATTTTGAGCTATTTCGTTTTTTTGACTAGCTGATAATTTGTATTGAAACCTGTCATTCATTTTGAAGCAGTTTTTTTATGGTCAATTCTGGTTGTCGTGTTATGGTCTTGCCCATAATTTAAATATATGTGCAACTCACTTTAAAATTAAATGTTTGTTGTCGCATATAAATATATGCAATATAAATAATCAAGGTAAAAACAAGAAACATTAATAGCAGTGTTTAATAGATTATGGAAAAAAGCTTTTGCAATTGCAAAAGCTGCAAATAAATACTGCGGGTTATCGAAGCGTTTTACCAATGATAAAACTAATCAAAATGTTTGTTTTCAGCACGGTTCTCTGTTATGAGCTGCCTTTATTGCCTTGTCGTTTTTTGAAATTCTTTTTCAATTTTTTTGTACTGAGAGATCACAAACTCAACTTTAAAATCAATTTCGATATCAGAGATTGATATTAAATCCAAGTCATGCGCGAGATATTGTTGGTTGTGATAAAACACTTTGTTAGAGACATCGAAAGACTCATTTTCTTCAAGATAATGTCCATTCATTCTGGTGAATTGATTGTTGATTATTCTTCTCGCCACTTTACGACGATGGTAGTCGGAAATAATAGAGAGTAAAACATATAGGATTATCAAAACAGAAATTCCAAGGGCGATTGTTGCAAAGTTTTCCATATCATTTAATAATTTCGTATAAGATAATTGCTTTTCTAAAATCTTTTACACAAAGTTTAAGTTTGTTGAAATACCAAAGATTGCAAAGTGATAGCGCCAATATTGAAGCAATTAAAGGCCAATGATTCCAAAATGTGAAATTGCCATCCTTTCCATACAGTACTTCGAGAAAAACTCCAACATTTACGACTATTACCGCACTAATTCCTTTTATAATTGATGAAATGTTTTGATACCGAAAATCAAAAAAATCCTTTATGTAGGTTGTCCTGTCTTCATTTGATATTGCGAGTATAGCTAAATCTCGTAAAGGCATTGAGCCAATAGAGAAGTGATTGAACAGAGTAAATAGACGAAATTTCCTAAATATTATTAGTTCCATAATAATGGGTGATATCCCAATAAGGATGGCTACAGCAAAGATTATTTGGTTATTTTGCATAATGCTTTTTTTAAGGTTGCCAACGTTATCTCGCTAACCGAATTCGCGATGCCAGCGGACTGACTTTTCTCTATCAAGATAAAACTTTCTTCGTGGAGAAAAAGCGTGAAGCCCGCTAAAAACTCCGGGACTGCGGTTGCAGTTAGCAGTAGGCATTACTCAAAATCTTCTTGTTCCGGTTCATCATTAAAATCATAAGTAAACATATCATTTACTGTTGCGCCTGTAATCCTGACATCTTCATGATTAAATGCACCTTGCGGATATTCATGAACATTATAATCAAACTCAATTTCATTTCCACAATCACAGTTGAATGAAGATTCCCAACTATAACCATTTTCTGGTCCCATTTGTCTTTCACTACCACCTGTTGATTCGAAATCTGCTTCATCTGAATTAAAATCTGTCTGCACACCACATTGGTTACAAACGACTGAAAAAGTACCGCTTACAAAACTCATAATTTAAATTTTAAGTGTTAATATATTTATTGATTTTTTATAATAAATACGGTTCGAGTGCCGCTTACTGCTAAAGTTTCGCCGCTTTCGCACAGTTGCGAATGAAAGCTAGCCGAGTTCTCTCTGCTAAGATATAATTTCTTCGTGAAAAGGAAACTTCATTTTACCGAAAACTCCGCGATTGAGGTTACAGGCTGTTATGTGACGTTTATAACTCATCCGTATAATAATTTTGCAATTCAATTCTTGGTTTTCTAACATGCTCCAGTGAACTTCCAATTGCGTGAAGAAACATTTTTATGTGAATATTTGGGTATTTGTCAGTAGCTTTAGTAATTACATTTGGCATCAAATCGCCTCTAACGACAGGATATTCACATAATTTACTTTTTCCCTTAAATACATTATCAAAAGCTTCTTTGTTGGCTTCGTTAAAATATTCACGTTCAATCTGATATGATATTATTCCATCTTCTAAACTTAAGATAAAATTATGACGTAATTCATTTTCAATACCTTCATATAGATCACTGAAATCAGTTTGAAAATCAAAATCTATTTTTTTGCAAACTAAAAAAGTGGTAATCATTTCGCCCTCTTTTCTTAAACTTATTACATCATGATCTAATTTTTTTTGCGCAGCGAGTTTTTGAAGAATTTCTTTTAACTCGGCTTTTGTTCTGATAATGGATTTGACTTCGCAGATAGCTAACACAGATTCAATTGGAAAAAAGCGCAAAACACCGTCATTGATAACTGGAGTATTTTCGCTATCATAAAGAATTATATCGCATTGTGTACTTAACTTATTTTTCGAAGTTATCACAAAACCATCCTTTACTTGGATACTTTCTGGAATAACACTTTTAATTATTTCTGATAAAACTCTTTCGCGGTAAACTCCGAATTCTTGTGCATGAAAAAGTTTTCCATTTACTTTAAATATGCCTTCACTATCTTCTAAAAAAACAGATTTAAAAGTTTCAATTTTACGATTTAGTATTTTTTCGAAAATTTCATTTGACATATTGGTTGGATGGTTTTAATTAAATGTCACATAACGTGTCGCTGCTTAAGCAAATTTGCGATGCCAGCGAACTGAGTTCTCTCTGCCAAGATAAAACTTTCTTCGTGAACAACAAATGTTCTATTTGTTGAAAGCCAGCGTAATTCGCTTACCGGCTTTTAGCCGTAGCCATACTATCCCATTGGATTAAAATCTTCCGGTAATTTAACTGTCAATTTATTTTCTTGTATAGATTGTGGATTGATGCTTGGATCAAAAGCTACAAACATAGCAATTTTATAATCACTTTCAGGGATATTTAAAAATGTATACTTTCGGATTAATCCTTTTCCGAAAATTTTTATTCCTTTTTTATTAAACTCTTTAATTTGATTTTCGCAACGAATTAGATAACGTTGGTAATTGCTAATTTCAATATCGGAATATATGTCAATCAAATCTCTAACATCATCAAAAAACTCACTAATATTAATGGACAAATCTTGATCTGTGATTGATGACAAATCAAAGAAATAAAAGTGTGAGTTAGGTATAATATTTCGCAGCTCGTTGTGAGTTGTAATTTCGTCTAACACCTGTACATTATTTACACTTTCAAGAAATGAACGTAAATCTTTTTCGATTGCGTTTTCCACCCATTTTTCGTGATTCCTTTTTAAGTCGGTTAAAATTTCCAACGTAAACGTTTCTGGAAAATCGTCAATCATTTTATGATGATTGGCACAAAGAAGAATTAAATTTTCTGGAATATTGAAGTCAGGCAAACTTTCGATTTTTCCACGTGGACCATTTTCTTTTGATGATAAAATATGACATTCCTCTCCGACAATGAAGTCAGAATTTGCTTCATCAATTTTATGAACTAATAAAGTTTTGCAAATTGCACATCTATTTCCTGATTTAGACCAAATAATCTTTCTAGTTTTATCTTTTATCGTCATGTTTGAAATGGTTATGGCTAACTTAAATATTTGTGAACATACATTCCAAAATATTTATTTTCCTTACAACATTAATTTGTAATTAATGCGCTAATCAAAAAAAGACTTGATCTCAATTTGAAAAAATATAGCTAATTTATATAGAATAGTTATAGATGTAGCATGTTCCGCTCTTTCAATTCGACCAACTTGATTCTTAGAAATACCAATTTCTAAACCTAACGCTTCTTGCGAAATATTAAGTTTTTCTCTTTCCATTCTAATGGCAGAACCAAGTCTTTTTAAAAATATTTTTTCATTTGTTTTCACATCATAAAGATGTCATA
Source organism: Flavobacterium noncentrifugens (assembly GCF_900100375.1). Taxonomy (GTDB): domain Bacteria; phylum Bacteroidota; class Bacteroidia; order Flavobacteriales; family Flavobacteriaceae; genus Flavobacterium; species Flavobacterium noncentrifugens. The sequence continues at coordinate 139,238 of NZ_FNEZ01000003.1, read as the reverse complement.
TATCATAAAAAAAATAGGACACAAATTTGTGTCTTTTAAAATAAATAGTTTATATTTGGATGATTATTTTAAATTTGCGATTCTTCACATAAAATATTAGAAGTATTCGCTTTGAATCTCGCATCAAAAACTGGCGTTTTTAAAACCACGAGAGGATAAGTAAGATGCTCACGACCTAGGCGTGGGCTCACTTATTTGTGGTTGGGTGCCGCCAGTACCTTGATGCAATAAGATGAGTTCCACGCTTTTTTTATGGCCAAAAAATCCAGTGTAAACTTCACATTCAGGGCAATCTTCATTAAAGTTTCGCAATCGATTTCGATGTTTTTTTTGCTTGCATAACGGCGGGAAGCTATAGTTTATGGTATTTGGCAGTTTTTGTGCCGGGTGATCGTTGCTGGATTAAACTTTCGAGGACGAATTAATAATGAACAATGAATAATTGGCTACGCCTAGTTCGGCTGCGCCTCGGGTTATAATGCGCGTTTTGCGCTTAGAAAATCAAAACGGATCATCCCGCACGCAGTTTGCGCGTAGCTGCTTTGTGGATAAATAATATTGCGCTGCTTGCGTGACGATTTAAATACCACGTTGATGCCTGTTACCCGGCCGTAAAATTGGTTTTGGGTTAGTTAGGCCGGGGACAGCATCTTAATTGATTAATGAACAATTAATAATTAATGTTTGATCACTAATGGAATAAACAAAATTGCAAAGACGGATGTTCCGCCCTTAGACTGTGGCAGGCGGGCCCCTGCAATTCGAAAATTTCGAAAAAATGAAACGCTGTTTGAGCGTCAGCGAGTTTGTTTCATTTCGAAATTGAGAATTAGCAGGTCGCCGAACAGTCAGGGCTAGATTTTTTTGCTTCTTTTTTTATCGATGAAAAAAAGAAGGTAATGTTTAACTCTTAAATATTCGACTATGATAATATAAAACTACCGGACAAAAAAAAGCCCTCTGCTTCGTCGGCAAACTAACACAGAGGACTGGAGTACAAACAAAACTTTCGTTTCATTTTACACAACCAAAATTATGAAAAACCTTTCATTATTTCGGGTTTGGCTGATTTTATATTGCGTGTTATCATGCTTTTTATTCAACCAGGCCTTTGCTACAAGCCATACAGCATTCAGTACGCAGCAACAACAAACAATCACAGGAACCGTAACCTACAACAACATGCCCATGACGGGCGTCACCATTACCGTCAAAAGCAAAAACACGACTGTCCTTTCCGGCGAAGACGGAAAATTCTCTGTCGCCGCAAACGGCACCGATACTTTAATTTTCGAATACCTAGGCTTCAAAACGCAAATCTTTGCAATAAACAACAAAACGAACCTTACCATAGAGCTTGAGGAAGACGTCAACGATCTCAAAGAAGTGACCGTAAACGCCGGATACTACACCGTCAAAGAAACCGAGCGCACCGGAAGCATTTCAAAGATCACCGCAAAAGACATAGAAAAACAGCCGGTTACGAACTTGCTTGCGGCGATGCAGGGCAGGATGGCAGGGGTCAATATTACCCAAAACACCGGAATTGCCGGAGGCGGTTTCGATATTGAAATCCGCGGGCAGAACAGTTTGCGGAGCGGTGGGAACAACCCGCTGTATGTGATCGATGGCGTGCCGTATGCCTCAGACTTAATCGGCTCGCGTGTCACTTCCCCTGAAATGCCGATGCCCACCAGCCCACTGAACAGCTTAAACCCGGGTGATATCGAAAGCATAGAGGTGCTGCGCGATGCCGATGCGACAGCCATTTACGGGTCGCGTGGGGCAAACGGCGTGGTGCTGGTCACGACCAAAAAAGGCAAGGCCGGGAAAACAAAGTTTACCGCAAACGTGTCGAGTGGATTCGGGCAGGTCACGCGCTTCCGCAAGCTGATGGACACGCAGCAGTATCTGCAGATGCGAAAAGAAGCTTTTGCTAATGAAGGCATCACCGAATACCCGTCATGGGCAACCGACATCAATGGCGCGTGGCCTCTGGACCGCGATACCGACTGGCAGGAAACACTGGCCGGAGGCAACGCCGGGTTTACAACTGTGCAGGGTTCTGTTTCGGGAGGTTCAGACAACACCCAGTTTTTAGTAAGCGGAAATTACAGCCGCGAAACGACGGTGTTCCCCGGAGATTTCAGGTATACCAAAGCCAACGTCCTTTCGACCATCAGCCACAAATCGGAAAACAAAAAATTTACGCTTGGCTTTACTGCCGGATATACTGCCAGGGATAACAAACAGCCGTCGATCGATTTTATGCAGGAAGCCGTGGGGCTTGCACCAAACGCCCCTGCGCTGTATGACGATGACGGAAACCTGAACTGGCAGGACAATACGTTTAACAACCCGTTGCGTTACCTGCAAACTGAGGCTGGCGCAAAAACGTATGATTTGCTGGCCAATGCACAGCTTGGTTACAGTATCCTTGAGAATTTACAGCTGCGCTCATCATTTGGATTTACCGATTTGCGGCATAAGGAAACCAGCGCGTTGCCATCGACAATGTTTGCACCGTCAACAGGGCATACACCTAGTTCCTCTTCGTTGTTTGCCACCACAGCCAACCGCCAGTCGTGGATCATCGAGCCACAGCTGGATTATAACATTGCAATTGGAAAGGCAAAATTGCAGGCGCTTGCCGGGGCGACGTTCCAGCAGCAGGATGCCAGCCAGATGACCCAGCAGTTTTATGGCTTTGCGAGCAATGCACTGCTGTACAATCCTGGTTCTGCTTCGCGGATCACGACGCTTTCGTCGGGGGAATCGGTGTATAAATACCAGGCATTCTTCGGACGCGTAAATTTTAATTTTGCACAGAGATACATCGTGAACCTTACCGGAAGGCGCGACGGATCGAGCCGCTTTGGCCCTGGTAACCGCTTTGCCAATTTCGGGGCGGTGGGTGCTGCGTGGGTGTTTTCGAACGAAAAGCTTGTTTCGGAAAAGCTGCCATTCCTGAGCATGGGGAAACTCCGCGCAAGCTACGGGACTTCAGGTAATGACCAGATTGGGGATTACCAGTACCTGGACACGTACAGCACTTCGGGCTATTCGTATGGCGTAAGTGGCCTGCAGCCCACAAGGCTGTTTAACCCTGACTTTGCGTGGGAATCGAATAAAAAACTTGAGGCAGCTTTGGAGTTGGGATTTTTAAATGACCGCATTTCTACTAGTGTGGCGTGGTACAGGAACCGCTCCTCAAACCAGCTGGTGGGCATCCCGCTCCCGGGCACTACCGGGTTTTCAGAATTACAGGCCAACCTTGATGCTGAGGTAGAAAACAGCGGCTGGGAAGTGACGCTGCGGACGGTCAACATCAAGACCGAAAGCTTCAGCTGGATTACCAGTATAAATTATACTACTGCAAAAAACAAATTGCTGTCATTTCCCGACCTTGAAAGTTCTTCGTATGCCAACCAGCTGGTAATCGGGCAGCCGCTGAATATTGTAAAATCCTACCACTACACAGGCCTTGACCCGCAGACCGGGCTTTATACTTTTGAAGACGTCAATGGCGACGGAAGGATTTCTGAACCGGAAGACAAGACGGCCATTAAAAACCTGAACCCGCAGTATTTCGGAGGCGTGCAGAACCAGTTCCGGTATGGCAATTTGCAGCTTGACTTTTTATTCCAGTTTGTAAAGCAATTGAATTACAACGAGTATTACGGCACGGCAGCCCCGGGCAACATGATGAACCAGCCAGCATCTGCGGTTTCGCACTGGCAGCAGGCAGGTGATACCGGCCCGTACCAGGTTTATGCGACCGATTTAAACGATGCCGCCATTACGACAAACAGCCAGTTTGGGTCGAGCGATGCCGCCATCAGCGACGGGTCTTACATCAGGCTCAAAAACATTTCATTGTCGTATGACCTGCCTGTAAAATGGACGCGCGGCATTAGCTGCCGCCTGTCGGTACAGGGGCAAAACATGCTGACGGTCACTTCGTTTAAAGGTGCAGACCCGGAGTTTAAATCACTGGGCTACCTGCCACCGCTCAAGACCATCACTACAAGCCTTCAACTCACTTTTTAAACCTTACGACCATGAAAAATATATTTTTTACCACCTGCTTTTTACTGCTTTGCCTTTCAGGCTGCGACAGCTTTACTGAAGTGGAACTCCCGAATTCACAACTCACCAGTGATGCGGTGTTTGAGGACAAGGCTACCGCTGATGCTGCCATGGCAGATATTTATACGAAAATCCGTGACAACGGGCTGCTTACAGGAAACTCCTGGGGGATTTCGAACCAGCTGGGGCTTTACGGCGACGAACTGGACTTTTACGGCAATCCGCTTGACGGCTCGCTTGCTTTTTACAACAATGCGCTGTTGGCCTCTTCAACCGAAGTTGCCGATATGTGGAACAACAGTTACAACCAGATTTATGCCGCCAATGCGGTCATTGAAGGTGTCGCGAAATCAGCAAGCCTTGCCCAGGCCGATAAAGACAGGCTGACAGGAGAAGTGCTTTTTGTGCGGGCACTGGTGCATTTTTATTTGTTGCAGTGCTTTGGCGATATTCCGTATGTTACCACCACCGATTACAATGTCAACCGCAGCGTATCAAGGCAACCTGAATCGATTGTTTACGGGCTTTTGATGGCTGACCTTGAGCAGGCTGTTTCATTTCTGCCGGAGGATTATAACGGAGCGAACCGCGTACGCCCGAACAAGTGGGCGGCCACTGCGCTGCTGTCAAGGGTATATCTGTATGAAGGCCTTTGGGCAGAAGCCTCGAATGCCGCTTCGGCAGTACTGAACCAAACCGGATTGTATGGTGTTGAAACCGACCTTGACAGAACATTTGTGATCGCCAGCAAGTCGACGATCTGGCAGCTGATGGCGAACTCGGCGGGCGGGAACACTTACGAGGCGCAAACCTTTATCTTTTTCAGCGGGCCGCCAACGGTGTCGGCCTTGACACCAAACCTGATGGCGGCTTTTGAACCCGGCGACCAGAGGAAAGCGCACTGGACAAAAGAAGTTACAGGCGAGAACGGGGAAGCCTTTTACCATGCCTATAAATACAAAGAAGACAGCAGCACCGGAAGCTCAAAAGAATATTCCGTGGTGCTGCGGATTGGCGAACTGTACCTGATCCGCGCGGAAGCAAGGGCGCAGCAGGGCGAACTTATCGATGCTAAGGAAGACCTTGACATAATAAGAAGTGCCGCAGGGCTTTCACCGACAACTGCCGTAACACAAACCGATATCTTAAACGCTATACTTGCAGAAAGACGCGTGGAGTTATTTACAGAATACGGGCACCGTTTTTTTGACCTGAAAAGAGCAGATAAACTTGACGCGGTGCTTCCGTTAACAAAGCCGGGCTGGGACAGCAGCGACAGGCTTTTTCCGATTCCGGCTACTGAAATCCTGAGGAACCGAAACCTAGCCCCGCAGAATGCGGGTTATTAAGACTATGTATTCCAATATAAAAAGGCCGCTGCGGCTGTTGCTGTGCCTGATGGCATTGGTATCTGCCGAGGCAAATAGCCAAAATAAAAAGATGCTTACCGAAAAGGATTTTGCGCTTTGGAGTACCCTGGCAAGTCCTGCCATTTCTCAAAACGGCAACTGGGCTTCGTACCATTTGCAATATGAATCCGGCAAAGACACCTTGTTTTTAAAGGCTAAAAAAGGAAAGCGGGCGTATTCTTTTGCAGCAGGACGCAATGAATCTTTTAATAACGAAAAGGGATTTGCCTGCCTTAAAAATGACACTTTGGTATTGCACAACCTTAAACTCGGAAATGAGCGCATCGCTACCGATGTTTCAGAATATGCTTTTTCCGGAAACGGCAAATACGTCGCGATGCTCAAAGGGAACGAAGGCAATGCTGTTTTAGAGATTGCCGACATGCAGGGGAAAGGCACTCATACACTTTCAAATGTTTCCTCATGGCAAGCCAGTGCCGATAGCAACGCATTGCTATGTTCACTTAAAGATGGGGATCAATTTAAAGTGATGCTGATTGGGCTCGGTAATTCCATTACCGAAAAAATAATTGCCGCATCACCTGATGGCCTTTTTACAAACCTGACGTTTTCTAAAGATGCAAAAGCCATTTCTTTCAGCCAGCAAACAACAACTGAAAACCGGTTGTGGTTTTATGACGGAACAATGCCGCCCAAAGTTTTCAGTCCGTCAGGACGTGGAGATTTTCCAAAGGACTTGTCAATAGCTGCCCAGGTATATGACCGCCTGTATATTAGTGACGACCATTCGAAAGTGTTTTTCTACATTACCGAGCCGAGAAAACAGGCAGACCCTCAGGATGCCATTGTCGAAATATGGAATACTGCCGACCGGCGTATTTATCCCAAAGTAAAACGCTTTGGCGATGGGACACTTGGCAATAAACTGGCGTTCTGGCAACCCCAATCCGGGCGCTTTGTGCAGCTGACAGATAAAAAATTCCCAAATGGTTCGGTTTTGCCCGGCCAGCATTATGCCGTGCTGTATGACCGTTTTAGGTATGAGCCACAGTTTGAGGCTTTCGGGCCGCGCGACCTTTGGCTGGTGGACCTGGAAACAGGCAGCAAAAAGCTTGTGGCTGAAAAGCTTGGCGGCGGCAACCGCGAAATCCTCTTATCACCGAGCGTGAAATACATCACGTATGTGAAAGACTGCAACTGGTGGGTCTATGACATTGCCATAGGAACACATGTAAACATTACCAAAGATTTAGGTGTGCCTGTTTGCGACACCGAAAACGACCAGCCCGATAAGCCCGGCCTTTATGGAAATCCCGGTTGGACGGAAAATGACAAATCGGTGCTTGTGTATGATAAGTTCGATATCTGGGAGATTTCACCCGATGGCAAAATAAGCCGCAGGCTGACCCATGGCCGTGAAAAAGGAATCCGTTTCAGGATTGAGCCTTTGACTGAAACCCAAAAGTTTAATACTGACGGTATCGATAACAGTAATGGAAGTTTTAACCTTGCAAAGGGATTGGTGTTGCAGGCGCACAACCACGATACGTCTTACAACGGTTATTTCCGATGGGAAGAAAAAGCAGGGGAAAAACCGCTGGTGTGGGAGCACAGCCGAATCGACAATTTCATGCCATCGGCTTCGGGCAACACATTTGCTTATGTGAGCCAGCGCTTCGATAGCGCGCCTAAATTGGCCGTTAACAACTATGAAGGACAAAAGGGCACAACTGTTGTCCAAAGCAATCCGCAGCAAAAAGGTTATTATTGGGGCACAGCCAGACAAATTAGTTATGACGTACACGGTAAAAAAGTAAGTGGTGTGTTGTTTTATCCTTCGGGTTATAAACCCGGAATTAAATATCCGATGGTTGTGCACATTTACCAGCAGCAGCTTCGTTACATCCATGATTACGAAAATCCTTCGATGTATATCCGCGATGGCTTTAATGTGACCAACCTGGTAAATGAAGGTTATTTCGTATTGTACCCCGACATCGTTTATGAAACCGGTAAAACCGGGCAGTCGGCAACCGATTGTGTGCTTGCGGCGGTGGATGAAGTTATTTCACAGGGTGCAGTTGACCCGAAAAAGGTTGCGCTTCAAGGGCATTCTTTCGGAGGTTATGAAACCTATTGCATCCTGACCCATACCAACCGTTTCGCCTGCGGCGTAGCCGGTTCCGGCTGGACAGATTTGCTAAGCCTCTATCTTTCGGTCAGCAAAAATTATCAGGATACGGAATATTTCAGGATGGAACACGACCAGATCAGGATGGGGAAAACATTATTTGAAGACCCGGCGCGTTACTTAGAAAACTCCCCGGTGCTGGACGCGGATAAACTGGAAACACCGCTGCTATCCTGGACAGGCGAAAAAGACGGGCAAATCAGCGCCTTGCAAAGCATCGAGTTTCATCTGGCACTCAGGAGGCTGCAGAAGCCAAATACTTTGTTGGTTTATCCCGGGCAGGACCATTCCCTGGAATTGAAGGAAAGCCAGCATGACCTCAGCAAAAAAATGCTGGAATGGTTTGGGTATTACCTTAAAGGAGAAAAGAAGCCCGAGTGGACAACAGCAAAATAAAAAAGCCGGATGCTCAAAAAGCATCCGGTTTTTTTTTAATGATAGTCAATCCCAAACTGTTGAATGTAATTATAGACATCATTAAGCTTCAGCCCCTTTTCATCTGGAACAAAGCGCGGATAAAAACAGCACACTCCAAAACGGATTTCTTTTAGTGTTGTTTTACTGTTGTTTTGGTTTCCTTTGCAAAAAGGGCGTTTTTGCGAACAACAGTAAAACAACACCAAAACAACTGTAAAACAAAAGACCTGAAACCGTTAGTTATTTAAAGGCAGGCGCGGATTGGAAATCCTGGCTGTCGAAAATCATTATCGATGGTAAACATTGGGCATTCGTAAAAGTTTTTATGTTGGTTTGGTGTGCTTTGCAAAAAAAGCGGTTTTGCGAAGGGTAAAAGGAAACCAAAGAAATTTGCATCCGCAGCCCCATACCGGCGCGATCGGTTTTAAACAGGATCCGGACTGTCTTTCTAAATCAAAAGCCGGCACAAATTGTATGACGAAAAACTGCTTGCGATCAACAGTGATGTTTGCCATGGTATCATTTTTAAGAGCGTATACTAATTTTTAGTCGGAACCTCCTATTTCTGAAGGCAAACTGCTTTTTGACAATGCTTCGTTCCTGCCATGCGTATCATGCACACAAAATGTTGATTTATTGTATTTATTTGTAATACGCATCTTACAATTTAAAAAACAGCCTTAAAATTTGCATATATCGCAATTTTCGTATCGAAATCTGATGCGTGCAGGAACTGCAAGGCATTTGGCGCTATTTCGTACTAAAAGTTTAAAGGAAGCGCGGTTTTATTTTTGGTAAGTTAAAGGAATTTAACAGGTTAACGGCGAATAAAATCGGTAAAAAACATATTTTTGTAAAAAAAAGAAGTAATCCCCCACAAATTCACTGCTATGAAAACCTACTCACTTCATTTCCTTATTATTTAGTTTCCCGGAGTTTTTATAAAATGGCCAAAGCCGGTTTGTTATTCATAAACAAATCAGCATTGGCCCTATCGACACATCCAAAATTGCGTGCCAGATTTCTTTGGCGGCCTTGTCCATTCACACACAAAAACTTCAAGAATGAAAAAAATCCTACTTTTCCTTTGCATGCTTTCGTTGCCTGTAACGGGCTTTTCACAAGCCCTATCGGGAACTTATGTCGTGGGCGCGTCCCAGGCTTTCCCTTTCAATACCCTGACAAATGCAGTCACCAGGATCAATACGGTTGGCGTATCCGGACCGGTGCTGTTCCTGTTGGACAACACCGAGTACAGCAATGCCTCCGGAGAGGTTTTTCCAATAAAAATTTCACAGTTTTCCGGGACTGGCACCGTCAATACCCTGCGGATAAAACCCAACACAGGGAAAAACGTTACGATCATATCAAATCCTAATGGAAGTGGCTATCTGGGCGTCCCGGCAGCAATCCAGCTCGACGGGGCCGACAATATTGTCATCGACGGCAGCAATACCACCGGCGGTACCACCAGGAACCTGACCATAACCAACAACGACAACATCAGTTACCTGGCGCGCACCGCAGTATGGATCGGCTCAAACGGCAGCAATGGCGCTACCAACATCAGCATCAGCAACACGAAAATCCGGATGGCGAACCGGAACCAGGAGCAGCTCCTGTTTTCAGGGATCTATTCGGGAAGCAACAGCCTGGGAACCAACAATACCATTAACGTGGCGGCAGCGACTGCGCCAAACGCCCAGCTTGCAGTAACGAATAATGAATTTATAAATGTGCGGCAGGGAATTTACATCAATGGCAACAGCGCGGCAGCGTTGCAAACCACTGATGTGCAGGTTGTGGCAAATGTGCTCGGAAGCACTACCGACAATGAGAAACCTTCACGTGCGATATACCTTTCAAACATCAGCCTTTTTAATATTACAGACAACACCATCTCGGGCGTTCTGAACAACAATTACTCGAACCCGAACCTCAGTGCGATAGAAATTGAAAATGCAGCGGGATACACCATAAAAAGAAACACGTTAAGTGACATCAGACTGACCACCAACGCGATGGTGGGATATGCCATGTGGATCAAAGGCACCAACAGCAACGGGGTCATTTCAGAAAATAAGGTCAGCAATGTTAAAAATACAGGCTACGGCATCATGAGGGCATTGAGCCTTGAAATGGACGCAGCCAATGCTTCGGGCATGCTGCTGGCCAACAATTTCCTGAGTGACATCGCGTCAAACGGCACAACGACAAATACCGCCCATGGGATTTATATCGGCAGCGGGAGAAACATCAGGGTGTACTTCAATACGGTTTCAATGGCTGCGGCCCAGACCGGTGCTTCAGCGGCATTGTATGTGAACGGCGGAAGCGAACTGGATGTGCGCAACAACATTTTCCTGAACAGCAGCCACACCGGTACACGTTATGCATTGTATTCGGCGGTAGCTGCCTCAGCATACACTTTTATCGATTATAACGATTATTATTCTCAGCCTGTAGGGTTTTTGGGCAGCGACAGGGCATCGCTTGCGAATTGGAAAACCGCTACCGGAAAAGACGCCAATTCAGTCTATATCCTGCCCGTTTTTACGTCAGCAACCGACCTGCACCTGCCAGCCGCTTCCAATACAACACTCGACAACCTCGGAACGCCTTTAGCAGCAATCACGACCGATATTGATGGCAGTACGAGAAGCACCACCCAGCCGGATATGGGCGCAGATGAATTTTTCGTTGCCCCGGTATTGGCCGCGCAGCCTGCAACACAGGCATCTGCGGTAAATTTCACGAATACAACCGATTCAGGTTTTACGGTAAACTGGACCAATGGAAATGGCGCCAAACGGTTGCTTTTAATCCGCAGTGGCAGCGCCGTAAATGCGCCGCCGGTTGACGGGATCAGTTACAATGCAGCCGCGGCATTCGGAAACGGATCACAGATCGGAACCGGTAATTATGTAGTCTATTCAGGAACCGGGAATTCGGTCATCGCAACCGGATTGGCTGCTGCAACAGTTTACCATGTTGCGGTCTACGAATTCAATGGCGCGGCAGGGACCGAAAATTACCTGACAACCACCGCGGCCACAGGCAACAGGACGACCCTCAACGCTTCTTACGGTTGGCAGATCACCAGCCAGAATACTGTAAATACCATTACGTTTGATGCGACGGTGGCCGGCGTAAATACTGGTGTGTTCCAGGGCAGCGGGATTTCGGCAGTGCCTGCTTCGGGCATGCTTGACTCCAATGGCTGGTCGGCCACAGGTTTTGTTGACGGCACAATTCCGTTTAGCGGAACCAATGACAATGGCGGATTCGGCCGTGGCGCATCTGCCGGAGGCGTGTCTGATGGCGGGATCTACGCATTCAGCACCTCGGCGAACAATGCAGCATTGGGAATCCAGCCTGCCACCGGTGATTTTGGTCCCGGGTCGGTATCGCTTCGTTTCCAGAACCAGACCGGAGCTGCCATCACATCGCTGAGCATCGGTTATAAAGTTTACATATACAACGACCAGGCCGCTTCGAGCAGCTTCAATTTCAGCCATTCCGCAGACAATGCGGCCTATACGAATATCCCGCAGCTCAATGTCATTTCTGCCGAAGCCGCGGATGCCGCACCGGGCTGGAAAGCGAGCTACAGGGTGGTCACGATTACCGGCTTAAATATCGCTGCCAACAATTATTACTACCTCAGGTGGTCGGGTGCGGTAGTTTCCGGAACTGCCGACTTTGACGAATTTGCGCTTGATGATATCATGCTTTCCGCCAATCCGTCAACGAATTATGCCGCTTTTAATGGCATTGCAGATGATTTTGTGTTGCATGGCAATACCAGTTTATCAGGCGATACGACGGTGCAGACCAATCTTACGGTCAGCAGCGGCAAATTGGCCATTGGCAGCAATACCCTTACATTGGGTGGAACGGTCACCAATACAATTGCTGGCGGACTTAAAGGAAGTGCTGTGTCGAATATTACGATCAACGGCAGCAGCAGCCCATCCCTGAGTTTTGACCAGACCACTATCGGGACGACCAATCTTGTCAACAACTTTACGGTCAGTTTTGCTGCCCCCAAAACCGTTTCGCTGCTCAATCCGGTAGTGGTGAACGGCGCACTTTCAGTAGCGCTCGACCAGATATTGAACATGGGTGCGAATGCCCTGACAGGCAGCCTGGCCACAATTTCAATAAACGGAACGCTGCGTACACAAAATACCACCGCATTGGCTATTCCGTCAGGCAAATCCTGGGCCGGCAACGGAACTGTGGTTTATGATGCTTTGTCGGCCGTGCAGACTGCCGTATCGGGAACATACAACAACCTGACGGTTGCTTCAACCGGTGGCGCAGTGGCCGGAGGTGCAATTTCGGTAAATGGCAATTTGGATTTGCCCCAGAACAATCCGTCGGCATCAATGGGGAGTTTGTCAATGGGCAGTTATGTGCTTACGATGGGTGCAAATGCCGCAAATACAGGTGTCGGCGATGTGACTGGCATCACAACCCGCACAACGATCGCTGCAAACACTTTATATACTTTCGGCCATCCGAATGTTTCAATATTATTTCCGAATGTGGGTACGCTACCCACTACAATGAGCCTGAAGACCGCCATTGGCACGGCACCATCGTGGCGAAGCGGAGCGGTAAACCGCATCTACGATTTTACCCAGACAGGCGGTTCGGGTACAAAAGCGGTGATCAAATCGCATTACCTGGACAGCGAACTAAACGGAAATGATGAAAACAGGCTCGTGGACTACGCGCATATTTTTTCATCGAATACGACATTGGAGCAGGGCAGGTCAAATTTCAATACGGATGAAAACTGGATCGAACTGACCAACGTCAATGTCGGGGTTTATTTTGTGGGATCTTTCGGCGCAGTCAACCTTACTTTTGATGAATCCATGGCGGGCTCGTTAACGTGGAACGGATCTGTAAGTGACAGTTGGACCACGGCAGCAAACTGGACGCCAAATGCGACACCGTCAGACAATACTGCGGTGGTGGTACCGGATGCTGCAACGACACCTAACGATCCTTTACTGAATCCCGCAAACTTATTGGGATCACTCCACATTGAGCAGGACGGGATCCTGAATGCGCCCGACAATTCCCAGCTTACAATCAACCTGGGCCCCGGAGCGTGGATCAATACCGGAACATTCAACACCGGTGCCGGAAGCAGCAGGGTCATATTCACCAATGCCGATGCTACCATGGCAGGAGCTACTAATTTTAACAACATCACGATCAATTCAGGTGCCAGCGTAAGGCCGCTGACCGGGAATGTCATGCGCATCGCAGGGAATTTTAGCCTGCTGGGCAGTTTTCCGGCAGGATCAATAGATAATACGGTCGTATATTCGGGAACCGGCCAGGCCATTGCGATCCCGACAGGGACTTTAGCGGCCTACCACAACCTGACCATCACGGGTAGCGGCGCCGTTTTTCCAACATCTTTAAATGTTGCAGGGAACCTGGTGCTCGACAGCGCAGTCGATTTTGCCAATAAGACACTGGTAATGAATGGTTCCGATTTGCAGACTATAGGAGGGAACACGGCACCGGTATTCAACAACCTTACGATCAACAATACCGGTGGAGAGATTGCTCTTGCTAAAAATACAACCGTTAGCGGCACATTAAACCTGCTTGCCGGAAATCTTGTGATTGGAAACAATGACCTGACCCTTGGCGCAAATGCAGTAACAGGAACCTTCGGGGTTACAAAAATGATTGTAGCCGATGGTGCAGGGGTAGTCAAAAGGCCTTTTACAGCCACCGGATCTTATTTATTTCCGATAGGCGAAAAAACAAGCAACCCGGCATACAGCCCAATTACGGTGGCCGTGACATCGGGGACGTTCTCAAATGCCTTTGTCAGCGTTTCGGTGACCGATGCGATACATCCTGACAACCACAGCCTGCAAAATTACATCAGCCGTTACTGGACGGTCAGGGAAACCGGGATTACAGGCGCTATAGCGACCATCACGGCAAATTACATCACGCCCGAATTGCTTACACCGGCATCGTCTATGGTGGCGGCACAGCTGACAGGAATTTTTGACGTGCAAACCAATCCATGGATGAAATACCAGGCTTTGAGCGGGCTCACGCTGACAGCAGCAAATGCCCCATTAACCAACCAGCCTTCGTTCTTCACCGGCATCAAAGGGGGTGATTTTACGGCACAGGTCGCAGGGGCAGGCACATTTTGCGGGAACGAGGAGGTGAAACTTACCGCTTCTGTTACGGGTGGCGATGCGCCTTACACATACAACTGGTCTGCCGGGCTTGGCACTGAGGCTTCGGCCACGCCGCCAACCACTGTTGTTGGGACAACTCCATATACTGTGACGGTAAAAGATGCCAATGGCATTTCGGCTACTGCCAACGCCAATGTGACGATTACGCCGGCAGCAGCAACCGGAGTGAGTTCGGCAAACCAGACGGTTTGTTTTGGATACGCGCCTTCTGATATTACAATTTCAGGATATACCGGCCAGATTGCTTATTGGCAAAGATCGGACAATCCTGATTTTACGAATCCGATCACGATCAATACGATAGTGGGAACTTTAACCGGGGCTGATGCAGGCGCAGTGACAACAAATACGTATTTCAGGGCTGCCATTTCAAGTGGCGTGTGTCCTGTGGTATTTTCAAACGCGGTTGAAATAATTGTAAAATCAACAATCTGGAACGGTTCTTCCTGGAGTAATGGCGCGCCTGACAGTTCGACCAGCGCAGTCATCACGGCAAATTATAACATGCCGGCAGCCATTCATGCCTGCAGCCTTACTGTTGTCAATGGCGCTGTCGTTACCATCCCGTCTGAGGCGCATGTAACCCTGAACGGTGCGGTAATTGTCAATGGCGGCAGCCTGACTTTCGCGAATAATGCCAACCTGACCCAGCTGACCAATGAATCAAACTTTGGAAATATCGTGGTGCAGCGCAGCAGCACACCACTCTTCAGGCTCGATTATACGATGTGGGGCTCGCCGGTTACCGGAAGTGAAAACCTGCACAACTTTTCTCCACAAACGACAGACAACCGCTTTTATATTTTGAATACGGGAACCGGCTTATTCGCGGCTACCGACCCATTTGCCACAACGTTCGGGAAAGGTGCCGGTTACCTGATCCGGATGCCAAACAACCATATCGCTTATACTGCAACGGCAACCGCTTTACCGTGGATGGGTCAATTTGTCGGGATACCTGTAAACGGCCCGGTTGCATTGCCGCTTGACATTTCAGGCCAGCGCTTCAATTTGGTTTCCAATCCATATCCTTCGCTGCTTGACGCAGATGCTTTCCTTGACGGCAACCAGGAGAATATTGAAGGGACGGTTTATTTCTGGAGGCGACGCAACAATGCACCAGTGGCAGGCGAACTTACCAGTGCGTACTACGCAACCTATACCAAGGCAGGCGGGATTGGAGTTGAACCCATTGCGACCGCATCAGATACGAGTGAAATTCCAAACGGGTTGATACAAATAGGGCAGGGATTCCTGGTCAAAGCATTGGCTGCACCCGCAACCGGTACTTTGTCTTTTGGCAACGAAATGAGAAGCGACGCCACCAATGAGGGCCAGTTTTTTAAACTTCAGGACACGCCGCAGCGCAGCAGGATCTGGCTCAATCTCACAAATTCCGATGGTGCTTTTGGCCAAACGCTACTGGCTTACATGGAGGGCGCTGAAAATGGGGTAGACCGCACCGACGGCAAATATATGAACGATGGGACGCTTTCATTCTCGTCATACCTTGATGGGACGGAATACATCATTCAGGGCCGCGCGCCATTTGTAGCATCGGATGTCGTGGCGATGAATTTTAAAACGCCGTCCGACGGCAATTACACCATTGCCATAGACCATACCGACGGCATTTTTACTGGACAACAGGACATTTTCCTGCGTGACAAACGAACAGCTGCCACCCAAAATTTAAAGGTTGGCGCCTACACATTTGCCTCGGAAGCTGGAAATTTTAACGACCGTTTTGAAATATTTTATGACAATACATTGGCTGTTAATGATCCGGTTGCGGGCAATGGCGGTATAATCGCATACAGGCAAAATGGCGCTATCGTGATCAACAGCGGCAAAGCATTGATGGATGCTGTTAAAGTGTTTGATATCCGCGGAAGGCTGTTGTTTCAGAAATCCGGAATCCATGATGCCGAAGAGCGGCTTGATGCAGCAGGCCCACTGCAGGTACTTATCCTGCGCATTGCGATGGAAAACGGCACTACCGTTACAAAAAAAATAATCAATTAAAATTTCGTAAACAAAATCTACATGAAGACTTCATTATTTAAAGCCTATATCTTTTGTTTCGCAATGCTTTCCGATTTTATCATGTTTGCACAATTTCCAACTGAAGACGAAGACGGCGATTTGCAGGGTGATGATACGCCTGCCGCGACAATTAACAGGAAAGTGGTATGGCTGGCGGTTGCCGGGATTCTCTTTGTTTTCTATCGTTTTAAGGGCGATGCAGGTGGCAGAAAACCATCCCAGTAAATAAAGATAACGAGCCTGGAGAAATACCAGGCTCGTTTCATTTAAAGAAATTAAGGTGTAATATGAACATAGGTGAGCCATATTGCATGATACCTAACAGCGGATTAACGGCATCCCAACCGGCCACGTTGCGTTTTTACTTCCGGGTAAAAATTGTAAAATTCATGATTTTCTGGCGCCTCAAAGACAACGCCTGGCAAATACACCGCGTGCTGAGTCTGCACTAAAGATCATACTCACAATCGCAATGCGCATGTACAGCAACGTCATTGCTAACGACATCAAAGCAACCCACACGGCCAACAACACAGCAAATTCAAAAGCCCTGTCATTGAGAGCGAAGCGACTCGCCCTTGGAAAAGCCTTCCTTTCGCTGTGTAGCAACACAGTTAACTACACAGGAAACACTATGGTAAACCGCGTGCCCTTTCCAGGGCTGCTTTCAATGCCAATATGCCCATCCAAAGCTTCCACCTGCGTCTTCACCATAAACAGACCGAGGCCTTTGCCGGGTTTGTGGTTGTGGAAGCGTTTGTAAAGTCCAAATACATCGTGGCTTCTTTTTTTCAGGTCAATGCCTAAGCCATTGTCGGAATAGGTGATGACAACAGTGTTGCCAACAATTTCGGACTGGATGTGGATGACCGGTGCCGCATGGTGCAGCTTGTATTTGATACTGTTCGAGATCAGGTTTTGGAAGATGCTGTAAAGGTAGCCTTTAAGCGTGTAAATTTCGGGAGCCCTGTCAAAATCAGTGGTAATATGTACATCTTCAGCAGTGATAATGTCCTGAATGGCCGTGTTGATATTATCGGTCACTTCGCTGAACAACACAATTTCTTTTTTCTCAGAATGATTGTCCTTGATCTCGAGTATGGTATTGAGGTCACTGATGATCTGGTCCAGCAGTTGTACCGAAAACAGGAGCTTGTCCAAGATGAGTGCTTTGGTTTCGGCATCGTATCCGTCGGAGCGCAATTCTTCCGACAGCCCTATGATATTCGCAACCGGGGAGCGCAGGTTATGGGAAACAATGTAGCTGAACTGCTCCAGGTCGCGGTTGCGGCTGCTGATATCCTGGATCATCATCGTGCGCTCCGCTTCTGCTTTTTTCTGGCTGCTGATGTCGTAGGCCACGCCCAGGATCGCTTTTTGCCCTTTTGCTGTCCGGGCATACGGCACACGGATGGTGGTAAAGGTTTTGTGCTCGTCTTTGAAATTCGTAAGTCCGAGTTCGCGTACCCCAGTGCGACCTGTGGTCATGATGCGCGGATCCAGGTCGAGCAGTGAGTTGCTTTCACTAAGATTGCTTACCACATCCGTAACGGCTTTCCCAATGAGGTCGGCCGGTTTTTTGCCATAGAAAAAAGCAAAGCTTTTATTGACAAATATAAACAAGCCCTGCTCATCAAGGCCATAAATGAGCTGTGGGATGCAGTCCACGATGTGTCGGAGGTTGCGCTCAGATTGCAGCAGTGCAGTTTCGGCCGCTTTCATGTCGGTGATGTCGTGTACGGTGCCAAACAGGGCCAGCACGCGACCTTTGTCATTCAACTCATATTCGTAATGGATGGCGATATGCCTGATGCTGCCATCGCGGCGCACAATGCGGTAACTGAATGTCGTATCGTATGGATCGGCCCGGTTAAACGAGATTTTTTTTACGGCATCCAGATCTTCGGGGTGTACGAAAGACAGCCAGTTCTCATACGACTGCTCTTTTTCATCCGAAGACAACCCGTAAATGCGCAGTGCCTCATCCGACCAAACGGCGTTGCCGGTCCTGAAATTGATCTCAAAATTTCCGGTATTGCCGATCGCCTGTGCATTCCTGAGCCTGATTTCGCTGCTGCGCAGTTTCTGTGCATCATCTATGAAGTCCAGCTGATTGCTTTCGAGTTGGAGTGCATAAGAAATATCGTCAGCAATGCCGGCGCAAATTTGCAGGGCTTTGGGAGAAAAAAACTGTTCCGACCCCTGGTACAAATTTAAAAGCCCGTAAACCACCCCGTCGACTGAAAAAGGCAACGCTGCGAAAGAACCTTTTAGGTCTGTAAAAGCATCCGGGGCAAAAAGCGTCAGCGGGATTTCATGGGTAGCGGCCGGCTTCAAGGTACGGATTGCTTTTGCCTGTGCATCACGGACATACGCATATTCTGCTTGTTCTTCTGTGATCTTAGAAAATAGGGCCGGAGGAAACAAACCGAAATCGGTAGTGTCGGCTTCAGCCGCACTGATCCAAACCATTTCAAAAATGCCGCAACCTGCAGCCACGGTGACAGCTTCCTTAAGCATCCCCGAACGGTCCTTCCGGAGGCGGAGGCCTTTAATGATGTCCCGGGCACAATCGTATAAGCCTACAAGTTTTGCAGCATCGTCCAACTGCGCAGGGTGTTCACTTTTAAAATTCAGGCAGATTGCATTCCCGTCCGCAATTTTGCGGAACGTGCAAAAAAAGGTTAGTACACTGCCGTTATAGTGCAACAGCCGCATCTCTACACCCTGATTGTTGTTTTCAATGGCATGGCGGGTTTCCGAAAGCCATAAAGCATAAACAAAACGGTCCGGGGCATATACCAGTTCCTGTGAATCGGATATGTCCAATAAATCTTTCTCGCTGTAACCAAGCAGGCAGGTAGCTCCCGTAGATGCATAAAGGACAGGCCCCTGCTTCGAAATGAGTATGGAACCTTCAATGATGCAATCTGGTACGGATATGAGTTCTGCAGTAGGGTTGTTGTAAATTTCCATAAAATGGTGCGCTGGTGAAAACCCAGTTGGTAAAGGTAGGACTACCAGATACTGACAATTTACATGATTACGCGAATAGGTTGCAACTTACGCGGGTGGCTATATGGTGACTCAATCTATAGGATTGGTTGCGTTGCAAAAGTGCTGAAGCCTGGCCGGCTTTTGCTATGGCACTTACTAGCGGATATCGGCTCACGAGGCAGGCCGCATATCGGCAATAAAAAACATTCGGGGCATGGTCTTGGATGGGTTTACATAAGTTTTCGAAATTACCTCGGTTAGAAAAAAATACCAATGCAAAGCACAAATACAAGACCTGTTTTGGCATCAGTGAGTCGTCCTGTCAATCTCGGGTATTTCTTCAGAGCTTTATCAAAAAGATCAAATACTTCTGACAATAATGTGACATTTTTAGCTGTTTTATAGTCTTTCTTAAAAAAGTGCAATGAATAAGATTATAACAACCATTTTGATTATCCTCACAAATTGTTTTATGCCAGTTCCCACTGATATAGTTAAAAGGTCATCAATCGGAAGTTAAAAAGCAAAAGATATCCGGACGGTATCGATTCAAAGTGGCGTTATTGAAATGTTGGTTTGGGGTACTCTGCAACATTTTGACTATTTTTACGCAAAAAATTTTGAATGCCTCTTACTGAACAAATTTGCAATCCGTTGCATAGACGTACGGAGATCTTTTTAACCGCAGCATAAATGGTAAATCTGGCCGCAGGGCATGCAGAAATAAGAATGTTTATTGGCTTTACTGATACATCATGGGCAACTGAAGCCCATAAAACAAAAAATATAAACTGCTTTATTGGAGTCTTTCCACAAATAAAATAGGTAATGAAATATTCAATGTACGTACTCATAATGTTGGTGTTTTTATCTGTTTGCCAACAGGTGTCTGCGCAATCGCGCAGGCCGACAGTTGTAATTGTCCAGGGCGCATTCGGAGGCAGTTGGGGTTATCGCAAAGTTGATTCCTTGCTTACCGCAAAAGGCTGCAACGTATACCGCCCATCTTTGACAGGATTGGGTGAAAGGGTACACCTGTCTTCTCCAGGAATAGGATTGCATACGCACATTCTCGATGTGGTAAACACCATACTGTATGAAGACCTGCATGATGTGGTATTGGTCGGTCACAGTTATGGCGGGATGGTGATCACAGGCGTGGCCGACAGCATTCCGGAAAGAATACAGAAACTCATATATGTCGATGCTGCAATACCTGAAAACGGCGAAAGCATTGCGATGATCTGGGGAAAAACCGATAAAGAAATGGAAAAAAGCACAACAAACGGTTACCAGTTGGCAACATGGGTACCTGCAGGAAAGCTGCCGCCAAAAGACGTTCCGCAGCCTATAAAAACATTTACCGATACGCTGGTCCTTAAAAACAGGCGGGCACAAACATTGCCCGGATATTTCATCTCTTGCGGATGGAAAGAAATGGCCGGACGCGCGGCAAATAAAGGATGGCCTGTTTTCAGCCTTGGAACCGACCATAATGTGCAATGGTCAGATCCTATGTCGCTGTCGCAGCTGATCTTCCAGCTTGCAACCAACAGTCAGGATGGCTCGTCCAAGCCCAGCCGCGAAAAATAGGGTATATGTAAAGCGGCTTCCTAATGAAATCATAAAGCGGGTATTCGTAGTTTCGGATAACTATCTATTTACTTTTAAAATTCACAAATTTTCCCGAAAATCCATTGCCGTCACAAACGGACTATTGCAAACGCAGTTTTACCTGATGTTTTATCGCCATAGTAATCCACAGCAATCTATACCGAATACTGCGGCTTTGGGATAGCCTATTGACGCTTCTCTAAAACAGCGAAAAAAGTGATTTCAGGTGGAAAAATGGAAAGAATACATCGCAAAATGCGAATATTGTAAAGTTTTTGAGCAGTAGTAGCCATAACTTTATACTACCCAAAACTTGACAACCATGAAAATTACGCCTACCGTAGAAGTAAAATGCGATTGCAAAATCCCATTTCAGTCCGAGCTGGAACACCATCTCGAACAACTCATCAGCCGTCCTGAAAATCCTTCAAATTTCCAGACCGCCGCCAATCTCAAAAGTTTAGCTGCCGTCCTGCACCACAGGCTGATTTTTATTAAGGTGACACATCCGATCAAAGACATGCGCCCGAGGCTGCTCAAAAAAGTGAAGCAGTTGTTGAACAAAGATCTGGTAGGCACTATCAAAGGCACAAAAAATGAAATTACGCTGATTTTACTTTGAATCAAAGTGGCTTACAAGAATTAGCCGCTGAAAAACGCGTATAAAATATCTGATCTGCGACATGGCAGATTAAGGCATTTGTTTTGGAGTTGTTTTGGTTTCGTTTGCAAAAACGGCTTTTTTGTGAACAACAGTAAAAAATACCAAAAGGAAAGTAAAACAAATGGTGTCTATTGGCGCAGTGGCATGACAGGCAAATGGAAATCAATTTTACCGGCGCAGCGGTCATTTACTGATGCTGGCCTAGAGATGACAGATAGCTCTTCACAAAACAAAAAAAGCTGCCCAACCGGACAGCTTTTAAATAAGAATAACTGATTTAAGCTTTGATAACCTTGATTGTTTTTGTCTGGCTGCCAGCAAAAATTTTAACCAGGTAAGTGCCTTCCGGCAAAGTGGACATGTCAATTCCGGACTGTTTTTCATTCACAGCTTTTGCCATGACTTCCTGCCCTAATAAATTGAAAACCCTGACGGTAGTAATGGTTTTGAAATACGACAGGTTCAGGATGTCTTTCACCGGATTTGGATAAGAAACAAGCCCCGCATAGTCAAAATCGGTACTGGCCAGGCTGGCATCATAAGCCGAAATGACAAACGCACCTTGCGTGCCCCAGGTTCCATAAGCCCTGATGTAAAGTATTTCTCCCGGTGTTCTTCCTGTTAGCGTTACAGATGCAAACGTATTCATATTGTCACTGCCACTTCCGCTGCATTCAATCGGAGTGAGGGCAGCGCAATCCCCGGAATACAATTGCAGGGCGGTGTCTGATAAATTCAATGTTTCTGCATTTGCCGGGCCGGTTCCGATCGTAAGATTTCCGGAAGCAGGTACTGCCACGGTATACCAGACATCTTTACCGAAATTTCCGAAAAAGGCATACGCACAAGTCGGTCGTGGCAATTCAGGGCTTGGGCTTGCGCCATGGTTTGTAGTCAGCAGTGAACCGGCGTCCATATCATTTCCCGGAATCAGTGTGATTGCAGCAGCACAGTCGTCATTTGCCGACGGGCAGTTGCTAAAAGATTGGATGTTGTAAGTCATGACACAATCCCCATCTCCTTCATCCGAAACGGTAAACAAAACCGGCGTATAATCTGCGTAAGGGCCAAATTGGTACGTACCTGTCGCTGTGATGCTCTGCGAAGCACTTCCCTGATCGTCAGACAAAGCAATGCTGGTTGCCGTGCCCAGATCGGTTACTTCGGCATTTACATAATAGCCATTTGTGTTTGGGCAGTTAAAAAAGGGATTGAAATTTACAGCCGCATTCGTACAAGTCGGCGGGCAAACTTCCTGCGTCACAGGCTGGCCAACTAAAAAACAACTTGTTTCATCATCATTGGTCACGGTGAAAGTCACTAAAGTATTGTTTGGATAAGGGCCAAACTGCACCTGTCCTGTCGCGGTTAGGTTTTGAGGCGTACTTTCCTGGTCGTCTGTAACGGTCACCGAAGCGGCAGAGCCCAAACTAAAAACATCGGCGGTGACCAGAAACTGTTCGCCATTGGCGCAGTCAGGAACGACCGTGTAAATCGCGTCCGGAGTCACGCAGCTGCTTAAATTCCATGCCAATGTAAAATTGCCACTGTTTCCGTTAAATCCGTCCTGCACCCAATAGAAGGTCTGGTCGGTTCCGGTATTGTTCACATAATTGTACACGGTGCTTTCGTCATCGAAACATGTCAGTTCAATCTGGTTGTCGCAGCTTCCGAAAAACAATGTTGCCATTGCATCATAATCGGTGGCGGTCATGCCGATGGTAAGCGTATACGTATTCGGAACCAGCATCGAATAATACACATCTCCGGCTGCGCGGTTTGTGGCGCAGCTCGTATTGTTCTGGTTGGTGGCCCCGATGGTGGTTCCATTCAAAGGCGACGTTTCAAGTGCCAGATCGACCGCATCGGAGCAAAAATTGTTCGCTGGTGCACAAATGGTTTGGTTTTGCGGGGCACTGGTAATAAAACAATTGGCATCCTGGTCATTGGCAATTGTAAAACTTACGGGCGTTCCATTGGCATACGGACCAAAAGTAACGATGCCGGGAGCCGCAATGCTTTGGCTGTTCGTATCAACACTGTTCGTGATTGTCAACGAGGTGGCAGAGCCCAGGTCTACCACAGCTACCGCTACCAAAAATTGGTCTGCAAGGCCACAATCTGAATGTACGGTATAGGTCGCCGTTGCATTGGTACAGGTGTTTGCGGCAATGTTTAAATGATACGCGACTGTTTGCGGTGCAGGCCATGAGGAAATGACGAAATAATACGTCTGGCCAGTGGTCACCGGAAACGCTTCAATAGAAAGGTAGCCTGCACTGTTGATGTCTTCCATAACAGCGGCTGCGAGGCAGTTTTGCCCGATATCAGAACAACTGCCATAAACAAACAACCCTACAAAAGAAGATTCGGTTGACAAATCCAAATGGATGGCTCCATCGAAGTCTGCTGTATACGCATAAACGACATCATTGCCGTTCAGGAAAGTATTTGGCGTGCCGCAGCTTGAAAAATCGCCGGGCGTTCCGTGGTATTCGTTTCCATAATTGGCGGTATCGTCTGTGGTTGAATAGGGCAGGGAAACAGGCACTGCATCTTCACACAAACTCGCCTGTCCGGATGAACTGAAAACAAATCCGAAAAGAAGCAACAATAACAAAATAGTTTTTTTCATGGTTTTGTGGTTTAATATTTCTTCAAATGTAGGCCAAGCCAAACCCAAACCTGAAAATCGGGCGTGACAAAACGTGACAAAACCATAAAATAAATGTTGCAGGCGCCTGATTTTAAAGCGACGCCAGGTAATGATAGACATTAGTCTCTTTTGAAAGTCCGAGTTTCGCCAAAATGCGTTCTTTGCGTTTTCTGCACGACTCCGGGGTAATGTTCAGCATCGAAGCGATCTCTTTCGTGCTCAAATTCATGTAAATATAAGAGATGTACCGGATGTCATTTACCGTCAGGTTGGTGTGCTTCATTTTTAAGACGGTTAAAAATCCCTGGTTGACTTCTTCGAAATGCGTGATGAAACGATCCCATTCTTTGTCAGATTTCAACTGGTTTTTTAGGGACTTCATTTGTGCTTTCAGCGGTTTGTCATTTGCGACTTGTGGCAAGGCTTGCAGTTCAGACAGGATTTCCTCGATGATTTCATTTCTTCCGGTTAAATACAATGCTTTTGCAGACAATTTCCGGTTTTTGAGTTCCACTTCATTTTTTAATTTCTCCTGCACGAGGTCTGAAATGGCTTTTTCTTCGTTGAATTGCTTTTCGAGCAGCAACGATTCGCTTTTTTCTTTTTCGAGTTCCAGGGCGAGAATGTGTTCGTTGCGTTCGGCGATCAGCTTTTTTTGTTTGAGTTTCAGCGACAAGTTCCTGGCGGTCCATAATATAAAACCGATGATGATGATGACGAACAGCAGCATATAATAAAATATTTTCCGTTCATTGGCCAGTTTCGTTTCATTCAGCGCATATTGGTTTTTGTATTTCTGGAGTTCAAATTTGACTTTGCTGTTTTCAAACAGCCTTTTGTCGTTGATTTCATTGAATCTGGCCGTGGTATTGTAAAGCGAATCTTTGTACATCAGGGCAAGGTCCGGTCGGTTTTTCTTTAAACTGATTTCTGAAAGCTGCGTGAAAAGTGTCGTTTTTGTTTCGAGGTTCGGTTTTTTGTCGAATACTTTGTTGACATAAACCAATGCCATATCTGGATTGTTTTCCTTAACGTATGATTTTGCAATAATCAGCAGCAACTCAGTTTCAATATTATAATATTCGGGATTACCCGTAATTTCCAAAATGTGTTGCGCCAATTGACGTGCAGCTTTTGTGTGGCCTTCCAGCAAATAGCAGTTGGCAAGCCCGCCCTTCGCAAGATTTGCATATTCCGGCTTGTTAATGGCGAGAAGTATTGCTTCATTGTAATAGGTCTTGGCAAGTCCGATATTTTTAGTTTCCACGGCAAGTGTACCCAAATTGATTGCAGCGGTGGTGGCGGTATTGTTGTCCTTGATTTTTTTTGCGGTGTTGTAGACTCTTGTGAAATAACTTTTGGCCTGGTTGTATTTTTTTTCTTTGAAGTAAATGATAGCGATATTGTTCAAAGCCTTGATCTCCTCGCCTGGCGCCAGTTTTCTAACAGCAATATTGTAGGCCTCTAAAAAGTAATTCAGGGCTTCACCATTTTCGGAAAGCCGTAAATAATTGGTTCCGATATTGTTCAATGCAAGAAATTCCTGGCTGTCGAGCGCATTTTTTTTAGCAAGCGTATGCGCCTTGAAAAGCAATTCCAGGGATTGGGTATGGTTGTTTTTTTCAAGCGCGTCGATTCCCGATCTGATCAGGCTGTCGCAGGTTGATTTTACATGATCCTGAGCCTTGACAGCGTGATGGGCAAGCAGCAAAAAAATAAACAGCAGGATTTTTTGTAAATGATATTTCGGATGCATCTAAGGATTCGCTGTTTTCTTCAAATGTATAAAGATATCAAAAGAAATGCTACAACAATACATGTTGCACTGGCCGGCCTCATTTCTACAATAAATGCCAGTGTTACAGCCTATCTGCCTTATGCTTTCAGGCTTTCTCCGCAACGTCAAGATATGGAAAATCTTAACAAAAGAGAAACAGTTTCTATGGAAAGGCAATCGATAATGATGCGTATCTTTGAATTGTATTAATATAGCGAAACTATGAAGAAAATAGGATTTTTATCTTTTGGGCATTGGGCTGACCATCCTTCCTATCAGGCGCGTACGGCAGGCGATACGCTGCTCCAGTCAATAGATCTGGCCGTTGCTGCCGAGGAAATCGGTTTGAATGGCGCGTATTTCCGCGTACACCATTTTGCGAGTCAACTGGCGTCACCATTTCCTTTGCTTTCGGCTATTGGCGCCAAGACAAACAAAATAGAGATTGGAACGGGAGTCATCGATATGCGGTATGAAAACCCACTATATATGGTGGAAGATGCAGGTGCGGCCGACCTGATCTCGGGCGGGCGTTTGCAATTGGGGATCAGCAGGGGATCACCGGAACAGGTCATTGAAGGGTGGCGCCATTTTGGTTACGAACCTAAAGCAGGTGAAACAGATGCAGACATGGGACGCAACAAAGCTTTGGAGTTTCTCGAAAGGCTGAATGGTGTCGGATTTGCACAGCCAAACCCGAACCCGATGTTTCCAAATCCGCCAGGCCTGTTGCGCCTCGAACCGCATTCCAAAGGACTGAGGGAGCGGATCTGGTGGGGTGCAGCATCAAATGCTACCGCTGTCTGGGCAGCCGAAAAAGGGATGTACCTGCAAAGTTCTACACTGAAATATGACGAGAATGGCAAACCTTTCCACATCCAGCAGGCCGAGCAAATCAGGCTGTATAAAGAAGCATGGAAAAAGGCAGGGCACCAGCGTGAAGCAAGGGTTTCTGTAAGCCGCTCGATCTTTCCGCTGGTCACCGATCAGGACAGGCAATACTTTGGACAGCAGGGCAGAGGAGCCGACAGTTTTGGTTATATTGAAAGTGATAAACGGGCCATCTTCGGAAAGAGTTATGCAGCCGAACCCGATAAGCTCATCGCAGAACTGGCTCAGGACGAAGCGATCCGGGAAGCCGATACGCTGCTGCTGACCATACCCAACACTTTGGGCGTTGACTACAATGTCCATGTGCTTTCGGCAATATTGAAATACATCGCACCGGCACTGGGTTGGCGTTAATCTTTTTGAAAATAATACTGCAAAGCCCCGCTTTTTAGAAGGGGCTTTGTTGTTTCAATAGGTAGTCATATTTCTTATGTTTTGAAATTTGCAAGTTCAGGTCTTTTAATGTCGAACGGCACCAAAAAACGTCAGGAATATTAAAGAGGCAAATGCTAAATTGCATAATAACAGCATTTTAATCTAATGCTGCAACATTAAAGGTTATGGATGTAACATCGGCTGGCAGGCTTCAGATACCTTTACAGTCCCAACCTATTATAAACCTACTTATGGAATTCCTGAAAACAAGTTACAGCCACACGAAAAATTTTCAAACTACAACTTTTACAATGCCTGACAAAGAAGAAATGACGGTTGTACACAGGCTAGTCAAAACGCCCACATTGTCAGAAAAGATAGAAGTCCGCCGCATGCAGCTCGTTACCAATGCAGCAAATGAAAAACTTCATAAGTGCCCCGAAACGCTTCCGCAGGAAGAAATGAAACTGCTGTCGATGCTTGCAGGACAATGGGAACTGTGTGGTGCCGACAGCGCTGATTCCGGCAGCGACCGATGCAGGATCAACGGTACTGAAAGGTATGACTGGGTTCCCGGTGGGCATTTCCTTTCAGGGGATTGGAACATGCTGTTTGGCGCTGAAACGTCTAAAGGGGTATGCATTATGGGCTATCATGCCGTAAAAAAGCACCTGTACCTGACCAATTTTGACGATGCCGGTTATGTGCGCCATTACAAAGTGAAAGTTTGCGGAAACGACTGGCAAATCACCGGAAATCGGGAACGCATCAACATTCATTTCGCGTCCGATAATCAAAGCTATACCGAAAGACGCGAAATCTCGACAGATAATGAAACTTGGAAACTGCATTGCACTATTGAAGCCGTAAAAGTCTAGCGGTCATCCCGGTTGAATAAAAAGCTTAAAAATCCCCTGTTGCTGCATGCAAAGGGGATTTTTTTATTCAGGCAAATCCCGGATTCTTTAGTATAGGTATTTTGGCTTCAGCCGGATTGTAACAAAAGGTGTTTCTGCTGTACTAACACATAAATCAATCATCATGAAATCAAAGATTATTTCATCCGTTCACCTTTCTGGCCCGGGTCATGACTTCCAAAACAACAATTGTCCAAGCGGGTGTAAAAAATCAATCTTCACGTTTATTTTCGGCAGCCTGCTTTTATTTGGAACAGCCGGACAGGCACAGGCATCCGCTGAACGCTACACTCCGAAGCCGTATGTACCCGCAGATGAACCGCTCTACAAGACCATCACAACTTTAGACAGCCTGTATTTTGATACCTACAACCATTGCAAGCTCGACAAAATGACCGAACTCACTGCCGATGATATCGAGTTTTACCACGACCGCGGCGGACTCACCACATCAAAAAAGGAACTCATTGAATCCATCCATAAAAACATCTGTGGAAAGGTGACCCGGAAATTAACCAAAGGCAGCATCGAAGTATATTCCATTCCCAATTATGGGGCTGTTGAGATTGGTTACCACAGTTTTGTAAATACAGCAGAGCAGGGCGAAAGCCATCCCAGTAAATTTATGATTTTCTGGCGTTTGAAAGATGGCATTTGGCAGATCCACCGCGTGGTGAGCCTGCATTGATGGAGGGCCGTCACGCGGTGCTTCCCAAAAAGGCCTCGATGGCGCGGTTGCTATTTTCCGGCCATGGTGAAGAACGCATTGGCAGGGTCTTTTGTTGACCAATGCGATGCATTGGCCTTTCAGTCATACTTCGGGCTGTACCGAAGATATAGCCCAAAGTTTTATTGATGGAATAATTTAATGAATGGGTTCGCGGCTATTGTTAGCAATCGGTTTGGCAGTATTTTCTGCTGCGTAGCGGTCGATAAAAACACGCTGCCCGGTGCTGTCTGTCAGTACTTCTGTATAGAGGGTGTGGTTTTGGGTTTTATGAGTCAAATTGCAACGCTATTCCATACAATTATTGGGCACAGACAAAGCAAGCTTTCTGCCGGCTTGTGCAGGTGCAAATAAAAAAATACGGTCAAATCAGTTCATAGCCGCTACAATTACCTAAAAATTACTATTTTAGCCGGTAATATTTGCTTTATGCTCCAACTACCGGAATCACAATTTATCTTAAAAATGCTGAAGCGTGATTTAGCGCCCGATCTGTATTATCATTCCATTGACCATACCATGGATGTATACGACACATCAAAATTCCTTGCAGAAAAAGAAAGCGTTACCACAGCCGATACCAGGTTGCTACTCTTAGCTGCACTATACCACGATTCTGGCTACCTGCACCAGCGGGAAAATCATGAGGACATCTCTTGCAACATCGTTCGCGCGACTTTGCCTGGATTTAATTATGCTGAGGCGGATATCGACACCATTTGCGGGATTATTATGGCGACCAAATTGCCGCAACAGCCGCATTCTTTATTGGAGCAGATCATTTGTGATGCCGATCTGGATTACCTGGGAAGGGATGATTTTTTCGAGATCGGGAACAGGCTCTACCGGGAATTGCAGGCGGCCGGGATTATTGCCAATGAAATCGACTGGGATGCATTACAGGTACAATTTCTCCAAAACCACCATTATTTTACGGCCACCGCCCAAAGTTTGAGGAATGAGAAAAAACAGTCGCATTTAAACCAATTGTTGTCCAATAACAAAATATAAAATGAAAGAACAGCTGATCAAATACGGCCTCATCGATGTGATGTATGTGACTATCGGGATCCTTTTTTGCGGATTTGCGCTCAAAGGTTTCCTGATCCCGAATCATTTCTTTGATGGCGGTGTCACGGGGGTTTCGCTGTTACTGCACGAACTTTACCATTGGAATATTGGTTATGTCATTGTGGTGGTCAATATGCCGTTGGTGCTGATGGCCGCCTTTCAGGTCAATAAAAAGTTTGCTTTCAAAACGCTTCTAGGGATTGTCGGGCTGGCCCTGTGCCTGCTGTTTGTCCCTTATCCGCAAATCACTTCCGATAAATTGCTGGTGTCTATCTTTGGCGGTGCCTTTATGGGAATCGGGATCGGAATGGCCATGCGCGGCGGATATGCGCTTGATGGAGTAGAAGTACTGGCCTTGTACACCGGAAAACGCGTGAGTTTTACGATCAGCGAGATCATCCTGGGCATCAACATTGTCATTTTCCTGATTGCCGCGGTGAAGCTGGGATTGCCAACGGCATTATATTCCATACTGACCTATTACAGCGCATCACGCGCGATCAATTTCGTTGTTGAAGGGATTGAAGAATTTACTGGGGTAACCATTATCTCTGGCCAAAGTGAACTGATCAAGGAAGAGCTCGTGATGCGGCTTGGACGTGGCATCACCGTTTACAAAGGCGAACGCGGTTTCTTAAAAGACAGTTTCAACATCAGCGCACCTTGCGACATTGTTTTTACTGTGGTTACCCGCCTCGAATTGCGGAAACTCAAGAATATTGTTCACGACCTTGACCCGAAAGCATTCGTATTCACGAATGTGATCAAGGAAACCGCAGGCGGCGTATTAAGCAGGAAAGCACGTCATTAAAATTTATTCGGTTACTTCATAAGTTACGACAACCTTCGCTTTGTTCTTCAGCGTAAATTCACCCGCGGGCAAACAGCTGAAAGATTCTTTTGCCTTATGGAAGGTTTCCTCGGTAATAAGGATCTGTCCGGGTTTAGCAACCGATTGCAGCCTTTGAGACAGGTTGACCACATCGCCAATGACGGTATAATCGAGCCGTTTCAATGATTCCGATCCGATATTTCCCGAAACCATTTCGCCCGAATTGATGCCGATAGATATTTCAGGTTTAAAAGTAATGTCTCCGAAAACCAATTCTTCGGCACGGGAAAGCTTATCGCGGATCGCAAGTGCCGCATCAATGGCACGGTCGAGGTGGAATTCGCCACGGAACACGGCCATCACGGCATCGCCCATGAACTTATCGACATGACCATTTTGCAGGATGATCTCGGCAACGATCGTATCAAATATCGAATTTAGCAACGTGACTACCGTATTGGCGGGAATCTTTTCGGTGATTGCCGTAAATCCGCATACGTCCAGAAAAATTACCGTTGCATCAAGCATTTCATTCTTTAAAAGGCTGGTTTCAAACTCCTTATGCGCCATAAAGTTCAGCACATTCTCATCGACATACATTTTGAGGATGTTGTTTTCCTTGATGGCCTGTATGGTTTGCTGGATCTGTTGTACGTATAAAATGGTTTTCTCTATTGTAAGGTCAAGATCGTCGAAATCTACAGGCTTGCATACAAAGTCGAAAGCGCCTTTGTTCATCGCCGAGCGGATGTTCTGCATGTCGCCATAAGCCGAAACCACGACCGCTTTCAATGCAGGATTGGCTTCAGGAAGGCGTGTGAGCAGCGTGAGCCCGTCCATCACCGGCATGTTGATATCACTCAGGATCAGGTCGAGATCCGGGTGCTCCATCACTTTTTGCAGCGCTTCTTCGCCATTCTGTGCGAAAACGAATTCGTAAGCGCCTTCGCGTATTTTTTTACGGAATTTTTGCTTCATCAGGATTTCCAAATCCGGTTCATCATCAACTACCAATATCTTGGCCATTATAGGGAAAGGTGTTTAAGTTTGTCTTTTAACAATGCAAAATCGAGCGGTTTGGTCAGGAAGTCGTTCGCGCCATTGGCAATGGCCTGCCGGTGGTTTTCTTCATCACCATAAGCCGTAACCATCATCACCATGGGTGGTGGTGCACTAAAAGCGGTCCGGATTTTTGAAAGCAGTTCGATGCCACTCATGCCGGGCATGTTGATATCCGACAGGATCAGGATTACTTCCGAATGGTGTGCGCCCAAATACGAAAGCGCTGCTTCCCCGGAAAGGGCAAAATCAAATTCAATTTCCCCACTCCTGATTTCTTTGCGGAAGCGCTGTAAAAACAAGGATTCTACGTCGGCTTCGTCATCTACTACCAATATTTTCATGTGCTTCGCTGGCTTTACTGTGTTGGTTCCTGATTTTTGCGTTTTGCTAATGTAGTGATTCCTGCCTGTTTTAAAAATAGTTATGAATTACTTTTCTGCCCGTTTGGAAGCGTGATCGTAAAGATGCTGTATTCGCCTTCTTTGCTGTCAATGGCAATCGTCCCTCCGTGCTCTTTGACCACGATATCGTAACTGAGGCTTAAACCCAATCCGGTACCTTCGCCTGTTGGTTTGGTTGTAAAGAATGGCTGTAGGATCTTGTCTTTGATCGCATCGGGAATGCCAGTACCATTGTCTTTTACGACAATTTCAACTGCATTTGGGATTTGCCGCGTAGTGACTTCGAGTACGGGCCTGAAGTTGCTGTCGGAAAGCTGCTTTTGCCGTGTGGCATAAAAGGCATTGGTAAACAAATTCAGCAATACCCGGCCTACGTCCTGCGGGATCATCATGGCCTTTGGAAGTGCCGCTTCGAAATTGGTCTTCAGATCGGCGTTGAAGCTTTTGTCTTTTGCCCGCAAACCGTGGTAGGCGAGGCGCAGGTATTCATCTGCCAAGGCATTGACATCAAACGGCTCCTTTATGCCCGAGCTGCTGCGCGAATGCTGGAGCATGCCTTTGACAATGCCATCGGCGCGCTTGCCGTGGTGTGCTATTTTTTCAAGATTGTTTGAAATGTCTTCCAAAAGCTCCGCTTCGAGCGCTTCATCGCGTGCTGTTGGGGCTTTGGCTTTTTCTTCAAGGATTTCTGCGATAAGCTCGATGCTGACTTCCGAAAAATTGTTGACAAAGTTCAATGGGTTCTGGATCTCATGCGCGATGCCGGCAGTGAGTTCTCCCAAAGATGCCATTTTTTCCGATTGGATCAGCTGTGCATGCGTTGTTTTTAATTGGACCAATGTGTCGCTAAGGGTTTCATTCGTGGCAGACAGCACAACATTTTTTTCGTTGAGGTCACTTCTGGTCTTATCCAGGTCGTCAATCATTTTGTTGAATGCTTTTTCAAGCTGGCCAATTTCATCCCGGTGGATGCGTTTGATTTTTTGGTTTAAGTCGCCTTCGCCCACTTTTCGAGCTGCATCGCGTAGCGCAAGCACGGGTACCGAAATATTTTTGGCAAGCCAGAAGCCGAGCAGAATTCCGAAGAGCAGCACGATGCCACTGACAATGACCGACGTAATTTTAATTCGTGCTTTACTGGCCTCGATGCCTTTGGTATTGAAACCGAGCATGATCGAACCCGACAGCATGCCCGTCGAGAACGGCGCCTTTTTAACGATCAGGGAATCATTTGAAGAAATGTTGGGGCTCAGGTGCTCTTTTTCGGGGAAAGTCTTGAATACGGTTTGCTTGATTTTGAATTTGTCACGACTTGCATTCCACACGGTATCGGATTGTACCATGCTGATAAATTGCAGCCGCGGATCTCCTTTTACAAATTCCATGGCCGTTTGCACGCCTTCAAAGTTTTGCTCGTTGATTGCGATTTTGACGCCGAGCGCAACGGTATTGGCCAGGTTCTGGACTTCATTTTCATAATTATTAACCAATAAGGTGCCTTGCTGCTGTGGAAAGTAATATAGTGTAAAGAACGAGTAGATCAGTACAATGGAGCAGATCGTAAGCCAAATCTTGGTTTTGAGGTTGAAGAGCATCTGTAATTTATTATAATGAGCAATATTCAGAGAACCAATGACGAATCAGGAACGCCCTCTAGAAAG
Source organism: Flavobacterium noncentrifugens (assembly GCF_900100375.1). Lineage (GTDB taxonomy): Bacteria > Bacteroidota > Bacteroidia > Flavobacteriales > Flavobacteriaceae > Flavobacterium > Flavobacterium noncentrifugens. The sequence continues at coordinate 105,229 of NZ_FNEZ01000003.1, read as the reverse complement.
AAGGTTTTCCGTCAATCATCACCGACCGGACATCATTAACTGCCATTGGTTTGTCGATAATACCGATTGCACCTGGGTTTTGCGCAACAAAATTCTGGAGTTCACTGACCGATGTAAAAAAGACAGGTGCTTGTGATTTTCCCTGAAAAACCAATGACAGCCAGTATTTATTGAGCTCATCACCGGTCATGTCGTAAATCTTTGACGAAGTGGTTTTGCCCAATGGGGTGTTTGTTTTCATCAGCGCGATCACCACACGTTTGCCATTTTTCCAGCGTTGTGTTTCGCCCATTAAAACCGACTTGAGTTCCGATTGTTTCATCTCGGCAGGTGCGCCCGAAACATTCCCGATGGCAGTCAGTGTCGCCTGCTGGGCATTGCCTGCCAATGTAAAAAGTAGGCATGCGATCAGGAAGCTGTATTGGATAAAAGCGTTTTTGCCTGTGAATACGGATATGAGTGTTGTCCTTTTCATATTAAAAACCAATAGCGAATTGAGCGGTTACTTTATCTACATTAACGCCAAATTCATTGTCGATGTGCTGGTATTCGAGCTTGACTACAGCCAGGTAATTGATTTCATAACGAAACCCGGCCACAAAAGACTGTTTGTTATTTTTATTATAGTACATTTCCCCATTTTGATACTGGATGTTGTCGTAGCGTACGTACGGAACATATTTTTCTTTTATTTTATACCCGGCATAAATGTATCCGGCGAGTGTGGTCTTTGTACCCGTCGTATCCGTATGGTTTAGTGCAGTAGTCGCTTCCGTAAGCAATTCAAACTTTTTTCCGAACCGGGCAACTGATGCCGAAATTAAATGCTGGTTGACGCGGTGGTCGACATCCATCCCGTGCACGTCGGCACCGGCAGAAATGACGTCGTAATAGTAAGACAGTCCGAGCCTTAGCCTGTCAGCAGGTTTGATGTGAACAGCCGCAGTAACCGATTTGGCCCTATCGTTGTCCTCAACTTCTGAAGAACCCAGCCCGTTGCCCACAAACAGGTTGTAGCCAAATTTCATTCTTCCCAGGTTGCGGCCTTCAAAACCGGCACCAAGGGTGTGCAGCGGAATGATATTCTGTGAAAAAAGCAGTGGTCGGTCGATCGTAGGGAATAAAACCCTACCGTGGTGGTAAGTATCGTTCCAATAATTCAGCGGGGTATGGATTTTACCCAGCACAAGGTTGTGGTTGTCTTTGAGGTTGTAGGTAATAATCACCCTTTCAATGCTGATCGCAAATTCGGAATGCGCTTCTGAATCGTATTTAAAAACCGTTTCCCCAAGGAATGAAATCCGGTCACTGATCGCAGAAGTAATGTATAAATCCTGCTCGCCAAACCCAAAGGTAGCCTTTTTGTTATAAGCTCCTGTCACATCTAAAAAGCCCCTGATCTGCGTAGTCTGGCCGTATGATGCAGCCGCAATAAACAAGTATAAAAAAGGGGTAAAAAGTAGTTTTATTTTCATTTAAAAACGCCTTTGTCTGGTTTTAAGTCGGGTAAAAATATGCTTTTTTTTTATAGTTTGTACAAATACTAAATAAATGTTAATAAAATTTATGGCCTTTTGCAATTCAGTGAGTTATATATCCATAGGATGCGATCAAATGCATTGATTAAAATAAATATAAATTATCATGACAGGTGGGTTGGGACACTTTCACGGCTGGCCATTTTGTATAAAAATGTCGGCGATCTCAAAACTTCCTACATTATTTTTTACCGCTATTTATAATTTCCAGCGCCTTATTCAAAGCGTCATCCGATTTAACGGCAATATCCGGCTCTACACCAACCTTATCCAAACGAATACCGTCATAAGTGTAGAAATCGGCAATGGGTACCATAAGCATGTATTTTCCGGAAACAGTAAAAGGAGATGCAGCGAGCATGCCGCCATAGCTTCTTTCCCCTATGATCGTGGCTTTTTTGCGGTTTTTAAGCAAATAAACGATCGGCTCGCAGGTACTCCCGGTCCTGCCGTTTTCCAAAACATAGAGGTTTCCGGTGAATACAGGATTGGCCGGTTTTTTAAATATAAGCTTCACGCCGGGCGATCTTCTTAATTCATCACCAAACTCTTTAGTGCCTTTGGGCTGTAGTTCAGGAAGCGTTTTAAATAATTCGGGCTGGTAACCGGAATAGGATAACTTATTTGTGAGGAAATAACCCACTTCCAGATCTTCAGTTGTAACGTATTTTGCGAGTGCAAATGCAGGGCTGATCCCGCCACCGCCATTGTTCCGCAAATCAATGATGAGGTTTTTATAAGCCGGATTGGCTACTATCTTAGGTAAAATTTCCTCCAGTTCGGTTCCAGAGGTGCTAAAATTCTTAACCTGCAGATAGGCAGTAGTGCTGTTTTTTTCTTCAAAAACAACCGATTTCTGTATGCCCGGCGCATTCTCATCGCCAGCAGCTTCCTGCAAAATCGCTAAAGTCAAATGGGTAAACGGAAGTTTTTGCGCCAATATGTTAAAGCCTAAATACAATTCAATATCGTCGTGGGCATCATTACACAGGGCTTTAATTTGCTTTTCGAATTTTTGCCAGTCTTTATTTTGCAGCGCGGCTTTAGCGTAAATATTTTCCTGTACGGTCTTCATCAGCAGCGGATAAAGGTTTTGATAACTGATCTTGTCCTCCGAAGAATTTACGCCATGCAGTGTTCCAATGGATATACCGTCACCATTCAGAAATTCACCACTCAGGGTTGTGTTTTTTACAATTCCTTTAAACTTTAATTTGCCAACCATGGGTATCTTGGTCTCGCCAAACAAACTGTCCTTTTTTTGCTGCCCTTTAATAGTGATGATAATTCCTTTTTTAGGTGATTTTCCTAAGATCCTTCCCAGTTTGGCTTTGCCACCCATGACGCGGACATCGGCATTTTTAGGAGAGGTTATAACAAACTGGTCCTGGCCAATAGTAACATCCAGAAAAGTTGAAAATACGGTTCCGTTTCCAAAATCGATGTCGCTTTTAAAATGAGTTGGATTGTTTTGGGCAAAAGAAACATTAAAAAGTAAAATCAGCGCGAAATTCAGGATGGTGGATTTCATTTTTTTGCAGTGGTTCATACATGGAATGATTTAAATGAGTTGTCAAAGTAAATGCGAAATCCTTTGCCATTCAAGTAATTTTGACGAAACGATTTGTTTTTTTGACAAGTAGATAGGCTTCTTGCGCCCTTTTTCTTAAAAACTAAAATACGCGGTCTTTGATATGCTTATAATAGGTCTTTGATAGCGGAATTTCTTTTTCACCAACCCTAAAAGAAATCCTGGCGCTTTGTGAATTGCCTGAAATAAATACAATAGCGTTTGTATTGACCAAATAAGATCGGTGGCATTTTTCCAAAAAAGGCAATTGTTCACATACGTTTGAAAGTGTTTGCCTGAATGTTTTGGATCTGATGCTTTTGCCCTGATCCACATAACAAATCTCAATGTAATTTTCGACAGCCTTGATGTATAACAAGTCTTCTTTTTCGAGGCTTAGCACCTCATTCTTGTTTTCTCCAGTCAACCGGATCGAATTGCTTGAGGACGGAACAATCCGTTCACCGAGTTTCTGTCTCAGATAAAGCATTGAGGGTACAAAAACAGGAACCATTCCGGCGACAGTAACGCATAAAAAACGAGAATATGTTCCTATGGAACAGCTTGCCAGATTGACAATCAAAGTATTGTATAAATAAAGCACCGTACCTGAGAACAGGCAAAAGATTATAGTAGAAATAAATTCATGGGAAACCAGCCAGACTTTACCAGCCTTTGAATACCAGCGGTTTTCAATACAGCTTTGGATGACAAACACAACAAAAACAAAGAAGCCATAACCAGAAAGGAGCAAAAACCTGTGATCCGCCTCGAATTGATCAGTATCAAAAGGTTCAAGTACGATAATGATAAAATCCAAAAAAATAAATAAGACAAGGCCAAGGAATACTTTTCTTTTTAATGATGCCACAAAATGTATTTGTCTTTTTAAAAATGCCAATTGATAGGTTGCGTTTAAAATTTATTGGAAGCCTTGTTTTTGCAACGTAAAATAACAGTTTTATTTTTCAAATTTACCACTATCAAATATTTTTTTCTGCTTCAAATCCAACTTTAAACACTCAGATCAGCATGTTTCGTTTTGTATGCAATTGGGCGAAGTCAATTATTTACTAAACTGTCATTTATCGGAGATCCGGAAACATTTTGAAAGAATCCTATAAAATACGCGCTTCGACAGCGCATACCTTTACCATTGTCGTAACGACACAACGCTATACGATTAACCCTGCAATATCATGGAAGAACTTGAAGCCGAAGTAGCCACCAACATCGTGCGGGACATCCTGGCACCACGACTGGAACCCGAAAAAATAAGTTACAAGCGAATGAAAGGCTACCTGGCGGTATTGCTTAACGGCGACCGCTACCAAACCATTTGCAGGCTTTACCTGAACAATAAGAGAAGGCAGTACCTCGGAATCGTGACGAAAAATAAGGTGGAGTCCCGCAACCGTATTGAAAATTTAACAGACATATACCGCCATGCAGACGAAATCAACGAAAGCCTTAGTTTTTACCAGCATCCGGAATTTCCTGAAAGCCTCTTTTAAAATTTTCAGTACGGTGCATTAAAAAACAAAGTTCTTTGCCCAACATGACATTTATCAGGTTTTAAGTGCGCCAATTTTCCAAAATTTGCAGCTTAATACTTTCATAAATGAGCAAGCTGCACAATTTTCACATTCCGGTCATGGGATTGGCTTATACGATCGATTCCCCGATTCGGGTTGCACAATTCGGAATTGATTCGGTCATTTCCATTGTAGATGACGAACTCGCCGAAAAAATGCGGGCATTCTACTCCCGTAAATTCGAATTCGATTACTCGGAAATTTCACAAAACAGCTTTGATTGCCGCGCCAAACGCATTACGGCTTACCTGAATCTCGTACAAAATATCGTTACCCGGAAGTTTGATGATTTCTGTAAAGAAGCCGGGAGCAATCACAAAACCCTGTCTCAATTTGTATACATGCTGCCAAAATCTGCGATCCGGCAAAAATTCCGGCAGTTGTTATCGGATGAAAATACTTGCAAAGAAACTTTCCGGCAGCTGATTTTAGAAAACCTGAAACCCGGTGCGATCGATGTCAACATCATGACCAAAGTCGACAAAACAAATTACGCCAAAAACACGCCTTTGCCTATTGAATTTAATGACGCACATGCCGCTTTGCGCGGATTTGCGAATAGCAATTTGCAATCTTCGGTAGTTTTATCAGCCGGAATGAATCCGTCGCTTTACAATTACATTACAGAATTTCCTGATTTTTTTCCGGATGGATCCGGGCAAATCAGAAAAAAGATAATCCTTAAAGTCAGCGATTTCCGTTCGGCAATGATCCAGGGCAGTTTCCTGGCAAAAAAAGGCATCTGGATTTCTGAATACCGCATTGAATCCGGGCTCAATTGCGGCGGGCATGCTTTCGCAACCGAAGGTTTGCTGCTCGGCCCGGTGCTCGAAGAATTCAGGCAGCGCAAAAGCGAACTGATCGCAATAGGATTTGATCTGCTTTGCAGGGCGTTTCAGCAAAAAGAATGGCCAATTCCGCCACAACCATTTGAATTGAAAATCACCGCTCAGGGCGGAATCGGGACATCTGAAGAGCATCGTTTTTTGATTGATTATTACCAGATGGATTCCGTCGGCTGGGGTTCGCCGTTTCTGTTGGTTCCCGAAGCTACGTCCACAGACCAACAAACCCGGAAATTATTGGCCGAAGCCACAGAAAACGATTTCTATACCAGCAACATTTCCCCATTGGGCGTTCCGTTCAACACGGTTAAAGGCACGACAAATGAAGGGTTGAAACAAAGCCGGATCAGCCACAATAAAGCCGGAAGCTCATGCCCTAAAAAACTGCTGGCGCTCAATACAGCAGTTGATCCAAAAGGGATTTGTACGGCGTCGCGAAAATACCAGTCGGTGATGATCAGGGAACTTGAATCTAAAAAAAGTGATCTTACAACAATCCAATTTCAGGAAATGAAGCAAAAAATTACCGATAAAGCCTGTCTTTGTGTTGGTTTGGCAAACGCTTCCTACCTCGAAAACAACATCGAAATCAAAGGCGAGGCGCAAGGCATTGTCATTTGCCCAGGGCCAAACATGGCTTATTTTAACCGCGAAGTGACACTATCAGAAATGCTGCGGCACATTTACGGCTATGAATCGATTCTTGGAAAAACTTCGAGGCCAAACGTGTTTGTAAAAGAATTGGGTTTGTATGTAGGTTACCTTAAAAAAGAGATCGCTTCCGCAGATTTTCCGACCGCACAACAAATCAAGAAATGGAAAAATTTTAAGGGCAACCTCGAAAACGGAATTGCCTATTATGAAGAAATATTGTCGCCAACCGCGTTCTTCCACAACATCAAAAAAGATATATTTCAGGCATTTCGCGAGTATAGAAACGCCTTGATGATAATAGAAATTCCGGGTTAATGATTCGCAACCGCCTGAAGCGCTTTTTTATTGGAAATGCTGATGTTTTTACCCGACAATTCAATGTAGCCGAGTTTTTTAAATTCGGACAACAACCGGATGCAGCTTTCCGTCGCCGTTCCGATCATGCTGGCCAGTTCTTCACGCGACAGCTGCAGTTTCAGGGTTTGGTCTGGATTCGTCCCTAAAGTATCGGCTAAGTAAATCAACGTATGCGCCAGCCTTTCTTTGACGGTTTTAAGCGCCATGTCAACCATCAGATCGTCGGCATCTTTAAGGTCGCCGCAAATGCTTTTCATCATGTTCATCGAGAACTTATTGTTCTGGTTAAAAAACCCGATGAGGTCACTTTTCGGTACAAAACACACCTGCATGTCTTCGAGTGCCACCGCAGAAAGATTGGCCGGTTCGTCACTGATCATCGAGCGCTGCCCGAGCAATTCGCCTTTTTTTACCAATTTCACGATCTGCTCTTTCCCGTTCGGACTGAGTTTGGTCATTTTGCAAACACCATCTTTTATACAAAAAACACCGTTTACATGCTGGCCTTCTTCAAAAATAACCGCCCCTTTTTTAATGGTTTTCGCAGTTTTGCATTCCGACATCCTGATGAGTTCGTCTTTATTCAATGCTTTAAGCGCGCTGAATTCCCTTACGATGCATTGTTCACATTTACTCATAGCCGAAAGCTTTTGTTGCTGGGGCAAATTTACGGACTTTATATGATAAATATCATATTATTATTGGCTAAGCCAACGCAACTTTGCTCCAGGTAAAATGAGCAGATTATGGATACAAACAACTGTTTCCATTGTGGATTGGATATTGTAAAAGACGAAATCATATTTGAAGCGCGGCATTTTTGCTGCAACGGCTGTAAAACGGTGTATGCGATTTTCAGCGAAAACGGATTGATGTCTTATTACGATTTTGAAAATGCACCTGGAGCAACGCCATCGGGCGGAAGCAAATACAACTTTCTCGAAAACGAGCAGATTGTCGAAAAATTATTGGATTTCAATGAAGGCGACACACAGATCATTTCGTTGCAAATTCCGCACATCCATTGCAGTTCTTGCATTTGGATACTCGAAAATTTAAACCGGTTGCAAAAAGACATCGTCAGTTCGCAGGTCGATTTTCATCAGAAAAAAGTCAGGATCACCTACAACAGTTCGTCTGTTTCATTGAAGGAAATCGTGGATTTGTTGTGCGCTATCGGATACGAACCGTATATCAGCCTCGACGATTACGGCACACAAAAAATAAAAACAAACCGCAGCCTGACGTACAAACTTGGCGTAGCTTTTTTTTGCTTCGGAAATATTATGCTGCTGTCTTTTCCAGAATATTTCGAGGTGAATGAATTCTGGTTAGACCAATACAAAAACTTTTTCCGCGGCCTGATTTTCCTGTTGGCGTTGCCGAGTTTTTTCTATTCTGCAAGCGGTTATTATGTCGCCGCGTGGAAAAGCATCCGTGCGAAAATGCTCAATATCGAAATCCCGATTGCATTGGGAATTGTGGTGATGTTTGTCAGAAGCTCGATCGACATGCTTTTCAATTACGGTTCCGGATTTTTCGACAGCCTGACCGGATTGGTGTTTTTCATGCTGCTTGGAAAAATGTTCCAGATCAAAACTTACAGTTTTTTAAGTTTCGAACGCGACTACAAATCGTATTTCCCAGTTGCTGTGACCCGATTAAAAACGGATGGTTTGGAAGAAAGTGTGCCGATTTACGAAATCCAAAAAGGCGACCGTTTATTGATCAGAAACCAGGAATTAATCCCGGCCGACAGCATTTTGATTGCTTCAAACGCTTCAATCGATTATAGTTTCGTCACCGGCGAAGCGATCCCGGTTTCCAAAAAATCAGGTGATAAATTGTTTGCTGGCGGAAAACAACTCGGAAATGCCATCGAAATGGAAGTGCTGCAACCCGTTTCACAAAGCTACCTGACGCAATTGTGGAGCAATGAAATCTTCGAGAAAAAAACTTCAGCCAACTATAAATCGATTACCGATACCATCAGCCGCTACTTCACCCCGGCATTGCTGCTGATCGCTTTTTCAGGTTTGGGCTATTGGATTTTAATTGACATCAACATTGCTTTTAATGTATTCACAGCCGTATTGATAGTGGCTTGTCCGTGTGCTTTGGCGTTGACCGCACCGTTTACATTGGGTAATATTTTGCGGATACTCGGCAGGCAAAAATGCTACCTCAAAAATGCCTGTGTGATCGAACAACTGGCAAAAGTAGACACGATCGTTTTTGACAAAACCGGAACGATTACTACCAGTAGCAGGTCAAATATCACTTATGAAGGGAAAACTTTTTCAGCGTCTGAAAATGAGATGGTTAAAAGTACGCTTTCAGGTTCTAACCATCCACTGAGCCGCATGTTGTATGATTTTTTACCGGAAGCAGAAAGGCTTCGTGTTGCATTTTTTGCCGAAATTTCGGGCAAAGGCATCGAAGCAAAAATCAATGGTGACAGCATTTCAATTGGCTCAGCCGATTTTATCGGGAAACCGTTGCGCAAAGATTCATTGAAAACTTCGGTTCACATTGACATCAACGGAAATTATTTTGGGCATTTTACTTTCAACAACGAATACCGAAACGGCCTGCGCGAATTGTTTGCTGAACTGAAAAAAAATTACGAACTCAAATTGCTTTCGGGCGATAACGATGGCGAACGTCCCTTGCTTCAAAAAATGCTTCCCGCCGGAACACAAATGGTTTTCAACCAAATGCCCGAACAGAAACTGCAATTCATCGAAAACCTGCAAAAGCAAGGCAAAAATGTCCTGATGATCGGCGACGGATTAAATGATGCCGGCGCGTTGGCGCAAAGCAACGTCGGGATTTCATTAGCAGAAAACGTCAATGTTTTTTCACCGGCCTGCGATGCGATCCTCGATGCCGGGGAGTTCCGGAAAATCAATAGTTTTTTACAGCTTTCGAAAAATGCGATGCTGGTCATTAAAATGAGTTTCGGATTGTCATTGCTGTATAATGTCGTCGGATTGTCATTTGCCCTGAGCGGAAATTTACAGCCTTTGGTTGCCGCGATCATCATGCCTTTAAGCACGGTTTCGATTGTAAGTTTCGTAACGATCATGAGCAATTTTTATGCAAGAAAGCTAAAAATTCAAACAAAATCTGAAGCATGATAAATATCATATTTTATGAAAAACCGCACCCCTAACTTTGTTAAAGAAATAAAACCATGAGTGTCATTTATCTTTTGATCTCGATCAGCATCTGTGTCGCCATCGGCTTTTTCATCGCTTTCATCCGGGCGGTGCGCAGCGGGCAATACGATGATGATTACACGCCGTCGGTGCGGATGCTGTTTGACGACGAGCTCCGCACCAAACCCGAAAACCCAGTAGAAACCAAACAAAAACAGATTTAATTTATGGAAATGCAGCAGTTTTATTATGACAACAAAATCGTAAAGAAATTCCTTTACGCAACCATCGTTTTCGGCGTCGTCGGAATGACGGTTGGGCTCTTGCTGGCTATCATGTTCTTGTTCCCGAACATCACCGACGGCATTCCGTGGCTGAGTTTTGGTCGGTTGCGCCCGTTGCATACCAATGCGGTCATTTTTGCATTTGTAGGAAACTCGATGTTTGCCGGGATTTATTATTCGCTGCAGCGTTTGCTTAAAGCCAGAATGTTCAGTGATTTCCTTAGCAACCTGCACTTTTGGGGCTGGCAGTTGATCATTGTTGCTGCCGCAATTTCGTTGCCAATGGGTTACACTTCGTCAAAAGAATACGCCGAACTCGAATGGCCGATCGACATTGCGATTGCCCTGATTTGGGTGGTTTTCGGAATCAATATGATCGGAACGATTTTGCGCCGCCGCGAACGCCATTTGTACGTTGCAATCTGGTTTTACCTCGCGACTTTTGTGACCGTTGCCGTATTGCATATTTTCAACAGCATCGAATTGCCGGTGTCGGCAATGAAAAGTTATTCGGTTTATGCCGGAGTCCAGGATGCGCTGGTGCAATGGTGGTACGGACACAATGCGGTGGCTTTTTTCTTAACGACGCCATTTCTGGGATTGATGTATTATTTTGTTCCCAAAGCCGCAAACCGTCCGGTGTATTCTTACCGTTTGTCTATTATTCACTTCTGGTCGCTGATTTTTATTTACATCTGGGCAGGACCGCACCATTTGCTGTATTCGGCTTTGCCAACGTGGGCGCAAAATTTAGGCGTCGTATTTTCAATTATGCTGATCGCGCCATCTTGGGGCGGAATGATCAACGGATTGTTAACGCTCCGTGGTGTTTGGGATAAAGTGCGCGTTGATCCGGTTTTGAAATTTTTCGTTGTGGCAATTACGGCTTACGGAATGGCTACTTTTGAAGGTCCGATGCTGTCGCTTAAAAACGTCAATGCCATTGCACACTTTACCGATTGGATTATTGCACACGTGCATGTTGGCGCACTTGGCTGGAACGGTTTCATGGCTTTTGGGATGATTTACTGGCTGATTCCGCGCATGACGAAAGGCCAATTGTATTCGACAAAACTCGCAAACCTGCATTTCTGGATCGGGACTTTGGGAATTATTATTTACACGCTTCCGATGTATGTCGCCGGATTTGTTCAGGCTTCGATGTGGAAACAGTTCAACCCTGACGGCACGCTGACTTACGGGAATTTCCTCGAAACCGTTCAACAGATTATCCCAATGTATTGGATGCGGATGATTGGCGGAACGATGTACATCATCGGAATGTTTATTCTGGTTTATAACGTCATCAAAACCGTACGTGCAAATGCTGCAATTGCTGATGAACTCGCAGAAGCGCCCGAATTGCAAAAGATCAGCAAAAGCAGAATCAAAGGCGAAAAATTCCATCCGTGGCTCGAAAGAAAACCAATTCAACTGACCATTTTGGCAACTGTTGCGATTTTAATTGGCGGCATCATCCAGATTGTTCCAACGATCATGGTCAAATCGAACATCCCGACGATTGCAAGTGTGAAACCGTATTCTCCGCTGGAACTTGAAGGCCGTGATTTGTACATCCGGGAAGGTTGCGTAGGCTGTCATTCTCAAATGGTGCGCCCGTTCAGGAGCGAAGTCGAACGTTACGGGCCGCAATCGAAAGCAGGAGAATTCGTTTACGACCATCCGTTTTTATGGGGATCAAAAAGAACCGGCCCAGATTTGCTTCGTGTAGGGCAAAAATACAATGACAACTGGCATTTCAACCATTTCTGGGATCCGCAAAGTATTTCTGCCGGATCGATCATGCCGGGTTACAAATGGCTGTTTGCGAATAAACCGATGGACATTTCAAACCTTGAAAATAAAATGCGCGTGATGCAGAAACTCGGTGTTCCATATACGGAAAAAGACATTGCCGAGGCGAAAAATAACCTGCGCAAACAGGCTAAAACCATCGAGAACAACCTCCATGCCGATCCCGATTTTGTCAAAAGTTATGAAAACAGCAAAAAATCGGCGGAAGCCAAAGGGGAAAAATTCGTACCGATGAACGAGCGTGAAATCGTCGCACTGATTGCCTACATCCAACGCCTCGGAACCGATATTAAAGTCAAAGACCACTCTAAAAAATAAAGCCATGTTCGAACCCATCAAACACAATCTCGAAACCATTGCCGGCGTGCAAATTTATCCGATACTGTCGTTGCTGATCTTCTTTTTATTCTTCGTCGGGCTTGGCCTTTGGGTCTTTTCGTATAAGAAAGATACCATTAACGAGCTTAGCAACATTCCGTTAAAAGACCAATAAACATTAACCCTAACAACAATATTATGAAAAAAATAGTTCCGGTTTATGTGCGCATTCCAGTGATTTTCTTTACCGTTTTTGCCGCGATGGAATATTTTATCGATTCGGGTGACCGGCCTGCGTTCCTGAAATATCCAATGGTGAGTGTGTTCTTGTTTGTCTTCCTTTTCATGCTGGTTGCGATTGAAATCGTTTCGGCTGCGGTAGACAATATTACGTACCAGATGATGAACGACGAACAGAAAAAACAGCTTGATGAAGTGACTGATTTCTCTTTGAAAAACCAACAATGGTATAAAAATCTGATCCATAAATTAACCAAATCTGAACCGATCGAAAATGAAGCGTCGTTGTTACTAAGCCACGATTATGATGGCATCAGAGAACTCGACAACAATTTGCCGCCGTGGTGGGTGTATTTATTTTACGGTTGTATTGCTTTTGCTGCGATTTACCTGATCCGTTTTGAAATCATGGGCGGCGACAACCAGGAAATGGAATTTTCTAAAGAAATGGCGCAGGCAAAAATCGATGTAGAAGCATACAAAAAAACCGCACCCGATTTAATGGATGAAAACAAAGTCACCTTACTGACCGAAGCCGCCGATCTTGCCATCGGAAAAACGATTTTCCAAACCAATTGTATTGCCTGTCACCGTGCCGATGCCGGAGGACAAATTGGCCCAAACCTAACCGACGACCATTGGATTTTAGGCGGCGGCATCAAAAATGTATTTCATACAGTGACCAATGGTGGCCGCGACGGAAAAGGAATGGTGGCCTGGGGCGGAACGCTGAAACCAACTGAAATCCAACATGTAGCAAGTTATGTTTTGTCCTTGCAGGGCAGCCATCCGAAAGACCCGAAAGCACCCGATGGCGAAATCTGGGTAGATCCGGCTGGTGCAAAACCAATTGCCAAATAGCAAAAAAATGTCTGAACCAGAAGAAACGTTCCGCGATACCATTGGCACTTTGGACGAAAGTGGAAAACGCAAATTCATTTTTCCGAAAAAGCCCAAAGGCAAATTTTACGACTACCGAAAATACGTCAGTTATTTTTTGCTGGCGGTATTGGTTGCGAATCCGTTCATCAAAATCAATGGCAACCAATTTATGCTGTTTAATGTGATGGAACGCCGGTTTAATATTTTCGGGTTTCCGTTTTGGCCGCAGGATTTTTATCTTTTTGTGTTGTCGATGATCATCGGAGTCGTATTCGTGATTTTATTTACGGTTGTTTTCGGGCGGATTTTTTGCGGATGGATTTGTCCGCAGACGATCTTTCTCGAAATGGTTTTCCGTCGCATTGAATTCTGGATCGACGGCGACCGAGGCGCGCAGCAACGCTTGAGCAAACAAAAATGGGATGGCGAAAAAATCCGGAAACGGCTTTTAAAATGGGCGTTGTTCTTTGTCATTTCGTTTTTGATAGCGAATGTATTCCTGGCTTATGTAATAGGAAGCGATGCTTTGTTTCAGATGGTCGAACAAGGCCCGTTGGCACAATCCGGAAATTTCATTTCACTGCTGATTTTTACGGGCGTATTTTATTTTGTATTTGTCTGGTTTCGAGAGCAGGTATGCATTATCGCGTGTCCGTATGGCAGGTTGCAGGGCGTTTTGCTCGACAACAAATCGATCAATGTGGCGTATGATTTTGTGCGTGGTGAAAAAGTAGCCGGACGCGCCAAATTCAGCAAAAAAGAAGACCGCGAACAAACAGGAAAAGGCGATTGCATCGATTGTAAACAATGCGTCAACGTGTGTCCGATGGGCATTGACATTAGAAACGGCACGCAGCTCGAATGCACAAATTGCACTGCTTGTATTGATGAATGCAACGCGATCATGGAAAGCGTCAACTTGCCGAAAGGCCTGATCCGTTATGCGACTGAAGATGAAATTGAGAAGCAAGGAAAGTTCCGGTTTACTTCCCGCATGAAAGGCTACACTGCTGTTTTGGGAATTTTAATCGGGATTTTTGCAGGTTTGCTGTTGCTTCGCAATGATGTTGAAGTTTCGGTTTTGCGACTGCCCGGGCAATTATTCGAACACAAAGACAAAAATATCAGCAACGTTTATACGTACAAAATTGTCAATAAAACGGCATCGGATTACAATGATGTTCATTTTGAATTGATTTCACATATCGGCCAAATTAAAAAAGTAGGAAACATCCATTTTAGCCTCGGCAAACAACAAATTTCGCAGGGCACATTGTTCATCGAAATCAATCAATATCTGCTGGAAAGCGACAAAACCAAACTCGAAATCGGCGTCTACAACGGCAAAATATTGTTGGGAAAAGCCAAGACAAATTTCCTTGGGCCGCGCACTTTCGAATAAGATTTATCAAAGATTGTCACCGTTCGACTTTAGACTTTTGACATTCGACTAAAAAATAACAACATGAAACTCAATTGGGGAACATCAATCATCATAGCATTTGCATTGTTCATGGCATTCATACTTACGTTTGTCTTCAAAGTGCAAAGCAATTCGAAATACGACAATGAATTGGTTGTCGAAGAATATTACAAGCACGATGCGAAATTCGGGGATGAAATGCTGAAGATCCAGAATGCGGCCGATTTGACTGAAGAACCCACAATTGAAAATACGGTTGAAGGCATCGAAATTCATTTTCCCGAAACCCTTGAGCCTCAAAAAATAACAGGAAAAGTGTCCCTGTATCGGCCGTCAGCCAAAAAAATGGATTTTGAGAAACCGCTCATAATGGCAAAATCCACACTGCTCATACCTAAAAGTGATTTTGCTGGCGGCCTTTGGGACATTACTTTGTCATGGAAATATGACGAAAAAGACTATATCATTAAGAAAACCATTTACATCCAATAATGCTGTATGCCGCATTCATACTGGGATTGTTGAGCAGTTTGCATTGCATCGGCATGTGCGGCCCGATTGCAATGATGCTGCCGTTAGAACGAAACAATCCGGTTAAAAAAGCGTTACAGATTTTTACGTATCATTCCGGGCGGATTTTGACTTATGCTTCGATTGGCTTGCTTTTTGGCTGCATCGGAAAAGGGTTTTATCTCGCCGGAATCCAGCAGCGGCTATCAATTTTTATGGGCATTGCGATACTTGCGGTCGTTTTGGTTCCGGAGAAAAGCTTTTCAAAATACAATTTTTCAAAACCGGTTTTTAAAACCATTGCAGTGGTTCGTTCGGCACTTGGAAAACGACTCAAAAACAAGAATCTTTCTTCGATTTTCCTGATCGGATTGCTGAATGGATTTTTGCCTTGCGGAATGGTTTATGCGGCGTTATTCGGTGCGGTTGCGATGCAGAATCCTTTTTCCGGCACATTATATATGGTTGCTTTCGGACTTGGAACCATTCCTTTAATGTCGGCCGTGGTTTATTTTCATTCGGTGCTGTCGATGCCTTTTCGGAATAAAATTCACAAAATAATCCCGTATACAGTTGCCTGCATCGGGATTTTGTTTATTCTTCGTGGATTGGGACTTGGCATTCCGTATGTGTCGCCTTCAGAAACGAGTTTGTTTGTAATGGCCGCACCGAATTGCAAATGATGTTGTCCAATTCAAACCTTAATAACTTAATTGTAAAAAAAATTAAAGGTAAATTTTAAATAGTCATCGAAAACAATTGCGTTTGCGGGATTTTTCGTTTCAAACGCAGGTCGAATGCCATGCAGATGTTGCGCAAAAATGGTTTCCCAGCTTCGGTAATGACGATCGATTTTTCTGAAATCAAAAGCAAACCATCCTGTTCCATTTCGCTTAAAGCGGATAAAATTGCGGGAATTTCTTCAACAAACAGGGCTTCATTTTTCCACGAAGTTTCGAACCGGCACATTAAATTCAGGATGTGTTTTCGGATAATGAGATCTTCATTTGTCAGGATATGCCCTTTAAAAACAGGCAATTGTCCCCATTCGATAATTTGGTAATAATCATCCAGATCTTTGACATTTTGCGCAAATCCGTACCAGCTGTCACCAATGGCAGAAACGCCTAGGCCAATCATCAGCTGGGTTTTGGATGCATTGTAACCCATGAAATTGCGGTGTAAATTTCCGGTTTGAAAAGCGTTGTACAAACGGTCTGAAGCCAATGCAAAATGGTCCATGCCAATTTCATGGTAACCGTTTTTTTGCAGCAATTGCTTCCCGATTTCATATAAAGTCCGTTTTTCATCGGCTGTAGGGAGGTCGTCGTCTTTAAATCCGCGCTGGCCGTTTCCTTTGATCCATGGGACGTGTGCGTAACTGTAAAAAGCCAGCCGGTCGGGTTGGAGTGATTTTGTTTTTTCGATCGTATCGACAACATCCTCAATTTTCTGGAACGGCAAGCCGAAAATCAGGTCGTGCCCAACCGATTCATATCCGATTTCCCGCGCCCACAAAGTCACTTTTGCGACATTCTGCAAAGGCTGTACGCGATTGATCGCTTTTTGCACTTTTTCGGAATAATCCTGTACGCCAAAACTCACGCGGCGAAAACCGAGATCGTATAATTTTTGCAAATGTTCGCGGGTGGTATTGTTCGGATGGCCTTCAAAACTCATGTCGCAGTCTGGCGTTTTATTGGCACAAGAAAAGATTCCGTTAATTAAATCTTCAAGGTTTTTGGATGAAAAAAAGGTGGGTGTTCCGCCACCGATATGCAATTCCCTAATTAATGGGCGTTTTTTCAACAGCCTGCAATACAATTGCCATTCTTTTAAAACAGCCTGGATGTACGGACTTTCAACAGCATGATTTTTTGTAATGCGTTTGTTGCAGCCGCAAAATGTGCACATGCTTTCGCAAAAAGGCAGATGAATGTAGAGGCTGATTCCGCCGGTGCTGCTTTCTTCAAATGAGTTCCGGAGTGACGCGAGCCAGGCATCAGCATCAAAAGTATGGTCGTCCCAATAAGGAACCGTAGGATAACTGGTATACCTGGGGCCGGGAACGTTGTATTTGGCAATGATAGAAGTATTCATAATCACATGATTTTAAGCATCAAAAATACCATTGTGACTAAACATGTAAAATGATAAATATCATGTTTGGTTATTCCTAGACTATAAACAACTGTAGGAAGTTTGCCAATAAAAAAATTTCAAATATCCAATTCTTTTAGTGGAAGAAGGAACCCAGAAAAGATCCAAAAATTCTTGTGTGAATTTTAATCGTAAAAGAAATTTTCACACATTTTTTTTGTGAATTTTAACTCTGAAAAAAAAAATATACAAGTTTTTTTGTGAAATGGCAGCAGCTAAAACATTTTTACTGTTTTTATAAATGGATCCCTATTTTTTAAGCAATAGGTTTTATATTTGGGTAAACCAATAACGCGACCTGACTTATGGAAAATTTAAATGCCTCACAAACCACGATTGACAATCTTTTTGTAGCCGAAAGCCAAATCCCCGACCAATATAAACTGGAAGAAATTCACCAACGCGAATACCTGCTCAATGGAAAACTCGTGCCATGGAATGGTGCTGTCAGTGAGGTGTTCTCGCCGGTTTGTATTCCGGGTGCCAATGGGCTTCAGCGCAAATTGCTTGGAACCATTCCGCATACCTCACCAAAAGAAGCAATGGAAGCACTTGATGCGGCAGTTGCAGCATATGATGAAGGGCAGGGCGAATGGCCTACAATGAGTGTCGACGGGCGCATTAAATGCATGCAGAAATTCGTGTACCTGATGATCGGGCAGCGCGAATTGGTGATCAAGCTCCTGATGTGGGAAATAGGAAAGAGCAACCCGGATGCGGCCAAAGAATTTGACCGTACCGTAGAATATATTAATGACACGATCGACGCCCTTAAAGACCTCGACAGGCAATCGTCGCGGTTTGAAGAGGCCGAAGGTGTTTTGGCACAAATCAGGCGTTCGCCGCTTGGGGTCGTACTTAGCATGGGACCGTTCAATTATCCTTTAAATGAAATTTTTACCACTTTGATTCCCGCGCTGATCATGGGCAACACCATTTTATTCAAGCTGCCCAAATACGGTGTCCTGGCACATTATCCGTTGCTGCAAGCGTTTAAAGAAGCCTTTCCGGCTGGAACCGTGAATACGCTTTACGGAAAAGGATCTGAGATCGTGACACCATTGATGGAAAGTGGAAAAGTCAGCGTACTGGCGTTTATCGGTTCGAGCAAAGTGGCCAATGGCCTTAAAAAACTGCATCCAAAAGTCAACAGGCTGCGCTCGATTTTAAGCCTCGATGCAAAGAATGCGGCTATCGTAACCAACAATGCCGATATTGATGTCGCAGTCAACGAATGCCTGCTTGGCGCGCTTTCCTTTAACGGACAGCGCTGCACGGCTTTAAAACTTATTTTTGTACAAAAAGGCATAGCCGAAAATTTCGTTAAAAAACTAAGTGATGCCGTTGCTGCTTTAAAGCCCGGACTTCCGTGGGACAAAGAGGTAAAAATTACGCCGTTGCCGGAGTTTGATAAACCTGCATACCTGAAAGCCTGTCTTGATGATGCTGTTGCCAACGGAGCGAAGATCATCAATGAAAATGGCGGTTATACCAACAACTCTTTTGTCTTTCCGGCAGTTGTTTTTCCGGTAAACGACCAGATGAGACTGTATCATGAAGAGCAGTTTGGCCCAATCATACCCATAGTGCCATTTGAATCCATAGAAGAGCCGATAGACTACCAGATCAACGCACCGCACGGCATGCAGGTGAGCATTTTTAGCAATGATGCAAGGGAAGTGTCAAGCCTGATCGATCCTTTTGTGAACCTGGTGAGCCGCGTCAATATCAATTGCCAGTCGCAGCGCGGGCCAGATGTATTTCCTTTTACAGGAAGAAAAGACAGTGCCGAAGGAACTTTATCGGTATCGGATGCGCTACGGTCGTTCTCGATCAGGTCGCTTGTCGCTACAAAAGCAACTGATGCCAACAAGCAGTTGCTGAACACCATTGTTAGGGATCATGATTCGAATTTCCTGAGTACGGATTACATCTTTTAAAAGAATTTTCTAAAATTAAGGAAGTACATCAGCTATAAATCAAGCAGCTCAATTGCAATATCTGAAACATCAGAATTCTATGTTAAGATGCAGGATTTTTTTAGCATCGTCAGTCTTCATTTCGTAATTTTATGCTGGAAAATTTGCAGCGGGATTCGCCAGCATAATTAAATCAAATGAAAATGTCAGATCAAATAAAAAAAGCATACATAGCAGGCGGTTGTTTTTGGGGTATGGAAGACCTTTTTAGGGTGCTTCCCGGAATTACCGATACCGAAGTAGGTTATTTAGGCGGAGAAAATGAAAACCCGACGTATCAAAACCATCCCGGCCATGCCGAAGGACTGGAAATCAGTTATAATCCTGAGATCATATCATATAAAGAACTCCTCGATTACTTTTTCAGGGTGCATGACCCAACGACTGTTGACAAGCAGGGAAATGACCGGGGTTCAAGCTACCGTTCGGCTATTTTCTTCCAGGATGAAACCGAAATAGCCGAGGCTAAAGAAGTGATCGAAATTGTAAATGCCTCCAAAAGATGGCCGGGAACTGTAGTCACAACCTTTGAGCCTTTTACGAAATTCTGGCCGGCAGAAACCTACCACCAGGATTATCTTGTAAAAAACCCGAATGGCTATACCTGCCATTTTGAACGGTTTGGTACTTTTTTATAATTTTTGTTGAAATAAATTTTTCTTAGCGCGCCTTTATTATTACACGGCGCGCTAATTTTTAATGGCCATCACGCTCTTAAACCTTATTCGGTTTGCTCACATATTTATTGCCTTTGACAAAAAAACGCCAGGGCAAAAGCGCATCTTCCTGGGCATAGGCGACTCCAACACGTGGTGTGGCAGCAATTGCATCAGCGGCATACCGGATGCCATGATCTTCAATCCAGACTTCTTCGCCTGTGAGGTCTTTTTTATTAAACGATCGATCGATCCCTAGAGCTTTGGCAGCAGAACCCGGACCGGATGAAACCGCCGCTTTGGCGACAGGCATATTTCTCCTGACTTCTATTATTTCTTTACCGATCAACGGTTCAATAGCCCTTATAAGTACGGCATGAGGCGCATCTTTAATACCAGTTACCACGTTGAAAAGGTGGTGAATGCCGTAACACAAATACACGTAGGCAATGCCGCCCTGGTGGTATAAAGTATCGGTTCTGTCTGAGCGTCGGCCGCCATAGGCATGAGAAGCTTTGTCCTGTACGCCAAAATATGCCTCGGTTTCTACGATAATGCCCGCAGTTATGTTGCCATCAATTTCAGTAAAAAGCACTTTTCCCAAAAGGTCGTGGGCCAGAAAAATGACATCTTCATTGAGGTAATAGGAAAAGGATAATTTCACGTCGTTTGTTATTGTTAATGATTCATTTCTGCCAAAACTACTAAGGAAATGCCACAAAATCATTTCATCGGATTTTTAAAACAATTGCCCCAAAATAATTTTTTTTATGCCAATTTATCAGAAAACCGGAGTAGGGTTGAGGGACTTGTTTTGCCATTGGTGCCAATAAGGATAAATTGTTGGAACGGTACTCGCCTGATCAAGCCTTTGTACCTGCTCTGAAGTAAGGTTCCAACCCACAGCACCCAGATTTTGCCTGAGCTGTTCTTCATTACGTGCACCTACAATAATGCTCGATACCGTTGGACGCTGCAAGAGCCAGTTGAGCGCTACCTGCGCGACACTTTTAGCAGTTTCACCGGCTATTTCTTCTAACACATCTACGGTGTTGTAAAAAACTTCTTCGTTTACGGCCATTTCAGGAACAGGGCTGCCGCCTTGCGCGACACGTCCTTCTTGCGGAATGGGTTTGTTTCGTCCGTATTTGCCGCCAAGCCTTCCCGATGAAAGTGGCGACCAAATAATGGCACCTACTTTTTGGTCAAGTCCTAAAGGCATCAATTCCCATTCGTATTCGCGATTGGCCAGTGAATAATATACCTGGTGGCCCACATACCGGTTCCAGCCATACTTTTCCGAAAGCGCCTGTGATTTCATAAGTTGCCAGCCTGAAAAATTAGATGCGGCGATATAACGCACTTTACCACTCTGAACCAGGTCGTCAAGCGTTCGAAGTGTTTCCTCTACGGGGGTGTTTCCGTCAAAGCCGTGCATGTGGTAAATGTCAATATAATCCGTGCCAAGCCTTTTTAAACTCCCTTCAATTTGCTTTAACAAATGGGTACGCGAAGAGCCTTGATTGTTAGGACCATCGCCAAATGTGAAAGTCGCTTTGGTCGAAAGGATAAGCTGGTCTCTTTGTCTTCCTGCAATGGCCTGCCCAAGTACTTCTTCCGATTTGCCATCAGAGTAAATATCGGCCGTATCAAACATGTTTACCCCGGCCTCAAGGCAAATATCGATAAGCCTTGTGGCCTCAACTGCCTGTGTGCTTGCCCAGGCTTTAAAAAATTCATTGCCTCCGCCAAAGGTTGCCGTTCCAAAACTCAGTACCGGTACTTTAAGTCCCGATGCCCCTAAAAATCTATATTCCATTTTTATTTATTTTATTGATTTTTGTATCGATCTAAACGCAATAAACGTGCTGCAACAAAAGAAAATAAATGCCTTTTGACACACTGCAAGCCTCATTGTTATCATACAAAGTTCGTAAACAACCCAGGAATATAGTTGTATAAATGATGTAAATTCATGTAGATTTCTGCTATTTGTCTGGACAGATATTAGCGAAGCACTATTTGCACTTTATGAATTTCAGAAAACATTCGATAAATTTATTACCACGAAATCGGCTGGTAATCTTTTAAAAATTTCCCGCACCAATGCTTGCCGGTATTGATGCCGTCGAACAACGGATCCATTACCCTTGCAGCGCCATCAACAATGTCTAAGGGCGGCTGGAAATCTTCTTCTTCCTGTTTCCTTTTCGCCAGTTCTGCCGGATCTTCATCAGTAACCCAGCCCGTATCGACAGCGTTCATAAATATGCCGTCTTTCGCCAAAGAACCTGCGGCGGTGTGTGTCAGCATGTTCAGGGCTGCTTTCGCCATATTCGTATGCGGATGCCTGTCGTCTTTATAACCATAATAGAATTTTCCTTCCATAGCAGAAACATTGATAATGTGCTTTTTTCCAGTCGCATCTTTTTTCATGACTTCGGCGAGGCGGTTGCACAATACGAACGGTGCTACCGAATTCACCAACTGCACTTCGATCATTTCCGTAGTTTCGATCTGTCCGAGTTTGAGTCTCCAGCTGTTGGTCTTCCGCAAATCGACTTGTTGCAGATCGGCGTCAAGCTGTCCTTCGGGAAAAACTTCATTTGCCACGAGTGTATTATCGAATGAGTATGGAATCTGCGACAGTTGGGCAGAAGCGCGCAATCCGATTCCAGGTTCCGGGCCATGCCAGGTCACCGGCATATTCTGGTTTGAGGAAGCGCCGATGGTGAGTACTTTGAGTTCTGTCAGGCAATCGGTATGGCCGGACAGTAAACCCTGAACTTTCATTGGCAAATCCGAAACCATCAAAGTTTCGTTTTCCATCAGATGGGAATAAAATCCGGCTGGGCGTCGCACGGTTTGCGCAGCATTATTGATCAGGATATCGAGGCGGCCATATTTTTGTTCGATGAAATTACAGAAAATTTCCACACTTGGAATGTGCCTTAAATCGAGTCCGTGAATCTTCAGCCGATCGCCCCAATCGGCAAAATCATCTTCCTTTGCAAACCGCAATGCCGAGTCAACCGGAAAGCGGGTTGTGGCAATCACCGTTGCGCCACCGCGCAAAAGCATCAGTGTAATATGATAACCAATTTTTAATCGCGATCCTGTAACTACTGCGATTTGGCCGTTGACATCTGCAGTCTGGAAACGTTTGGTATAATTAAAATCGCCGCAATCACTGCACATTGTATCGTAAAAATGATGCATTTTGGTAAACGGTGTTTTGCAGACATAACAATTTCTGGGCGTTTTCAGTTCCAGTTGTTCTTTGTGTGCCAAATCGTTGAAAGCCAGTAATTTTGGAGCAATAAAAATGCTGGCTTCGCGTGCAGATCGGATTCCAGTTTCCCTGCGGGCGGTTTTGTCCTTCTTTTCCATTTTGCGTTTAAGTGCCGATTTTCCGTCTTTTTTCCTTCGGGAAAGCTCGTCATGGCCGGGCCTTGAAAATTGTCCGGCTGCTTTGATCAGGGCTGTTCGCTGGTCTTTCGGGATATCAAAAATCTGGTCGGTGTCAGTATTCAATTGCGTCAATAAGGCGATGCATTTGTCTATTTCTTCCGCGGTTATCGAATTTGCAGTTGTGGTTTCATCCTTCATCATCATAAAAATAGATATTGTTCTGGGAAATCTTTCAGGCGGCAAAGATAGTTTTTAAAATTTCTGTGACAATTCATTTTAGCTGTTTTAAAGAATGCTTTTGCCCGGATTCTTTTAGATACAAGCCAAATAACTACATGATTGGATGGAGATAAATCTGGTGCGATGCTGTTCAAATTGTGATGCATTGGGCCAACCGATTATTTTTTCCGATGGCCAACGCCAATACAATTTCGATAATCCTTCTCATTTGCAAATTCAACAAGGAAATGTTTGTAAGCGTGATAGCGGATGCGATTGATTTTAAAAAAAAACGAACTTAATGTCTGGATTTCAGTATATTAACTTCGTTTTATCATTTGCATTAAACCATTTGCTGAGGCTCATTTGTCAAATGCATTAAGGCCAAATGCGTTAAACAGACAGATAACCACCGTCGACGGCATAATAACTTCCGGTTACAAACGAAGCTTTATCACTTGCCAGCCACAGGCACAATTCGGCTACTTCTTCTGCTTCGCCAAGACGTTTCATAGGATGTTTGGCGGCCAATGCATCATAATCATCTTTATTCATAGACGCTAACAAAGGGGTGCGGATAAACGCCGGGCCAACTGCATTCACCCGGACGCCTCTGGTTGCATATTCTACCGCAGCATTTTTTGTAAGGCCTACTACGCCATGTTTGGCGGCCACATAAGCAGAACTGTTCGCAAAACCTACCTGACCCAGAATTGATGCCATATTTATAATCGAACCTTTGCCTCCGGAGGTTTTTTCTATAGCAGGAATCTGGTAATGCAAGCCATAGAATACGCCGTTCAGGTTTACTGCGATTACCTTGTTCCAGGAATCTATTGGATATTCACCCACAGGAACACTGGCACCGCCAATCCCCGCATTGTTGACCGCTATATCCAATTTGCCGAACGCTTCTATGGCTTTGTTTACGGCAGCTTCATTGTCCTCTGGTTTTGAACTGTCGGATTTGATAAAAACAGCCTCGCCGCCTTGGTCGGTAATTTCTTTTACGACCGCATTGCCGTTTGCTTCATTGACATCGGTCACTACGATTTTCGCACCGTTCTCTGCAAATAAAATCGCAATGCTTTTTCCAATTCCTGAACCACTGCCCGTTACAAGGGCTACTTTACTTTCTAATGTTTTCATGTTGTTGATTTTAAATTTCGGAGGCTGGATTTTCATTCAAAACGAATTGATTTTTTGATGCCTTTTTTTCCGAGGAATCAGTTTTGTCGAATATCTGCAGGCTATCAGGTTCATTAGATCGATGGAACTGTTAGCGGGCAAAAATATGAACGTTAATTTTAGTTTCTTCGCATGTAGGCTACGAAAGCTCGACTGCCTTCAGCAATATTTTCATGCGCTTTACAGGCTTGCGAGCCAAAGATTATATCACAAAATACAATGCAGACAAAAATGACGACTAGTCAATCATTATAGTTTGTGGTGTGACAGGCTGTATTTTTTGAAGTCAAAAAAAGACTGATATTTATTCTTTAAGCAATATAATGGCTGCTTTATACCCTGTACCCACATTCCATTGGCTGGATTCAATTACGGTTCCTTTGTCATCATAAACCTGGAATTCAGCAGTATTCGGAGATGCAAAACCTTCGTTGAGTGCTTCAAAATCAATTTTATTGATGCCATTGATCAGATTTATTTTGAAGCCTTTAAATTCCCCGTCCATAACTACTTCGGGTTCGATAACCTGGTCATTCAGGTACACTTTGATCTTATCGCCATCAACAAAAGCGGCATCGCGATAACGCACGGTTGCAGTAAAAGATTGTGTTTTAAATCCGCCCAGGTATTGGTTTCGCCTGTAAAAAATGCCTTCGGTATTCGCTTCTTTTTTGTACAGATTGGAGTTTTTAAAAAGCCCGGCTTCAGCCAATTTTAAAAGATCCGGTTGCGCTGGGACAATGGGCGGTTCAGGTTTTGGTGTTTCTTTCGGCGGAATAACCTCTTTCACTTTGAGGTCTTTCGGCGGAATGGCTTTAAATTTATTGTTCAGTTCGTCCTGGGCGAATCCGCATTGGAAAACACCAATCGCAATTATTAAAAACAAGCTCTTTTTCATATTCAAAATTTTAATTGATACGGGTTGTATCATAATTAAAACACATGAATAGCCAAATTTATTGCGTTGATACAGGATTTACGTTGGATTCATTTTCTAAAGCATAAAGTTTTTTTCGCAGATCAGCCAGCAACGAAGGATTGAGATCACCGTTGGCTTCACTCAGTATTATCGGTTTTCCAATGGTAATTTTTAAGACATGCCCTTGTTTGTTAAACAGCTCAGAAATTAGTTTCGAAGTCTGCAGCATCGGATGGATCGATTTCAGCAAACTAAAGAACCTTCCGTTGTTGCCGTGAAAATAAATGGGCAAAATGGGAACGCCTGCTTTGGAGATGATTTTTCCAACGATCGGATGCCATTCCCGGTCGGTGATCGAATGGGTTTTAAAGTCATAAGATGATACTTCACCTGCAGGAAAAATGGCAACGGGAATGCCGTCTTTCAAGGTTTTGAAGGTCAGCTTCAATCCGCTGATGCTCGATGAATTCTGAACATTTTCAAACGGATTTACACCAATGATACATTTTGCTAGGTTGGGAATTTTCTTCAATAAAAAGTTTCCCATGTAAAGCGTTTCAGGCCGTACTTTGGCAAGAGTCTGCAACAATGCAAGAGATTCGATACCGCCATAAGGATGATTGGCCAATGCAATGAATGCACCGTTGGTTGGAATATTTTGTAAATCAGATGCGTCAACGACCACTTTTACGCCTATGCTTTCGAGGATATGGCTTGCGAAAGCTGCACCTTCAATGTCGCCTGCTTCTTTTACAACCGAATTTAAACTGTTGATTTTAAGAAGTTCCATGAGGCAGGAAGTCAAGCCGGGAACGGGAAATTTGGAAAGCCCGGAAATTTTTGAAAAATTTTCTTTGGAGATCAATGTCATGAATGCTGTTTTATCAACTGGTACGGATCTGCACAAGCCGGTCAAATGTAGTACAATTGTACCGAAGATATTTTTTAATCCGAATCATTCTCTTACTTCTTTGTAAAATAGTATTGAACATTGAGGAATCAGCAATGTTAAGAATTATAAATTTAATATTGTGTATAAATAGCACAAATTCAAGACAATAGAAAATAGAATGGCACTGAGGATTAATGCAGTGAAGTTGCGGCATGACAACAAATTAATAATGCATTGCATCATAAAAAAATCCCCTTCATTACGATATGTAAAAAAGAGGATTTTTGCCTTTTTAGATATATAATTTAAAATATCAACTCCAGGGATCCAGAACTACTTTGACACAATCTTCCTTCTTGTTTTTGAAAATGTCGTAGGCATGCGCAATCTGAGACAACGGCAAACGATGTGAAATAATATCATCCAATTTCACTTTTCCCTGAACGACATATTCCAGTAATTTGTCGATATGCTTGTGCGCCGGCGCCTGTCCGCCTTTTAATATAATCCCTTTATCAAAAAACTGCCCTACAGGGAAATTGTCATACAGGTAAGGATAAACACCCAATACCGAAACAATTCCGCCACGCCTTACCGCGCTCATACAGGCTTCCATGACTTTTACAGAACCTTTTTCAAAGTTGATGACGGCTTTCGCCCGATCCAATAAACTTCTGTCCGGTTCAAACCCAACGGCATCAACGCAAACATCGGCACCGCGTCCTCCGGTCAAGGCACGGATCTGTGCGACCACATCTTTTGCATCGTCATCCCATAAAATGGTTTCACAATTGGTAGTGGCTTTTGCACGGTCAAGCCGATATTGCAGCGTATCGATTACGAAAACACGTCCGGCACCGCGAAGCCAGGCACTTTTTGCTGCCATCAAACCAACTGGGCCTGAACCAAAGATTGCCACGCTTTCGCCGCCTTTGACTTCGCCCCAATCAATTCCGGTGTAGCCGGTAGGGAAGATGTCGGTCAGGAACAAAACCTGTTCGTCTGTAAGATTGTCTGGAACTACTCTTGGACCGTAATTCGCATAAGGCACGCGCACATATTGCGATTGCCCGCCATCATAGCCTCCGTAAAGATCCGTGTAGCCAAATAATGCACCGCCTTTTTCGGTCAGTACGCCGCCTTCAGGGCCATAATGTTCCGGATTGCTGTTTTCGCAATGTCCCGGCAAATCGTGGTTGCAGAAGAAACAGCCGCCACAGGCGATCGGGAATGGAACGATGACACGATCGCCGCGTTTGAGCCTGGTGACGCCTTTGCCGACTTCTTCAACAATCCCCATAAATTCATGACCTAGAACCATTGGCCGTGGCTGCGGAATCCCGCCGGAAAAGATGTGGAGGTCAGAACCGCAAATTGCGGTAGAAGTGACTTTCAGGATGATGTCGTCCTGGGCTTTGATCGTTGGGTCATCAACCTCATCATAGGTGATTTTGCCTGGGGCATGTATTACTGCTGCTTTCATATTGGTGTTGTTTTAAAATGATTAGTGATGTGGATTAAAATTAGGTTGGACAATCAACAACATTTTACATTATTAAAAACCAGGCTTGTACAATCAACTGCTCTGGATTTTTAAAATTAAAGTACGTAGTGATGGATGTCATAAGGGGATGGTTTCAATAAAATCCCTTCGATGAAAATATCGCACAGTATTTTTTGAAGCTGTACATAACTGGCAGGCTTGATCAGATAGCAATTGGCTCCAGCCTCAAAAGTATTTTTAATGTCTGACGGATGTGCAGATGTAGAGTAAATGACAATCGTTAAACCACGAAGCTTTTCTAATGATCTTATCGCATGCAGGCATTCAAGCCCAGACATTACAGGCATGTTCAGGTCAAGGAAAATAATATCCGGATATACACAATTATCGGTTTGAAGGAAGTCGAACAGCAATTTGCCGTTTTTAAACCAGGTCAGCTCGTGCGCAATGTTGCAATGGGACAAGGCGCTTCTAAACAGGAACATCTCATCTGGATCGTCGTCAGCTATAAAAATTTTGGGTTTCGTGGTAGTGGTTTTCATAGCAGTTATTTCCATTTGATTTTGATCCCGGTTCCTCCGG
Organism: Flavobacterium noncentrifugens; assembly: GCF_900100375.1. Lineage (GTDB taxonomy): Bacteria > Bacteroidota > Bacteroidia > Flavobacteriales > Flavobacteriaceae > Flavobacterium > Flavobacterium noncentrifugens. The sequence goes on along the minus strand of NZ_FNEZ01000003.1, from coordinate 76,527 downwards.
GAATGTAGAACTCCATAATTTTCGCACTAGAAGCATCAGCCTGAATGACTTGCTCATTTTTTCCGGATGTGACAGAAATTGTAAAATCAGCCTGCTTCAGTCTGGTTTCCGACAGGATCAGCAGCCTACAGTTTAAATTAGGATCGCCAAGCGTTTTAAACATGGCCGTTTTGTAATTGTTGCTTTTAAAATTGCAGATCGGATAATCGCAATACACCACAAAGCGCTCTCCTTTGATCTTGTGGTACTGTCTTGGAACAACGCCAAAACCAACGCCGGCACCGTATACTTCCTGGCCAACCTGCCCATTTTTTTCCCATCCGTCATACAAATCTTCAAGCGGAATCCATAGCTTTGGGTCGATTTCGCCAGTTTTGACTTCATCGGATAAAATATCGGATGGCAGCAACGGCGGATAGTAAGAAGTCAGCCTGTTGACGCTGTATTTTACAAATTCAGGCAATAAGACATATAACGATTGCAATATGGGTGCGTTCATTGCTGCCGCTTCGCAGATGTAATCGTTGAGTGTCGCATAAACTTCCATTTCTTCATAGGCCGCTTTGTAAGGCGCATTGTTCAAAGGAAATACCCCGAAGAAGTTATTGAAATTTTTGGCGTTTCCATAACCGCATTCCCACAATTGCACATTTTTCAGGATTCCGGCAAGGCACAGGTAACTCGTTTCAAGATAATCGGACTCATTAGTTTTGTTATACAACCGCAGCAGCGCCAGCGCAGAGAACGCCGTGATATTTGCCTGGTAAAAAATATCCAGACCGTTTTCGCGTAATTTTTTCGCTGCTTTGATGGCTTCGGTCAGGTATTTTTTTTCATTGGAGAGCTTCCAGACATTGAGCATCAATAATGCATAGCCGCCGGCCACATCTTTTTCGCCGCCTTTGCCAGGTTCGGTTTCGGCTTTAAGAATTTCAAAGGTATCCATTTTGTAGAATACCGGCCATTGGTAATCGAATTGATGGGCGATTTTTATCGCATAATCCAATGATTTCATCAGCAGAGTTTCTGCATCTTTGTCACCTTCCAGCGCAAGTTTGGATAAATTGATCAGCGGATGGTGCAAATACCAGGAATCCATCGTCATCGGGCTTTTTTGTTCTTCCGATTCATCGAGATCGCCGCGCTTTGAAGGCAGCCATCTCGAAAGCATTTGCAAATCAGCGTCGTAAAAAGATTCGAGGCCATCTTTAATTGTTTTGAGTACTGGCATTTTTTCTGAAGTCCATCCCGAATATTCTTTTACAGCATACAATACCGCGAGCTGCACCATGATTTCGGGTGGCGTGTCATAGTCGCACAAGTAGGCGTTGAGGTAAGAATTTCCATCGGCATAGCTCCAGCAGCCTTTGCTGTTCGTTAAATCTGAAACTGCTTTTTTGGAAATGTCGGGCCAATCAGCATATTTGGTTTCGGGTTTTGGAATGATCTGATAAATATCCGCAAGGGCATCGATGAATTTTGCAGCAATTTTGGTGTCGTCACTGTAAATTTCATCGTTAAGCAAAACATAAGCATCAGAAACCACGAATTTTTCAGCCGGTAATGGAATTTCATTGGCCATCGGAAGCTGAAAACCAATTTCAGGCCATTGTCCGCCAACGGTTTCGCCCAATGAAGTTTTGGTCGCATCGCAATACGGAGATAGGCTTGTTAAATTCTGAAAGTACAAAAAAGATCCTGTTTTCGGTTTGGTGAAACTTGCAAATAACAATCCCGACCGTGTGCCAACCTGGCTGAAATGTATTTTTCCCGAAGTATTTTCTACATGTCCGCTTTGCGCTAATGGTACGATGTCGCGTGGCCAAAACGGAATCAGGACAGGAAAATTAGGATGAAAAGTAGTGGTGTAATGAAAAACGGTTTTCTCCAAATCAGGGAATTCCAACCGCACTTCATAGACTCCGATTTTTGTTGAAAGCTGAAGCAAAATGAGGTTTCCATGGTCAGTTAAATTACCGATTTCAAAAAAACTATTCAACCCGAACGCAGCGCGAAATGCCATTTTTCCACCGGAAGGAAACCGCCCGACAATCCAGATCGAATCACCGGTATTGTATAAAGTATAAACGAAGCCCGAAACTGTTTTTTCTAAGAGTACTTCGCTGTCGGCCAAATCAGCAGGAACGGTCGCCGTCCAGGGCGTAATGGTATTCATGGCAAAAATTTTAAGTTAATAGTTAATTCAATCGTAAAAGCATTATCTAAATCCAAAAAATTCTGATTAATGGAATGCGTAACCGGTATTCTTAAAACGGGAATGATCAGAACGGCCAAAGCAAAATGAATCACTTTTGACAAGACAAATTTTTGTCATTTTCCTGAAAATTTTTTATACGATTTTAATTAAGATTTATAAGATTATAAAAACCGACTTTATAGTGTGTTTTTCGTATAAGATTATTTGCTAATGATGTAATTTTTAGGTAGGTATCGTGATGAAATTTGTTCTATCAACTTAAAAAGAAATTTGTTCTATCAACTTAAAAATAGGAATGCTATGAAAAATCATGAACCACAAGACGATTCGCATTTAGAATTTTGGGCAGCTTATTGGAACATTACGATCGGACAGCTCAGAAGTGTCATTGAAAAAATTGGAAGCAGGAGTTTTTTAAAGATTCAGAATTATATGGAATCTAGACTGACGCGCAATTGATTTTTCTCAAAACAAAGAAAATCAGCCTTTTGCATTTGAGGCGATGCATAATAGTGCAAGAAAAAAAAGCAATGATGTAATTTCCCGATGAACGTCTAAAATAACTTTGACCTAAATAAATTCCAATAAAACCATGAAACAAAATACTCCACCAAACCGCCAGGAAGACAAACAGGCCGACCTGATCCCAAACAAATCAGATGGCACAAATAAATTCCTGACGACCAATCAGGGCGTCAAAATTAATGACGACAACAATTCGCTAAAAGCAGGCGAAAGAGGCCCGTCATTACTTGAAGATTTCATCCTGCGCGAAAAGATCACACACTTCGACCACGAACGCATTCCGGAAAGGATTGTGCATGCAAGAGGTTCGGCGGCTCACGGTTATTTTGAAGTCACCAACCCGATCCCGCAATTTACCAAAGCTGGTTTTTTACAGGAAGTGGGACAGCGCACGCCCGTTTTTACGCGGTTTTCAACCGTTGCAGGTTCGCGTGGCTCTACTGATCTGGCGCGTGATGTTCGCGGATTTTCAGTAAAATTTTATACCGAAGCAGGCATTTACGATTTCGTGGGAAACAACATTCCGGTTTTCTTTATCCAGGACGCTACGAAATTCCCTGATTTGATTCATGCCGTAAAACCAGAGCCGCACAATGAGATTCCGCAAGCCGCTTCGGCACACGATACTTTTTGGGATTTCATTTCGCTGATGCCCGAATCGATGCACATGATCATGTGGACGATGTCTGATCGTGCAATTCCGAGAAGTTACCGGATGATCGAAGGATTTGGCGTGCATACGTTTCGTTTTATAAACGAACAGAACGAATCGCATTTTGTCAAGATCCATTGGAAACCGAAATTGGGAACACATGCTTTGGCGTGGGACGAAGCCCAAAAGCTTTCAGGAAAAAATCCCGATTTTCACCGGGAAGATTTGTGGGAAGCGATTGACTGCGGAAATTTTCCCGAATGGGAAATGGGCGTACAAGTCATTCCTGAAGCCGATGAACACAAATACGATTTTGATATTTTAGATCCGACAAAACTGATTCCGGAAGAATTGGTTCCGGTAACGATCATCGGAAAAATGGTACTCAATAGAAATCCAGATAATTTCTTTGCAGAAACAGAGCAGGTGGCGTTTCATCCCGGACATGTTGTGCCGGGAATCGATTTCAGCAACGATCCGTTGTTGCAGGGAAGATTATTCTCTTATACCGATACCCAATTGTCGCGACTTGGCAGCCCAAACTTTCACGAAATCCCAATCAACCGATCGATTTCACCAACGCACAACAACCAGCGCGACGGTCACATGCGTCAGGAAATTAACAAAGGCCGCGTAAGTTACCACCCGAATTCGCTTGGTGGCGGTTGTCCGTATCAGGCAAAAATTGCTGAAGGTGGCTTTGCAAGCTTTAACGAACGCATCGATGCGGTGAAAATCCGCGAAAGAAGCGAAAGCTTTTCAGACCATTTCGGGCAGGCCACAATGTTTTTCAACAGCCAGACGGATGTCGAGAAAAACCACATCATCAAAGCCTTGCGTTTCGAACTGGGGAAAGTAGAAACCATTGCGATCCGCGTACGAATGCTCGGACTTTTATCACAAGTTGATGCGACGCTTGCCGAAAAAGTAGCCGAAGGATTAAGGCTTTCCATTCCTGAAATACTTGAAAAACCAATCAATCACGGTGTTTCACCTGATGCGGATAAAGACAAGCACGAACCAAAGTCAGTTCTTTCAGAAGTATCGTCATCTGACGCCTTAAGCATGCTCAAAAATCCAACGGTGACGCCAACGATCGAGTCGCGAAAAGTAGCCATTATCTGTGCAGACGGCGTTTCTGAAACATCGGTAATGAACATGAAACTCGCTTTACTGAAAGAAAATGCAAAAGCGTGTATTGTCGCGCCGTATAATGGTTTTGTGACTACAGATGCAAACGGGCAAATCCCTGTAGATTTTACTTTCCTGACCGGACATTCGGTGCTTTTTGATGCGTTGTACATTCCGGGCGGGCTTGGATTAAACGCCTTATCGGAAGATCCAGATGTGATGGATTGGATCAACGATGCCTACAAACATTGCAAAGTCATCGGCGCTGAAGGGGAAGGAATCGACCTGCTTTCGGGCAGCAATTTTGCAAACAAAGCTACAAATCCTGATGATGGTGGCCTTGTCCTCGGACAAAAATCAGGAAATGCACAATTTACAACCGACTTTATTGCAGCAATGGCCCAACACCGTTTCTGGGAACGCGAACCACAACTATAACATACAAAACAACGATTATGAAAAATACAGACAGTCCGTCAAAAGGACAAAAAGACAGCGCTCCGAATGCGGCCAAAAACTTCGTTGTACCGGCATCTGATGCAGCCAATGATCTTCGAAGCTTTTTTATCGATTCTTTAAAAGATATTTATTGGGCAGAAAATGCTTTGGTTGGCGCTTTGCCAAAAATGGCAGAAAATGCCACATCAGCCGCACTTTCGTCAGCAATTAAAGATCATTTGATGGTCACCCAAAACCAGGTTTTAAGGCTTCAGATGGTTTTCGAACTGCTAGGTGAAAAATCCGAAGGCAAAAAATGCGAAGCCATGGCAGGTTTGCTAAAAGAAGGCGACAGCATCCTAGAGGAAACCGTTCCGGGCGCAGTACGCGATGCAGGAATCATCGCCGCTTCCCAAAAAATTGAGCATTATGAGATCGCCACTTACGGCACTTTATGCGCCTTTGCGAAAACACTTGGTGAAAGCGAAGCCGGACAATTGCTGATGAAAACCTTAGCAGAAGAAAAGGAAGCTGACATGTTGTTAAGCGACGTCGCTTCGGCTAAAATCAACCCAGCAGCTGAAGCAATAGAAGGATAAAGGTTATTTTGTTTCTTGTTAGACCTGCTTTATCTCAGGATGGGCAGGTTTTTTTGCCTTTCTGTTTGGCTTTCATCGGAATTTAATATTCGGCAAAGCCAATCTTACCATTCAAAATATCCAAACCTAAACGCCCGGAAATCCCGGGTGCGAGATTCTTATTTCAAAAAATAAACACACAAAATGGAAAATTTAAAAACTGCCTACAACCACACTATAGAAAATACTACTCAAAATTCAGGGGCGCAATATTATGACATGATCGTTTTTTGCCACCTGCGCTGGGATTTTGTTTACCAACGCCCGCAGCACCTGATCAGCAGGATGTCGAAAGACCTCAAAATTTTACTAATCGAGGAACCAGTTGCTAAAAATGAAAATGGCGATTCGGCAAACTTAACAATCATCAGTAAAAACCTGCACATATTGCAACCAATGGTCGATTCGATCGAAGCAATTGGTACGATCATTCCGCAATATGTCAAAAACAAAAATGTGGCAACCGGCTGGTTTTATTCAGCAGCTTTTAGTCCGCTGTTGCAAAGTATCAACTTTGACGTTATCGTTTACGATTGCATGGACGAATTGTCGCTGTTCAAAGGTGCGCCGCAGCATCTGATCGACCAGGAAAAATTCCTGCTTTCGAATGCAGATATTGTATTTACTGGCGGAAAATCATTATACGAATCCAAAAAGCAAATGCATTCGAATGTTTATTGTTTCCCGAGTTCTGTCGATGAAGACCATTTCTCGCAAAGTCTTTTAGAAGAAGAAGTTCCGAATGACATGCGCAGAATTGACGCTCCGATCGTGGGTTATTTCGGCGTCATTGATGAACGTATTGATTACGACCTGATCCGCGAAACGGCAAGTTTGCTTCCAAAAGTCAACTTTGTCATGATCGGGCCGTTTGCAAAAGTAGAAGAACGCGATTTGCCAAGAGCCGAAAACATCCATTACCTCGGGATGAAAAACTATGCGGAATTGCCAAATTACCTTCGCGGATTTGACATTGCAATGATGCCATTTGCCTTAAACGATGCGACCAAATACATCAGCCCGACGAAAACTTTGGAATACATGGCGGCCGGCAAACCGATTATTTCGACCAAAATTACAGATGTCGTGAGCGACTACAGCCATTGCGTAAAATTGATTTCAACCGCCACCGAATTCGCCACCGAAATTGAATCATTGCTCGAAAAAAATTATGGCCTGACGCTGCAAAGCCAATACCGTGACATCTTAGACAAAACATCCTGGGACGCGACCGCTAGCCGTATGAAATCAATCATTAAAACCAACGCCAAATGAAGCAATACGACATTTTAATAATAGGGGCAGGCATTTCCGGAGCCGTACTGGCAGAGCGATATGCCTCGATTGGCAAAAAAGTCCTGATCATCGAAAAACGAAACCACATTGCAGGAAACTGCTTTGATTATATGGATGAAAACGGCATTCTTGTATCCAAATACGGCGCGCATTTGTTTCATACAAACGACGAAGAAGTATGGGAATATGTAAACGCTTTTTCAGATTGGTATGATTGGGAGCACAAGGTTATTGCACGTGTTGATGGAAAAACCGTTCCTATTCCGGTGAACATTACCACCGTAAATACGCTTTTTGATGAGCAGATCGCGACCGAATCTGAAATGGGCGCGTGGCTCGAAAACAACCGCATCAATTTTGAAAAACCGGCAAATGGGGAAGAAGCCGTGCTAAATCGTGTTGGGATTGAACTCTATGAAAAAATGTTCAAGCATTACACCAAAAAACAATGGGATAAATTTCCGGCAGAATTGGATGCTTCGGTTTTGGAGCGGATTCCTGTGCGCCAAAATTACGACGACCGTTATTTTTCAGATAAGCATCAGGCATTGCCAAAAGGTGGCTACACGCAATTGTTTGAAAAAATCCTGTCAAACCCAAATATTGAAATAATGCTTAACACTGATTTTTTTGATGTGAAAGATGAATTATGCAGCTACGAAAAATTGTTTTACACCGGCCCGGTCGACCGCTATTTTGAGTTTAAGCACAGCCTGATCGAGAAGCTTGAATACCGTTCGATTAATTTCGTCAGTGAAACGCATGAAACAGAATTTTTCCAGGAAAACTCGGTTGTCAATTATCCGGGAACGGAAGTCGATTTTACGCGCATTATCGAATACAAGCATTTCGGAAACCAGAAATCAGATAAAACCACTGTTGTAAAAGAGTTTACGATTGATGAAGGCGAGCCGTATTATCCGGTGCCAAATCCGAGAAACCAGGAAATTTACGCGCTGTACAAAGCCGAAGCGGACAAGCTTACCGATGTCTATTTCGTCGGTCGGCTTGCAAATTACAAATATTTCAATATGGACCAGGCGTTTAAAAATGCATTGGAATTGTTTGCTTCATTGGAACAATCTGCCGCTGCTTTAACTTCCGCATAATGGCAACTTTTAACACTTTTTTCATTGGCGGCTACGAATGCGCCGACCACATCAACCGATCGGGCGAGCGCATCAACCTGCTGAAAGAAACGCAACACGACATTCGAGCGTTTGAAGATTATCAAGCACTTTCGGCTATCGGGATCAAAACCGTGCGGGAAGGCATTTGCTGGAGTGATGTCGAAAAAACAGCTGGCGAATTTGATTTTTCGGAAGTATACAACAGAATGAAAGCGGCTGAAACTTTTGGAATCCAGCAAATCTGGGACCTGATCCATTTCGGCTATCCCGACGGCATTTACCCAACGCATCCGTTGTTTTGCGACCGGTTTGTAAAACTGTGTGAAGCCTTTGTGATTTTTTACAAACAAACGACTTCGCAGCCCTTATTTGTTGTGCCGATCAATGAGATCAGCTTTCTTTCATGGCATTCTGGCGATGTGCGCGGTACGGTTCCTTTTGCGGTAAACAGCGGCTGGGACATCAAATACCATCTGTGCAAAGCGGCGATTTTAGGAATTAAAGCGTTGAAAGCGACAGATCCAAATTGTACAATTGTGCTTGTCGAACCATTGGTCAAAATCCATCAGGGTTTGCATGAAGATTTGCATGAAGTGGCGCAACACAATGACCATCAATTCCAGGCAATGGATATTATTGCGGGGCGGATGTGCCCGGAACTTGGCGGAAGCGAAGCCTTTTTAGACTTGTTGGGATTCAATTATTATTGGAATTGCCAATGGGATTTTGCATCCGAATCGCTGCCGTGGCCGGAAATCGATAAAAAACGGATGCCGCTTTCAGATTTGCTCGCTGTGGCGTATGAACGTTACCAAAGACCAATTTTCCTGTCTGAAACCGGGCATTTCGGAATTGGACGTGTCGAATGGCTCGACGAGATTTCGCAAGAATGCGTGATTGCAAAAGCAAACGGTGTCGACTTGCAAGGCGTTTGCATTTATCCGGTTACAGACCGCCCGGATTGGGATGACCTGACAAGTTACAGCAACTGCGGCATCTGGGATTTAGACGAACACGGAAACCGGATCCCACATCCGGAATATATTGACGCCATCGTTCAGGCACAGACTTTATTTGACAAAAAGAAACCCGGATTTTTCGATTTTATCATCGAGAATTTCAAACAATTGATTTAAGATTATGAAAACCATAAAACCCACTGTCGGCATTACCTTTAGCGCATTCGACCTGCTTCATGCCGGACATGTCAAAATGCTTGAAGAAGCAAAATCGGCCTGCGATTACCTGATTGTCGGCCTGCAAACCGATCCGACGATCGACCGCCCTGAGAAAAACAAGCCCACACAATCGGTGGTTGAGCGTTACATCCAGCTTAAAGCCTGTAAATTTGTCGATGAAATTATTCCGTATACGACAGAACAGGATCTTGAGGACATTTTGCGCGCCTACCACATTGACATGCGCATCATCGGCATCGAATACCAGGAAAAAGATTTTACCGGGCGTTCCTATTGCGAAAGTAAAAAGATCAAACTGTTGTATAATGAAAGAAACCACCGTTTTTCGAGCAGCGGCTTGCGTAAAGAAGTATATGAAAGGGAAGCGATGATGAAGGTATTATAATACAAATGATCAACTGATACCCGCGTTTATTATTTATCGAGGCTTAAAATATAACCCAGGTTAAAATACGGAAGCACTTTTTTATTGAAGTCACTATACATTAAACTCGCCTCAATTGGCCCTAAAAAGGTGCGGTAACCGGCAGTTAGCGAGTAGCCAATGCCGTGTTTTTCGCCCGTATTGAACCGGAAGCTGCTTTCAACAAAATCATAATACAAACCGTTTACTTTTGCGATCAGGAATAAATTGTTGATGATGGCCTGCTGATAACCCAACTTTAGGCTGGCTGCGCTCGCAGTAAAGATCGAAGCTTCCGGAAGGCCCGAAAAAGTCACCTGGTTCCTGATGACATCCGTTAAGCCGCCGATAACGAAATCATTCATGACCGCCTGCTTGTAATTGAAATTCATGCCCGATTGCAATTGGATGAAAAACGCATTTTTGCCGACAGGAAAGTATTGGTCAAAGGAAATTTTTAATTGGGTATAAGGATTAGAATTGAAGAATAAAGCCTTGTCGGTTGCCAAAACATTGCCATCCTGATAAATCGTAAAATCGAGTTTTTGTCCGTAAATAACGCCAGCCTTCATGAAAAACTGACGGCCGCGAAACGGATAAATCTGGGTATTTAACGTGTTGTGGTTCAGCGTGAAATAAGAAATGAAGTAGTGCAGGTTTCCATTGGCCTCAATCTGCGACACGATTTTAGGTTCGTATGCGACATAAGTCAGCCCCGTTCCAATGCCAATTGCCCAGTTGTTTTTAGGCTGCCACAGGATTTGCAAATCGGTGTTCTGGCTGCCCTGGTTGTAAAGCCCGGTTCTTGAAAATTCAGGATTGTAAGTGTTGATATCGATGGTTTCAATCGTGGCTTCCAGCTGTGCAAGGAATTTTCTGTTTCTGGTCAGATAATTTGAAAATCCGGCTTTGGCTCTTGGGTTTTCCCCGATTGAAAAATCGAATGAAGCCGTTGAAAATGGGGTTAAAAAACCCTTCTTGACAAATCCTGTTTTAAGCGCAATGCCGGTTGTCGTGTTGTAATGAATGCCAAACCGCGTAAATGTCGTCGGCGCTTTATCGACGGCAAATACAATTTTGGCACTTCCATCTTGCAAAGGCAAAAGTGAATAATTGATCTTCGTGTAGGCGCGTGTTGAAAAGGCTTCCCGGATTCCGGAACCCAATTCTTTTGCCGTATAATAGGATTTTGGCGAAAAGCCGATGAGCTGTGTAAAAGAAACCGCTTCTTCAGCAGGCAATCCGCGCACGTCGTAATCGGAAATAAAAATGGAATCTGTTGTTGTGGCAACTGGAAGCATGGGCTGTTTTCCGTAAATATTGTCAAGCGAATCTTTCAATCTTTTGAGCGCAGGATAAAGCTGCTTTCCTTTTTCAAGGCCGATTTTCATAATTTGTGCTGCCGATGAAAAACTTGCCGAGCCGTATTCCGTAAGCGGATAATCCGTATAAAAGTCGACCCCTTTTTTTTGTTGTTCAAGATCAGCAACCGCATTAAAAAATGGAAGCCTGCTCATCACGTCCAAAGGCGATTGCAGCTTTTCGACCGGATCCAATTTTCCGGAAACGTCACTTCCGATGACAATCGACGCGCCCATGTCACGAACATTCGAAACCGGGAAATTCCGCACGATCCCGCCATCAACAAGTACTTTTCCGTCAATCTCAACGGGCGTAAATACCGATGGGATCGCCATGCTGGCGCGTACGGCATTTGCAATGTTCCCTTTTTTTAAAACGACCATTTGCCCATTGACGACATCGGTGGCAATGCATTGGAATCCTTTTTCAAACTGGCTGAAATCTGTGACTTTATAAAAGGGATAATACAATTCGGCAAGCTGCAGCCACAGTTCATTGGATTCAATAAAACCGCGCTTGAAAGCCAGTTTGCCCTTGATTAAAGGCAGCTCAATGTAATGTCCGGAATCTTCTTTTTCCTTTAAGTTAATGGTAGCCAGCTGCGGGTCATTTGAAAGTAAAGACGCCCAGTCAAGCTTCTTTGCGATTTGCAGGATGTCATCGCCGCTGTAACCTACCGCATAAAGTCCGCCCACAATGGCACCCATGCTTGTTCCGGTAACGTAATCAATCCTGATCCCGGCCGAATCGATCGCTTTCAGCAACCCAACATGTGCAATGCCTTTTGCGCCACCGCCACTGAGCGTGAGGCCGATTTTCGGGCGTTCTAACTGCGCCAATGCCGATTGGATTCCGAAGGCCAGAAGCAGGATAAAGGCTGTTTTACGCAATAGTGCTATCATATTCGTGATTCTTTGCCGGATTCTAAAGTTAAACATTTTAGCATTGCGTTGCGTTAGCGTGGAATGATAATCTGAAAATTCCTTGCGAATTAATGCATGAAACCTGTGCTGCTTTCTGCTGCTGCGGGTAATTTTATTTTTCCTCTTCCGAAAAGCAGAACGATCAAAGCCAATGCGGTGCTGCAAGCCATGATCACAACCATCGGCACCATGGTTTCTTTTACAAAAATACCAACGGCCACCGATGCCAAAGCACCAAGCCCGAGTTGCAACGCGCCCAATAGGGCAGATGCGCTCCCGGCATTTTCAGAAAATGGGGCAAGCGATAAACCTGCAGTATTCGGGTTTGACAAGCCAAGGCAGCCAAGATACAGGAACAGCATCGCAATGGTTCCGTATAAATTGAGCCATCCGTTCATCGCGGCCAAAAGGAAAACCAGACTGATCAAGCATTGGAGCGACAGCGAAATGAAAACGAGCTGCTGGCTGGTGTATTTTTTGAGCAGCACAGAGTTGAGTTGGCTCGAGCCAATGAAACTCACCGACATGAATGCAAAGATCCATCCGTATGTTTTTTCAGAAACATGAAAGATGTCCATGAACAGCAATGGCGAACCGGCAACATACGTAAACAATCCCGAAAATGCGATCGCACCTGAAAATGCATAGGTATAAAATTGTGGGTTTCTCAGCACCAAAGCAAAATTAGATAAGATCGGTTTTGGGCTTAATGAAATTGAAGGATCGGGCTTTCTCGTATGCGGCAACCCGAAGCGCGACGCGAGCAGCACCGCAATTCCCATACACATCAGGATAAGGAAAACGACATGCCAGCCCAATCCGGCAATGACATAGCTGCCGATTGTTGGCGCAAGCATCGGCGAAAGCCCAACGACAAGCATCAGCAGCGAGAAGATTTTCGGACTGTCTTCAACCGGAAAAAGGTCGCGCACCATGGTCATCGAAGCAACCGCTGCGGCACAACTTCCAACGGCCTGTATGAAACGCAAACCGATCAATACATCAATATCATTGGTCAAAGCACATCCCAGTGAGGCTAAAATGTAAACAGCCAATCCAATATACAGTGGTCGCTTTCTGCCAAAACGATCCAGCAGCGGGCCATATAACAATTGCCCGGCAGAAATCCCGATAAAATAACTCGACAAAGACAGTGATACTTTATTTACAGTTGTTCCAAGATCTGCGGCAATCGCCGTAAAACCCGGAAGGTACATGTCGATCGAAAATGGGCCAAGTGCTGTCAGGGCGCCAAGAATCAGGATCAGGTTGTGTTTTTTATAGGTACCCATGGTTTTATTTTTTTTGCAAAAGTAGCCCTTGCATTTGGTTTGCGGGCATTTAATTGCATGTTTTTAGGTTCGGGTTTTTGCAGATATCAGAAAGGATTGAGGTGCAGGATTTAAGATGTTTCAGTACAAATCATAACAGCATCGTAACTTTTATCGCGTCGTTCCGATTTAAAAAATAACTATCTTTAAGTCCTTATCAACAACATAACTTTTATAAAATGGGAAAGATTACAGTAAAAGATGGTACCGAAATTTATTACAAAGACTGGGGAACAGGACAGCCATTGGTTTTCCATCACGGGTGGCCACTTTCGGGCGATGACTGGGATGGGCAGATGATGTTCTTCCTAAACCACGGGTTTCGTGTCATCGCACACGACCGAAGGGGACATGGCAGGTCTACGCAAACCGCAAACGGAAACGACATGGATACGTATGCTGCTGATGTAGCTGAACTCGTAGAAGCACTCGACCTTAAAGACGCGATCCATATCGGGCATTCGACTGGTGGAGGTGAAGTGATCCGTTATGTGGCGAAGTACGTAAAAGGCCGCGTCGCAAAAGCCGTATTAATTAGTGCCGTAACCCCGACAATGGCGCAATCTGAAAGCAATCCCGATGGCATTCCGATGTCGGTTTTTGATGAGATCCGCGAAGGCACGGCATTCAACAGGCCTCAGTATTTCCAGGATTTCACGATGCCTTTTTACGGATACAACCGCGAGGGCGCAAAAATATCACAAGGCGTGCGCGACAATTGGTGGCGCCAGGGCATGATGGGCGGCGTAAAAGCGCATTATGACTGTATCAAAGCATTTTCTGAAACCGATTTTACAGAAGACCTGAAAAGCGTTGATATTCCGGTTCTTGTGTTGCACGGTGAAGACGACCAGATTGTTCCATTTCCGCTTACGGGCGCAAAAGCGGTTAAGCTGCTGAAAAACGGAAAACTGATTTCGTATCCGGGATTTCCGCACGGCATGCCAACAACCGAAGCGGCAACGATCAATAAAGATTTATTGGAATTTATAAAATCTTAAATACAAATCACGCATAACGAAAGCTGTAACTTCAAGGTTACAGCTTTTTTTTTGATTTACCCAATAAATGTTTTAAACATACAATTCTGAACGCCTTTATTGAAACTAAAATAGTTCTGAATGCCTTAAATTTATAAGAAAGGATTCTGTAATCCATAAAAAATAAAAAGATGGGCACTTTAAAAAACATGCTTGCCGGGCTTGGCGGCGCCGTTGCACTGAACATACTTCATGAAACCATGAAAAAATTCCGTAATGACACGCCACGGATCGACATTTTAGGAGAAGAAGCGCTGCAAAAAGGCATTGAATATGCGGGCGGCAGCCACATTAAAAAAGAGAAATTGTATTTGCCTACGCTTGGAGCAGATTTGATTAGCAATGCGTTGTATTATAGTATGATCGGTGCGGGAAATCCAAAACGCATCTGGCCAAAGGCAATTGCACTCGGACTCACGGCAGGAACCGGAGCGATCGCTTTGCCCAAACCGATGGGACTGAATCCCAAACCTGTCGCTAAAAATGATAAGGTGAGCGCTATGACTGTGGGTTATTATCTTTTTGGCGCTTTGGTTACAGCCTGCATTCTCGAAGCTGCAAACAGAACTGGCAAATAACCGGATTAAATTCCGAGGAGTTGCCTTAGGGTACTTTCCAATTCTTTTTTTAAATCGAATATGGAATGGGGTTTTGTCATGAACTTTTCTGCATGGTGCTGCAACGTAAAATCAATATCCGATTTATTTGCAGAAGTGCTGTAAATAATGACAGGAATATCTTTAAAAGAAGGTTGTTTCTTGATTTCCATCAGAAATTCCTTTCCGTCCATTTTTGGCATGTTGAGGTCGACGAAGATCACGTCGGGTTTTTGTGTATCGGGATCATTAAGTTTGACAAAAGCATCTGCACCATTTTCAGCTTCCTGAAAGTTGATCGAAGTGTCCGATTCAATGACAGACAGGGCTTCCTGGAAAATTTCCCGGTCATCGGCATCATCATCGATTAGAAATATGGTTTTCACAAGCTATTGTTTGGTAACGCAAATATACCGATTTCCAATAAAAATCAAATGCCATTTTCAAATTGCTTACAACTGGTGCATCGGAAGCGTGACCGTAAAAACCGCGCCTTCATTTTCAACCGATTGGGCATTGATGAAACCATTGTGGTTTTGTACGATTTTCCTGCAAATGGCAAGACCAATCCCGGTTCCTGCAAAGTCCTGCTTCGCATGCAGCCTTTGGAAAATATTGAAAATCTTCTCGGCATACTGCTGGTCAAACCCGATTCCGTTGTCCTTAAATTCGACCTGAAGCCAGTTGGAATGATTTCCGGGCGAAAATTTGATTTCTTTTGCCGACAGGATTTTACCAGTTATCGAAATCTCAGGGGCAATTCCCGTTCGCGAATATTTTAGCGCATTCGAAATTAAATTTCCAAACAATTGTGACATCTGCAACGGAATGGCATCAATTGGTACAAGTCCGGAAACGTTTACAGTCGCGCCTTTTTGTTCAATGACAAGTTCAAGTTCTGTCAGTGTTTCATTTGTAATTTGCCCGAGATCGACACGCTCAAAAACCGGAATCACATTAGACAATTGCGAAAGGCTCAATACATCACGGATCAGGTTGCTCATGCGCCCCGAGGAGGATTTAATTTTGTCAATGTAATTTTTTGCTTTTGGATCAACCGAATTTAAAGTAGCTTCAAGCATTTCGATAAACACACTGATTTTGCGTACCGGCTCCTGCAGATCATGCGAAGCGACATACGCGAATTGCTGGAGTTCGTGGTTGCTAAGCTCCAGGTTGTGGTTGACAGATTCCAGTTCGAGTGTGCGTTCTTTGACCAGGAATTTCAATTCTTCCTGGAGTTTGCGTTCTTTGGTTACATTTTGCGCTGTTCCGCTGATGTGTTCGGGCTCGCCGTCGGCATCATAAAATATTTGTGCATTTGCAGATACGATGCGTTTTTGCCCGGTCGTTTGGTTTGTAATTTCATATTCAAAAACACTCAGGCTTTCGGATTCCGGATTTAATATGGAGGCAATGGCATGCTTAAGGTTTTCACTGTCTTTTTTGGAAAGGATTTGGTAAAAAGCTTCTATAGAAGAAATTTCATTGGGAAGTCCGAGCCAGTTCCGGAAACGGTCTGAATAACTAAAAATCCCCGAAGGCAAATCAAGGTTCCAAGTGGCGAGTTTGGCGAGGTCAACAGTCGATTTCAGCGCCAGTTGTGCGTCTTCAATGACATGCCTGCTCAAAACCTGCTGTGTCACATCAATCGCAACGATCAGGATGCCTGTGATTTTTCCCGAGGCGTTGCGCCGGGGCTGATAGGTAAGGTCAACGTATATTTTTTCAGATTGTTCGTTTCTTCTGATCGAAACCACGACTTCTTTTGCTATAAATGGAATTCCGGTTGCAATGACATCGTTGATCAGAATGTCAAAACCCTGCCCGTTAATTTCGGGTATCGCTTCAAACATAGGCTTGCCGATGAGTGCTTCAGGCGATCGCCCCACCAGTTGGCCGTAAAAAGGATTTGCCGTGCGGTAAACCAGGTTGTCCGAATCCATCGTTGCAATGCCAACAGGTGATTGTTCGAACGATTCCAAAACCTGCCTTTGGATTTCTTCGGCGTGTTTTTGCAGCAGCACTTGTTCAGTCACATCTACAGACATGTTCATGACGCCGTAAATTTTTCCGCGCGCATCCTTTAACGCTTTGTATGTAAAATCAAAATAATAAGTGGATGGGGATTCATTCAATACCAATCTGACTGGCGCCGCTTTATCGGTATAAGTAATTCCTGTCGTATAGACATCATCCAATATCTGTAAAAACGGCTGCCCGATCAATTCGGGAATGGCTTCTGCCAATGGTTTTCCGATCGCTGAAACATCCACACCCCAATACCCCAGCATGATATCGTTCGCAACCTCAATGACCATGTCTTTTCCTGCAAACAAACTTGTCGCAACCGGTGCCTGTTCGATAATCGATCGGAATAATTCCTGGTTTTTACGTTCTTCACTGATGTCCTGTAGCGTTCCGTTGAAACGTTTTGCAATTCCTTCGTCATTGAACAAGGCTTTTCCTTTGGCCTTTACGATGCGTTCGTTTCCAGTAATGGGATGTATGATTTTGTATTCGATGTCGTAATGTCCGCCGGATTGGGATTGTAATGCTTTGGAAATAGCCGAATTGACCCGTTCGCGATCTTTTTCTGCAATGACACTTGTGGCAAGCGGAAGCGGAATGGTTTCTTCAGGCTTTAAGCCGAACCATTCTTTTAAACGTGCATTGGCGGTAAACGCACCGGTTTCCGGATTTAAATCCCAAGTGCCGAGTTCAGCCGCTTCAACCGCGAATTCAAGTTCGTTCTTGTCATCTCCGAGCCGGCGTTTGTCGCTGATTTTTTCAGTGGTTTCATTGCAGATGACCATTACACCACTGATGGCTCCGTCGTCGCCGTAAAGCGGACTGTAACTAAACGTCCAGTATACATCTTCAAGCTTGCCATTGCGGAAAATAGGCAGCAGCAAATCATCATACCAGAAACTTTCACCTTCATCAAGTACTTTCCGGATCTTTGGATACACAAAATCCCATATTTCAGGCCAGCAATCTTCACCGCGCTGCCCGATGGCTAAAGGATGTTTTCCGTTGTCGCCAAGGCTTTGGCGGTACGCATCATTGTAAAATTGTATCAGTTCTTCGCCCCACCAGACAAACATCGGAAATTGCGAAGACAGCATCATGGCCAATGTACTGCGCAAGCTTACAGGCCATTTTTCCGGGCTTCCAAGTGGCGTAGTTTCCCAGTTAAAATTGCGTATGAGTTTGGTGCATTCACTATTGTTCTGAAGAAAAAAATAATCTTTATTGTCGTTATCGGATTTCAAGAGGTTAGGTTTCTGTTTTATAATTGCTTTTTTGCAGCACTAAGTTAATGAAAGTTCGCAAACGAGCTTATTCGAATTTCTATTAATTCTTGTATGATATAATGACAATAAAAAACCCTTCCGAAAGAAAGGGCTTCATTTTTGGATGGAAAGATTAAAGGCTCATTCCGCCTGAAACTTCAATGCGCTGGCCGTTGATCCATTTGGCCTCATCGGTACATAAAAAGGCAACGACACCGCCGATGTCACCAGGCAAACCAACACGTCCGAGTGCCGTGAAACTTGCGATCTGGTCGTTGACTTCTTTGTCGTCACGTACATGTCCGCCGCCAAAATCGGTTTCGATGGCACCCGGCGCGACGACATTGGCAGCAATGCCGCGGCTTCCCAATTCTTTGGCGAGGTATCTTGTGAGCACTTCGACAGCACCTTTCATTGATCCGTAAGCAGACGAACCCAGGTAAGAAAAACGCGCCAGTCCCGAAGAAATGTTAACGATGCGTCCGCCGTCATTCAGGTAAGGCAATGCTTTTTGGGTGAAGAAAAATACCCCTTTGTAATGGATGTTCATCACGCCGTCGAACTGCTCTTCTGTGGTTTCTGCGAATGGCGCATACAAAGCCGTACCTGCGTTGTTGATGAGGAAATCGAATTTTGGGCTTCCGGTATTTTCTTCGAGATGAGCAGATGCTTCTTTGAAAAAGGCATCGAAAGATTTGATGTTCGAAGTGTCGAGTTGGTATGCGATTGCTTTTTGGCCCAATGCCTGGATTTCAGCCACGGTATTTTCAGCTTCCTGTTTATTGCTGTTGTAAGTCAGGATCACATCGATTCCTTTTTTTGCAATGCTGATTGCCATATTTTTGCCCAGTCCGCGGCTTCCGCCGGTAACCAGTGCAATTTTAGTTTTTGCTTCCATCGTTGATTTTGAATTTAATTATTTGATAAGGCAAAGGTCGGCATAAAGTCAGTGCGGTTGTTTGCAAGCATCAATCCGTTTTTTGTAAAATTCAAATCACATTACGAACGAAAAGCCAAAGGCGCAACGGTAGCCTGTTTTTTAAAGAAGTTTGAAAAATGCGCGACTTCCTCAAAACCTAAAGAATAGGCGATTTCAGAAATGTTCCAGTCGGTTTGCCGCAACAGGATTTTTGATTCCTGCAACACACGGTTGTTGATAATTTCGGTTGTCGTGTGGCCGGTATGTTCTTTAAGTACTTTGTTTAAATGATTGACGTGTATCGCAAGCCTTTCTGCATAATCGCGAGCCGTGCGCAGGCTGAGTTTCTGGTGGCGTGATTCAATCGGGAACTGGCGTTCGAGCAATTCGATGAACAAGGAAGCAACGCGTGAAGAAGCGTTGTTGCCCGAATATAAAGTCGTTACCGGCTGTAGCTTCTGGCCGTGGTGAATGAGTTCGATTACATAATTGCGCAACAGGTCGTATTTATAAGCATAATCAGAACTGATTTCCTTTTGCATTTTCTGGAAAATCACTGCAATTTCATCGGCTTCTTCATCGGTAATCTGGAATACGGGATAGCCGCCGGAGCGAAATATTGGAAGTTCGTCGAGTACCAATCCGCTTTTATTCCGGATCAGGAATTCATCTGTAAAAATGCAAAAACTCCCCGACTGGTTTAAATCCTGCGGAACCCAATGGTAAGGCACTTTTGGCGTGGCAAACAGCAAAGCATTCTTTTCAATATCGATAACCTTATCGGCATATTCAGTCCTGTTTTTCCCACGAATCAGGCTGATTTTGTAATACTCGCGGCGGTTGTACGGCATCGTAGCTTTGCGTTTGACCGCTGCGATGGTTTCGGCAATATCGAATACATTGAAATGCCCGATCTCTTTGTTGATGCCGGGCGGCAAAATCGTGCTGATGTCTTTTCCGGTAAATGCGGCCGCTTCCTGGTAAAATTTATCGAGCGTTGTGCTGGCAAAGTCTTTCATGAGGCGAAGTTTGTAAAATTCAAATATACGATTGTTTTATTTGTTTTTCGTCGGACAAACTAAAAATCCATATATTCGTGAGCTAAGCTTTCAGAAGAAAAGCATTAAATAGCTATTAAAACAATTTACATCCAATGAAAAAAATCCAACAACTCGGCATTTTCTTATTATTCGCGTTTTCAACTTTACAGGCTGCCCCAGCATTTCACAGCATTGACGGCGGTTATTTTGACGTGTACCTCAAAAATAATTGCTCTAAAACCGTTGAAGTCACGGTTCGTGCAGATGGTTCTTCATCGGTATCAAAATACAATGCCAACGACAAAACAAAAGTGCCGGTAAAAGCCGGTTACGAAGTGTATGTTGATGGCAAATTATTGCTAAAATTCTCTGATTCAGACAGTGGAAAAGAAATCAGCCTTTGCAAATAAAAAAGCATTTTAAGCAGGTTTCATTTCGGATATCCAAATGCAACCTGCTTAAAATTTATATTGCAATCCGAAAGTTGGCGTATCAAAAAAGTTTTTAAATACATTTAAATCGCCGCTAAAGCCTGAAATTGTTGCCTTTGAATGATCCTGATCGTTTTCGATTTTCATGTTGCTGTATTCTAAAACGTTGGCAAGCGTAAACGAGATCGCGATTTTGGACGTTACAAAATAATTGATGCCCAAGTCTAAGGCTGTGCTAACGCCTTTTACAGTCGTAGATTCTGTTTCATTGTCTTTTGTTTCTTTCTCTTTTATGGATCCGAAACCGGCGCCGAGTTCGGTATACGCATCGAAGCGCTTGCCGAGTTTCAGGAAATAATACCGGGCAAAAATATTGGCAGCAAAGCCATTTCCTTTCATTTCCTGAACATCGTCAGGTTCGCCCACAACATTAGAAAAGCGTGTCGTGGTTTGTTTGCCACTGAGGATCGAAAACCCGATTCCCGCTGCCAGTTTATCTGTAAAAAAATAACCGGCTTTCGGGCTAAAAGTAATGCTGCTTAATTTTTGTTCGCCACGGTCTATTCCTTCTTCTTCAGCAGTCGTTTTGCCACTGGAAAATGATAGCTGGCCTTCGATAAAAATAGTGCTTTTTGTAAATCCATAAACAGGATTTTCTTTTGATTACTGTGCAGTTGCCAATGTGAATGCCATCAGGGCTGCGATTGTGATCATTTTTTTCATGAGCTTGTTTTTTTAAATTTAAGCCAATGTAGAAATGATGCCGGAGGATTTGAAATGAAACTAAGGCAATGGTAGGTTTGGGTAAATGAAGCGTAAATTTGAAATTGGATAAAATAAAAGCCAGGAGATTCCCGGCTTTTATTTTTTAGATTTTTCGTTGTGGATTTTATTGAACTGCTAAGAATGTTATTTCACAATTTTTAGTGTTTTTAAATATTTGTTGTCCACATAAATTTTCAAAAAGTAAATGCCTTGTTGAAGGTTGAATTGCAGTACGGTGTTCTTTTCGATATTTTGCCCCTTCGGAAAGTTTTGATTGCTGAGTAATTTGCGAATCATTAACCCTTTTGCATCAAACAAATCGACAGTTATTACTGATTGTTTTTGAAGCTCAAAAAATAAAGCCGAATTTTCAGTAATCGGATTTGGGCTTACATACATTTTATTGTCATTGGCTACAGCCTCATTTGTCGATAACAGGGGATCATTATTGACCCTTACTAAAACCTGTTCGCCTTTATCACCGGCAAGGATGATTTTATTGTCTTCCTGGATCACCATGGTCCTCACGTATTCATGACCGCTTCCAAAGGTTGTTGAAAATAGTCCGTTTGTTCCAAATGAAGTGTTCAGAATGCCCTCTTTAGAGTAACTTTGAAGACCAAAATCATAATCCGTAGGCTTTCCATAAGTTAAAGCCAAAATGAGCTGGTTGTTTTTATCAAAGGCAATTCCGTATGCAAAGCTTGTAATAGGCACACCGTTTACATTACCAAAATCTTTTATCAGTGTTCCGTTGTTTGCAAAAGTAGGGTCAATTGTTCCGTCAGAATGGTATTTAACCATGAAAGCATTGTATTTTGTTCCATTAAAAGTACCGCCGCTGGCATAAATGGAGCCATCAGTTCCTATGGCACAATTGAACAAATCGGCAATTTGGTTTAGGGCAACTTCGACAAATCCGGTGCCGTCTGAGCCAAAAGAATTGATCAACTGCCCGTTGCTGTCATATTTTATGATTAGGTACTTGCTGATAATGAAAGTACGCCCAACAGCAATGATAGCTCCGTTGTCAGTAAATTGCATATCGGTGATTTCGCCTCTGTAAATTCCTGCGGTGTACACGTAGCCATCGACTCCAAAAGTCGTGTCGAGACTTCCGTCAGAATTAAACCTGATAAGTCCCGGAGTGTCCATATTTGGGTTGCTTAGTATCGTAAATAGGCCGCCTGCAATAATTTTTCCATCTTCCTGAATCAATACAGCGTTTAGGCTCTGGGAATAATCCAGTTCAATGATTTTGATGCCGTCTCCATCAAACGTATTGTCTAAAGTCCCATCAGTATTGTATCTGACAATCATCATGTTGCTGCTAAGGTTACTGTTTTGAGCAGGTAAAGCAGTCCCTACGACCACAATTTTACCGTCGGCCTGTAACGCTACACTTTCTGCCATGCAATGATCGCCTCCTAAAACACTTACTGATCCGTTTGTACCAAAAGAAGCATCAAGATTACCATCTGTAAGGTAACGTGCAATCAAGAATGAGGAGCCTGGAGCAATCGAATAGGTTTGCCCAACAGTAACTAATTTGCCGTCTGGTTGCAACACAGAATCGTTTGCACCGGCATTGCCGCCAAGATTATTGGATACTTTTCCGTTGATGCCATAAGTCGTGTCAATTGTGCCCGGCTGTGCAAATGCCGAAGCGGCGATCGAAAGCATAGCAATAAGAAGCCCCGTGGATATTTTATTTTTCATTTTGAAGTTTGTTTATGATACCACCTACATGCAGTTTTTAACCGTTGCAAACTTACTAAAAAAATGTTAAATTAAATGGAAAATTACTTAGGCTAAATTATTTAATCAACACTTTCTGAACCACTTGATTTCCATTTTTCAATCGAACTCTTACGATCAGCACTTGCGTGGCAACATCAAGCCTTACTGTTTTGAACAGTTTAACATCTAAACGCTGTGCTGTGAAAATCTGTTTTCCACTAATGTCAAAAACTGCAACCGACTGTATGGAAGTTCCTGCCGTGCCCACTTCAATTTGTTGGTCTTTTGCGATGATGTAGGCATTTGAAACATCCGCATCAGCGGTTCCTAAAATTTCAGGATCTACAAAACGCAACTCGAAGCGCGCATCAAAAATCCCTGTAACCGAAGAGAATGCATAACTTCCTGTTTTTAAATTGTGGTAGCTGTTGTCTGCTCTGTCGACAAGGTAAACGACAGCGTCATTGTTAGAGAAAAGTCCGTCGAGCTGTTCCAATGCAATCGAGAAAGTTCCTGCCATATTTGCACTATAACCCAATGGAATTATTTGTTGGTTGTCAAAAGGAAGTGCGCGGCCCTGGATCGCCAGTTTTGAATCGTCGAGAATAGAGTAGAGTGTCACGCTGTTTCCGGCAGCCATTGTGAGGCCGTCATATTTGGGGTCTTTTCCATTGGTTGCACCGGGAATAAATCCTACAAGCGTTTCACCAAAAGCACCCTGATTGTTTGAAATGCTCAGCCAAACCCTACTTTTTATATTTCCAGTTGGATCTATCGGATTGGTACCCGTATTTTTGAAAAACTGGTTGTTGCTGTTGGCCAGGCGCATCGAATTCTTGAAAGTTGCGGTGTAACTTCCATTGGCTAAAGCCGAATTTGCCTCAATGAAAAAGGCCTGTCCAGCCGCAATTTTTCCAGTTGGCGTGCCACCGCCAGAAACTGCAGATGCCATCGTTTTGATTCCGCCCGTCAGGTTGTATTTCGCATAATCATCGGCTGCATAAACATAGAGGTTTGATTGCGGCCCGGCGCTTGTAATCGCTGTGTTATGTGTCCATAAATAAACCGTTCCTTCAACGATATTCGTATTCGCGGCATCGGTAATAAAAGCATCTACATCAATAGCCGACGGATACGGATTTCCAATCAGGTTGAATGTTCCTGTGCCTTTTACAATATCGGTTTCTATGATTCCATTGTTTGGAACACCTGTGAATGTACCTGCATAAACACCATTGGTTGCGTTGGTATTCGACCAGTCTGCCGGTGCGCGGATGATGTATCCTTTTCCGGCTTCCATCGCACCGTTTCCATTCATTACAGTCTGCCAGCTGTTAAGGGCAGGGCTAAAATAGTAATATTTGTCAAATCGGGTATTTGGAGACAGATTGTAAAGCGTCATGTCTTTTACAGGCGAAGACCAATAGGTAAAATCAAATCCTTTCATGGCGGCAGAATTTCTTTTAACGATCACATTACCGCTGTTGATCGCACTGTCATCTACCTGAAGCAAACTCGCATTGTTCTCTATAATCAGTTGCGCAGTTGGTGCTACGACCACATTTTTCTGTACAGTCATGGTGATGCCGGCCGGAATCGTCATTGTTGCAGTTCCGGTAACCTGGCAGGAACACACATTGATCGGCGCATTTAAGGCAAGGTTGTTTCCAACTACAATTGTCGTTGTAGTATTTGGCGTTCCGCTCCACGAACCATTGTAAGTCACGGCCGTTGGCACGTTGATCAATACTGATTCTGAATATTGCGTCTGTCCACAGGAACCGCTCGATACTTTCGTACGGTAATAAAGTGTCTGTGTCAGTCCTGTAGCTTGGTAAGTTAATCCTTGTGCGCCTGAAATATCAGAGAAAGTGAGGTTGTCAGCAGAAGATTGCCATTGCACCACTCCGGCACTTCCGATAGCCGTTAACAAAATCGAATTGGTTCCCGAACATACGCTTGTCGATGGCAAAGTCGTCCCCGAAATCTTGATGCTTCCAGCCTGTGCATAAGGCAAAACCGTTACAATTATCACATTGCTTACCGCAGAAGAACATTCGGTCGTAGCCACCGAAGCCCTGAAATAACGTGTGGCACTTAGATTCGAAGTCGCGTAATTATCAGATGTTGCTCCTGAAATATCTGTAAAAGCAGTACCATTTGAAGATTGCTGCCACTGAATGTTTCCGGTGTAGCCGCTCAGGCTTAAAGTCGCCTGGTTTACGCCCACGCAAAGCGTCGCATTCCCCGAAGCCGTTCCGGCCACACTCGCAGGTCTTACGAAAACCATCACCGCTGCCGTGCTTACCGAAGTACACGCGCCACTGCTGATAAAAGCTTTGTAATAAGTCGTCACCGCCAGGTTTGTTGCCGTATAAGTTGCCAAAGTCGCACCAGAAATATTCGTAAAAGTATTGTTGTCTGTAGACCATTTCCATTGGATAGTTCCTGTGTGTCCGCTCAAGGTCAGTACGGTCGAATTTACTCCAGAACACACGGTAGCTGCGCCCGAAATAGCACCGGCTACCGCTATCGGATCTACCGTGATCGCACTACTTGAAGCAGAAATTGTAGAACACGGGCCATTGGTCACACGGATTTTATAATAAGTGGTCGCCAAAAGGTTTGTTGCGGTATAAGTTGCAGATGTTGCGCCGCTAATGTCGTTAAATGTGCTGTTGTTAGAAGAAGACAGCCATTGGATCGAACCGGTGCTTCCGCTAATGGAAAGCGTTGTGCTGTTCGTTCCGCGGCACACTGCGCCTGCGCCTGAAATCGTTCCCGGATTTGGAGACGGATTTACGGTAATGCTGGCTGACGCCGAAAGGACCGCAGGACAGCTTCCGTTTGTTGCAGAAGCGCGGAAATAAGTTGTTGCAGCTAAATTCGCAGCCGTATAAGTCGCCGCATTTGCACCTGTAATATTCACAAAAGTATTGTTGTCTGCAGAAGATTGCCATTGCAAAATTCCTGAATAGCCGCTTAAAGTGATCGTGGTGTTATTGGTTCCCGAACACACCACGGTGCTGCCCGAAATTGTTCCGGCAACCGACAATTGGTTCACCGTAATCGCCACCGATGTACTCAAAGCCTGCGTACAATTTCCGTTGCTGACCCGTACGCGATAGTAAGTGGTTGCGGTAAGGTTGGTCGCATTAAAGGTGCTTGCTGTAGCGCCGCTGATGTCGTTAAACGTACTGTTATTTGCAGATGATTGCCATTGGATCGTTCCAATGTAACCGTTTACAGATAGTAATGTGCTGTTTTGTCCGGAACAAACGGTCGCTGTGCCACTTACCGTTCCGGCCACAGAAGCAGCAATTACGGTAACATTCATCACATTGGTAATGACGCCACTACACGCACCATTGGTTACCATTGCCCTAAAATAAATAGTCGCATTAAGGTTTGTCGCAGTATACGTGGCGCTTGTCGCGGATGTGATGTTGTTCCAGTTGGTATTATCCGAAGACGATTGCCATTGTATAGTTCCTGTATTTCCACTTAATGTTAAAGTGGTGCTGTTGGTTCCGGCGCAAACCGTATTGTTTCCACCCGAAATGCTTCCGGCAACCGATAGCGCAGATAAGGTTACAGTAGCTGTTACTATTGGCGTATAGGCATAATCTGTTGTAGTACCGACGGTTTCCATACAATTCCCGGCACTTTTTCTTCGTACCCAATAGGTGGTGTTTACCGATGGCGTCACGATAATCGATTCAGTAGTATTGGGTAGTGGGTTCACTCCGGCAACTGTCCCGATTCCCCATTGGTATGTGCTTCCTGGCGAACTGTTACCACCTGCAGCAGTAAGTGTTGTGCTGCTTCCGCTGCAAATTGCTGTTTGTCCTGTGATGCTGGCAGGCGCTGTAGAGAAATTGGTACAAGATGTATAACTGAAAGCGATCAGGTAATTTCCGGTATCCTGTCGGTATTCGATCACGAGGCTTTTTGTACCATCCAAATAAACAGAATAACTATCACCGGTATATCCTGCAGGATAACTCCATCTTGTAATGGCCCATGTTGCTCCGCCATCGACACTAAATCGCATTCCGTCATCTGCAGAAATATTAAAGGTATAATAACCTGGGGCAAAAGTTTTTTGCATTTTGTATCTGACAGTAAATCTTGTTACAAAGCTTGAACAAATGTTTGGTCCGGTAAGTGGCGTATTGTATCCGCTTGAAGACATTGAAAAAGCATCCGAAGGTGTTGTAATATAACCCACATATTTGTACGGACTCACAAAAGCCGCAGCCGGAGTACCTGCACTACTGGTCGAAGCATAGACATATCCAATCCATGAGTTGTTGCCATAATCGTTTGTATTACCAGCCGGAGTTGCGCCGGTCAGCGGTGTGATCGTAACCGTTCTATACAAAGCGGCGGTATAAGAATCGCACGCAGAGTTGTAGCGGCGAACCCAATATGTTGTATCAGAAGTTGGTCCTACTACAACGGCATTTCCTGTCGAGCCGGCGATGATGTTTAAGCCTGCAACAGTTCCGGTTCCCCACTGGTAAATGCTTCCGGTTCCTCCGGTTGTCCAAATGGTTGTATTTGTTCCTGCACACATGCTGGTATTTCCAAGTATGGCTGTTGGCGCTGTAACAGTGGCCGTAGCAGCGTTACAATAATTGAAAAAGTGCCGCGGATTTTGCGTATTGATATTGAAAAACTCAATGACCATATTATAATTCCCCGCTGCCAGGGTAATGTCATCTGAATCAGTCGTATTGTAAGCGGTTGCAGTATCCCATTTGTTGATGATCCAGGTTGCTCCGCCATCAAGGCTCAAACGGTATCCGCCGTTGCTTCCCACTATAAAACTATAACTACCTGCCGTAAAGTTTTTTGTCAGCCGGTAACGGTAAGCGCCTTTAAAAGCAGAATAATATGCCGAACACACGTTGGCTCCCAAATTAGACGCATACAGGTAATTGTCAAAAACAAATCCACTTGTTGTAAATCCTTGGTAATGTGTAGTGAATGCATTTGTAGGTACCACCGTAGCTGTGCCATTATGTTGCGTATAAAAATAAACCCGCCATGTGGTTCCTGTTCCATAAACGGTAGGATCTCCGGCAGGCGTACAGATTGAAAAGGTGATCGGCGCACTATAAGCCACACAACTTCCTGAACCGACAGCAACCCTGTAATATGTCTTTGCAACAATATTCGTTACCGTATAACTCGTTGCAGTCGCGCCTGAAATGTTCGTATAAGTCACATTGTCAGCAGAGTTTTGCCATTGGAAAGTCGTTCCGTTGTATCCTGAAACGGTCAGTACATTGCTATTGTAACTCGCCGGAACGGTAATGCTTGTTCCCGTAACGCCTGTAATGGCAACCGTTCCCGATTGTGTAGTGGCATTTACCGCCATTAAAACCGATGGGGAAAATGCTGATCCGCAGGTTCCGTTTGTGGTTTTTACTCGGTAATAGGTCGCTGAGGTAAGATTTGTAATCGTATAAGTCGTGGCTGTTGCCGATGCAATATCCGTGAATGTTGTATTATCCGCAGACGATTGCCATTGGATCGATCCGGAATATCCGTTTAGCGTAAGCACGGTTGAATTGTTTCCCGAGCAAACCGTTCCCGCGCCAGAAATCGTTCCGCCAACTGGCGCTGAAAAAGTTAAAATGACTGTATTTCCTGCAACAGCCGGACAGCTTCCGTTTGAAACCAGCGCTTTATAATACGTCGTAGCTGCAATATTTGTAGCGGTATAGCTTGCCGAAGTCGCATTTGTGATATTGGTGAAAGTAACGTTGTCAGTTGACAATTGCCACTGTATGTTTCCGTTGTACCCGCTTAAGGTAAGTGTTGTTGAATTCGTCTGCGAACAAAGCGTTGCTGCGCCCGAAGCCGTTCCTGCAACCGTGGCATTGCTTACGATCACACTGTTGCTTGCAGTATAAACCGGCGCGCAATTTCCACTGGAAACCACCACACGGTAATAAGTCGTTGCAGTTAGGTTTGTTGCGGTATAATTGGCTGAGGTTGCTCCTAAAATATTTAAAAAAATACTGTTATCTGAAGAAGATTGCCATTGCAAAGTTCCGGTGTAACCCGTAATTGCCAAAGCAGTGCTGTTTGTTCCCGAGCAAACTGTTGATCCGCTATTGAGCGTTCCTGCAACCGGCTGTGGTGTAACCGTTACCGTTGCTGACGCACTATAAACTGCCGTACAGTTTCCACTTGAAACCATCACGCGAAAATACCTGGTTTGCGTCAGGTTGTTGGCGGTATAAGTTGCTGAGGTTGCATTTGTAATGTTGGTAAATGCGGCATTGTCAGTTGACGATTGCCATTGGATGCTGCCTGTTTGGCCGTTTGCCGATAACATAATGCTGTTGGCTCCAGCACAAATATTTCCTGCGCCTGAAATGCTTCCTGCGACCGGCGTCGGGTTTACGACTATGCTCACAGCATTACTAAAAGAAGCTTCACACGGACTGCTGGATGCTTTGATCCTGAAGTATGTAGTCGCATTTAAATTGACAGCGGTATAAGTGTTTGATGTCGCTCCCGAAATATCTATAAAAGTGCTATTATCTGAACTTTTTTGCCATTGCAAGGAACCCACCGATGTCGTCACGCTGAGGTTTGTACTGTTGGTGCCCGCACAAATTCCCGCAGATCCGCTCACCGTTCCAGCGCTGCTTAAAGGCTTTACCTGAATCGTAACTGTTGCCGAAGTGGCCGTTGCACAACTGTTGTTTGTCACTTTTACGCGGTAATACATTTGGGCAAACAGGTTTTCTGTAGTCAATGCTGGTCCGGTTGCACCTGTGATGTTTGTAAAATTGCTATTGTCTGAAGATTTTTGCCATTGGATAGAACCTACATAACCTACTGCTGTCAATTGCGCCGGGGTGCCGTAACAAATGCTGGTCGATCCGGTAAACGAAGTCGGCGCGGTTGAAGGTTGTGAAACCGTAATTGTTTTTACAACGCCGCCTGTTGCATTCACGCCGCAACTTCCATTATCGATGCGTCGCACCCAATACGTGGTATCGGCAGGTGGATTGACGGTCAAGGTGTTGGCCGAATTTCCGGCTGATATAATATTGAGTCCAATTGTATTTCCGGTTCCCCATTGATACGTAACACCAGTTGCGGCAAAACCTCCGGCTGCCTGTAAAACAAGCGAACTTCCGGTACAGATTTCGTCGCTGGCGATGATTTGCGTTGGTGCCGTTGACGGATCCGGGCAAGGCGTAAAGCTCACGGAAACACGTGCGTTTGCGGTATTTTCAAAATATTCAAGGACAAGTTCTACATCGCCATTCAATTGGTAAGTCGCAGCATTTGTAGTGTAAGGATGATCGGTCCAGTTTGAGATCAGGAACGTATTTCCGCCGTCGAAGCTCAGCCTGTAACCGCCGTCGCCGCCAACCTGGAAGCTGTAATAACCCGCTGCGAAGTGGTGTTTCATTTTGTATCTGATCGCGAATTGATCGGAATAGGAACCGCAAAGATTGCTTCCACTTACGGCACCCGATCCAAAATTATGGTCAAATTGTGTAGATTCTGTGACATAACCGCGATAAGTGGTCGTAAAGCAGTTTGAAGGCGGATTTGCACCATCAGTATTTGCATAAACATACCCAATCCAGGTGTCATTGCCTGCGGTAATTTGGTCACCCGGAGCAGTCGGACATTGCGCATGGCTCTTTACAGTCAATAACAATTGTAGTAAAAAAATGGCGATCAGAATTTGTTTGCATTTTTGAATAGATTTCATCGAATTGGATTTTTTGGTTAAAATCATCGACCAAATGTATAATAAATCCGATTAAGTGCAAATTTTAGAAATTTTAATTTCTTTTTTCCTACATATAATATAGTTTGCTTAATCATATAATATTTTGATAATCAAGATATTATAAAATTTAACTTTTTTTAAATTTTGTAGTCTATCTTCTTCAAACACAAGAAATTACTTACAATTATTTTTATTAGTGTAGGAATTGAGTATTTAAACTTACAAGAATCGAATGAAAAACTATAAAACAACTATTCCCATGAAAATTACCTTTATTAAAAAAAACATGATACTTACGAAAGAAGAAATAGGCACGGCATTGTTTGAAAACGGAGTGGCCGCGAATGAACCATTTTTATGGTTTGGAAAAGATCCGGAAACGGGAGAATTGTCGATACAGAAAAACCAGTCAGATTACAATGCTTATGTCCGTCATCTTAACAGCATCGGCATTGAATATGCAGAAGAATTGGATCTGGAACAATTTACAGGCATTCATGCCCAGGGAATCACGGTAATCGTATTTAAGATCAATCCTGAGAACGAGCTTTCGATCGGCCACAATGAGTTTGCCGATTTTTTCAATATCGAATACGGTCAATCTGAAGAATTCATCATTATAAAAATCCATTACAAACTAAACGATTGATTTCACTTGGCTTCAGCCAATAAAACGCAGCCATCATGAAAAAATTTATCAAGCACAACAGCCTTTCGATTGTATTCATAATCCTGTTTGTGATCGCGATTGCAGGCCAGGTTTTTTTCGGACTTAAAGAATACAACAAAGCGCTGAAAGAAGAAGGCGGAACTGAAGTTTCGCTAAGCGAATATTTCACCAGCGGGCATTTCGTAGAATCGACTTTCGAAAACTGGGAAAGCGAATTCCTTCAAATGGGGCTTTTCGTATGGCTGACGATTTTCCTGCGCCAGAAAGGCTCGTCCGAATCTAAAAGTTGCGACCATCCCGAAGAAGTTGACCGTGAACCCGATCCGAATAAAAAAGATGCACCTTGGCCAGTTAAAAAAGGTGGGATTTTTCTTGCGGTCTACAAACACTCACTCACACTTTCGCTGTTGGTTTTATTCCTGTTGTCGTTTGTGCTGCATTTCTGCGGAAGCCTGGCCGATGAAAACATCCACAATAAATTAAAAGGCGAAAAAACCATCAGTCACGTCGAATATTTAAGCAGTTCGCGATTTTGGTTTGAATCGTTTCAAAACTGGCAAAGCGAATTCCTCTCTGTTTTTGCGATTATCGTGCTGTCGATTTACCTTCGCGAAAAAGGCTCGTCGCAATCAAAACCTGTCGATGCGCCGCATAGTGAAACCGGGGAATAATCAGGATTCTGCAATTTCCAGTTCGGTTTCCATGAATTTTGCAGTGACAATATTGCCTTCTTCATCTTCCCATTGCGTCAGCACGTTTTCAATAAGGTCGGGCTCGAAACCCACCACTTCCATAATTTGGCTGCTGAACTGCCTTTGTACTTTTTGTCCGATGCTAAACATAATTACACTTTTGTATTGTTTCTGTGATTTAAATTTTCAAGTATGATTCCTGGCAAGTCATTAATTTCCTCAAGTGTTGTGGGTTTCAGCAGGAATTTCACATTCGGGTTATTGCTGAATTTTTCCTTTTCAGCTTCATTGATCGTACCTGAAATGATAAAGGTGAACAGTTTTGGCGCGGTATTTTGTGCTATCAATTCGGCTAAAACTTCGGTTCCGGTCATCATCGGCATGTACATATCCAAAAGCAAAATGTCTGGAATGTTGGCTTTTTCAACAATTTCATCCATGACTTCTGCCGAAGATGAAAAACAGCCCATAAGCTCGAAATGCTCATTTTTTCGGAATAAAAATCTCAGGAATTCCCGGTCGTCAGGATCGTCATCTGCAACGAAAATTTTTAGTGGTTTGGAATGTTCCATAGTGCAGTTTAAGAGTTTGGTATATAGCAAATATCCTACAATTTTTAGCGGTCATTGTTACACTTGTAATCGTTACAGTTGTACAATTTCATAACAATAAGCTGCAATGTTGAAAATCATGTAACAGTTTCCGAGCTAAATTTATCCTACAAATAAACAATCATGGAAACGGAAAACGACCCAAAAACCAGTGTCCCGGAACTCAAAGCGGCAAAGAAAGAAAAATTCAAATCTGGAAAACGTCTCAGAAAGCGGTGTCCGAGAAAATCACACGCCATATTATGTACAGACGACCGCCCCGATACTTTAGACATTCATCAGGAACAAACCAAAAACCGCATCGGGTTGCTGCTGCCCATTTATTATGAAAGAATGCTCGAATCGCCTTTTGGTTATTACCGTGGTGCCGCTGCTGTCATGGCTGCCGATCTTTCGCGTTGCAACGCAACGGGCCTGCATTTGCAGATTTGCGGCGATTGCCACCTGATGAATTTTGGTGGGTTTGCGACTCCGGAACGCAAAATCATTTTCGACATCAATGATTTTGATGAAACCACGATTGCGCCCTGGGAATGGGATGTCAAAAGGCTTGCTGCGAGTTTTGTTATCGCCGGTTGTTCTAAGGGATTTTCCCGGAAAGACTCTAAAAATGCTGCGCTTGCTGCAGTTAGAAGTTATAAAAAGCACATGCGAAAATATGCCGGAATGTCGGCTTTGCAGGTTTGGTATGCCGATATTAGTTTCAGTGCCCTAATCAATGCTGAAAGTGGTGGTGCGATCATGAAAAAATTCAACCGCAAACGACTTGAAAAAGCGATCGAAAATACACCACACGAACGCGAATTTGAAAAACTGACCCATGAAATAGGCGGTAAAATAAAAATCATCGATGCGCCGCCATTGCTGTTTCATGTGAAAGAAGAACACCAGGCCACATTTTTTGCGCAGGTTGAACAGGCCTATGAAAATTACCTGAACACGCTGAGCCATGACCGCCAGATTTTACTTAACCAATACAAAATCATCGACATTGCAATGAAAGTCGTGGGCGTGGGAAGCGTGGGCAAATGGTGCGGCATTATTTTACTGATGTCAGATTCCGGCGATCCGTTGTTTTTACAATTTAAGGAAGCGCATCCGAGCGTACTTGAGCCTTATACGAATGCCTGCGAATTTCAAAACCAGGGACAACGTGTGGTCGAAGGACAAAAAATCATGCAGTCGGCATCAGATATTTTTCTGGGTTGGACTACCGGCGATACCGGCCGCGATTACTACATCCGCCAGATGCGAGACGCCAAGATTACACCCGACCTCGATGCAATGGATCGCAATAATTTCATGGCTTATGCCGAATCCTGTGGCTGGGCGCTCGCACAAGCCCACGCGAGAACAGGCGAAGCGGCCACGATCAGCGGATACATTGGAAAGAGCGACACTTTCGCAAAAGCGATTGCGAAATTTGCATTGGCCTACAGGCAGCAAAATGAAAGCGATTACAATTTGCTTTTTAAAGCGGTTGAAGATGGTACGATCAGCGCCAAGCCGTCATCCGGAAGTTCATTTCCGTCCTGATTTAAATTCGGAAAATTCAGGATTTGTTTAAATTGCAGAAAAAAACGATGCGACAACTGGTTTTATTGGTATTTTTTCTTTCGACTTTATCGAATGCAAGTGCACTCGAAAAAGGCATCAGCAATTATAAAGTGTATTTTGGGTTTGGCAGTTATGCGAATAAAAAAATTGCGGCCATCCGAAAATACGAACAATCGGGAAAAGTTTTTTATATCGGCGTTGATGTGAATTCATTGGAGACAATTAATATTCCTGTATCCGAAATCAGACTCACAGTTGCAGATTGGCCAAAAATTTTGGTTGTTTATTCCAATTCGCCTTACGTAAAAGCGATACAAACGGCCCAAAAACAGTCGTTTTCGTTGCAGGATGCCGGAATTGTAAATGGTTACCCGAAAGAAAAAGGCATTACCCTTACGATCGATTTATGTCCGTCGCACAAGCCGCTCGACCGTGTGGTTTTTACGTCGCTGATTTCAGAATTTAAAAAGATTGAACAGCCAGTACCGATCGCATTGTCGATCACGGGAAGTTTTATGCTTACCCATCCGGAAGATTTGCAATGGCTTCAGAAGCTGAATGATTCAGGCGAAATCGCAATTACGTGGGTCAATCATACGTACAACCATCATTTCGATCCGAAAATCCCGCTTCGGGAAAACTTTTTATTGGAACCTGGAACCGACCTTAATTTTGAAATCCTCGGAACCGAAATGGCACTGCTTCAAAAAGGATTGCTTTTCTCTGCTTTTTTCCGCTTTCCAGGATTGATTTCAGATCATGATTTGATAGAAAAAGTGACAGGTTTCGGACTGATTCCTATTGGCAGCGACGCCTGGCTCGCTAAAGGCCAGGCCGCACACAACGGAACTATTGTCCTAATCCATGGAAATGGGAATGAGCCTTTAGGAGTTAAGGATTTTATTAAGTTGCTGCAAACAGAAAAAAGCGAAGTGTTAAATAAACAATGGCTTTTGTATGATTTGCGCGAAACGGTTTCGGATGAATTTAGGGACAAATGATATGTTTAAATGCGCCAGATCATTTGAAGCAATCCTGAAGATTATGTAAATGTCATCGAAAATGCTGTAACCCGTATCATTTTAAAGCAGGCTACTTTTACGCAAATGCAACTCAAATGAAAAAATACCTCATTGCCATTGTAGATGACGATCCCGATGACCAGGAGATTTTTAATGCGGCTTTCACCGAAAATTATGACAACATCGAAATTGTATCTTTTTCAGGCGGAACCGAATTCCTGGATTATCTGAATGCCTCAGAAAAGCTTCCGAATATTGTGGTGACCGATATGCGGATGCCACTGCTTTCCGGAAACGATGTCATCGAACAGATGAAAAACAACCCACGAACGAACCACATTCCGGTCGTCATTTTAACCGGGCAGGGCAGTGATCTCGAACGTGACAAAGCCATGGCACTCGGCGCGGTGTATTTCTTCCTGAAACCTGTGAATATTATTGATTACAGCATACTTACCGATCGGATCGTTGAGAAAATGAACCAGAATTTAAGCTAAATTTTTAAAGTTCAATTAAATATAAGATCATTCGCACGTTCTATTTCATCAGCAATAATCGTATGTCCAACGTTGTCATAGATTTTTTCAGTAACGGTTGCGCCTAAGTTTTTCAGGATATTTGTCGTGGCATACACGCGTTCTACCGGAACGTGAAAATCAGGATTGCTGCTGCCAATGAAAATCGGAGTGCCTTCAAAATTCCCGGAATAATTTTCTTCGTAAATGCGGTTTCCGATCAATCCGCCTGTAAAGATGGCTATGCCACCGTATTTCGTTGCATGGCGTGATGTATATTCTGCAACCAGACACGCGCCTTGCGAAAATCCGGCGAAATAAATGTTTTCCTTGGAGATGCCGTCTTTTACAATTTGCGCTACGGTTTTGGAAACCAGTTTCAATGAAGCCGAAAGCCATGGTTCATTTTCTTCGGGTTTTGCCAGAAATGATTGTGGATACCAGCTTCCGTTAAGCGCTTCGGGAGCATAAAGCGCAAAATCCTTCACGTTCAGATGATGTGCCAGCGATAAAATATCCGATGCGTTGCTGCCACGCCCATGCAAAAGGATCAAAGCTTTTGAGGCATTTGATTTTCCTGAATTTATGATTTTTGTTTCCATAATTTATTTGATTTTTGCAATCAGTTTTTCTTCCAGATATCGGTAAATTCGTCCGGATGCCTTTTAAATTGGGCAAATACGTAAGGGCAAAGCGGAATCACTTTGAGTGCATTTGCCCGAACGTAACTCACCATTTCATCGAGCAAAACTTTCGCCAGGCGTTGTCCGGCATACGCTTCATCCACTTCAGTGTGATAAACAGTTAGCTCGTTATTTGAAATGCTGATGACCATTTCCCCAATTTTGAGATCGTTTTCATAAAGGTTGAAACCGCCATGGTTTTTCTCGTTCAGTTCTAATTTTACAGTGGCCATAATTAGTTGATTTGAGGTAAGATTTTTTCGATTTCTGTACGCCTTGATTCGTATTGCGCAGGCAGTTTTAAGCCTTTACCTAAATCTTCTAGTGCTTCGTCAATTGTAAATCCGGGATTGTCGGTAGCGATTTCAAACAACACGCCGCCTGGTTCGCGGAAATACAGCGAATGGAAATACTGCCTGTCGATTTGCGGGGTAATGCTCAATCCGAACGCTTCGATTTTTTCACGGAAGTGCATCAGCATGGCATCATTTTTTACCCTGAAAGCAACGTGGTGTACGGATCCATTTGCAACATGGCCGTGTTTTTCATCTTCGAGTTCAACCAGATCAACAATCGCTGCGCCTTCAACGGCATCGGTGGCATAACGGTAACGGTTGACTTCTTTTTCGATGAGTTTGTATCCGAAAATTTCGGTTAAAACCGCTGCGGTTGGTTTGATATTTTTGAGTGTCAATGTAATGTTGTGAAAACCTTTGGTGGCAACGTCGGCAGTGACTTCATCTGTTTGCCAGGCTTTTCTGTGGTCTTCGGTTTTGGATTCGATAAGCTCCAGTTTGAGTCCGTCCGGATCAAGGAATGTCAGGTATTTTTCCCCGAACTTTTCAGACGGCTTGTTGTAAATGACATTGTATTTTTCAAATCGGTTGACCCAGAAATCCAGGCTTCCTTTTGGTACAGAATACCCGATCTCAGTAGCCATTCCCGAACCTTTCCGGCCTTGCTGGATGCTGTCGCCCCAAGGAAAAAATGTTAGGATTGTTCCGGCGCTTCCGATTTCATCACCAAAATAAAAATGATAGGTTCCGGGATCGTCGAAGTTGACTGTTTTTTTAATAAATCGCAGTCCTAATATTTTTGAATAAAAGTTGAAATTGCGTTGTGCATTTCCGGCAATGGCCGTGATGTGATGAATGCCTAATATTTGATTTTCCATGATTAAAATTGTAATTGGTTTATGGTACAAATTTATGACAGACGGAAAGCATGTGCATTGAACTGGAACAAGAAGTGAAATCTAATCCGTTTTTAGCACGGAATAATTAGGATTTTATTGAAAGTTATACGAAGCAAGCAAGTATGATTCCAAGTATGATCATCGAAACTTTTGCAATGTTGAATTTGTGGCCTTCGCTGGTTTCAAAGATGATCGTCGATGAAATGTGGAATAAAATTCCGATGACTACCGCTGTAATTTCAGTGTAATACATATTCAATGCCGGTAAGTACTGTGCAATCATAGTCCCGATTGGCGTCATAAAAGCAAACGAAACCATAAAGATAAAAATCACGGTTTTGTTGAGTTTGGCATTTACAAAAAATGAAGTCAGGATAATCGCGATCGGCAAATGATGGATCGCAATCCCAATCGCAAGATCGTGGTGGTGGCTCACCGGAAAACCTTCAAGCAACGCGTGGATGCAAAGACTGATGAACAACAACCATGGCATTTGGTGCATTTCTTCATGCCCGTGTACATGCCCGTGTTCTGCGCCTTTAGAGAAAAATTCGAGTATGATCTGGAATAAAATCCCAACCATAATGAAGATGCCAACATTGGCAGTATGCCCGTTTTTTTCGTTGTGATGCGCTGCTTCATAAACTTCCGGAAGCAAATGCATCACGGTTAAAGACAATAAGAACGCACCGCTGAACGCCAGCAATAATTTGAGGTTTTTTTTCTTCTCGGGTTTGATCACCAAAGCAATTCCGTAACCCAAAAGCACCGATAATAAAGGCAACAGGTAATTCATATTATTTGAAAATCATGATCAGGCGTTCGCTTTCCGTTTTGTGGAATTTCTTGAGTTTGTAATCCCCGAAAGTATCCAGCAGGTAAATTCCGGCTTCTTCCATCAATTGCTGAAAATCTTGTAAAGTCAGCGCTTTAACTTTTTCGGTAAAATGAAACTTTTCGCCTTTATCTACAAAATCAATTTCCTTGTAAATATAACCGTCGATGTGGAAACGTTTGATCTGGAAATCGATTCCTTCAACCGTTTTTGTTTCTTCAGGAACCAGGTTTGCAATGACGTGCGGTACATTCATAAAATCAATTACTGCAAATCCGTAATCCGAAAGGCTTTCCTTAATAGCAACGAGCGTCTTTAGATTGTCGCTTTCATTTTCGAAATATCCAAAACTTGTGAAAAGATTAAAAATCGCGTCATATTTTTCATCGAACGGCACACGCATGTCGTGTACCTTGAAATGCAGGTGGTCGTTGGTATTCTTTTTTGCTTCTTCAATGCTGTTTTCAGACAGGTCGACGCCTAAAACATCATAGCCCAACTGGTTCAGGTAAATCGAATGGCGGCCTTTTCCACAGGCAAGATCAAGGACTTTTGCTTTTTCGGGAAGGTTCAGGTAATGTGTCAGGTTGTCCATAAAAAGCTGGGCTTCACGGTAATTCCGATCCTTGTATAAAATGTGGTAATACGGCGTGTCAAACCAAGAGGCAAACCAGTTATTGACTTCTTTTTGCATATTCAGTAATTAGGACTGCAAATTTAGTGTATTTTTGCACGGAATACCTGATTTTACAATGGAAAATAATTTTAGAATGATTGCCAAAACCTTTTTTGGTTTTGAAGAAATATTGGAAAAAGAATTGCTGCAACTTGGTGCTCAGGACGTAACGCCGGGCATCAGAATGGTCAGTTTTATTGGTGATAAAGGATTTATGTACAAAGCAAACATCGCGCTGCGCACCGCTTTGAAGATCCTGAAACCGATCTATCATTTCCGGGTAACCAATGAAGAAAGCCTATATAAAGGGATTTCTGGCATCAATTGGGCGAATTACATGAATTCGAATATGACTTTTGTGATCGATTCGACGGTGCATTCCGATAAATTCAACCATACCGAATTTGTGTCGCAAAAAACCAAAGATGCCATTGTCGACCAGTTTCGTACCAGGACAGGGCAGCGGCCAAGCGTGGATAAAGACCATCCGGATGTACGCATCAACATCCATATTGACAAAGACCAGTGTTCGGTGGCGTTAGATACTTCTGGCGCTTCATTGCACCACAGGGGTTATCGTACGGCGACAAATATCGCTCCGATCAATGAAGTTTTGGGTGCCGGAATGTTGTTGCTTTCAGGCTGGGACGGACAAGGCGATTTCCTGGATCCGATGTGCGGAAGCGGAACCTTATTGGCCGAAGCCGCAATGATCGCCTGCAACATTCCTGCAAACATCAACAGAAAAGAATTCGCATTTGAAAAATGGAGCGACTGGGACAACCAGTTATTTGATGTGGTGACCGATTCGCTTTTGAAGAAAGTCCGCGAATTTCATTACACCATTACCGGATATGACAAAGCGCCTTCGGCCGTTCAAAAAGCGAAAGACAACATCAAAAATGCCAATCTCGACGAATACATCAAAATAGAAGAACGCGATTTTTTTGATACCGAAAAAGAAACCAAAGGCCCGCTGCACATGGCTTTTAATCCGCCTTATGGCGAAAGGATCGACATTCAGATGGAGCGCTTTTATGCCACTATCGGCGACACTTTAAAGAAAAGCTATCCGGGAACAAATGCGTGGTTTATTACCGCAAATCTCGAAGCTTTGAAGTTTGTCGGCTTAAAGCCATCAAGAAAAATTAAATTATTTAACGGAAGTTTAGAAGCGAGGTTGGTCAAATACGAAATGTATGAAGGCAGCAAGCGCGCAAAATTTATGAATCCAATCGAAGATTAAAATGAGTTTAAGAACAAAAGCATTCCTGTTTCAACTGATGTGTTTTGCCGCATTATTCATCTTATTTCGCTTCCTGATTGGGAAATACACGAATTTAACCGGACTCTGGGTTCCGTTTACAGCGTTTGTAGTAGGCACGTTGATTTCGCCGAAATTTCAGGTGATACGTACAAAGGACGGCGATAAAATGTTTATGAAATGGCTATTTCTAAAAGGAATCCGCGAAATCAAATAACTGCGTTTATTTTTTAACTTTGTTGTTGGCTACAGCCGATTTTGTTTTGTACAACGGAATAAAATATGATACCGTATAATTGAACCCAACGCCGAAGTCACCATCGTAAGTGCGATTAAAGCCCGGAATGTAAAGGTTGTCAAATCCAGATGGTTTTTTATTGGCTACCAGTTTATTGATCCTGAAGCTGAATCCAACATAAATGTTATTGAAGACTTTAGCATTAACACCTGCTACGAATTCAACCCATTGCGCAGACAATCCGCTGAATTTTTCAGCACTTTGAATCGCCGGCGGCTCTGCAAAATAAGGATTCGCATTGTAAATCTGATAGCTGTTTAAAGTCTGGCTAAACGTACTTACACCGTAACGCAACCCAACGTAAATTACATTTTCCATATCGAGCCAGTTTTCATACGTATTGTAATTAAAACCGGCTTTAAAATAAGTGCCTTTAGTCGTAAAATCGAGATGATCGTCTTTAACAGTTTTATTTTCATTTCCGATTTCACCTGCGAGGTAATA
Source organism: Flavobacterium noncentrifugens (assembly GCF_900100375.1). Lineage (GTDB taxonomy): Bacteria > Bacteroidota > Bacteroidia > Flavobacteriales > Flavobacteriaceae > Flavobacterium > Flavobacterium noncentrifugens. The sequence goes on along the minus strand of NZ_FNEZ01000003.1, from coordinate 35,218 downwards.
ACTTTTCGTCAAACGGTAATCCCCGACGATTTCCAGTCCTTTATAATCTTTTTCGTAAAAAGATCTTGACAGTTTAAAAAGATCGATGCCCACACGCAGTCCGTACCTGCTGATTTTTGGAGGTGCAACGCTGTCTTTCTTCTGTTCGCCCTGGGCATTCACAAGAAACGCAGCAAGCAGCAGGCAAATGCTAAAAGTAAATTTTAATGTGCGTTTCATCTTCATTATTGATGTTATAAGTTTGAACCGATACCCTTGAAATCCAGTTTCCGGCTACTGCAGGTTGCGTATTGTTTAAGATGTATGCCGATGGAAGCCCAGGAAGGTTGTTCAGCGTAAACAGCATTTTATAACCGCAGGCGCGTGACACATAAAATTGGTTTCGGGTGTAATTAAAAACCAGGCGGTCTGTTCTGTTGGTTATGGTATCGTTGGCATTTAGCGTAAAATCGTAAGCGACCGTATCTTTTGAAAGGTCAAGCGGAATGGCAACTTTACTGTCATTGGTAAGATATTGGGCTTCTCCTGTTGCTGTTGGATTGAAAACAATGCCGTTTTCCATGCCGTCGCCAACAACTTTTAAATTCGTCACCGGTTTCAGCGTTGCTGCCGAGCCTTTGAGGTAAAATTCGATGATCAGCCTTGGTGTAGTGGGCGTCGTATCGGCACAGATATCGTCCTTTTCACAGGCCGAAAATCCGTTTACCAATAAAACCATGGCCAGTATTGCTGCAATTTTTTTCATTTGGCAGATTATCTTTTTTCCAAAAGTACAACATTTTCAACATGGTGCGTTTGCGGAAACATATCCACCGGACGCACGCGTGTTACTTTGTAAACGGCGTCCATCAAAGCCAGGTCGCGCGCCTGTGTAGCCGAATTGCAGCTCACATAAACGATTTTTTCCGGGGCGATGTTCAAGATCTGGTCGATGACATCTTTGTGCATGCCGTCGCGTGGCGGATCTGTAATGATGACATCCGGATGGCCGTGTTGTGCGATGAAATTTTCATTGAAGACGACTTTCATGTCGCCTACGTAAAATTCGCAGTTCGTGATCCCGTTTCTCTCGGCATTGGCTTTTGCATCTAAAATCGCTTCAGGCACCGATTCGACACCGATGACTTTTTTTGCTTGTTTGGATACGAATTGTGCGATCGTTCCCGTTCCGGTATACAAATCGTATACGAGTTCGTTTCCGGTCAATCCGGCAAAGTCACGTGTAATCTTATACAATTCGTAAGCCTGTTCCGAATTGGTCTGGTAAAATGATTTGGCGTTGATGCTAAAATGTAGGCCTTCCATTTCCTCAAGGATGTAATCGCGGCCTTTAAAAAGCTTGACATCTTGATCGTAAATCGTATCGTTCGGCTTGCCATTAATCACATATTGAAGCGACGTAATGTTCGGGAATTTATCCGCAAGGAAATTCAGCAGCAATTCGCGGGCTTCTTTATTGTCTTCGAAAAACTGGATCAAAACCATGGTTTCACCAGTTGAAGCGGTTCTAATCATTAAAGTCCGCAACAAACCTTCGTGATGCCTCGGATTGAAAAAAGTAAGGTTGTTTGCATTTGCAAAATGGCGCACCGCATTTCTGATATCGTTTGACGGATCTTCCTGAAGGTAACATTTATGGATGTCGAGGATTTTGTCCCACATTTTCGGGATGTGGAAACCAAGTGCGTTTTTATTGTCGAGTTCGCCCACGCTGCCAATTTCGGCTTCGGTGAGCCAACGGGCATTCGAGAACGAGAATTCCATTTTATTCCTGTAGAAAAATTGTTTTTCCGAACCTAAAATGGGCTCGAATTCCGGAAGTTCGACTTTCCCGATGCGCTGTAAATGATTTTTGACCTCATTTTGTTTGTAAAACAACTGCTGGCTGTACTTCATGTTCTGCCATTTGCAGCCACCGCAGGTTCCGAAATATTCGCAAACCGCATCAATGCGGTGTTCTGAAAATTCATGGAAATGCGTCGCTTTTCCTTCGTAATATGCTTTGCGCTTTTTAAAAGTCTGCACATCCACGACATCTCCGGGAACGACATTGGGGATAAAAATTACTTTTCCGTCAGGAGCTTTCGCAACTGAAACGCCTTTTGCGCCTGCATCGAGGACTTTTATATATTCAAAACTAAGTTTGTCGGTATTTTTCTTTGCCATGGGGCAAAAATAAGGGATTGGATAGTTTTATGAATTTAAATTGGCAAATATTTTTAAAAATTTTGCGGGAACTTAAATCGTCAGCATTAATTTCGGAAATCGAAAAAATAGGTAAGCGCCAGGGTATAATATGAGTCTCTTCCTTTAATTTCTGAAACGGTAGAATAGATTGATGCCTGTCGGTATGGGTCGGTAAGGCTGGTGTAATACCGCGCCATCAGCATCAGTTTCTTATATTCGGCGCTTAGCCCGACGCTGTAAAATACATTAAAAGAAACCTTGCTGTTTTGGGTATCGAAAGCCAAATCGTCGGGATCGGCGTAAAGCGGATCGAGGTAATAGCCGCTTTTATTTTCGTCAAGCAATTTGTAATTGTGGAAAAAACTCAGTGATGGCCCGGTATTGACCCCGAACTGCAAATCATCGCTGACCACCCAGAAGTTGTAATTCAGCGTAATGGGAATATTAAGGTTTTCGAGCATGAATTTCAGGTCTTCTGGTGGTGCTTCGGGTGTTTCCCTTCCAACAAATTTCATGTAATGGCGGTCATAATTGATGCCGATCATCAGTTCGAAATGGTCGTTGTAAATTTGGGAAGCTACAATTCCGGTTTCAAATCCGGGTTGTGATTTTGAAAACAGTAAATTCGTATCAGTGATGTAATTTGTCGCGCCGAGCGTTACGCCAAAACGAACAACGCTTTTTTGGCTGTTTGCTGCAATAGAATACAAACTAAGGAAAGTAATTAAGAAAAAGCTTGAAATAATTTTTGACATCAGAGTGTTCGTCTTTATGATTTTTTTAACAAATATAAGATGTATTTACTTACTTTTGAAAAAAATATCCCAAGATGAAAAACGCCTGCCTTTTGCTTGTTGTAATGATGTTAAGTGGCTGTAGCATTGAGCGCATCGATTATGTGGCTCCGATGATGGTTACTTATGAACCTGAAAATGTATTGTCATCCTCGGCTTCATTGGGCGGGGAAGTTATTGGCGAAGGTGGGAAAGATGTTATTGAATATGGCGTGGTCTGGAGTACAAATCCACAACCTACGATCAATGACAATAAATCGGCAGCAGGAGCAAGGTTGGGGAAATTTTTTGATACTTACATTGGATTTATACCAGGAACTACTTATTACACGCGTGCCTACGGAATCAGCAGCGCGGGTGCAGGGTATGGAGAAACATACGAATTTACGACCAGTGCTGAAGCGCCATGCAATCCGCCACAGGATAATTATTTACGCATCCAGAATTGGAATGACCAAACGGTAACGAGCGTTGATTTTTCTGAAGATAATTTTTTCGATTCCGATGCGAATGTAAGTTTTCAGTCGCATTCTTATGGATCAAGAACCACGATCAATATCCTGTTCAATGAAATCAACGGCCGGTTTCCGTTATCAGGCGAATATACCGTGACGAATGAAGAATTCAGAATGGAAAACCGTTCGCAGGGAAAAGCAAGACTGATATTTAATGATTATGGCTGGGAGCAGACCAGCGCTTCGGCCGTACCGGGAACAAAATTTTATGTCAAAAACGAAAATGGCAAAATCACATTCATTTTTTGTGACACGCCCATCGGAAGGTTTACGGTTAATGGAAGATTCAGCCGTTCGAACGAACAATAATATAGGTTTAAATTTTCGTTAAAATAAAACCTGTCAAACTTTCTTTGCATTTAATAGGTTAAATTTGAGAGAACATAAAAATACAATCCACCATGAAAAGAAATGCAACTGCAGTCTGGAACGGCTCGATTAAAGAAGGCGCCGGAAAAATCACGACCCAAAGTAAAGTATTGGACAATGCCCAATATTCATTTAAAACCCGTTTTGAAGATGGCGTAGGAACAAATCCAGAAGAGCTTGTTGCAGCAGCACATGCCGGTTGTTTTACGATGCAGCTTTCGGCTTTTATCGGCGAAGCAGGGCATACAATCGAATCGATTGAAACCAAATGTGACATCGATTTTCAAAACGGAAGCATAGTTGGATCTCATTTGACGGTGACTGCAAAAATTCCCGGTCTTGAAAATGAAAGCTTTCAGGAATTGGTTACCAAAGCCGAAAAGAACTGCCCGATTTCAAAGTTGCTCAATACAGCCATTACATCTGAAGCAACATTAGCATAAGCAATAAGATCCTATCAATATTCCCCATTTTGCGTTGTCAATAATGGGGATTTTTATTGTTGATATCTTGAGGCGTTAAACCTTTGAAATTTTGATCATATTAAAGAATAATCCCTATTTTTGAAAAAATATGGATGATTTCTCTCCGCAAGCAGGAATAAAAAATATTTATCTAAAAAATAGTGAGAATGTCAATTTTAGAAAAAATCAGTTCCGAAGAGATTATCGCTTTGGAAAACAAGTTTGGTGCACACAATTACCATCCGCTTCCGGTCGTTTTAAGCAAAGGCGAAGGCGTTTTTGTTTGGGATGTGGAAGGAAAGAAATATTACGATTTCCTGTCGGCTTATTCGGCGGTAAATCAGGGACATTGCCATCCTAAGATCATTGATGCGCTCGTGAGCCAGGCGCAGATATTAACGCTGACTTCGCGTGCTTTTTACAATGACAAATTAGGGCCATACGAAGAATTTTTGACGAATTACTTCGGATTTGACAAAGTTTTGCCAATGAATACCGGAGCAGAAGCCGTTGAAACTGCTTTGAAACTGGCCAGGAAATGGGCTTATGAAGTCAAAGGCATCGCCGAACAACAAGCGCAAATCATTGTTTGTGAAGGGAATTTCCACGGAAGGACGACAACCATCATTTCTTTTTCGAATGATGAAAATGCAAGAAAAAATTTCGGTCCTTACACTGAAGGATTTATTATGATCGAATATGACAATCTCGCGGCGCTTCAAAACGCACTTGAATCCTCAAATAATATAGCTGCTTTTTTGGTTGAACCGATTCAGGGTGAAGCCGGGGTTTATGTGCCTTCAGAAGGTTATCTGGCGCAAGCCAAAGCATTATGCGAAAAGCACAATGTATTGTTCATTGCTGACGAAGTACAAACCGGAATCGCAAGAACCGGAAAACTATTGGCTGTAAACCACGAAAATGTGCAACCAGATATTTTAATCCTTGGAAAGGCAATTTCCGGAGGTGTTTATCCTGTTTCAGCGGTTTTGGCAAATGATTCGATCATGAATGTGATCAAGCCCGGACAACACGGATCAACCTTTGGAGGAAACCCGTTGGCAGCAGCAGTTGCAGTTGCGGCACTTCAGGTCGTGAAAGACGAAAAATTGTCGGAAAATGCCGCTTATTTGGGTAGTATTTTCAGAAAAAAAATTGGAGAATACATCCAGCATTCAACCATCGCGACACTTGTGAGGGGAAAAGGGCTGCTGAATGCGATTGTAATCAATGATACTGAAGACAGTTCGACAGCCTGGGATATTTGTATGGCACTTCGCGACAACGGATTGCTCGCAAAGCCAACCCACGGAAATATCATCAGGTTTGCACCGCCATTGGTGATGAATGAAGAACAGCTTTTGGCTTGTGTTTCGATCATCATCAAGACGTTGAAGCAATTTGAAAAATAAGTTAAGAGGTTCCGGAAACGGAGCCTTTTTTTTTGATCCAATCGAATTGGAATTTATATATTTGGGTTCAACCTAAAAACTACAATTATGGAAGACCAGTTTTCTCATCAGGATTCAGCCATGCGGCTCAACGAAATTGCTATTGATTATTTGCGCCAGAGTGCGAAATGGTCGTTTTTTTTATCAATCCTCGGATTCATAGGAATTGGGCTAATGCTGCTCGCAGCCGTCTTTATATCATCCATTATGGGAATGGCAAATCCCAATTCCGGATTGGGAAATTCTGAACTGTCGATGTTTAGTGCCATGCCGGGAATTCTTTCGGGAGTTTACATATTACTGGCGGTTTTATATGCATTTCCGGTATATTATCTTTACAAATATTCGACTGGAATCAAAACAGCGCTTTTGGTCAGGGATGAAAATTTGCTTACGGCATCTTTAGGCTATTTGAAATCGCACCACAAGTTCATCGGGATCATGGCGATTGTACTGATGGTGGTTTATTTGCTGATTTTGGTTGGCGTTGTCGTTGCCGCGGTCGCATTTGGCGGAAGCCATTAAAAATAAAAAATCCGCCTAAAAAGCGGATTTTTTATTTAATTATTTTCCTGTTCGTATTTAATTTTCTCCATCAGGTTTTCCTGCATGTCCTTGATTCCTTCTGTTCCTAAAGTGGCAAACAGAAAAATATTGATCAGAATGTAAACACCACTTAGCACGATCCCGATAATGGCGCAAATGCGGCCGATGTTAAGATTGTTGTAATCCGTATATCTTTCAGGCTCCTGTTTGTAAAGTGCCATGTCTTTCTTGTAAAGCACCAGGGCTACAATTCCAAAAATGAGCCCGACTACGCCGTAGCAGCAGCAGGTTACGATTGATAAAATCCCAAGGATAAGGACTGCACTGGCATTGGGTAATTTTTGTTTTTCCATTAGTATAGTTTAAAAGTTGGTTAATTTATAAATATATGAAACCATCATGACAATGCCGTTGGTGATGGCAAGGAAAATAACGATTTTACTATAGTTCCTGGTTTTGTCAAACAGATGAAAGCCCAGAAAAACCGCAAAAAGGATCGAAGTATAAATTGCCGGATACAGGTGATAGGCAGCAGAAAATTCCCCTTTTGCAATCAAAAGCAAACTTCGCTGCATGCCGCAGCCGGGACAATCGAGTCCGAAGATTTTTTTACTGAGGCACGGAACCATGTATTTTTCTATTTCCAAAATCAAGGTTTATTTCCATACAATTTTACGAAAAAATACCAATCATTTTGCTGCCGGGCTTTATTATTTTAAGTTTGCTGCAGATAAAATAATTATGCGAAAAATAATATTGCCCATCATGTTTCTAGCGGCCGGAATGGCTTTTTACGAGCAAAGCAAACCACAGCCAGATATTTACATTACCGTCGCGGGAATTCTCTTATTCCTGTTGGGCGTGATGTGGTACAGTTCGAAAACTCCAAGTAAAAACCAGGATCATGACGAAGATAATGTTCAGTAAAGGTGACCGCGTTTCTGCGCTTGATGAAGCCGTAAACGGAATCGTACTCGAAGTAAAAAACAATGAAATTATTATCGAATCGGACGAAGGTTTCGTGATGACTTATTTAGTCAATGAATTGATTAAAATAAACAATTCCAGTGATTTAGATAATTTTAGGGGAAGTCATAATTTAAACGAAATCAAACAGCAAAAAGAGATTCCGAAACCTAGAAGTTTTGTAAAAGAAAAGCGTTCGAAGAATGAAATTCCAGTTCCTGAATTCGATTTGCACATTGAAAAACTCGTTAAAAATTTCAGGGGAATGAGCAATTATGACATTCTGACCTTACAATCTGAAACTGCAAAAAGGCATGTTGAATTTGCGATCAAAAACCGTATTCCGAAGATTGTTTTTATTCATGGCGTAGGAGAAGGCGTGCTCAAATCAGAACTCGATTTCATGCTTGGAAGATTCGATCAAATCGCTTTTCAGGATGCCAATTATCAAAAATACGGACTTGGCGCTACAGAAGTTTACATTCGGCAATCGCAAAAATAAGCAATTGCTTATCTTACAAACGTTCCATATAAAATGTCATTGCCGTAATAAAAAGTATTTTCGCCTCGTTTAAAAGTGGCGTTTTTAAGCCTTACGGTATGTCTGAATATTCCAACTCCCGCAGAAGTAGAGGTGACTTCAATCGTGCCGCTTACAGCGGTCCATTCTTCGGTAACCGCAGGCGTATCTGACCCGGAACAGAAATAACTCTCATAAGCATCTTCAGTCAAAGGCGTTGCAAACAATTTATAAGTCAGCTTATTCGTTGTAGCCCCGATCGTTCCTGTTTTTGGAACATCAAGGTTTGCGCTGTCTGTAGTCAATAACGCGGGATCTAATCCTGTTACCTGCAATCCTGCGTTTCCGGAATCGGTTACATTGTAAAGTGTGGTGTTTGATGGGCAGATCTGAAGCAGGTTTGTATTGAAACTCAGGCCTAATGTGTTTGGCAATGTTGAATAATCGCCGAATACAAAATCCTGTACTTGCTGGCCTTCCGGCTTATTCCAGGTGATGTTTTTAAGCTGGATATAATGGTTGTAGCGCGCTACTTGATAAGCGCCGGTTGTGGCATCGGGTTCTGTATAAATGATCGAGGTCGTAATGACTATTGTTCCGGATGTGGCAATCCATTCGCTGTCAATTGTTGGGGTTGCTGGCTGTAAATCACCGCAAACACTGGCGCTGGTCACTGTTCCGTTGTAAAAACGGTAACGAACCATATCGCCTGAAGTAATTGCAATTGTTTTTTCTCCAGGTTCGTTCACGAAATTGGCATCATATACGGTTGGACTGAGGATGATTTGGATCACCTCAGTGTCTTTTATTTTATAAATAATCCCTTTATCTCCGCATTTTGCAGCTGAAACGTTGTCGAAATTGATGTTTTCAACCAGCACATCGCCGTCATCACAGCCATTCAATAAAAAAACCAAGATAAATATCCCAAACAACTTTTTCATGATCACAAAATTTGTAACAAAAATAGGATTTTAATTGAGAACGGGCAATCAATTTGTATCCGATTAACATACGAAATTCATAACTTTGCGGCGATGAAAAAAGTATATCTCGATAATGCGGCTACAACGGCAATACGTCCGGAGGTTGTACAGGAAATGGTGAAAGTGATGTCGGAGGATTTCGGAAACCCGTCATCAACACATAGTTTTGGAAGGCATTCCAAAAGCATCCTCGAACTTGCAAGAAAAACCATTGCGAAAAACCTGAATGCAAAAGCCCAGGAAATCATATTCACTTCGGGTGGAACAGAAGCGAACAACTGGGTTTTGCAAAACGCGATCAAAGATTTAAAAATTGAAAGGATCATTTCAAGTAGGATTGAGCATCACGCTGTTTTACATGTAGTTGAATATTTAGAAAAAAATAACAATATTCGTGTTGATTTTGTAAATATTAAGCCGGATGGAAATATTGATGTCAATCATTTGGTCGAATTGCTATCCGATAATATTCCGACACTAGTATCTTTAATACATGTAAACAACGAAACTGGAAATGTTTTAGACCTTAATCTGATTGGGCGCATTTGCAAACAGCATCATGCTTTTTTCCATTCCGATACCGTTCAGTCCATCGGAAAAATACCTTTTGACTTGCAGGAATTGCCGATAGATTTCATTAATGCCAGCGCACATAAATTTCACGGACCCAAAGGAATAGGTTTTTTATTCGTAAGGAAAGGTTTAATGATTAATCCGATGCTGTTTGGAGGCGAGCAGGAGAAAGGTTTGCGTGCCGGAACCGAATCCATCCACAACATTTCAGGCATGGCAAAAGCATTGGAACTGTCCTGTCAAAACCTTGAAAGTGAAAAAGCATATATCCTTTCATTAAAGAGTTACCTGTTTGTCCAACTTGAAGCAAATTTTCCAGGCTTTAAGATCAATGGTGTAAAGGACGGATTTTACAACATTGCAAATATTCTGTTGCCGTTTGATGAAGCAAAAACTTCGATGATCCTATTTCACCTTGACATGAAGGGAATCGCAGTATCTCGCGGCAGCGCCTGCCAATCGGGAAGCATTAAACCATCGCATGTGCTTGCAGAAATTTTAGATGAATCGGATATCAAAAAACCATCGTTGCGGATCTCTTTCAGCCATTACAACACTACAGCCGATATCGATTATTTGATTGAAGCGCTAAAAACGATATAAAAAAATCCGCTGTTCAAGCGGATTTTCATTTATTTCTGTTTTACTAAAACCAGGTATTTCCAAGGTTCCAAGCTCAAAACATCGTCGCCTTTTAATTCATATTCTTTACCGGTAAACAATTCTTGATACTTGCCTTTCTGGTATTTTGAATCCAGTTTGACAGTGACAGGTTTCGCACTGTAATTGATTACTGGAATCACTTGATCGCCTTCCATACTGCGCGAAAATGAAAGTACCTGTTCAGGTTTGTCATTAAAAATCCGGATCATCACGCCACCTTGATTTCCATTCCACAACGCGTGATTGTTGTGCTTGAGCTCAAATAATTTCTTGAATAAACTTTCATAGGGCATTTTACTCCAGTCGATCAGGTCTTTGTCGAAGAATTTAAGGGAATGGTCGAGCCCGGCTTCCTGCCCGCCATAAACCAAAGGCATTCCGTTAATCGTTCCGCACAATACCATTGACGCTTCAAGGCCGTCGCCAAAATTTGCAATTTGGTTGCCGTTCCATGAATTCATATCGTGATTGTCTGTGAAAGTCATCCGGTAACCGTTGCGCGGAAAAGTACTTACGTCATGTGCCATATATTCCACTAGTCCGGCGATGCTTTTCTTGTCGCGGGTTACGGCAGCCATATTGTTCCAGAGCGTCCAGGAATAGGTCATGTCAAAAGCTTTTTGGTGCAAATCGCGCGATTCCCATTCGGCCAGCATGAAAACCGGTTTTACGGCATCCATTTCGGCGCGGGCATTGTCCCAGAAATCCGTTGGTAAAAATCCCGCAGTATCGCAACGGTAGCCGTCGATGTTGAAATCTTTTACCCAATACACGAGTGCTTGCGTCATGTATTTTCGAAGTTCGGGTTTTTCATAATCGAAGTCGATGACGTCGTCCCAGTCATACCACGGCGTAGGCTGGAAATTTCCTTCAGGCGTTTTCGAATACCAATCCGGGTGTTCTTTAGCAAGTGGATTGTCCCAGGCAGAATGGTTTGCGACCCAGTCAATAATGACGTGCATGCCCATCGAATGGATCTTGTCGACCAAATGTTTAAAATCTTCTTTGGTTCCGAATTCCGGATTCACGCCATAATAATCCTTGACCGAATATTCGCTGCCAAGCGTGCCTTTTCTTTTTTCGACTCCAATCGGATGGATCGGCATGAGCCAGATGATGTCGATTCCCATGGCTTTGATGCGTGGAAGGTGCGCTTCGAAAGCTTTGAATGTACCTTCAGGCGTGAATTGCCGTACGTTGACTTCATAGATTGTGGCGTTTTTGCTCCAGTCGGGATGCTTGAGCTCGACATATTCTTTGGGTTGGTAACGCGCGTCGCCGGTAATGGTAACTGTGGTTTTTGTTTCGTTTTTGGTGCACGAAATCAGGGTTAGGAACGATGCAGCGAGAACCATTTTATGGGATAAAGTCATAGCATTGATTTTTAGGATTTTAAAGATAAGGATTTTTTCAATCGGGATTGTATCGCAGTTTTGAAAAAAATCATCCTTTTTATTGAAGGCGCGACGGGGATGGAAGCGGCATCCTTTATTGCCGCTGAGAGGTACGAGCGGCTGCCATAAAGATAAAGCGGATAGCCCGGCCGTTCGCTATAATATTTAAGATTTACGACGACGCTGCCATAGATCAAATATTGTAAATAGTAAATAAAATTGATACAAAGCTCATTAATGCATAATATTCTTATGTATATTTGCGTTATTCATTTCAAATAAGCGAATTATGATTTATTCATCTGAACTCATAAAAGGAACTTTAAAAACCATTGTGCTCAAACAGCTCGAAAACAACAAGCGCATGTATGGCTACGAAATCACGCAGCGCGTTAAAGTGCTGACATCTGACCGAATACAGATTACCGAAGGTGCGTTGTATCCTACTTTGCACGCGCTTGAAGCCGAAGGTTTGGTGACAACAGAAACCGAATACATTGGCAAACGCATCCGGAAATATTACACGCTGAGCCCGGATGGGAAAACGCGAATTGACGAAAAGATCAGCGAGCTCGCCGACTTTATGAACACGATGAAATTTTTACTCGACATTAAACCACAGCCGTTATAATGTATTGCTTAAATGACAAACAAATAGATTTTATTCTTGGTGACATTAGTGCACGTGGCATCGGGATGGTTAGCCTGCAGCAGAACCTGTTGGATCATATTTGTTGCATCATTGAACAGGATCTCGACGAAGATGGCGACTTCGAGCACTTTTACCAGCAAACTGTTTCGCGGTTTTACAAAAGCGAACTCAGGGAAATAGAAGTGGAGGCCATCAATTTATTAACCCATAAAAACTATTATGCAATGAAAAAAGTCATGCTTGGAAGTGGCGCTGTGTCGTCTTTTCTACTTACCGTTGGATTGATATTGAAATTTGGACATTGGCCCGGAGCGGCAGTTTGCCTGGTATTGGGGATTTTTATTTTGAGCTTTGTGTTTCTTCCACTGGTGTTTACCTTGAAGATCAAGGAGCAGAAAAGCAATCGGGAGAAAGCCGTTGTTGCCATTGGCGCCTTGGCTGCAAGCCTGATTTGCCTTTGGATTTTATTTAAGATCATGCACTGGCCGTTTGCCAATGTGATGAGCCTGATTGCCATTGGGATCATGATTTTTGTGTTTTTGCCGGTGTATCTATTTACGGGCATCCGAAATCCTGAAACGAAGACCAACACGATCGTTTCTTCGATTTTGATCATTGCGGGTTGTGGATTGGTGCTGACTTTGGTGCGCTCTCCGGCAGGTACGCGGGAACAATATGCGATGAACAGCGGGAACTTTTTCAGGAATGAAATGATCTTGAAATCGGAGCGAAATCAGGGCAGTCCGCTTCAAAATGCGACGGAGAAAAATATTTTCAGCCTTTGCGAATCTATTAAAAGATTTTTGGTTTTTAAAGAAACCGGAAGCAATGAAATAAGTGCTGATTTTGAAAGTAAAGGCCAGCTTTTGGGCGATTCCTCTGCAGCAATGCATTTTAGTTCTTCTACTGAAATGGAAAAGGAAATAGCGGAATTGTGTGACAATATCGAAGTGTATAATAAAGGTATAAAATCCGGGCAGCAGCCAATTTCACTTGCAAGAACAATTCTTAAAGCCCCTGAAAAAAAGGTGACAGATGCACTCAATGATTTTGTGCAGATCCAGATGATCGTGCTTCAGAACCAGCAGAAGCCAATTGCGTCACGATGAATGTTGGATTTTTCCGCAAAATAGCGGTTTGTGCCATTGCCGGACTTAACGGCTTATTTGGAATCCATGAAACTTTCAGGCTGCTGTTGAAAGCGTATGATTCGGTGGTTTCTGAAGTAAGTTTTTCGGTGTTGTTTGCGGCGCTTATTTTTATTCCGGTTTGGCAGATTGCAGAAAAAAAAGGCAAATGGAATACTTTGAAAATCCTCGATTTCTGGAAAGCAAGTTTGTGTTATTTTGTTGCAATCGACTTGTGCATGTTTGCCAGCCGAAAGATTTTTCACCTTCAATTTTACGCACCTGAAGGCTTGACAGATAAAGTGGCAAGCAGCCTGAGCGGCGAACAGCTCACGATTGTGTATTTTTCGCATTCGTATGCATTCGGGTTGATCATTGCTGTGATGCAAATCTGCGGAAGCCTGTTATTGCTTTTCAGGAGAACCAGGTTGCTGGGCGCTTTTGTGTTGTTTCCGGTTGTGGCCAATATTATCCTGATCGATATTTTTTATGATGTTGAAACCGGTGCGCTGATTCAGGCGATTGTTATCGGCCTGGCTTTGCTTTATTTGTTTTTCATGGAGTGGAAAAACATTTTCGAGTTCTTTTTCAGCAGGAATCGGCAGGCAAAGGTTTCGGGTTTTGTACGATTTGGATTGGCATTGTTGCGATTTTCGACTGTAGCCATTCCGATGGTGATCTGTTTTATTTTGTATGATTATCCAAACCGCCACCCTGAAATCTCGGGAAGGTATGAAGTATCAAAATTAAACATCAACCATCGTGAGATCGACCTGAAATCCTGTAGCGACAGCATGCTGACCAAAGTGTATTTTGATGACAACCACGATGTGGTTTTTGAGCGCAACAGTTTGAAAAGATGGCGTGTAGGGCATTTCAGTTACAACAAACAAAACCGATCGATGAAAGTCATCTGGCGTTATCCGAAAGGTTTTCACGACACGCTGTGGGCAACACTTTCGGCTAAAGACAAACAACGAAACTTGACGCTTTCGGGTATTATGGGACGCGATACTTTGGTTGCTGTATTGGTTCAAAAACAGGCGGAAGCAAAATCTGAATAATTCAAATCCGATTGTATAGGAACATATTTTTAGGAGCGGCACATTGGCTACAGCCAAATATTGCAATTTTTAATGAAAGTGGTATAATCTTAAAAATCAGATTATTGTTGAGATTTGTAAATGCTTATTAATCCTAAAATAAAATCTTATGAAATCAATATTTTCCACTAGAATGATCGTTTTGCTTTTCGGAATTTTCGTTATGGCATCGTGTAAAAACCCGAATGCGACCCAGGAAACCGATGGCGTGAAACAGGATGGGCCAACTGCTGCCGAAATTGATTCGAGCAGTATTGAAAGGCCTGGAGATACGCTTCCGACAAGTGTTCCTAAAGATTTAGAAGGAAAAAATACTTCGAATAACTAAGCTGTTTCCAATTGGAAATTTTTCGGGAATCATTACATTTTGCGGAATTGTGACTTGGTTGCAGTTCCGCTTTTTTATTAATAAATAAACGGAATAATTCGCTTGGTGGATTTTTTATAATTGGCATATTGTCGCCCGAAATATTCGACCCAGCACTTTTTCTTCGACCTGAATGCGGTATGCAAATGCGGTGAAAATAGCTGTAGTTATGATGGCCAGAGCAATCCAGTTGTTGAGTGAAATACCGAATCCGACAAAAGAAACTAAGGAAGCAAAATAGGATGGATGCCTTAGAAATTTGTAAAATCCATCCGTTTTGAGTTTATGGTTTTCCCCTGATCGTGACATCGGCGGTAAAAAATGCGCCTAAGGATTTTACGATCACTGCCCTGAAAATAACTCCGGCCAAAATTAAAAACAAGCCCAAATAGATGGCGTAAACACTTGTTGAAATTGAGAACGGATAACGTATTGCAATGGTGATGGACAAAGTCATCCCGATGATGATTGTCGCCCAAATCAAAGCGAGGGAATTTTTATCTTTTCCCGACTGGTCTTGCATTTTTGAGCGCATCAAGCGGTTGATCAGGATTTCTGAAGCAAACCAGAAGGTGTAAATTGTAAGTGGGATGAGGCTCATGGATTTGATTTTGAGTTCATGAAATCAAAGTTTCGCATTTATACTTTCGAACCGCTTGCGATATCTGTAAATTTATTTTTGAACTTTAAAAAGTAAGTTTCGTAATATTTATACGATAATCCGGCAATCAATATTGTCAAAAGAACCGTCAACGGATAGATCATCCATAGGCTTGAACCAAAGTGTTTTACAGTTACGATTGCCAGGGTAATAGCAATTGGGTGGTACATGTACAATCCGTATGATATATTTCCCAGATAGTTGAAAACCCGATTTTCAAACGAGATTTTTATCTGATCATTTGCTGCAAAATTTAAGATGATAATGCCAAAAAACAGGGCGTAAAATTCATAGTGGATGTGGGGAATTTCGACTCCGTTAGCAAGCATCACAATTATAAAAATGCAGCTAAAATAGAACAGGTATTTGTTTATGAAAAAATTTAAAAGCCGGTGTTTTTGAAATAAAAGTACGGCAAACAATCCGCCAATTGCCATGCAATCAATGTTAAAGCCCAGCCAAAATGCTTTTAAAAGTGTGCCTCCTATTATCTGATGTGAAAATTCCAGGATTAACGTTTTGATCAGCAGGTAAAAGAAAATGATAAACAACATCAGATAGATTCGGTATTTCCTGATGCGCCTTAGAATGAACGGCCATACGAGATAAAACTGCTCTTCCGGGCCGATTGACCAGGCATGAGAAACATAAGGTACGATACCGGCGAGCGTTGTCACAAGGTTTGGAAAAAAAATTACGTATAAAAATAATTTAAGGAATAAATTGTTATAAACGACTTCTTTGCCAAAGCCGGGAAGCGTAAATAAAGGAATATTTGGTAAAACGAAAAAAGCCAGCGCCACGATCAGGAAATAAAGCGGCCAAATGCGGAGCATCCGTCTGAAGTAAAAATTCCTGACATTTATGGTCTTTAAGCTTTTTTCCTCTGCCAGAAGAAGGTAGGTGATTAAAAATCCGCTCAGTACAAAAAACAATACGACTCCGAGTTTGCCGATAACGCCAACGAATGGACTCGAATTCCATATATTTTGAATATTTAAGAGTGATTTTATTTGCTCAATATGATGTATGATCACTAAAAGCGCCGCAATAAATCGTAAGCCGTTCAGATTTGGAAAGTAGATTTTTTTCAAAGTTCCTTATGCGTTTAATTAAATTTCGGAAAGCATCCTTGTCGCTGTACAGCTTAAATTTTTTTACAACAGTTGTCAAGTTTTTCATAGGAACTGAAATCTGCTTTCATTTCATCAGCATCATAGCCCAATTCGGTAATTCGGGTTTTGATGGTTGTTAGATTTGTTTTTTGAGCATTATAGTAAACAGTGATCGTCATATAATTCTGATCAAGCTCATACATTTTTACACCTTTCAATTTCAGTAGGCCAGACTGGAAATTTTTCCCGCAAGTCTCGCATTCCTTGCAGTGATCACAATAGATATGAGTTTTGATAACAGCTTTCTCGTTTTTCTTTAGCTGTTGGGAAAATGAAAGCTGTGCAGACATAAGCGTGACCAGCAAAAGTGTTATTGTTTTTAAAAATTGCATTAGACTTTGATTTTTTTTACAAATATATATTTTTTGTTTAACCATTCCCCAATATCCCAGTTAAACATGCCGTTAATATGGCGGTTAGGCGTTCGTTGCTTTTTGTTTATTTCAATTTTGTCACCAATTGGTTTAGGCGTTTGTCAATTATTTCAATTTCATTTTTTTTAGCATAGTACTTATGAGCTTTAAGAGATAGATCTGAAAGTTCTTTATGCATGGTGGATTCAAGACCTTAATGCAACAAAGGCCAAAATTAAGTTACTAATTTAGTTTAAAAGATTGATATTTTAAGTTTGCCATTTCCAATTCCATCATTTCATTTGGCGTTTTGTATTTCAGGACTTTTCTTGGCCTGTTGTTTAAGCTGTCTTGAGCTTGTTTAAGCTGTTCTGCGGTAACTTTTGAAAAGTCTGTTCTTTTTGGAAAGAATCGTCTAATAAGACCATTCGTATTTTCATTGGTTCCACGTTCCCAAGATGAATAGGGATGTGCAAAATAGATATCCATTCCTGTTTTGTCGGTTAGCCATTTATGGTTTGCCATCTCCAGCCCATTGTCATGAGTCATGGATCGCCGAAACTCTGGTTCTAGTGCTTTCATTGTATATGCTATTGCGTTAGTTACGATATGTGAATGCCTGCTTATTACCGGTATTATGTATACAAATCTTTTTTTTCGTTCGACGACTGTTGCTATTGCGCTTTTCTGTCCTAAACCTATAATAAGGTCACTTTCCCAATGTCCGATTTCTTTTCTAAGTTCTACGTGTTCAGGTCTAAGTTCAATGCTTAAGGCATCTTTTATTCTGCTTTTATGTTTACAATCCTTCCTTTTCTGACGTCTTTTTGAATGTGAATAGGGAAGAAGTGAGATTAGATGTTTCCCTAGCTTTGATTGTCGTTTTTTGTAAATGTGTTGATAGATAGCTTCATGTGAAATGGACATAATTTTATCATTTGGAAAGAGTTCATTGAGTCTTCCTGCAATTTGTTCGGGAGAAAGTTTATTCTCCAGCTGATAGTAAACAAAGTCTTTTAAGCGTTGATTAGAATTGATCTTGTCTAAGTTTCTTTTGTTTAAATAATTGTCCTAAGCAATGAATTGTGCTAGGTCAGCATTGTATTTATCTGTTGGCTTTACGATCCATTTTTTCACTTCTCTGAACACAGAGGAGCGATGTCTATTAAGAATATCTGCGATGTATGTAATGGATCTATTTTCAGTCAAGAGTGTCTGAATTATTACCCTTTCATCATAGCGAAAACGTGCACGTGATCTTTCCATATTACAACAAATTTAATGATTCTGATTTGTTGCATTAAGTTATTGAATTGTCTGTTTGTTTTCTGAATTTTCGCGTAACGTTTGGCAGCTAACCGCAGTCGCGGATCAAAGCGAGCTGAGTATTCTCTGCTAAGATATAATTTCTTTGTGAAAATGAACTTTCAATTTACTGAAAACTCCGCGATTGCGGTTACAGGCGGTTATGAGCCGTTTCTATTCTAGATGTTGCGAAAAATCCATCATTTTGTGCAGTATTCTTATGATTTCAATCTTGTCATCTCCATATTTAAAAAACACATAGTGAAATAAAGCTCGAAAATAAAAGTAATTGGATTTGACTTTTGACATTTCCTTAGCTTTCTCTGGATTTTCGCTCATCAATTCAATTTCTTGAATTATGGATTCAAAATATTTGTCAGCTTGATTTCAGACCATTTCTCAAAAGTATAAAGCCAAATATCATCCAAGTCACTATAAGCGGATTCCGTTATTTTATATTTCATAAATATTTTTTCCTGATTTCTTGAAGATGTTTTTTTGGATCGTAGTTTTCTACAAATCCACTTTTCTCTCCGATTTCAAGTTCATTTCTGAGCCATTTTATTTTGTTTTCTTCAATCTCTAATAATCTCAAGGCAGACCTGACAACATCACTTGCCGAACTGTAACGACCAGATTCAACTTCATGGCTAATGAATTTATTAAAATGATCTCCAAGTAAAATTGATGTGTTTTTTGACATGGTAAAATAATTTTTTCAAATATACCAAACTCTGGTATATGTTTGTCAATTTATGCGGATTTTAACAGAAATGGCTCATAACGTTAGGCCGCTTCACGAGTTTGCGATGCCAGCGGGCTGAGTTTTCTCTGCCAAGATAAAACTTTCTTCGTGAAAATAGAAGTTCAACCTACCGAAAACCAGCAAATTCTTGAAACGGCGGTTGTGCGAAGGTTTTTTACTTTAATTTTCTTTTCTTTGGACTTTGGCGATTTGAGAAAAAAGAAAGAATTTCAATTTGATCATTATTAATTCTGTAATAAAGAGTATTGTGAGTCAAAATCACAACTCTACGTATTTCTTTCTTAACATCAGAAGGCTGAAAAAGGTTTGGATTTTGAGAAATATATGCTAAAGTTTCTTCCAGCTTTAAAGCTAGATTTCGTAATTCTCTGTCGGTCCAATTTTCTTCAAGATATTCAATTGTATTTTCTAATTCTTTTAGCGCATTGTCTGTCCAAAGAATTTTATAGCCATTTTTCATATAGCTTTTTTGCGTTTGAATATGAATTTAGCTTTCCAGATTCTGCGTCTTTCAAACCTTGCTCAACAGAATTTTTTTCATTTTCAGAAATAGAATTCCACCAATCTTTATTTTCACGTCTTCTTAAATCCATAATCTTTTCGATAATCGTTGAATCTTCGATTGTCGAAAGCCATTGGATTAATTCCAACTTTTTATTTTGTATGTTCAATTCAATATTCATAACACAAAGATTTATAATTCAAAAGTACAAATATATTCGATATGTCGTTTTATGCGATTCATTAAACTTTCGCACAACGTTAGGCCTGTAACCGCAGTTGCTGATGTAAGTGGGATGAGATTTCTCCGCCAAGATAAAACTTTCTTCGTGAAATTGAACGTTCTGTAAACCGAAAATCAGCAATTGCGGTTAAAGGCGGTTAGTGGCCGTTTGATTTCAGAGATGGTTAAAATTTTCAATTATTTTGTTGAGTTTTTCACTGCCGCAAAGATCTAACGAAATAAAATCATAGTCGATAGTTGCATATTTAAATTCTCGTCCTTTTTTTACCATTATGAAATATCCATGTATTACGTCTGGACATTTTTTCTTGTAACAACATTTTAAAATATCGTCTATTAAAGTTGTGGTAAGATAGTCTTGAATAGCTTTTATCTCATCTTTATTCTTAGAAATGTCCACTCTTTCAAAATTGTTATGTAACGGTAATTTGAATTTCGTCTTCTTGCCAACAAATACTTCTTTCGCAATCAAGTTATTTTGATCTAAATAATTGAAATAGCTAATAGTTATTGCATCGTCTCGTAGACTAAGATTTTCAGGAAGTTTTTGTGAGAAAGCTGAAATGGATATGAAAATGAATAATGTTATAATTTTAAAAGGCATAGTGTTTTTTATGATGTTGTTTCTACGGCGGTTACAAATGGCCACTAACGTTTCGCGGCTTAAGCGAGGTCGCGATTCAAGCGAACTGAGTTTTCTCTGCCAAGATAAAACTTTCATCGTGAAAACAAAATTTCCGGTTACCGAAAACCAGCAATCTCGCTTAGCCGCTGTTATAACACGTTCTTATGTTCCGCCAAAAGTTTCACTCAAACTAATTTCAACTTTTTCTATTCCTTTTTGTTTGTCAATACTTTTTCCAAATAACCTTTCAATCAAACTTCTTTTTGTAAAATAATATGAATAGTGAAAATTAGGCTGACTTTCTGATAAATAAACTTCTGATTTTACAATCTTGTTATGTTTAAGGAATTGAATTTCTCTACCTTTCAAACCATTTTAAGCATTGATAAAATTCCAGTTCTATTAATTTCAGTAAATTCCAATCCCGGATTTCCATAACTTTCCTTTTCGTCAAAATCATATTTATAAAATTCACAATATTTATTGTATCCTGGAACGTTTGGATTAAAGATATTAAAGTAAATTAATAGGTTTTCTGCGATGTAATAACCAACTTCAATTTCTGTTTGCGGATTTTTATTTAAACTGAACTTTTCAACGTATGTTTTTCCAAGAATTTCAGATGAAATTTTCTCGAACTGTTTACTTTCTAATAAAACAGAATTTATAAAATCATTCCAATCGTTGTCGGTCATTTGAGGTTTGTTTCTGAATGCGTTATAACGTTTCGCGGCTTAAGCGAGGTTGCGATTCAAGCGGACTGAGTTTTCTCTGCCAAGATAAAACTTTCTCCGTGAAAACAAAATTTCCGGTTACCGAAAACCAGCAATCTCACTTAGCCGCTGTTAGGCAACGTATCATTTGGCTTTATTTCTCTTTTTGGCCTTTTTAGTAAGCCACGCTACATATTTTTTATTTTTTTCTGTATATTCCCTCATTCCAGATGATTCCAAAAAAATCATTTTTTCGGCTGTTTTGTTTCCAGCTCTTTTCGAATAATTATCATATCCAGATTTATCTTTAATGGAATCATTAAAATCAAATTGATTTGGATCAATTTCGCCTTTAATTGCATTTGAATAATAATTTTTTGAATTTAGTAAAAGTTTAAAGCGAATTTCGGTTTTGAAAATTCCCTTATACGCTTTCGACTCAGTCTTTATTATTTCATTCGATTTTAGCGTCTGTGACAAATAACTGTTACCACACCACGAATTTTTCCAATACTCAATTGGTTTCCAATCGCCTTCCTTATTTTTTGCTTCTTGAATTATATATAAATGCCAATCCTGTTTTGAAAGTGAAATCGAATCCTTTAAATTATTTGATACAAATATTGAGAAAATCGAATCGCTTGTACTCTCTGCAAAAACACTGAAATCTTTTTGAGTATTTAAATTGAGAATTATGAATTGAGTTTGAATTTTTGAATCCGATACATATTTTTCATCGATTATATTCTCATTCCGCTGCATTTCGACGGTTTGGCAAATTGCAGTTAATGAAAAGAATAAAAAATACAAACTTAAGGTTTTCATTTTATGACGATTTTTTCAGATATGTTGCCTAACGTTTCGCGGCTTAAGCGAGGTTGCGATCAAGCGGACAGAGTTTTCTCTGCCAAGATAAAACTTTCTTCGTGAAAACAAAATTTCCGGTTACCGAAAACCAGCAATCTCGCTTAGCCGCTGTTAGGCGAAGATTTTATTTTGGCGGTGGATTTAAAAATACGAAAGAACTTTTTTTCGAAATTGTATCTAAATTGTTTGATTCCAAATCAATCTTGACTTCATTAATAAAAATTGTATCTCTTAATTTAGGATTGGTATTTATTTCGTTCGACTTTTCTGTTTTTATTGTGATATTTTTAAAGTCAGGACTAAAATTACTGGAAATTTCATAAATTATAACGTCGCTATCTGAAGTCATAATTTTATATCTTTGTATGGATTTACATTTCTCAAGGATGTGCAAATAATACGATCTAACAAGATATTCTCCTTCCTTAGTTTCGATATAAGTTATAACGCCACATCGTTTTTTCGAAATCTTAATTTTGCTGACTACAAATCCTAGATTATTTTCTTCTGATTCCCCAAAAAGTTCCAGATTGAGTTTTTCGTTCATTTTGATAATCCCAGAAGAGTCAAACCCATCTTTTATATCAACATGGTAAGTTAGTTTTTCAGTAAGTTTCAGTTTTTCGATTATATCGCAAAGTGTATCGTCCTCGTTTCCAAAGGTGAATAAAAGGAAGAATAATGTCGTAATTGCGATCGTTTTCATAAATTTTCGCCTAACGTTTTGCCGCTTCACGAATTTGCGATTCCAGCGAGCTGAGTTCTGTCTGCCAAGATAAAACTTTCTTCGTGAAGATGAACATTCAATTACCAAAAAACCAGCAAGTTCTTGAAGCGGCTGTTGGCTGCAGTTTCATTTGATTACATGGAATTTAATTTCGTTTTCTTTTATAATCATTATTGCATAGCTTTTACTTTTAATTAAATAGCAACTCAAAATTTGTTTGTTTTGAATCTGTTGTTGAAAATTCGCGTAAAATCTAAATCCAAAATCATACAAGGGTTTCAGTTTTCCATTTACAATTTCGCCAATGTAAGTAGATTTTTTATCGCAATAAATAGTTAATAGTTTGTTATTTGAAACGAACGATGTAAAAATGCGGGTTTCATAATTGGTTTCCAATAATATTTTATATCCATTTGAGAATTTACTTCCTTGTCGTCTCTCGAAATCTAATTTTGAAGGATCTAATTCTGATGGATTTGATATTTCTAAAATATTGCCAAAATCCTCAGCATTAGTTATAAAGTATGTTTCTCCAATTTTATTGACAACAGTTGGACAACTTGAATAAGTTTCATAAACTTTACTTGATTTTCTGGTTTCGAAATAGATTGTGCCACCAAATTCGCCGTTGCAATCCTTGTAAATATTATATATCGAATCTTGGTAAATTCTAAAATTCTTCTTCTTAACTTTCAATAAGTCAGCAACATATTCACCAAGCACAAAATTATTTTCTTCAAATTGTGATTCCTTAACGTATAAGCTATCGTTTTCAATATTAATTTGATAATGTGGCATATCTTGAATCTCGCTTGGAACAAAAACATCTTCAATAAATTTCCCTTTCTGATTAAAGGCCATCATTTTTATAAATGACTGAGAAGTATTTTTCCTTTGAGATTCAAATATTGTATAGAAATTATTTCTAAATAACGCTACTTCTCGTAAATCTCCTTTTGGAGAAATCTTGAATGTATCTATTTTAACATGGAACTCTTTTTTGAGATTTTCAGATGATATATTGATTGACCTTTTCTTCTCACAAGAAAGGAAAGCTAATACTAACAAAAGAAGAAAGTGTTGTTTCATGTTTGAGGTTTTCTGAAATTGCAGCCAACGTTCTGCCGCTTCACGAATTTGCGATTCAAGCGGACAGAGTTCTCTCTGCCAAGATAAGATTTTCTTCGTGAAAACTGAACTTTCAACTTACCAAAAACCAGCAAATTCTTGAAACGGCGGTTAGGTGCAGTTTTATTGATAACTCACTTGATCTAGATTGAATTTTATAGAGAGTTTTGCATCCAAATTATTAATAATATTATACAGAACATCATTAATTTTTGAAACGTAATCAAATTTAAAAGATAAGAACAATCCTTCAATAAAATCTTCATTTGGAAATTCAGTAATAAACTCTTTGGATATTTTGCCACGATTATGAACTGCCAAATTTCGTTGTTTAATTAGCAAATTTATTTCGGCTGTCCTTATTTCATCTTCAAACATTTTGATTCCAAGGCGGTCATAGAAATATTTTTGTATATCAGTAAATCCACTATAGAAAAGCTCTGTAATTTTTTTCTCGGATATGGATTTTAATAAATTTTCCATTGTATCATGTTCTAATATAAAATCAAGTCGTTCTTGATCTTTTGACTTTAGTATTTGAGGCTTTTTGATAACAATTTCTGCAAGAACATCTTTAAAATAAGTTATAAAATTATCGATTGCTCGAATATACATCATTCGACTTAAGTGACTTTCATAATAATTCATTGTCAAAAAACGCTCTGGATCAATTTTTAAAAAATCTGTTTCCTCACTGGAATTATCATATAGCTTAATCAATCTTTCTTTTGCTTCAGAGATATTTTCAGATATAAAACTATTTCCAATGCGCATATAAGAAAGTAACATTTCAAATTGATCAATTTCTACAGTGAAATTTATAAATGCACGAGTTGATTTATTGAGATCAATTTCTAATTTAGCCTTATTTTGTTCCATTACTTATTATGATTTGTTCGTTTCGTGAAAAATTGCACCTAACGTTTGGCCGGTAACCGACAGTTGCTGATGAAAGCGGACCGAGATTTCTCCGCCAAGATAATGTTTCTTCGTGAAGAAAAATGTTCTGTAACCTTAAAATCAGCAATTGCGGTTACCGGTGGTTAGGCGATGCCATTCAATATTTTTTGCCGGTAATATGAAACAAATCTAAATTTTTCTTCTCCAGAATTTTTTATTTCATTCATTTTGAGATAATCAGCGATCGCTTTATAATCATTCAAATTAAAATCACTAAAAAGCACTTTCATTTTGCTCTTTAAAGTTATTAATATTCCATCATATTGACTTGATTTTGTGTAAATCGAAGTTTGCGCAAAAGAGTCAATATCTGAATTTTTTATAAAAGACTTTCTAAATAAGTATTTTACTTCTAATGAACTTGTTTCCTGGTCAATTATCACACCAATTGGTAAGTAATATAATTGAACAAAAATAAAAAAATTCATCAGTACAATAAAAATGGCAAAACATAATAAAGCAAAAAAGTTGTCTTTTGTTCTTGGAAATACGAAACAATATAAGCATAAAATTAAAAGACAAACTAAAACAATTTGTATAATTAGTTTTCCAAAGAATTGATATCTATTAAAATTTATTTGTTTCATTTGTTGTTATAGGTTCTTACGGACGGTTTCGCCTAACGTTTTGCCGCTTCACGAATTTGCGATTCAAGCGAGCTGAGTTCCGTCTGCCGAATATAAACATTCTTCGTGAAAACAAAACATTCGATTACCAAAAAACCAGCAAGTTCTTGAAGCGGCGGTTAGGTGCAGTATTTATTCTTTTGTTTGTTTAATTGTCACTCCACTTTCCGTTCTTAGTAAATGAGCATGAGTCCAACCAGTCCATTTTACTTTCGGTTTTGCATTGGGAGCAACGAAAACAGTTTGAAAATGACATTCTGGACTTTGTAGAAAGTCAATATATTTTTGAATGTTTGAATCATCGAACCAAAGCAGAGGCAACCAATCGATTAACATTAATACCGATTTAAATTTTGACATTTCAGATGCGAGACTAAAAACAATATCCAGCACAACAGATGCCTGCTCGGTTGATGAGCAACTTCCAAAGGATTGTACCCAACCATTTCCAATATCAACATATATTCGATCAACGACATATGGTTTTTTTCGAACATGACGTATTTCAATGTGTTTCGTTCGCAATGCAAAATTTAATCCGATTGTCGAAATTATTTGGATTAAATAGTCTCGAGAAATATCTAAACAGTGTGCAATGGTTTCAATATCGTCTCTTAAAGGCTTAAGTTTACCATATAAATATATTACATTAAAATCGTACGGTACAAATGGAAATTTGGATTTTCCAATTTGATATGTCATTTTTCCGTGCTCAATTTCGACATCAATTTTCGATAGAACTGGATTGTCAAGGGTAGATTCAACGTTAAATTTTATGCTATTTTGTTTCCAAGAAGATATGATTTTTTGACTGAATATAGATTTTAATAGATTCACTAATACAGTTTTTCCAACACCGTTTTCACCATAAACAAATGTGACTTTCCCAAGGTCCAACGTCAACGTATTTTTAAATATTGACGATTGTATCACTTTAATACTACTCACCCAATTAATTGGATAGTTATATTCGCCCAATTCCGCTGAAATTGAGAATTCATGTTTGCTTTTCATCCTCGAAAGCATGTCGGAAGTATATTTCGAATTTTTTGATTTTCGATCAACAATTTTATGGTGTGGTCGACAAAGAAGCATTCCATTTTCAGACCGTTTGAGATCTTCGATTGACAATCCTCCATCTGACCTAGGGCCATTTTTTGCTGCGGAATAAATGTGAGCGACTTCACCGATGCTAATGTAATCTAGACTTGTTTGTCCAGGTCCAATTAAGGTTTTTCCACAACCAGGGAAGTTACATTTATAGCCAGATCTTTGGGCAATGATTATTTTAATCTTTTCGTCGAATTCTGTATCTTTTCTACTCATGAGTTGTCATAATATTGCACCTAACGTTTGGCCGCTAGCCGCCGTTGCGGATCAAAGCGGACTGAGTTCTCTCTGCCGAAGATAATGTTTCTTCGTGAAATAGAGATTTCCGGTGACGAAAATCTCCGCAATGGAGGCTAGCGGCGGTTATAAGCAGGCACTTAGAATTCTGATGTTAATGTAAATTTCACTTCTCCATTTAAATCGACATTTTCATATTTTCCATCCGAATTTAGTTGAACAATCTCAAATGACATTCCCGTCCAAGCTACTTGATGTTGTCGTGTAGCATGAACTTTAATTTCATTTGAAAATTCTCCCGTATTATTAAATATTTGTGGATTCCAATTTGTTCTAATATCTAGTTTTTGAGCAACAAATACTGCACTTTCCATAGCGCATTCCATAAAATCAATTTTACCATAATTATTATGATCAATAGAAATGCGATTCCTCAAAAAACGAACTTCAGCTTCTGAATTTCGTTCAAACATTGACGCTACTGAAAGTTTGCATTCCCTTTCTGGTTTTCGTAATTCACCATGCTTTAGTGAATCAGCTAAATCTGAAATAATTTCATATGGCCGAGATTCTTTCGATAAATCTTCTGGTTTTAATTTTAAAATTGATTCCGGTAAATGTTTGATTGAAACTGTTAGCGAGTTTGCAGTAGTTATAAAATCATTTATTGCTGGATTCATAGAAAATGCTGCTGACAATTGTCTATTTAGCGTTTCCCAAGGTTTAACTATTTCTGAAATGAACTTAATTGCTTCTGCTTTCATATCGTGTTTTGTGCTTGCTTATAACGTGTCGCCGGTAAGCGAATTCGCGGTGCCAGCGGACTGAGTTTTCTCTGCCAAGATAAAACATTCTTCGTGAAAAACAATGTTCATTTTTACTGAAAACCAGCGTAATTAGCTTACCGGCTGTTGTGCGCTGGTTTAATTCTTTAATTCTACACCCAACAAAAGTCTAAATTGATTCTCTAATATCACTTCTAGTTCAAAAATCTTATCAATTAGAACGTCACTTTCATCCTGTAGTTTTATGTATTCTGGCGTTTGATTATTAATTGCATTAATTTGTTCTTGAACGTATTTGTAAGACATCAGAAAATTTTGCGTGTGATAGTTAATCTTACTCATTTCATTGTGTATTTCATTAATTAGATTTGAATCGGAAAAAGAAAAGAAAATTTTATTTTTATGGTAAGCATTATTAAAGTTTAATACTGCATTTGTCCATTGTTGCAATTTAAATTTCAGATTTTCTTCTGGATTATTTGAATCTAATTCCTCATCAAAGAAACTTAAAACTGATGTTTTATAATCATATAAATAGTCATATAGATTTTTTATGATTTGTGCTCTTTGCGCATGAAGTGAAGAGAATTGAATTTGATGTGATATATTTAGTTTTTCTAATTCACTCTTGTGTGATTCTAGTCTTTTTTGTAAATAGTTTTCGAAAATTTGTTTTGAAAAATATTTTATTAACGCAAATGTACTGAAGCTAACTATTGTAGCTAAGCCTAAGAATTCTAAAACCTGATTTATTAATTTCATTATGTTGTCTTATGGATTCGGCCAAAACTAGCGCACAACGTTTTGCTTGTAAGCGAATTCGCGATGCAAGCGAGCTGAGTTTTCTCTGCTAAATATAAACATTCTTCGTGAAACAACAACTTTCCGGCAACTCAAAACAAGTGCAATTAGCTTACAGGCGGTTAGGTGAAGTTATAATTTACGCACCATTGTCTAAATGAGGATACATTTCACGGATTTTTTTCTTCTTTTCTTCTGTATCTGCTTTTTCTAACATTCTTTGAAAGACATTTGTTTTCAAGTAATGTGTTTTGTTACCGATATAAAAATAATCATTTATAAAATCTACAGATAGTTCAAGTATTACTATCATTTCAGATAGACCTTCTGGTTCAAATAAAATGATTGTATCATCCAATGGATTGTCATCATATTTAATATACTGTTCTTTAAAGTTTCCTGGAATTTTACCCAGGTGATCAACAAATTTATAAAGTGGATCTAATACTAATATTTGGAAAAGCGAATCATTATGCTTCTTGCTGACCATTGTTTCAACAGTCTTCTGATAAATTAAAGATAGACTGTGCGTGTGTGAAATTTGCGTGCCAGTTAATGAAAGGTAAGCTTTGCAAAATACTTCAATATAAAATGTTAAGTTATGAAATATTGCAGGTGATAATTTGCTAAGAAGGCCTGAACTATAGGAATCAATATTATAAACTCGCTCATCTTCAATAACTTCAATAGCTCGTTTAAAAAGTAGTGATATTACTTCATACTGATTTAGACAAGAATTGACAGCACGATTTTTAGTCGCTTTATTTTTTGCAATTAACCCATAAGTACTTATCCAAACGTAACCAAATTCACTTTCTGAAATATGGATTTTTCTTAATGAATCGTAATAGAAATATTTTTTTTCGAAGTCTGCATGATTGACTTTTAATAACTCAAGCAGGGCAATAAAAAAATCTCTTTTAGAAAACTTGAATTGATTAGCAAATGGCTTTTGCTCATAAATTCGATTAATTATTTCGTCCAAGTGACTTTGTTCGGATATTAGAATATATTCTTCTCCATTTTCAGTCATGAATTCCATTGTGACAAGATTTCTATGCAGTTTCAAATAATTTCACCTAACGTTTTGCCGCTTCACGAATTTGCGATTCCAGCGAGTTGAGTTCTGTCTGCCAAGATAAAACATTCTTCGTGAAAACAAAGCATTCGATTACCAAAAAACCAGCAAGTTCTTGAAGCGGCGGTTATGCGAATTAATTATCAAACGCTCTACTATTAACAATCAAATTTAATAAGATTACTGGCAAAAATATATTTATTAATAAAATCAACAAGGTAATCAATGCATCAAATATTGTTGAGTTTTTAGGTAACATTCCGTATCCGCTGCATGGATAGAAATTTCGTTTTATAGTTTTTCGAAAAACCCAATCAATTACAAGTATAAGTATAATTTGAAATATTGGCATTAAAAATGAACTATTTTTCGGAGTGTTGTCCATAAGCATTCCAAACGATGCCCAACAAAAACATATTACAAAATTTATTATTAAACGCTTTCGATTATGGAAATTTTCTTCTTTGTAATTAAACCAATAAACGTAACATATATAAATAAAGGAAATAAAAAAGCCGATGTTTTGAAATCTATTCATTTGAGGTTTTTATAGTTCGCAGTTAGTTGTGTTGCGTTAGTTTTCTGAATCTGCAGTTCTAATTCGCATAACGTTTCGCGGCTTAAGCGAGGTTGCGATGCCAGCGGACTGAGTTTTCTCTGCCAAGATAAAACTTTCTTCGTGAAAATAAAATTTCCGGTTACCAAAAACCAGCAATCTCGCTTAGCCGCTGTTAGTGGCTGGCTTATTTTCTTAGATACATTTCCGGAGTTGAAACAGCTAATCCACTTTTCTGAAAATCTCTTACATTCCTAGTAATAATAATTTTTATTTCTCCATGATTAACAGCAGCGAAATTTTGTAGTGCATCTTCAAAATCCTTAAATTTTGAGTTCAATGCTTCTATTACTACTTCATTATTCATCTCTAAAATCCCAATTATATTTAAAAGTTGTTTTAACTTCTCGATTATAATTTCATGTTTAGCAGTTTTCCTTAAAAGATAATAAGTATTACTGATAATTACTGGAGTTGTAAAGCCTTGTATTTGCTGATTTTCACACATCAAAAATATTTCTGTTGCGTGCTCGGCAAAAGGTTGACGATCAAAAAAGAAATCAAGAATAACGTCTGTGTCAATGAGAACTTTTTCCATACAAATATTTTTC
The DNA here is from genome assembly GCF_900100375.1 of Flavobacterium noncentrifugens. GTDB lineage: Bacteria > Bacteroidota > Bacteroidia > Flavobacteriales > Flavobacteriaceae > Flavobacterium > Flavobacterium noncentrifugens. Next base: position 4,712 of record NZ_FNEZ01000003.1, on the reverse strand, counting down.
TTCTAGACCTTTTCTAAGCTCTTCTTTATAATCGAAATTAGCAGGCATTTTAAATGATCCTTTTAACGATTTTACGATTGGCGAAAGACTTTTCTTCTTTTCTTTTGTTTCTTCTTTAGTCAATGATTTTAAATAATTCTCAATGATGTCAGAAAGGCTACGATTTTTATTTCTCGCATAATCTTTTGCCTTTTGGATGACATCTTGCTCTATTGTTAATGTCAATTTAGTATTCATGATTTCTTTTTATCAAAGGTAAGAATTAATTCTAAATCAGCACGTGTTTGTGTTTTATTTTTTACACGTGTCGCTTAAAGCTTGCCACTAACGTTTGGCCTGTAACCGCAGTCGCGGATCCAAGCGAACTGAGTTTTCTCTGCTAAGATATAATTTCTTCGTGAAAGCTAAACTTCATTTTACCAAAAACTCCGCGATTGAGGTTACAGGCGGTTATGAGCTGTAGCTATTTATAGTATAAAATGTTCTATTATCTTTTCCTTGCATTGTTATCAGTTTCAAATCTGTTGCTTTTTTCAAATCTCTAGACGCCGTTGTCGTTGATATATCTTTAAATACATTCATATAATCTTTTCTAGTAAATTGATTCGATGAAATTTTCAAAAAGTATTCAATTCTGTCGATTTCTCGAAGTGTACGATTATTAAAATTTAAAAGTTCCCCAAGTGATTGATTAATTACTTGCAACATATATTCTATAAATACTGTTGAATTTCCAGATTTGTCACTTAATGATAAAGATTCATAATATTCATTCTGTGTTTTGTTGATTAAAGTTTCAAAAGGCAAGAATTCAAATACCGGATATTTCTCCATTAGAATAATTGTTTGCCATAATCGCCCAATCCTTCCATTCCCATCAAGAAATGGATGTATAAATTCCGTTTCGTAATGAAACACGCAGCTTTTGATAAGAACTATTTCGTCAGATTTTTTAAGATATGTAAATAGATCTTTCATCAAAAAGGGAACATTACCAAAAGGAGGCGCAACATGTGCAACTTCCAAACCTTTCACAATTCCAACACTTTCAGTTCGATATTTTCCTGGCTTAGCAATTAATCCTTTCATCATTATTTGATGCGCTGTTAGAAATGATTTTTCATCAGTCGCTTTAAAGCTTTCTAAGTTTTCATATACTTTAATTGCATTGAGAACTTCTGTAATATCTTTTTCTGGACCAATAACTCTTTTGTTTTCAATTAAAGCAGTAATTTGTTCTTGCGAAAGTGTGTTTCCCTCAATTTGAAGCGATGAATGAATTGTCTTAATTTTGTTTTGCTTGCGTAGAGTGGGAGATTGCTTATTTAAGTAATTGGCATTAACCTCTCCAATCTTCTCAGAAATAGAAGTTATAAGCTTTAAGATCGTTTGCGTAATATCGTACGGCGGTTTCATGATGCTATCATTTGATGCTACCAAAGATATGAATTGTATTTGAATGTGCAACGCTATAGCTCATAACGTTTCGCGGCTTAAGCGAGGTTGCGATTCAAGCGGACTGAGTTTTCTCTGCCAAGATAAAACATTCTTCGTGAAAATAAAATTTCCGGTTACCGAAAACCAGCAATCTCGCTTAGCCGCTGTTGGCAGCAGTTTTAATTTATTCAACCATATGTTTGAAGTCCTGTGCGTATGCTTCTAAGTAACCTTCTGTTATTGGATCTTCCCAAATAATTTTATTTCGTTCTATTTTTCCAAATTTTGTCACATTTACATCACAACGCATGGAAGTTTTATTGTAACCAACAATTTCAACTACGTATAGTCTTTTTAAGATTAGTCGCTGATTAACAAAATTCGGATGAATCGCAAAATTTGCTGTGACCGAATTACTCTGTAAACTTGGATAGATTATTATATCAGGATTTATTGGATTGTTTTTCCCGAACAATGATTTGTGAGCTAACGTTGCTGATAATGTATAATTGTCGGATACAAACATTTCCTGCAAAAACTCCCAATATTTTATTATGCCATTCACTTTAGATTCTTCCAGCTCGCGGCCAAATATTTTTCTAACTTTTTCTTTCTCATCATTTCGCAGATTTTGAAGATAATTTTCTTTGTGTAAGGGAACTTGCAAAAATGATTGGTTTGCAATTTCAGAACCTTCCGAAATTGCCCATTTTGAAATACAATATTTCTTTGAAGTATAATCGTTATTCCGTACTACTTCGAAAACTGCAGTCAATGGATTCATTGAACAATAAAAGACAGGATGTCCAGCAAAATTGCATCTTTGAGTGACTGACAAATGTATTGGAGGCAAGCTATGTTCGTGAAAAAGATTAATGTCGGTAAAACTTTTGAGCTCTCGCGCTCTAAATAGGGGAAGATCGAATCGGTCATTTATCCTCACTGATAGCGGAATATAATCAAATTCATTAAATAGTATTTGTTCTACATCTTTAATGAATTTATTGTGATCAATTGCACTATTGATATCAGGCCAAACGACTTTCTTCAATCGGCTAATTGAAAGTTCAGTTTCTTCTAAATTTTTGTAGTTTACCGGATTCATAATAAAATTGCTGCCAACGTTTCCTGCATTTGCGCATGCGCGTAAAAGCGAACTGAGTTCTCTCTGCCGAAGATAAACTTTCTTCGTGAAAATGCAACGTTCAACTTACCGAAAACCAGCGCGTGAGTAAATGCGGTGTTGTGCGCAGCTCTTAGATCAATTACCCACATAATCAACTGCAATTAATCCAAGCGGTTCTGGATCTAATTGCATTTTATAGACGGGAACATCTTTAGTGAGAACTGAGCCTAGAAAAATTACTATTTTCTCAACCTCAGGATCGCTATTCATTCCAAAATACACACCTTTAATTTTTGATGGATCGTATCTAAAATACCCTTTATTTTTTATGCAAACACGCCATTCCTCTTCATATTGCCAATGTTTAGATTTAATTGCAAAATCTTTTAATAAATAAGCTACCATTGGAGAATTTTTTTTATCGTCACTTTCCTCATCAAGGAATTTAAAAAACCAACTCGTATCAAAAGAGGGAAGTGAGTTTTCGTATGATACTTTTTGAAGATGGTGATCATTTTCATCTAACTCAATTTCTAAAACAAATCCTGTATGAGATTGTCCGTAATGTGACCAAAGTAAAATGTTATCCTTTCTTTCGCTTAACGAAGCAAAAAAATATGATTCACTTAAAATTTCACTTCTAGTTCCATTTATATATTCTGAAATTAATTCATCGCTTAATTCTGCCATTTTGTTCCATTCAGGGTCATCGCTTTTTTTCGCCTGAGTTCTAAATTCTTGAATCTCCTCTACAGAGAAATTTCTTTTTGCTATTGCAAGAGAATCAAAAGGATCATTCATATTTAAATATTGATCACACCACAAACCTGCATTCACAATACTTTTGAATGAATTAATTGTTGGTGGATAATACTTATATAAAATCATGTTTAGTTACGGTTTTTTAGAGTTGCGCACAACGTGTCGCCGGTAAGCGAATTCGCGATGCCAGCGGACTGAGTTTTCTCTGCCAAGATAAAACATTCTTCGTGAAAAACAAACATTCAACTTACCGAAAACCAGCGTAATTAGCTTACCGGCTGTTAGCTGATGGCCAAATTATTAAAGAAATTATGCCACAGGAATCAACTTTAAAAAATTATAGAAATTAATCGATAATTACATCGTCATCTTCATCGTCAATTTCTAACGTGTTAACATAAAAGTCGTATACTTTTGGAATATCATTTAAAAACCACGTTGCTTCAACCATTTCGTTGTAAACTTTACTGATTGTCATTTTTGGACCGCCAGATTTTAGACGTACGACGTCGCCAACTTTAAAATTACTCATAAGTGAAATTATTAATTATTAATATAGTATTACAAATGTATTGAAAATAAGTATGATTAGCTGAAATATGTATTAATCGGTTTTCCGCATCGTCGTATGGCTTTCAGCTAACGCTTGGCCGCTAACCGAAGTTGCTGATGAAAGCGAACCGAGTTCTCTCTGCTAAGATAATGTTTCTTCGTGGAAATGAAAGTTCTGGCTTCCTAAGATCAGCAATTGCGGTTAGCGGCGGTTAACTGCAGTTTTTTAATTTGTTTTTAAATTTTCAAATCCGTAAAGTGTGATATAATCAATTTTATTTGCCCAAATCTCAGTCGATTTTACTTTCGGGAAAGTGCCAGCAATACTCGTATTTTCAAACTTATCAGAATAGTAATATTTAATATCCGCCTTGTAATTTAAAGCCTCTTTGGTATTATTTCTTAAAACTAAAACAGTTTTCCAATCTTTATCATCTTTTCCTTCATTATAATAAGCTCCCATAAACAATTCAATAGTATTTTGTTTGGGATCATCAGAAAATAAATTTTCCTCTTTCTCTAGTGAATAATATTCTTTTATAGGTTCAACACTTAAAACTCGATAGTCATATTTCCCTTTGCTTGTTTCTTTGATTTCAATTAAGATCTTTGAGCCAAGCGGAAAAGTAAACGTTCCATTTTCGGTTGGAAATTTTCTAGGAATATTTAAATCTGTTTGCGAATACGTATTTGAGCAGAGAAGAAATAGCGCAAATAATAAATGAATTTTTTTCATGCCTGGGTTTTCTATTTTTGTTATGAACGATTTTGGTTCGGTAAAATTGCAGTTAACGTTTCTCGCATTTGAGAAGTTGCGGTTCAAGCGGACTGAGTT
>NZ_FNEZ01000009.1 GCF_900100375.1 Flavobacterium noncentrifugens | reverse complement strand
CCTGCCCGAAAGGGCAGGAATAAACTTTCTTTCTTTATTAAAAAATTTCTTTATCCCAGTGTGTTGATAATATTAGTTTGTATTTGGCTTTTTTAAAAGCAAAACTGCAAACAAGTTGCCCAAAGCAACTAACGACTTAAGGTGGTTATTGCGGCGGGGCTCACCTCTTCCCATCCCGAACAGAGAAGTTAAGCCCGCCTGCGCAGATGGTACTGCAATTTGTGGGAGAGTATGTCGTCGCCTTTCTTTAGAGAAGCCTGTCTGAAAAGACAGGCTTTTTGTTTTTATTGGAACCACGTGTTCGCCCTTCGATTCGTCCCATTTAGCTTCGCTCAATTCGGGCCAACACCATCAGGTCTTTTGAAAACCCTGTTCTAACGAACGGGGTTTTTGTTTTTATATATTCCCTGTCTTTTTGATACGGATATTTTTGCTTTTCAGTTGATGGCGCACGGATTGGAAATCCAAGCGATCGGGATTTACCTTTAAAATGCAATTACACCGATCTCTGTAACGAAAGATTTACATGGAAGTAAGGTGGACTGATAATGCCATTGATAGCATGCTATCCAATAGTGATATGCTGCAAAATACTGGAGCTTTAGCTGCAATTTTTCCTCTGGATCTGGAAGTGCGGATGTTTTTTTTTTAAACTCGTGCAAATCTTTGGCAAGTTTATATTGTTTTTTCAGTTCGAACAAACATGGCTCAACGATCGTGACCAATTTTTACAGCCATCGGAATCTTTAACCGAGGAATTCAAAAGTGATTGCCTTTTTGGATGCTTTTTAACGGCAGAAACCTTACTGCCAGTGCAAATGGCCTAGAATGGAACGACAGAAAGTAGAGTCTCGCGAATCATTTTATTCAGTTTACCGAAAAGAAGTAGGTGCGACAGACCGGTTTTAAAGTCATTTTATGGTGCAATTTAAAAGGAATGAAGCTTTCGGCTGAGGCAAAAGCGGTGTTAATAAAGGTAAAAAATTATGGCATGCTTATTTTGCACATACTGACGTGCGGGCGGTTCGCGAAACATTTAAGCTGAATCACGCAGATGTAGGTTGGTACCAAATCAGAAAAGCATTGCAAACCCGGAACAGCAGTGGCGATTTTTTGCCGGCAAGCTTTAAGGCATTGGAAGATTCTTATAAAGCTTTGAGTGAAAAACCGCAGCCACAGGTTTATGAACTGGGCTTTTAAAATTATAGAAGTGAGTACGGTTCAGATGTTCCATAAAAAAGGAGCTCAAATTTTAAACTCTTTTTTTATTAAATGATTTATGCCCTTGTAAATCTAATTCCACTGATTTGGTGCCTTAACATCGTTTTTGACATTATAAGGCAGATCTAAAATTCCTGTTTTCTTGCCGTATATCAATTTATCTCTTGAAATCAGTGCATTGCTGTAGGCGTATGTGGTGTGATAACTGCTTTGTTGGCGATATTTAATTGTTGTCGCAAAGAAATTAAAGCAGCTGTTTTTAAATCTGCTTCGTTTGGATTGTAAAGTGGAATTGATTGTAATAAGGTAATCAATTCCTGGAAGAAGTCGGCCTGACGGTCGAGCTTTATTGTGATGCTGAGATCGTTGGGGTTTCTCTCTTATTTTCTGATGAACCTTTAATGCGCGTTTTCCCTGGATGTTGAGCGCTTCGGCAGTTTTGATGCTGGTTTCTGGAACTCCGGAAGCTTTGAGCGTTGCTAGAATTTGTTGACAATGGCTGCAACAGTTCGAATAGTGTTTTGCGGGTTCCGCGTGAATTGGTTAATGGGATCTCAGTAGTTTTGATGAGCAGCAGCGACTGTTCGGCTACAGTTTTTTGGGTGGTTAGTGCCGAAATTTTAGTGCGGTATTGATTGGGTTGTATTTGTGTAATTGTTTTCATGGCATTTGTGCTGCGGCTGCGCCCCGGGTAGTTATTTGCAGTAGACGGTGTTTAATGATGGATGCATGTTGAAGTTTGAAGCGGTTGCGTGAGGGATGGAAGCAAGGTGCCGCGCACCGCCCGACAGCGTTGCAATGTGATGCTGAATTTTCCGAAAAACTTTCCGCAACGGTGGCACGCCATAAAAAAATCTGTACTGTGACGGATTTGTATTAGCAATTTTCTGGATTGTGTGCTTTGCAATACGCACAATGCTTGCTGAGAATGCATTCGGAATGTTTAGGGTTTGTAGGGCGGCACGTTTCGCGGCCTAAAAAGGAAATCGCCATCCCAACGTCGCTCCATAAGTCCTGCGGCAATACCGCCATTAAATCTTTTTCGAGTTTGTCTCCGGTTTTGGCTTGGGAAATTCCGAGGCGCGGCACTACGCGAAGCACATGCAGGTCGACCATGATGCCTTCGGATTTGACTTCTGCTTCGCGCATGATGACGTTTGCAGATTTTCTGCCGATGCCTTTTAAGGCAACCAGGTCTTTCATGTTGGTTGGAATATTTTTGTCGTCTTTGAGTTCGTTTGCGATTTCAATCAGCCAACCCGCTTTTTTGTCAAAGCCACGCACTTTCCCTATCAGCGGTTCCAGATCGTGTTTTTGAACTTTTGAAAAAGCTTTCAAATCCGGATATTTTTCAAAAAGGGCAGGAGCAAGCTTGTTGATGTGTGCATCGGAATCCTGCGCAGAGAGTACGACCATGACCATAAGCTGGTAAAGATTATGGTAATCGAGGGGGTGTTTTTCGTTTTTGTATTTGGCAATCAGCGGTTTTAGCGCCTTCGCCCAGTCGGTGTGTTCCATAAATAAATCCATATCCATAAAGTTAGGAAGAAAATGGGTTGGAATAATTCTAAATTATAGCGATACCGAATCCATAAAAAAAATCCGCCATTAGGACGGATCTTGATTTTTTTCCTGGCTGAAGCCGATTATTCTTTGAGGAGTTTTTTATAAGATGTGCCTTTATCGGTAGTAATTTTCAGCATGTAGTTTCCTTTTTGAAGGCCTAATACATTCAGCTCTTTTGTATTTTGAACTTCAAGGACTTTTGTTCCTATCATTGTAAAAACCGTTGCGTTTGCTGCAGTTTCTGTGAATGTTATTTTTTCTTTTGCTGGATTCGGATAAAACGAAATCGTATTTTGATCCTTTACGATGTTTTCTGTTTCCAATAATCGGCTATCGGGTGCAAGTTTTACGATCCAAAAATCAGACGCACCGTGGTTTCCGGTCACATTTCCATTGTTGGATTGCGCAAACCCGGCCACAATATAACCAAGATCGGCAGTAAGCTGAATTTCACTTGCGCCGTCATAAGTCGTTCCGCCGAGGCATTTTTGCCATTGTAAAATGCCGGTTTCGCTAAGTTTTAAAACCCACATATCCTGTGAACCATTGCTTGGGCCAACGTTTCCGCTCCAGTCAGAATTGGTCACGCCGGTTAAAATATATCCGCCATCAGGGGTAAGCTGGATGCTTCTTGGCACGTCGAAAAAACCGTCGCCGCCGTAGCTTTTTTTCCATTCGAGTCCGCCAAGCGCATTCAGTTTGGTTACCCCGAAATTATGTCCTGTCGAATTCCCAATCCGTGTTATGGTATCGCCGGTCACGATGTAGCCGCCATCCGGAGTTTGTTTGATGCTATGAACAATGTTGCCATCTGTATCGGCATATTCCCACTGAATTGCGCCCAGACTGTTGCACTTTACAACCCAATATCCGTAATAAGCATGTTCACCGGCTGCAATGTAACCACCATCGGCAGTTTGCTGAACCGTCATAAAATTATCTTCGTCGGTGGCACCAAGCGATTTTTCCCATTCAAGGACTCCAGTGCTGCTAAGCTTTACAAGCCAGCCGTCGATAAATCCGTGAAAATTGGTCACATCGCCATTCACAACCCTGATATTGCCATCATAAGAATACGTTTGTCCGGCCACAATGTATCCGCCATCGGTAGTTTGCCTGATTTCATAAGCCGATTCTTTGTCGTCGCCACCGTATTTGTGCTGCCATTCAATCGTTCCAACGGCATCAAGCTTTATGATCCAGTAATCTTTGTCGCCGTGGTCATTCGTAATGTCGCCATTATTGGAATCAGAATAACCTGCCACGATATAACCGCCGTCGGTGGTTTGAATGACACTGTTTGCCTGGTCGTCAAAAGTACCGCCGTAGGTTTTTTGCCACTCGATAGTTCCGGTATTATCAATTTTTACAACCCAATAATCGTTGCCGCCGTGGTTGGAAACAACATCTCCATTTGTTGAATTGGTATAACCGGCAATAATATATCCACCATCATTCGTTTGGGCGATGCTGTTTGCATTTTCATTCCCTGTTCCGCCATAGCATTTCTGCCATTGAATGGCCGGCGCTTGTGCAAATGTTTGTAAAGCTGTGAAGAGCAATGCGCAGAGTAGTATTTTTTTCATTTTCCGTTTCATTATTTTCGCGAAGGTATTGTATTCTTTTAAAACGGTATAATTTTGAGTGTTAACATTTTATTGTAATGCATTTGATGCAAAAAGCGCCCATTTACAAGAATATATTTCCGCAAATGGGCGCTCTTGTTTTGTGTTAAGATTGCTATTTTTTCAAATCTACCGACAGCGAATTCACGCAATACCGCGTTCCGGTTTCTGTAGGGCCGTCATCAAATACGTGTCCAAGATGGCTTCCGCAGGTTGCACATAAAATCTCTGTACGCAGCATCCCGTGCGTCGAGTCCTTAATATATTCGACTTTTCCAGGAATGGATTCGTCGAATGAAGGCCAGCCACAGCTTGAATTGAATTTAGAACTGCTTTCGAATAAAGGTTCGCCGCAGGCTCCGCAGCAATACGTGCCTTTTTCAAAATCTAAATTGTATTTTCCGGAATGCGGCATTTCAGTGCCTTTTCCACGAAGAATGCGGTAACGTTCCGGGCCGAGTTCGGCTTTCCATTCTTCTTCTGATTTTTTAATTGGATAATCCATGGTGTTTTGTTTTTGGTTGAAATTATTTCTTCTCCGGAATGAATTTAATGGAAACCGAATTGGTGCAAAACCGTTGTCCGGTCGTTTCTTTCGGGCCATCGTCAAAAACATGTCCTAAATGTCCGCCGCATTTGGCGCAGGTCACTTCAGTACGCGACATTCCGAATGTATTGTCGGTCGTATAATTTACCGAGCCTTTGATGGCTTTGTCGAATGAAGGCCAGCCACAATCCGAATGGAATTTCGAATCTGAATTGAAAATGACATTGCCGCAGGCGGCACAAACGTATTTTCCTTTTTCGAAGGTATTGACATAGTCCCCTGTAAATGGCCTTTCGGTTTCTTTTTCGCGCAAAACCGCATATTGATCCGGCGTTAAAACTTTTTTCCATTCCTCATCTGTCTTTACCACTTTACCAGTTGGCGGCGTTGGTGTGGCAGGAGGTGTGGGTTTTTTCTTTTCCTGCCCTTGGCAAGAAGCCATTGAAAACAGGATCATAAATAAGAATGCTAATTTTTTCATGGTTTAATTTTTAATAAAGTTGATTGTTTTTTGGATCACTTCGTCATTGCCGAGAATTTTGCGGTGTCCGAGCCCTTTGGTGATCATTAGTTGTCCGTTTTTGAGATGTTTGTGGATGTGGATCCCGGCTTTTACAGGAACATCTTCATCGTCGTTGTCGTGAATAACAAGTACCGGGATTTCGGTTTTCCCTGCCGCTATATACGCAGAATAGCTGTCCATGGATTGCTGTATTTTCTTTTCAAAATGCTCGCGGAGCAAAGCGCTGAATTTGTGTTTCAATCCGAGTTGTAAAATAAAATCGTCTATAATATCGCTTACAATATCGCCGCTTCCAATTGTCACCAGATGATTGATTTTTAAGCCTCTTTTTACCGCATTTAACGATGACATTCCACCAAGCGAATGGCCGATTGCTGCTTCAAACGGGCCGAATTGTTTTTCAATTTCGAGGATGCTTTCAATGAACTCGGTCATGATCGTGGTTTTTCCTTCCGATTTTCCGTGGGCAGGCGCGTCAAAACTGATGGTGGAATAGCCTTGCTTGATCAATTCATCTGCAAATTTCACGAGTTGTGTGCCGCGCCCTGACCAACCGTGAACCAGCAGGGTTTTTTTATCTGAAGTTCCGTATTTATAAACAACAATATCTTTTTGGATAGAAGGAATGTTTATCGTTTTTTGCAAACTATTGGCGTCCATTTCGATTTCACGTTTCGGAATCTTGTGTTTCATCGGGGTTGTGAATAATCTCGCGGCAAAAAGCACGGCCAGTTTCGGTGAAATAAACGCTAAAAATTTAGCAGAGGCAATAATAAACTTAGGAATTTTCAACGATTGAGCCGCTTTCTTTGATTTCTTTGCCATTTCACTAATTTTCCATGCAAGTTATTATTTTATGCAAATTTTATTAAATTTAGAAGTCATAAATAAAACATAAAATGCAGAATCAAACCCGAATAGTTATTGAAAACGTTTTACCGCAACTCGACAGCGGCGCTTTTTTTATCAAGAGAATTACAGGCCAAACCGTTACTGTTACTGCAGATGTTTTTTCAGATGGGCACGATGTCATCGAATGCTGCGTCAAATTCAAACATGAGAACGATGACAATTGGCAGGAAGTGCGGATGCAAGCCACTGAAAATGATGCTTGGACAGCCGAATTCAAAGTTGAAAAACAAGGCCATTATACTTATTTTGTTGAAGGTTGGGTCGATTATGCATTGAACTGGCAACACGGCACCGAACGAAAGATCCAGGACAACCAGCATGTAAAATCAGAATTGCTTGAAGGTGCAGAGTATGTCAATGCAATTTTAAAAAGTGCCGATAAACTAGAAGCCGCTTATCTTAAAACCGCCGCCAAATCATTTGCAAACGAAAAAGACTATGACAAAGCTATTGAAACGGCAATGTCGCACGAATTGACAGCAATCTTCAAAAAATATCCTGTCCGTTATCTCGCCAATCAATCGATTGCGTTGAAGGTTTACGTAGATAGGCCGAAAGCTTTATTCAGTACTTGGTATGAATTTTTCCCACGCTCGGCTTCAGAAATCGACGGCAAGCACGGTACTTTTAAAGACTGTGAACGCTTATTGCCAAGAGTGGCTTCGATGGGTTTTGACACGTTGTATTTTCCGCCGATCCATCCTATAGGGGAAGTCAACCGCAAAGGAAAAAACAATGCAACGAACGCGCTGAAAGGCGATGTGGGTTCGCCATGGGGAATCGGATCACAATATGGCGGGCACAAATCGACACATCCTGAACTCGGAACGATTGACGATTTTAAAGCATTGGTCAACAAAGCAAAGGAACTCGGCATTGAAGTGGCGATGGATTATGCTTTGCAGGCTGCGCCCGATCATCCGTATGTAAAAGATTTTCCACAATGGTTCAAATGGCGTCCGGACGGAACAGTGCAATATGCCGAGAATCCGCCAAAAAAATACCAGGACATCCAACCGATTTATTTTGAAAGCACAGATTGGAAAAACCTCTGGAAAGAACTTTTAGACGTAGCATTATTCTGGATCGAAGAATGCGGAATCCATATTTTCCGTGTAGACAATCCGCATACAAAGCCGTTTTATTTCTGGGGCTGGCTAATCGCCGAAATCAAAAAAAAACATCCCGATGTGTTGTTTTTGGCCGAAGCTTTTACGCGTCCTAAAATCATGAATGAGCTGGCCAAACAAGGCTTTTCGCAATCATACACTTATTTCACCTGGCGGAATTCCAAAAAGGAACTCATTGAATACGTCACCGAACTTACCCAGACGGAACAAAAAGAATTTTACCGCCCGAATTTCTGGCCGAATACGCCTGATATCAATCCGTATGCGCTTCAAGGCAGCAACGAAGCGGTGCATTTGCAAAAATATTTTTTAGCAGCAACGCTGAGTTCGAGTGTCGGGATTTACGGGCCGGTTTTCGAATACATGGTTTCGGCAGCAATACCAGGAAAAGAGGAATACCTCGATTCTGAAAAATACGAATTCATCAAATGGGATTGGAATAAAACAAATAAACTGACCACCGTGATTTCGCGACTGAACCACATCAGGAAAGAACGTCCTTCATTGCAACAAACTAACAATATCGTATTCTGCGACACGACAAGTGACCAGGTCATTGCGTATTATAAATATGATGATGATAAGGAAGATGAAACATTAATGATTGTTAGCCTGGATCCTTATTACCCGAAACAAGCGACTGTTCGCCTGCCATTAAAATCTATTGGAAACCAACCCATAAGAGTTCATGATTTAATCACCGGAAACAGTTACATTTGGGATAAAGAATGGAATTTTGTCGAATTGCACCCGGCACTTCCGTTTCACTTGTTTAAAATTCAAAGGCAATGATAGAAAATAAAATCAATGAGGATGGATTCCAAAATCCGTTTGTATTTAAAACCGACTGGAAAAATGCCCTTGAAGATCCTGAATTTGTCAAGATATTTTCATCTGATATTTTAGAGCAATACATTGTCAACAAGCGTTGGTATGGCGGAAAAGCCAGCACATTAAAGTATATTGAGATCGTAGATTCTTTCAAAATTACCTCAAAGAAAAATACCTATTTCGGTGTGTTGCTGGAAGTGAATTTCAAGGAAGCTTTTTACCAGCATTATTTCATGCCAATTTCATTCATGTCGGAAGAAGAGCTTGATACGAATACCATCATTGCTCCTGTAAAAATGAACGGACAGGAAGGTTTTTTAGTTGATGCTTTGCATCAGGAAGATTTCCGTAAACTGCTGTTTGATAAAATTGTAAGTGAAAAAACAAAAGACCATAAAGTTAAATTCCACCGCGGCGAAAAGCTCGAAGAAACCGAATATGTGAGTTCGAAATTCATGGGTGTTGAGCAAAGCAATACATCGATCATTTACAACGGAACTTTAGTCTTAAAGATCTTCCGACGCATTTATATGAGCACCAACCCGGATTATGAAATCAGCCGCTTCTTAACCGAACGCATGGATTTCAAAAGCTCGCCCGCTTACAAAGGCAGCATCAGCGTGAATTTATCCGAAGGAAATATGACGCTTGGACTCATGCAGGAACTCGTTCCAAACCAGGGCGATGCCTGGCAATTTATGCTTGAAGAAGTTGACCGTGTTTTCGATAACCTCAAAACCAAGAAAATAAAAGTTGCGAAACTACCTGATATTGACTTGTTCAAAAGACTGAAAATCAACGAAGTGCCGCACGAAATAATTGATTGGGCGGGATTGAGCATTTTCATGCGAATGCATACTTTAGCCACGCGTACCGCAGAAATGCACATCGCCCTTGGAAGCGATATTCACGATACGGCTTTTACGCCAACGACTTACAACGGCGATTATACCGTTTGGCTCAAAAATCGCCTGACCTATCAGTTTCAAAACCGCTTAAACATACTCGAAAATAATCTGCACAAACTCGACGGGCTTGCGCTTGAACTTGCAAATCAATTTCTTGACAACAAAAAGGAAATCCGTAAATTATTCCTCGATTTCGACTGGACAAAGATGAAATCGGAACGCATCAGGATTCACGGTGATTACCATTTAGGGCAGGTTTTGGTGAATGGCGACGACTTTTATTTGCTGGATTTTGAAGGAGAGCCTGAAAGTACGATCCGCGATCGAAAAGTGAAGCAGCCGCCATTGAAAGATGTGGCCGGCATGTTCCGCTCGTTCCATTATTCAATTTATGCGACGATTTTTAACAACAAAGACAAATATCCATACGACCAGAAAGAACTGTTCCAGGCCGGGGAAATCCTGTTCAAATATTTCGTCGGCGTGTTCATCCAAACGTATACTGAAGTCGCACAGGCCGGAAATTTAAACATTGGTTATAGAAAAGAAATCGACTTTTTACTCAAATATTGCATTCTGGAAAAAGCGGTTTACGAACTTGGATATGAACTCAACTCGCGCCCACGCTGGGCTGTGATTCCGCTCACTGGAATTTCGAGTATTATGGAATTTAAGCAATAATATCAATTAAGTGATTTATAATCAGGAGCCCTTTCCTGCTGTCCGCTTTATCTTTTGCTTTGCTGCGCTCCACAAAAGGATGCCGCTTCCATCAGGGCTAGGGCATTTAATTAAAAAGAACATTGTCCAAATGCATAAAATGATTCGAATAAGGAGCAGTTTCATGTGTCAGTTTATCGATGCTTGTTCATTGGTTCTCAACTATATTTCTTTGTTTCGACATATCGGAGCCAATTGAAAAATATTGAAAATTGGAGCTAAAATTTCACAGCATTCAATAAATTAAAACAATAACACAGCAACCAAATGAAAAAAATTATTCCGCTCTTCCTAATTTTAATATCCGGATACACACGGGCACAATGCTTTGAATCCATCGCTCCAGGTTATCAGCATACGCTAGCGTTAAAATCCGACGGAACTTTATGGGGCTGGGGAAATAACAATTCTGGTCTTTTGGGAAACGGCTCCCAGGAACCTTTGAATTTGCCAACACAGATTGGTGTTGAGAACAATTGGAAGACATTAACCTCCGGATCCTCATACCACAACGCCGGGATTAAAAATGACGGAACTTTGTGGGCTTGGGGCAATAATGAGTATGGGCAATTGGGTGATGGAACAGCAACTTCAAGTTCAATTCCGATACAGGTCGGCCACGAAACCAACTGGGTTGCAGTCGATGCAAGTTTTAGATATACGGTCGCTTTAAAAAACGATGGCACGTTATGGGTCTGGGGTGGAAACAACTCGGGCCAGTTTGGAAACGGTACTTTAGCAGGCAACCTTCTTCCTGAACAAATAGGACACGACACCGACTGGAAATCTTTTGAAGCAGGCCAAAATAACATCAGCGCTATTAAAACCAATGGTACTTTATGGATATGGGGAAATGGTCCCGCGCTTGGCAACGCGACTCCAGGAGATAACTTGTTTCCAAGGCAGGTCAACAACGATAACGACTGGAAATCGATTTCCCTTGACTCTTCATTTGCCATCGCTCAAAAGACAGATGGTACTATATGGTCGTGGGGAGATAACGTTAACGGCGAGTTGGGAAATGGCACTTTCATAAGCAGTACGCTTCCAACGCAAATTGGATCAGACACCGACTGGGAAATTGCTGCGGCTACAGCCGGGTCATCGGTTGCTGTTAAATCTGACGGAACTTTGTGGACCTGGGGCTTCAATATGTTTGGAGCACTTGGAAATGGCAATTTCACAAACAATCCGTTTCCAATTCAGGTTGGTACTGCGAATGACTGGCAATCTGTTTTTCCGGGAAATGCGCACGTTTTTGCATTGAAAACCGATGGAACATTATACGGCTGGGGCTGGAATATTTTCAATCAGGTTGGTAACAATACTACGACAGATATTAATGTTCCAACGTTAATTACAGGTGTTTGTAGCTTGTCTGATCAAGGCTTTACTACAGAAAACACATTTGTAGTTTATCCGAATCCAGCAAATGATGTTATTTACATTCAAAATGTTCAATCCAAAACTATAGATGGTTTTATGATCTCAGACTTATCAGGAAAGAAAGTAGTCAGCAATGCCGGAAATATATCCCAAATAAATATCACAGCATTACAAAAAGGCGTTTACATTTTACAAACCTTTTCAGGAGCTGAAACTTTCATCCAAAAAATAATCAAACTATAACTCGATATATACAAGCGCAAAAAATACAACTGATGAATCAAACCATATCACATTCACTTTTCACCGATTTCGACATCAACCTTTTTAAAGCTGGAAAACATTTCCGCCTCTACGAAAAACTAGGTGCGCACCTCATAGAAGTTGATGGCGTCAAAGGAACCTATTTCGCAGTCTGGGCGCCATCTGCACGCTCGGTTTCTGTCGTAGGCGATTTCAATTACTGGATTCAGGGCGAACATCAGTTGTTCGTGCGCTGGGATGGAAGCGGCATCTGGGAAGGCTTTATTCCAGGAATCGAAAAAGGCGCGGTTTACAAATACAAAATCCAATCAAATAACAACGGTGTTATTACCGAAAAAGCCGATCCATTTGCGTTATACTGCGAACATCCACCGCAAACAGCTTCTGTCGTTTGGGATCTCGAATACAAATGGTCCGACAAAGATTGGATGGAAAAGCGCCGCGAAACAAACGCGCTCGACAAACCCTATTCTGTTTATGAAGTGCATTTGGGTTCCTGGAAAAGAAACGCCGAAGGCAAATTCTTTACCTATTTAGAACTTGCCGAAGAACTCGTAAACTACATCAAAGAAACGGGATTCACACATGTTGAATTCATGCCGATCATGGAATATCCATACGATCCGTCCTGGGGTTACCAACTGGTAGGCTATTTTGCGCCAACGTCGCGTTTTGGGAAACCGCAGGATTTTATGTTTTTAGTCGACAAATTACACCAAGCCGGAATCGGGGTCATTTTAGACTGGGTTCCGTCACATTTTCCAAGCGACGCACATGGTTTGGGATTTTTCGACGGTTCAAATTTGTACGAACATCCCGACATGCGAAAAGGCTATCATCCTGACTGGAAAAGCTTGGTTTTCAACTATGGACGAAACGAAGTGCGTTCCTTTTTGATCAGCAACGCGATCTTCTGGCTTCAGCATTATCACGCCGACGGTTTGCGTGTGGATGCAGTCGCTTCGATGCTGTATCTTGATTATTCCAGAAAAGACGGCGAATGGGAACCGAATATTTTCGGAGGCCGCGAAAACCTCGATACGATCAGTTTCCTTAAAGATTTTAATGAAGCCGTGTATTCCAATTTTGATGGCGTCCAAACTATTGCTGAAGAAAGCACGTCTTTTCCGATGGTTTCGCGCCCGACATTTTTAGGCGGACTCGGTTTCGGGATGAAATGGATGATGGGTTGGATGCACGATACACTACAGTATTTCCAAAAAGAACCGGTTTACCGAAAATACCACCAAAACGACCTGACATTTTCGATGACCTACGCATTTAGTGAGAACTTTATGTTGCCGTTGTCGCATGATGAAGTTGTGTATGGAAAGAAGTCAATTGCAGGCAGAATGCCGGGCGACGAATGGCAGAAATTTGCGAATTTAAGATTGCTTTACGGCTACATGTTTACGCACCCGGGAACAAAATTGTTGTTCATGGGTGCCGAATTCGGGCAAAGCAGGGAATGGAATTTCGAAGGCAGCCTTGATTGGCACTTGCTGGAATTCGGGTATCACGATGGCGTCAAAAAACTAATTACCGATCTGAACAAATTGTACAAAACCTATCCGGCTTTATACGAAAAGCAATTTAACGCCGACGGTTTTGAATGGATTAATTATTCTGATCACCAGAATGCCGTAATGTCTTACATCCGCAAAGGAAACAACCCAAAAGAAGATGTAGTCGTTGTATTGAATTTTACGCCCGTCGTTCGCGAAAATTACCGCATCGGATTGCCTAAAAAAGGAAAACTTACACAGATTTTCAACAGCGACGAAACCAAATACAACGGAAGCGGCATCGGGAATTCAAAAGCGATCAAAATTGCAGCTGAACCTTGGAACGGACGCGAGTTTTCAGCTGAATTGGTTTTACCGCCATTGGCGGTTACCGTTTTTAAAATGTCTTAGATAAACCGTTTTTTAACCACAAATTACACGAATCCTCACTAATTTTAAATTTGTGTAAATTTGTGTGATTCGTGGTTAAATTTTTAAAAGCATTACGACAACGTTTGCGTGAAAAACTTCTGAAATCGTTTTCAGAAACCACAGGATTTTGTATGTTTGGAACCGTTGCAATCATGCATTTTAGCTCATTAGAACCCCATAATTATGATCACAAATACAGAACTCGAATTTAAAGGCGATTTATATCCATCGAAAATAGTTGAAGTAAAAAAAGATGTTGATTCTGTGTTTTTTTATACCGATAACAATGTCATCCTGAAACTTACAGTACTTCGCGACAGCCTGATTCGCTTTAGATATACGACAAAAGGCTATTTCAGCAAAGACTTTTCGTATGCGATCGATAAAACGCAATCGCATGGTTACAACTTTCTCGAACTGACAGAAGAAACTGATAATTACGTCGTAACGACTAACAAAGTCATTGTTAAAATCCATAAAGTCGATTTGCGGATTGACATCACAGATCTTGAGGACAATTCGATTCTCGAAGATGAACTCGGATTTCACTGGGAAGAAAGCTATCAGTTTGGCGGGAATATCGTCAAAATGAGCAAGACTTCCAAAGATGGCGAAAGCATTTACGGGCTGGGAGACAAGGCTTCACACCTGAACTTAAAAGGAAAAAGGGTTGAGAATTGGGCTACCGATCAATATGCGTTTCACAAAGACCAGGAACCGTTGTATAAAGTCGTTCCGTTTTACATCGGGCTTCAAAACAAGCAATCTTACGGTGTGTTTTTCGACAATACGTTCCGTACTTTTTTCGATTTTTCTCATGAAAGACGAAACGTCACCAGCTTTTGGGCAGAAGGCGGCGAAATGAATTATTACTTTATTTATGGCCCGCAAATGTCGGATGTCATAACAACTTATACACATTTAACAGGAAAACCTGAACTGCCACCGTTGTGGGCTTTGGGTTACCACCAATGCAAATGGAGTTATTTTCCGGAAAGCAAAGTGAAGGAAATCACGAGCAAATTCCGGGAACTCAAGATTCCGTGCGATGCGATTTATCTCGATATCGATTATATGGAAGGTTTCAGGTGCTTTACCTGGAACAAAGAATATTTCCCCGATCCGAAACGAATGGTTGCCGAACTCGCCGAAGACGGTTTTAAAACAGTCGTTATCATTGATCCCGGAATCAAAATCGATAAAGATTACTGGGTATATCAGGAAGCGCTTGAAAAAGATTATTTCTGCAAACGCGCCGATGGCCCGTACATGAAAGGAAAAGTATGGCCGGGTGAATGCAATTTTCCCGATTATACCAATCCGGCAGTCCGCGAATGGTGGGCCGGATTGTTTAAAGAACTGATCTCCGATTTTGGCGTTAAAGGCGTTTGGAACGATATGAACGAACCGGCCGTCATGGAAGTTCCAGGCAAGACTTTCCCGCCTGATGTACGCCACGATTACGACGGAAACCCATGCAGCCACAGAAAAGCACACAACATTTACGGAACACAAATGGCACGTGCGACTTATGAAGGCGTGAAGCAATTTGCGTATCCGAAAAGGCCATTTATCATCACAAGATCGGCGTATTCCGGCGCACAACGATATACTTCATCGTGGACCGGCGATAATGTCGCGTCATGGGAGCATTTATGGATCGCAAACATTCAGATGCAGCGCATGTCGATGTCGGGAATGGGTTTTTCGGGTTCTGATATTGGCGGATTTGCAGAACAGCCTTCGGGCGAATTGTATGCACGCTGGATTCAGCTTGGCGTGTTTCACCCATTTTGCAGGACGCACTCATCGGGCGATCACGGCGACCAGGAACCTTGGTCTTTCGATCCGGAAGTCATTAACATTACGAGGAAATTCGTCGAAATGCGCTACCGATTGCTGCCATATTTGTACACAATGTTCTGGGAATACATTAACGACGGTGTTCCGATGCTGAAGCCTCTAGTATATTTCGACCAGGAAGATCCGCAAACGCATTACAGAACGGACGAATTCATTTTTGGGAATCAGATTTTGGTCTGCCCGATATTGGAACCAAACGCGCAAGGCCGCAGAATGTACCTTCCTAAAGGAAACTGGTACAACTACTGGACCGAAGAATTGGTATCGGGAATGAAAGAATTGTATGTTAAAACCGATTACGATCAAATTCCGATTTTTATCAAAGAAGGCGCGATTATTCCGAAATATCCTGTCCAGCAATATGTGGGCGAATTGGAATTTGATGAAATTACGCTTGACGTCTATTTCAAAATCGGAAAAGAAAAATCGATGCTTTATGAAGACGCGCAGGATGGTTACGATTACAATAAAGGAAGATACAGCTTGTCGACATTTACCTTTAAAGGAAGCGAAAACCAACTCGTGGTCCAGCAATTTAATGAAGGAAAATTCACCGTTCCCTATTCAAAATACAAAATCAACCTGCATGGATTGCCGTTTAAAGTAAAACGCATTTACATTGATAATGAGCGTGCTGAGTTTGAAACGGTTGCATTCGACGGCGAAACATTGGTAATTGATAAAGATTTCACGGAATTGCATATCACGGCTGAATAATATTAATGATATATTTGCCATGAAATGTTAAATTTTGAACCATGAAAAAACAACTTTTATTGATCGGGATGGGCCTTGCAGCAATTGTTTACTCGTGTGCGACCAATCCGTTTACCGGAAAAAGCACTTTGGCCTTGGTTCCGGATTCCCAGATTTTGCCATCTGCTTTTGCACAATACACCACTTTTCTCGGACAGAATAAAGTGATTACAGGAACGACAGATGCACAACGTGTGACCAATGTTGGCACAAAAATAAAAACCGCTGCTGAAAGATGGCTTAATGCCAATGGATATGCAGGTTATTTAAAAGATTACCAATGGGAATACAAGCTCGTTGACAGTAAAGAAGTAAATGCCTGGTGTATGCCAGGAGGAAAAATTGTTTTTTACACAGGAATTCTTCCGATCACAAAAGACGACGCCGGAATGGCAGTTGTTATGGGTCATGAAGTTTCCCATGCATTATTAAACCACGGACAGCAACGAATGAGTGCCGATGTTTTGACGCAGCTTGGAGCAGCTGGAGTTGGCGCGGCAGTTGGAAGCAAAAGCGAAACCACGCAGGCAATTGCAATGCAGGCATACGGAGTTGGAACACAATATGGCGTGACTTTGCCTTTCAGCAGAAGCAACGAAAGCGAAGCAGATAAAGTGGGTTTGACATTAATGGCGATTGCAGGTTATGATCCGACAGTTGCTGTGGCTTTCTGGGAAAGAATGGCTGCACAATCAGGCGGACAGGCACCGCCGGAATTTATGAGTACACACCCATCAGACGCCACCAGAATTGCAAACCTGAGAAAACTGATTCCTGAAGCCAAGGCAGAAGCTGCAAAATTTGGCGTAAAATTCAAATAAAAAAGTACAATCATATCAAAGCCGTTCTGAAAAGGATGGCTTTTTTTATGTTTTGAAATAATTAAGATTTTCCGGCTTTTAAAAAGTCTGGTAAAAAATAAATACATTCGCAGTATAAACGACAAACTATGGCAACGCTTGAAAAAGGAAGCAGGAAATTACTGAATGCATGGGCATTTTACGATTGGGCAAATTCGGTTTATCCGTTAACGATCTCATCGGCCATTTTTCCCATTTTTTATGAGAAGCTTTTTACGGGTAGAGATCATTATATTCATGTTTTCGGGACGACTTTAAAAAATTCAGCACTAATCAGTTTTGTGACTGCCGCGGCTTTTTTAATGGTCGCATTCATGTCGCCATTGCTTTCCGGAATTGCCGATTATGTTGGGAACAAAAAATCGTTCATGCGCTTTTTTTGTTACCTCGGAGCGTTATCATGCATGTGTTTGTATTGGTTCAGCCTTGATAATATTTATGTCGGATTGTTGTTTTATTTTCTCGGATTGATTGGCTTTTGGGGAAGTCTGGTGTTTTACAATTCCTATCTTCCGGACATTGCCTATCCGGAACAACAGGATAAAATAAGTGCAAAAGGCTATTCCCTTGGCTATATAGGAAGTGTAATTTTACTGATTTTTAACCTTGCCATGGTAATGAAACCGGATCTTTTCGGAATTACCGGAGAACCGTTGGAAGCAGCCATCAAAGCCATGAAATATTCATTTATAAGCGTTGGGATCTGGTGGATCGGCTTTAGCCAATATACCTATTATTATCTGCCGAAAGGCAATAAAAATGCCAATAGGAAAGTCACCGGAGCTGTCGTTTTCAATGGTTTTCGCGAACTTAAAAAAGTCTGGGAATTGTTGAGTGCCAACATTTCATTGAAAAGATATTTATCGGCTTTTTTCGTTTACAGCATGGCCGTTCAAACAGTAATGCTGATCGCGACTTATTTCGGGGCGCAGGAAATCCAATGGTCGAGTGAAAGCGAAAGCACGACCGGATTGATCATTTGCATTTTAGTGATTCAGCTGGTTGCAGTGCTTGGAGCGGTTGCAACGTCGCGCGCTTCGGCAAAATTTGGAAATATCCCGGTTTTGATTGCGATCAATATTTTTTGGGTGTTGCTTTGCATTGGCGCTTATTTCATTACTTTGCCGATTCATTTTTACGTGATGGCAGGTTTGGTTGGATTGGTCATGGGCGGAATCCAGGCGTTGTCGCGTTCGACTTATTCGAAACTTTTACCGGAATCGGATGATACGGCTTCGTTTTTCAGCTTTTACGATGTATCGGAGAAAATCGGGATCGTCATCGGAATGTGTGTATACGGAATCATCGATCAAATCACAGGAAGCCCGAGGTTTGCCATTGTTTTTCTGGCTGTATTTTTTATTGTAGGCGTTATTTTATTATTCCGCGTGCCAAAAAAAAGCGCCTTAAATCAATAAGACGCTTTTTCAATAATTAACCCTTTTATTTTAAGATTTCTGGATGCTTCCGGAGCCCGAAACTTTGGTGTCTTTTTTCTTCGGATCGCCTTTGTAAGTGATGCCACCTGAACCGGAAACACGCGCTTCAAAATTTCCGGAGCAATTCACTTTACAGTCGCCAGAACCTGAAACTGCAGCGTTCACGTCGTTGCTCGCCAAGTCATACGCATTCAAATCGCCCGATCCTGTGATGCGGCATTCAAAATTCTGTGTTTTCCCCTGAAGTGTCAAATCTCCCGATCCTGTCATGGCTGCAGTTGTTGATTTTGCTTCTACATTTAATTTAACATCGCCCGAGCCAGTGAGTTTTGCTTCGAAAGTATCGGTTTTGATCGTGCCTTTTGAATTTACATCGCCCGAGCCTGTTAGGCTTACACCGTCAAGACTTTCATACGGAACGGTAATCCTGATCCCTTTACCAACGCTTGGGCGGATATTTTTTCCTTTATCGATATAAATTTTTAAAGTGTGCTGAACGACTTCAACTGTAACGAATTCCAAAAGGTTTTCTTCTCCGTTAATATCAATGTTTCCTTCTTTTCCCGGGACTAAATCCACATCAAGAAATCCTGAAATGTCAACTTTGTCGTAATCTACAGTGGTCATTTTTTTAGAAGCCATTTTTCCGTTTCCGGTGATTTTCCCCGACGACCATTGTGCATTTGAAACTGCCGAAAGCATTAATGCTGCTAATAAAATTGTTTTCTTCATTTGATTGATTTTTTGTTGATTATGGATTTTTGGTCAGGCTGACATTGCCGTAATTTGATGTGATTGAAACTTTATTGGTGCCTTGTTTTTTGTAATAACCCTGGTAGCTTTTGCTGAAATTGGTTTCCTGTTTGGAAGTCAGTTCGATATCGCCGTCATTTTTAAAATTGCCGAATTTAAGGCTGATGTCAAAATCAAATGAATAAGCCGGGCTGTATCCGATACCGACAGAAGTGTAACCCGAATTGACATTGATGTTTCCGGCTTTCGCACCCATTTCATCCACAGTCAGCTTGCTGTATTTGGTGTTGACTTGCAAGTTATTCAGGATTTCGCCGACTTTGATTGTCAGATAATCGCCGATGCCTTCGAGATTCGAAATTTTTCCGTAGTTGAGTTTTCCGTAGCTACAATCGTATTTCAGGTTGTTTCCGTTGGTGAAATTGATGTCTGTGTAATCGGCTTTGAGATTGATGTTGCCGAAATCGTTGATCGAAAGCCCGGAATAATCGGCGCTTACACTGCCGTTTTTCACATAATCGACACTTGATTTATTGCAATATTCAATGTCTATGATGTTGCTGTTTCCGCTAAGTTTTCCCATTGTGACTTTCCCGTATTTGCATTTGATGTTCACATTGGCAAACAAATCAGCCGAAAGGACATCGCCATATTTATTGTTGATTTTTACGCTTCCGTTTTTTGGGATTTTGATCGTGTAATTGATTTCGAAACTGTTGTTTTTGCCATTTGTATTTCCTGATGAATTGGAAATTACCGTTTTTGCAGTGACCATGCTTTTCAAAGCTTCAATTTCCACATCAATGTCATCGATTTTTTTATTGACCCATTCTTCGCGGTCACCGCTGACTTTGATCTGGATGTCGAGTTCAATTTTGTCTTCATTCCAGGTGGTCACGTAAACATTTCCGTAGGAATTCTGGATGTCAATTCCGGCGTCGGGATTTACGATATAGGCTTTTTTAATGCTTTTTTGCTTCGTGAATTTTCCGATTTCTATTTCATGAGCCTGGGCCAATGCAGGAATCATCAATATAATAATGAGTGATTTAAGTAGTGCTTTCATGTGTGGTATTGTTTATTTTTTCATTGTCCTCGATGTGCTTGAGCACGTTTTCAAGGAATGAAATCCGGGTTTTTAAGTTGCGGATCATGGCATAAATAATTTGCCTGCTTTCCCCGTTTTTGATTAATTCGAGTTTAATTTTTTCATAATCGGCGTCAAGCGCTTTCATTTGGATTAACGCATCGGCGACGATTTGTTCATTCTGTGGCGATTTTTTCTCTTTCACTTTTTCAAGTTCGATTTTGATCATCACCGTAAAGATCGAATCGGTTTCGCGGGTTTGTCTTGAAGCAAACTCCAGGCTGCTGTTTTTTGATTGATTGTGATTGTAATTAAAAAAAGTAAAAAAACCCACGATGATCAATATTGAAGCGGCAATCGATAGCGAATACCAGCGGTTTTGTTTTGATTTTTTACGGGATTGCTTCGCTAAAAACCGGTCGTAATGGTTCTCATCGGGTTCGTGAATATCCCATTGGTTTTCGAACTTTACAAAAAAGTCATCCATTTTGTCATTTTCCTTTAACATGTTTCCTCTAATTTTTTTCTTAAACTTTCTTTCGCCCTGCTGATCGTCGTACGGCAATTGGCATAGCTGATATTCAGGATTTCTGTAATTTCTTCCTGGTCATAACCTTCGATATAATGTAGTGTAAGCACCATCCGGTAATTGTCTTTGAGGCTTTCGATCGTTTGAAGAACCTGATTGACTTTTAGATGGTTGAAATCAACGCCTGGTTCGTTGTGGTTTGCGTCATCTTCCACTTTATACATGATCTTTTCAAAGTCATCAGTTTTGAAATGACTTTGTTTTTTGTAGAAATCGATGCTATAATTGATGATAATTCGCTTTAACCATGCGCCAAACGCGACTTCCTGACGGTAATCATCGATTTTAGTGAACGCTTTCAAAAAGCCTTCCTGCATCACATCTTCGGCAAAATGAGCATCTTTCACAATTCGATAGGCCACATTATACATCGCTTTGCAATAGCGGTTGTAAATCTCAAATTGTGCTTTCTGGTTTTTTTGCCGGCAAAGCGAAATTAATTCCTCGATATTTTGTTTAGCTAAACTCAAACAGTTGGTTATGATTTAAAACAAATGACGGTACTTTTTATGGTGTGTTACAGTTTTATTAAAAATAATGTGATTTTTTTTTCGTTCGAACGGATAGGAAGTTATGAATTAATTATATTTGGGACGTTCAAAAAAATTCAACCAATCTATATACCTTAACCACAATGAGTAAGTCTAAGTTTTTTATCTTTATAATAATCGTTGCGCTGGGATTTAATTTTATCGGATGTGACAATGAACCAATTGACCCTGCGATAAGTCTTGAAAACCCTGAAACCGAAGCCTGTGCATCGCCGGCTTTATTGGCCGTGAGTGATTTTATAGGAGGCAATAAAGTAAACGTGAGCTGGGATGGCGATGGGGAAACCTGGCAAATCCAATATGGGATCAAAAATTTTGCAATCGGATCAGGAACAGCAGTAACTGCTACCACCAATCCAACTAGCATTACCGGACTTGATTCCACCAAAGAATATGATTTTTACATCCGTACGGTTTGCAGTGCCACAGAATTCAGCGAGTGGGTTGGGCCGGTTGCCGTAGGAAATGTCATCATCAACACGTGCGATATTCCTTCAAATGTTACTGCTATACGGGGTGCCACAAACAATACAGTCGTAAATGTGACCTGGGCTTCTACGGCAAGTTCCAATTGGGAAGTGCAATATGGCGCTGCCGGATTTGCGTTAGGAGCAGGAACGATTGTGCCTTCAGCAACGCCTACTAAACAAATCACAGGATTGCTGGCTGCCAACGGATATGATTTTTATGTAAGGACAGTGTGCTCTGCAACTTCTTCAAGCACCTGGGCCGGGCCGGTTCATGTTGATCCTGTAGGGACAACGAATCCCGGAACAATAGATACCACGCCTGCATTAATGACTGCAAACATCGATGGGGTGCAATACAATGTTTTAAGGCCATTCTTTTATCAGGTACTGGGCAATGATATCAATGTAGAAAATGATGGTGCCGATCCAGGTGTGCCGCGTTTTATCAAGCTTCAGGGAACAGACAACACGACGACGGTCAATACAAACAATTCCCGTGAAATCAACTTGTATATTCCTGATACTATGTGGACACCGGGAACGTATCCATTGCATTGGGAAACAGGTTTTGAAGATCCGCTTTGCTGGGTACGATTCGTCGTTTTTTCCGTTCCGGATATTGATGCAAGAATTACCGATGGTTCATTGACGGTTACCGAATTCAACAGAACGACCAAAAGAATAAAAGGAACTTTTGAGTTTACTTACGAAAAAATTAATGATGATGGTGACGTGATCGGAACGGCCAGGGTAACTAATGGGACATTCAATTACGGTCTCGATGATCCTTATTTTGATTGATACTTACAAACTATAAAATATTTAAATCCGCTTCGGCGGATTTTTTTATGGCATAAATGTTGTCTCCTAAAACCATCGCATGAAAAACGCGCCATATATCGATTTTAAAGCAATCGAAAGCTTACATGTGTTATATTTGTTCATCCAATTACAAACTTAAATGTCATTTTGACCATATTTCAGATATGCCAAATCTAAAAATCCTAACTATTGACAATTTGTCACTACAAGAATTCGATTCGGAAGCAGAATTAATTCCGCTTTTAACGCCCGAGGACGAAGAAGAAATGAACAATGAAGAATTGCCCGCTTCATTACCGATACTGCCACTTAGAAATACCGTGTTGTTTCCCGGAGTGGTCATCCCGATTTCCGCCGGAAGGGACAAATCAATCAAACTCATTAACGATGCGAATGCCGGAGATAAAATCATCGGTGTTGTGGCGCAGCAAAATGAGGAAGATGAAGATCCGACGAAAAACGACATTCACAGAATAGGAACTGTTGCCCGGATCTTGCGCGTATTAAAAATGCCTGACGGGAACATTACCGTAATCCTTCAAGGTAAAAAACGTTTTGAAATTGATTCTGTAATTGAAGAAGTTCCGTATTTGAGGGCCAGTATCAAAGAAGTACAAGAGAAACGCCCTGGCAAACACGATACTGAATTTCTGGCGATTCTCGATTCGATAAAAGAGCTTGCGATCCAGATCATTAAAGAAAGCCCGAACATTCCAACCGAAGCGACCTTTGCCATTAAAAATATTGAAAGCCAGTCTTTCCTGATCAATTTCGTGTCTTCAAACATGAATCTTACGGTGAAAGAAAAACAGGATTTGTTGGCTATTAATGCGCTCAAAGAAAGGGCTTTGGAGACGCTGCGTTTTATGAATGTGGAGTTTCAGAAACTCGAGTTGAAGAATGACATTCAGTCCAAAGTGCGTTTTGATCTAGATCAGCAGCAACGCGAATATTTTCTGCACCAGCAAATGAAAACCATCCAGGAAGAACTGGGCGGCGTTTCCCAGGATCAGGAAATTGAAGAAATGCGGGTCAAAGGAAAATCCAAAAAATGGGATGATGTTGCCGCGAAGCATTTCGAAAAAGAGCTTTCAAAAATGCAGCGCATGAACCCGCAGGCACCTGATTTCGGGATTCAGAGAAATTACCTCGAACTTTTCCTTGAATTGCCGTGGAATGAATTTTCAAAAGACAATTTCGATTTGAAACGAGCGCAGAAAATTCTCGATAAAGACCATTTCGGACTCGAAGATGTGAAGAAAAGAATGATCGAACACCTCGCGGTCTTGAAATTACGCAATGATATGAAATCCCCGATTATCTGTTTAACTGGGCCTCCAGGAGTAGGTAAAACTTCGATTGGAAGATCAGTCGCCGAAGCGTTAGGCCGTGAATATGTGCGCATTTCCCTTGGCGGATTGCGCGATGAAGCGGAAATCCGCGGACACAGAAAAACATACATCGGTGCGATGCCGGGAAGAATCATCCAAAGCCTTAAAAAAGCAGGAACATCCAATCCGGTTTTTGTTTTGGATGAAATTGATAAACTGTCTGTCAGCAACCAGGGCGATCCGTCATCCGCATTGCTCGAAGTTTTGGATCCCGAGCAAAACAGCGCTTTTTATGACAATTTCCTTGAAATGGGTTACGATTTGTCGAAAGTGATGTTCATCGCAACATCCAATAATTTAGCAGCCATTCAACCGGCTTTGCGTGATAGGATGGAAATCATCAAAATGTCGGGTTATACGATCGAAGAAAAAGTAGAGATCGCACGCCAGCATTTATTCCCGAAACAATTGAAAGAACATGGACTGACTTCTAAAGATTTAACCATCGGAAAGAAACAATTCGAAAAAATCGTTGAAGGTTATACCAGGGAATCCGGAGTACGCGGCCTCGAAGCTAAAATCGCACAAGTCATCAGAAATGCTGCAAAATCTGTAGCGATGGAAGAAGAATACAACAAAAAATTGACAGATGCCGATATCGTAAAAATATTGGGTGTCCCAAGAATGGAGCGCGATAAATCTGAAAGCAATGAAGTGGCCGGAGTGGTAACAGGTTTGGCATGGACATCTGTTGGAGGCGATATTTTGTTCATCGAATCCTTGATTTCTAAAGGAAAAGGCTCGATGACAATGACCGGAAATCTCGGAACTGTGATGAAAGAATCGGCAACGATTGCGCTCGAATACATCAAAGCAAATGCCTCATTATTGGGAATTGATCCTGAAATGATTTCCAAATACAACATTCACATCCACATTCCGGAAGGTGCCACGCCAAAAGACGGACCAAGTGCTGGAATCGCAATGCTAACATCATTGGTATCTTTATTGACCCAGAAACGCGTAAAGAAAAATATCGCGATGACTGGGGAAATCACCCTTCGCGGAAAAGTACTGCCTGTGGGCGGAATAAAGGAAAAGATCCTCGCAGCCAAACGCGCCAACATCACCGAAATCATCATGTGTGCGGAAAACAAGCAGGATGTTGACGAAATCAAAGCCGAATATATTGAAGGCATGACCTTTCATTATGTCAGGGAAATGAGCCAGGTGCTCAAGTTTGCGATTACCGACGAAAAGGTCAAAAACGCAAAAACACTTTAATTGAAAACGGCTAAATTTATTAGCCGTTTTTTTTATTAAAAATAATATCTTCGCAAACGCGTTATAGTTTTCAGAAATCGCCCACACATGACCCATAAATTCCTCTGCTTTTTTATTTTTTTATTTGGCGCTGCCGCGTACAGTCAGATAGGAGGAAAGTCTGTTTACCAATTTCTGAACCTGGTGACTTCGCCAAGGCAAGCTGCTTTGGGAGGCAAAACGATTACGATTTTTGATTACGACGTGAACCAGGCGAATTTTAATCCGGCGACGATCAATCCTGAAATGGACAACCATCTTGCGATCAATTATGGCAGTTATTTCGGAGAAGTGACTTACGGAACGGCTTCCTATGCGTATACTTATGACCGGCATGTGCAGACTTTTCAGGCTGGCGTCAATTACGTGAACTATGGGCAATTTGACGGTTACGACGAAAATGGAGAAGAAACAGCGAGCTTTACCGGAAGTGAAATCGCCTTGTCTTTCGGATATGCCTACAACATTCCATATACCGGTTTCCATATCGGCGCGAGCGGAAAACTAATCTCTTCGAGCCTTGAAAGCTATCATTCTTTTGGAGGCGCTGTCGATTTAGGCGGATTGTACATTGATGAGGACAACGACATCAATTATGCGATCGTCGTCCGGAATATAGGAACACAATTTACGACTTATGCCGGAAATCCTGAGCCTTTGCCGCTTGAGATCATGGCGGGAATTTCACAGGAAGTCGAAAATGTACCGATTCGGTGGCATTTGACTCTAGAAAACCTGCAGCAATGGAAAGTGGCTTTTGCCAATCCGGCACGGGCAGAAAATAATATCGACGGCGGATCGACACCTGAAAAAGTGTCTTTTTTTAACAATGCGTTGCGCCACGTAATTGTGGGGGCCGAATTGTTTCCGAAGAAAAGCATCAATATCCGATTGGGTTACAATTTCAGAAGAGGTGAAGAATTGCGGATTGTAGACCAGCGGAATTTCAGCGGAATTTCAGCGGGGATCGGAATCAAAATGGGCTGGCTCAAATTTGATTATTCATACTCCAGATATACTGTGGCGGGAAACACAAGCCTTTTTGGGCTGACCATCAATTTCGCCGACGAATACTAAATACTTGCATTTTGAAAAAAATTACGATTGCCATTGACGGATTTTCATCCACAGGAAAAAGCACTTTAGCAAAGCAGATCGCTGCCAAGCTCGGTTATGTTTATGTTGATACCGGCGCGATGTACCGTGCAGTGACTTTTTTCGCGATGCAAAACGGTTACATCAATGCCGAATCATTAGACAAGCAAAGTCTGATCAACAGTTTGCCATTTATCAAACTGCATTTCGAATTTAATGCCGCTCTTGGCTTTGGTGAAATGTTCTTAAATGATGTGAATGTCGAATCGGAAATCAGGACGATCCAAGTTTCGGGTTTCGTAAGCAAAATCGCTGAGGTATCTGAAGTTCGTGCCAAATTGGTCGAACAGCAACAGCAAATGGGAAAAGACAAAGGCATTGTCATGGATGGACGCGACATTGGGACGGTTGTTTTTCCCTATGCCGAACTCAAAATATTCATGACTGCAAGCGCGCATACACGTGCCCAAAGGCGTTTTGACGAATTGCAGCAAAAAGGTCAGGATGTGCCTTATGAAGCAGTGCTACACAACGTTGAAGAACGCGATTATATTGATACGCACCGAGACGATTCGCCTTTGCGAAAAGCAGAAAACGCAATTGAAATCGACAATTCACAACTTACGCGTGAGCAACAATTTGAACAGGTTTTAACATTGGTAAGCAACATTGCTAAAACGTTGTAATTTTTTGTTTATCTCATATTTAATATTAGTTTTACGGGCTGTTATTTTTCAAACACCAAAACAAATATTATGAGCATAAAATTCAGATTGATTTTAATGAGCTTCCTGCAGTTTTTCGTTTGGGGCGCGTGGCTGATTACCGTTGGAAATTACTGGTTTGGGACCAAGCAATGGAGCGGTGCCGAATTTGGCGCGATCTTCGGGACGCTCGGACTTTCTTCGATCTTTATGCCGGCACTCACCGGAATTATTGCAGACAAGTTTTTAAACGCTGAAAAATTATACGGAATCCTTCATATCCTTGGCGGAATCGCCTTGGTGTATCTGCCGCAGGTTTCTGATCCGCAGACTTTTTATTATGTCATTTTTGCGGCGATGATCTGTTATATGCCGACAATCTCTTTATCAAATTCGGTAGCTTACAGCATTTTGAAGAGTCGTGATTTTGATGTGGTAAAAGTGTTTCCACCAATTCGCGTTTGGGGAACGATCGGATTTATCGTGGCGATGTGGATCACGAATTTATCCGGGAATAAAGCTTCGGCGAATATGTTTTACATTGCTGCTTTTGCGGCATTCGTACTCGGCGTTTATTCTTTTACCTTACCGAAATGCCCGCCGCAAAAACTCATTGCAGAAGATGCGTCTTTGTTTAAGAAATTGGGTCTGGATGCTTTTAAGTTGTTCGGGCAATATAAAATGGCGTTGTTCTTTATCTTTTCGATGTTCCTTGGCGGCGCATTGCAATTGACGAACATGTATGGCGATACATACTTATCAGAGTTTGCGAAAGCGCCGGAATATGCGAATTCATTCGTAGTGAAATATTCAACGATCATCATGTCGATTTCACAGATATCTGAAACCTTGTTCATTCTTGCGATTCCGTTTTTCCTGAAGCGCTTTGGAATTAAGCAAGTCATGCTGATCAGTATGCTGGCCTGGGTGCTGCGTTTTGGGTTGTTTGCTTACGGAAATCCGGCAGACGGACTTTGGATGATCATTTTATCTTGTGTCGTTTACGGAATGGCCTTCGATTTCTTTAATATTTCCGGATCCTTGTTTGTTGAAACGACGACCGATTCAAAAATTCGCTCCAGCGCACAGGGATTGTTCATGATGATGTCTAACGGATTTGGCGCTTATTTTGGCGGACGGATCAGCGGGATCGTTATCGATAAATATTTTACGCACGGAGATAATGTCCGGGACTGGCACAACATCTGGCTGGCATTTGCGGCTTATGCCTTGGTGATCGCGATTGCATTTGCGGTGTTGTTCAAGCACAAGCACGATCCGAAAGAGGTGGAGGCGATTTCACATTAATTGCAACAATTCAATAAAAAAGCCATCAGTTACATGATGGCTTTTTTATTATCGCTTCATCGCAAAATGCCCTTTGAAGATCTTGCCGTTTTCGCGGGTAACAACAAACCAATAATCATCAGAAGGAAGGTCATGGCCGTTGAGCTTGCCGTCCCAGCCGGCATCATTGGCGTGCAAAACCTTGAGCAGTTTTCCGTAGCGGTCAAAAAGCGAGGCTTCGAGCTGCGGTTCTGCTTCAATGTTTTCAATCTTCCATAAGTCGTTGTAACCGTCGTTATTCGGCGTGAAAAACCTTGGGTAATTTAGTATGGATACTTCAAATGTTTCACTCGGGCAACCATTAAGGTCTTTAATGTAAACACGGTAATTTCCCGGTTTTAGTCCGGTAAAAACATTGCTGGATTGGAAATTTATATTATCAAGCGAGTAACTGTAATTTCCTGTATCCGGCTGATCAATTGCCACTGTAATCCAATTCTGATCGTCAGTCCAATCGCTGATCTCGACACTTTTTACCGTTGCAATTTCCGAAAGGATCACATCAATATTAAAAAGCGTATTGCAGCTCACGCCATTTTGGATTTCTGTGACAAGAAGCGTATACAATCCCGAACTTGAGATCGTGATTTCAGTAACATCTATAGCGCCTGTCGACCATAGATAATGCGCATAACCTTTATCAGCATGAAGCGTTACGGAATCATTCGGACAGATGTAAAACGTTTGTGACATCTGCAATTCTGTCATTTCGTTTACGATCAGGTCGAATGCAACGATGCCATAACAATCGCTGCGGTTGTTGTATTCCACACGGGCATAAATGGTGGTGCTTTCCGATGTGAAATTATCAGGTAGCGGATTGATATCGGTTGTGGCATCGCCTGGTGAATTGTGGTAGGTAATGTTGTAAACCAACGGATTCAACAGGCCGAGAATGTCCGGATTCTGGCTGATGAGGTTAAAATCGGCTTTGCTTGTATTGTCGGGATTTTCACAACGCACGATGTTTCCGGGCATATGTATCGTACTTAGTATAGAAGGCAACAAGCCTACATCTACATCCCTGGTAGAAAAACTGCCGCAGCCGTCGTTGACTTTAAATCGGTATACGCCGGCATCAAGGTTTGTGAACAACGGATTGGTTCCGTTTGGAACAGAGAAAGGCAAGCCGTTTTTTAAGACAATTTCGTAAGTAAGCGGTGCAATGCCAACGGCGCTGACCGTTACATCTGAAAATAAGCCATTACAGGTTGTTTTATCAACGCCCTGGATTTCGAGCGCGCCGTTAAAGGTAAATGTCTGTATGGTTTCAATACAGGTATGCAACAGTCCTATATCGCCACTTTCATAACTTGTAAAATATTTGATGATTCTGAAATTACCATTATAGCCAATGTTTGGGGTAGTGCTTGTTAAAATATAGGAATTCAGGGCTGTAGGTACGGTTCCTTCCGGGTATGCAACATTTGTCTCCGGATGTCCCCAGGTATTTGTTGAGGGATTGAACTTTTGCAGGAAATAACTTTTGCTGGTCAAGTTGTCGGTATTTAAAAAAGTCAGGTCGAATGAACCGCAGTATTGCACAATGTTGTAGGTGTTGGCCGTGACATTGTATCCGTCTACCGTAATGGATTTTTGGTGAAGAACGTTGCAGCTGTTAACCACGTCGAAGCGGTAATTTCCCGGAGGCAGGTTGTTGAGTGAGAATATGGTTGGGTCAGTGGTATTGATGAAACGGGACATATCGTCATTGATCGCTGCGCCAGTATATGCCGCCGGGGCTGCGGTAAGCTTCACTGAAAGCAAGGGCGTTG
This sequence comes from Flavobacterium noncentrifugens, assembly GCF_900100375.1. Lineage (GTDB taxonomy): Bacteria > Bacteroidota > Bacteroidia > Flavobacteriales > Flavobacteriaceae > Flavobacterium > Flavobacterium noncentrifugens. The sequence goes on along the minus strand of NZ_FNEZ01000009.1, from coordinate 31,121 downwards.
ACTGCCCTTTGATCCGCAAGGAGCCTTTTCCGATTTCGCAAGTCGCGGTTTGGTAAATGTCTACTTTTGTTTCCAATCCAGGGACATCAAAAACGACAGGAAAAGTTTTCCCGCATTCGTCTGTTATGGTAAGTTTATAGCGCCCTTCAGGAAGCGAAGGCATTACCAATATGCCATTTGCATTAATGAATGATGAAATGTTTAGCGGTGTTGCCAATGAATAAGTGGGTGAAACAGACAGCCATGCAGAAACAATGCGGCCATCTGCAGTAATTGTTGCCTTGCTTTTATTGGACATGCATCCTGGATAACGAACCAGCGCCACAGCAGGCGCCCGGTTTGGCGGAATCAATACAACTGATGCTGTTTCGGTATGGCCGCATGCATCTTTAATTTCAATGGTATAATTCCCAAAGGGAACCGGATGGGTGTTGTCGCCAAAAGCCACTGTTGGCGTTGTATAGTTTGTAGTGGCAGCTGGTGCGGTAAAGCCAATAGGCGCATTCAGGAAATTCAACTGATATGGGCCTTTATAGTTTGACGCCGCAGCCGTTAAAAAGTAATTTCCGCAAGCAGCAGTTGTCCCGGTCAGGGTAATCTTGATCTTTTGGTTGACAACGCTGTTCCTGAAAAAAAAGTTCGTACAATTGTCGGTAACAGTCAGTCTGTAAGAATAGATCTGGTCGTAGGCAAAAGGAATTTCCGTTTGCACGTCATTTTGCGCCGGATCGCCGCTTGTAAGGATCCGGTTAATGGCTACCGGGCTTCCGCCGCCAATGGGAAAAATTTCATACAACAGGTGTAATGGGTATGTCAGCGCCGTGCTTGCTTTTGGGTACAAGGTATTTGAAACGATGATCGAACTGCAGGTAGGCAATTCTTCTACAGGAAAAGATGCAGGCGTAATTTGTATCAGCGGAGCTACCGTAAATAAAGTGTAAGTCATTACCCAGCCCTGCCCGCAAATATCGGTAACCCGAACCTGATAAACCCCGGCAGGCAATCCGGTAAAAGTGGGAGAGGTTTGCCTTGGAATAGTCACCGGTCCCGAAATGACTTCATAAAAAGCCCCGGTTCCCGAAAATACATCAACGGTCATGGTGCCGAGATTCCCACAGGTAATATTTGTACCTGAAATGGTATATGCCAGTGGTGTGATGCGTTTGTCTATGGTAATGGTTTGTGTAGCCGATGTGCTGTTGTTGCTTTGCGTGGCCAAAATCCGGTAAGTTCCGCCGGCAAGGTGATCGAGAAATCCGACGCTTAAAACCGCAATCGGGTTGGCGCCCGGTTCTCTATAAACAGTATAGGTAATTGCCGCGCCCGGATTTGCATTTTGCGTTGCCATGGTCAAAGTGCCGTTTGCAGAACAGGTTTCATCTGTTTTTGTAACCGAAAGTGAAAACTGGGCCTGTGCAAAAGCGGCATAGAAAAGCAGGAACAGCAACTTCGCACGTTTCAAAAAAACATTGCGGTCGGCGGGGTGCAAACTTTCTATTTTAAAAAAGGCTGTCAATCAGGTGGTATTTAGATTTGAGGGCTGAAATATATAGAAAAAATATGAATCTGGTGTTAAATGTCTATAACTTACCCGATAACATCGGTAAAAGTTTTAATATGCGAAAAATATGTATTACTTTTGCGCACCTTTTGGCGGAGAAGTATTTCCATTAGGCATTGATTATTTAAACGCAAACAACTTCTGTTTCGTATCCGCGAAAGAAATTCAATTGAAGCAGAATACAAATTTTTATCAGAACATATGTCTGAATTATTAAAATCACAAGAAGAGTTTTTGAACAATTTCAACTGGCACAATTTCCAAGAAGGAATTGATGCAGTTGACGAAAGCAACCTGAAAGAATTCGAAGAATTGGTTTCAAAAACCTTCATCGCTACTGACCAGGAAGAAGTTGTAGAAGGAACTGTTGTAAGAATTACTGAAAGAGACGTGATCGTTGACATCAACGCGAAGTCTGAAGGTGTTATTTCTCTAAACGAATTCCGTTACAACCCAGCTTTGAAAGTAGGGGACAAAGTAGAAGTATTAATTGACGTTCGCGAGGACAAAACAGGTCAATTGGTATTGTCTCACAGAAAAGCACGTACGATCAAATCATGGGATCGCGTTATTTCTGCTAACGAAACAGGTGAAATCGTTAATGGTTTTGTGAAATGCAGAACTAAAGGCGGTATGATCGTTGACGTTTTCGGAATTGAAGCGTTCTTGCCAGGTTCACAAATCGATGTGAAACCGATCCGTGACTACGATGTTTACGTAAACAAAATGATGGAATTCAAAGTTGTGAAAATTAACCACGAATTTAAAAACGTTGTTGTTTCTCACAAAGCGCTTATCGAAGCGGATATTGAAGTACAGAAAAAAGAGATCATCGGACAATTGCAAAAAGGACAAGTGTTAGAAGGTGTTGTGAAAAACATCACTTCTTACGGAGTATTTATTGACCTTGGAGGTGTTGACGGATTGATTCACATTACCGACCTTTCTTGGTCAAGAATCAACCACCCAAGCGAAGTATTGGAATTAGACCAGAAATTGAATGTGGTAATCCTTGATTTCGATGATGAGAAAACAAGAATCCAACTTGGTTTAAAACAATTGAACGCGCACCCATGGGATGCTTTGAACGCTGACTTGAAAGTGGGTGACAAAGTGAAAGGTAAAGTAGTGGTAATCGCTGATTACGGTGCATTTATCGAAGTGGCTGAAGGTGTTGAAGGTTTGATCCACGTTTCTGAAATGTCTTGGTCTACGCACTTGCGTTCGGCTCAGGATTTCGTAAAAGTTGGCGATACTGTTGAAGCAGTAATCCTTACTTTAGACCGTGAAGACCGTAAAATGTCATTAGGCATTAAACAATTGTCACAAGATCCATGGACAGACATCACGTCTAAATATCCTGTAGGTTCTAAACATTCAGGTATCGTTCGCAACTTCACAAACTTCGGAATTTTCGTAGAATTGGAAGAAGGAATCGACGGTTTGATCTACATCTCTGACTTGTCTTGGACTAAGAAAATCAAACACCCGTCTGAATTCGTAAACGTTGGTGAAAAACTTGACGTTGTCGTATTGGAATTGGATGTTGACGGACGCAAATTGTCTTTAGGCCACAAACAAACGACTGCTAATCCTTGGGATCAGTATGAAGATTCTTTCGCTGTAGGAACAGTTCACACAGGAGAGATTTCTGAAATCGTTGACAAAGGCGCTACTGTAGAATTCGGAGATGATATCGTTGCTTTCATTCCAACACGTCACCTTGAAAAAGAAGACGGAAAGAAATTGAAAAAAGGCGAATCAGCTGAATTCAAAGTAATCGAATTCAACAAAGAATTCAAAAGAGTAGTTGCTTCACACACTGCAATCTTCCGTGAAGAAGAAGAGAAAAATGTGAGAAACAATAACAACGACAACAATTCATCGTCATCGACTACAAATGCACCGGCTGCAACTTTAGGAGACAACAATGATATTCTTGCCGGTTTGAAAGCCAAAATGGAGAAAAACGAGAAAAAATAATTTTTCGTTCTTTATAAAAGGAAGCCTTACAGAAATGTAGGGCTTTTTTTATTAATAAAATTTTAAGAATCTATATTTTGACTGTATTTGAGCCGTTAATTCCTTAATTACCAGATATTTTGATTCACATATTCATTATAAATCAATATGAAAAAAACATTACTTTCTCTTTTTGCTTTGTTTGTCTTTATTACAATCCACGCGCAAACCATTCCATTTCCAGAAGGGAAGCTCAAAGGTTTTCTAATGTTAGCTATGCCTACACACGGCGAATTGGCCTGAATTGAATATTTCACTAACCTTCGAGAACTTGATGTTACGATGCTGCCACATTTAAAGAAACTTACATGCGGAAATAACTACAGGCTTAGTTCGCTAAATTTGTAAGGAATGAACGAACTTGAAACTTTATATTGCGAAGCAAATAATTTCAGTGTTTTTTACATTCACGATCTTCCAAGGCTGACTTCACTCAACTTTGCAACCGGCTAATGGTCTTTGAATGCAGGAAATCCCTGTGCGGTGGTTTTAGAAAACCTTCCGGGGATTACTTCAATTAATTGCAGAAGCACAAATATTACATCGCTGCAAATCAGTGGAGTTCCTTTAGTCTCTTTGAATTGCGGTTTGAATCAGCTGACAACCCTCGATTTATCGGGAATTCCGACACTTAAAAAATTATATGCCGATAGCAATTTATTGACTTCAATAGACTTGTCACCAGTCCCAGAACTTAATGATCTAACATTGTCTACAAACTTACTTACTGCGATAGATTTTTCGGCTGTGCCCAATATAGATGCGCTTATGCTCGAACACAATCAATTGACCAATCTTGACCTTAGCAACTTATCGCAACTGCAGCAGGCTTCCCTGGCTTACAATTCCCTTGAGTACCTCTTTATGAAAAATGGAAGCTATATTCCCAGCACTTTTTCATTAAGCTACAATCCAAACCTGAAATATATTTGCTGTGACGAATCAAATCTTACTGGTTATAAAAATAAAGTGAACTCCTTGGGCTATAGCAATTGTGAAGTCAACAGCTATTGTTCTTTTAATCCCGGTGGCGCGTATTTTACACTTTCCGGGAACAACCATTACGACTATGACAGCAACGGCTGCAACATTACAGACGAACCTTTTAAATCGTTAAAATTTCGAATTTCCAGCGGAAATCAAACTACCGATTATGCAGTAGCTGATGCATCAGGAAATTATCGGATTCCGGATTCTAAAGGGAATTATATGATTGTCCCAATTGTCGAAAATCCTAATTTTTATAGCGTTTCTCCAGCATCTGTCAACATCAGTTTTCCATCTGAAATAAATATTCTGGAGCAAAATTTTTGCATCATACGTAATGGAATTCACAATGACCTGGAAGTAACAATTTTACCAACAAACGTTGCAAGGCATTTCAAACTCAAGATTTATCAAAAAATAATGATTTTTTTTAACTTCTTACAGCCTTGCAGAAATGTAAGGCTTTTTTTATTAACATAATCTTAAGATTTTGATTATTGCACTATATTTACGCTCTAAATATTTAAGAATGAGAAAATTCTACTTTGTTGTTTTAGCCTGTTTGCTTAGCCATTATGGAAATGCCCAGGTCATTCCATTTACCGATCTTGCGCTTAAAAACCTCTTGCTGCACTCCATGTGCGTAGATACAAATGATGACGGTATCCCAGATGCGACGCTAGATTTCAATAACGATAATGAAATTACAGATGACGAATCAAACCTGATAAGGAATTTATATTTGGATGGCCCGATCACTTCAATCAATGATCTATTATTTTATTTTTCGCAAATGCAAGTGCTCAGCATAAAAAACACTGCAATTAAACGCATCGATTTGGGCGACTTTAACTTATTGAGAGATGTTAAAATCAATAACAATACACAATTGGTAGCGCTGTATTTGTACAATTCCAGTATTGAAAAGCTTGATGTGTCAAACAATAATCTAAAGACTTTCAGGATCTTAACTTCGCCATATCTAACAGAAGTGAATTGTTCCAATAATGCACTCACTACATTGAACATTAAAGATCAGTCCTATTTGGCAAAATTTGATTGCAGCAACAACCAGTTGAAAACATTAACACTGAGGAACTTCAACTCACTTACTGATTTGAATTGTTCCAATAACAACCTGCTAAAAATGTTTGTGACAAAAACGAATGAAACCGAATTTGTAAACCTGGATTTTAGCAACAATACGACACTGTCATCCATTTGCTGCTTTGATTGGGATGTCGCATTATTTCAGCAAAAGGCAACACAATATGGGCTTTCCGGTATTGCGATCAACACAAATTGCAATTATGATCCGGAACCGTGTGTCGATGGGGCGATATGCTTTACCGATGATGTCTTCAAATATTATATGGTAAATTATGCAGGTTTGGATGCCAACGTTGACGGTGAAATCCAGTATACTGAGGCCGCAGCACTTACAGAAATGAACCTCGGCGGCAGGCCCAATAACATGGAAGGGCTGCAATACTTTACAGGAGTAGAAAACCTCACAATGTTCGATATCAGCAATTGCTATTCGATTGATTTAAGAACGATGAGCCAGCTCAAAACATTAAAGGTTGAAAACAATATTGTAAACGATCTCAACATTAATAATTTAACAAATCTACAGACGATTGAAATCAATGGAACAAGCAATTTTAGCTATTTATATTCCGATGGGCTCACGTCGCTCACTTCGATCCGCTGCAGGAACAACAGAATTTTAAGGCTTTTTTCTTTTCCAGGCGCGGTAAACCTTTTAACAGTCGAATGCAGCGGCAATCCTTTCCTTCAACGTATAAACCTTCCCGACGCAACAGGTCTTACTTCATTGAAAGCGGGTGGGAATATTTTAACAACGATTACGCTTGGGGCAACAACATCATTAAAAGAGCTGGATTTTAATTCGAACAAGATGACAGCATTTAATTTTGCACCTTATACGCAATTGAACAACCTGAACTGTGCTTCCAATTTGTTCTCAACAATCAATTTCACCGGGCTCGACCAGGTTGAAACCATCAATTGTGCGGACAATAAAGTCGGGCTCATTGACGCTTCTGTATTACCTAACCTGAAAAACCTATATTGTTCGAACAACCAGATCCTGTCAGACATTTTTCTGAAGAATAACAATCCAAATGCGGATTTGCTGACATTCGAAATGAATAATAATTACATGCTGAAGCACATTTGTGCAGATCCCGCAGATTTTCCCGTGATCCAGGCCAGCATCGATGATACAAGGATAAACGGGATTGCCATCGATGGAAATTGCAACTGTACCGGCACCTGTACAGATCATATTGTGTACATTCCCGATGCTGCTCTGAAAGCAAAATTAGTTGCTGCAAATTCGGATAATTTGACTGCGCATATTATCGGGGGCACGAGTTATGGAAAAATCGACACCAACGGAGATGGCGAAATCCAGCTTTCAGAAGCCATTCGTGTAGGAACGATGTATGTAAATGATTCCCATATAATCTCGATGGAAGGAATCAATAGCTTTGTTAACCTGAGCTTGCTTCAATGCCGCGGCAATACTATCAATGCACTTGATGTAACGAATTTGTACCAGTTGGGAAACCTAACTTGCAGCATCAACCAAATGGCGTCTTTGAATATCAGTGGATTATATCGCCTGAATTCCATTGATTGTGGTGTAAATCGGCTAACCGGAACATTGGACCTAAGCAATTTTGAAGACCTGTCTGATGTATGGATAAGCGGAAACCAAATAACAACCTTGTTGATGAAAAACGGCAGTATAGAAGACCGGTTTTACTTTGAAAGCGTGCCAACGCTCCGTTACATTTGTGTGGATGAAGGCCAGGCAGATGCAGTCGCAGCGCAAGCGCTCGTAAATGGATATGCTTCCTGTGTAGTCAATTCGTATTGTTCGTTTACTCCAGGCGGAAAATACTACACAATCAGCGGAAACAGCAAATATGATCTTGACAATAACGGCTGTACAGATGCTGATTTGCCGTTCGACCACATGAAAATCAACTTTAATAATGGCACAACAACAAGTACGCTCATTGCAAATGCTTCGGGAGAGTACCAATACCATCTTAAGGAAGGCAATTATACGATAAATCCTGTTGCAGAAAGGCCTGATTATTTTAATGTATCGCCAACAAACGTTTCATTGCTTTTTCCTGAAATGGGCAGCCCGGTTCTGCAGGATTTCTGCATTACAGCCAATGGACAGCATCCAGATCTTGATATCACGCTGGTGCCGGTTTCTAATGGAATGGCCGGGTTTGTTGCCACGTACAAACTTGTTTACAAAAACAAAGGAACAAACACGCAATCAGGCACTATTGTCCTGAATTACCAAAATGAAATTACCGATTTTGTAAGTGCTGATCCGGCAATAAGCACATTGGGTTCGGGAAGCATTTCATGGGATTTTGCCAACTTGAAACCTTTTGAAACACGAAGCATCCTTGTCAAAATCAGGATTCATGCTCCAACAGACCCTATGCCGGTTACTGCAGGAACAATTATAGAATATGCTGCAACAATTGCATCGGCAATGGCCGACGAAACGCCACTCGACAATACATTTCAATTTCGCCAGACAGCGGTAAATTCGTTTGATCCAAATGACAAGACCTGTCTGGAAGGCACGAAAATTTCGCCTGATATGGCTGGAAAGTATGTGCATTATCTTATTCGCTTTGAAAATACCGGAACTGCAAATGCACAAAATATCGTAGTGAAAGACCTGATCGATACCGAGAAATTTGATATCAATTCCCTAATTTCAAATGATGGAAGCCATCCGTTTGTCACCAAAATTTCAAATGGAAACAAAGTCGAATTCATTTTCGAAAACATCAACCTGCCATTCGACGATGCAAACAACGACGGTTATGTGTTGTTTAAAATCAAAACAAATCCAATACTCACTGTAGATGATTCTTTCAGCAACTCGGCCAGCATTTATTTCGATTACAATTTCCCGATCGTGACCAATACGGCAACGACAACCATTGCAGCTTTAGCGGTTTCCGATTTTAAATTTGATGATTACTTTACTTTGTTTCCAAATCCTGCAGGCGATGTTTTGAACATCCAATCTAAAAAGCAAACGGTCATTTCATCTGTGAGCATTTACAATGCTTTAGGGCAATTGGTTTTGGTAAACACCAACTTTCAGCAATCTAAAACGATCGATGTCTCGGCTTTAAAAACCGGGAATTACATTATTAAAATCAATTCGGATCAAGGCACTTCAAATGCAAAATTCATCAAGAAATAACAAAAATCGATACTTTTTAAGCCTTGCAGACATGTAAGGTCTTTTTCATTAAGAAAATTTTAAGAATTACTTCGTTTTTACATATATTTACCAAAAACAGTTACTTATGAAAAAACTTTATGTTTTAGTGCTTGCTTTGGTTTCTTTGTACATGAATGCCCAGATCATCAATATTCCAGATCCGAATTTTAAATACCAGATGACCCATGCTTCGCCCGACGCGCCGTACCAACTCGCAAAGGACGCAGCTGGCAATTACATAACAGTTGATGTCAATCACAATGGCGAAATAGAAATGGACGAAGCAGCTTCGGTAGCATTTATCTGGACATCTGGAGCGTTTGGAAATCCGTTGGTGCCAATGCAAACCCTCGAAGGCATTCAAAGTTTTCAGAATCTTAAAGAGTTGTGGGTGGCTACTCAAAATATTCAGACACTCGATCTTTCTGGTATGCAGTCGTTAGAAAAATTAAAGGTTTCTTATGGGTACAGCGTCAGCATCCAGCAATTGCATCTGAATAATATGCCTGCACTGAAGCAACTGTCAATTACTGGGATAAACATCCCGACATTCTCATTTACCGGAACAACAAACCTGCAAACCCTAATCTGTGATCATACGACTGCAGCAATTGATTTTTCATGGTTTCCAAACCTTAAATCACTCAAATGGACGTACAGTACCGGGCTCAATCTGAGTAATATCAATTTGTTAACCAACTTAGAAGACTTGGATTTGAGTTACAACCAACTCGCATCGTTAAATATTGACGGGCTTACTAATCTAAAGACGCTCAATGTTTTGCGCAACAATCTCACGGCTCTTAATGTGGCCACATTTCCGGGATTGACTACTTTCGTGTGCTCCCAAAACCGCCTGACAGAGATAAACCTGAGCATTAATACGGCACTGATCAATCTAACGTGCCTGGCAAACCGCTTTACAAGCCTGGATGTATCGGCAAATACAAACCTTAAAGTTTTTAAGTGTACCAACAATGCTTTGACCCATTTGGAAGTGGGCACACTCATCAACCTGGATACATTGGCCTGCGCTATAAACCCGATTCCCACACTCGATGTACAAAATCTTTCTCATTTAAAATCTTTGGAAATCGTAAGTACAAATGTAGCCGAACTCAATTTGTCGAATTGCCATGAACTCGAAATATTGCAGCTTGACAATGCTTTTCTGACTTCTTTGGATCTGAGTGCTTTGCCTAACCTTAAAGAATTGAGTTGTGCATCAAATCCAATTAGAAGTATTGATTTTAGTGCCCAGTCGATGTTGAGGTTGGTGAATCTTTTTCGTACAAATATTCAAACCGTTGACATCAGCAACCAATCGATGCTGACAAGTTTTAACGTGGCCTACAACACGCAGCTCACCACGATATTTGCAAAAAACGGTACGCTCGAATCTACGTTTCGCGTAGACGGCAGTCCGGCGATTCAATATGTTTGCACAGATGAAAACCAGGTCGATGACCTCAAAAGTATTTTATCAGGTTATGGGCTGGCTTCGACAGTAGTCAATTCCTATTGCTCATTTGTTCCCGGAGGCACTTTTTATACGATTCGCGGAAACAGCCATTTTGATGATGACGAAAATGGTTGCGACGATTTAGATCTGATTTACCCAAATTTAAGGCTTGGTGTAACAGGCAATGCCGCAACAGGCGGTGTGATCTCAGATCATTTAGGAGCTTATCGCATCGATATCCAGTCGGGCACTTATACGCTGGAGCCTACACCGGAAAACCCTGGCTATTTTAATTTTTCACCGCCAACTGCAACTATAGGATTCCCATCAGCCGCAAGTCCGTTTTCACAGGATTTTTGCGTCACAAGAAATGGAAACCATCCCGATTTAGAAATTATAGTGATTCCGTTAGGAGCTGCGATTCCGGGTTACAGTACAGATTATAAAATCATTTATAAGAACAAGGGAACGCATGCACAATCGGGTGCAATCGTTTTTAGGTTTGATGATGCCGTTTTGGATTTTGATGCTGCAGTTCCAGCGCCAACTCCTGCGACAGGGTCGTTGTCCTGGAATTTCAGCGATTTGCAACCTTTTGAAACCAGGGAAATCATGCTGGCGTTGCATGTACATTCTCCAATGGACATTCCTGCCGTCAATACTGATGACGTTTTAACCTTTCATGCGACGGTTAACAGTCCGTCCACAGACGAAACGCCAGGCGACAACACTTTTGTATTGCAGCAAATTGCAGTTAATTCTATGGATCCGAATGACAAAACCTGTCTGGAAGGAAAAGAAATAGCACCGGAAATGGCGGGCAAATATGTACATTACCTGATCCGTTTTGAAAACACTGGAACATTTCTCGCCAAAAACATCGTTGTTTCAGATGTTATCGATACCGATAAATTTGACTTGTCGTCTTTAGTAGCGCTTGATGGCAGTCATAATTTTACTACAAAAATATCAGGCAGCAAACTTGAATTCCTATTCCGCGAAATCAATTTACCGTTTGACGATGCTAGCAACGATGGTTATTTATTATTCAAGATCAAGATTAAGCCAACGCTCACTTCGGGCGATTCTTTCAGCAATAAAGCCGAGATCTATTTCGATTACAATTTCCCTATTCTGACTAATACGGCAACGACAACCATTGCAGCGTTAGCAATTACCGATTTTAAATTTTCAGATTACTTCAAGTTGTATCCAAATCCGGCAAACGATGTTTTAAATATACAGCTTAAAAAAGAGGTCAAAATTTCTTCTGTAAGCATTTACAATACTTTAGGACAGTTAATTTTGATTAATACCAATTTTAGCCGCTCTGGATCGATTGATGTTTCGGCTTTAAAATCCGGAAATTATTTTATCAAGGTCAATTCAGATCAAGGAACTTCTAATGCAAAGTTCGTCAAGAAATAAAAACATTCAAACTTATGTAAAAGCCTTGCCACGTGCAGGGCTTTTTTTGTAACTTAGGTAGAAATGAAACACTATGAAAAAGTTCTTTGGAAAATTAAGAAAAGCAATTGAAAAGCGCGGAACCGACATTTTACGGATTTCCGTTGGGATCGTATTTTTCTGGTTCGGATTCCTGAAATTTTTTATTGATGCCAGTCCGGCCGAAGAAATCGCTTCAAGAACCATCTCATTAATCACTTTTGATTTGATGAAGCCCGAAGTTTCGATGCCTTTCCTGGCTGTTCTCGAATGCCTGATCGGAATTGGTTTGCTGACAAAAAAATACATGAAATATGCCATTCCGGTCATGTATTTCCAAATGGCGGGAACACTGCTGCCGTTGGTTATTTTTCCGGATGATACCTGGGAAACATTTCCATTTGTACCAACGCTTCTTGGACAATACATCATCAAAAATGCCGTGCTTATTTCTGCCGGAATCGTGCTTGGCGCCATCGCAAAAGGAGGGAAGCTCATCAACAATCCGGAAATTGCCCAGAAAGCCAAAGCTGAAGAAAATCAAAAAGAATAAAAAAGCCCGCGACGTTTATAGATCGCGAGCCAATTATTCATTGTTAACTATCAATTACTTCAAGCTTCCAACCATTTCTTCAGGTTTTACCCAGGCATCAAAATCTTCAGCAGAAACATAACCCAAACGAACCGCTTCGTCTTTTAAAGTCGTTCCGTTTTTGTGTGCCGTTTGTGCAATTTCAGCCGATTTATAATAACCGATTTTGGTATTCAAAGCTGTAACCAACATCAATGAATTGTCGACCAATTCTTTAATGCGTTTGTAATTTGGCTCAATTCCAGAAGCGCAATGTTCTTCAAACGACACACAAGCATCTCCTAACAACCGCGCCGATTGCAGGAAGTTTGCCGCCATCACGGGTTTAAAGACATTTAGTTCATAATGCCCCTGCATGCCGCCAACAGCGATCGCAACGTCGTTCCCGATAACCTGGGCACAAACCATCGTCAAAGCTTCGCATTGTGTCGGGTTTACTTTTCCAGGCATGATCGAAGAACCTGGTTCGTTTTCAGGAATGATGATTTCCCCAATTCCAGAACGCGGGCCAGAAGCGAGCATTCTAACATCATTTGCAATTTTATTCAAGGAAACGGCCAATTGTTTTAAAGCGCCATGTGCTTCAACAATCGCATCGTGTGAAGCCAAAGCCTCGAATTTATTTGGGGCAGTTACAAAAGGCTGTCCGGTGAATTTTGCAATGTATTCTGCTACTTTTATGTCGTAACCGTCAGGTGTATTCAATCCTGTTCCAACGGCGGTTCCGCCAAGGGCAACTTCAGATAAATGTGAAAGTGTGTTTTTCACGGCTTTGATTCCGTAATTCAATTGGGCAACATAACCAGAAAGTTCCTGTCCTAGAGTCAGCGGCGTGGCATCCATTAAATGGGTGCGCCCGATTTTTACGACATTGTTGAATTCAGATGATTTTGCTTGCAAAGTGTCGCGCAATTTTTCTACGCCCGGAAGCGTGACTTCAACAACGGCTTTATAAGCTGCAATGTGCATTCCTGTTGGGAACGTGTCGTTTGATGATTGTGATTTGTTGGCATCGTCATTTGCTTTTACAACAGCTTCGCCTTCGCCGATTTTGAATCCGGCAAGCACCTGCGCGCGGTTTGCAATGACTTCGTTCACATTCATATTGCTTTGCGTGCCCGATCCGGTTTGCCAGATGACGAGTGGAAACTGGTCGTCTAATTTACCGGCCAGGATTTCGTCGCAAACGGCAGCAATCGCATCGCGTTTTTCAACGGATAGAACACCGAGGTTGTGGTTTGCATAAGCTGCGGCTTTTTTGAGATAAGCAAAACCTTCGATGATTTCTTTTGGCATCGATGCCGATGGCCCGATTTTGAAGTTGTTGCGGGAACGTTCGGTTTGCGCGCCCCAATATTTGTCTGCCGGGACTTGAACTTCGCCCATCGTGTCTTTTTCTATTCTGTATTCCATTGTATTGATATGTTGGTTTTATGTTTGAATGTTGATTTGACTTTGAAACCCTAGCCCCGATAGCAGTGGAAATCCTTTTTGAAGCTTGCAAAGCGAAAAAAGATTGCAACGGATAGCGGGAAACAGCTCCTAAAAATAAAAAAATACCTAACAGCCACTGGCTGTTCTCCTTTTAATTTCAAATCCAAAAATACGGATAAATGTTATTTTATGAAAATTGATTTGGTTTTAATTGGTGAGAAAAAATAATAAACTTACATTTGCTCATAATTCAAAAAATTCCGGAAAACATGTTTGAATTTTCACAGTATTTAGGCTTTTTACTCTTCCTTTCGATTCTTACTTTAGGATTCTGGCTGATGTTTTTCTTGGTAGGATTCGTTTCTTACTGGGTTGGCGGTGCAAGCTGGGAGCTTTACAAGGAAAAGAGAGCGAAGAAAAAGCACGAAGATCAGCAATCAGCTTTATAGCTTTTGATTGCCACAAAAAAAAGGAACTCATTGAGTTCCTTTTTTTTATCCTGGAAATTCATCACTTCCGCCGTTGTCGTCACCGCGTTTTTTCTGCTGTTGTTTTTCCCCTTTTTTCTGATTGAACCTGTAAGTAAAGGAAAGTGTGGCCTGGCGCGTCCTCCATTGCATTTCGCTATATGAATTCAGGCTTTCCAGATAGGTTTCGGTAATTCGTTTGCGCGAATTGAACAAATCCTGCACGTTTAGCGCAATGGTCGCCTTGTCTTTTAATAAATCTTTGCTGAAGCCGAGGTTTACTGCGCCGTTCCCTTTATTTTTTCCCTGCGCCGTATTTTGTGGGCCGTTATACGTAAAATTCGTTTGCCAGTCGATTTTGTATGGAAGCGATATTTTAGAAGACAATCTTGTAAACCAGGAATTTGCCGTGTTGTTGAGGCTTTCGTTAACCGTAACAGGCAAACCTTGTTCGGTGACAGTGTATGAATATTCGCCTTCGGTTTTGTTGCGGAAGAAATTAAAATTGCTGTTGAGTTTCCACCATTTGAACGGATTGTAGTTTAAGGTGAACTCAAATCCAAAACGGGTTTCCTTACCCAAATTAACCGGCGAGCTGTAAATTACCGGCGTGCCGTCTACAAATTCTCCCGAAGGTGATCTTACAAACTGGAAAGAATCGGTTGTTTTGTTGATGTATGCCGAAGTACTCAGCGTTAATTTGCTCCAGCGTTTTAGAAAACCCAAATCAAAAGCGTCGGTTAGTGAAGGATCTAAATTTGGGTTTCCTTTAAAGATGTTGATCGCGCTCGAAAGGCTTGAAAACGGATTGATGAAACGGCCGCGCGGGCGTGAAATCCTTCTGCTGTAATTCAATGAAACGCTGCTTTTATCTGACACTTCATAAGTGAAAAAGGCGCTCGGGAAAAAGTTGTTGTATTTTTTCGTACTGAAATCGGCTGCCGTTAACTGGTTGATCGTGATTTTTGAATCTTCCCAACGCAGTCCGAGCAAGATCGAAAATTTATTGATTTTAGTACCAAATTGCGAATACAGCGCATTGATCTGTTCGCGGTAATCCAATACGTTTGTGTAACGGTAATCGTTTTCAAACAAACCTGTCATTGCATTTAAATTGTCTACTTTATAATCCGTGAAAAGCTTGTTGAAATCGCCTTTATAACCGGCTTCGAACTGGCTGGCTTTGCCAAGCGGCAATACATAATCGGTCTGGACGATGTTGCGCTGCTGCGTTTGGACATTGGCTGTATTTGTAATTGAAAGGTCTGTAATTTCCGAATTGTCGTTGTCGCGGTTTGATGAAAACGAACCATCGATCGTTAATTTGTGGCCTTCTTTTGTGAAATTCTTGACAAAATTCGTGTTGAATTCAGCTGATTTGCTTTCGCTGAACTGATCGTTAAATCGGTAATTGGTATATTGAAAAATATTTTGTGCATTAAAATTATCCGTGATTACCGTTTCAGGATTTCCACCGCTGTTCCTGCGTACATTGATGCTGTTGCTCCAGGTTGTTGATTTGTCTAAATACCAATCCAATCCAACATTTGAATTGTAGCCTTCGCTTGACCTTTCATTTTCTCGGCGTTCATTGGTATATTTTGAAGTGACGCCGTCTAAAAAATACTGGGAATCTGTTCTTGAATTTCCGTTGTTTTGTCGGTTGCTGTAGCCTGTGGTCGTGTATAAATTAAATTGCTCGGTTTTGTAATTTACATTTCCCGAAACACCATAATTTTTCGGATCTCCGGCAGATAAAATAATGGTTCCGTTGATGCCCTGGTTTTTTCCTTTTTTGAGGATGATGTTCAACAATCCGCCGCCGCCTTCTGAATCGTAACGCGCAGACGGATTCGTAACGACTTCTACTTTATCAATTGCATCGGCCGGAATCTGGCGCAATGCTTCGGAAATATTGATCGCATTAGACGGACGTCCATCAATTAAAATCCGAACATTGTCATTTCCGCGCAAAGCGATCGTTCCATCGGCATCGACCGTAACTGACGGAATATTGTCGAGTACATCGCTTACGGTTCCGCCTTTTACAAGCAGATCCTGCCCGACGCTGTATACTTTTTTATCGAGTTTAATTTGAACCGTTGTCGCTTCGGCACGTACTTCAACGGCCTGGAGTTGCGTCGCATCTTCATCGAGTCCGACAGTTCCCAGATTGGTGTTTTCAGTAATGTTTTTGGATTTGATTTCAGTGGCTTTGAAGGAAATGAACTCGACTTTGATGTCGTAAGTTCCTGGAGTCACATCAACGTCAAATTCGCCTTTGTTGTTTGTAATTCCGCCGGCGATAGATTTTGGGTTTTTGGTATTGGTCAGCGTAATTGTTGCGTATTCTAAAGGTTGCTTGCTGATTTTTTCAGTTACATTTCCGGTAACTTTAACTTTTGTGGCTGCCGGTCTTTCTTGTGCAAAACTTGTAAAAACCGATAGGAGTAAGGTGAGGAAAAGTGCGAATGTGATTTTTTTCATAGGTTATAATTAAATGCTCTGCGTAAGAACACAAAAGTAGGAGTTGGTTTAGCGGGCGTTTCACAAAGGTTTGTTAAAACATTTAGCTTGGATATTAAATAATTTCCGCTGCTTTTTCCATTGGTCTTGCGATGATTGCTTTGTCGCCGTTGATGACGATCGGGCGTTCGATCAGGATGGGATTTTGAACCATCGCTTTGATGATTTCGGCATCGGATAAAGTTTTGCTTTTGAATTTTTCGATCCAGATGGGTTCTTTCGTGCGAACAACTTCTATCGGTTTCATGCCGAGTTTCTTGATGATGGATTGCAATTCGTCAAATGTTGGGACGTCAACCAGATATTTAATGACTTCAAATTCTTTTCCGGATTCTTCAAGAAAGGCAAGGCAACTCCTTGATTTTCCGCAGCGTGGATTGTGTAAGACCTGGATCATATTTATGCTATATTTTTTTACAAAGTAATTGATTTAATTTTAAAAATAACCTAAATTGGACCAACGTAAAATTGGCTGCAGCCGAGAAAATCAAAACGCATGTTTATAGAACAAGGCATCAAGCCTGAAAATAAATTCTGGAAATACCTGATTGGTTCAACCCTGATCATTTTTGCATCGGCAGTAGGAAATTTACCTTTGGGAATTGGTGTTTTCATCAAAGCATATACAACCGGAAAAGGCATTCCGACTTCCTCGGTTGATTTAATGACGATGCTTGATTCGAACCTGACTTTATTTTTACTGATGCTGTCGTTCGTATTTGCGATCATCGGTTTTTTTATAGTAGTCAAATACCTGCACCACCAAACCATTCGCGAGGTTACGACTGCCAGGAGAAAAACCGATTGGGGCAGGATTTTATTTTCTTTTGCACTATGGGGCATTTTTACAGCTGCTGCAACGGCTTATTCGTATTATGAAAACCCTCAGGATTTCATCGTCAATTTTAAGCCGGTTCCTTTTCTGATCTTGCTCGTCATTTCAGTTGTTATGATCCCGATTCAGACTTCGACCGAAGAATATGTTTTTAGGGGTTATTTAATGCAGGGTTTTGGAAATTTGTCGATGAACAAATGGTTTCCGCTTCTGATGACTTCGGTAATTTTCGGGACAATGCACATTTTAAATCCCGAAGTTGAAAAAATCGGATACATTTCGCTCGTATATTATATAGGTACAGGTTTGTTTCTGGGAATTTTGGTTTTGATGGATGACGGGCTTGAGCTTTCCCTGGGTTTTCACGCCGCTAACAATCTCGTTGGTGCACTGCTGATTACATCCGATTGGTCGGTTTTCCAAACGGAATCGGTGTTGAAAGATGTTGCAGAACCAACTGTAGGCTATGACATTCTTTTCCCAATCGTGGTTATTTTCCCCATACTTTTATTTATCTTTAGTAAAAAATACGGCTGGAGCGATTGGAAAGACAGGCTTACCGGAAATTTGGTTTTTCCATCCGAAGGCATTTCCCAGCTCGCAGACGACCGACTCATTAATGAAATACCAGAAGACAATGACAACGCTTAACGCAACCCCAACGTATCATAACGTTCACAACAGTTTCAAGCTCAACGGCTTTCACCTCGATAAAGATGATTTATGCCGTGTGGCCTACAGTTTTATTAAAGAAGGCGATGATTTTGAAAAACCCGTGGGCAATTTTCTGCTTGACTGGTTTGACAACAATCCGTACATCGACATCAATACTTCAGGAAGCACGGGAACACCAAAACGCATTCGCGTAGAAAAACAGGCGATGGTCAATTCGGCGTTGGCAACAGGCGATTTTTTCGATCTTGCTCCGGGGAATAAAGCGCTTCATTGCCTTCCGGCGAAATACATCGCAGGCAAAATGATGTTCGTTCGCGGATTTATTTTAGGTTTAGACATGGATTTTGTGGCCCCGAATTCGACTCCGCTAAAAAACAATGACACGGTTTATGATTTTGCTGCGATGGTTCCGTTGCAGGCAAAACATTCACTGGAAGAATTGAAAAACGTCAAAAAAGTCATCATCGGCGGCGTTTACATCCATAGGACGCTTGAAGATGCATTGGCAGAATTGCCAACAGAAGTCTATGAAACATACGGCATGACCGAAACCATCACGCATATTGCCGCGAAAAGAGTAGGCGAGCAGGCTTTTACGGTGTTGCCAAATGTCACGATTTCTTATGACGACAACAATTGCCTCGTGATCCATGCGCCAAGAATTTCCGACGAAGTCATCGTAACCAACGACCTTGTTGAATTGGTCAATGAAAACCAGTTTATTTTCCTGGGACGTTTTGACAATGTCGTAAACAGCGGCGGCATCAAATTAATTCCGGAACAGATTGAAGAGAAATTATCAGGCAAAATCCAGTCGAGGTTTATGTTTGGCGGGCTTCCGGATGAGCAGCTTGGAGAAAAACTTGTGTTGGTGCTCGAAGGGGAAGAACGCGCACTCGAGCCTCATGTTTTTGAAGAGCTCGATAAATATGAACGTCCGAAAGCCATATTATTTGTTCCAAAATTCGCCGAAACCGAAACCGGGAAAATGATGCGAAAAGAAATATTAAAAGAAGCCGCAAATTAAGCGGCTTTTTTGTTGGATGTTAACAGGCGCATGTTATTTGGCTGTCATTTTCAGGTGCAATTGTTTTGGGATGCGCAGCGTTTTTTATATCTCGATTGCCTGTATTTAGAGCCTGATTTCCGGGGAATGAAAATTGGTGATCGGGTTTTTGAGCACCTGAAAGAAGTTGCAAAAGCAAATCATTGCGGGAACATTCAATGGCAAACGCCGGTATTTAGTGAAAAAGCAATTGGGTTTTACCGCAGGATCGGCGCATTTGAAAAGGAAAAATTGCGGGTTTTTATCAATCTGTGAAATTATAGTTTTTGAACTTCGACATAAAACCTGTTTTGCGCGACGGTTACATCTTTAATATTTTTAACGGTAAACTTCGTTGATTGCCATTTATTGCTTGCGTTTAAGCGAAAATTTTTGTGATTCGCAGTAATTTCAACAGGCATTTCAAAATCAGGCTCATCGGTAACCCAACGGTATTCGACTGCTTTTTTATTTTTGCGGAGTTGCAGGATCGGGATGTTTTTGTAACGAAGGTATTGATTGAAAACCGGCGTCAGGTACATTCCGGTTTCTGCATTAAAAAAATCAACGGCATCTTTTGTTTCAATGATCTGGTGGCGGAAATGGTTCGAATAATCCAAAAGCACTTTCCAGAATTTTGTATCCTCATTGATTATGCTCCGGATCGTATTCAGCATCAGCGCGCCTTTGTAATACATATCGCCCGAACCTTCATTGTTCACGCCATATTTCCCAATAACAGGCTTGTCGTTCTGCACGTTTTTTTTGAGTCCGTTGACATAAGCCATTGCTTTTTCAATCCCAAACTGGCATTCTAAAAACACGGTTTCGGAATAACAGGTAAAGCTCTCGTGAATCCACATATCGGCCACATCTTTAGACGTAATGCTGTTGCCAAACCATTCGTGTCCACTTTCGTGGATGGTGATAAAATCAAACAACAATCCGTTTCCGGTGCCCGACAGATCACTGCCTTTGTAACCTTGCTTGAAGTTGTTTCCATAAGCTACTGCGCTTTGATGTTCCATGCCGAGATAGGGCGTTTCAACCAATTTATAGCCGTCTTCAGGAAACGGATAGTTGCCAAATTTCGATTGAAAACAATCCATCATCGGTTTGACTTCCTCAAAATGTTTTTTTGCAATTTCTTCGTTATAAGACAGCACATAATAATCAAGATCCAATCCTTTGTAATGGTCATGAATGTGTGCATAATCGCCGATGTTGGCCGTAATGTCATAATTGTTGATTGGGTTTTTGACTTCCCAATCCCAGCGTGTATAGCCGTTTTTTAAATCCTGGCTTCCGATAAATCTGCCGTTGGAAACATCCATTAAACCATTTGGAACAGCGATTTTAATGGTCGCGCCATTGTCCGGTTCGTCAGATTGGGAATCTTTTACAGGATACCACAAACTGGCTCCGGTTCCTTGTACGGCCACGCCAATCCACGGTTTTCCGTTTTGATCTTTCGAAAATACGAATCCGCCATCCCACGGTGCACGTTTGGCAACAATAGGATTTCCAGAATAATACACACGGATTTTTTGCTGGGAATTTTTTAGAACCGGATTTTCAAAAGAGATAAAAACCGCATCGAATTCCCGTTTATAAGGTAATTTTTTGGAGTTAAAAATAATGCTGTCGATTTTCATGTTTTCGAACAAATCGACCTGGATCTTATTCGTTTCTTCAACAGCTTTAAAAGCGATTTCGTTATAGCCGGAAATGAATCTTTCATCAGGATTGACCTTAATATTGAGATCATAGTGAAGCACATCGTATGACGTCCTTTCAAAACGAAGGCCGCCGTGAAGGGAATCCCTTTTGGTAAAATTTTCCTGGGCGAAAATGTTCTGGAGTCCGATACATAACAATGACGCAATTGCAATTTTTCTCATAATGCCAAATTTCTCCATTTAGTAACTATTTTTATTTTTTGTCACCGAAATCAGACCTGAATCACGCCCAGATTAAATTTCTTTTCAATAGGCGCGTGGTTTGCCGCTTCTATTCCCATAGAAATCCAGGTTCTGGTGTCAAGCGGATCGATAACTGCATCGGTCCAGATTCGTGACGCTGCATAATAAGGAGACACCTGTGCATCGTAACGCGCTTTTATTTTGTCGAATAATTCAGCTTCTTTAGCCTCATCAACGACTTCGCCTTTGGCTTTTAATGAAGATGCTTCGATTTGCGCGAGCACCTTCGCGGCCTGAGTTCCGCCCATCACGGCAAGTTCGGCACTTGGCCAGGCAAATATCAATCTCGGATCGTATGCTTTTCCGCACATCGCGTAATTTCCTGCCCCGTAGGAATTTCCTACGATTACGGTAAATTTCGGCACGACCGAATTCGAAACCGCATTCACCATTTTCGCGCCGTCTTTAATGATGCCGCCGTGTTCCGATTTGGAACCAACCATAAATCCGGTAACATCCTGAATGAAAACGAGCGGGATTTTCTTCTGGTTGCAATTCGCAATAAAACGCGTGGCCTTATCGGCAGAATCTGAATAGATCACACCGCCAAACTGCATTTCGCCTTTTCCGGATTTGACAACTTTTCTTTGATTGGCTACAATTCCCACAGCCCAGCCGTCAATTCGGGCATAACCTGTTAAAATGGTTTGACCGTAGCCGTCTTTATACGCTTCAAATTCAGAATTATCGACCAAACGGTTGATGATTTCCATCATGTCATACTGTTCGTTCCTTGCTTTTGGCAAGATTCCGTAAATGTCTGCTTCGTTCATTGCCGGTTTTTCAGACTTGATCCTGCTGAAACCCGCCTTATCAAAATCGCCGATTTTATCTACGATATTCCGGATCCTGTCCAAAGCATCTTTATCGTCTTTTGCTTTGTAATCGGTTACACCTGAAATTTCACAATGCGTCGTGGCACCGCCAAGAGTTTCATTGTCGATCGATTCGCCAATTGCAGCTTTTACTAAATAGCTTCCGGCGAGGAAAATACTTCCGGTTTTATCAACGATCATCGCTTCGTCGCTCATGATTGGCAGGTAAGCGCCACCGGCAACACAGCTTCCCATAACGGCTGCAATCTGGATAATTCCCATGCTGCTCATGACGGCATTGTTCCTGAAAATACGCCCGAAATGCTCTTTGTCTGGGAAAATTTCGTCCTGCAACGGGAGATAAACCCCGGCGCTGTCAACGAGATATATAATAGGTAGACGGTTTTCGATAGAGATTTCCTGCGCACGAAGGTTCTTTTTTCCGGTGATCGGAAACCAGGCTCCGGCTTTTACGGTCGCGTCATTGGCAACAACAACGCATTGCTTTCCTTTGATGTAACCAATTTTCACCACCACTCCGCCCGATGGGCAACCGCCGTGTTCTGCATACATGCCATCGCCGGCAAAAGCAGCAATTTCTATGCTTTTTGCTTTCGGGTCAAGCAGGTAGTCGATGCGTTCTCGGGCAGTCATTTTGCCTTCACCATGCAGTTTTTCGATGCGTTTTTCGCCGCCGCCAACTTTCACTTTGGCAAATCGCTGTTTTAAATCGGACAGTAAAAGTTTGTTGTGGTCTTCGTTTTTGTTGAAGTTCAAATCCATATTGCTATTGTCTTGTTGGGCAGAATAAAATAAAAATTCGTACGAATTTGTTTCGTATTTTTGAGTTGCTAAAGTACGAAAACGATTGAAATAAAAAATATCCGGCACCGCAATCGTTCAAAATTTGGCAAGGCCGTAATTTTTTATAAATTAATGTTAACTTAACATTGGAAGTTTACATTTGCACCATAAAATTTCAGACATGACATTAAACAGCATTTTCCAGTTTTTAGTTCCGAAAGACAAGAAATTCCTACCGCTTTTTGAACAGGCTGCGGCCAATTTGATCCTTTTAGCAGAAACACTTCACGAAGCGATCAACGTTCCAAGGGTTGAAAGGGAAGAATATTTCAGGAAAATTGAAGAACTTGAAGCCAGAATTGAGGAAATTACGCATACCACGCATCTGGAATTGAGCCGTAATTTTATTACGCCTTTTGACCGCGAAGACATTCACTCCCTGATTAAAGCGATCGATAATGTTGCCGATTACATGCATGGAGCGGCGAGCAGGATGCGTTTGTACCAGGTAGAAAAAATCACAAAATCGATCCGTAAATTAACCGAAATCAACCTTGAGGCTTGTCAATTAATTGGTGTAGCGATCGGGGAGTTGAAAGACCTCGAAAACCACAAGAAAATCAGCGATGCCTGCAAGAAAATCAACAAGCTTGAAAGCAAAGCCGATACTGTTTTTGACAAAGCGGTGGCTGATATTTTCGAAAATGAAACCGACGCGAAAAACATCATTAAATATAAAGAAGTATTGTCGGCACTGGAATCTGCATCGGATAAATGCAAGAGCGTTGCTAATGTTTTAGAGCAGATCTCTGTGAAGCATTCCTAAATAATAAGTTTAAAACGAAACACACTTTATGGATTTTACGTTACTTATTATCATCATCATCCTTGCTTTAATTTTTGACTACATCAATGGTTTTCACGATGCGGCCAATTCGATTGCAACGATTGTTGCGACTAAAGTACTAACGCCTTTTCAGGCCGTTTTATGGGCAGCGATGTTCAACTTTGCGGCTTATTTTATTTCGAAATATATCATTGGAGAATTTAAAATCGGGAATACGATCGCCAAATCGGTGGATGAGCATTTCATCACGCTTGAAGTCATTTTAGCCGGACTGGTCGCGGCGATCATCTGGAACCTGGTAACCTGGAAACTTGGGATTCCGTCCTCATCTTCACATACTTTACTTGGTGGATTTATGGGCGCAGCATTGGCGAAAGCCGGTGTTTTCTCCCAGATCATTGACGGAAAAGAAATCGATGTCATCAATTATGCTAAAGTGGTACCAACTTTTCTATTCATATTCCTTGCGCCACTCATTGGTTTGATCATCGCCTATTTTATAACGGTACTGATTTTAAACATCTGCAAAAAAGCAAATCCATCCAAAGCCGACCGCTGGTTTAGAAGGCTGCAATTGGTTTCTTCGGCTCTATTTAGTTTGGGGCACGGAGGAAATGACGCGCAGAAAGTCATGGGAATTATCGGGGCAGCTGTCATTTGTTACCACATGAACATGGGCGATGTGGCCTATACTTCGCTTGAAAGCGCCGATCGTTTTGCGCATTTTGTTGAAGATTGGGGCTGGGTTCCATTCGTGAGTTTCACCGTAATTGCACTTGGAACATTGAGCGGCGGGTGGAAAATTGTTAAAACGATGGGAACGAAGATCACTAAAGTCACGCCGCTTGAAGGTGTTGCTGCCGAAACAGCCGGAGCGATCACTTTATATTTAACAGAGCATTTCGGGATTCCGGTTTCGACGACACATACCATTACGGGAAGTATCATTGGGGTTGGGATTACCAAGAGAATCTCGGCAGTGCGCTGGGGCGTCACGATCAATTTACTTTGGGCTTGGGTATTGACGATTCCGGTTTCAGCCTTGCTTGCAGCGATCGTTTATTATATCTTCAGTATTTTCATGTAACAGAATTACATACGCAAAAGCAACATGCTTTTATACAAAAATGCTCAAAATGGGCAGATGTATAAAAGCATTTTTTTTGGATTTGATAATAAAGGACTGTTAAAAATAATAAAAGAATGTTTTTAGTCGATGATTTAAGCATATAATCGAAATTGCGGATTATTAGTAACGAGTGATATAGGTTTGGATGTACATTCGCTGGCTAATTAAATTTATTCCAAAATTTTATGATTAAAAACTACCAAACTTTTTGCAAAGGCAGGGATGCTGTGCTTAAAGGAAAAAGCCACGTTTCGTGGTTGAGTAGCGTCATGCTGATGCTGCTGTTTTTCTCAGTGTCTGAAAGTTATGCTCAGGCAAGTGCTTATACTTTTGCACAAACCTCAGGAACTTTTACGCCACCTGTATCAGGTTTGGTTGATGCTGCTGGAGTAACTTCAACTGTTCCCGCAGCGATTTTAGCTACCAATTGGGATGATAACAGGGTTACATTGACAATGCCCTTTAGCTTTTCATTTGCTACGGTAAATTACAATCAGGTGACACTTTCTGCAAATGGATTTTTTGTATTTGGTTCATCCATTTCAGCAACTGGTGCTGGCGCCGATTTCGTGAGTGGTACAAATCTAGATGGATTGTATTTGGGTGGAACCATTACAAATTCTGGAGTAGCGGCTTTCAATGTCGACCAGCAAATCAATACAAGTACAGCGTTTACGGCCACTAGAAGTACTTCTTCAGCTGTGATGACAGCGGTGTCTTCAGTTGCCGGACTTAAGGTTGGGATGCGTATTGAGGGAACTGGTGTTACATCTGGGACAATCATTACAGCAATTGGAACAAATACGATTACACTTAGTAAGATCCCTAATAGTGCCGGAAGTGCCAGTTATACTCCGTATTCTGGAGTCTATGCTTCGGTTTTAGGAACTTCGCCAAATAGATCATATGTAATTACATTAGTAGGAGCGAGGCGTTATCAAATTGCTGCCGATAGTTTTGATTATCAATATATTCTGAATGAAGGAACCAATACGGTTCAAATCGTATATGGAAGTTCAAGTACAACTTCTACTGCGGCAAATAACGTTCAAGTAGGAATCAGGACAACTACATCAGATTTCTCTTCAAGAACAACAGCTACAAGCTGGGCATCTACAACAGCAGGATCTGCAAATACGGATAAATGCGCGGTTTTAAATACGATTTTGCCGGCATCTGGCTTAACATTTACATGGACACCAGCGGTTTTGACTGCTTGTGTTACTCCAACAGCACAGCCAACCGCATTGGTATTTAACACTGTAACAACAACGTCAATTACAGGTTCGTTTACAGCAGCAAGCCCTGCACCAAGCAAATACCTTGTTGTAAGAAGTACGAGTGCTACAGCACCAACTCCGGTAAACGGAACAACTTATGCTGTTGCTGCTACAACTTTAGGAGCGGGGACTTATATTGTACAAAATTCAAATGCAGTTACTTTTACCGACAGTAGTTTAACCTCTGGTGTAAAATATTATTACTATATATATTCTTACAATGATGTTTGTACAGGTGCTCCGTATTACAATTCGGTATCGCCTTTAAGCGGAAACAAAGCTACGGCTTGTGCAGCTGCTACATCATTGGCCAATACAAGCATTACAAATGCTTCTGCCAGCTTAACCTGGACAGGTTCTGGAAATTATATCGTTGAGTATGGCGCTACCGGTTTTACGCAAGGAACAGGCGCGACTGCAGGAACAGGTGGTACGATCGCTTCAAGCGCAGCTACTTCACCATATACGCTCAGCGGGTTATCGGCAAGCACAACTTACCAGGTTTATATCAGACAAGTGTGCCCGATTGAAGGTTATAGTGCGAATTCGGCAGCTACATCATTTACTACTTTGTGTAATGGAGTGGCATTGCCGCTTTCAAACGGATTTACTTCAACGTCAATTCCGTCTTGTTGGAAAATCACACAAGTTACATCTGCAACGACAAATCCGGCAATTACATTTCCTGCATCGGGTACTAGCCCTACAACTTCTGCATTAACAACTTTAGGCGCCAATATGGTGATGTTCGGGTCCTTTACCTCAAGCACTGCGGGCGGACAACAAAGATTAATGGCTGCACCATTAACGACGGTAGGGAATACCAGTGTTGATGTGAATTTTCAATGGAGAAATGAGAACAATGCTTCTTATAGTACAGCAGCATTCCTAAATGAAGGCGTTCAGGTGCAATATTCGCTAGATGGTATTACTTATGTAAATGCCGGTTCGTTTTTTCCAAGACATGATGCAACAGTAACTTCTGGTACAGCAGTATGGAAATCGAAAACCGTAACATTACCGGCTGCGGCTGCAGGTGCTGTAAAACTTTATGTAGGTTTCTTGTTTACTGCCCAGGCAGGGGACAACTGTTACCTTGATGAAGTGAGCATTATCGAAACGCCAAGCTGTATTGTTCCAACGACAGTTGCAACTGCAAGCGTTACGGCACATACTGCAAATGTTACTTTTGCTTCTGCTGGAACAAGCTTTATTGCTGAATATGGACCAACAGGCTTTACTCCGGGAACTGCAGGAGTTGCAGGAACAAACGGAACTGTGATAACAGGAACTTCTTCGCCTATTGCGCTTTCAGGTTTGACTGGCAGTACGGGTTATGATGTATATGTACGTCAGAATTGTACCGCAGCAAGCAATGGTTACAGTGCAAATGGAACTAAAGCTTCATTTACGACTGCAGTAGCATGTCCGGCACCAACGGCTCCGGCAAGCAACTCAGTAACTGCAAAAACAGCGAATGTTACTTTTACAGGAACAGGATCAAGCTATATTGTTGAATATGGACCAACAGGATTTACACCTGGAACAGGAGCAACCGCCGGAACAAACGGAACTGTTGTTACAGGAACGTCTTCACCAATAGCACTTTCAGGCTTAACGCCGGTCACAGGTTATGATGTCTATGTAAGAAGCAATTGTATTGCGGCCAGCGATGGTTTTAGCGTGAACACCACCAAAATTTCGTTTACGACTTTGGTAGCGTGCGCAGCTCCAACTGCTCCAGGAAGAAATGCACTTGCGGCAAGAACTGTCAATATTACTTTCACAGGTACAGGATCAAGTTATGTCGTTGAATATGGACCAACAGGATTTACGCCAGGAACATCAGCAACTGCCGGGACAAATGGAACTGTTGTTACAGGTTCGGCTTCTCCGGTAGCACTTTCAGGTTTAACACCAAGTACTGGATATGATGTGTATGTAAGACAAAATTGTACCGCTGCCAGCGATGGATACAGTCTTAACACTACGAAACTTTCATTTACGACTTTGGTCGCTTGTTCAGTTCCGACATCACCATCGGCGGGAACGATCACGCCTCATACCGCAAACATTTCGTTCACTTCAACAGGAACTGCTTTTGTTGTAGAATATGGACCAACAGGATTTACTCCGGGCTCAGGAATTACGGCTGGTACCAATGGAACTATTGTTTCAGGAACAGCGTCTCCAATTGCGCTTTCAGGACTTGCCGGCAATACAGCTTATGATGTCTATGTAAGACAAAACTGTACGGCTGCAACTGATGGATACAGTACAAATTCTACAAAAGCGTCTTTCACAACATTAGTAGCTTGTGCAGCTCCAACAGCTTTAACAGCAAATGCAATCACGACGACTGGTGCAAGCATGGCATTTACCGGAAGCGGTTCATCTTATATTATTGAATACGGTCTTTCAGGTTTTACACCAGGAACAGGAGCAACTGCAGGAACAAACGGAACTGTTGTTACGGGTTCTGCATCTCCAATTGCCATTTCTGGATTATCATCTGGAACTACTTACGATGTTTATGTAAGAAACAATTGTACAGCATCAAGCGAAGGTTATAGTCTGAACAGCACAAAAGCTACTTTTGCGACTTTGTGTACGCCAACTACTGCTTTTCCAAGTACAGAAACATTTGCGTCATATCCTCCGAATTGCTGGAGAGAAGGTTTGTCAGGAACTGTTGCGGCAGGTCCTACGACAACTGGTGTCGATGTAAATGCCTGGACTGCAGACGGATTTGCGAACTCTGGTTCTACTGGTGCTGCAAAATTCAATATTTATGACGAAAATTTGGTGAGCTGGTTGCTTTCGCCTCAATACACCTTGAATCCAAATTTAAGATTGAAATACAATGTTGCAGCCAATCAATACGGTACTTCAACGGCGTTAACCAGTGCTTGGGAAAGTGATGACAGCGTACAATTGCTTATCACCACTACTGCAGATAATACAAACTGGACCGTTTTGAAAACATACAATACTGCAAATGTTCCGGCTTTTGCAGGCCAACTGGAATCAATCGATTTGCCTGCAACTTACAATGGACAAACGGTTCGTTTTGCATTCAGGGTTGTTGAAGGTGTCTCAGCAGGTGCTGCCGATATTGATTTCTTCATAGACAATTTCACTATCGAAGGAATTCCACCGGCATTGACTTTAAGTGCTGCTACAAGTACGATCTGTGCAGGCGAAAATTCAACTCCGGTGACCATCACTTCTACACATTCAAATTACGACACTTATGTATGGTCTCCTGCTACAGGTGTAAGTGGCACTCCAGCTGCAGGTTATACATTTAACCCAACAGCTACAACAACTTATACGCTTACAGCTACGCAAACAAGCGGCAACATGTTGACAACTACGGCTACCCATACCGTAACTGTAAACCCGGTGCCAACAGCAATTGTGCTTGATACGCCAACAGCATCGATTTGCGTAGGAAGTATTCAAAAAATTGAAGCGACTGGCGGAGTTGCGGTATTGTCAAAAGGGGCAAGTTCGGGAACGATCAACCTCGCTATTCCAGACAATAGCGCTACAGGAGTCCAAAGGGCATTGGCCGTTTCGGGAATTCCTGCAGGAGCGACAATAAATAAAGTTGATGTTACTTTTAGCCTTACACATAGTTTTCTACCGGATGCCGAAGTCACATTAACTGCTCCTAATGGAAAAGTGATTGCGCTGGTAGCAGATCAGGGCAGTACTACTGTCGCTGGTTCTTACAATGATGTCGTGATTACTTCAGACAACACTGCTCCGGCATTGGCTTCTACTGCAGCTGCAATTACCGGAACATTTAAAGCAAATGCAGTAACTGCGGGAAGTTTAAAAGGTTCGTTCGGATCAAATTTAACAACTAATTTTGCTGATTTGCTTACTACAGTAAATGGAAGCTGGACTGTTGGTGCCTATGATGATTTTGGTTCAGATACAGGAACTCTTGTGAGTTGTTCTATTTCGATAACTTATACTGCCCAGTCAATAACATGGTCACCGGCAGCAAACTTATTTACTGATGCGGCTACGACGGTTGCTTATGTAGCAAATACGCATGCTGCAACAGTTTACGCTAAACCGCTGACGACAACAACATATATCGCAACTTCAGTTACCGGAACTTGCCAGAAATCGGCTGCTTCACTAATTACGGTGAACCCGATCCTAACGCCGGCATTTGATGCAGTTGCACCAATTTGTTCAGGGGCTGCCTTATCGGCTTTGCCAACAACATCAACAAATAGTGTAACAGGAACCTGGTCTCCAGCGTTAAACAATACCGCTACAACAGAGTATACGTTTACGCCAACAGCCGGACAATGTACGAGTGCAACGCTTACGAAACTAACCATCACGGTAAACCCGATTGTAACGCCTATATTCGATGCAGTAGCGCCAATTTGTTCAGGAGCTGCCTTATCGGCTTTGCCAACGACTTCTACAAACAACGTAACAGGAACCTGGTCGCCAGCATTGAACAATACGGCTACTACACAGTATACGTTTACGCCAACAGCCGGACAATGTACCAGCGCGACGCTTACGACGATGACCATCACGGTTAATCCGATTGTAACACCAGCATTTACGCAAGTGTCACCAATCTGTTCAGGGGCTGCCTTATCGGCTTTGCCAACAACATCAACAAATGGTGTAACAGGAACCTGGTCACCAGCATTGAACAATACCATTACGACTCAATATACGTTTACGCCTACTGCCGGGCAATGTGCCACTACAACGACGATGACCATTACGGTGAACCCGATTGTAACGCCTACATTCAACGCAGTTGCACCAATTTGTTCAGGGGCTGCCT
The DNA here is from genome assembly GCF_900100375.1 of Flavobacterium noncentrifugens. GTDB lineage: Bacteria > Bacteroidota > Bacteroidia > Flavobacteriales > Flavobacteriaceae > Flavobacterium > Flavobacterium noncentrifugens. The sequence goes on along the minus strand of NZ_FNEZ01000009.1, from coordinate 81 downwards.
TATCGGCTTTGCCAACGACATCAACAAATAGTATTACGGGAACCTGGTCACCGGCATTGAACAATACCACGACAACTGAGT
>NZ_FNEZ01000008.1:74452-76296 GCF_900100375.1 Flavobacterium noncentrifugens | reverse complement strand
CATCCTGCTGCGCATAACTTAACGCTCCTGTAAACATCAAAACGAAAATTAATATTCTTGTTTTCATTAGATTCTTGTTTTTATCCCGGAAGTCCGAAAAATCCCGGGAGTTAGATTTGAGTTAGGTTTATTTTGAAAGGTAGAGGTAGCCTTGTTTATCATAATTTTTACCTACGCTATCGGTATATTTCAAGATGTAGAAATACGTTCCGGCAGGAAGCTCTGATGATTTGCTAAGGGTCGCACGGCCTTCTGAAATACCACGGAATACCCTGGTATTGTTGTCATATTGTCTGGTATCGTAAACCAATACGCCCCAGCGGTTGTAGATCTCGATGCTGTTTGTAGGATAACAAGCTGTCTCCTGAAGGTCTGTGATCACAAAAGTATCGTTTAAACCATCGCCGTTTGGAGAAAAAGCATTGTTGACCACTAAATTTCCACATGGAGAAACCGCACAAAGATTCGAATCCACAGTTACCGCAACCACAAAAGTCTGGGTACAGCTTCCTGAAGAAACCACATACTGGATGTTGTAAACACCATTGGCAAGTCCGAAAGGATTAAACAGCGCAGTAACCGGCGTGTTGTCGCTAAGGCGCGTCCAAACCCCATTTAATGGCGTACCTGTTGGCAGTTTCAACCCAAGGTTCAGGATCAGTTTATCATCACCGTTACAAGCCTCATCTGCAAGGTTTACAGTTTCCCCGGCAGCGTTTATCACAACGGTTGTTGCAGGCGATTCACAACCAAGGCTGTTGATCACAGAAATGCTATAGGTTGCATTCTGGGCTAAATTGTCAAGGGTATAAGTAGTACCCGTACCTGCGATAGTCATGCTTCCCAGGTTCAAGATCCAGTTTCCTGATGGCAATCCTGAAAGGACTACGCTTGCTGTGGTAGTTGTACAAGTTGGCTGTGTTGGTGTTGCTGCGATAGGTGCAGTCGGAGCAGCAGTTGCCGAACTGATCACTACAGCTGTTGATGCAACAGAAGTACAGGTTGCAGTTCCTACTGTAAAGGTATAAGTTCCAGGAGCCAAATCTGCTATCGTAACAGCTGGCGTTGAACCTGTGTAAGTATTGCTAAACGTTCCCGATTGCGTGATCGTCCAGTTGCCTGATGGCAAGCCTGAAAGCACTACGCTTCCCGTTGGAACACTACAAGTAGGGTCGATAGGCGTTGCAGCGGTTGGTGCAGATGGAACAACTGGCTGGCTGTTGATTGTTACATTAATTCCTGGCGATATGCATCCAAGAGAATTTGCAACTGTAAAAGTATAATTTCCTGGAGCCAAACCGTCAACTGTAATGGTTGCGGCGGTTCCGGCAATATTGATACCTTCCGCAGTAATTATCCATGGCGACGTTGGCAATCCAGAAAAAAACACACTTCCTGTTGATTCCGTACACGTGGGGTCAACAATATTACTAGCAATTGGCGCAGTGGGAACAACAGGTGCAACATTAATTGTTACTGATGCTGAAGCTGGCGAAGTACATTCCCCAGAAGTTACTGTAAAAGTATAAGTTCCCGCTGCTAAATCTACAATAGTAAATGTTGGAGTTGAACCCGTATATGTATTGTTTGAACTTCCCGATTGTGTAATCGTATAATTTCCGGTTAGCAAACCAGAAAGAACAACACTTCCGGTTGCAGAAGTACAGGTCGGTTGTGTCGGCTCAGCAGCAATTGGCGCAGTTGGTAAAACAGGCGCAGCATTGATTGTCACCGATGCAGAAGCAGGCGAAGTACATTCTGCAGAAGCCACAGTAAAAGTATAAGTTCCAACTGCCAAATCCACAACTGTAAATGTTGGAGTTGAACCCGTATATGTATTGTTT
>NZ_FNEZ01000008.1:74051-74442 GCF_900100375.1 Flavobacterium noncentrifugens | reverse complement strand
CCACAGTAAAAGTATAAGTTCCAACTGCCAAATCCACAACTGTAAATGTTGGAGTTGAACCCGTATATGTATTGTTTAAACTTCCCGATTGCGTGATTGTATAATTTCCGGTTGGTAAACCAGAAAGGACAACACTTCCGGTTGCAGAAGTACAAGTCGGTTGAATCGGCTCTGCAGCAATAGGCGCAGTCGGAACAACAGGCGCAGCATTAATTGTCACCGATGCAGAAGCAGGCGAAGTACATTCTGCAGAAGCTACTGTAAAAGTATAAATTCCCGCTGCCAAATCTACAACTGTAAATGTTGAAGTTGAACCCGTATATGTATTGTTTGAACTTCCTGATTGCGTGATTGTATAATTTCCGGTTGGCAATCCAGAAAGGACAACGCT
>NZ_FNEZ01000008.1:3739-73724 GCF_900100375.1 Flavobacterium noncentrifugens | reverse complement strand
GTATTGTTTGAACTTCCTGATTGCGTGATTGTATAATTTCCGGTTGGCAATCCAGAAAGGACAACGCTTCCGGTTGCAGAAGTACAAGTCGGTTGTGTCGGCTCCGCAGCAATTGGCGCAGTTGGTAAAACAGGCGCAGTATTGATTGTCACCGATGCAGAAGCAGGCGAAGTACATTCTGCAGAAGCCACAGTAAAAGTATAAGTTCCCGCTGCCAAATCTACAATAGTAAATGTTGGAGTAGCACCCGTGTAAGTATTGTTTAAACTTCCTGATTGTGTAATTGTATAATTTCCGGTTGGTAAACCAGAAAGAACAACGCTTCCGGTTGCAGAAGTACAAGTCGGTTGTGTCGGCTCAGCTACAATCGGCGCAGTTGGTAAAACAGGCGCAGCATTGATTGTCACCGATGCAGAAGCAGGCGAAGTACATTCCCCAGAAGCCACAGTAAAAGTATAAGTTCCCGCTGCCAAATCTACAACGGTAAATGTTGGAGTTGAACCCGTATAAGTATTGTTTGAACTTCCTGATTGCGTGATTGTATAATTTCCAGTTGGTAAACCAGAAAGGACAATACTTCCGGTTGCAGAAGTACAAGTCGGTTGAATCGGCTCAGCAACAATCGGCGCAGTCGGAACAACAGGTGCTGTATTGATTGTCACCAATGCAGAAGCAGCCGAAGTACATTCTGCAGAAGCTACTGTAAAAGTATAAGTTCCAACTACCAAATCCACAACTGTGAAAGTCGAAGTTGAACCAGTATAAGTGTTGTTTGAACTTCCCGATTGTGTAATCGTATAATTTCCAGTTGGTAAACCAGAAAGCACAACGCTTCCTGTTGCAATCGTACAAGTCGGTTGAATCGGCGCAGCAGCAATTGGCGTAGTTGGTAAAACAGGCGCAGTATTAATTGTCACCGATGTTGAAGCAGGCGAAGTACAATCCCCAGAAGCCACAGTAAAAGTATAAATTCCCGCTGCCAAATCCACAACAGTAAATGTTGGAGTTGAACCCGTATATGTATTGTTTGAACTTCCCGATTGCGTAATTGTATAATTTCCGGTTGGCAAACCAGAAAGAACAACGCTTCCAGTTGCAGAAGTACAAGTCGGTTGAATTGGCTCCGCAACAATTGGCGCAGTTGGTAAAACAGGCGCAGCATTAATAGTCACCGATGCTGAAGCAGGCGAAGTACATTCTCCCGAAGCCACTGTAAAAGTATAAGTTCCAACTGCCAAATCCACAACTGTAAATGTCGGAGTTGAACCCGTATATGTATTGTTTGAACTTCCTGATTGTGTAATAGTGTAAGTTCCGGTTGGTAAACCAGAAAGAACAACGCTTCCAGTTGCAGAAGTACAAGTCGGTTGAATCGGCTCAGCAGCAATTGGCGCAGTCGGAACAACAGGCGCTGTATTGATTGTCACCGATGCAGAAGCTGGCGAAGTACATTCTCCCGAAGCCACAGTAAAAGTATAAGTTCCCGCTGCCAAATCTACAACGGTAAATGTTGAAATAGAACCAGTATAAGTATTGTTTGAACTCCCCGATTGCGTGATTGTCCAGCTTCCAGTTGGTAAACCAGAAAGCACAACGCTTCCTATTGCAATCGTACAAGTCGGTTGAATCGGCGCAGCAGCAATTGGCGCAGTTGGTAAAACAGGCGCAGCATTGATTGTCACCAATGCAGAAGCAGGCGAAGTACATTCTGCAGAAGCCACAGTAAAAGTATAAGTTCCCGTTGCCAAATCTACAACAGTAAATGTTGGAGTTGAACCCGTAAAAGTATTGTTTGAACTTCCTGATTGCGTGATTGTATAATTTCCAGTTGGTAAACCAGAAAGGACAACACTTCCGGTTGCAGAAGTACAAGTCGGTTGAATCGGCTCCGCAGCAATTGGCGCAGTAAGCCCTGCATTTACGGTAACCCTGATCTCTTTTTTCGGGCCGATACAAGAAGAAGATTCTCCTTCAGCAACATAATAGGTTGTTACACCTGCAACCTGCGTTGATGGCGTGATCGATAATTGCGCTGATGATGTTGGCGAACTGTAATAAAATAATGTATATGCAGGGTTTGTTGCAACAGCGGTTAATGGCGAAGCAGTTTGCCCCACACAATAAACAACATCGGTTGTGCTTGGTACAGAAGTGATTGTCTTTACATTAATTGTAAATTCAAAAAAGCAGCTGCTGCCTGCTCCCGGTGGAACGGCATAATAAGTTGAAATTCCGGGAGTTGCAGGGAAAGGCCTGTTGATCGTATATTGTATCGTGCTTCCCGTAACCGGATATTGATTGTAAAACAATGATCCCGGAGGAAAAGCATTGCTGACAGCCGTAATCGGAATGGTCACATCAGTATTGCAGAAAGTAAACGCAGTCACCGGCGAATTTCCCGCACAATTCTGTTGGATGAAATCAGCTGCATCAATATTGATACGGAATGGTGCCGGGATTTCATTACCCTGACACAATCCGCTGGTTGTATATCCCTGGATTAAAGACCTGTTTGTTAATGGAATTCCGGTCACGGCACCTACGCCGCTCAACGATCCATTTACTGAAACGACGCTGTTGCAACTTGAATTTCGAAGTAAATTACAATCTTCTGTGACTTTAAATTTAAATCTTAGGTCGGCAAGCAAAGTCGATGCATTCGCGGGCAATGGTAAAGTCCCGAAATCCCATACCAGAGCACCATTCGCGCCAAGCGTAGGCTCAAAAGTCAGGCTGTTCGGAGAAGGCAGTGGGTCAAAATAAATGTTTCGTGTGGCAGAATTGGGTACATAAGTCGCATTAAACGGAATCGGGACAACCAATTTGGTGTTGTTCACTGCTTCTGTCCCTTTGTTTCGCAATTCAATTTTATATTCCAATGTTTGTCCTGGCAATGCCGTTAAAGTGCCGCTTCCGGGCGGATTTCCATTGATGCTTACCGATGATAATTCGCCTTCAATATCCGGCACATAAGCATCTACAGCCATCGCGATTGCAAAAATAGCATAAGTATCCCCGGCGGTTCCATACCTGAAATTGGTTTGCGTTTGATTGTTTCCAAACACGGCATTATTCGCATTCGGCACATTAAACATGCTGATGTCTATTCCCGTATTATTCTGTAAATTCGGATTTCGCGGATTGCCTCCGGTGCTGATCGAAGAATTGAAAAAGTTCGTCGCCGTATTCTGGCTGTGGTTCAGGTTAACATAATTGCCGTCGCTGTTTTTCCTGATCTTAAAATAATCGCCCGTCAGGTTCACGTCGCCTTCACTGGCCATAATTCCCATTTTAACACCAACTGGCCCGGTTTGAACGGTATTAAAACCAGAAACCGGCAAATCGTACCCGGTCGTGTTTGTTTTAACCACATAGGCATGTCCGTCAAAAATCGTCACGTCGCGGTGGTTCATTTTTGAGTTTTCATATACGACTATCATTCCCCAGCCGCCAGAATATCCGGTTCCGTGGCCGTCGCCTTCCTTGGTGGCAATATCGGCGGCTATGTATTCGCCAATGCCATTTGTACGCACATAATCGGTTACTTCAGTAAAACCAGAATAAATGTAGTCGAACGTGTTGGTTGCAGGATAAAAAATATCTTCTGTATTTGCCGAAAATTCAGTGTAAATCGATGAATTCGGGCCTTTCAATAAAATTTTATGCTTGTCAAATTCTTTTGTATAAGTCGTTCCGTTGATGGTTTTTGTAACCGGAAACGTACTTGGGCTGTTGCCGATAAAATCTGTTCTTCCAGTCCAGTACAAACCGGCAAAAAGGATGTTTGAGCATGACGGAATCGCACCGTTTTCAGCTGAAAATGACAAAGTCGCCGCCGATGAATTGAACGTTGGCGAACCGCCCATGCCGATGGCAGCATTTCCGTCAACATCTACGTAACGCATCATGACGTTGTTGTTGTCGGTAGTATTGCTGTAGTTCACGAGCGTCAGGTTTGTATTTCCAACCATCGTAAAATCACCCTTAATATTATAAATTTTTGTCGTAGGCGTATATTGTGAAGTCCGCTGTACGAAAGGCACCGCAACTTGTGCAGTAATGGTAAAAATGTTTCCGATAAGCATTGCAGCAACTGCAATCAAATAAGAAAACGCAGGTTGTGAGAAGTAGTTTTTTTTCATAATTCGTAAAATATCTTTTGATTAGGAGCCTAAATCTATTTTGTAAAAAACCTGCAAACGGGAAGGAATGTTCTGGACTTTCCGGATGATGTTTTGTGGATTGTTTTCGACTGCAGATAAAATGTAAACATATTTGAGTTTTGGAAATGCTCCAAAAACCGAAAGGTCGATCATATGGCTTGCATCGAATGATTTGCTCAGCCTGATGGTTACGATTTCAATATTTTTTTTTTCAAAATCGGCACTGGCGATGCTGTTTAGCGAATCAGGATTGGTAAATAATGAATTGGGTTGCTCGCCATAAACATTTACAACACCTGATTCGAAATAAACAGCAGGTTGCAAATCATCGAGAAGGCTTTTCAAATGCATAATTTCAGATGGTTCTGCAGATGAAAAACCATTCAAAAAAACATCTATTTCATTAAGTTTCTGGCTGTCAATTCGTTCAGACTGTGAGAATCCTGGACTGTATGTCAGCAAAATTATAAATATCAATATGGATTTTATAATCGAGGCGGATGCCGGATTGCATAAGCCTGTTTTTAGGGTAATTTTATTCATAAAAATTGGTTTAAAAAATGTGGGTTGGCCGATTTATCTGCTATAAAAAACATGTCAGAATCCTGACTTTTGTCTGTTGCTAATTTACTTACATAAAAAAAAATTCAATCATTTCTCCGACGGATTACCAGAATACTCGTTCAAATGCATTTAAAAAAAAAACGATCATAAAAATTCTAAATTTTGTAGATAAAATCTTATAAATTTAAATGCCTGTAAATGTTAAAAAAGTGAATTGTAGCCAACTTTAAAATTGTATTTTTTAGCATAAAATAGTAATATGATTTTTTCTGAATGATATCGGTGAAATGCATGAAAATGCCACTTTACAGAAAAAAATTAACATTTATGTAATGTAATTTTTACAAAATCAAGAATGTTTATTTTGTAAGAAATAATTGATCACCTTAAATCATGAAAAAATACAGGCTGTGAAAAGTGTTAAAATTTTAGTTTTGAAAACATGTTGTTCAACCGAACTATGTTTTTGGATTTTGCGCCAGAAAGAACTTATTTTTTCACGTTCAATATTCCAATAATTAAAAAAAAACTAAAAATTTAATGCCTCACTTCTGTATTATTTTTGTAAATTACAATGACGAAAAACAAATGCAAAAATTATAATTATGAAAAATCTGATATTAATAAGACATGGAAAATCGAGCTGGACTGCACCGCTAAAAGATATTGACCGGCCTTTGGATATCAGGGGAATAAATGATGCGCATTTAATTGCTGAGAAATGCCAAAAATATCTACCGAAAACCTTTCTCATTTGGAGCAGCACGGCTTCAAGAGCTTCTGAAACGGCCATGATCTTCGCCCAGAATTTTTCCTATCCGGTCGAAAACATCATTTTTAAAAACGACTTATACACTTTTGATGAAAAAGAACTTGAAAATATCGTCAAATCCTGCAATAATGATTATGATAATGTTATTCTTTTCGGGCATAACGAAGCAATTACAAATTTTGTTAATAAATTTGGGGATGTTTTTATCGAAAATGTGCCGACCTCCGGATTTGTATCTCTTAAATTTGACACGAATGACTGGGAGTTGCTCAAAAAAGGTAAAACCCATAAAACATTGTTTCCAAAAGAATTAAAATAAACATTAGTGTCAGAAAATAAATATATCGACCGCGAAAAAAGCTGGTTGGCTTTTAACGCGCGTGTATTGCAGGAAGCCGGGGACGACGCCGTCCCGTTATTAGACAGGCTTCGTTTTTTAGGAATTTTCTCCAACAATTTAGATGAATTTTTCAGGGTCAGGTTTGCCGCGATCCGAAGGTTGAGCCTTTCGGGAATTTCAGGTGAAAAGCTTCTGGGCGGCATCAGTTCCAAACAACTCATTAAAGACATTACAGAAATCGTCATCCAGCAACAATCCGAAAGTTTGCGCATCCTAAGCATTATCGAAAAGAAACTGCAGGAGCAAAATATTTTCATGATCAATGAAAAGGAAGTATCGCGCGAACAGGAAATTTTCATCAAGGATTTTTTCATCCAACAGGTCAGTCCGGCATTGGTAACGATTATCCTGAACGATCTTGCCGAGTTTCCATTGTTGAAAGACACCGTGGGTTATCTTGCTGTAAAACTGGTCATGAAGCCTGAAAAACCCGGAAAAACATTACTCGGATTGGTAAAAGCCAAACAGGAAGTGCGTTATGCCGTCATTGAAATCCCAAAAACAATCAACCGTTTTGTCGTTCTGCCATCCACTGATGAAAAGACTTATATTATTTTTGTGGATGATGTGATCCGGCACAACCTCGGAAGCATTTTCAATATTTTTGATTACGAAAGCGTATCGGCACACATGATCAAAATCACGCGTGATGCGCAGCTCGACATCGATTCAGACCAAAGTAAAAGCTTGATGGAAAAGATTTCAACCGGAGTGAAAGACCGGTTGATCGGAGAGCCGGTGCGTTTCGTTTACGACCAATCCATCGGAAAAGACACCCTTAAATTTTTCCTTTCTAAAATGGGAATCGATTCTACTGACAGCATCATTCCCGGTGGCCGTTACCACAACCGCCGCGATTATATGAATTTTCCAAGCCTCGGGCGGTACGATTTATTGTATAATTCGAATGAGCCGTTGCCGGTGCGCGGACTAAGCCTTGACGGCAGCATACTCGATAAGATCAGCAAGCGCGATTACCTGATTAATGCGCCGTATCAGTCGTTTTCTTATCTGATCAAATTCCTTCGGGAAGCGGCTCTGGATCCGAAAGTGACTACGATTAAGATCACCTTGTACCGATTGGCGAAAAATTCGCAGATCATCAGTTCATTGATCAACGCAGCAAAAAACGGCAAGAAAGTGACCGTTCAAATTGAATTGCAGGCGCGTTTCGATGAAGCCAGCAACATTTCATACGCTGAGCAAATGCAAACCGAAGGCATTCACCTGATCTTTGGGATCAAAGGATTGAAAGTCCACAGTAAAATCTGTGTGGTCGAACGAATTGAAGAAGGAAAATTACGCCGTTACGGACTCGTTTCTACCGGAAATTTCAATGAAGCAACAGCAAAGGTTTACACCGATGTCACATTATTGACCGCACACCAGCAAATCTTAAAAGATGTTGACAAGGTCTTTGATTTCTTTGATGTCAATTTCCGCATTCACAGATACAAGCATTTGATCGTTTCTCCACATTACACACGAAGCAAGTTTTACAAGCTTATCGACCGTGAAATTTTGAATGCCCAAGCTGGGAACAATGCCTATATTAATTTGAAAATGAATAGTTTATCTGATTTCGCTTTAATCGATAAGTTATATGATGCCAGCCGCGCCGGAGTCAGGATCAGGTTGCAGGTTCGCGGCATTTGCTCGCTAATTCCCGGAGTAAAAGGCATGAGCGAAAATATTGAAGCCATCAGTATCGTAGACAATTATCTTGAGCATTCCCGCGTCTACATTTTCGGGAACAATGAAGATCCGGAAGTCTTTATTTCATCTGCTGATTTCATGACCAGAAACCTTGATGGAAGGGTAGAAGTGACGTGCCCGATTTATGATCCGAATGTCAAAAAAGAGCTGATCGACACCTTCGATATCGGCTGGAAAGGAAACGTAAAAGCGCGTTACCATGCAGAAAAACTTGACAATAAATACCGTGTCCGCGGCCAAAACCCAATATTCCGGGCGCAACTGCAGACTTACAATTATTACCGAGACCGCATGGAAGTCGAAACCGATAAGACATTATAAGGCTGGCATTTCCGGCTGTACGCTGCAAGCCCTTTTTAAAAACTGTTTTTTCCAATGCCGTTGCGGTGGCTTCCGCTGGTCGCCCCGCCACAACAGGAAAAAAGCAGTTTTCAAAATGCGGGGCTTTCCGCTGCCATCCGGGCCAGGCATCCAAATGATTAAACAGTTCAACGATTAAACGATTAAACCATAAATGATCAACATAAAAAAATACGCAGCAATCGACATCGGCTCTAACGCCATGCGCTTGCTTGTCGCCAATATTATTGAAGAAGAAGGAAAAGAAACGCATTTCAGCAAAAGCTCACTTGTTCGCGTGCCAATCCGTTTGGGGCAGGACGCTTTTACGGTAGGCGAGATTAACGAGGAAAATATCGAGCGCATGGTCGATGCGATGAAAGCCTACAGTTTGCTGATGAAAGTGCATAAAGTCGAAAAATACATGGCGTGTGCGACTTCTGCAATGCGCGAAGCTTACAACGGAAAGGAAGTTGTTGAGATCATCAGGCAGGAATCAGGTATTGAAATCGAGATCATAGACGGAAAAAAAGAAGCCGCCATTATCGCCTCAACCGATTTGCACCATTTGCTAAAAACAGAACAGACTTATTTATATGTAGATGTTGGCGGCGGAAGTACAGAATTCTCATTATTTTCCGGCGGTAAAATGATCGTATCCAAATCATTTAAGATCGGAACAGTGCGTTTGCTGAATGAAATGGTCAATGAAATTGTCTGGCTCGAAGTCGAAAAATGGATTAAAACCAACACTGCTGATTACGAACCCGTAACGTTAATAGGCTCAGGTGGAAACATCAATAAACTGTTTAAAATGTCAGGAAAAATGCAAGAAAAACCATTGTCTTACATTTATCTGAATTCACAATATGCCGCTTTAAATGCACTTTCTTATGACCAGCGCGTTTCCGACCTCGGCTTAAATCCTGACCGCGCAGACGTCATTATTCCTGCGCTTCGGGTTTATCTGAATGCCATGAAATGGAGCGGAGCTAGAAACATTTACGTCCCAAAAATCGGTTTGGCAGACGGAATCGTGAAAGCGATGTATTATGGGAAGGTTTAAAGTCAAAAAATCTGAAAGTCGAAAGCCTAAAAGCCTGAAATCCTAAAGAGGTTTCACGTAATTAATATCTTTTTGACTTTCGACTAATGAATACTCCCGTTGATTTTCATTTCATCCAAATCCAACTGCATTTCTGCTTTCCGGATTTCTTCATCGCTGTAGATTTTTTCCTTGCGTAACAGGAACAATTCATGGCGTTGTTTGTGGTGAATTTCCGATAGCACTTGCTTGTAAAATTCTATTTCCTGATGTTCGGTTTCATCGCATTCAAGCGAAGCGAGGCGTTTTGAGTTGCTTTGCAGATCATCTTCAAGATCTTTTTTCAGAAACCCAATGAGTTCGTTTTCTGCTGCAGCTTCGGGGTAATTCCTGTCGATTACGCCAAGCGCCACACGGCTCATGCGCAGTTTGATCCCGGCTTGTTGCTCATCTTCAGAGACAAGGTCGTCTATTTCTTCAATACCGATCAATTTGATAATTAGCGGTAAGGTCAAACCCTGAATGACAAGCGTAATGAAAATCACCACAAAAGTGATAAATATGATTAGGTTTCTAAAAGGGAATGCCTGTCCGTTTGTCATCAATATCGGAATGGACAAGGCTGTAGCCAATGAAACGACGCCGCGCATTCCGGCCCAGCTTACGACTAGCGGCCCTTTCCAACCCGGATTGGCTTCTTTCCTGACCGATTTAAATAAAAGCCGCGGAAGGTGCGTTGCCGGATAAACCCATAAAAAGCGCAGCGTAATGGCAATGATGCTAATGTAGGTGCCATAAATGATTCCGTCTTTAACCGAATGCTCACCAAGTCCGGCGATAATTTCCGGCAACGACAATCCGATCAAAATAAAAACAAGTGCATTCATTACAAATATCAAAGTCTTCCAAACGCCCAGCATGTTCAGGCGCGTGATTCCGGTAGTGAAAATTTCGTGTGAGCGGTATGAAATGAACAAGCCGCCGGTGACAACTGCCATGACTCCTGAAAAGTGAAAACTTTCTGCGGCAAGGAATAAAATATAAGGTGTCATCACTGTTAATGCTGCGTCGATGGCGGGTGTCGTCGGTAAAAACCTATGTATGAAATACATAATGTGCGCGCCAACCAATCCAACGACAATTCCCATTCCGGCAACGAGGAAAAATTGCCCTGTTGCCTGTTGAAACGAAAAAGCACCAGTGACAACGGCTGCCAATGCAAACCTGAAAACGATTAATGAAGACGCATCGTTTACCAAACTTTCCCCTTCTAAAATCGTCAGGATCCTTTTTGGCACTTTCATGCCTTTTAAAACAGTCGCAGCAGCTACGGCATCTGGCGGAGAAATAATCCCGCCAAGCAAAAAGCCTAATGCCAGCGTGAATCCGGGAATAATATTTACCGATGCATAAGCCACCATAGTAGATGTGAAAAAGACCAATCCGAAAGCGAGTAAAGAAATAGCCCTTTTCCATTTCCAGAAATCTTTCCAGGAAGTATACCATGCGGCTTCATATAATAATGGTGGTAGGAAAATCAGGAAAATCAATTCTGGATCCAATGCTAATTTTGGGATTCCAGGAATAAAACTGATGGCCAATCCGGCAACGACAAGAAATATCGGATAGGCAATCTTAATCCGCTCCGCGAGCATGACGAGTAAGAAAACGGCAAATAACAATCCGAGGATCAGGAGTAAATTTTCGTGCATTGGATGGAGTTTATAATGCAAATAAACGAAAAGGAATTGGTGAAATCAAACGCTGGATCCTATGTTTTTGAAATCACAAATGGCAATGAAAACAATACCGTCGAATTTGTAAAAGAGTAGTATAACGGGGTTTACCGCGTTGTTGACGTACTTAACCACGTTACATGACGTATCCAACTACGTCTCTAATGTACCTAACCACGTCATATAACGTGTTTTACCACGGTACATGACGTAGCTGACGACGTAAATGACGTATCTGACCACGTCATGTAACGTGGTTGGGTACGTAAACAACGTATCTAACCACGTCAAAGAACGTATTTTATCACGTTTTAGGCCAGCTTCTACTGGCATTTCATAGAAAAGCCAGAGCAATCGCTCTGGCTTTTTCATAACATACATCTGTAAAATTATGCTTTTGGAGTTTCAGATGATCCGTCTTCATTGAGGTAAAACTCATGAAGGGCTTCATATTTTGCCTCAAATCCGGCGGCACCGCCACCGTCATCCTCAGCTTTGTATTTTGTAAATTTATAGTCTTTTCTTGCGTCGCCATACAAGGAGTAATCAACTAATGTTCGCGGGTCATTGCACAATTCATTAAGCTCATTAATCATGTCAATCACCAGCATGAAGTTTTTTCTGGTGGTAGACTTCTCGGCAAATGCCGTCCAGTCGATGTCAGGATTTGAAAGACTGGGCATGTTATCTCGATAGTCCTTGACTTTGTTGATAACGAGTTTGTTCTTCTCATTGATTGATCCAAACCGTTGGCGGTCATCTGGTTCGAGGTTCACAAATTTAGGTGTCAAAATGGCTTTGATCGCATTGATGTTGGTCCTGATAGTTGTCAGTTCAGCATCGGTAAGTTTTGGTAGAGTAACTGGAATTTGTGCCATAATAGTGTTTGTTTAATTGGTTAAAAAATGTTTGATTAAAAAACAATATTAACCACATTAAAACTATATGACAAAGCGTTTATAAAAATTTTAACATTTTTTGAGGCTAACCCGTAAGAAGTTATAAATCTAAATCAAATGTCTTCTTCAAAACATCCAAAGTCGGATTGATCTGATTTAAGCGGTTGAATTTATCCTGGGTCGTAAACGCAAATTTATTCTCAACACTTTCATTCACAACCACATTGATCGTGATATCATGATTGTGCAATTTGCCACGCAAATAGCCCTGGAGTTCGAATTTTTCACTGTCAAAATCTATTTTCGAACCTTCATTCGGGAGCTCGTGGGTGATTGTCGTGCCTTCAAGTTTCGGGTCGTTGATCAATAGCAGCGATTCCATGATCTTTTGGCCTTTATCGCCCAGACGCTGTGCATATTTATTCCATTGCAACAGCATTTCGGTTTCTGTAAAAGGCTCTGTCGGCAAGTGCTGTGCTTCTTTTACAAAGGATTTATTGGCTTCCTGAAGTTCTTTTTTAGCGCGGATGCTGGCAAGTGAAAAGGCAGAAACTTTAGGTTCAGTTGATACCGGAGCTGCAGGTTTTTCAACGATTGTTTCGGCGGCAATAGTGGTAATTTCTATTGAATTTTCTCCAACAGAAATAGACGTATTGATTTCGGTTTCAATTGTTTTTTCAACAGCAATTATTGCCGGACTTTCTAAAATTTGTGGAGATTCGACAGCGATTTCGAGTACACGTCCGTAAAAATGCTTCGCAGGAATTATAAATCCGTTAGCTTTTTTTTTTCTCCGTCATAAGTGACAGAGGCGAGTTGCATCAGGCAAAGCTCGACGAGCAGCCTTTGGTTTTGGCTGACTTTGTATTTTAAATCACAGTCGTTTGCAATTTCGATTCCTTTCAGTAAAAATTCCTGTGATGCTTTTTGCGATTGTGCGAAATACATTTTTTGTGCCTGTTCGCCAGCTTCCAGTAAAGATAAAGTAGCAGGTGTTTTCGAAACCAGCAAATCCCTGAAATGCGACGCCAGTCCCGAAACGAAATGGTGCGCATCAAATCCTTTTGCCAAAATATCATTGAATGCCATCAAAACTTCCGGTATTTTGTTTTCCAAAAGCAAATCGGTGACATTGATATACGTTTCATAATCGAGTACGTTCAGGTTTTCGGTCACCGCCTGACGCGTTAAATTGTTTCCGCAATACGAAACCACGCGGTCAAAAATCGACAATGCATCACGCATCGCGCCATCGGCTTTTTGTGCAATGATGTGCAAAGCATCGTCTTCAAAAGAAACGCCCTGGCTTTTTGCGACTTCGGCCAAATGGTCTTTCGCGTCTTTTACCGTGATTCTTTTAAAATCAAAGATTTGGCAACGCGATAAAATGGTTGGGATGATTTTGTGTTTTTCGGTCGTAGCCAATATGAAAATGGCATGTTTTGGCGGTTCTTCCAATGTTTTTAAAAAGGCATTGAAAGCAGCCTGAGAAAGCATGTGCACCTCGTCAATAATGTAGACTTTGTATTGTCCGGTTTGTGGCGGAATCCGAACCTGATCGATCAAATTCCGAATGTCATCGACCGAGTTGTTCGAAGCAGCATCCAATTCGAACACATTAAAAGCAAAATCCTCAAACGGATCGTCATAACCTGGCTGGTTGATTTTCCGGGCCAAAATTCGTGCGCAAGTGGTTTTTCCAACGCCACGCGGGCCAGTAAACAACAGGGCAGAAGCCAAATGATTGGTTTCTATAGCATTGAGCAAAGTATTGGTAATAGCCTGCTGCCCGACAACATCCTTGAATGTCTGCGGACGGTATTTACGGGCTGATACAACAAATTGTTCCATAGAAAATGACTGAGCGCAAATATACTTTTTAATATTCAAACATTAAAAAAAATTCACGGCTAAAGTCAAAAGTTATCCACGTCTTTGAGTTGGAATTCCGAGTGCAAAACGGTGTAATCCACTCGTACCGGTTTGTCTTTTTCATGGATGATGATCGCGATGCATTTTTTAGGCGCTTCTTTTTGAATTTCGAATGCGATTCCGGAAAACTGGTCGTCAAAAACCTCGACTTCCTGTCCGGTTTTAATATTCGAATAAGCGGTTGTCGCTTTAATGTTTGGAAATTCCTCCACGATATCCAAAACGGTATTTCCAACGCCATTTCCACCAGCAGTTTTAAAATCCGGTGAATTGACGCGGATTTCCCTAATGGTTTTTTCCTTCATTTCGCTGTCTTTGTAGCCGGTTGAAACCATCAGTTCGGTTCCTGGATTGTTCGGGTTTTTACTGAACCATGACATCCAAGCTTTGCCCATTGCGGCATCAGACAAATCGGGCTGGCCTAAAGCTGACAAAGTTTCCGCGTTGGCACCAATCATCGTATTCCCGATTTTTTCTCCCGGAGCAATGACTAAATTTTCTGAAACTTTGGCTGTAGCCAATGAATCGACGACGATTGTTTCCGGTTCTGGGGTTTCTTTTTTATTGCACGAAATCAGTACGATCCCGAAAATAAGTAAGGTGATTTTTTTCATGTTATCCAATAACTTCTGCGATGGTTTCTTTTTCGAGTAATCTAACAAGCGCTTCTTCTTCAGGATTCAGCTTGTTGTTTTTGATGTTGGCTTTGGGTTTGTAATTCCACACCGTGCCTTTTTCATAAGCGGCGATCACAGTTGGATGCACGTAATATTTTTTGCAGACGGTTCGCGTATTTCCAAGTTTGGATGCAACAACATCGAGAACTTCTACAATTTTATGCTTGGTTTCGGTGATATTTTTCGGCGCTTCAAATTCCTGGAATTCGCGCAGTGCATTCACACTTCCCGCCCAGCAACGAAAATCTTTTGCAGTAAAATCTTCTTGTGTAATTTCTTTTAAATAATGGTTGATGTCAGATGAGCCAATGGTATGACGGTTGCCGTTATCATCGTAATATTGGAACAATTCCTGACCCGGAATATCCTTGCATTTCTTCACCAGATTGGCCATTTTCTGGCTTTGCAAGTTGATTTTGTGCTTGACGCCTTTCTTTCCGACAAATTCAAACTGCACATTGCTTTTACTGAATTTAACATGTTTATCCTGAAGTGTCGTCAATCCAAACGAACCGTATAACTTTTTATATGCATCATTTCCAATCCTGATGTTTGTCATTTCGATCAATTTCACGACCAAAGCTACGACTTTTTCATATGGCAGGCCTTTACGGTTCAGGTCTTTTTCGGCCTGTTTCCGGATCAGCGGCAAAGCTTTTGCAAATCTACGGAGGCGATAAAATTTAGATTGGTTCCGGATTTTATTCCAGTTGGCGTGGTAACGGTATTGTTTTCGGCCTTTGACATCGGTTCCGGTCACTTGTAAATGTCCGTTTTCGTATGGCGAGATCCATACATTTTCCCAGGCGGGCGGAATAACAAGTTTTTTGATGCGTTCAAGAGCATCTTTGTCTTTAATTTTATGTCCGGTTTCATCTATGTAACTGAAACCTTCTTTTTCTTTTTTTCTGAAATAGCCTTTATCAGAATTGGCAGCGTACCGAAGTCCGACAGCTTTAGCTGTTGTTTTCGGGTCGCTGCCAATTTTTTCAAGTTTAGCCTGTAATCGGTTCATTTTAGTTTAACTCAGGATTTTCCTGGCGGCCTTTGATAGTTAAATCATTAAGAACCTGCGTGGCACTTTTTTCTCCAAGAGACAAATCACCAGCCACAAAAACCCCTTTTTCGCCATCTCCAGATTTGATTCCGTAAACGGTGGCTTCATCTCCGGGATCGCTTTCGCCTTCATATCTGTAAATGTGAACAATCTCAAAATCATCAGGATTGTTGACTATTCTGTCTTCTGCGAGGTTAAAATCTGTAGTATATCCTTTTTCTTTCAATTCGTCCAAAGCTTTAGAAACTGTGGCATAATGATACATTTGACGTTCCATAATAGTGTTGTTTGATTATTAATTATAGTTTAAAAGTACGATTATAAAGTGCCTGGATGCTTATACTATTCGACCTGAAAGTTATATCATATGCATTTGGATACAGGCTTTAAATTGTCGTAAGTTTGCACCGCAGACCGCCTTATCGCCGTTTCATCAGAAAGGGAGGAAAGTCCGGACACCATAGGGAAGCATAGCGGATAACATCCGCCGGTCAGCAATGATCAGGACAAGTGCAACAGAAAGTATGTACAGGTTAAGCTGTAGTGAAACCAGGTAAACTCTATGCGGTGAAATATCAAGTATATCGGCATTTAAGGGCTTCCCGCTCGTTGCCGAAGGGTAGATAGATGGAGCCGGTGAGCAATTACCGGCCTAGATAAATGATAAGGATTTCAATTTATTGAGATACAGAATCCGGCTTACAGGTCTGCTTTTTTTATTATCTTGTCGCAGATTATAAATCTCACAGATGAACTTTCCCCAAAATAATTCCCCAAAAAAACAAAGAAGGTGGTATTTTCATTTGCTGACAAATTTGACGTTTTGGGTTTTGATCGCGATTATTGCTGGCGTTTTACTCGGACAACACGCTCCGGATAAAGCGGTAAAAATGGAAATCGTCGGAAAAACTTTCGTCGACATCATCAAATTATTCATTGCGCCAATTATTTTCCTTACTATTGTCCTGGGAATTTCCGGAATGGGCGATTTGAAGAAAGTGGGCAGGATCGGAGTGAAGTCGCTGTTGTATTTTGAGATCGTCACGACTTTTGCACTCGCGATCGGCGTCGCTGTTGCGTATTTTATCGAACCCGGAAAAATCGACAAATCCGGATTGTTATTGCAAGATCCGGCAAAATATACTTCAAACCCCAAAAATTATAGCTGGCTTGAATTTTTTCTTTCAAACCCAACCCTGCAGATTTTACTTGCTGCGATTGTCATCGGAATTTTACTAACGTACTACAGCCGACGCGAACAGGCAATCCACATCTTAGAACGCGCGTCTAAAATCGTTTTTACCGGATTGAAATGTGTGATGTATCTCGCCCCAATCGGTGCTTTTGGCGGAATGGCTTATACGATAGGGAAATTTGGATTGGAAACTTTGATTCCGCTAGCCAAATTGATGGGAACGGTTTATTTGACCATGGCATTGTTCATTTTCATAATTCTCGGAAGCATTTTAAAATACCTCAAAATCAGCATTTTCAAACTGCTTAAATATATTAAAGAAGAATTGCTGATTGTTCTCGGAACTTCTTCATCCGAAGCCGCGTTGCCATCCATTATGGTCAAATTGGAGAAAATGGGCTGCAGCAAACCCGTTGTCGGTTTGGTGATTCCAACCGGATATTCATTCAATCTTGACGGCACTTCAATTTATTTATCGATGTCGGTGATTTTCCTCGCCCAATTGTATGATGTGCATTTGAGTTTTTTTGAAATCCTGACGATTATCGGAATATTAATGGTGACTTCAAAAGGTGCAGCCGGCGTCACAGGAAGCGGATTTATCGTGCTTGCATCAACTTTAACGGCCATTCATAAAATCCCGGTAGAAGGTTTGGCATTTCTTTTAGGCGTAGATAAATTCATGAGCGAAGCGCGTGCAATTACGAATTTGATTGGAAACAGCGTGGCGACAATTGTCATTTCAATCAGTGAAGGCGATTTTAAAACGCCTGATTTTGACAATGCACAAAAATTGACGGAAATTTAATTATTCTTCTTCTGATTCGTCTTCTTCGTCACCGGAATCTTCCGATTCAAATTCGAAAAAACTAAAGATTGATCCACCATACGTTTTCTTAAACGAAAAGTTTTCCATGTGGTCTAGTTTCGTATATTTTGAATGTTCAATGACCATCATTCCGGCTTCATCGAGCAGTGATTTTTCAAATATTGACGCGACAATTTTCTCAAAAGTTGCCTGATCCAAGCCATACGGCGGATCGGCGAAAATAATATCGTAAGTAGAATTGCTTTTTAAGATGAATGAAATCACTTCGCTTTTTATAGCAGCGATGTTAAAATCATATTCAGACGCAACTTGCTTGATGAATTTCACACAGCCGAAATCCTGGTCGACAGACGTAATATTGTCGCTGCCGCGAGAAGCAAATTCAAAGCTGATGTTTCCGGTTCCGGCAAAAAGATCGAGCACTTTCAATCCGCTGAAATTGAAAAAATTGTTCAGCACATTAAACAAAGCTTCTTTGCTCATGTCGGTTGTCGGGCGAACGGGAAGGTTTTTTGGCGGATTGATCCTGCGGCCCTTAAATTTCCCTGATATAATTCTCATGACTGGAAAAGGATAAAGTTTTTCCTGTTTTCAGCAGGCGAATAAGTGTTGTGGATTTGCAAATCATCGGTTTCAAATAAGAAAACGTTTCTGATGTATTTGTATGCAATTTTGAAAAATGCGTCGTCTTCTGAAATGTTTCCGAGGAATTCCAATTTAAAGCTTTCAGGATTTAAATTCAGTTGTTCTGCAGTAAAAAGCAGGTAGTAAATCAGGTCTTCCGGAGTTTGGTATTCGAATGAATTGAATAAAAGCAATTTCTGGTTTTGTACCACAACGACTTCAAAATGCCCGGAATTCATGTGGACGAACATTTTCTTTTCATCAATGTTTTTTGATGCTTCCAATAATTTAGAAACCAAGATGGTATTGGCATGCTTGTAATCAAACGCGCCAAACTGGTCGATGAAAAAGTTATTGATATGCGCATACGGAATGTAAACGGTGTTGATTTGATAGGTCGGCATTTCATCGAAATCAAAAAAATCGGTTTCAAAAACCTTCGTATTATATTGCAGGTAACTGCCTAAAAACTGCTCATCAAACAGCGGTGTCGGCACAAATGTAGAAAGGTTGTTGTTGTGAACGATCACAATTTCGTCATACTGTTCAGTCAGATCCGGATTGTTGCGAAAAGCATCTGCAAATAATTCCTCGATCGGAGTCGATTTGTCAGCCAGGTCAAATGCAATGTTTTTGTAATTCAGGATGTTGTGGTTCAGCGTGTCCGATTTACAAAAAGCAAAGCCGTTCAGCGAAACCTGAATAGCGAGTTTTTTGTATTTCTTCTCCGTAATGTTGGGGTTGTTGACTAACATAGACTGGCAAACTTACAATTTTTTTCATTTGGAAACCACTTTCAGCGAAAATTCATCGCTATCTTTGAGCAAGTTTTAAAAACCAATCCGCACGAATGAGTTCCTCATTGTTTTACCGCATTTTAACGAATAATTTTCCGTTTTCCCCGACTTCCAAACAGGATATTTTTTTTCAGCAGATCGCCGAATTTGTGACGAATTCCAATACGAACGAGATATTCGTACTAAAAGGTTATGCCGGAACCGGAAAAACAACAGTCATTTCAACCATTGTAAACAATCTGGCAGAAATCAATAAAAAATATGTATTGCTGGCGCCAACAGGACGCGCGGCAAAAGTCATTGCGAATTATTCGAACAAACCGGCGTTTACCATCCATAAGAAAATTTATTTCCCAAAGAAAGGCTCAGGCGGTGGCGTGAGTTTTACAATGCAGCAGAACAAGCATAAGAATACGATTTTTATAGTCGATGAAGCGTCGATGATCTCGGATACGAATTCCGATTCAAAATTGTACCAAAATGGATCTTTGCTCGATGATTTGATTTCGTATGTATATTCGGGAACAAATTGCAAAATGATTCTTTTGGGCGATACGGCGCAGCTTCCGCCAGTAAATTTGGATGTGAGTCCTGCACTTGATACACAGACATTAGCCGCAAATTACGACAAGGAAATTTTTAGCATCGAACTCGATGAAGTCATGCGGCAGGAAGAAAATTCAGGGATTTTATTCAATGCGACAGAACTTCGGGAATTGCTGAAAGATGAATTTATGACCGAATTCAAATTCGATGTCAAACACTTTAAAGATATTATAAGATTGTCTGACGGTTATGACATTCAGGACGCGATCGATTCGGCTTACAGCAATTACAGCATTGAAGATACGGCGTTTATTGTGCGGTCAAACAAACGCGCAAATGCGTACAACCAGCAAATCCGAACCAAAATATTAGACAAAGAAAGCGACCTGTCAACCGGCGATTATTTAATGGTTGTCAAAAACAATTACTTCTGGCTCAAAGATTCGGATGAAGCAGGATTTATTGCTAACGGAGACATCATTGAGGTTTTGGAAATGTTCGGGATCCAGGAATTATACGGATTCAAATTTGCAAAAGTTAAAATCCGAATGGTCGATTATCCAAACCAGAAACCATTCGAAACCGTTTTATTATTGGATACGATTACCAGCGAATCGCCATCATTGACCTACGAAGAATCCAATAAATTGTACCAAGAAGTCATGCTCGATTATGAAGACGAGCGCACCCAATATAAAAAATTCATCAAAGTCAAGGAAAACGAATATTTTAATGCGCTTCAGGTCAAATTTTCTTATGCCATAACCTGCCATAAATCCCAAGGCGGTCAATGGAATACGGTTTTTATCGAGCAGCCTTACTTGCCAGAAGGCATCAACCGCGATTACATCCGCTGGCTTTATACTGCCGTCACGCGTGCGAAGGACAAATTGTATTTGATCGGATTTAAGGAAGATGATTTTTTGGAATAATTCAATCAAAGCACTTTCAAAAAAACACATTATCTTCGCCATTAAGTAAACCAGCAACTTCAAATGAAAATCATCGCAGTCATTCCGGCAAGATATGCCTCAACAAGATTTCCAGCAAAACTGATGCAGGATCTGGGCGGGAAAACCGTCATTTTAAGAACGTATGAAGCCGCGGTAGAAACGAATTTATTTGACGATGTTTTCGTTGTCACGGATTCTGACCTGATCTTCAATGAGATTATTTCGAATGGCGGAAAGGTGATCATGAGCATTAAAGCGCATGAATCTGGAAGTGATCGGATTGCCGAAGCTGTTGCCAACATGGATGTTGATATTGTTATTAACGTACAGGGCGACGAACCTTTCATTAATAAAGAACCGCTTGAGAAAGTCATCGAAATCTTCAGAAATGACGAAGCAAGGCAAGTAGATCTGGCATCGTTGATGCGTGAAATCACCAATGAAGCCGATATCACCAACCCGAATAATGTCAAAGTCGTTGTAGACCAAACTGGATTTGCATTGTATTTTTCACGATCTGTAATTCCGTATCCAAGGGATAAAAATGCAGGAGTGCGCTATTTTCAGCACATCGGGATTTATGCGTTTAGAAAACAGGCGATCATGGATTTTTACAGCCTGCCGATGAAAAGCCTCGAAGCTTCGGAAAAACTCGAGCAATTGCGTTATCTCGAATTTGGAAAGCGCATTAAAATGGTAGAAACTTCGCACGTGGGCATCGGAATCGATACACCTGAAGATTTAGAAAAAGCGCGGAAAATGCTTTAATTTTTTGGCTCAGATTTGATAATGCTGTCGAAAATTCCTGATAGTTTTTTCGCACCGATTTCATTTAAGTGATCGGCATCATAAAAATCAACGCTGTCAAATCGGCAATCCGTTAATAAATCATAATATTGAACCGTTTTATCAGATGCTGCAAAGGTGTTCAAAATCTGCTTGTTTTTATTCATCTGATTGATATCTAGGTTTTCAACATAGGTTTTATATGCCGGGCTTGAAAATAAAATCAGCTTGATATTTCGTTCTTTACAAAAATCTGCCATCTTTTGCAGCACATTTATTTGCCCTTTTAGAAAACGTTTCTCGCTTGAACTGCGATGCCTTTTTGCAGAAACCATCCCGGATTCAATAAGATCCTGGCTGTTTTGTGAATGGTTTGCGGTTCCCCAGCCTAAAGAATCGATTCTAAGATCTGATTCACCGTGAAGGTAATATTTTCTCAGGCGTTCGAGATTGTATTTGGTTTGGTTGGCCACAATTTCAAAATAATTCGCCGGATCACAATTAGAATACATTCCGAAATATAGGTCATAATTTTTCACGCGCCAGGCTTCGATTCCGGATTCCAATCTGGTAAACAGCGAGAAATAATCAACAGGAACGACAACATATTTAAGATGTTTCCAGTCGTTTTGGTATTTTTCTAAAATCTTCAGGTCGTAATCCAGTGGTTGTGAAATATTGCTCGCATTAAAGCTTTTTGACTCGATAAATTTTGGGTCAATGCCATAATACACATGTGAATTTCCAAGAAAAAGCACTTCTATTTTTTTTGCATTTTTATCGAGAAAATTGCTTTTATAACTGTAATCATTCGGGATGCGGCGTAATAAAATTTCGAAAGCGACACCTGCAAAAATCACAGGAATTGCAAAAAAGAGTAATGTTCTTAAAAATTTTTTCATGCTAAAATTGAAAATAAATGAATTGCTTTTCCGGCCCTGTAAAATAGAAAATAGCCGCGATCAGACAGTAATAAAATGTCCAACGCAACACTTTTGGCCATTTTAATCCGAAAGAAGCAAGCGCATACTGCTGCGTTCTGCCGATCCATTCAACGATCAGGAATAAAATGATGATGGCAACCAAAGCCCGTGGCTGTTTCTGCGGCATGCTGAAAAGAGATTCTGAAAAAATTCCCGAAATATACTGAACGGCATGTGTAAGGCTTTCTGCCCTGAAAAAAATCCATGCAAAGACAACCAGTAAAAAGGTAACGGCCATCGCAACAAGGTCCTTTAATAGCGGAAAAGTTTTTCCTTCGGCAACAGTTTCCAGGTTTTTCCTGTTGGTATTGAATATGATCGAAGGCATGATGTAAATCGCGTGTAAAAGTCCCCAAATGATAAACGTCCAATTGGCTCCATGCCAAAATCCGCTCACGAGGAAAATGATAAATGTATTCCTGATTTTGAGCCAAATACCGCCTTTGCTTCCGCCCAACGGAATGTACAAATAATCCCGAAACCATGTCGATAGCGAGATGTGCCAACGCCGCCAGAATTCGGCAATATCCCTTGAAAAGTATGGATAAGCGAAGTTTCTGAGCAAATCTATCCCAAAGAGGCGCGCGGTTCCCAACGCAATGTCAGAATACCCCGAAAAATCGCCGTAAATCTGAAAGGCAAACAAAATGGCGCCCATGCACAAAGTACTTCCCCTATATGCTGACGGATCGTTAAAAATTACATTCGCGATTTCTGCACATTGGTCGGCAATGACGATTTTTTTAAAAAGGCCCCATAAAATCTGCCTTAAACCGTCTACAGCCTGAGTATAATTAAACTTCCTGTCGCGTTTGATCTGTGGAAGCAAATGGGTTGCCCTTTCAATCGGCCCGGCGACAAGCAATGGAAAAAAGCTTACAAACAGCGAATAATCTACAAAATTTTTCTCAGCGGAGATCCGTTTTTTATAGATATCGATCACATAGGAAAGTCCGTGAAAAGTATAAAACGAAATGCCCACCGGAAGTATGACCTTTAAGGTCCACGGATTGACTTTGAGCCCGATACCAGATAGCATGTCACCAAAAGAAGTAGCGAAAAAATTGTAATATTTGAAGATCCCCAAAAATCCGAGATTGACAGAAATACTCAACCAAAACCAGAATTTCCTAGTGTTTTGAGCGGTTGCACTTTCTATTTTTAATCCGGTGTAATAATCCAATAAAGTGGAAAAGATGAGCAAAAATAAAAAGCGCCAATCCCAGCAGCCATAGAAAAAGTAACTCGAAGCCAGTAAAAGCACATTTTGTTTTGCCAGCGTTTTTTTAGGCATAAACCAGTAGAGGAAAAATACAATAGGTAAAAATATTGCGAACGAAAGCGAATTAAAGAGCATGCTTCACTGGTTTATATGCGTTTGAATGCGCCAAAAATAAGCTATTAATTTATGATTGCTAAAAATATTTTTCTAGGATGAAATTTGCACAAAACATAAATAAATGTTAAAAACAACGATGCCAAATCCAATTTGAAATTGCGGGCGTAAATGACTTTAATAACTTTAAAAATCAACATTTATGAAAACGCAAAAATTTTTATCAGCTGCATTTTTGACATTTGCACTGGCTTTCGGAACAGCATCATTTGCACAGGAGAAAACGGTAACTGTTGGTGGAGCGCCAATGTATCCATCGAAAAACATCATTGAAAATGCAGTAAATTCTAAAGACCACACGACTTTAGTTGCTGCAGTTAAAGCTGCTGATTTGGTTGAAACCTTATCAGGAAAAGGCCCATTCACCGTTTTTGCCCCAACAAATGAAGCTTTTGCGAAATTGCCAAAAGGAACTGTTGAAACGCTGTTAAAACCTGAAAATAAAAAAATGCTGCAAGGTATTTTAACTTACCACGTCGTCGCTGGAAAAATGAATGCAGCTGACATTGCAAAAGCGATCAAAGCCGGAAATGGTAAAACCGAATTGACGACCGTACAAGGCGGAAAATTATGGGCGATGATGGACGGGAAAAAATTGGTTCTAACCGATGAAAAAGGAATGAAATCTACAGTCACAATTGCAGATGTAAACCAGTCAAATGGTGTAATTCATGTTGTTGATGCGGTATTAATGCACAAATAAGAACCAGATTCATTAATTGTTTTGTTAGTTGAAAAGCCTGCGTTTGCAGGCTTTTTTATGTTTTTTGAATGACAAGCAATTCATTGTGTGCTTCAAGGCGCGGGATTTTCTCGACTTTAAACTGGCTTGAATCAAATTCTGAAATGTATTTTTCATTCCGTAAATTATGACTCTCGGTTAAAGTCATGGTATTGAAAAGCAGAAATCCTTTGTCATTTAATAGCATTCCCAGTCGGTTGGCAAAGAATTTTTCAAACAGGAAGTTCGGCATGGTCGTGTCCTGAAATATGTCGATAATAATAAGGTCGTATTTTTCTTTTGTTTTCAGCACAAATTCAAATGCGTCGTCAATCACGATCTGAAGGTTTGGGATTTGATCCAGGTGAAAATATTTATTCGCCATCGCAATGATTTCCGGATCAATTTCCACACCAGTGATCCTGCCGGAATATTTGATTTCGTTTGCCAATGTTTTAATGACACTCCCGCCGGCAACGCCTAAAACGAGGATATTTTCCATTTTGAAAACGTTCTGGAATCCGATGTGCGTGAGCCCAATCCTCAAAATCCGCTGCAAACTTCCATACGAATAATTGGTGTTTTTGGAGTCCAGGACAAGCTCACCGTTATTCCACGTAATTTCGAGGTTTTTGCTTAACGCAGATTTTTTCTCGTAAATCAATATCGGAACAAAATAACTCAGCCATTTTTTAAACATTGCCTTTTTTTTATAAAAATAAGAGAATAACATTATTTTTGGCCAAAATATTCCTGAAATGAAGAAACGAATTTATGAATGGCTGTTTTTCAGGATCATGGGCTGGACCATTTCTGGCACATTCGATCCTGGAATCAAAAAATCGGTCATTATGGTCATGCCGCATACGAGTTGGCAGGATTTCTTTATCGGCCTTTTTTCACGCGGCATTATCGGCGTTGGGATGCATTGGGTAGGAAAGAAAGAGCTTTTTCGTTTTCCATTCGGATGGTATTTCAGATGGATGGGCGGGGCACCTTTAGACCGAAGTGGCGGATTGAACAAGGTTGATTCTATTGCAGAAATTTTCAAAAACCGCGAAGTTTTCCGGATGGCAATCGCTCCCGAAGGCACACGAAAAAAAGTCGATCACCTCAAAACCGGATTTTATTACATCGCTTTAAAAGCCAATGTTCCGATCATTCCGGTGGCTTTCGATTATCGGAAAAAAGAAGTAAAAGTGGCTCTGGAATTTTATCCGACAGGAAATATCGAAGCAGATTTTAAAATTTTATTATCCCATTTTGAAGGCATTACAGGTAAAATTTCACAAAATGGATATTGTACACAAAAAATATTAGATATTTAAAAACCAAAATCAATCTTCCATCGTAAATTAGGGTACAATAAATATCTTGTTAAAGATAATTTTTGTGTTTGTTTTATTGGTTCTGAAGCCTTCGGTCATTATGGTCGGAGGTTTCATTTTTTAGGGCTATTCTGATTGATGAAGATTTTGCTGCAAATGGTTACTTTTGCATATCAAATTT
This sequence comes from Flavobacterium noncentrifugens, assembly GCF_900100375.1. Lineage (GTDB taxonomy): Bacteria > Bacteroidota > Bacteroidia > Flavobacteriales > Flavobacteriaceae > Flavobacterium > Flavobacterium noncentrifugens. The sequence continues at coordinate 48,085 of NZ_FNEZ01000008.1, read as the reverse complement.
ATCATTATGGATTTCGAATCAATCTCCACTGCCTATAAAGTTCCCGAGCTTCACGGAAGATACATCACGTTAGATCACATCGCGCCATTGCTTCAAAAATGGAATCAAAACAGCGAATTAAGCACCATTGGGCAATCTGTTGAAAATCGACCGATCTATCAATTTCAAACCGGAACCGGAAAAACGCGCATTTTACTATGGTCGCAAATGCACGGAAATGAAAGCACGACAACCAAAGCATTATTTGATTTCCTGAATTTCCTGCAAAGTAAAACTGAAATCGCAACCAATCTATTAAAGGATTTTACATTCTGCTGCCTTCCGATGGTGAATCCTGATGGTGCTAAATTGTACACCCGCGAGAATGCCGCGAAAGTCGATTTAAACCGCGATGCCAACCTTTTAACACAACCTGAAAGTAAAGCGTTGCGTTTAGCATTTGATCGATTTAAACCGCATTACTGCTACAATTTGCATGATCAGCGTACAATTTATGGCGCGGGAATATCGGGCAAACCGGCAACAGTTTCTTTTTTAGCGCCGTCGTATAATGATGCACGCGAAATCAATACACATCGTGCTAAAGCAATTGACATTATTGCTGCCATGAATATCGAACTTCAAAAAATTATTCCGGGTCAGGTTGGGCGTTTTGACGATTCATTCAATATTAATTGCATTGGAGACACTTTTCAATCCTTAAATGTGCCAACCGTTTTATTTGAAGCAGGGCATTTTCCAAATGATTATGAACGCGAAGAAACCAGGAAATTAATATTTATTGCATTATTGTCAGGTTTTGAATTGATTAACGAAAACGTTGTAGTTAGCAATGGATTGGATGAATATTTGAATATTCCTCAAAATAAGATCAATTTTTATGACTTAGTTTATAAAAATGTCAAAATTAGTTATGATTGTAACAAAATAATCACGAATTTTGCCGCTCAATATACCGAGGAATTAGTTGAGGAAACCGTTCAATTTTGTGCAAATATTGTTCAAATTGATAATTTAGATAAATTTTTCGGACATGTTGAATTTGACGCAGAAGGAGCCGAATTTCAAAGTAAAAATGTTAATTTTCCTGAAATCGGGCAAAAAGCAGATTTTAATTTCAGTAATAATGTTAAAGTTGTTAATGGAATTGTAAAAAATTAACGATTTCGTTTTATAATCGGATAATTTGTGTTTCTTTTGCTTAATCGATAAAACATTACACAATAAATAAACAATTATGAGCAAGTTTCGTTTAGATGAAGTAGATCACCAGATTTTAGATATGTTGATTGATAATACCAGAGTTCCTTTTACAGATATCGCAAAAAAATTGCTGATTTCAGCCGGAACGGTACACGTAAGGGTTAAAAAAATGGAAGATGCAGGGATCATTATGGGTTCTTCACTGACTTTAGACTATGAAAAACTAGGCTATTCTTTTATTGCTTATGTAGGTGTATTTTTGAACAACACTTCACAAACCAAATTTGTATTGGAGCGCATCAACGAAATCCCGTTCGTAACTGTTGCACATGTAACAACAGGGAAATTCAATATCTTTTGTAAAATCCGTGCGAAAGACACCAAACACGCAAAAGACGTGATTTTTATGATCGACGATATCGACGGTGTTTACAGAACAGAAACTATGATTTCATTGGAAGAAAGTATCAACGACAAAAAACGCCTGATGCACACGATCTTCAAAAATATGTAATCAAAAAGCATAAATTAATCAAAACCCCAAGTGAAAGCTTGGGGTTTTTTTATTAATTTAATCCAAAATTATTTTTAATGTATACACTTCCTAAAATAGAGCGATTCAACCAGAATGTGCTTTCCAAATACCAGGTTTACAACAGTGTTTTTATTACTTTGCCTTTCGATTCTATTGACAATACCGGCGTTTTGCTTCCATTGTTTTCTGAAGTCTGCGAAAAAGGTTTTAAAAATGAGGAAACACCCGAGCAGATCGTGAATTTCTTTTCAGAGAAATATCTTGACAACGCTACAGAAGAACAAAAGATCGACATCATGTTCCGTTTCATCCAATACATCGAAAGGCAGATCGTGCTTTTTGACGCCATTGAAGATGCTGCTTTTCCAGTGATCAACAACCTCGAAGGACGCGGTTCGCTTCGTGACGTAAAAGAAAATGCCGACGCCAAAGACATGAAGGAAGAACTGATCGAATTTCTCGAAAGCTTTAAAGTCCGCACCGTTTTAACTGCACATCCAACGCAATTTTATCCGGGGTCTGTTCTCGGAATCATTACTGATTTAACCAATGCCATCCGCGAAGACGATCTTGTAAAAATCAAGGAGCTGCTTTCCCAACTTGGCAAAACACCGTTCATCCAAAAAGAAAAACCCACGCCGTTTGACGAAGCGGTCAGCCTGACCTGGTATCTCGAAAACGTGTTTTACCAAACCATGGGAGAAATGGTGCAATACATCCAGAAAAATATTTTTTACGGAAAAAATATCGACAATTCAATCTTAAATTTGGGCTTCTGGCCAGGTGGCGATCGCGACGGAAATCCGTTTGTGACCAATGAAGTGTCGTTGAAAGTAGCAGATAGATTGCGTTCATCTGTATTAAAATGCTATTACAAAGACATCCGGAACCTCAAAAGAAAACTAACCTTTTCTAATGTTGACAATTTAATTACCGAATTGGAAGACAAAATTTACCGTTCTGTTTTTTATTCCAAAGGCGATATTTTTATTACTGTTGATGAAATGAAATCGACACTGAACCAAGTAAAAAAAATCATCATAGAACAGCATCAATCGCTGTATTTAGACGATTTGAATTGCCTGATCAACAAACTGAACATGTTCGGATTTCATTTTGCATCGCTAGACATCCGGCAGAATAGTAAAATCCATAAAACCGTTTTCGAACAGGTTTTCCCAAAATTCTATTTTGATTTGGATGACAAGCAGAAACTCAAAGCCGCTTCTGAAATGAAAGGCAACATTAGCCCAAATGATTTTGAAGATGACATGACAAAGTCGACGTTGGAATCGGTACAAACCATGAAAACCATTCAGGAAAAAAACGGCGAATCAGGTTCAAACCGATACATTATCAGCAACAATGAAAGCGCTTTGGATGTCATGGAAACACTAGCCATGTTCAGATTATCAGGCTGGGAAAACCCGACTGTCGACATTGTGCCGTTATTCGAAATTATCGAAGACCTGCAAAAAGCCGATTTGGTCATGGAGGAATTGTATACGAACGATGCTTACATGCAGCACCTCAAAAACCGCGGAAACCGCCAAACGGTCATGCTTGGATTTTCTGACGGAACCAAAGACGGCGGTTATTTAATGGCAAACTGGAGCATTTACAAAGCCAAAGAAAAGATCACGGCGATGTCCAGAAAATATGGCGTCAGTGTCATTTTCTTTGACGGACGCGGCGGCCCACCGGCTCGTGGAGGCGGAAAAACACATAAATTTTATGCTTCATTAGGCAAGAATATCGAAAATACAGCGATCCAGATTACCGTTCAGGGACAAACGATCAGTTCGAATTTCGGGACATTGGATTCCTGTCGTTACAATATCGAGAATTTGCTGAGTGCCGGAATTACAAATGGGCTTTTTAGTGAACAGAAAAATTTATTATCCGATGAAGAAAAATTGATTCTTGACGAACTGGCAAATCTCGGATATAAAAAGTATACCGATTTTAAAAACCACCCAAAGTTCATTCCGTACCTCGAGAAAATGAGTACGCTGAAATACTATTCGAAAACCAATATCGGAAGCCGTCCTGCAAAACGCGGAAAATCGGATCAGTTGGATTTTGCAGATCTGCGCGCGATTCCGTTTGTAGGTTCGTGGAGCCAGCTGAAGCAAAATGTTCCGGGGTTTTTTGGTGTTGGCTCAGCCTTAAAACATTTTGAAGAAACCGGCAACTGGGAAAAAGTACAGCATTTATACGACACGTCGCTGTTCTTTAAAACGTTGCTTGAAAACAGTATGATGTCATTGGCGAAATGTTTCTTTCCGCTGACTTCTTACATGAAAGACGATCCTGAATTTGGGGCATTCTGGCAAATCATCTACAATGAATTCCTGGAAACCAAACGAATGCTTTTAAAAATTGCCGGACATGAAACGCTGATGGAAAATTATCCTGACGGAAAAGCGTCGATTGACACACGAGAGAAAATCGTGATTCCGTTATTGGCGATCCAGCAATATGCGCTGCAGCGGATTCAGGAATTGAACGCTTCCGAAAATCCGGATGAAAATCAGGTCAAAATCTATGAAAAAATTGTAACACGATCGTTGTTTGGAAATACCAACGCGGCGAGAAATTCTGCTTAAATTATGAAAATCAAAGACGTTTTAAATACTGAATACGCGCCGCATTATGCAACTTACATTTCGCAGGTCAGCGACGAATACAATTTAACCGAAGAGCTGGAAATTTCAGTTCACCGATTTATTAAATTTGTGCAGGACATTCCGATGGACAAACACGAATTCCGTTATGCGGAAGGCAAGTGGACAATCAAACAGATCATCCAGCACCTAATGGATGCGGAGCGGATTTTCGCGTATCGCGCCTTGCGTTTTGCTAGAAAAGACCAAACGCCCTTGTCGCCTTTTGAAGAAAATGATTATGCCGAAATTGCTCCGGCAGATCAAAGATCGATCATGTCGTTGTTGACAGAATATTCTGCCATCAGGCATTCAAATATTTTAATGTTTAAGGCTTTTTCGGATGAAGAATTGCTGCGCGTTGGTGTGACATCCGGGAAAGAAATGTCTGTTCGGGCTTTGGGTTTTGTAATTGTTGGGCATCAGAACCACCATCAGCGGGTTTTTGAGGAAAGGTATTTGTAGTTTTAAAGTTGCAAGGCTAAAAGTTACAGAGTTTTGGAAGTTGTTTTGAAAATTGCTCATTGTAGTTAGCCCCGATGGAAGTGGCATCCTTTTGAGGAACGAAAAAGATACAGCGGACAGCGGGACAAAAATTTCTTTTAAAAACAACTCTCGTGCTTCAAATAATTATAAAAATTAAAGCTTCACGCCAAGCTTCCAATTTTTTATCAAACGAAACCGTATTAGCCGGACTTGTTGATGGCATGACGTAATATTTAATTCCTTCAATATGCCTGAATTTACGGTCGAAATATTTGTAGCTTTCTTTGCCGTTGAATAAAATCGTTTTTATTTTCGGATGTTGTTTTAGCAGGTTTTCGATGTCATTTTCTGTGTGGTTTTTGATGTGGATGTCCAAACTTCCTTTGCGCTCACAATTCGCTAAAACGTCCCAAAGCCCAATTTTGTTGTCTTGCAGCAATTTTACTTTTTCTGAAAAAATAACTGAAACAGGAAGTTCTGCAAATAAAGTGTATATGATTTTCCAGAACTGGTTTTGCGGATACGCGTAATATTCCTGTTTTTCCAGTGACATCGCGCCGGGCATTGTTCCGAGGATTAAAATTTCAGTTTGATCGTTTATAATAGGAGGAAAGGAGGCAATCATTGATTTAAGATTTTTGATTTACGATTTTTGGATTTACGATTTTATGCTCCTGAATTGAAAATTTTATGTAGATTGAAAAGTTTCATTTACACAAACCAATCATTTCTAATTTACTGATTTTCTACTTGCCCAATTGATTCAAATAAAAAAAAGGAACCGATTAAAGTTCCTTTTGTTTTTTTATCTGTCGTCTTCGTCATCTTCGTCTTCGTCATTGTTGTCTGAAGGTTCGTCGAAATCATCGTCGTCGTCGTCATCGTCTCCGTCACTTTCTGATCCACCCGGATCTTTGGTTACATCCACTTCTTCTTCGTCATCATCTACTGCATCTTCGTCATCAAGGTCGATTCCTTTGATCGCATCGATTGGTTCCACCACGTCGTCAAGATCTTCGTCGTCGTCGAAGTTTTCTAATCTGCTGGCGAGTTTGGTGCTGACTTTCACCAGGTAAATCGTATCTTCCGTACGCACTTCAACGGCTTCGATCAATTCGTTTTGTGCGTTTCTAAACCGGATAATATTGGAATCATCATATCCGTCAGGAAATCGTTCGACCAAAAGGTTCAGGATTTCATTGGTCAGTTTTGAATAATCAACAATAATTCTTTTCATATCTTATTATAAATCTAGTAGGTAAGCAAAAATTAGTGGCGCAACGATCGTCGCATCCGATTCGATCACAAATTTTGGGGTATTGATGTCGAGTTTTCCCCAGGTAATTTTCTCGTTCGGAACTGCGCCCGAATAAGAACCATAACTGGTTGTTGAGTCTGAAATCTGGCAGAAATAACTCCAGAACGGCACATCGTGCATTTCCATATCCTGGTATAACATTGGCACGACACAAATTGGAAAATCTCCCGCAATTCCACCGCCAATCTGGAAGAAACCAACACCATTGCTGCTGTTTTTCGAATACCAATCCGCAAGGAAAGTCATGTATTCAATTCCGGATTTCATGGTTGATGCTTTCAATTCGCCTTTGATGACATAAGAAGCGAAAATGTTCCCCATTGTACTGTCTTCCCAGCCTGGAACGATGATTGGCAGGTTTTTTTCTGCTGCAGCATACATCCAGCTGTCTTTGAGGTCAATTTCGTAATATTCTTCCAAAACGCCTGAAAGCAGCATTTTGTACATGAATTCATGTGGTAAAAATCGTTCACCTTTGTCATCAGCATCTTTCCAGATTTTGTAAATGTGCTTTTGCAAACGACGGAATGCTTCGTGTTCCGGAATACAGGTATCGGTGACACGATTTAATCCGCGTTCCAATAAATCCCATTCCTGCTGCGGCGTTAAGTCGCGGTAATTTGGCACGCGCTCATAATGTGAATGTGCCACAAGGTTCATAATATCTTCCTCAAGGTTTGCACCTGTACAAGAAATAATCTGCACTTTGTCCTGGCGGATCATTTCTGCGAAAATTTTTCCAATTTCAGCCGTACTCATTGCACCGGCTAAAGTCACCATCATTTTGGCACCGTTTTGTAGTTGCTGCTCGTAGGCTTTTGCCGCGTCAACAACAGTCGCAGAATTGAAATGCAGGTAGTACTTTTCAATAAACTGGCTAATTGGTCCTTTGCTCATTTTTTTAGTTGTCTTGTTTTATTCCGCTACGCTCCATACTCCCGACTTTTCGGAACGGCTGCGCCTCGGGTTTATTAATATTCAAAAATAATTTATTTTTTGGTGTAACCTAATATTTTTAGCACATCTTCTGAAGTTTGTTGTTCAGAAAAGACTTCTGTAGCCAAAATCCCATTTTCATCACGGTCGATCAGAATGTGCTTCGGTTGCGGGATCAAACAGTGGTGCAATCCGCCATAACCGCCAATCGTTTCCTGATAAGCTCCAGTATTGAAAAACCCAATGTACAAAGGTTTTTCCTTGTTGTATTTCGGCAGGTAAATCGCATTCATGTTCTGCTCAGAGTTGTAATAATCGTCGCTGTCGCAAGTCATTCCGCCAAGTAAAACGCGTTCGTACTGATCGTTCCAACGGTTGATCGCCAACATAATAAAACGCTTGTTAATCGCCCAGGTATCAGGCAAAGTAGTAATGAAAGACGAATCGATCATGTTCCATTTTTCCCTGTCATTTTGCTGTTTTTGGTACAAAACCTGGTAAATCGCGCCGCCGCTTTCGCCAACGGTAAACGATCCAAATTCTGTAAAAATGTTTGGCGTATCGACTTCTGCTTCTTCACACGCAATCTTAATCTGGTTCAGGATCTCGTCGATCATGTATTGGTAGTCGTATTCAAAAGCCAGGGAGTTTTTAATCGGGAAACCACCGCCAATATTGAGTCCGTCAAGCGTTGGGCATTCTTTCTTCAAAGCAATATACACTTTGATACATTTGACCAATTCGTTCCAATAATATGAAGTATCGTTGATTCCGGTGTTGATAAAAAAGTGCAGCATTTTGAGTTCGAGATTCGGGTTTTCCTGAATCTGTTTTTTGTAAAAGCTGACGATGTTTTTGTATCCGATTCCGAGCCTTGAAGTATAAAATTCAAATTTCGGTTCTTCTTCTGCGGCAATCCGGATTCCGATTTTGAATTTTCCTTTGATTTCTGCCTGAAGCAAATCGAGTTCTTCAAAATTGTCAATGATCGGAATGGCGTTTTTGTGTCCGTTGTTGATCAGGCGCGCAATATTTGTAATGTACTGGTCGCGTTTAAATCCGTTGCAAATCACGTAAGTGCTTTTATTGATCTTGCCGTTTTCAAGCAAATTTTCAACAATGTTAATATCAAAAGCCGAAGACGTTTCAATATGAATGTTATTCTTGAAAGCCTCATTCATAATATATTCAAAATGAGAGCTTTTCGTGCAGTAGCAATAGTAATACTTGCCTTCGTATTTGTTCTTTTCCATTGCCTTCCGAAACCAGTTTTTAGCCCGGTTGATGTTATTCGTAATGGCAGGCAAATACGTGAACTTTAGTGGTGTTCCATATTCTTCAACCAGTTTCATCAGGTCGATATTGTGGAACTGTAAGTTGTCTTTGTTAAGCGTAAATTCTTCCTGTGGAAAGTAAAAAGTCTGGTTGATCAGGTCGAAATATTTTGTATTCATTTATTTGGAATTGTTTGAGATTAGAAAAATTTGGATGAAATTGATCTAATGTTCAAACCCGGATATTCGCATAAATGATCGGAAGCTTCTCGTGAAAGTTACTGGAATGGGGAAGAACCTCAAAATCCAAAATCCCTTTTACAGCAAAAATACGCTTCAATAACCTAAAGAACGATTGATTGGTTTTGCTTCCGCTAAAAGCGTATGTATTGCTATTTTGATTTTTTCTCATTGAAGGCAAATGTAAAAAATTTTATATGCGAATTGCAATGCTTTTTATTAAAAATATATTAAGATTTGTAATCTTTGAAAGCATTTTCAATCAATTCATTTTCAACCGTTTGATTGATTTTGATGTTTCCGATGCCGTCAAGCAGTACAAATTGGATGCTTCCATATTCATTTTTCTTGTCATGGATGAGCAAATCGAGAATCGGCGAGAGGTCGTTTTCCTCAAAAATAATGTCGTCGAATATGTTTTTGATGCCGCTTTTGATTTGAAAATACTCATCAGATGAAATCAGGTTTTTGGCCATCGAAACATGTGCTTCGAGGATCATTCCGGCAGCAATCGCTTCGCCATGCAGCAAAGTCGTTTTGGTTTCACTTTCGAGGAAATAACCTTCGATCGCATGCCCAAGCGTGTGCCCGAAATTCAATGCTTTGCGGATGCCGTTTTCGGTCGGATCTTTCAAAACGATGTTATTTTTGATTTCGATAGATTTTAAGATCAGATCGTCAAAATCGGCAAAATCAATCAAATTCAAATCCAGGAATTTTTCCCAGTACTTTTTATCGTAAATCAATCCGTGTTTCAGCATTTCAGCCAATCCGGAACGCATTTCATTCTGCGGAAGCGTTTCTAAATATGACGTATCGATCAAAACAATTTTCGGAACATTAATCACTCCAATCTGGTTTTTTAAATGGCCTAAATCAACGCCGTTTTTTCCGCCAACCGAAGCATCAACCATTGCGAGTAAAGTCGTTGGAACATTAATAAAATCAATGCCGCGCTTGAATGTTGAAGCGACAAATCCGCCAAGATCCGTAACAACGCCGCCGCCAACATTAATGATTAAACTTTTTCTATCGGCGCCAAGCTCTGTCAGCACTTTCCAGATTTCTACGCAGGTTTCGATATTTTTCGAACTTTCACCCGAATCAAATTCGACGATTTCAATGGTAGTTTCGGTTGCTAAATTTGACAAGAAGTTCGGAAGGCAAAATTCATTCGAATGGGTATCGACAATGATAAAAATAGACGAATATTTATTGGAAGCCAGGTATTCGTTCAGCGCAGCATACGCCAATTCGTTACAGTATATAGGATAGCCATTTGCCTGGATAAAACTCATTAAAATCTTTTTTTGTGAAATTGATGGTGCAAAATAAGTCATTAATAAATTGTCGTGCCACGAAATGCGGAATTTTTTTCTGATAAAATTCGCAAAAAACCGAACTAATATTTTTTAAAATAGGCTAATTCCTGGCCAACTAACTTTTATATTTGCATAATCATTAAAAACGATATGGAAAAAATATTTGACAACACACAAGTGGCATTCTCTTTAAAAAGCGATACCGAACTCGACCGCGCTTATTTTTTGTTTAAACTGATCGACAGCCAGCCATTGGTTCGTATTGGAACGGCTGTAACGAATTTTGCGATCAAAGCGCATTTGCCGGTTGAAGGCCTGATTCGCGCGACGGTTTTTGATCATTTTTGCGGTGGTGTTAATGAAAACGATTGCTTGAGTGTTGTGGATAAAATGTTTACCAAAGGCGTTTCGTCAGTGCTTGATTATTCCGTTGAAGGTAAAGAAGAAGAGGAACAGTTTGATGCGGCTTTGGAGATGACTCTGAAAACCATTGAGTTTGCCAAAGAGCGAAATGCAATCCCATTTGCCGTGTTCAAACCAACAGGTTTCGGGCGTTTTTATCTGTATGAAAAACTTGGTGAAAACCAAAAATTGACTCCGGATGAGCAGTTAGAGTGGAATCGGGTAGTGGAACGTTTCGATATCGTATGCAAAGCCGCACATGATGCCGATGTTGCTTTACTCATTGACGGTGAGGAAAGCTGGATGCAGGATGCCGCCGATGACCTGGTTGCCGAAATGATGGTAAAATACAATAAAGAGAAACCGATCGTTTTCAATACGCTTCAAATGTACCGCCACGATCGTTTGAATTATTTGAAAAAACTTCACGAACAGGCAAAATCTCAAAGTTTTTACATCGGGATGAAACTGGTTCGCGGCGCTTATATGGAAAAAGAAATCAAGCGCGCTGAGGAAAAAGGTTATCCATCACCGATTTGCCATTCGAAAGAAGCGACCGATGAGAATTATGATACAGCGGTGCATTATATGATTGAACATTTAGAGCAGATGTCGATTTTTGCAGGAACGCACAATGAATGGAGTTCTTATAAATTAATGGATTTTATGAACGAACGCGGGATTTCTAAAAGCGACCACCGGATTTGGTTCGGACAATTGTATGGCATGAGCGATAACATCAGTTACAATTTGGCTGCACATGGGTACAATGTGGCGAAATATTTGCCTTTTGGGCCGGTTCGCGATGTGATGCCGTACCTGATTCGCCGCGCTGAAGAAAACACTTCGGTAGCTGGGCAAACCAGCCGCGAATTGACACTGATCAAGACCGAAAGAACCCGCAGGAAAGGAAAAAAATAATATTTTAAGCCTTATTTCTATAAAAATTGACGCCTGTTGTTTGAAACCGACAGGCTTTTTTGTGTTTTTTACCGATTTTTTGATGCTATATATCAGTTTTTCAGTCATTTGGTAACAGAAACTTAACCAATATGTTAAAAGCTATTAGAAAAGTTTTTATATTGCACCACATTTATAACCCAAATTATGGAGCAAACCTACTTCAATTGTGATGAGAATCGACTCAAATTCTTATCCTTCATCTTCAGATGATATTTTTCTCCCCGAATTTATATCCAAAACCTACTTTATTATGAAAAACCCCTTTCTTAATACCGTTGCGTTATTGTCGCTGTTTTTGTTGTTTTCTTTTACGACAATAAATTTTCAGAAACAACCACTTTATAGCAAACAAAAAATAGAGCAATACATCAATGAAGTTTTTGCAGATCAGGCTGATGCGCTGGTTTTCAAATCTTCTTCAAAAAGATTGCCTTTGATCACTGATTTTTTCAATCGGATCTCTATCCAAAATTTACCTGAGCACCGCGGCAAAAAATTTAAGTTGCTTTCCTCGCTTGAATTGCAGGACAAATACAATTCAAATCTGAAAAGAGATAAAAATTTCGATCCTGACAATTTCAATGCCCTGAAATACCAGTTCGACATGGTTTGCAAAAACAAGCTTGTTTACAGGGTTGACAACACCGATTACCTCATATCTATTGAACCCCTAAAATAGATCTTATGAAAAAAATCCTACTTTTTTTACTGCTGTTTGCTGCTGTCGGGCATGCCCAGGTTTACAACATGCAAAATGGTACTTTTACAGTGACCACTGGTATGTTCTATGATTCTAATGGGCCTACGCAAAATTATTTTGCAAATGAAGATTATACGATCACTTTTTGCCCGGCAATACCCGGAACTTATGTAACCCTGGATTTTAGCGCGTATAGTACCGATGCCTTTCCACGGGATGTGTTTACCATTTACGAAGGTGACGGTACTGATGGTGAAATAATAGGAGTATACGGTGCCGTTTCGCCCATGTCGTGTTTGGGAGGCGTCATTAGATCGAGTGACCCGAACGGTTGTTTGACCGTTAGCTTTCAAAGTGACAATTCAGGCCAATTTTTAGGCTGGGCAGCAGCCATTTCACTTTCTACGACACCAGGAATTAATGAAGCCCTGCCTTTAAATTCTTTTTGTGAAAGCGGTACGAAATTTTGTGCCGATACTTCAGTGCCATTTCCAAATGTGACTTCAAATGATTGCGTCCCGAATTCATCAGGAACCATTACAGGAAGTACTTGTTTGCTCGAAGCGCCAAATCCGGTTTGGCATACCATAAAAATTGCAGATGACGGCCCATTACAATTGGTCATCAAACAATCAAGCGGGCCTAACGGAACGGGAACGCAGATCGATGTGGATTTTGCATTGTGGGGACCTTATGCAGATGACGTGGCCGGGTGCGGAAACCTTGTCGGAAATCTCGTCGATTGCAGCTTTTCATTGGCAAGCCAGGAAACCGCCAATATTCCCAATGCACATGCAGGAGAATATTATTTATTATTGGTAACCAATTATGAAGGCGCAACAGGATACATTTCGATGCAGCAAAATGGCGGAACCGGAACTACTGATTGTTCTGTTGTTTGCCCCGAAGCTACCAAAGCAAACCCAACAGTTTGCGGTGCTGCCGACGGTTACATTACACTCACCGGATTTGAAAGAAACAAATTTTACAATATTACTTACCTTCAGGGCAGCACTCCGGTAGCAGTTACTTTACGAAGCAATTATCTTGGTAAAATTGTCATTTCAGGGTTATCTGCGGGTACTTATTCAAATATTCTTACCTCATTTACAGATTGTACGACACCAATCGGCCCGGTTGTTTTAACGGAAACTTTACCGGTTTTGTCAAACCTTACCAGCAACAATTCCACTTGCAGCGGCGGCTCGGCAGTTTATACGCTGACCGGAACACCAAATGCTGTCGTTTCTTATACGATCAATGGTATTTTGCCGGCATTAACAACAACACTCAATGCTTCAGGAACAATTGGCGTCACCCTGCCCAATATTGCTGCGACAACAACATTGCATGCTACCGGAATTACGGCTAGCGCTGCAGCAGTGACTGGCCGTGCATTAAATATTTCCGGGGGAGAAAATCCGCTCAATGCGATTGGTGTCATTGCTGCTGCCGGTATGACTGCAACCGTTGTCAATTCGGCTTCCATGAATGGTACCAATGCCATTATGGTGGTTTCTTTGCAGCATCAAGTTCCGGCCGGAACTGCGATCACAATCAGCCTTGCAAGAAATATCAACACCTGCCAGCTCAGCATCACCGACGGAACTGCTACACAAATATTCAACTCTGGAACGATAGGTGTTTTACAACGGATTATTTTTACTACTGCTGTTGCAACAAATAAACTGACTATTGCAAGAATCGCAGGGTCGGCCTGGATTGATGGTTTCCAATATTCCTATCTGCCAACGCCGTGCAACGCTGTTGTAAATCTGTCAGCAGTAGTGACGATCAGCGCCGCGATTACAGCACCAATTGTAACAACTCCGGTGATCTATTGCCGCGATGAAACGCCTTCGCAATTGCAGGCAACGCCTTTAACCGGCGCAACACTCAATTGGTATGGAACCAATGCTACTGGTGGAACAGCATCTGCCACAGCGCCAACTCCAGTAACTTCTACACCCGGAAACTTTACTTATTATGTGTCACAAACTTTAGGTGGCTGCGAAAGTCTAAGATCTGCAATTGTAGTTCAGGTGAATATTGCTGCGATTGCGCCAACAGTTCCGACAGTACCATTTGTATATTGCAAGAACGAAACGGCCTCCGCACTTACAGCGACGCCATTATCCGGAGCGGTGCTTCATTGGTATGGAACAAACGCGACTGGCGGAACCGAAATCCCGGCACCAATGCCTTCTACAGCGACAGTGGGAACTTTTAGGTATTATGTTTCCCAAAGCATTTCGGGTTGTGAAAGCTTGAGGGTTTTTATTACAGTTGTTGTTAATGAAATTCCGGTAACGCCAAATGTTACTTCTCCGGTAAGATATTGTGAAGGCGCTGTGTCTCTGCCATTGAATGCAGTGCCGTTGGCTGGAGCGACTCTAAACTGGTATGGAAACAATGCTACAGGAGGAACGGCTTCCGCTATTGTTCCAACACCGCAAACCGCAATAACAGGAACTACAGATTTTTATGTTTCACAAACTATAAACGGCTGTGAAAGCCCGCGTGCTTTGATTCGCGTTCTTGTAGGCTTGCCAATATTACCGCCTGTACCGGTTACACCTGTAACGTATTGCCTCGGAGCAACAGCATCAGCATTGTCAGCGAACGCTTTACCGGGAGCTTCCTTAAATTGGTACGGAACGGCTGCCACTGGTGGTACTGATACGGATGTAGCCACGATTCCGCTAACGACAACAGCCGGGCGCCTTACGTATTATGTTTCACAAACTGTAAGCGGCTGCGAAAGCGATCGCGTTGCCATTGTAGTAGATGTTTTGCCTGCTACTGCTGTCCCAGCCGTTACAGCGACATTTAGCTATTGCCAAAATGAACCAACCAATATATTATCTGCAATACCATCGCCTGGGGCCACGCTCAATTGGTACGGAACAAATGCGACTGGCGGAACAGCATCTGCAACAGCACCAAATCCGTTGTCGGTTACAGCGGGTGTTAGAAATTATTATGTGTCGCAAACGCTTGATGGTTGTGAAAGCAGCCGTGTGGCAATTGTTGTGACGATAAAACCAATGCCTTTAGCACCATCGGTTTTGTCAATTGTGTATTGCCAAGGCTCAGTAACAGCCGCATTGACAGCTACTGCAAGTGCAGGTGGAACATTAAACTGGTACGGAACCAATGCAACAAACGGAACCAGTTCGATAAATTCGCCAACGCCATCGGCAGCAAATTCTGGAATTACAAATTATTATGTGTCACAAACTGTAAATGGCTGCGAAAGCCCGCGTGTTGCAATCCCTGTTGAAGTTATTCAAAAACCATTGGCACCAACAGTGACGACTCCGGTAATTTATTGCAGCGGCGAAACAGCAACGGCTTTAACGGCCAACACTACTGCTGGAGCAACCTTAAATTGGTACACTACCAACAATCCGGCTGAACTGCCATTGGCAAATGCACCAACGCCATTAACTGCTGTAGCAGGAAACACCACTTTTTATGTATCTCAAACGTTGAATGGTTGTGAAAGTTTAAGAACGCCAATGACCATTATGGTACGGGCTTCTGCTTTGCCTACAGTATCGCCTGTGGTGTATTGTCAATATGAAATGGCTTCGGTTTTAACAGCGATTGCAGCGTCTGGAGGCACGTTAAATTGGTACGCCAATCAAACTGGAGGTGCTGCATTGCCAGGCGCGCCATTGCCTTTGACCGAAGTTGCAGGAGATCAGGTTTTTTATGTTTCCCAAACCATTGCTGGTTGTGAAAGTGTACGTGCCAGAATTGTAGTTTCGGTAAAACCGTTGCCTGTAGTAAGCCTTACAGATGGCGTTATCTGCATCAGGCAATCTGTAAATCAGGTAGAAAGAAGCTATGTTTTAAATGCAGGTCTCGACAATGCGAATTATGATTTTGAATGGACTTTAAATGATGAAATCTTACCCGGCGAAACCAGAAATACGCATACTGCCGTCAAAGCCGGAAGGTATGCAGTTGTCGCGAGAAATAAAGCAACAGGCTGCTTATCTGAACCTGCAACTGCAGTTGTAACCAGTTCATTCATTGGTGAATCGATTACAATAAATGGAAATACGGCTTTCGTTGAAGGTCAAGACATTACGATTTTGGTGGTTGGCGACGGAATTTATGAATACCAGCTTGATTACGGCCCTTTCCAGGCTTCAAATGTATTCCCGAATGTTGGTTCAGGTGCGCATACCATTAAAATCAGGGATGAAAGCGGTTGTACCGATTTGAGCGAACCGTTTTCGATTATCGGATACCTGAAATTCTTTACGCCAAACGGCGACGGCTACAATGATATCTGGACCATTCCGGGATTGGAATCTGATCCGACGGCGATGCTAAAAATCTTCGACCGTTACGGAAAACTAATGAAGATCATCAACCTCCAGAATAAAGACTGGGACGGAACTTATGATGGAAAACTACTGCCGGCAGACGATTATTGGTTCGTCATGGAATACACAGAGAACAATGTGAAAAAGAAATTCCAGTCGCACTTTTCATTAAAAAGATAAATAAAAGCCACTCAGTTTAAAGCGGCTTTTTTTTAGGAGTTGGAAAACTGAAGGCTGCTCAGGTTTTTATAGAGTCCGTTTTCGATTTCCAAAAGTTCATTATGCGTTCCTTCTTCGATGATCGTTCCTTTGTCAAGCACCAGGATTTTATCTGCTTTGCGAATGGTAGAAAGCCTGTGTGCAATGATAATGCTGGTTCGTCCTTCCATTAAAATCTCAAGTGCTTCCTGAACGAGTTTTTCGCTTTCGCTGTCGAGTGAAGAAGTGGCCTCGTCCAGAATCAATATCGCCGGATTTTTAAGCAATGCGCGTGCAATTGCGATCCTTTGGCGTTGTCCGCCCGATAATTTAATGCCGCGTTCGCCTACGAGCGTTTCAAATTTTTCAGGAAATCCGTTGATGAAATTCAGTGCGTTGGCTTGTTTGGCGGCGAGGAATATTTCTTCTTCAGTCGCATCGGGTTTTCCATAAGCGATGTTTTCACGAATGCTTCCGCCAAATAAGATCACGTCCTGCGGAACGATGCTCATGTTGCCGCGAAGGTCTTCCAATTCATAATCGAAGATGTTTTTTCCGTCAATTAATATTTCACCCGAATCAATATCGTAAAATCGCAACAACAACGAAGAAATCGTCGATTTTCCTGCACCGCTTGGGCCAACGAGCGCAACCTTTTGCCCGAATCCTGCAGAAAAGCTCACATTATCGAGTACCTGTATTTCTTTCCTTGACGGATAACTGAAAGCAACGTTTTTAAATTCGACTTCGCCTTTCAATTTTTGAGTTTGCTGTTTTTGGATGCTATTGATGTTTTCCGGCTGTTCATCGAGCAATTCGAAAACACGTTCCGTAGCGCCGATTGCTTTCTGGATCTGGGCATACAATTCGGCAATCCCGCCAAAAGAAGCACCAACAAATATCGAGTACAATACAAATGAAATCAGTTGCCCGACATCTTTCATATCACCCGAAATAATCAAAGTCACGCCAAACCAAACCACAGCGACTATCGATCCGAAAAGGCACAAAATAATGAACGATGCAAAATAACCGCGGTATTGCCCGCCTTTGATCGCGATTTTTACAATTTCCTTGATCTTGGCCGAATAGCGTGCAATTTCGTACCATTCGTTGGCAAACGCTTTAACATTGCTGATTCCTTGTAAAGTTTCTTCAACAATCACCTGGCTTTCAGCAATCGTATCCTGGGTTTTCTTCGAATATTTCCTGATAAAACGCCCGAAAATGACCGCAGCAACGGCAACTAATGGTACAATCGAAAGCATCATTAAAGTCAGCTTAATGCTAATCACCGCCAGAAAAACTACGCCACCGATGATCAAAATGAATTGTCTTAAAAATTCGGCAATCGTCGTCGTTAAAGTGTCCTGGATTTGTGCAATGTCAGAGCTGAGCCTGCTGTTGAGTTCGCCCACGCGTTTTTGCGAAAAGAACGTCATTGGCAGTTTGATCAGGTTTGAATACAGCGCAAGGCGAATATTTGCAAGGGTATTTTCGGTGAAATTGATGAACAGCGACAATCTGAAAAAAGAGAAAACCGATTGTAAAATCAGGATTCCAACGAGCATCAATGACAAATAATTGGCTTGCACCAGATCTTTATTTTTTGCACAATCGACAAGCAATCCGATGAGCTTTGGAAAGGCGAGCGCTGTGCCGCTGGTCAATAATAAAAAGAGTAAACCGATGTAAAATTTCCAGCGGTGGTTTTTTCCGTAACTGAATAATTGCCATGCTTTTTTTAAGGAATAGGCATTGATTTTTGCCTTAGGTAAGTCATTTTCGATTTTTGGGCGTGCCATTTTTGCAGTAATTTTGAAGCACAAAAATACGCAAAAAACAGCATCGTTATTAGATATGCGTCAAGATGTTTTTTTGCAACTAATCCCGCAAAGCTTTTTGTTCTAAAGCCGCCAACCTTTGCAAAACCGCCTGCTGGGTATAATCATTTTGGTTGACCTGAAGTTTTAGCAATTCAATTTCACGTTGTTGTTTTTCAATAATTTGCTGTTGTTCCTGAACGGCTTTGACCAATGGAACGACGAATTGTGCATAACGCAACCCGTAATAATCAGAATCATTTTTAGGCCTGTCGACACCGCTGAAATCAAAACCTGAATCTATTGCGGCCTGTTCGACTTCCTGTGCGATAAATCCGGTTTGGAGTTCGTTGCGGTTTTCTGAGCTATTTGAATGTTTCCGAAAAGCATTAATTGCCTGCATGTTCAAATGATACGTCACCGGGCGAAGTTTGCCAATGAAAGCCAATCCCGGAACATTTGCCTTAACATCCATCTTAAAACGACCGTCCGATATGTTCGTCCAGTCTGAAAAACCACCAATACTTGTCACATTGGAATCGCCAATCCGAACTTGTTTATTTGCCGTAATGTCGCTATTGGCGCCAATCGCAGTTGAATTTGAAAAGTTGCCGTTGCCTGAAAAAGCATTGTTTCCAATGGCCGTATTGTCATCGCCATTAATATGATATGCCAGCGCGAAATTTCCAATAGCGGTATTTCCGGATGCGGTTTGGTTTTGTCCCAATGCGTAACTTCCCATCGAAACATTATTGTTTCCTGAAGTATTGTCCAAAAGGCTTGAAAATCCAAAAGCGTTATTGTTTGTGCCAAAATCGTTGTTTAAAAGCGCATTTTTTCCAAAAGCCGAATTTTGATTGACATTGTTGTTTTTGAGTGCGCTATTTCCAACGGCTGTATTGTCCTGCCCCAAATTATTCATATAAAGGGCATCTTTTCCAACTGCCGTATTGCGGTTTCCGTTTGCATTTGAATATAAAGCATCTTTACCCACAGCAGTATTTTCAAAACCCTGGGCCTGAAGCATGGCATTTGATCCTACCGCAGTATTGTCGCTCCCGCCATTATTTTGCGACAGCGATTGGTATCCGATTGCGGTATTGTTGCTTCCGTTATTGGTATTTAAAGCGATGTATCCAACAGCAGTATTGTAGTTTCCGAACATATTTTGCTCCAGCGCACGCGAACCGATTGCGGTACTGCCATTTGTGCCGGTTGCTAAATTCATGGCTTTGTAGCCAATGGCCGTATTGTCAAATCCGTTTTGAAGATTTTCAAATGCTTTGCTTCCGACGGCCACATTGCTGTTTCCGGCTGTAAGTTTGCCCAGGACCAGACTTCCGATTGCTACGTTGTCATTTCCATTAACGGTAAGCACCGCCAACGTACGATAACCAACTGATGTATTGTGGTTTGAAGCAAATCCGCTGGCCGCCTGTGACTCATTGCCGATTGCTGTATTGTAGGAACTATCGCCGTAGCTTTGTAACGCATTAGCGCCAATAGCAGTATTCGAAGTTCCGGCATGGTTTGACATCGCGCCAGCTCCGAAAGCGCTGCAGTTGCTGTAAGAGAAAATGGTGTTGTTTAGGCTGTTGTAACCAAAAGCCGTATTGAATTCTGAAATAATTCCGGAACCGATATTGTATCTTTTAAATTTGATATCCATTTGATTCATGCTGCCGATGAAATCCGTCGCAAGCAGATCGGTATTTCCTCCGAGTTTCCAATTGCGCCCACCAACAGGCAGCCAGCTGTTAAAAATATTGTCCCAAAAGTAAAATCCTGGAGGTGATAAACCGAATGTTGTGGTCAGATAAATGAGCATGCCTTGTTGGGAAGCGGTTGGAAACGGGAACGGAAATGAATCAACCCTTGGAATCATTAGTCCATCGGCATTTGTCGGATTCGCAGGATCGTTTGCACGGATGTCAAGTGTTGATAATGGAGTAGTGGTGTTGATGCCAACCTGGGCATTTAATTGGTTGGCAAAAAAAATCAGCAAAAAGCAAAATTTTCTCATGGTACATCATATTGGATGTTAATCATTTTCATATCACAATTTACTAAAAATCAATAGATTAAATAATATTTAGAACTGTTTTTTTGATTTACCCGAAGGATTCGTTTTTAAAAATAAAAAAGCCAGACAATTGCCCGGCTCATTCATTTTAAAAACGATAGCTTATTTCCAGCCGCCGCCCAAACCTTTGTATACATTGACAACGGCATTGAGCTGTTCTTTTTTGGTGTCGATGAGTTCTAGTTTGGATTCTAAAGCATCGCGCTGCGTCATCAAAACTTCAAAATAATCTACTCTTGCAGATCGGAACAAATCGTTTGAAGCATCGATCGATTTATTCAAAGCGTCTACTTGTTTTGATTTTAAATCGTAGCTTTTTTCGAGGTTGCTGACGTTTGAAAGCTGGTTTGCCACTTCGATATACGCATTTAAAACCACACGCTGGTAATTGTACATCGCCTGAAGCTGTCTTGCGTTTGCATTTTTGAATTCGGCTTTGATCGCATTCCGGTTGACCAATGGTGCCACTAAATCTCCCGCAAGCGAATACAATAATGATTCAGGATTCGTAAACAAATAAGAGGTTTTAAATGCCTGATAACCAACCGCTGCTGAAATCCCTAATGTTGGATAAAACTCGGCACGGGCTACTTTTACATCAAGTTTTGCCGCTGCCAGATCCAGTTCCGCTTGTTTAATATCGGGACGATTTGCCAATAATTGTGACGGAATTCCCGACTGGATCGCTGTTGGAACCAAACTTAAAAACTCACCTTTATCTCTCGGTATTTCCTGTGGATAACGCGCCAGTAAGAAATTGATGCGGTTTTCAGTTTCCTTGATCTGCTGGGCAATGTCAAACTCCAAACTTTGCGATTTGAACACTTCGGCCTGAAATTTCTGCACGGCAAGCTCGGTCGCACGCGCGGCTTCTTTCTGCACTTTTACGATTTCAAGCGCATTTTTCTGCAGGTCGATGTTTTGTTTTACGATCAACATCTGGTTGTCCAAAGCCTGTAATTCATAATACGAATCGGCAACTTCAGCAATCAGGTTTGTTAAAACAAAATTCTTTCCTTCGATGCTTGACAAATATCTGGTCACCGCTGCTTTTTTAGAATTGTGCAGTTTTTTCCAGATGTCGACTTCGTAATTTGCGAAAGCGGCAACCGTGAAATCGGTTAATGGATCCGGAACTTCCTTTCCAGGCATGATTTCAGTTGAAGCATCACCCGCGCCCTGGCTCGTGTATCGGCCGACTTTTTCAACTCCAGCTCCGGCTCTGATGCCTAAAGTCGGAAGCAAATCGGCTTTCCTGACACGAATGTCATTCTTAGCAATTTCAAGTTCCTGTAATGTGATCTGCAATTCCTGATTGTTCTTTAAGGCGGTATCGATCAGGTCGACCAGATTTTTATCTGTGAAGAATTTACGCCACTGCACAGACGCCATATTCGTTGTATCTGAACTCGTATTGTAAGATTCAGGAACGGCGGTATTCGTTGCTGTCGCTGCGATTTGCGGTGTTTTACAGCTTGCGATCGCGAGGCAAACGCCAAGCGGAATTAAGTACCGATTGATTTTGGATTTATACATTGTGATCGATTTCTTCGGTTAATGGATTTTCATTTTCATCAATAACGATGATGTTGCGCTCTGAAATTTTTGCGAATATGTAGTACAATCCCGGAATTACGATGACTCCGAAAAGAGTACCAATCAACATCCCGCCGGCAGCGGCAGAACCAATCGTACGGTTTCCTGTTGCGCCCGGACCTGATGCAAAAACCAGCGGAATCAATCCGGCGATAAACGCAAAAGAAGTCATTAAAATAGGGCGGAACCTCACTGCAGAACCTTCAATTGCGGCTGTCAATACAGAATCCCCGGCGCGATGCCTTTGTACGGCAAACTCCACTATCAGTACGGCATTTTTCCCAAGCAAACCAATCAGCATAACCATCGCCACCTGCGCGTAAATGTTATTTTCAAGTCCGCAGATTTTGAGTAAAAGAAAGGCACCGAAAATTCCCGCTGGAAGTGAAAGGATTACGGCAAACGGAAGCACGAAACTTTCATATTGCGCTGCAAGAATCAGGTAAACGAAGGCAAGACAGATTAGGAAAATGTAGATCGCTTCGTTTCCACGGGCGACTTCATCGGCAGAAATTCCGGCCCAGTCGATTCCGAATCCTCTTGGCAATGTTTTCTTCGCTACTTCGGCAACCGCATCAATCGCAGAACCACTACTGTACCCCGGCGCTGAAGATCCGCTGATCTCAGATGCATTGTACATATTGTGTCGCGTGATTTCGGATAAACCATACACTTTTTCCATTTTCATGAATGCAGAGAACGGCACCATTTCATCACGGTCGTTTTTCACATAAAGATTCAAAATATCCGATGGCAACGCGCGGTATTGCGGCAATGCCTGAACCATTACTTTATATTGGCGGTCGAATTTGATAAAGCTGGTTTCATAATTACTACCTACCAAAGTCGAAAGTGTATTCATCGCATTGTCGATGCTGACACCTTTTTGCTGCGCGATGTCATTGTCAATCTTTAGCATGTATTGCGGGAAACTCGCGCTGTAGAATGTAAATACCGATGCCAGTTCGGGACGCTTGTTGAGCTCTTTTACAAAATTCTTGCTGACCGTTTCCATTTTTTTGTAATCGCCGGAACCAGCTTTGTCAAGCAAACGCAACTCAAATCCGCCCGCAGCACCATAACCAGGAACTGCCGGTGGCTGGAAGAATTCGATCGTCGCGCCTTGGATGTCTTTGGATTTTTCTTCGAGTTCTTTCATAATGTCGCCAACAGAATGTTTGCGGTCTTCCCAGCTTTTTAAGTTGATCAGACAGGTTCCCGAGTTGGCCCCAGTTCCTTCAGTCAAAATTTCATAACCAGCAAGTGACGAAACCGATTTTACACCATCGATTTTTTCAGCGATTTTCTGCAATTTTTGAGCGACCTGATTGGTACGTTCCAATGTAGAACCCGGCGGCGTCTGGATGACGGCATAAAACATTCCCTGATCTTCATTCGGGATAAATCCGGAAGGCAGGCTGCCATTTAAAAGTCCGATTCCGGCACAAAAAACGATCAGCATGATAAAAGTCACTGATCTTTTGTTGACGATTTTACCTAATAATCCCTGATATCTTCCGGAAATTCGGTTGAACCAATTGTTGAATCCGTCGAGCAATTTGTTCATCGGCGTTTGCTTCCGCACTTTTCCGTGGTTGTTTTTAAGCATTATTGCACAAAGGGCAGGCGTAAGTGTTAACGCGATAATTCCCGAAAGCACGATTGCCGTTGCCATGGTGATCGAAAACTGTCTGTAGAAAATTCCGACAGGACCTGACATAAATGCAACCGGAATAAATACTGCGGTCATTACAAAAGTAATCGCGATAATAGCACCGCTGATTTCATGCATCGCTTCCTGTGTGGCCAAAAGCGGGGACAGGTTCTTTTCTTCCATTTTCGCATGGACCGCCTCGACGACAACGATCGCGTTATCGACGACAATTCCAATCGCAAGTACGAGTGCAAATAAGGAAATCAAATTCAGCGTAATTCCGAAAAATGACATCACGGCAAAAGTTCCAACCAGCGACACCGGTACGGCAATGGCTGGAATTAAGGTCGAACGCCAGTCGCCAAGAAATAAGAATACGACAATCCCAACGAGGATAAACGCTTCGACCAAAGTGTGGATTACTTTTTCAATCGATGCATCGAGGAATTTCGAAACATCATAACTGATTTCATAATCAACGCCTTTTGGAAAAGAGGTCGATTTAATTTCGGCAAGTTTCGCTTTTACGTCTTTAATAACCTGGCTGGCATTACTTCCGTAAGATTGTTTGAGTACGATCGCAGCAGATGGGCGTCCATTCAGGTTCGAATAAATATCATAGAATGAGCTTCCGAATTCAATGTCTGCTACATCTTTCAAACGCAGCAATTCGCCGTCCTTACTCGATTTCAGGATAATGTTTTCATAGCCTTCTTTGGTGCTGAAACGTCCCGGATATTTCAATACATATTCAAAAGCCTCGGTGCGTTTTCCCGAACTTTCCCCGGTTTTTCCAGGTGAGGCTTCCAAACTTTGCTCGTCAAGTGCTTTGAGGACTTCATCTGCAGAAATTTTATAAGCGAGCATTCTGTCAGGCTTTAGCCAAACCCGCATCGCATATTCACGGTTTCCGAGAATGTCGGCATCTCCAACGCCATCAACCCTTTTTAATTCTGATAAGATGTTGATATCGGCAAAATTAAACAGGAATTTTTCATCCATTTTTGGGTCTTTGCTGTATAAGTTGATGTACAACAGCATGCTTGATTCTTCACGTGTAATTTTCACGCCTTCCCGAACGACAAGCGGCGGCAGTTTATTAACAACAGAAGCCACACGGTTCTGCACGTTGATCGATGCCTGGTTTGGATCGGTTCCAAGGTTGAAAACCACCTGGATCGATGCTTCACCGTCATTTCCGGCATCTGAAGCCATGTATTTCATTCCGGGTACGCCATTAATCGCACGCTCTAACGGAATAAGTACTGCTTTGGTCATCAGTTCGCCATTTGCACCTGGATATTCTGCAGTAATGTTCACCTTTGGAGGCGAGATCGAAGGAAATTGGGTTACCGGTAATTTCGTCATCGCCAGCGCACCAAGGAACACAATAATCAGCGAGATCACGATAGACAGTACGGGTCTGTGTATGAATTTATTAAACATTTGTTTGTGTTTTAAGGTTCGCTACTCAGCGTTTAATTTCAGTTCGGAAATGGCTTGTTTTGGATTGACTAATTTAAATTTGATCTTATCGTCGTCTTTTACATTCTGTACGCCTTCGAGCAGGATTTTGTCATTGGCTGAAAGGCCGCTTCCGATCACATATAAATCGGGCATTTCGCTGGTGATGGTGATGTTTTTCGAATGCACGACATTGTCATTTCCAACTACAAAAACATAAAATTTGTCCTGGATTTCATAAGTTGCTTTTTGCGGAATGACGAGTGCTTTTTTAAGTGGGACAGTCATTTGCACTTTTCCGGTTTCGCCGTTTTTAAGTAGTTTTTCAGGATTTGGAAATTTGGCGCGGAACGCAATATTTCCGGTTTCGCTGTCGAATTCGCTTTCGATGGTTTCTACATCGCCTTCGTATTTTAAAGGCTGGTTGTTTGCCAATAGCAATCCGACTTTTTTGCTGCCGCGGTCTTTGACATCGGTTTGGTAATTCAGGTATTCCGGTTCGGAAACGTTGAAATACGCAAACATCTGGCTGTTGTCTGAAAGTGTCGTTAACAATTCACCTTCATCAATTAAGCTTCCGAGTTTTTTCGGGATGCGGTCGATGATTCCGTCAAAAGGCGCTTTGATGATCGTAGCGGTTAAGTGGAATTTTGCCATCGACATTTCCGCTTTAGCGCCATCCAATTTTGCTTTTGCCATCGCCAGTTCATTTTTGGAAACAACATTTTTATCGGCCAGTAATTTGGTGTTTTGGAGTTCGATTTCAGCAGCTTTGACTTCAGCGTTGGCTTTGTCAGATTCGGCTTCGTACATTTTCGGTACGATTTTAAAAAGTACCTGTCCGGCTTTCACCGATTGGCCTTCATCGACATAAATATTTTGAAGGAACCCTTTTTCTAGCGCACGAATTTCGATGTTTCGCACCGATTTGATCTGGGAAACATATTCTTTCGTAACCGAAGTATCTATCACGACCGGATTTGTTACCGTGTAGTTTGACGCTTCTTCTTTTACTTCTTGTTTAGATGTGCAGCTTGACAGGCACACCAGGGCGATTAAGCCTGTGGAAATTACAATTCTCTTCATGGTTTTAAATGAAATTGAGCAGTTTTGAATGCTTTGGTTTAGGATGAAAAAAGCAGGAGTTGCCAATGCCAGAATGAATCTGTCAAACGGGAAGAAGTAAGGTATTACAACGCATCCGCCAGGTAAAATTTACCTTTGGCAACTGATGGATTGTGAGATCAAAGGCGTAAAACCCTTTGCGTAATGTAAATTGGGGAATGGGCGCAAAAGCGCGGGGAAATGTTGTAATCCGGGCATTCATAAGAAATTACAAATGAAAGCGAATTTGAAGTATGCCAGAATTGTGGCAGGTTGTATTTTCCGGTCAGGAATTTATTGGCAACATCGTTCTTGAGGTTGTCGGTTAAATGGCTTTCTTCGGTCAGGTCGATATCGGCATCGTCGATTAAAGTAAGACCTGGATCGCTGTCGGAATATTTGGATTGTTTTGATTTTTCAAAATGCTGGGCAGCAGTTACTTTAATCAATTGCTGCGTGTTTGCAACGGCTTGATGACCGCCAGCCAGCAGAAAAGTACATAATGATATAAAGAAAATTAGTGCTCTCATTTGGCACCAAAAATAAAAAAAGAAAGCAAAAATCAAATTAAGATAGGCTTAATTAAGAAAATATTATACGAAAACGTTTTCTTGATTTTGCAGATTAAAATGTGACTTCCTCAAAGCCATTGGTTTGCGAAGAATTAGAAGAATTTCCAGCAGATTCGATAGTTGCATCTATGACCCTGATGTTGTTAAAAGCAAAAGGATCGGGCATTTCCTCGAGTTCTACTTCATTAAAAACGTTGCTTGCTTCCTGATTGCCAACATACCAGCTGGTTTCTACATGCGTTTCATCGATATACCATCTGATGCGCATCCTGATACCACCGCTTTTTAGCATCACATATACGCCTGAAGAGAATTTTTCCATTGGAGTTTAGAAATTCTGAATTGGAGGCGCAAGATACAAGGATATTGGATACAATTTGATCGATTGAAAAAAAAGTTAATAAAAAACTCCGACGTTTAAAGCCGGAGTTTCGCTTGTCATTTTTAAAAATTATGACAATAGTGTTGCTGTCAATGTAATCTCGGCATTTAATAATTTTGAAACCGGACAGATCGCTTTTGCTTTTTGTGCGAGTTCCTGGAACTGTGTATCTTCCAATCCAGGAACAGCTGCTTCAAGATCCAAATGGATGGTTGTGATCGTTCCGTCTTCAAAAGCCAGTTTGGCTTTGGTGTCGAGATTTTCAGGAACAAAACCGGCTTCTGTCAGGATAAAGCTCAACTGCATGGTAAAACAACCCGAATGTGCTGCGGCGATCAGTTCTTCAGGATTCGTTCCAACGCCATCTGCAAATCGTGTTTTGAATGACAATTGTGCGTCGTTCAGGATTTTGCTTTCGGTGTTGATGGTTCCTTTTCCGTCCATTCCTGTACCTTTCCAGTTTGCGCTTGCGTTTCTTGTAAATTTCATGATTTCTATTTTTAAGGATTATTTTTAAGAGTTACAAACCGTTGTTCCGATTTGGTGATACAAATTTAGGACAGTGATTCGTTTAAATCAAATTGATAATTTTGTAGCTTTATAAAATAAATTTATAATCATGACAATTCAGCAGTTAAAATACATAGTCGCACTTGATGAAGAGCGCCATTTTGCGCGTGCCGCCGAAGTGTGCACGGTGACGCAACCAGGATTGACCATCCAACTCAAAAATCTTGAAGAAGAAATTGGGATTAAGATTTTTGACCGCACAAAAGTTCCGCTCAAGCCAACAAAACTCGGCACTGAAATTATCAACCGCGCCAAAAAGATCCTCCGGGAAACCAACGAAATCCGGAATTTTGTTATCAACGAAAAGAACTTGCTTGAAGGCGAATTAAAGATCGGAGTGATCTCGACCTTGTCACCCTATTTGATTCCGCTGTTCATTAAAGCCATGCGCGAAACTGCCCCGAAAGTCAATTTTATCATCAAAGAAGCAAACACCGGCCAATTGATGCAGGAAGTTGAAAACGGCATGCTTGATGTTGCCATTATGGCCACGCCAACGGGCCATCCGCATTTGATCGAACATCCGGTTTTTAAAGAACCGTTTGTCGCTTATCTGAGCCAAAACCATCCGATGGCTGCCGCCGATTTTTACGAAATCCAACCCAAAGACAAACCCGAATTGCTGCTGCTGCACCATGAATACTGCTACAACGCGCAGCTGCTTGATATCTGTAATATTAAAGAACCCGGAAAAATCAAAGAACAGTTTTCGTATGACATCAGTTCGATAGAAACCTTAAAAAACCTGGTGCGTGCCGAATTGGGTTTTGCGATCATTCCGCAGCTTTCGATCATTAATGAAAAGGAATCGCAGCTGTTCAAACCGTTCAAAGACCCGAAACCGGTCAGGGAAATCAGCCTCGTGGTTTCGGACACTTTTTCGAAAAAATTACTTTTAGATAAAATGAATGAGGCGATCTGGAATTGCCTGCCCGAAGCACTTAAAAAAGATTTCAGCTACAAAAAAATCAGATGGAACGATTCGCCTTATTTTATTGATAAAGTGAGTAAATTCTGATTGTTATATTTTACTGAAATCCTTATAATCAAAACATTGGTAACAATTATTTTACATTAACCGACAAAATTTTACCATTTACCTCAATAATTTTTTAACGGCCAAGTTGTGCCTTATCATTGCCTTTTAAAACGAAAATATTATGATGAAAAAACCAACCTTTATCCTGCTGTTGCTGTTGTTCATGACGACTTGCTCCTTTGCGCAAACCGGGGTACAAGTCACGTATTACGATGGCAATGTGCAAAATTTCAGCGTCGCCACGACGGGCAAACTTTACTTTGATTCTGACAATTTGTTTGTAAAAACAGACGATTCGGCTGTTGCGCCAACTACGATTCCGGTAAGCCTGATCCGTAAAATCGCTTTCACAACGACTCTGGGAACGCATACATTTGCTGAAAATGCGAAGAAGCTGATTTTGTATCCAAATCCGGGTGGCGAATATGTGCGCATCAAATCGGAAATTGCTAAAGATCTCGATACTAAAATTTATTCGTTAACCGGACAACTTGTTAAGCAAGGCAATTACCAATCGGAGGAAAATATTGATATTTCGACTTTGTCTCCGGGATTGTATTTTGTCCAGGTCAATGGTTCCACTTTAAAATTCAGTAAAAAATGAGAAAAATATATTTCATAACAATCGTTTCTTTACTGGCCAACATGACTTTCGGACAGCAAAAAATCAGGGTTCACAATTCGGGCAACATCATGTATGCCAAAGAGGTAACTTCAGTAGACAGCATCAAATTAGACCCAACGTATGCGAAGTTCAAACTTTCGGATGCCGTAAGCACTTTGGACTTGCAAAAAACAGTGATCGACAGCCTGACATTTACCTCAAATACGATAAACCTCGATAAGATTTACATTATTTACAACGGTACCGATAATGCAACGATCATCAATCCATACGCAACGCAAGGTGTAACAATCACAGCAAATGCAGGAATTGTCAACGTTGCCGCGACTTCGGGAATTGCAAATCTGGAATACAACATTCTTGGCTCTGCGGCCAATGGAAGCCTGACGATCGCAACAGATGCAGCTGTGAATTTAATCCTCAACAACCTGACTTTGACCAATCCAAACGGTGCGGCATTAACGGTTTCAGGTGGAAAAATCACGAACATTTTACTGTCTGCCGGAACAACCAACACACTTTCAGACGGGACGGCAAGCACGAAAAACGGAACCATTACAACCGATGGCCCGATCGTTATCGGAAACACCGGAACGATCTTGGTCAGCGGAATCAAAAAACACGGAATCAATACGTCTTCAACGATTACGATCCAGGGTGGAACTACGACGGTTTCGTCAGCGGCATCAGACGGATTTCATTCGGAAGGTTATGCGATGAGCGGAGGAACTGCTAACATTACGTCACTCGGCGATGGCATCGATGCCGGTAACGGAGCGATTGCCATCACGGCCGGAACGATAAATGTAACTTCTACAGGATCAGATGTAAAAGCGATCAAAACCGGAACAAATACTTTAAACATTAGTGGCGGAACGATCAATGTAGTCGTTTCAGGCGCACAATCAAAAGGAATTAGTGCCAAAGGAGACATCACTTTCAGTGGCGGAAATATTACAGCAAACATTTCGGGTGCGGCGGTGCTTACTGCGGCTGAAAGCGGCTTCGATCCTTCATATGCCACAGCGATCAAGTCGGATGCTGAAATTATCGTAAACGGAGGAACATTTAACATTGCGCTTACCAACACGGCAAATGGCAGTAAAGGATTTTCATCGGGAACAGGAATCACGATCACCGACGGGAACTTTACACTCAATGCAGCCGGGCCAGGTGCGGTTTATACGAATACTGCCGGAGTTGTAGATAGCTATTCAACTTCTGGATTTACTGCAGATACAGCTGTGACAATTACTGGCGGAACTTTCAACATCACCATTACAGGCTCAGGTGGAAAAGGGCTTTCTGCAGATGGGAATATTGTAATTGGAAGCGCAACAGGCGCACCGTCAATCACGGTTACCAACACCGCAGCACGTTTCCTGGTTTCAGGAACAGAAGGTTCGGCAACAGCCGATTACACTTCGCCAAAAGGCATCAAAGCCGATGGAAATGTGACAATCGCTAATGGAAATTTAATCGTATCGGTAGCAAACCAAAACAGCGCCTGTATCGATTCTGACAGTGCCATATTTGTAACCGGCGGAACGGTTGGCTTAACCGTTGGCGGAAACCAATCTAAAGGAATTATGGCAAAAGGCGACATCAACCTGAATGGCGGAACGGTCAATGTTACTGCGACAGGCGGCGTATTTTTAGAAACTTCAGGTTCAGGTTTTGATCCTGCGTATACAGCAGGGTTTAAATCGGATACGAATGTAAATCTTGCTGGAGCAACTGTAACAGTCTCTGGAAGCGGAGCCGCTTTCAAAGCAATTTCATCTGACGGAAACATCGACATGACTGCCGGAAATGTTACTATTACCAACAACGGAAGCGGAACCACTTACAGAAATGCAACCGGCGTGATGGATTCTTATAGTGCAGCCGCTTTTTCTGCAGATGGAAATATTTCGGTAACTGGCGGCACTTTAACGACGACGACTTCAGGTGCAGGTGGAAAAGGGCTTAAAGCCGACGGCGCAATTGTTATCGGAAGTGCTACAGGAAACCCGACAACAAATATAAAAACGACAGGCGCGCGTTTCCTGGTTTCAGGAACAGATTATGCACATCCAAAAACGGTCGTTGCCGCTGGAGCAGTTACGATCAACAACGGAAACAATACCATAAATTCTACCGATGACGGCGTGCATTCAGACTTGGCTGTAACGGTAAATGGCGGAAATACGATCATCAACGCGATTTCAACAACACAGGGCATGGGCGAGGGCGTAGAAGCACCAACGATTACTTTTGCCGGAGGCGTAACCAATGTTACGGCTTCAAACGACGGAATCAACGCAACTTACGGAACGGTTTCTGGCGGAACAGAATCAAACGACGGAAGCAATTTATTCGTGACCGGAGGAATTTTGATCGTAGCCGGAAGCGATGCGATCGACAGCAACGGAAATATCACGATTTCTGGCGGAACGACAATTGTTTCAGGCCCTACAAACCAGCCTGAAGAAGGCATCGATTTTAACGGAACTTTCCTGATGAATGGCGGAACGCTGATCGCGGCGGGATCCAATTCGAATATGACCAAATCGATGGGAGCGGCTTCTACGCAAACGAGCATGTACATCAAATCGAGCGCGCAGCTTGCGGCTTCATCTATGTTGCATATTGAAAATGCGTCAGGAACAGAAATGGTAACTTTCAAACCGAAAAACGGTGTGTATTATTTTCATTTTTCAAGTCCGAATTTAGCTGCAAGCACCAGCTATAAAATCTATTTTGGCGGAACTTATACTGGCGGGAGTTTTGTAGGCGGATCATCTCCCTGGGGATTGTATACCGGCGGAACGTACGCTTCAACAGGAGGAACATTAAAGTCGACAACAACGACTTCAGCGACAAACAGGGTAAACATGATCACATTCTAACCTAATAATTATTGTGTTTTTAAAAGCCGGTGCATTTTGTACCGGCTTTTTTTGCATCCTAGGGATTTATTTTTTGCCATGAACTGCACGAATTTACACGAATAGATTTGTACAAATTCAAATTACTTCGTTTAAAAACTGTTCCATAAAAAAAGGCAGCCCTGAAGCTGCCTTTAATTTTAAATTCCAAATCTTTATTTTTCAAAAACCAAGACCACAGTACCAATTGAATTGACCAGTACATTGTCGTTATTTACGTTTGGATACTGCGCAAGTAAAGTGGTTTGCGTCAATCTGTTTCCGGTTTTTGACAGGTTTAAGGTGACGTTTTGGTTTGATGCATTCTGATAAGTTGCAGCAAGGTTTACTGTCGACCCTGAAGTTCCTGAAATTTGCCAGGTTCCGGTGAAAGTAGCAGAAGCACAGGTTCCGATTCCGTCAGCAACATTTACGGCACGGTATGCGTATGTAAATGTGTTGTCGGCATTAAAGGTTAGTTTGCTGTCGTTATAGCAATCGGTTTCACTCATCTGGTTTGGATGCGGTGTGCCGTCCCTGTTGATGTCGGTGTCATTTGGTGTCCTGAACTCTACAAGGTTGTAAGCACCTGCAATTCCGTTGCTGGTATCAACAGGAGTGGTGTTGCTGTCATCGTCATTGTTACACGACGTGAACAATAGCCCGCCGATGGCAAGCATTCCGAATAAAAATTTCATCTTTTTCATAGTGGTAGTGTTTAAGTTTAATCTTACAAACATAAGAATGAATGCCTATTTGGTCATTATATCAATTTTGCTAATCATTATATGATTTCAGATACGACCGGGGCTAAACAAAAAAAACAACCTTCAGGATGATCCAGAAGATTGCTTTTTATAAATTGTAAATGACGCTTACATTTTTACGTCGCTTTCTACTTTATCTTTGGTTTTTTTGCCCGGAAGGTAAATCTGGAAACCATACGATAAATTCAGGTTGTTTTGATATGGCTCGCTGCCCAATCCGACAAGTCCGTTGTATTTCAGTAACAATTCCAGCCCGATATTCGGTGTAATGAAATAAGCAAATCCGGGTCCAACGCTCAGGTTTAATCCGTTTGTATTGTCTGCGCCGCTTACATTGACACCGCCAAGACCAACAGTTGCTTCTCCAAAAAACCTTCCGTGTTTAAGCACTTCCACGGCTTTTCCCAAATAATAACGCCCCAATGCGCCCACGCCGTAATTCGTTGTCGTGCTGCTGTGTTCTGCAGTTTCAATCCCGAAATTGACATAACCACCAACGGCCATGTTGTCCTGGATGAACCATGCGACCTTTGGGGAAATGTCGGCACTAAAAATTGCCGGGTCGTTAAGCCCCAGATTGATGTTGGCTAAATTTCCACCCACCATAATATTTCCTTCCTGAATTTGTGCATTTGCACTCAATCCGAATGCTGATAAAGCCATTACGGCCAATAAGTTGATTTTTTTCATTTTGCAGTTTTTAGATTTTATTTGAGTCCGTTGTTACGGTAAAGCAAAGATGGCAACTTTAAAACCGTCCGTTTTTACAGGATGTCCGGTTAATGTTGTAGTATTTTACAATTAAAATCTTTTGTAAAACAAAAAGGACAGGTAAAAATACCTGCCCTTTAAGCACTGTCAAAAAAAATATATTAGCGTTTGATCACACGGATCGTTTTCACTTGTTCGCCCTGGGTGACAATCATGTTGTAAACACCTGACGGATAATTGTTTCCAAGCTGCTGTTTTTCAAGCTCAGGCACTTCTAATGATTTGGATTCCATGAGTTTGCCCAGCATGTCGTAAACCCTGATTTGTATCAGTTCTTGCGAAGCAGTGGTTAATTTCAGATTGAAATCGGATGCAAAAGGATTTGGGGCAACTGCAGCACCAAATGAAACATTCCCAATTGATTCAATTTCATCCATCAAACCTTTAGCTGCAATTCCGCCAGGAGCAAATACCGAACAGGCATCGCTAAACACCGACCAGTTTCCATTTGTAAAAGTAGCGACGCGAACAGAATATCTTCCTCCAGGCAGGTAACCCGGAATCATGCTGAAATTAAAGTAATTCATATTCCGGTCAATTGTTGTCGACCCGCCTTGCTGCGTTTCTATGACCAGGAATCGGTATTGGGCAGCGCCGCTCGCACTCAGTGCAGTGATATTATCGGTAACCGATGTTGCCGTATATCCGCATTTGGTCATCGGAACCAATGGGGAAGAGATTTCACAGGCTGATCCGAATCCGGAATAAGCCCCGGTAGTTTTCACTGACACTTCTATCGTATAAGTCGCATTGTAATTGTATTGTGCCAACATTGGCAGACTAAACCAATGCAAAGGCCTGTCGATGGTTTGTACCAATCCTGTTCCGCCCGGAGTGATATCGGTAATGCGGAAACGGTAACCTGTAACCCTGGCAAGGCTCGTTGTTGAGATCAAGGTCGTAATCGCCGGAATCCTGATGCCGCATTGCGATGGTGAAACTGCGGTCGCGCCGCCTTCTTCAAGTACGGCCGGAGAAGAAACCAGGCAGGAATCACCATAGTAGCCCAAGTAAACGCCATTTCTCTGAAGCTGGATTTCAACGGTGTACGTTGTTGCATAATCAAACGACGGCAGCATCGTAAGGCTAAAATTTGGAACCGTTCTGTCGATAACCTGAACATTGGATCCATTGGTTACCCTGATTTTATATCCGGTAATCTGGTTGCTCTGTACTAATGTGATGATGCCGATCAGCGATCCGATAGAAGGCAAAGTGGCCCCGCAGAAATTGTTCAGCAATTTGGTTTTGATCTGGAAACCTTCATCAAGTTGGCCGTCGCAATTGTTGTCAACGCCATCATACGGAATTTCAGGTTGCCCTGGATTGATTGCCGCTACAGCATCGTTACAATCGGTATTGTCCAAAACATATCCGGATTGGATGCATCCAAAATAAGAAACATCCGGATTTCCATAACCGTCATGATCGGCATCGGCATAATACGTGGCCGGTACGCTTACGGTAATGATCGCTGATCCCGAATTGCCGGTACCAACAAGCGAATTGGCATCGGTAACCGATACGATAGCATAGTTTGTAGTAACTGTCGGAGCTACTGAAATCGCATTGCCGCTGTTGTAATTGTTCACCGTGAATTCAGACGTGCCATCCGAATAAACGACTTTAAATGGAGCTGTTCCACCGCTAATTGCCACATTTAAATTGGCCGAAGCGCCTGAACAAACCGTTGCTGTACCTGATAAAACCGAAGCTGTTGGTGCTGTAGCCAATGTAAACGCTGTGGTGTTGAAAGTCTGCGTTCCTGCTGAAGAACCTGATGTCCAATTGGCAGGATTGTTTACCAATGCTTTGTAACCATCCAAAGACACCTGATTTGATCTCGAACCGTTGTATTGCGCGCGTGATGCCGAATTTGCAATAGCAATATTTCCATTGGAAACATTCAGTTGTGAAGGAAGATAAGAGTTGTTTGATGTAGCTGTTCCGGTCGTTAACCAGGTTGTATTGCTGCCCGAACCTTGCAGTGAAATACCATATAAAAGCGTTCCGTTAAAGGTTGTAGTAGTTGTATTCGCAGTAAAATCAGGATTAGTTCCCGAAGTTGCCGGACCTTGATACGCAAAAATCGTATCTCCGCCTGCGGCTAAGCCGTTTAGATTCCCTGAAACGATGGTTCCATAATTAACGGAAGGCGCATCGGTGAATAGAATTACCGTTCCGGCCGGAATTACACCTCCGTTATTTCTCCACAATACAAAGTTTTCTCCACCTCTGGCATTGTTCGCTTCATTTGCAGACACAGATCCATGAAAACCATTGTCTGTAAATTTGATTATCGTTCCCGGATTTAACGGAACCCAGCTTACGAAAGCAAAACTGTCCGGTGTATTGACCTGCATCCCGATGATCGTTAAATCGCCGACAGCCAAAATCGATGGTCCGGTTAAAATATCGGCGGTCAATCCTTGTGGTTGCGGGTTGATGGTATAATTAACTCCATCCGTTCCACCTAATGTAGCAGTAGAAGTAACGCCAATGTTTGTTCCAACAGCTGATGTAGCAAAAGTTCCGGTTCCAACCAAAGTCACGACGTCTGGAGAAATGACGCCCGAAAGCGTTCCGGTTATCGTTGCAGTTGCATTTCCGTCAAAAGTCTTATCGTTTGCAAGGGCATTGTTGATGGTTACATTTGCAGCAGTGATGTTGGCAGTAATGCCTGTTGGCTGTGTTACGGAATAATTCGAAGCAGAAGTTCCGGTTAATGTATAACCGCTGACAATAATCGGTTTGGCTGTACCCACATTTTTGTTGTTGAAAACCGCAGTTGCAGTGCCTGAAAGCGCCACATCGTCTCCATCAATCACATTTTGAAGCACCGGATTTCCATTTAAAACTGCAGCAGTGTTTCTATTGTAGACTTTATTTTCCGCTGTTAATCCGGTCACGGTAAGTGCAGCGCGTGTAATGTCCGCGTTAAGCGAAGTGGGCTGTGTCAATACGTAGTTTGAAGCGGTGTCTCCTGATAATTCTAACGAAGAAATTACTGGAATGTTGGTTCCGGCATCGGCTGAAGTAAAAGCTACCATTCCGGTAAAAGTAACATCTTCATTTTGTACAATTCCGTTTAATATACCGCCGTCGTTTGTTGCGACAGTTGTTTTGTCGTAGACTTTATCCAACACAGTCAATCCGCTGATCGTTAGCGTTTTTACGGTAATAGAAGCAGTCAATCCTGTTGGTTGCACTATTGAATAATTGGCTGCAGCCGATCCGCCAAGCGTAATGACAGCGGTAACATTGATGTTTTGTGCTACCGCAGTTGCAGCAAAATTTCCTGTTCCAATAAAAGTTACATCATCTGAATTTACGATTCCCGACAAAGTTCCGGTAACTGTAGCATTGTTGGTTCCGTCATATATTTTATTGGTTGCAGCGGCGTTTGCCAATGTCAATTCTTTTGGTGTAATGGTCAATGTCTGGGTAACCGGATTGGCAACATCATAAGTTCCGTTTCCGGGTTGCGTTGCAGTAATTGTAACGGTTCCGGTCTTGTTAGTCGTGATCGTATTTCCCGAAACTGAAGCAATTGTCGCATCTGAACTTTCATAAACCACCGCCAAACCTGAAGTGGCTGTAGCCGATAAATTAAAATTAGCAGTTCCATAAATCAAATTA
This sequence comes from Flavobacterium noncentrifugens, assembly GCF_900100375.1. Lineage (GTDB taxonomy): Bacteria > Bacteroidota > Bacteroidia > Flavobacteriales > Flavobacteriaceae > Flavobacterium > Flavobacterium noncentrifugens. Next base: position 10,504 of record NZ_FNEZ01000008.1, on the reverse strand, counting down.
TTCAAATTGTCGAAAGTAATGGTTTGCGGAATCAAAGCATCTGCAGTAATATTGGCTCTCAAGCCCGTTGGCTGCTGCAATGTATAATTTGAAATATCGCCTGTAATGGTACTTGTAGACGTTACAGGAACATTCAATCCAACAGCTGGCGAATCAAACAATCCGCTTCCAACAAATGTAACTTCATCAGGCGAAATAACACCTTCTAAAGTACCGGTAATGATAGCATTGGCATTTCCATCAAAAATTTTATTCAATGCCCTTGCATCAGAAACAGTCAATGCTTTTGGCGTAATGTCAGCGGTAAATCCGGTTAACGCCGGAAGCTTATAATTATTAACAGCTGCGCCAACTAAAGAGGCGTCAACGGTAACCGGAATTCCCGGGCTTGCGAACGGAAAATCAAAACCTGCCGTTACCGATAAAGCAACATCATCAGGTGAAATGACTCCGGTTAAAGTACCTGAAAACGTAGCATCTGTATTCCCATCAAAAACTTTATTTAATATCGCAGCGCCTGGAATGGTCAAAGGTTTTGGCGTAATGTCTGCTGATAAATTTGTTGGTTGCGTCAACGCATAATTGGCTGCTTTTGCACCTGCCAAAGTCAGCGCAGGCGTAACACCGATATTTAAGCCCGCATTAAGGCTTGCAAATGTTCCGCCGCCGGAAACGGTTACGGCATCGCTGTTTATAATTCCTGAAATTGTTCCGGGAGTAATTGTAGCAGTAGTCGTTCTATTGTAGATTTTATCAACCGCTGCTGCATTTGGCAACGTTGCTGCTTTTTTATTGACCGTAAGTGCGCGAACGACATTCGGAGCCGCGCTGTATGAGGCGTTTCCTGCCTGTGAAGCCGTAATATTCGTGCTTCCGGCACCAACAATCGTAACTGTCGTCCCTGAAACTGTCGCTACAGCAGTATTCGAACTTATAAAACTGACTGTTAAATTAGATGAAGCTGTTGCTGATAAGGCAAACGTTCCATCACCGTAGGTTTTTGCTGTCGGCCCTGCGAAAGTAATCGTTTGTGCAGTTGTTGTTGGTGCTGCTGTTCCGCTGATCGCGATGTTATCAACACCGGCACCTTTGGCACCAGATGCACCTTTGGTTTCAATTTTTATAAAGCATTGTGTTCCTGTGTAAGAACTAAGGTCGAATGCAGTTTGCGCAGTTAATGTAGTATTTGTGGGCGTACGGGTTCCAAGAACGGCATAACTTGATCCGTTATTTACTGAAATAGAAACGGTAATGGTCGCTTGTGCGGTCGTCGGGCCGCCATACATCCTTGCCTGAAAAGTAAGCGATTCTCCTGTAAAATTGTCGAGGTTCATCACTGGTGAAGTCACCGATGCATTGGCAACGCCCATGATCAGGTAATCGTTGCTACTGGCTGATCCCTGTGTGCAATTTGCTTGCGTCCAGCCTGTAAAACCGGTGTTTCCGGTGTGCGTAGGCACGACCTGCGCCCAGGAAGTTCCGGCTAATAAAAGCAGAAAGAGTTGTAATGCCCTAACGTACTTTTTTGGTAAAAGTGTTTTCATTGGTAATAATTTAATGGTTGTTTATTTATTGAATTTTTTAATATTTAATTGATGATTTTATGGATCGATGCCTGTCCGTTTTTCAGCACTACTTTGACAATCATCACAGCTGTCGCATTTCCGGTATTGATGCTGATTTCTTTCGTATGCAAAGCAGTTTCTGTACGGATCAGCCTTCCTGAAATGTCGAAAATGAAGATTTCCGAAAGATCTTCAAAATCCGAATGAATCATGACTTCCGAGTTTTTTCGATACACAACGACCTGGTTGTCAGAATTCAATGGATTATTTGTACCGAGTTGCGCATCCGTAAAGCGAAGTACAAATCGCGCGTCAAAAGCGCCTGCAACTGTTGTAAAAATATAATCGCCCTGTTTCAGGTTGTGGATCGAATGCAGCAATAGGTCTTCGAGAAAAACATCCTGATTTCCAAACAATCCGTCATAGTCAACGAGACCAATTTCAAAACTTCCGGCTGCCGAAGCAGCAAAGCCTAGCGGCAAAACATCCGAATCGTGAAAAGGCAAGGCACGTCCTTGTATCGACAGCTTCATATCATTGGCAACCGAATAAAAATCATAGCCGTTTCCTGACGGAATGTTCTCTCCGTCAAAACCGCGGTCGATCCCATTTGTCGCATTCTGGATGTAACCCACCAATGTTTCTTTATATACGCCAGTTGCATTTTTAAGCGCCAACCAAAGCCTGTTTTTTTCAATTCCATTACCAGCATTTTTAAAGAACTGGTTGTTGGATGCGCTGCGCATGCTGTTTTTGAAAGTTGCCGTTCCATTGGCCAATCCGTTGATCATAAAAGATTGTCCGGCTGCAATGAATCCATTCGGGCGGTTGGTGTTTGGCCCGGCAGCCGGAGCTGTTCCTGTACCTCCGGTGTAATTGTACGACGCATAATCGCTGGTGTTGTAAGCCTGGTAAGAGATTCCGGTGTTGTGTGTCCAAAAATAAATCGTGCTTCCGGTTCCTAAAGCGGCTGCATTTTCGGGAGCCGACATAAACGCATCGGCACTGATCGCACTTGGATATGGATTTCCCAAAAGGTTGAAGTTTTTTGCAACATTGGTTACGCCAACCGGAACTGTATAATTTCCGTTGTTCGGTATACCGATAAATTTTCCTTCAAAAACCTGTGGGGTCGAATTGTAAGCTGCCGGTGCACGCATGATGTAGCCTTTTCCAACTTCCATCGGAGTAATTCCTGGAGCGGTAACTGCATTCCAGCTGTAGGTTGACGTATTCCACCAGAAGTATTTGTCGAAGCGCGTATCGGGTGAAAAAGTTGCCAGTATCTGAAAATTAACCGGTGACGACCAATACGTGAAATCAAAGCCCACCATCGGCATCGCATTCCTTTTGTAGGTAATATTTCCTGAATTTGCAGCATCGTTGATTTGTATCAGGCTCGAATTGTTTTCAAAAACCAATGATCCGCCATTCACTTTTAAGGCATTCTGAACCGTTAAAGTATGATTGGAATTGATCACGATATTTCCAGAATTCACTACAACCGCGCAAGCCTGAAGATCGCCGGTCGAATTGTAATCTGATGCAAATACCACCGTCGTTGCGCTGTCCGGAAGTCCGTTGTCCCAGCTTCCGTTCCAGGTTGTCGTTTTGATCTTGATTTCAATCGGAGCTGTCGGCACTGCCGGACATGATCCGTTAGAAACCAATGCCCTGATGTAAGTCGTCTGCAACAAATTCCCAACGGCTGAACCTTGTAAAATAACATTGGTCACGGCGATATCCTGTACGCCTGACGTAAAAGCAGCATCTACCGCCATCTGCCATTTTACAACGCTTCTGCTGTTTCCTGATAATGTCAGATCATTCGGGCTTGTTCCAGCGCAAATCGTCTGGTTTTGGCTAACCGTACCAGAAATTGCCTGAGCTTCAACAGTAAATATTCCGGTTGTGGCCGTACTTTTTATAGTACCGCAGCTGTTGGTTACGGTAACATAATAATAAGTCGTTCCCAATGCTGTCGCCAATGGTGTAAAGCTGGCCGTTCGCGAACCGTTTGCAAGATGTGGTGCGGTAATTAAAGCGGTTCCGCCTGTCGTAGATGCAGTTGCATTGCTGTACCATTGGTATGTAATTGTTCCCGATCCTGTTGCAGCAACGGTAATTGGATTAAAGCTTCCACCGAGACAGGTGGTTTGCGTTGCTGTTGAAGGTTGTGTATTTATCGCAACGGGTGTATTTCTGGTAAACGTGTAGGTTGCGCTCGTTTTGCTACAATTATTTGAATTGGTATAAGAATAGGTATAAGTTGTGCTCGGTCCTGAATACGGATTCGGGATGCTGTATGTTCCTCCTGCTGGAGTTCCTGATGTAAATGTATATTCACCAACTGCACAGGTTACGATGTTTGCCGCTGCAACTACAGGAAGCGGGTTTACCGTAATAGTGGCCGATCCGCTGTTAGGTACGCTTACAGTACCATTTGCATCGGTAACCGATACGACAGTGTAATTTGTTGTTGCTAATGGCGTAACCGATATTGGCGTTCCGCTGACATAATTGTTGATCGTGGTTTGGGCAGATCCATCTGAATAAATTAATTTATACGGACTTGCGCCTCCGGTAATCGCTACATTGATGTTTGCAGAATCTCCGATGCATATTGGAGCCGTTCCGTTTATCTGCGTTGTAATAACTGCAGCGGGAACAACGGTTCCGTCAATTTTTAAACAGTTGGTTCCGCCGGTGATGTAATAATTTCCGGTCGTTCCGTTCGGGCTTAGCCTGAATTTAACTGCTGTTCCGGCAGGAATGTTTTGCAAAGCGGCAATTCCGGTTAGTGCAGTGCTGTTTGGCGTTCCTGTTGTTCCGGTGGTTGAACTTGTCGACCAATCGGCAATCTTAATGTAAGCGCCGCCGTTTAAAGAATACCATACCGAACAACCTGTAGGCCCGCTATTGGATCTTCTTGTTGCAGATGAAATGGTGCTCAGGTTGATTTTATAACCCGTTGTGGCCTGGAAAGTAAAATAGAAACTGTTTGCATCGCTGGGTGTTGTTCCCCAACCTTCCTGGCCGCCCCAGCATAAATTTGCAGGAGTTACACTGGTATCTGTCCCGATGTTTGTGCCACGTATGAGTCCGGTAGTTGTCAGGCGAACATTGAGCGTTGAAGGCGTCCACGGACTTGGGCCGTAAGTTCCGGCAGGAACCGTCGAAGCATCCCAGCCGATGATTTGTGCCGAAGCACCAAACGCAGTGAGAAAAAATACCGTGAAAAGAAAAAAGTAATGAAAAGAAGGGTAGGGTAATCTTGTTTTCATAGCCTTAATTTTTAGATGCGAATGGGTTGTCATAAAAACTGCAGTGATATGGAAATATTGGCTTAAAAACCTTTTTAAGGGCAAGGTCGTTAATGTTTAAGTAAAGCATTTTATTCATTGTAAAGGGTTGATTTTCAACAAAAATAGAGCAGTAGTCTTTTAACTGTCTGTACTTATAATTAAGGAATCATTAACGAATTATGAAGTGGTAGTTGGTCGAATTTGTATGCTTTTCGTCGATGAAAATTGTGTGTTTTTTCCGACTTTACAATTGCTTAATTTTAGCTTAACAACTTGGTGTTTTAATCATAATTTACTCCTAACATTTTGATAATTTGATTGTGGATCGGGATTGATTTCAGACTTCTATCTTTCGCCGTTTTTAAAATCGGAACAATGAAAATCAAAAATACCTCTTTACCTTTCTTTATTTTTTTACTTCTAGTTTTGCTGAACCCCAAAGAAATATCGGCGCAGTGCTTCCAGATCGAAAGCATTCTTGTTGATGCGTGCAGTTCGCAGGAAGGACTGAATGAAATGGTGCGGTTCAAGGTTGGAGCAACAGCTATCAATACAAGCAATATGTCGGTTTCCTGGCCAAATAATCCGTGGCAGGGACTTGTGAGAAATAGTGTCACGGCAACTAAAACCGCAACATTGAACGCAGATATTCTTGATGCCGGTGGCTGTGGCCAATTGATCGAACCCACAAACGGCTTGCTTCCGGCAAATGCCAACGTCATATTGGTAACCAGTTTCAATCTCGATACGGATATGAATTCTTTTGGCGCACTCACAAATGACACCTATATTATATACCAAAACAATCCGACGACAGCCTCTGGACATTTTGCGAATTCAGGGTCCGGTTTGCGTACGCTTACGATTTCATTTGGTTCGTGTTCGGATTCCGTCACTTACAATCGCGCTTTATTGGTAGATACGAATGGCGCTACTGTAGCTGCGGATGGTGCAATCGTATTGTTTACCGAATCAGGAACAGCCAGCTACATCAACAACGGATGTTCTGCGCCTGTACCGCCATTTACAGTCGATGCAGGTCCAGCCACAATAAATGCCTGCTCAGGAACAACAATTGTTTTGGCGGGAAGTGTGCAAGGGCAGTTAACCATTCGATGGACAGCTGCTTCGGGGATTTTTTCAACCCCGGAAAATTTGGCAACTAATTATACGATAAGCCCATCTGCAACAGGTATTGTAGTTTTGACATTAACAGCTGTGAACAGTTGCGGTTTGGAAATTACGGATACTATTAATATCAACATTACGACAGGCAGCACGCCGAATTTTACCACACCAATTTCCATTTGCACCGGATCAACAGTGCCGGTTTTAAATACGATTTCACCGAATGGCATTTCAGGAACCTGGACGCCTGCAATTGTCAGTAATACTGCAAGCGGCGATTATCGATTTGTTCCAAATGCCGGGCAATGTGCTTCGGATTTTGTGTTGCATGTAAATGTAGGCAACAGCATTGTACCGAATTTTACCACACCGATTTCCATTTGTACCGGAGCAACTCCGCCGGTTTTAAACACAACGTCACCGAATGGCATTTCAGGAACCTGGACACCAGCGGCAATCAATAATACTGCAAGTGGCGATTATCGTTTTGTTCCGAATGCCGGGCAATGTGCTTCGGATTTTGTACTGCATGTGAATGTCGGCAACAGCATTGCACCGAATTTCACCACGCCGATTTCCATTTGTACCGGATCAACAGTGCCGGTTTTAAATATGATTTCACCGAATGGGATTTCAGGAACCTGGACACCAGCGGCAATCAATAATACTGGAAGTGGCGATTATCGGTTTGTTCCGAATGCCGGGCAATGCGCTTCGGATTTTGTACTGCATGTAAATGTCGGCAACAGCATTGCACCGAATTTTAC
>NZ_FNEZ01000008.1:0-2859 GCF_900100375.1 Flavobacterium noncentrifugens | reverse complement strand
CCGAATTTTACCACGCCAATTTCCATTTGTACCGGAGCAATTGCACCAGTTTTAAATACAACGTCACCAAATGGCATTTCAGGAACCTGGACGCCATCGGCAATCAATAATACTGCAAGTGGCGATTATCGGTTTGTTCCGAATGCCGGGCAATGTGCTTCGGATTTTGTTTTGCATGTAAATGTTGGCAACAGCATGATACCTGATTTTCCATCTGTACTTTCTATTTGCAATGCATCAAATCTTCCGGTTTTGAATCCGGTTTCACCAAATGGCATTGCGGGTAGCTGGAATCCGGCAGTCATTAATCCGAATATTGATTCTTATATTTTTACGCCAAATCCCGGACAATGCGCACAAATCCATACGCTGAACATCAATTGGGAAACTCTTTTGGTAACAATTAAAAAAGGCTGCGTTGGCCAAAATTACATGCTTGAAGCTATGGGTTCTTCCTCGCATCACTATGAATGGAAAGACGAACAGGGCAGGATTGTCTCTACTTCAGCAATCCTCAATGTAACCGATTTATTGTCGGATGTAACACAAACTATATTTCCTATAACTTACGAATTGACTGCGACACAGAATGGCTGCTCGGTTTCCCAACACGAAACCGTTGACGAAATTTTCTGCAGCATCCCAAGAGGAATTTCGCCAAACAATGACAACAAAAATGACACTTTTGATTTAACCGGATTGGGAGTTAAAGAGCTTACGGTGTTCAATAGATACGGAACCAAAGTATACCATGCCATCAATTATAAAAACGAATGGAACGGATCCTCGAAGAATGGCGACTTATTGCCCGACGGTGTATATTATTATGTAATCGATACTGTGTCTTCCGAGCATTTGACAGGCTGGGTGTATATTAATAAATAACATTTTCGATACTAAAATTTAATATTTGGCAATAAAATCAGTTCGTTGGTAACTATTTCTTAAATATTTGATAAATAAAATCGCATCATAAGGAAACAGTTGGAAGGTAATTTTGTACTCTGGAAATGACTTTTACTTTACCAATTTTTTATTCCCTATGCATTTGAAAACCAATACCCTGATCAGAAAAACCTGCATTTATTTATTTGTTTTTAGCTTGTTAATCACTGGGCAGCTGGCCAATGCACAAATCTATTCCCATAGTTTCGGAACTACAACTATCAGCACACATCCTTATACCATTGCCCCGGATATTCTTGATTCTCATTTGCAAAATTCTTCGTGGAGCAACAGCGTGTCGGCATGGACAAGTACCACCGGAGCAACAGGAGAAGCCATCAGGATCACAACGGCTGCTACAGCAACAATCACGCTTAATTTTGCGGTAACAACTGGCTTTAAAGCTGATATCACCGCATTTGATTTTTGGCGCCTTCGAAGCAATCTAGGGCCACAAAACTGGACGATGGCAATTAATGGGACCATCGTAGGCAGCGGAACCACCGGGACTGCCGGTGCCGCTTTGGGAAATACACCAGTCAGTACTCCGGTGACAGGGCTTACAGGAACAGTAACCGTCACAATTACCATAAGCAACAGCGCAGGAAATGGTACTTTCAGGCTCGATGATTTTAAACTTTTTGGAACGGTAACATCCAATTGTACAGCAGCAACGATCAGTTCGTTTGCACCACTTTCAGGTCCACAAAACACTTTAGTCACGATTAACGGAAGCGGATTCCAGGCTGGGGGCGGAACAACCGCCGTGCGTTTTAACGGGCTTGCAGCAAGCGGATTTACAGTCATTTCTGATGCTAAAATCGAAGCCTATCTTCCAGCTGGGAATGCTTCAGGAAATGTCAGTGTGGTTACCAATGGCTGCGAGGGATTTTCCCCGGCTGCATTTACAGTAATTAAAACAACCACTGCAAATAATTATTCAAGTGACATCTATATTTCAGAATTGTATGATGCACAGGCCGGTGATGGCGGTGTGATTGAAATTTACAATGGTACGGCAACAACGGTCAATTTGTCGGGCTATACAATTACAAGAGCTGGTGATGTTGGAGGCCCGGTAAATTATACTATAAACCTTTCTGGAACGATTCCTCCCGGCGGTGTTTATTTGATCGGAATTGGAACCGGTGTTATTCCGTGTGGATGGACGGCAAGCCAGGGACAGCATTATTCCACCGGATTCAATGCCAATGATGAATTTATGTTGTACCACAGCGGTACTTTAATTGATAATATACAAACGCCTAATAATGTAGGTTATTCACTTATTCGAAACCCGAATGCTATAGCGCCAAAAACTGCTTTCAACGGCAATGACTGGAACCAGAATTCTTCAAATACGGAAAGTTGTACAGATATTGGTGTGCATCATGTTACCCCGGTAACGGTACCGGTGGTCACATCGCCAACAAGCAAAAGTGCCTGTGAATCCAAAAATGTGTCTTTTACGGCACCGCTCAGCAATCCCGCAGGCTATTCTTTCCAGTGGAAAGTATTGAATGCGGCAGGCAGCTGGGTCAATGTTCTGAATGTTGCGCCCTATTCGAATGTTACTACGAATACGCTGACGATCAATCCCGTTCCGGCAAATTTTAATGCCAACCAATATTACTGCCAAATGACATCCGGCGGAAATATCCTCGTAAGCAATGCATCACAACTTACTGTAACACCGGCTTTGATTGCCGATTTCCCTACGCCTTTAAACATTTGCAGTGGCGATGCAATCACAATTGGAAACACTTCTCCAAACGGAGTTGCCGGAACTTGGTCATCTGCATTTAGCAATACAGTTGGGGCAACTTATACTTTTACCCCGAATGCCGGGCAATGTGCCGTCGGGCAGACTTTGACCATCACTATCACACCTCCAAAGGTTGCCAACTTCCCAAC